>NZ_JSVC01000026.1 GCF_000814475.1 Flavihumibacter solisilvae | reverse complement strand
AAACTATATACTTTACATTTCATATAGGATTTTTGGCGGGTACTATCATGCCTTATCCATTTTTTCAATAAGCGTAATATTAGCAGCTTCTGCATTGGGGAAATATTTAGTAGACTTTTTTATTCCAGGCAGCTTAGTTGCGGGTATATATAGAGGAGCTTTTCAGCTCTCAATTTTTCTTTTTATTCCGTTGTTCGTAGTTCTATCTATGAAGAAGTTTAAGCTTGAATATCTTGAAAAGAGTGAATCAAAAGCCAATCCCGTTCCAAAGTGGGTTTGTTTAATTTCTCTTTTGATCGTATTGCTGGTCGATTTTGTATTGTTTGGATATTTAATTGTGGCTTAGTGGGGCTTTATTGAGACGAAGAGCATTTGAATATTAAAGTTGAAATCCTTTTTTTAAAAAAAATGGATCCCCATTCAAGTGTGAGGATCCATTTTTCAATATAGTAATAACGCGAGCGGTAACTAGCTTCCCTGCTGTTTCGTCTCGATGTAGAAATTCTTATCTGCTTCCAGTGAAGTCGCAGGCGTCGTCAGCGTCTTCCACTCCGGCGTTGGCTCGAGCCAGGTATCAGTACCATCGAGCTTCACCTTCACGGGCATATCGAAACCGTCAACGCTATTGCGCCAGCGGTAAGAGAGCGTTCCGGCGAGAAACTGGTACTGCAGCTGCGGGATCTTTACCGTGCGCAGGTACTGGTCAAATATTTTGCTGAAGTCCTTACCGGCAAACTGGTTAATATATTTCTCCACCTCAGCGGAAGTAACCGTCTTGTGGTAGAAGTCCTTGTTCAGACCGCGGAGCAACTGGCGGAACTTTTCGTCGTCACCGATCAGCTGGCGGATAATGTGGATCATATTGGCGCCTTTCGCATACATATCGCCGCTACCTTCCTTATTCACGCCGTACTGGCCAATGATCGGGATATTGTTCTGGATGTTCCTGCGGATTCCGGCGAGATACTCATTGCCCGCAGTGACACCGCTCTGGCAGGTGGTGTAAATCGTTTCGCTATAGTTGGTGAATCCTTCATGCACCCACATGTCGGCGATGTCTTTCGTCGTGATGTTATTCCCGAACCACTCGTGACCAGTTTCGTGGATAATGATGAAATCCCACTTCAGTCCATGCCCGGTACCGGATAGATCCTTACCGAGATAGCCATTCATAAACCTGTTGCCATACGCAACTGCACTCTGGTGCTCCATGCCCAGGTGCGGTGACTGTACCAGCTTATAGCCATCCTCGTAGAAAGGATAGGGACCGAACCAATGCTCGAAGCATTCCATCATCGGCTTCACCTGCTGGAACTGCTGTTTGGCTTTGTCAAGGTCTTCTTCCAGCACCCAGTATTCGCAATCAAGATTACCTTTCTCACCTTTATACGTTTCTTTCCAGCTCGCATACTTGCCGATATAGGGAATTATATTGTAGTTGTTGATCGGGTTCTTTACTTCCCATACATAAGTCGTCTTGTCTCCAGCCGGTGTCTTTTTGATCAGGCGGCCATTTCCCACCGCAACGAGGTCGGAGGGAACAGTCATGGATAATGATGCGCCGTTGTCGGGCTCATCGCTCTGGTGGTCTTTACATGGGTACCATACGCTGGCACCAAGGCCCTGGCAGGCAACGCTCATCCATGGGTTACCGGCTTTGTCTTTCTTCCAGATCCAGCCGCCGTCCCACGGTGGACGAACAGCTTCCGTCGGCTTACCCGAATAGCTAAGCAGGATCTTTTGCGTGCTGTTCACCGGCAGCGCTTTATTGATCGCTATATGGAATGCATTTCCTTCGCGTGTGATCTTGAGGGATTTTCCATTGATCTCGGCTTTGTCGAGCATCATGGGCTCCTGCAGGTCAACCTGCATTGCATTGCCCTTGCCGGTCACTTTGAAACTCATTGTTACAGTACCCTTGATCGTTTTAGTTTCATAGTCGGGAGTAACCGAAATATCGTAACGTGTCACATCCCACCAGCTTCTTTCCGCATTGAGCGTACCACGCAGCGTGTCCTGCTTCGTGAGTACTTCCGTTTTAGATAATGGTTGCTGGGCGGTGGCTGAGAGTGATAATGAAATTGTAAGCAGGGATCCGATGAATCCTCTGGTGATTGATGTAAGTTGCATGTGTGCGTGTCAATTATTCAGCGATAAATATAAGACCTAACCGCAAAATGCCTCTCATCAAAAGTTGCCGTTCATGTATAATATTCATGATGATATTGGTGAATATAATGGGCTGCCGTTCGCGGCAGGACAGGGAGCAGGGCATCTTTTATTATAATGAGTCGTCGGGTATTGCTTCCCTTGACCCGGCTTTTGCAAAGAACCAGAGTATCATGTGGGCTATCCACCAGGTCTATAATACATTGGTGGAAGTGGATGCTGGGCTGTCGATCGTGCCTTCCCTCGCACAATCGTTTACAATCGATTATACAGGGTTACAATACACTTTTAAGCTCCGCACCGATGTATTTTTCCATCCTGATCCCTGTTTCCCTTCCGGCAGGGGGAGGCGGATGACTGCACAGGACGTCGTGTACAGTTTTGAACGGATCATTGACCCCGCTACTGCGAGTAGTGGTGCCTGGATCTTTAACGAAAGGGTGAGAAAGGAGAAGCCATTTGAAGCCGTGGATGACAGCACGTTCCGGTTGCACCTTGCAGCGCCCTTTCCGCCGATCCTTGGCATCATGAGCATGCAATATTGTTCGATCGTACCCCATGAAGCGGTGAAGTATTATGGAAATAATTTCCGTGCGCATCCTGTCGGGACGGGCCCGTTCCGGTTTGTTGCGCTGGAAGAGGGACAGTCATTGATCCTGCGGAAGAACGAGGAGTATTTCGAGCGGGACAGTACCGGTGTGCGACTTCCTTACCTGCAGGGCGTGAAGGTGAGCTTCTTTGATAGTAAGGCGACGGAGTTTTTGCTCTTTCGCCAGGGGAAACTGCATTTCATCAATGATATCGATCCGTCGTTCAAGGATGAAGTGCTGAGTAAGAAAGGTGTGCTGAGAAAGGAATGGGAGGGAAGGATAGTCTTGTCAAAGCATTCCTACCTGAATACGGAGTACCTGGGTATCCTGGTGGATTCGACGAATCCTTTGCTTGCAGCTTCGCCCCTGCGGATGCTGCAGGTGCGCCAGGCGATCAATTATGGCTTCGATCGCAGGAAGATGATGCTCTACCTGCGGAACTCGATAGGTACGCCTGCAGAGAGCGGGTTTGTACCGGCCGGACTGCCATCCTTCGACTCCTCGAAGGTCCACGGCTATGCCTATGACCCCGTGAAAGCGCGTGCGCTGTTAAAATCTGCCGGTTTTAACGGCGGTGCGGCTATTGCCCCGGTGAAACTGCTGACCATCCCCATTTATGCCGACCTGGCCAGCTATATCGCCAGGGAGCTCGGGGAACTGGGACTGCCCATCCAGGTGGAAGTGGTGCAGAAAAGCCTGCTGCTGGAGCAGACCGCCAAATCGCAGGCCCTGTTCTTCCGGGCAAGCTGGATCGCCGATTACCCCGACGCCGAGAACTATCTCAGCGTCTTCTATTCGGCCAACCCGGCGCCACCCAACTATACCCGGTACCACAACCCCGCGTTCGACCGGCTCTATGAACAGGCCCTCAAGGAAACGAACGATAGTTTGCGGTATGATCTCTACAGGCAGATGGACCGGATGATCGTCCACGACGCCCCCGTAGTGCCCCTCTGGTACGACCAGGTGATCCACCTTGTGCAGCCCCAGGTAAAGGGATTCGCCCCGAACGGCCTTAACCTGCTGGAACTCAGGCGGGTAAAAGTCGATTGAACTATTCACTTATACCCGGTTTATTTAGCCGGTGCCTTGGGTTCATTTTAACGTTTTTCGCCCTACCTTTGCCCCCTTAATTAAATGTGAAGCATGGCTGTTATTCTGACCTTCTTTTTTGCCCATTGGTTTTTGTCACTCTTCTTCCATACATTTTTCCTGCACAGATTCGCCTCCCACCAGATGTATACAACCAGCAAGGGTTGGGAGAGGATCTTCTACTTATCGACATGGTTTACACAAGGCTCTTCTTACCTCGTTCCGCGCGCATATGGTGTAATGCACCGCATGCACCACGTGTATAGCGACACCGAGAAGGATCCGCATAGTCCACATTTCTTTAAAGACGTTTGGGGAATGATGATGCACACCCGGAACATCTATAACAGTTTCGTTACGCGCAAGGGTATGCCCGAGGCGCAGTTCACGAAAGAGTACCTCCCTGAGTGGGATCGTCTCGATCGTTTTGCAGATCATTTCGCTACCCGTATTGTCTTTGGCGTAATGTACACACTCGTATATGTGTTGTTTGCTCCAAGTCCCTGGTGGTACCTGCTGCTGCCGATCCATTTCCTGATGGGCCCGGTACAGGGTGCGATCGTGAACTGGTGTGGCCACAAATATGGTTATGCGAACTACAAGAATGGCGACCATTCCAAGAACTCTGAGCCCTGGGGTATTTTCCTGCTGGGTGAACTGTTCCAGAACAACCACCACAAACAGGGTGACAATCCAAACTTTGCGCGGAAGTGGTTCGAGCTCGATCCGACTTTCCATGTGATGAAGCTGATGAATGTAGTTGGCATCATTAAACTGAAGAAAATGGTTCCCGCTGCGGTTGCTGCTGGTCACCCGGTTGACAAAAAGCCCATTGCTGAAAAGCAGGTCGCGCATCCCGTTGAACACTGATCACAACAAAACCCAATATAGAAGCCTCCGCAATTGCGGGGGCTTTTTTCATTTCCATACTTCTATTATCTTTCGGCCGAAGTACAAACCTTCATGTAAGAAAGTTCTGGTGGAAGTAAACGCATCTGCGGTATATTTTATATGTTTGGACATAGTTAAATCCCTGGCCAATGAACCGTCTTTCCTTCCTGGGTGTGCCGGTGCTTACTGCAGCCCTACTGGTTTCCTGCACTAACAAATCCTCGATGGCGCGGTGGCAGTCGAAGACATTGGATTCTGCCAGTCTCAACCGGATCAAATTCACCGTGGAGCCCGCTCCTGAATGGACCCGGGTATTCACCAGGAACTCGGGGTGGTTTGGCGGGGATGGCATTTTTGCGGTTACCCGTGATGGTAAGGAGTCGCCACGCGCGGCCACTTCGTCTGAAGCGCTCTTCTGGTTCAGCGACACCATGATCGGTGAGATCACCAAAGATTCCCTGAAGCCTGGTTTCCGGATGGTCAACAACTCGGTAGCTGAACTTAAGGGCGGCTGGGCTGATTCTGCAGGAATTGCATTCAAATGGGCTCGTAACATTGACGGAAAACCGAAATCGGTATTCATTCCATCCACTCCTGCGACAGGTAAGGAAGATTATTACTGGCTGGGCGACGGGTTCGTAAACCATGACAAGGATAAGGACCTATACATTTTCGGTTATCGCATCCGCAATACTGATCCTAATGTTCCATTCGGATTTAAGGAAGTAGGCAATACCCTTGTGGTAATACCTAAAGGCGAAAAGCCGCCATTCTACCGGCAACGACAGATCGATATTCCTTTCTTCCTGGGCAAGGATGTCGACTCGACCGGGTCATTCGGCGCCGGCCTGCTGGTGAATACGGAAGGTGCCGGCGCACCACATCCTGACGGTTACCTTTACGTGTATGGGGTGCGTGGACAGAAGAAGAACGTGATGGTGGCGCGTGTACTTCCGGCAGATATCGAGACTTTTGAAAATTGGACATTCTGGGATGGAGAGGAATGGACCAGCGATGTGAACAGGATCCAGTCCATTGCCGACAGGGCTTCAAACGAAATGAGTGTGACACCGTTGCCTGATGGCCGCTACCTGATGGTCTTCCAGGCCGATGGCCTCGGAAAATATGTAGGCATGCGACTCGGTGCTTCTCCTGCAGGGCCATTCGGTCCGGTAATAAATGTATATGATGTAACGAACGACCTCGAGAAAGACAAGGATATCTTTCCTTACAATGCCAAAGCGCATCCGGTTATATCCAGGCCCGGCGAACTTTTGATCAGCTTTAATGTGAATTCGTTCGACTTCCCAAACGACATTTTGAAATACCCTCACTTGTATCGACCACGTTTCATCCGGCTGAAATATCAGCTGGACTAGGCCTATTTCCCATTGCCCAGCCACAAGAGTGCGTCGGTAATCAACCGGTTCTGGGCCTCACTGCTGAATGAGGACGACAACTCCTTGTTGGTTTTGTTCTCATAGTCAATGTCGTTGTGTCCCATGTTGAAATAGATCATCCGGTATTTTGTGTTAGTCCAAACGACAGGGTAGTAGCCACTATACCAGATCTCATGCTGCTTTGGCCCTGTGCCAAGTGGAAAGCTGGAGGTATCAATTGAAGCGAGGATCCTGATGTCGTTATTCTTTGTAAGGTCATGCTGCCAGCGATACCATTCATTTGGCGCTGCAGTGAATTTTTGCGGCAGGTGTTTCGTTGCGGGATGGTGTTTGTCTTCCACTTTCAGGATGGCCGATGTTGGCCGCCAGGTATTGCTTCCATATTCACCGGATCCGAGGAAAGTATTGTGGTACCAATCCCAGTTTTGAGGAAAGGCTGAAGGCGTTAGAGCGAATGCTGAAAAATGGAATCCCATCCATGCCCCGCCGTTTTCCATATAGTGTTGAAAAGCCTTCCGCTGCAGCGGGGAGTCCGGCCGCGTATCCAGGAAGATGACCACTTTATACTTGGCCAGGAAGCTGTCATTCAGGTTATCCCAGTTGCTGGTTGAATCATAACGGAAATGATGAACCGAACCCAGCTTCGAAAAATATTTATTGGCCTCATGAACAAAGCTGATATGAGCCTGGTCATTCTTCGCTGTGTAGAAGGCAATGACATTGAATGCGGCCTTATTTGTGCTTTGGGCTGCAGATGAACAGGCCAGGAACACTGATAGTAGTAAAATGAAACCGAGCCTGTTTAGCATTTTTACAGTTTGATTCTTATATATGCTGAAGTATGTAAAATATTAAATTTCCTGGCAGGCACAAAAAAGGGTCGCCCTTGCGGGCAACCCTTTTCAATGGTTTTAATATTAATTACTTAATTCTTCGTCTGCGCCTGGTTGAACTTCTTCATCTTAT
>NZ_JSVC01000025.1 GCF_000814475.1 Flavihumibacter solisilvae | reverse complement strand
TCTGGATTTATATGTATTCCAAATTTTGACAGGAATTCGGTTATATCAGTAGCAGAGCCCGACTTTAATTTAATTGATAGAGCGACAAGAGTTATTACGGCAACTGGTCCAAACCTTATAACCCATGGGGCATTTCTTGCCTTTCCTTTCTTTACAACCCAATAGCCTTGATCGAAACTTTGTTCACGAGGATTATTGGTAGCTTTTTGCCCTAAAGAATGCTTTAGGAAGAAAAACATGTTTTTTGTGAAACTACCTTCGCCCTGCTGCACTTTTGGATTCCTTCCCAGTAACTCAATCAATATTTCTTTTATTGAGTCTTTATGACTTGACGTATGTCGTTGCAACTCGTTTAACCACTCACAAAGACCCTCCATATCACCAAGATTATTCCTAACTCTCACCTTGCAATTTTCATCGAAATAATGAAGAACCAAATTTATTCCAATTCGAGCCTCAGCGTATGAGCCACAAATGTTCTTAAAATTGTTATCGGAGTTAGTATCAATATTAAATCCAGAAAAATTGGAAAACAATTCATCAACTAACCCATCCTTCGTAAAGGCATTTTTTGTTTCTAGAAATAAAAGCTCTTTTAGTATCTCCCATAACTTAATGTTTACACTGCAAATCCAAAGCAAATGTGAAGCCATCGAAATTCGTAGAAATGATTCAAACATTGAAATCCATTGCCTTCTGGTAGTCACACTTTTTAGCCTAACAAGCTCTTTTATTGATTCACAAAAAGCCCGTGCTGGGAAGTCGTATTTTAAAAACGCTTCCGTAGACAAGGAAAATCTAGGAAACCCACCTTCTTCTTTGCTCGTGAACTCTTGCAACAGCCACTGGTATTTCGTTCCTTGAAAGTTCTTGTCGCAAAATATCTTATCCAAAATTCTAGCCCATAAATCGTCAGACATAGTCACCGTCAAACAATCAAATAACATTTTCCAGAGACCATTCGAGTGCTCATGAGAACTCGATCCTGTTGAAATCATGCCTTTAACAAACTCAGATGGATTCCAAGGATTCCCACTAAAACGGGCGCTATTCGAAACGTAAGAAAACTGGGGAATTATTGGATAAAGATTTAAATAATCAGTAGGGTTCTTTGGGGATTTTCCTGCAAGTGGGCTTTTTAAATGACTGAAGATGTCGTCGCTTATTTTAAACTCCTTTTCAAATTGATTCCATCGATCTTCAAAAGATTTCCTAACTACTGAGCCACGTAAACTATTAATTTTGTATACTTCTTTCTCTTTTACATTTGACCCAATCGACCTAAGTAACGAAGCTAAACTCATTTCACCCATGGAATATTCCGGTGACGCAGGCATGCCCAAAAAAGAATCGGAATATTCACTTAAATAGCTCTCTTGTTTAAACGGCTTCTTTATAAATTCATTTAGATTAGCCACGATCAAGATAATTTTTGAGTGTTTCTAATTCAATACTATTCCCTCCTGGAAAGTCAATCCTACCATTTTCATCATATGCATGAACAGCAATACCTTCAATAAATGATTTCATTCTATCGAACGTCGCAACAATATCACGAGGTAATGTACTTCTCCTTATTCCCCTCCCAATATCATTTATTGCCCTGAAAAAAAGAAAAGAAAATGGTACAACGAAAGACTTGGCGCTTCCATTATCTGAGTTTAATGTTAATTTAAGGAACTTTGATTTTACTAGCGGTTGCTTGCAGTACTCGCCATTGGGCGCATAAACTTCAATCTTATACCTCACAGGTGCTGTGTAAAATATATCTAGCGTACTAAAAGAAGGTTGGCCAAAAGTTGAATTTAAACCAACCCTTATTTCCCCAAATGAATATGGTTGTTGTTTTCTTAGTTGTGTAATATCAAGAAGCGAATGTATCCCCCCCAAGACACTATTAATATTTTCTTCGCTTTTAAATTGACGTATTTCTACAGACTTGCTTGTCACTCCATAATAACCACCCAATTTACGCTTAACATACAAGGCGGTAATTTTCTTAAGCAGTATATTTAATCTTTCAATGACCTTATTTAAATTATTTAACTTGTTAGTTGATCTTAAAGAGTCAAGCTCAAGTTCCACTTCGACAAATAAATTCAATACATCGATATCAATTTTACTGATAGCTCGAATATCCTTAATGTAATTGTATAATGACATCACTGACTCTTGCAAGTGCAAATCGATCATTGCAGGAGTAAACTCACCTTCAAATATTTCGTCTCCGTGCAATTCTGATGGATCCAACAACGAATTAATATGAGAAAGTGTCTTTTCGGTATCTGTCCTTCTATTTGCTTCTTGATCAGTCGAAAAGATGGCTTGAAATGCTTCACAGGCCTTCAGATGACCTGATGTCCTTGACTTTGAAATGAGTGAAGTCCATTCATTATCTTTCACAATCATCGACAAATCAGGCCAAGTGTTGAAAAATTTAAACTCCCACTGCAATTGAGAAAGTAAGAACACTTTTTTGTAATTATTTACTTCTTTCTTCTCACTCATTGAGTGTAAAATGTCAAATATATACTGACCCGGAGAACGAGATTCTCCCTCAACTTTAAAATCGTCTTCGTGCCCTAGTAATGCATAAACAACTATAGAAAGCATTTCACGGAATGTAATTCTTCTATTCGCTATTAACTCATATTCCAGAATAATCTTTCTTATATTTTCGCCATTGTTTCGTAATAAGGATTTATAATTGCAGACCAAGGGACAGTATTCTGAATTAACTTGTTTCCCTTTATAGTGATCTATAAGTGCCTTCCACCCTTCATTATGCAATGCGACTTCAGTTATCTGTTGAAAAGGCGATATTTGGATACCATTACCATTAGTATTGAAATCATCTAGCAAGCTTGAAACTTCCATTGGCCAAATTCCAACTATATAATTTGAATCAAGAATCTCAATTTTAGCTGGCCAAGAATTGTTAATGAATTCGCCGGAACCTTCTATATAAGCAGATAATTGCTGAAAATAGTCTAACGCAGGTTTGTCGCCGAGGTCCCTAGCAAATGAGATGACATCTTGAAGCACTCCCCTATTAATACAACATATATAGATCGTCGAAGGATTAAGAATATCCTGAAAGTCATCAAGCATCGATTGAGCAGCACTTCTATTTAATTCAAGCTCTCCTACTGATGCATCAGGCACTAATACAATTTTAGCAAATGATTTTCTTGAATATCCACTTTCAATAATTATTTCTCTTTTGTTTTGATTTACCTGCGACTTAATATTTTCTACAATCTCCTCTCCAAAATTAAATTCATTAACGATACATTTAATTGCGTAGTCTAAAGCCTCTGTTTTCCCATTTCCAGGTCCCCCTATAAAAAACAACTTATTAGGAGCAGCACTATCTTGTATTTTGATGGCTTGAATCCAGGCATCAATTGCATAAACAAGGTCAGTTTTTATTAACTTTCCTGTGGGAGTACCCCTGTCGGTAAATGGTATCTTCACTCCGCCTTTCCTATGTCCAAACCAGTTAAAAAGATCGATAAGCTCAGAATTCATCAAGGATAAGTTTAAGATGTTACTTCGATTGCGTACTTCAATCTAATCTGTCAAACTAAATTAAATTAATCAATTCTTTTAATTCTTGTTAGTATATCTCTAATAGTTATACCAATAGTATAGGCAAGCAATGGGGGCACTGCGTTTCCCACCTGGGTATATTGGGGCACTTCAAAACTCCTTAACTTTCCTCCAGTTGTCACCTTTGAACGAAAAACAAACCAATCTGGAAATGACTGGAATCTCGCCATCTCCCGCACAGTAAGTGTTCTTAATTCACGTTTAGAATAATGACATAGGTCATCCGGTATCGTCATTTGAGAAGGGGCCGGTTCATCTTTCTTTAATGCCCGTTGGCTATGTTTTTTCGATCTTATCTTTTTTATATACTCCTTAAACGATTGAATATCCTCTATTTGACCAAATTTGTCATTTGACTCCGAATCAAGCAATAATGATTCGTTTTTGATCCGGTCAAATATTTGTAGTAGCTTTTTATCCACAACACCATTACTTGAAATTGCTTTGATAGCATCCTGCCTAGAGCCATTAAGTTTATTAAATACTTGGAGTAGTCTAAATCTTGCCTTGACTTGAAACTTATGATTACGAGCTTCATGATTAGTCAGACCAAATGAACCATTCCTCGAAGATTTGAATAATTTATTCAAATAACTAGGATATTCACCATACATACTATCTAAAAGGTATTCTTTACCGGTATTTGAAATGTCGTCAATTGCTTCAAACGCAGTAATAAAATTATCTTCATTTGATACGATGCGTGGGAACAATTTACCATTAAACAAATGATGGTCTTCTTCTATATCGTAAAGCGGCAAATCACAAGTAGTAATACTGTCTAATTTATTTCGATTATCATTGACCTTTTGATAAAATCTCTCAGATTCATTAAGTATTGAAACAATTTCATCATCTGATTTAAAAAGCAATTTAACTTTCCGAAAAATGTCAAGCCGTAAACATGTTAGAATAAATCTTGGCCGATTCTGAGGGATTCCAAAATACTTTGAATTTAACATCACACAAACAGGTATAAACCCCTGCAGTGAAAACGTCTTTGCAACTTCAAGCCAAGCGTAATGTTTCATACCATCAGAAGTTGTAAATGGAGTTGTAATACCTTTCACATTTTCAAGAAGTACGACCTTAGGTTGAATTAAGCCTGCAAATTTCGCAAACGATAGTGGCAGTCGATTCTTTTGATTTTCCTTTTCTCTTTTACCAGCAACACTAAAACTTTGGCAGGGTGGGCCACCGGAAAGCAAGTCAACATTTTGCTTTTTCAACTTATAACTGAGATGGGGATGTTTCTTTAAAAACTTTAGCAAATGGTCAATATTTCCAATTAAAAGTTTTTCCTTCAAATCCACCTGACCATCTATATCCGAAACCATCCCTTTTGAAAAGTCAAATGGATTTTCGCGTAACCTCTCTTTAAGTGAATCTATCTGGTAATTTGATTTTAACCACAGTACCTTTCTAGGAGGCTTATTTTCCTGAGCCAAATTTGCCAAACTTTCATTGAATAAATTGTATGCTAATGTTTCGGCCGCCATAGGTGAAAGTTCATTAGCGAAATATAATTCGAAACCAGCAGCTTTAAGTCCAAGGGACATCCCACCACAACCAGCAAACAACTCTATATGTGTCAAATTCATAGTTTTAAAGGCGAAATTTTATATATGTTTGATATTTGCTTTATATAAAATATGTTCGGAATTTTAGTAAAAATCATCCCACACTCACAACAAAGCTTCTTGTAATTTCCCCCAAAATAATGTAAACTGGTTCAAATAGTGTCAAAACCTGCAGTCAAGGTGAACACACCTGGGCTCTTCTTCTACTGCGGCCCATGGTGCGGCTCTTTTATAGATCCTCCAATGGCTTTAAGATGGTTTGCAACAGCGTTCCTCTGAAACCGACATTTATCCATTAGCGTGAATTTCCTGCTAAAATTTCCACCAGGGCTTACTTTGTTTTTCACCCAGCTTAGGTCGGCCAGATTTAATTAATGCTATTTTTATTGCTGAAATTAAAATAGGGTTGTCACAAAGATTATTTCTGGGATATTTTTTCCCAGCAAATATAAGCTGTGCTCTGAAGCAACCGGTCTTAGTAAGTTCAAGAGCTGATTCGGCTTCTTCGATGGACAAATTGAATTCCCTCTGGATTCTTTCCAAAACCCAATTTTCATCACTTTTATCATCTTCCCAAAGCTCGAAAATCCTACTTACTAGTTTATCAGGTTGCATTGCAGTCATTTCAGGCCAAAAGTAATTATCCGGAGTCAATTAGCACACCGGACAGACAACTGTCAGCCGGTTACTCCCACTTGAAAAAAAGGCCCTACCTACGCATTAAGCGACCAACTCGCAGCAAACCTGACTTTAAGGGAAGAAACGAAAGGTATTTCCTGAAGAAAGTAAAATAAATGGGCCCAACAATGTAATATTTGCCTGGAGCTACTCGTCATGCCCATTCACATGTCCAACCCTTCTCCAGGAGCATCATTATAATTTCCGGCAATTATTTCTCATTCTCACCTATCGGCTATGTGTAAGCTGAGGTACACATAACATGTCGCTGATACTTAAAAGTAAATCATGGAAAAATTACTGGATATCGGTCAATGGCAAGGCTTCTTTATTTACGGCGCGGAGTATGGCAATATAGTTGAAGGACATGAAGCTGAATTTCGCCTGTTTATTGAGGAGTTTGAAGACGACCAATTTACAGGGAGGGTAATAGATTGGGAGAGTCTTGGCGCGAACGGCGAAGTGGCAGCAATAAAGGGTTTCTTAAATGATGACTTTATCAGTTTTACAAAACAGTATAGCCAATTCCATACAATTGATGAATGGGGCAATTGCGAAGCGCATAGTGATGTATCTGGCCACCAGGTCTTTTACGAGGGCAGGTATAACAGGGAAACCAACAGTTGTATTGGAACCTGGGAAATTATTTACGAAATAGAACACGGTCCAGACTACACAATTGAACAATTCACGTCCGGTACTTGAGGAATGATAAAACATACCTAATGCAGGCATAAACGGGCTGGGATACCCGGGCGATTGACAACCCTTCCGGAAATGCTGGTATTGACTTTCTCAGCCGGCGTGCCCGGATCGGTCGGATCAAGCGGGAAGCCCGGCTTGTATTCCTTCTGGCAGGCGATATAGGTGAATACGGATAACAGGAGCAGTAACAACCAGGGCAGGTGTTTTTTTAAAGGCGCCTTGCAACCTAACTTTGTATTCTCTAACAACAAAACGTAAAATGCGATGCATGCACAGATAATCACTTACCAGTTATCTGGTATTTCCCAGGCGGAATACCTGGAAAAAATGGTTGAACCAGACGCACCCATTTTAGCAAACGTAAAGGGCCTGATTTCAAAAGTTTGGTTGGCAGACGAAGAAAAAAACATTTTTGGTGGCTTCTATTTATGGGAAAGCAAAACAGCAATGGAAGACTTTATGCATTCTGACCTGGTAAAAGCAGTTATAAGCCGCCCGTATGTAAAAAATGTTTCTTCGGCTGACTATGAAGTAAACCAAAAGGCTTCAAAAATTACCCATGCACTGAAATAGTGTAGAGGCTTAAGCTTTTGGCTTTACCAGGACAAGCTGGCCAAGATGATAGCTAAGGTGATTCATCCGGTTCAATACCACATTTAGTTTGTTGCGATGGGGGGCTTTTACAAAGTCCTCTTCAGAAACAGCCAGGTGCCGGGCAAACCAGTCCGCCGGTTCCAGTTCGGCAAATTTGCTTTTTAACCGGGCATTTACTTCCGTCCAGCAATTCCGGAGAACTGCTATGGACGGCTCGGTTGTGTCTGCACCTTCCGGCTCCCGGACAAAAACTTCGAGTAAAGGATACATCCTGTCCCCCATGTCAAGCAGTGGTAAAATGGCGTCATGAACAGCGGTCAGGTGTCCAAGCAAGTATTTCCCTGTGTTTCGCTGCGGGGCTATTGGTTGAAGCAACTGATCATCGTCCAGCGAATCAAATAGTTCGGTAGCTATGGATAGTTGCTGATACCATGCATTAAGGATGAGGTTGATGCTTTTTATTTCCAGGTCTTTCATATTAATCTTATTGTTTTCCTTTTGAGGTTTCATTTTGCAACCTCAAAAAATGACTGCTTTATCGGTTACGTCAAATGTATCGAAACTAAAGATGGTGCAAACGATTGACCCCATTTTTTGGACAATTACAGGCTATGTTTAAGAATGCGCATAAGAAAATCACTGCTGGCCGTCATAGTTGCGTGTTCCTCTTTTACCGCTATGGCACAGGAGCCCGTTAATCCTGCTCCTTTTGTAATTCCGGCCCTCCGCGAATGGCAGGGAGCAAGGGGAACATTTACACTTAAGGATCGGCAGTCGATCGTGGTTGATCCAAAGTATAGTAATGAATTGACAGCCGTTGCTACCACATTTGCAGGGGACCTGAAAAAAATGCTGCCGGGGAATAAATTCACTGTCCGCAACGGAAAGCCGGGGCCTGGAGATATTTACTTTACGCTTAACCCTTTGGATACCGCGATTCAAAAAGAGGGCTATATTTTATCCATACAGGGTCTTATCCGGATTGAGGCCAGTCAGCCTGTCGGCGCCTTTTGGGCAACCCGCAGTTTATTACAAATCCTTGAACAGGATAATCAGCACAAAAACATCCCTATGGGTGTGGCGAAGGATTACCCGCAATTCGCGGTGCGCGGTTTTGTGCTTGACTGCGGCAGGAAATTTTTCAGCATGGACTTCCTGCGGAACTATGTCAGGTTCATGTCTTATTACAAGATGAATGATTTTCATATTCATCTTAACGACAACGGCTTCATTACCTTTTTTGGCGACTGGGACAGCACCTATTCTGCGTTTCGCCTGGAGAACAGCACTTACCCCGGCCTAACCGCTAAGGACGGCAGTTATACCAAAAAGGAATTCATTGAACTGCAGAAGCTGGGTGAAGAATACGGCGTGAAGATCATTCCCGAAATTGATGTTCCTGCCCATTCCCTTGCTTTTACCAAAGCTGTTCCCGCCATAGGAAGTAGTAAATACGGCCGGGATCACCTGGACCTGGATAACCCGCTTACCTACGAGGTGATCGATAATGTATTTAAAGAATACCTGCAAGGTCCGGATCCTGTATTCGGGGGAAAGGAAGTCCATATTGGAACTGATGAATACGATAAGAAAGAAGCGGAAAAGTTCAGGGCCCTGACGGATCATTATATCCGCCTGGTGGAAAGCTATGGCAAGAAAGTCCGTTTATGGGGAGCACTGACCCATGCGCCTGGCAGTACACCGGTGAAATCAGAAAACGTGACGATGAATTTGTGGTATAACGGCTATGCGGATCCGAAAGAAATGCTCAGGCTTGGTTATGAGGCCATCAGTACCCCTGACGACCAGTTATACATTGTACCAGGGGCAGGTTATTATAACGATTATCTTAATACCCGGAGCCTCTACCACAAATGGACACCAAACGTGATCGGCGACCAGGTGTTCCCGGAAGATCATCCGAAGATCAGGGGCGGCTCCTTTGCCGTTTGGAATGACCATGTCGGGAACGGGATCACGGAAAAGGATGTTCATCACCGCGTGTTTCCCGCTATGCAGGCACTTGCCCAGAAAATGTGGGGCGGAACAGACACCACGGTCAGCTACGACGTGTTTGAAGCAAAGAGTAAACAACTGGGAGAAGGTCCGGGCTTAAATATGATGGGAAGGATCAGGGGAAAAGATTCGCTGGTACTGGATTATACTTTTGATGCTGAGAAAGACCAGGTGCTTGAACTGAAGGGCGGTAATAGCTTTTTTCAAACTCCTTATGCTGGCATCGGTTATGACTATACGGTTTCCTTTTCCATAAAGCCGGGACCTGGCAATGCCAATGATGCCGTGCTGTTTTCATCACCGGATGCCGTGGTGAAATTAAAACAGCAATCAACGGGCAAGCTCGGCTTTTCCAGGGAAGGGTATCACTATAACTTCAATTACGAAGTACCCGAGGCACGCTGGACGCATATAACCATCACCGGCAATAACAAGGGCACCATTTTGTATGTGAACGGGCAGCTGGTTGAGAAACTGGAAGGTGCAAAGAATACTTTCCCCAATGGAAAGCAGATCGCTAAAGTGCAAACCCTGTTTTTCCCGTTATTGTTGATCGGCGACCGGCAAAATGCGTTTAAGGGGCAGTTGGATAATCTTAAGGTATTTAACCGGATTCTGGCTGCGGAGGATATCTTAAAGCTGGCAAGGTAGGGGTCTGTTCCCAATTTTTTTTCCGCCGCTCTTATTTCCAATGGTAATTTTTCAAAGGTCGCAAATTGCGACCTTTGAAAATTACCGGTGTCTAAGGTCGCAATTTGCGACCTTAGAAGTTTATCCGTTGATTGACTCCATTCGGCCTTCACTGGTTAAGTTTTGGATATTTCAAGTGGGTAGTGCCAGACTAAGGCCGAATTTCGTTTAATTCGCAAATCCATTCGTTGCGGTTTTATAATTGCAGCAACATATGGAATTCGACACTTTTTCACATCTCAATACGGACGAAACATCCAATTTCAAAATGCATAAAGCTTGCACGCTTTTAGTTTTTCTATTAATGTCAATAGTATCTTATGCACAAACAAAAACGATTAATGCTGATGGTATTGAAATGAAAATATCTGCTGCTGACAGTTCAATTAATGAAGCTTTCCTTTCATGTGGTCAGATGCCTGAATTTCCAGGCGGAATGACAAAACTAATATCCTTTGCCAAGAGCAAGATTAAGTATCCAAAAACCGCCGTTAATGACAATATTGAAGGAAGTGTGGTACTATTATTCACAATTGACAAGAGGGGCAAAGTAATTAACCAGGAGGTGGTTCAAAATGTTCGTTACGACCTTGACTCAGTCTGTTTGAGAATGCTTGACAAAATGCCTAAATGGAAACCCGGTCGTCTAAATAGCAAACCAATAGATGTTCGTGAGAGATGGAAAATTACTTTTGTCCTGACTGACTAAAAACATTATGTCAGAGACAAAACAACTGCTAACCACCTAATATGCAAATCGACAAGAATTGGACGAAATTTGATATAGAGTATCGTATTGAAACCCATAAATTATACATGTATGAAGTTAATTCTCTTGCTACCAATCATTATGCTTTCTTCCTGTGAAAACAAGAAAGAATCAATTGTAAACCGGCAACAAGCTATTAAGGAAGAAATGGAACAAGTACGCGCATCATATTTTAAAACGACAGACAGTTTAGAAAGTGTAAAGGCAACTGACACCAGTTCGGCAAAACACCATGAAATTGCAGAAAAATTAGTCTCAGCTGAAAAAAACAAGAATGTTGTGCTAATCCCGCTTCAAAAGGAATTTGATTCTTTGGATGTGGAATTAAAGAAATACTAGGCCCGCCCGCGACATTTGATAACTTAGCTAGCTACTTTCTTTAACCCCGCAAAAATTCATGTGATGACACCGCAACCATCTACCATCACAACATCAAAGCCGGGCACTCTTGTCCGCCCACTTCTAGAAAGTGAATTGCCAGCTGCTGACCACATTATGCGCCTGGCGTTCGGCACTTTCCTTGGCTTGCCGGTGTAGGCTTCCCCACTCTCCGGCCAGCAGAATTAGAGTTATCAATTACTTGAATTGTTAACTTTAAATCTCGAAATGAAACGTAAGAATCACACCGAAAGTCAAATTGTTGCCGCCCTGAAAAAGCAGGAAGCCGGCATGCTCGTCAAGGACATTGCTCGTGATCTGGGCATTAGTGAAGCCACCTTTTATAATTGGAAGGCGAAGTACGGAGGCATGGAATCCAGCGATGTCAAACGCTTGAAGGACCTAGAATCTGAACATGCGGAACTCAAAAAGATGTTTGCCGAGTTATGCATTGAGAACCGGGCCATGAAAAATCTCATCGAAAAAAAGTTGTAACGCCTGAGGAAAAACGTGAGGCAGTTGATTTTCTCGTGCAGGAGGAACAACTGAGTGTCCGAAAGGCGTGTAAGATCGTAAGCATACCTCGATCGTCTTACGATTATAAGGCCAAGCCCAAAGACGATGCTCCTGTGCAGCAGATTCTGACCAACCTGGTTGAAAAGCATGTTGATATTGGATTCTGGCAGTCTTTTTATCGCATAAGGAACAAAGGATTTATCTGGAATCACAAAAAGGTTTACCGGGTGTATACCGACATGAAACTCAACATAAGGCGCAGGATTAAACGCAGACTGCCGGCCAGGATCAAGGAGGCCTTGTTCATACCAGTAGCGCCGAACGAAGTCTGGAGCATCGACTTCATGAGCGATGCGCTTACTGATGGCAGAAAGTTCAGGTTACTCAATATCATCGATGATTATAATCGTGAATCATTGGCAATTGAAGTGGACACTTCCCTTCCGTCGTTGAGGTTAATCAGGACACTGGAACGCGTCGTTGCAGAGCGAGGTAAGCCAAAATGCATCAGGGTGGACAATGGCCCTGAGTTTATCAG
>NZ_JSVC01000024.1 GCF_000814475.1 Flavihumibacter solisilvae | reverse complement strand
ACTAAAACCGCCAATTACTCCATTAATTCAGTCCTTACCTGCCGGCAATACAGTTAACCGTTTAATCAGAATATAAACTTCAGTTTACAGTAAAACGAACCCGGAAATAACAGTTAAGCTGTTTACATCAGCAAAGGTTTCAGCGTGCAGGTTAATTTTAGATCCTGCATTTAAACTTAAGTGATGATCTGGTTGCAATTGGCGGTTTTAGTTATCATGATTCTCATAGGTTCGAGACTGAAAGGAATTGCGCTCGGACTTATGGGGATCCTTGGTATGTTCATCTTCGTGCAGGTTTTCAGGATGCGGCCCACCGCACCGCCGGGCGATGTGATGCTCATCATCATTTCCATTGTAACTACGGCCGCGGCATTGCAGGCAGCAGGCGGACTTGATTATCTTGTTTACCTCGCGGAAAAAATCATCCGCAAGCAACCTAAAGGCATCATTTTTATTGCTCCTTTTACGGTTTATGCCTTATGTCTTTTTGCCGGCACCGCGCATATCGTTTATTCTTTGTTACCTGTAATATCTGAAGTGTCAACAAATACCAGGATCAGGCCGGAACGGCCGCTGAGTATTTCGGTGATCGCATCGCAGTTTGCCATGACCGGAAGTCCAATGAGCGCTGCAACTGCCGCCATGGCTGCATTGCTGATGGTTCCCGGTGCCTCGCTTATGATCATGAAAGTTTGTATTCCCGCCTGCATTATCGGGTTGCTGGCAGGCGCCCTTTCCGTTTATAAGATGGGAAAGGAACTGAAAGATGATCCCGTGTTCCAGGAAAAGATGAAGGACCCTGAATTCGAAAAAGCTATGACTGCCGCGGCAGCGGAAACAAAGCGGGTAATAAAACCGGGCGCAAAAACTGCGGTGCTCATCTTCGCAATCGCCATCGCAATGGTAGTACTCGGCGGATCTTTTCCTCATCTTGTTCCCAATATGGCAGAGGGTGTTCCGAATTTCAGCGTCAATGCCGACGGTACGTTAAAGATGGTCACCATTATCGAAATTGTAACCTTATCTGCAGCTGCACTAATTATGCTGATCACGAAAACCAGTGCAGCTGATATCGTTAAAGCAAGTCTCTTCAACTCTATGGCTTCGGCCGTGATCAGCGTATTCGGCGTTGTATGGATGAGCAGCACTTTCATGGCGCATAATGAAGAAGTGATAAAGCAGGCGATGGGTGGACTTACAGCCAATTATCCTTGGACTTTCGCCATTGCCGTTTTCCTGATGGGAACGCTGATGTTCAGCCAGAGTGCAACCGCAAAGGCGATGATGCCGCTGGGCATGACACTGGGACTTCCGGTCCCTGTTCTCATTGCCATGTTCCCCGCAACAAACAGTTATTTCTTCCTGCCCGGTTATCCTACACTGGTTGCCGCTATCAACATCGACAGAACGGGATCAACGAAAATTGGCAAGTATGTACTTAACCACAGCTTTATGCGCGCCGGGCTGGTTACAACTACCGTGTCTATCGTGGTTGGCTTATTGCTGAACAGGCTGTATGGTTAGAATTTTTTATTGCAAATAAACAAGACATGCGACAAAGCAACGATCGCAACCTGCTGTCAGGTGAACGTTCACTATCCGATGAGCTTCGTGATTCCCATAAAGCCATGTCTGACCTGTGGCAGGGCGTAACCACGTTTTCCAATGTCAAAAACTGCGTTACGTTTTATGGTTCTGCAAGGTTCGGCGATGGTAATAAGTTTTACCAGCTTGCCAGGGAAACTGCCAGGCTGCTTGCCTCCAGTGGCTTTACCATTATGACGGGAGGCGGACCGGGAATTATGGAAGCAGCAAACCGCGGGGCTAAAGAAGGCGGTGGACTATCACTCGGTTGTAATATCAAACTGCCGTTTGAACAAAAGTTGAATCCTTATGTCGATCTGCAGGTTGAATTTGAATTCTTTTTCACCCGTAAAGTTATTCTCCGGAAAAATTCAATTGCCTATGTGCTGCTGCCGGGCGGCTTTGGAACCATGGATGAAATTTTTGAAGTGCTTACCCTGATCCAGACAGGCAGGCTTCCGCAACGTCCTGTTGTTTGCATGGGCACAGAATACTGGCAACATCTGCGCAATTTCCTGCGCGAAACCATGGTGGAGAATGGTACCATTTCGCCAACCGACCTGGAACTTGCATTTGTGACTGACGATCCGGAAGCGGTGCTCAGCTATATAAGGGAAAGAACTTCACCCCCGATGTATGCTGACACGGAGCATAATGACGTTTATTGAAGAAATGTATAATTCAAAAGGGCTTTCTATAAATCTGAGGTTATGAAAGATAAAGACAATAAAGACAAAATACGCGTTGAAGAAATTAACGCACTTAACAAGAAAGAACTGATTAAGAGAGCGAAAAAGTTTTCGCAGCAGTTTTGTGTATCAGATGGAGATGGATTCCGGTTGAAGGATTTTGATCCTTCTGAAGATGGAGGCATAGGTCCGGAGGGAAAAGCGGCGGCCAAAGAGATCCTGCAGCAAGGTGTGGAGGCGCTGGCTGCGATGCAGGACATCCTCTACGCGCAGGACAGGTGGGCCATCCTGCTCATTTTCCAGGCCATGGATGCTGCGGGTAAGGACGGCGCGATCAAACATGTGATGTCGGGTGTGAACCCCCAGGGGTGTCATGTTACTTCATACAAAGCGCCATCTGCAGAAGATCTCGACCATGACTACATGTGGCGTTGTACGAAGAATTTGCCGGAAAGAGGCAGGATCGGCATCTTTAACCGATCTTACTACGAAGAGGTGCTGGTGGTTCGCGTGCACGAGAAACTCTTAAGGTCACAAAAATTGCCGGAAGAACTGATCACGAAAGATATCTGGGAAGACCGGCTGAAAGATATCCGCAACTTCGAACGTTACCTCAACCGGAACGGCGTGCTGGTTTGTAAGTTCTTCCTCAATGTGTCCCGCAAGGAACAAAAGAAGCGTTTCCTCGAACGAATTGAGAACCCCGACAAGAACTGGAAGTTCTCAGCTTCGGATGCCCGGGAGCGGAAATACTGGAAGGACTACATGGAAGCATACGAAGACCTGATCACGCATACAGCCACTAAAAATTCGCCGTGGTACGTGGTGCCGGCTGATAATAAGGCTTTCGGTCGCATCGTAGTAGCCTCTGCAATTATCAATACCCTCGATTCCCTCGGGCTGGAATACCCGAAACTGAGCGAAGAAAAGCTGGCAGAACTGCAGGCCGTTAAACAGGAATTGCTGGCAGAGGAATAGGAAAATGTGTCGTTCGGGACAGTTGCCGCCTGAAATTTTTGCCGTTCATGCAGATTTCTCCGGTGATTGTATAACCGTTCTGTATGCTCGCCATATCCTTTCAATTGTGTTTTACGTTCCCGGCATCGCTTTTTGATGTTTGCCGATAGCTTCTTCTTAGCTTCTTCATAGCTTCTTCCTTCGGTCTTCCTATGGTTCGGTGTATATCGATGGGCGGCCTTTTGACTTAAATCGTGTCACTCGTGCAGGCGTTACACATAAATCTTAGTGTCACTCATACCATCTGTACAGGTCACTCATACAGATTTGTCCCTTCGCGCTATACTCATTCTCCCTTATTCCTCCCTTTATTTCCGCTTCGGCGCAGGCTCGGCGTAGCCTTGTTGTTACCTTTTTCTATAGTCAGGACGGCTTTAAGACGGCTTTGGGACGGCCTCAGGGCAATTTTTAGTTTTTCTCTACCGCGCCCCGTTTTCCAGCAAAAAACGAACCATATCCTCCTGTCCGTATTTAATCGCATAACCCAGCGGGGTAGCAGACAGCTCTTCATCAACGGCGTTTATATCCGCTCCATGTTTCAGGAAGATCTTAGCATTTTCAAGATCTCCTTTTTTCGCAAAGGTGTGAAGCGGTGTAATTCCCAGCCAGTTCCGGTAAGAAGCGTTCATGCCATGCCGGAACAGCAGTTCAATCAGCGACTCAGACTGTGCAACATCCTGTGGTCCCTGGCTGCGGACGCCCACTGCGATCTTCGAAGGAAGGCCTGGCTGATACCGGAGCATCAGCTTTACAAATGATTCGTGTCCTTCCATGACCGCACATTCCAACGCATAGGGATCATTAGCCATTTCCGGGTTGGCTGCAAAAACAGCCGCAGCAGTTTTAATATCGCCGTAGTAGGCGAGTATCGGAACATCCCGCGCTGCACCATAGGAACAGAGCAATTCAACAAGCCCGGGATCATCCTGCTCCAAAGCCATTGTGAGTGTATCTGCCGAGCTTTCTACAGGAACGTTCGGGTGTGCGCCATGGTTCAGCAGCAGTTCTACAATTTCGCGATGCCTGTTCACAACAGCTTCGTGTAAGGCCCGGCCTTTTGGTGCAATCCCTTCTTCGGGTAGGTTTGGGTCAGCACCACGTTCGAGTAAGAGCTTTACGATCTCAATGTGTCCGCCCTGCGCAGCATTCTTTATGGCCGGACCTGACCCTGCATAATAGGTCACATATTCCATATGATTCACGAGGGCAGGATTGTCGTCCAGCAGTTCACGAACGCGACTGATATTTCCAGTAAGCGCCGCCATGCCAATGTCCAGGTAAGCTCCCTCAGCAATCAAAAGGTTGAACATGTCGCGAGGTGTTGCAGCGACATCTTTCGGTACATCACGCCAGCCACGGAAATCGTAGTCGCCATTGCATAACTGTAATGGTCGTGCACTGTCCGCACGTTTCGCGTCAATGTCTGCTCCATGTGCAAGCAACTCCTTTACCATTTCAGGCTGCCTCGTCATCATAGCCCAATGAATGGGTTGATTGGAACGACTATCACGGGCATGGACGATTGACCCATCTCTATGCAACAGTTCCTTCAAAGCTGTTAAGTCACGGCTGCGGATCACTGCCGCAATTTTTTCTCCGCCGGGAGTGGCCTGGTGGTTGCCCGCAAGTGCTTTTTCCAGCATCGTGGCGAGTTCTGCGTAACCGCGATCTTTAGCCATTTGTAACAGCGTATCTGAAGTGCCGCTGTTTACCGGGTTCGCACCACGTTCCAGCAACAAGGCAGCCGCTGCTACCTGGTTTTCGCGGACAGCGAAATACATCGGCGTGCGGTAATCGTAATGACAGCGTACAAGCGAAGGGTCTTTTTCGAGAAGTGTGCGGATCGCACCGATATCTCCATCCCTGCACGCACAGAATAAGGCCCACACATCGGTACCGGTGCCGGTCGACCAGGTCAGTGGTTCGTTTTTACTTAGTGTTTCGGGTTGGGTCACATTTGAAAGTTAGAAGTAAAAATGCAAATTTTAAAAGGGGGTTACTAGATTTGATTAACCATGCGTCAGACTGCGAACCATACGATTTTACAACGGGCCACAAAGGCGGAATGGGAACAGGCCGCGGCCGAGAACCACCGGCAACTATTCTGCAGCGGCGCAATTGCCGCAGGTGGCGAAGTGCATAGTGAAGGGGGCATTACCTGGACTTACGCCGGTCCGGGCAAAGCTGCAAACATTGCTTTCCCCGATTTGGATCCGGAAACTGCGGGTGAATACATGGACAGGGCGATGGATTTTTATCGCCGCCATGAGGCTGTAAACGTGGGTTGCTGGTCATTGGATCCGCCCACTCCTGCCGACATCGGCATCCGGCTTCTTGCCCGCGGGTTCCAGCCCGGCTGGCAACCTTGCTGGATGGTGATGGATCTGCATGAGTTGACTGATGAAGAATTGCCGGCGGGTCTTCAGATTGAAGCGGACAATGATTCAGACATAACCCGGGTACCGGACCTTCCTTACGCTGATGATAACGCCTATATGTCGCGTACATTGCTGCAATCGCAGCCGGAAGCAGCACAGCGGCTGATCGCAAGAGTGGATAATGTTATCATTGGTCAGACCTGCCTGTTCATGACAACCGGTCCATTGGGCATTGCGGGTATATACAACGTCGGCGTTATCCCGTTCAAACGCAAACGGGGAATTGGAAAGGCATTGGTTATTGCCGCCTGCAAACTTGCCCGCAACAAAGGGTATCGCTATGCGATGCTGAATGCCAACCATCTCGGCAGACCGCTTTATGAAAAAGTAGGATTTCAGCTTGTTGGCTATGGTGCCACATGGTGGCTCATGAACAGCAATTATATTTCCACTCCCGCTCCCGAAGAATTGATTGCATTGACAGAATCCTGCGGCAGGGGCGACATTGCTGCAATGGAAACCGCTGGTGCCAGGCTCCCCCAAACTGTATTAAACACAGCCCTAAATAACGGAATGACGTTGTTGCAGGTTGCCGCCATGTACCGGCAGCCGGCTGCCGCCGAATGGCTGGTAGCGCATGGCGCAAATTTTACAGCTCTCGACGCCTGGGACCTGCAATGGGAAGAACGTGCCACAAACCTGCTGCTGGCAGACCCCGGAGAGGTTAACCGCCGCTACTTCGAATGGAATGGAACTTTGCTTCATATCGCCGCAGAACGGAACGACCTCCGGCTGGCACAGCTTGCCCTGTCAGCGGGAGCAGACCTCAGCATCCAGGATACAATCCATCATGGCAATGCTCTTGACTGGGCCATATTCTTTAAACGCCCCGAAATTATCTCCCTGATCAGGGAAAAGGGTCAACCCACAGCTCGCATGTGATTTATGCCGGTATAACTTGACTACGACAATTTCCCGGTGGGAAAATTCTTCGATTAAGGTATTACGATGATGGGAGGCCAGGCTCCTGCGCACAAATATGTTGATGAGTAGCTCGGGCATGTGGCAGCCGGAAAAGTAACTTTGAACGACATCATCACCCATAGCCTCCCGCTTTCAGAAATTGCCCATGGCTATCCCATATTTAATAAGAAGGAAGACAATTGCGTGAAAGTAGTACTCGATCCATGGGCTGATCAAGGGTGTTTTTCCTTGTGTGACTTCTGTGCCTCATCTATCGAATGCGACCTGTGAATATCAGTTTCTTCCTGTGCCAGGTCAACCAGCCGGGCATAGAATCTTTTTAACTGGTCAAGTTCATCATCAGTAAGTTCTTCAATTTCTATAAGCCGGTTGCTGGCTTTCGCATTGCAGGCAATCAGCTCATTCAACTTCAGCTGGATCGCAATGGTATCCCTGTTTTGAGATTGCTGGATGACGAACACCATCAGGAACGTAATGATCGTAGTTCCGGTATTGATCACAAGCTGCCAGGTATCGGAAAAGCCAAAAATTGGCCCGGCTACTGCCCAGGCGACAATGATCAAGACAGCAATGATAAAGGTGATGGGATTCCCGGTAGCCCTGGTCACTTTCGACGAGATTTTTGTGAAGAACCGCTTCGCCGGCGTTGGTTGAGCAAGAGGAGAATTGTTGTTTGTCATGGTGGCGCGTTTTTTTTATATCCGAATATAAAATTTTATGCCCGAGCTGCCGGACCTTGAAGTATTCAGCGCGAATCTTAACCGCGAATTGAAGGGAAGGATTCTGGAAGATATTAAAGTGAGCAGAAAGGCGAAGCTGAATGTTACAAAGCGAAAACTGTCGCAGGCGCTTAAGGGGCAACGCCTTACCGGCGTTTATCGCGAGGGGAAAATGCTTTACTTCTATTTCAGGAATAAAAATGTATTGGCACTGCATATGATGCTGCGGGGAAAACTATACCGGCTCGAAGATGAGAATCCCATACCGTACACATTATTCGAATTTGATTTCGATGGGGATAAAAAAATCGGCCTGGCGGATTACCTGGGAAGTGCACATGCCATTCTCAATCCGGAAGAGACAGGAGCTCCCGATGCACTTGATAAAAAGGTGAATCAAAAATTCTGGAAAGAAAAACTGCAGTCCCGCGCAAGCATTAAAAACCTGTTGTTGGACCAGCATGTCGTTCGCGGTATCGGTAGTGCATACGCTGATGAGATCCTTTGGGAATCCGGCATTTCTCCATTTTCTATTAGTAATAAAATTCCTGTTGATGCAATAAAACGGCTTGCAAAAGCAATTCCAAAAATTCTTAAGCATGCGGTTAAACAGATCAGGAAGGAAGCGCCTAAAATAATCGGTGGCGAAATCCGCGACTTCCTGCTGGTGCATAATGCCAGGCACAAAAAAAGTCCGGGCGGTGCAGTAATCAAAGTCACAAAAAAAGGGGGAAGAAAAACATATTACACCAATGAACAACAATTATTCAAATAAGCCGATGGTGACAGGGGAGTGGCGAAAGATCCTGTTTGCCAATTATACAGTGCCACCAGACTTGCTTGCAAAATTTCTTCCGCGTGGAGTCGGGATTGATCTGCTTGATCATTCCTGTTACCTTACTGTAGGTGGACTGCAATTCCTGCACATGCGTATGCTTGGTTATAAGAAGTTCACGATTCGGTGATGCTGATGGAAGGAAGTGATATAGTGATCAGGAATAAATTCCGGCTGGACTGAGATTATAGGATCACGAACTGTAACCTGGCCTGAGCAAATTGGTGAACGCCTTTCATGTTAACACGGTCAAGCTTGCCGTACCCATATGCGAAGCCAAGCCGCAAACTCGGTGTCAGGTACCAGTTTACGGCAGGTGTAAGGCGCCAGAATTTTCCACCGGTTATTGTGCCGTCAGTCAGGTCGAGCTGGGAATAACGGAGTAACACTTCAATTGTTCCAATCCCTCCTTTCAGAATGGAATTTGGAACCGGTACAAAAGAATAGATTCCACTAACGGTGGTGTATGGCCGCGACTGGCCCGTGATTATATAGCTTGCGACAATATCCCCACCCTGGAATACCGGGTCGCCTGATTTGGGTGCGTGAAATTTGTGCGCATAAAGTTCCGACCCAAGCATTAAAGGTCCTTTGGTGTAATAGACTTCCCCGCCAATGTGGGTGGAATGATCCGACTCGAAAGTTTGCGTGTCAATGATATATGGGGCAGGAAATGCTTCAGGCCTTGATCGGAGCCTGATCTTGCCATCAAGCGTCTTCCCATAACGAAGGCTGGTTCCGATATGCAGCACGCGTTTGCCCGATTCATCATTTATGGGCAGCCATGCCAGCCGGGCCGCCGTTTGCCAATCGTACGTTGAGAACGATTGGCCTTTTGATAACCAGTCTGTAAAGATTCCCAGGTTCCAGAGAAATTTTTTCTTCGGCAGGTAGCCCATCCATTTGATACCGTCTGCAAGTATCGGGATCACATCAATGGCCATTTGCCTTTCCATCGTCCAGCCGGCATAGCCATTCATGACTTTATTCAATGAGAATCCTTCCTTGGTCCTGCCGACAAAAATATGGCCCCACAATTCCGGTACTCCTACCATAACCCCCGATTCCCGCAGGAACCAGCTGTGAGTCGGACCGTCATACATAAGGCCGACTTTCCAGGTAATAAATCTTTTCGATTTTACCTGCCCGCTGAGTAATACACGAAAGTCCCTCAGTTTATATCCTGTTTCCGGGTCGTAACCTATGGAATCTGATTGCTCGTTTGCCGTTTTGTCCATTCCGAATGCTGCATATTCAAACAGGGCACCCACCCCAAATCTAAAAGTCGTAAATCCGAAATTGATCTGGTTCCATGGCTTGTCTGTTTTGCCGAAATCTGTTGTGTTTTTTTTCGTTAGGATCTCACCCTGTGTTCCATCGGGGACAGTATCTTTTACCTCCTGCGCAGGCAATTGCTGACACAGAAGGATGTGCAGGAATGCAGCATGCCATAACGTTTTCAATCCTTTCAACGCCTGTAGAACATTTGTGAGAAATTGTATTTGAATGAGAACTGAACCTTGGTAATGGAAGTGCTCCAGCCATCGGTATAGTTTCTCCTGTCACCCCATTGGAATTCAACTCCGGCCATTACATTTTTCACCGGATACCACATCAGGTTGGCCACAACATACTGGCCACTTTTGAATGCATCAGGTGTCATGGCATCTGAATTGTCAATGTCGATCCGCGAATAGCCTGCAGCAGTACTGAATTTTTCATTCCATTTATGATCAATGAATGCCACAAGACCAAATACCGGCAATGCAACGCCTTCAACAGGTTTTACAGGGTCATTGAAGTTGTTTTTGATCCCGATGTCAACCGGTGCATCGTTCATATAGTTTTGAACTCCCTCTCCATATAACACACTTCCTCTTATGACGTCGTTTTCGGTGAGGTTCACATTCGTACTCAGGTTCACACCCCAGCCAAGTTCGTCGCCGGAAAGATCGTACTGGTCAGTGCCCAGGTCCTCCCATTCCATTCTCCTGAAGATCGCCGCCAGCTCAATATATCCGAATTTGAAAGCCCTGCGGTATTCGGCGGAAAGATCGGGCCAGCGGAAATGCCCGGCTACATCATCTAATTCTATCCTGTTGGCATAAATTCCCTGGTCGGCGCTGGCTCCAGGTCTTTCCAATGCGATGGTGAGACGGGTATCGCCCTGGATCGGCATATACCTGAACTGTACGTTCCGGAAGAATGCCATGCCTGGCGGTCCCCAGTATTCCACAGTGTTCGGGAAGACGTCAATATCCATGAACGGGCTCCAGTATTGCCCGGCCCCGAACTTGCCCAGTTCCGCATATGCATGGCGAAGACGGATCGTTGTTTGCCCGGCATCCACACCAGTTCCGAACATTTCAAATTCGAATTGTGTCTTCAACTCACCAAGTCCCGTCGGAAAATAGTTCTTGAATCCAAGCCGGGTTTGTCTTACGGAAAAATAGAAGTTCCCATCGGCCCCGTATTGATTTTTAAAAGCAGGAAGTTTTGTCGTGCGGATGACATCATACCAGTCTGGTTGGATCTGGTTGAAGTTGTACCCGGCATCCATCATGATGAAACCATAGATCTCCATTGATTTCTTCTTCTCGTCCTCTTCCTGTGCCATTAATCCTGTGGCCGACAAGGCAATTATGCAAATCGCCAATGCCACGCTTTTGAATTTTGAATTCATAAATTTTACTTTGAGATCAGTAATCGCTAAACAGTTTCTGAATTTCTGCCGGTTTCCGCTGTTTCAGCAGTGCAACGGAAAGCAGGATCCTTGATTTTTGCGGGTTCAGGTCGTATGACGCAATGGTGCCTGCCTGGTCGTCATTCACCTCTACATTCCGGCCAACGTTACCTGTTGCAACCCGGGTACTCCTTACCACGGTAACACCTTTTTTTACGGCACGTGTACAGGCTTCGAGTGCTGATTTGGTCATATTGCCATTTCCTACGCCGGCAATCACGATTCCTTTTGCACCCTTCTCAACGGAACAATCGATCAGGTCGGCGGGCATGTCAACATCCGCATATATGATATCCACTCTGGGTAGTGCTGTTACATTGTCAACTGAGAATTCGCTTTGGGAACCATACTTGCTGTGTGGCAGGCGATAGTATTCATTTACACCATATGCTGTTGTGCCGATCAATCCGCGGATCGGTGACATAAAAGTCTGAACCGCTGTAGTGCTCACCTTGGTGAGCGACTGTGCAGAATGGATCCAGTCGTTCATAACCAGCAATACTCCCCGGTTTTTTGCATTTGGATCTGCGGCAACCGCAACAGCATCATACAGGTTAAGCGGACCGTCGGCGCTTACTGCTGTGGATGGCCGCATGGAACCTACAAGCACGATGGGCTTGTCCGTTTTACATACAAGGTTGAGGAAATAAGCTGTTTCTTCCATAGTGTCGGTACCGTGTGTGATCACAACACCATCCACATTGGCACCTTTAGTTAATTCGGCGATCCGTTTCGCGAGCTTCAGCATAATTTCGAATGACATATCCTGTGAGCCAACGTTTGAGATCTGTTCGCCTTTGATCTCAGCAAGTTTGGTAATGTCAGGCACAGCATTGATCATGGCATCGATTGTCACCTGTCCGGAGGTGTAACCGGACTGTACGCCCGAGCCTGCGGCGCCGGCAATGGTGCCACCGGTTGCGAGGATAACCACATTCTTTTTCTGTCCAACGCAAAGCACGCTGAACAGAATAAACAATAACAACATTGTATTGCAGCGCTTGATAAAGGAAGGTTTCATCTTGGAAGGTTTTGTGTGGGTGAATATTTTATTTCTGGCCCGTTAATGTTGCCGGGTCAAGCAGTTTTTTGATCTGATCCTCGGTCAGCAATTTCTTTTCACGGATGAGCTGGAGAATTCCTTTGCCGCTCTGCAGTGCTTCTTTTGCCAGCTCAGTTGTTTTTTCATACCCCAGCACAGGGTTCAAGGCAGTTACAATTCCTACACTTTGCTCAATATATTTTGTCAGGATCTTTTCATTCGCAGTAATGCCTTCTATACAATTCTTCCTGAACAACGGCAATGATTTATATAGCAATCCCTGTGATTCCATGATCGCAATGGCTTCAACGGGTTCAAAGGCATTCAGCTGCAGGAGGCCGGAATGTGCTGCCAGTGTAACTGTCAGGTCATTGCCGATTACCTTAAAGCAGACTTCGTTCATCAGCTCCGGCATTACCGGGTTTACTTTTCCCGGCATGATGGAGGAGCCGGGCTGAAGCGCCGGCAGGTTAATTTCGAAGATTCCTGTACGTGGCCCGGAAGCAAGGAAGATCAGGTCACTGCTGATCTTCGATAAGGCAATCGCAAAGCTTTTCAACGCAGAAGAATATATCACAAATCCTTGTTGGCTGCTGGTTGCCGCGATCAGGTCTTTACTCATGATTATCGGCTTACCTGTGATCTTCGCCAGGTGATCTGCGCATTTTTCGGCATAACCTGGTGACGCAGTGATTCCTGTTCCGATTGCTGTTGCTCCCATATTCTGTTCGCATAAAAAACTCTCCGATTTTTTCATGGCGGTTATCTCTGCATCCAGCTGGTTGCCAAAGGCATGGAATTCCTGTCCCAATGTCATGGGAACAGCATCCTGTCCTTCCGTGCGACCCATCTTCAGGAGGTTTTTGAACTCATCGCCTTTTTTATGGAATGCAGCAGATAATGCTGTTGCTTCCTTTACCAGTTTGTCGTTATGCAGCAGGAGCGCAATTTTTATCGCGGTAGGGTAGGTGTCATTTGTTGACTGCCCCATATTAAGGTCGTCGTGCGGTTCGATGTGGTGGTAATCGCCTTTTTTCTTACCGCTCAGTTCCAGTGCGATATTTGCGAGCACCTCATTTGCATTCATGTTCGCAGATGTACCCGCGCCACCCTGGTACAGATCAACCAGGAACTGGTCGTGGTATTTTCCTGCCATCACAGCTTCACATGCTTTTTCTATGGCCGAAAGTTTTTCCTTACTCAATCTTCCCACATCTGCATTTGCACGTGCAGCAGCAAGCTTTACAATTGCAAAAGCCTTTACATAATCAGGATAGAATGCGGTTGTCATACCACTGATCTGGAAATTCTCCAGTGCACGCGCAGTCTGCACCCCGTAGTATGCATTCGACGCGATCTGCTTTTCTCCAAGCAGGTCTTTTTCCGTTCGTGTCTGCTGCGCGGAAAGGCTGATGCAGACAAATGAAAAACAACAGATCGCGATGCTTCCATGTATTGGTTTCATTATATGCTTTTTGAATGAGAAAGATTGTGGCTAAAATTATTAAAGGGCCACGCCAATGGCACGAGTATAAAGGGTTTAACTGTTGACTGGAAGCGGGTTTTACAGTTAAATCCGTTACTGTTCGTTGAGTGTTTGATCTAGTTTTATGTCAAGGAAAAACACGCCCGATGAAGCGCAAAATTTACTTGCTTATTATTTCTGTTGCTTATTGCATGACAGTATCATCGCAATACACCACCGACAAGGTCGTAAGCCAGAAACACCAGGATCTGAAAGACAGTCTGAAAGGCTCTGAGTATCCTTATATCCTGCCTATATGGGGACAGAAAGCTGTTAAGGAGGGATTCAACCTGCCCTTGTCAGCCGGACTAAGCGCACAATACATCTGGCAGGAGTCAGATATCGTCATTGATAATTTGAAGGTCGGTTTCAATAATGGTGAGTTGTATAACATGGATGACCTTGTCCGCTTCAACAATGCGAAGTCTACTTCATATGGTGTAAATATCCGCCCAGATGTATGGGTGTTACCCTTCCTGAATGTATACGGCATCTTTGCGCAGTCAAGACTATCCACTGCAATCGATGCAGGCATCTGGCTGCCAAGGGATTCCACCTGGACAAAAGTCATGGATATTAATACCAAAGCCGAGTTCAATGCAACAACATTTGGTTTTGGTTTTACACCGACTATAGGAGTAGGCGGATTTTTTATGGCATTCGATATGAACTTCACCTGGTCTGATATAAATGAACTCGATAAACCGGCATATGCGTTTGTATTTGGACCGCGGATAGGAAAGAATATTCCATTCAAAAAGCCGGGTCGTAGTCTCGCTTTATGGGCAGGAGGTTTCCGGGTAAAACTTAACACCGGAACGCAGGGCTCATTGAGTGTTGGCGACCTGTTCCCGACTGACAAATGGGAGCAACGTATTGATACCGGTTATATGAAACTGGAAGAAAGCAGGCAACATGCCGACGACTGGTGGAACAGTCTTTCGAACGGTGAACAGAACAAACCCGGTAATATAGCCCGTTATGAACTGATCAATTCTGCACTTACAAGATTTGGCGGGGTGCTGGATGCCGCCTCACAGGCAATCGGAAATCTTGACAACACAACTGTTCAGTATTCCCTGGACAAAAAGCCGAAAGACATGTGGAACTTCCTGATCGGCGGCCAGTTCCAGATCAACAGGCAGTGGATGATCAGGGCAGAGTATGGCTTTCTCACCAGCCGCCATCAATTCATTGGCGGACTGCAATACCGGTTTGGTTTGTAATTACCCTGCGGCCATTCTCATCGCAACAGGCTCGGGCTTTGGATTGAATTGAGGAACAACCTGCAGTTCGTTGCACACCTGCCCCGTGATCTCGTCTTCCACATCAAAGACATTTGCCTGGCTCAGTTTGCCTTCGTACAGTTTGCTCCATACCTGTTTGCAGGAACCGCTGTTCATCATCTGGATGTTTGCCCGCAGGTCGCCTTTATGGAACTGGATACTCCCGGAAATGAGATACTCAGCACGGAGAATAGTTGCCACTTCGCGAACATCATGAATGTTTTCGCAAAGGGATTTAACAGCCTGGAACGAGATCACTGTAACTTTTTTCATATGCATCAGCGCTTCTGTCAGGTGCAGGCACAACCCCTCGGTGAACATCTGCAATGAAGCATGGTTGTTCAGGCAGAGGAAGGGCAGTACCGCAACTACAACAGATTCATCTGTCTTCTGTCTGCCGGAAAGTTCTTCATCATCCGTAATCACTGCTGACGACTCTGATGCCCGGTTACTGATCATGGGAATGTAGTTCCCTTTCGGTATGCTTACCAGTATTTCGTCTGTCATGCCGCTGCCGGAATAATAGTGATGAAGTGCCCTGCGAAGCCTTCCGGCATGGATCCGCACGATGCCGTTTTCTTTTGGATTGAAATCGACCGGTTTGTCCAGAACATTCACCGCGATCGTATATTCCTTGAGCTGGTTGGAGCGACCGGCGAGCATTTCTTCAATGATGAAAGTCAGGAATCTTTTAAGGATCTCGGAATCTGCAAAATGGGGATCAATAAAAATTTTTTCCAATTGCCTGGCGATGGCTTTGTTTGGAAAAACATTTTTACTTATCGCTGGTTGATAAGTACTCATAGAACAGTATTTAATTAAAGAAGCGTGTTGGTTGCTTACAGAGCGTAACTAATGACAGTTTTGGTGTAAGACTTCACAGGGACGTTAGACGGGGTAAAGGAAGTGTGATAAATCTTCTATACATAAATATAGAATTAAATACTGATTGTGCAACTTCGAAACTTGTGTCGTAGTTGTTGTGACACAGTGCATTAGTGGACATGGTAATAATGTTGTTTTTACTGTTAAACGAGAGCGATTGAATATTTTATGCGCGTTGCTCCCTACTTTAGCTTACTGCCACCAATCTTGTTGCTGAAGGATGAATGATCCTATACATACTCAACTCAGTTTGATAAAGCAACTGTTTCCTAAACACGAAAAGTGGATTGAACAGCTGTATAACCAGAACCCTGATTTTAAAGGGCTCTGTGATGATTATTATAGTTGTGTATTACACCTCCAGAAGTTCAGGAAGGAATTTGCGGACAAGGTAGATTCTATCAAGGAATACGAGAATGTCCAGAAAGTTCTTGAAGATGAAATGCGGGAATTCATCTCCGAATAGGAATTCCTACCTTTAGGTGTACTCCCTAAGGTTCACTTTTAATTTCTGTGTTATGCTGGAAGACATTGCTCCTGTTGCCCGGTCGGTAAGAAAAGTGAAAATGCTTGAAGCAGGTGTGGAAACTTCCCCAACGCACCTGCCAATTAACAGCCATATCTCATTTCGGCCTTTTGTTGAATACCTGAAACAAAAGCTGACTGGCGATTTCGACACCCGCTCGCGGATCTATGAACACCTCATTGAAAGATTCGGGGAACAGCCTGAATTATTGAAACCTGTCAGTGATTCGGAGGTGCTGGATAAGAACCGCGAACTGCTTGACCTCCTGGGTACTACGCTGTTCCCGGTTGTAAGCGAGCAGGAAAAGAACATTTTCACACTCGCCCTTCCTTACCACTTTTCGGTGTTCAACTATTCACCTCCATTCGGCAAGCTTTTCCTCGACGAAAACGAAAAGCAGTTCATGCTGCCTGTTGATACCTCAGAAGACCAGGTAAGGCAGGTTCAGTGTTCCCTGATCTATGACCATGTTCTCGAGAAATTCTACGGTATGAAGCTCAATGAGGGAACCGACCTGGTGTACCCGGTTATTGACAAGACAACAGGCATGAAGCGATTCTATAAGTTGCGGTACGACCGGAGATTCATTGACCTGAAATTAAAGGGCGAGCTGCCCCTGATCAGGGATTGTGGGGTATGCCTCAATACCTTCCGGATCCTCGATCTTGAAAAGCAGCTCGAGAAAATGCCGCTGAACCTCTTCGAGGCGGAAGGCTTCGGCGTCTGGATAGCTGAAGATGTGACCACACAGGAATCCATCGAGGCCATCAAGAAACTATTACTCCGGCAGGAAGGCTGTGATACCACCATAATCAATGAATTGAAAACCAGTATTCATGCGCTGGTGGGACTGAACGAGGTGCAGGTTGGACTGACACCATTTGTAAAGATCAACGACAGGTTTGTGATCCATGAAGCCTGTACCAGGCATGGACTGATGAGCAAAGAATGGAAGATGGCAGATGAAGAAAGCCAGGCTGCCTTCGAGATGAGTCTTGGCTTCCTGTCACAACATCCCGAACCGGTTCCGCTCTCAATCCTCGATGAACAGATGACCGAAATGGCGCCATTCCTGAAGAATCTCTGGAAGGAGGGCATGCGGAGTTATATCAGCTGCCCCATCCTGAATAATGACGGCCTGCTGGGCATCCTGGAACTGGCTTCGCCCATTCCCAACCAGCTCGACCAGGAAGTGTTGCGTCGGCTCGAACCTGCCATGCCGCTTTTGTCCCTTGCCCTGCTCAAGAACCGCGACAGTTTCAATGACAAGATCGAAAAGCTGATCAAGGAAAAATTTACTGCCCTGCAACCTTCTGTTGAATGGAAATTCGCTGAAGCTGCATGGGAATATATGCACGATACAGCCCCGGCAGGAAATGTAGTTTTCGATTATGTGTACCCGCTTTATGGTGCCGTTGATATCCGGAATTCTTCAATTGAAAGAAGTAATGCCATCCAGAAAGACCTGGCTGAACAACTCAATCTTGTTGATCTCACACTCAACCAACTGCAATCAAAGATCCAGTTGCCATTACTTGAAGAACTGACTTTCCGGAACCAGATCTTCAGGCAGTCGCTGGAAAGAGGACTGCTTGCAGAAGATGAAGTGCGGATCAAGGACTTCCTGGAGAACGAAGTGGGCCAGGTATTTGGCCACCTGCAGAAAAGTAACATGCAGACAGGTAATGTGGTGGACGATTATTTCACTAAAGTGCAGGACCCCGATGGTTATTTATACCGGTACCGGAATGAGTACGAAACTTCTATGAATGCGATTAATGAAGCGGTACTGGAAGCGCTCGAAAAGGAAGAAAAGGTTACTCAGCAATCGTACCCCCACTATTTCGAAAAGTACAAGACTGACGGGGTGGAGTACACGATTTATATCGGCCAGTCGATAGCACCGGCGATGCCCTTTGATTTGTTATTTCTCCGGAATATCCGCATCTGGCAATTATCGTCGATGGCAGAGATTGCCCGGGTCACCCACAGGCTTTTGCCTTCATTGAAAGTACCGTTGCAGACAACCCAGTTGATTCTTGTCCATGGCCAGCAGATCTCCATCAGCTTTCGGAAAGACGAGCGGCGGTTTGATGTGGAAGGTTCTTACAATGTGAGGTATGAGGTAATGAAGAAGCGGTTGGATAAGGCATTTGTCAGGGGAACCACGGAACGCCTTACACAACCTGGGATGATTGCACTGGTATACTCTAATCCAAGGGAAGCACAGGAATACCAGGAGTACATCAGTTTCCTGCAAAGCAAGAAGCTGTTGATGCCAGGCCTTGAATTCCTTGAGCTTGAAGAGCTGCAGGGCGTGAGCGGTCTCAAGGCATTGCGGGTGAAAGTAAACCAGGGCGACTAAGGTTCCTGCTTCTGCGCTTCTTCCTGGCTGGCGTATTCCTCTTCAGGGAAAGGCAATACCCTGAAGACGGATTCGCTGAGCGAGATCAGCGAAGACGCCGAATACAGACCTATGTCGTTACCCGAATAAGTGTAGTCCATCAGCGTGAGTTTAACTACGCCATCTATTGATAATTCTATATAGTGGCCATACCTGATCAGTGTGAACAGGAATGATCTTTCCTCATTTACTGAAAAGAATCCATCCTGGATATCATTGAAAATGAAATTCTGTCGGGTGTTTAAGGAGTTGAATCCCCATGTCCTGATCTTTACCTGCCCGTTGATAATATTGAACGAAATGAAATAGCCATTCCCGTCCTTATCCATATCACTGACGATACCGAGTTTTCCCATACCCTCAACCGTTATACGACCTTCCCAGATAAAACCCGGTGACGGACGTTTGAAACAAAAGATTTCGTAGCCGCTGCGTGTGCCTATTGTCCATTTTTCCGCCTCAATATTTAATGTGGCTGTGGGATTATTGAACAGCATATCTATTCTTTTTATTTCATGCTGCTGGATCACCTTCAATGCCATTTGCTGCCAGCGGTAATAACTTTTCAGCACCAGTCTTCCTGAGCTATCGGTATCCAGTTCTTTAGGCGGTGGCAACACCCGCAGTGCATCAATCTTCCCGTATGCATAGAAAAAGTTGTATACCAGCAAGTGATCTCCATCCTGAACAGTACGCGCGGCATAGTTACCCTGGGGCAACAATACATCTGCATGAAATGAATTGTACTCACCGAAAAAATCATTTGCAAACCAGTATCTCACTTTAATGTCTTCCCTGATAGAGCCGATAAGATAGTATCGGTCATTAAGTTCAAACACACATGGACATTCCACATCATCATAAACCTGCGGGCAAAATAAAGGCGGCATGAGCTTTGCTTCATCACCGGTTATGTTTACAATACCAACACAACCACGACGTGATACGGGCCCTTCGACAGTTCGTGCATCAACCAGCAAATACGATTCGCCTTTATGGTCGAAGCGGAAAGGGTCACGGAAGCTAAGCCAGGTACGCGGATTGGTAGTTGCTGTTTCATAATATACTCCCATAGGTTCGATAGGAAACTTCGAACCATTGCTTTTTGTCCAGTCGACCAGGTTATCCGATACAGCCAGTCCCACTCGCGATACGACCCCGCGGTCTTTTCGTTGTAAACCGGTATAATACATTTCAAACTTTCCATTTACTTCATACACATGCATAGTCCACAACATATCATCATCCCATTCACCCGGGTGCCCAACAAACAATGCATTGTTGACTCTTTTCCACGAAATGCCATCTTTGGAAGTGGCATGTGCTATGTAGTCATGGTTGGGAATGATAAGGTGGAACAAATGGTAGATACCATTGTTAATTATAACTGTAATGTCCCCGATCTCCCAGTCGCTGAATCCTGATCCTGAGTACATAACGTCATTTTAATTGGTTTTTAAAATTACGAATTACCGTTACTACTTACGATTCGGTAATTTTGCTATCCTCCACGCTAAATGAATAATGAAGATGAAAGAATTGTACATTCAGTTATTCAGTCCGCATGGGCTTATCCGTTACGAGAATCCTGAAATAGGCCGCGATCGTGATACCGGCGGCCAGGTAAAATATGTATTGGAATTATTGGACCACCTTTCAAAACATCCGCAGATCAGGAAAGTTGACCTTTTTACGCGGCGTATTTCAGATAAACGGGTCTCTTCTTCATATGAGAGTGAATTGGAACTAATCAATGAAAAAGCGCGCATTGTGCGGATCCCCTGCGGCGGTCATACTTATCATCCCAAAGAATCATTGTGGGAATACCTCGATGAATTTGTTGATAATACAATCCGCTTCATAGAAAGGCAGGACGATTTTCCAGATGCTGTACATGGCCACTATGCAGATGGCAATTACCTTGCCGGGCAGATCAGCGAGGTATTCGGTATTCCATTCATCGCTACCGGGCATTCACTTGGTCGCAACAAGCAGAATATTTTATTGAACCAGGGTTTGTCGCAGGAGAAGATCAATGAGAAGTTCTGTATGGAACGCCGGATCGAAGTTGAGGAAAATGTACTGCACGATGCCGACCTGGTCATAGTAAGTACGCAACATGAAATAGACCAGCAATATGGGTTGTATAAAAACAGGGAAGCAGGCAGGTTCCTGGTGATTCCGCCCGGTGTAAATAGCGAGTTGTTTTATCCCTTTTACCGCGCGGATATGCCAGGCTTCAAAATGACCATCGAACAGGAGCAGGCATTGTATCGCGTCAATTCCGATATTGAGCGGTTTCTTTTCAACCCTGCAAAACCACTGATCCTGAGTATTGGCAGGGCGGATAAGCGTAAGAATTTTGAGACTATCATCCAGTCTTTCGGCCAGGATAAGGAGTTGCAGGCAATGGCCAACCTGGCGATTTTTGCCGGTGTCAGGAAGGATATTACCAGGATGCCGGAGGATGAACAGGATACACTTACAAACCTGCTGCTGCTGCTGGATAAATATGACTTGTATGGGAAGATGGCAATTCCAAAAAAGAACGACCCGGTTCTTGATGTGCCCGAAATTTACCGGGTTGCAGCAAGGCGGAAAGGAGCCTTTGTGAATGCCACCCCGGGTGAGAATTTCGGTCTTACGATTGTGGAATCTGCAGCTTGCGGACTTCCGGTTGTTGCCTCCCCAACAGGAGGCCCAAAAGAAATTATAGAGAACTGTGACAATGGCTTACTCGTTGATGTGGAGAATCCCCGGGCTATTGCCGACGCGTTAAAAAAAATAATAGCCGACCAGGCATTTTGGGAAAAATGTTCAGGCAACGGTGTGCTGGCCACCAGCCAGTTGTATTCCTGGGAAGCGCATTGTAATAAATATGTTGAGACTATTGAAGCCCTGCTTTCGGGCAGGACAACACAAACCAGGAAGTTTTCAAACCGCACTGCCTTCGGGAAAAAACTGATGAAGGCAAAACAGTTTATCATTTCAGACCTCGATGGCACATTGGTGGAAGGAAATCAGACTGACGGATTGATCGAGCTCAAGCAATGGTTGCTGGAACATAAGGATGAGGTCGTGTTTGGGATTGCGAGTGGACGCAACCGTGAAATAACGAAAGAAGCGTTCGAAAAATATGATCTGCCAAAACCTGATATCCTGATCTGTTCAGCGGGCTCCGAAATTTATTACACCGACAAATTTATCCCCGACAAAGGGTGGGAGAGCCATATCGATTACAAATGGAAACGAAAGGAACTTGAGCGTGAACTCGCGAAATTCCCGGGCATCCGGCTGCAGGAACCCGCTGCGCAATGGCCATTCAAATTAAGTTATTACGTGAACCCGGACTTCGCTGAAGATGACTTTGCCAACCTGCATAAGTTCCTCGACGACCGGAGACTTCGTGCGAAAATTATGCTTACAGAAAACAAGTACCTCGACCTGCTGCCATTCCGCGCAGGCAAAGGGAATGCAGTTCGATACCTAAGCTCCAAATGGAAAGTGCCACTTCAACATATTATCACAGCGGGTAACAGTGGAAATGATATCGATATGCTGACCGGTCGGACCAAAGCCATTGTAGTTGCGAATTATAGCCCGGAAATGGAAGTGTTGCGCAATAATAAGTTCATCTATTTCACACGCAATAACCTATCGAAGGGAGTGTTGGAAGGAATCAACTTCCACTATTCGTAAGCTTTATCGCTCCTTTCCGAAGGTTTTGGAAATGCCAAGCCCGATGGTCCAGGTGTCATAGGCATTCCATCGGATGTCATATTGAAGTACACCAAACACTTCCCAGCCATTTCTTATTTCTGCGCCATATTCAACTGCCAGCCTGTTGAGTGCATAATTCTCTTCTTTTGCAAATTCAGCGCCCATGCCCAATCCGAAGCTCCAGCGTTCGTTCGGTTTGAATATTCCCATTAATGCAGGAGCGATAGGATGGGAGCGCTCGACAACCTCATTGTCAGCACCTGCGAGGTCCTTTTCTATTTTGAAGGATTCGATGATATAATCGGTATGAAGTCCCACTGCAAATCTGGCTGCGAACTGGAAATTATAATCAAGACCCCAGTAAGCGAGCACAGCGACTTTCCTATCACCATTTTCATCTTTGCCGCTAAATGAATGTTCATGACCGATGTTAAGACCTATACTATGCCTGGATTTAAATTCCTTTTTTTCCTGGGCGCAAGATGCCAAAGATGCGGACAGAAATACGATCAGTGGGATAAGTTTCATTATGCTCTACGATTGAAAAGTGAGCAATAAGTGAATAAGTTAATTAGTGACTTATTCACTTATTGATTTCATTCCAATATCGCCAGTCCAATGACGGACCTATTCTCAACTCGCTCCTGGAGGTGCTTCACTCATTTTCGCCAATGCATCATCTACTGTAAAGTTTCCAGGCTTTTGTTGTGCGGGAAACTCCTGGAAGGTCGATACGAATTGGGCTACCATTGCCTGGGCCGCATACAGGAAATAAGCGTTGTACAAAACCCAGTCATAGTACTTGTTTGAAGTAATGTCCGCCCGCTCATACGGGTCTATGCGAAGGTTGAAATATTTCGGTAGTCTCAGGCGGGTAAAAGGTTCCGCCCATACCTGCAATGTGCCCTGGCATCTTTGTTCCATGAAGACCAGTTTCCAGTTGTCGTAGCGCAAGGCGAGTACATCTCCATCATCGCTGAAATAGACGAACAGTTTGCGTGGACTTTCTTTTACTTCGCCCTTCAGAAAAGGAAGAAGGTTAAAGCCGTCAATATGGTTTTTGAATTTTTTACCATTAACAGTAGTTCCTTTCTTCAATCGGTCCATGCAGTCGTTATCTCCTGCCATGGCCAGGAATGTGGGCAGCCAGTCGTGGTGTTGCACGATCTCATTTGAAATGGTGCCGGCGGGGATCTTTCCTGGCCAGCGGACCAGTAAAGGGATCCTGAATGCACCTTCCCAGTTGGTGTTCTTTTCGCTGCGGAATGGCGTCATAGCACCATCCGGCCAGGTGTTCATATGCGGACCGTTATCAGTCGAATACATCACGAACGTGTTCTCCGCAATTCCGAGCTGGTCGAGCAGGTCGAGCAACTGGCCCACATTTTTGTCGTGATCGATCATGGTGTCGTGGTAAGGTGACTGCCATCTTCCAGCCTGTCCTACACTTTCCGGTTTGGTGTGGGTGAACAGGTGCATATGCGTGGTGTTCATCCAAACAAAGAACGGTTTCCCTGCTTCATGCTGCCGCTTGATGAAATCAACAGCTGCATTGGTGAATTCGTCGTCGCAGGTTTCCATTCTTTTTTTATTCAACGGTCCTGTGTCCTCAATTTTCTGCTTTCCAACGCGTCCCCATCTGGGTTGCTCGGTAGCGTCATCTTTATCTGTTGCCCAGCAATGGAGTACGCCACGTGGCCCGAACTTTTCGCGGAACTTTGGATCCTTTGGGTAGTTGTCCATTTCCGGTTCTTCTTCTGCGTTCAGGTGATAAAGGTTTCCGAAGAATTCATCGAAGCCATGAACGGTAGGAAGAAAGCGGTTCAGGTCACCGAGGTGATTCTTTCCGAATTGCCCCGTCGCATATCCCTGGTCCTTCAACAGGTCGGCAATAGTCACGGTTTCTGCCTGTAACCCCTGCGGGGCAGCTGGAATGCCAACCTTTGATAAACCTGTCCTGTACACGCTCTGGCCGGAGATAAACGATGACCGTCCTGCAGTACAGCTCTGTTCTCCGTACGAGTCCGTGAACATCATTCCTTCTTTTGCAAGCCTGTCGATGTTCGGTGTCTTGTAACCCATCAGGCCGTGCGAATAGCAGCTCAGGTTAGAGATGCCGATGTCATCCCCCCAGATGACGAGGATGTTTGGTTTGTTGTTTGCCATGATTATTCTTTTATTGATTAATGTGCTCAGCGAATGAGGCACCTGAATCCGATATGGGTCATCCCGGTATCGATCATTTGGGGTTGCCGGGCTGCAGGTCGGTATCGTAAACAATAATTGGGGGCACATAAATGCGAGCCGCCTTTAACCACTTTCCGCGGGATCCTGAATTGCGGTTGCCGCGGATCATAACTTGCCTCGGGTGAAATGACACGGGGATTCACCGAGGGCGTGCAGCAGCTCTTGAATACTTCAGCATTTTCATCAAGATGAGGAACGTACCAGTCACTTGTCCACTCCCATACATTCCCGGCCATATCATACAAACCATACCCGTTAGGCGCAAATGAGCCAACCGGTGAAGTGCTTTCATATCCATCGGTCACCAGGTTCTTAAATGGGAACTCTCCCTGCCAGGTATTGGCCATTGGTTGGGTGAGCTGGAGGTCTTCGTTACCCCAGGTAAAGTTCATTCCTGCCAGTCCGCCACGCGCTGCGTATTCCCATTCAGCCTCTGTCGGAAGTTCCTTTCCTGACCATGCGGCAAAGGCGTCTGCATCCTCGTAAGCCACATGAACAACAGGGTGTTTATCGAGGCCTTCGATAGTACTTCCGGGGCCTTTCGGGTTTTTCCAGCAGGCGCCGGGAACCCATGACCACCAGTTTGCGTAATTCTTCAGGTCAACCGGCTGTGAAGTTTTATGAAAGACCATTGAACCCGGGGCAAGATTTTCTTCCGGTACTCCGGGGAATAAAGCTGGGTCCAGCGATCGTTCAGCCAGCGTTATATAATTTGTCAATTTCACAAATTCGCTGAACTCAGCATTCGTAACGGCGTACATATCCATCCAGAACCCATCAACTGTTACATCGTGAACCGGCTTTTCTTCTGGATAAAATTTATCTGAGCCCATCATGAAAGTGCCTCCTTCTATGAAGACCATGTTTCGCCGGCTTGCAATTGTTTCACTTACACTGGTTACGTTTGTCATAAGTGTTGAGTTATTTTTTTGATGGCCTGCACGATTCGCAGGTGATCATCAGCATCCCGACATGGCACCCAGCCTTGTCAGATTGGTGTGGCAATTCGTTTTCGTCATCGGTTGCAGATGGACTGCAGGCAATGGCTCCCGTTCTTTTTGCATGCTGGCTGACGTTTGCTTCATATGCTGAAACCGTCAGGCCGTACAACATGAAAGGCAGGACGAAGAGGATCAGTGCCGATATGTGTTTTAATATTTCCATATTCTCTGTTTATTGTCTGAATAAAGCACCCAGGAACAGGATCAATCCATAGAGCAGGATAAGAAATGCAAGTGCCGACGAGATCGATCGTTGCATGGCCGGGTAATGCTGTTTCAGCTTTTTCAATGCTATCCGGTGCTGGATCTGTGCCAACAACAAACCGATAAATCCAAACAGGATCATCAGCATTCCCACTATCCGCGGGGTAAAGATCTTCGCATGAGCCTGGGGTGATTTGGTCAGTTCCTCGAAAAACTTATAGATCGTAAACCCGAATGAGATCATTGAGGTTGCCGTCCGCACCCACGCCATCAGGGTGCGTTCGTGCGCCAGTACAGTCCGCTCGTAGGCGAGCTCTGTATTGATGGGCATCTGGCCGGCAGTTTTTTCTTCATCAGGCATTATCGATGATGCAGTTTAATTTTTTTGCGTCCCGCCATTTTACATCTGAGATATCAGCATGGGAAAAGTCGGCGTTATGTATTTTGGAGCGGGAAAAATTTGCATTTGTAAGCCGCGTATTGCGGAAAGATGTGCCAAATTTTTGTGTGAAGTACGTGGCGATTTTATGCAGGGACTCAAATCCTTTCGTGCCTTTCAATGCCCTCTTGCTGATCACCGCGCAACTGAGGGCCATGACCAGGGTTCCTATTCCACCGCCAACGCTTTGTGCGAACATTCCCCCTGCAAGTGCCACTATGAAAAAGAGGATATTCGACAGATCTCCTGCAGCAACTCGCGAGATCGTGCCGACAATGAACATGATCACGATCAGTATAAGAGAAATGATCAGGTAAAGCATTCCCCTGCCTGTACCAAGCCCGGAGCTGTAATTGATAATTCCAATTATCAGGGCAAGTATAGCCGCAGGAATCACAAGTATCCTGATGGAATTTCCTACGCCTCTCCACATGGAAACCAGGATAAACAAAATGACAAGGGTAATCGTGACAATTCCCGAAACCCTGACTTTTACATCAGGGGAAGCCAGCATTTCCTGCATGGTGTGTCCCGCAAGCATGGCGATATACCCCGACAATGCGGAGACGATCAGTGCAACCAGGAATATCCAGGCAGTGGTCATTGGGGTCATTCCTGTCCTCGCATGGGTGAAATCGGCCCCCGTCAGGTTTGAACCACTGAAATCCGTTCCGCGAAGGTCTGAGTCTTCAAAGCTTGCATTCGACAAATCCAGGTTTTTCAATGACTGCATCTGAAGGTTTTTATGTGAATAGTCTAAAACCATATCAGCGTTACGGTTCGGTTTTTTGTGATTCGGAATTTGACAGTTTCATTTCTTCATTCAGCTCTTTGGATAAAAAATAGTTTAGGAAAGTCCTGATCACTGCTATCGCTCCGAGTTCTATCAAATGTCCCGGCGTTGGTGAAATAATAGTTCCTACTATATCAGCTGCCAGCTGGAACTCAAGTGCGACTACCAGCCAGGCGCCGAACTTGATCCGGAAATAAACATGCAGCGGGTATGATTCCGGCCGGGTGTACCTGTTCCTGATGCTTTGTACCAGGGAAGCAATAACACCCGCTACAATAAAAAACAGGGATATGGCATTCAGCACAACTTCTACCAGCTCACCACAGGTATCAAGCCTGGCCCGCATTAATGATATAACATCATCCATTCCCAGTATAGACACCCGGGGAAGCAGCGTTCCGCCAAAAGAACCAAAGAATTGTTGTGGCATAATTGTTTAAGAAATTGTTACGTGGTATCTAACAGCGAGCTAAGCAGGTTATTCAGCATTTTCGCCGAATTGTTGTTGTTACATGACAAGAATGTACGGCTTGCAGGACTATTGCCTGGAGCGGCATACCGACTCAAAAGAATGAACGCGGAAGTAATGGAAGTTGCGGTAAAAGAACTTGCTGCACAGTTCCGGCCCCAGGTCGCTGGTATCATCAGGGAACTTAAGAATACCGGCACTATTTCCGCGTTGGATGAACTGATCACCCTTACACCGCCGGGCTTGTTTGAAATGGTGAGCATCCGTGGACTGGGAGGTAAAAAGTTGTCCAGCCTTTGGAAAGTAGCGAAAATTGATACCATCGAAGGACTGCATGATGCTGCCAGGTCGGGCAAGCTGCGGAATGTGCCGGGCTTCGGGGCGAAAACAGAACAGAATATTCTTAAGGCAATAGAAACGTACAACGTAAGCCGTGACCGGTTTCATTATGCGACAGTGGCAGACAGTGCCGATGCCCTCGTGAAGCAGATGCAAAAAGTGTTCAGTACGAAACTCGTAAGTCTTTGCGGCGAGGTCAGGAGACAGACACTGACAGTTGAGGGTATTGAAATTATTGCGGCTGTGCCAGCCCTAAAGTTCCGCTCTGCGGCCCTGCGAAAGTCGCTGGTGGCACTGACTTCTGCCAAGGGAATTTCACACGCTCACACATTCGATGAGATCCCGGTCACTATTTATCATACCACACAAAAAAAATTCACCGGGGAACTTTTTATTCGCACAGGAAGCGCAGCCCATGTAGAAAAAGTAATGGCAAAAATAAAGTCAGACGGTGCTTTCGCCTCTGAAGAAGCTATTTATAAAAAAGCTTCGCTTCCTTTTATTGTGCCGGAGATGCGCGAGGACCTTGCCGAATGGAATTTTAAGTCCAAAACTCCCCGGCTGGTTACCCACGATGATATTAAAGGCGTGGTTCACAACCATACAACCTGGAGCGACGGGGTTGACAGCCTGCCGGATTTTGTAAATGGTTGTAAGACCCGCGGATATGAATATGTGGTGATCGCAGATCATTCCCGCAATGCCCATTATGCAGGTGGATTGAAAGAGGAGCGCGCCCTGCAGCAGTTAAAGGCAATCAACGACCTTAATAAAAAGCTTAAAGGTTTCCGGATCTTCAAGGGGATAGAATGCGATATCCTGGTATCCGGTGAACTGGATTATGGCAGGGACCTGCTAAAACAATACGAGGTAGTGATCGTGTCTGTACATCAACTGTTGAAAATGGATGAAAGCAAGGCGACAAAACGACTGATCCAGGCAATTGAAAACCCGTTCACTACGATCCTGGGACACATGACCGGCCGTAAATTGTTATTACGTCCCGGTTATCCCGTAAATGCAAAAAAAGTGATCGATGCCTGTGCGGCAAACAATGTGATCATTGAGATCAATGCCAACCCTTATCGCCTCGATATGGACTGGACCCATATTCCCTATGCCATAAAGAAGGGAGTAATGATCTCCATTGATCCTGATGCCCACAGTATCGCGGAAATTGACAATATCCGCTGGGGTGTTTCGGCAGCCAGAAAGGGCGGGCTTACAACTGATATGACCTGGAATGCCATGCCGGCTTCGGGTGTGGTTAAATGGCTGAAGGAAAACCGGAAATAACAATTCATTCAATGTGTTTGGCGGTTCATCCCTTGCGCGTTATAGTTATACATCAACCCACTATAGGTTTGTGGCACTATAAACCTTGTTCATGAAAACTGGTACATCCCGCAGCACCCCGGACATTGTTCTGACTGCATTGTTTTTTATTTGTTACCCGATCGGAGTTTACAAAATGTGGAAAGGAAAATTCAGGCCTGTATGGATTTTATGGGCCTATACGATCCTTGGACTGCCGGTATTCCTCGTCACCTATCTGTTTGCTGCTATTGTATTGTTCGGAGCTTTCCTGCCGGAACTGGACCGCAGCATCGGTGTGCGATCTGACCGCACCATCGTAAATTCTTCAGACGAATACAGTGTAACTTTTTTAAAAACCAGCAGGGAGACTAATGGTGCTTATGAAGAGGTGAAAGTGGTTCTGAATCCTGGCGGTGGCAACGAATGGCATTATCATACTGCCTTCGTTGAAAAGTTTCATGTACTCGACGGCGATCTTACAGTCGGAATGGAAGGGAAAGGTGTTCCTGTCCACACAGGGCAGGACACTTCCGTCCATAAAGGTACCATGCATAAATTCTATAACACTTCTTCAAAGCCTGTTTCTTTCCTGGTCAGGATAGAACCGGCAAGAAGTTTTGAAAAGACCCTTCGTTGCGCGTATGGATTGATGCAAACAGGGCAGTCATCACCCGATGGGATGCCGAAGAATCCCTGGCACCTGTTCCTGATCCTTGGCTACAGTGATTCGTATTTGCAGGGGCTTCCCGGTTTTATCCAGGAACCACTGATTCATGCCTTGTCTAAAATCGCGCAATGGAAAGGAGTTGCGAAAGATTTCGATCCTTTCTGTATGTAGTTTTAAATTCTCTCGATATCATTCAGTTTCCAGGATTTGTCAAATAGTTCTTTCTTCGGTCCGTAAAATCTTGCAAGTACTTCAAACCGGCCGTTCGGGTCGGTGGGAATCCAGTTTGCTTCCCCACTGGCCGGAGGTGTGGGACCAAAATAAATATCGACCGATCCATCACTGTTTTTCTGAATGCCAGTTGTCTGTGAAGACCGTCCCATAGCCTTTGTATTCCTGATGAAAGTATGGGTGTCGCGATTATACACGGTCATTGACCAGTATTGTGTTACCGGTGCATTTGCAGGAACGTTCAGACGATATTCAGCATTCCCTTCAAGTGGCTTCCCATTCCTGTCAAAGAGCGTCAGCAGGTAATATTGTGCCTCGCCGATATGTTTCGCGCTGAAAAAGGCCATCATGTAAATCATCCCGCGATTGTCAGTCGGGTAAGAGTCGGCAACACTGAAATCGTGCAGTATGCTCTGGTGAGTTTCCTCGGTAGCGGGGAAAAACCAGCGTTTGCCTTCATAAAACGGCGGCATAGATTCGTAATTGACTTCCAGCCATGCTTTCGCCTGCTTTACAGCACTGCTCAGTAGTTCCTGGCTCCTTGTGGAAGGATTGTATTTGGTGCCTCTTTCAATACCGATGCTTTTAAGCGGATCTATCATGGCTTTATCCCTTTCCAGCCAGGGCTCAGCCTGGATAATTTTATCCAGCACCTGGTAGAAACGATGATCATAGGGAATGGTGGAATCATAAACCGAGTTGCTCGCATCAATGTAGGTAGTATCCTTCGGATTGGAGGCTTCAGACAATGGATATACCCTGATACGCCGGCTATAGCTGACTGCCTGCCTGATATCTTCATCACTGTTTGATTTGGGTATGGAGCGCATTAGTGTATAACCCTGGTATGTTTGCGATTGCATGGGTATGTAGCCATTTGGGATCTTGCTTTTATCATAACCAGGCGGAAGAAAAAGATATTTCCCGCCCTTACCTTTATCTACCCCGCCAGGACCCACATCTTCTATCGCCGCCTGCCAGTAATCCATGATGCTTCCATTGACTATACCACTATCAGCCGGTGGAATTTCGAGTACTACCGGGCCAACATCTTTTGTATTAAAGAAGGCCATAGAATAGATCACATCCTGGTTTGGCGTAAGTGTCTGGTTTTTCCAGTCCAGCAATCCCGGCCAGATAACAACCTGGTTAAAATTCCCTTTGATCTTTACCAGCTCATCAAACATCAGCTGGTAATTCACCGCGGGTAATCCCCAGATTGCAGCTTCAACTGCGCGCTGGTAGATCATTTGCTCTTTAATATCTGCAGGAATTACAGTTGCTTTGGTGGTGTGAATTGTTTCAGTCATGGTTAAAGTTTTTTATTCGTTTATTTCGGGAAAAGCAGAACCAGCACTGCTCTCCATCCAAATGAACTGCGGCTGTGACCCGGGCCGATTATATTTATGCGCGGTCCAACAGCCAGCTGGATTTTCTGCTTACTGATGGACGTTACTCCGTTGATAACCGGGTTAAAGAAGACCATCGATGTTCCTGCTTCCCAGTTTTGTGTGTATTCGAAGTTGAAGCCAAGTCCTGCGCCGCTTTTCCAGTTGTGCGCAAAAAATGGTTGGAGGAAAAGTTGGTTTACCGGGGCGCGATCACTGCTTCCGGCAACACTCCAGATCTGGTTCACGAGCGCGCCGAAGGTGAATCCGCCCGACTGTTTCAGTGCCACGGCTGTCGGGCCGATTCCGAATTTGTCCCCTGTCAGGTAATCGTTAGTGCCGACGGGCAATAGAAAGACCGGTCCGGCTGCCCATGTGATGCCGTTTTTTGATTCGGCCGGGCCAAAAAATCCGCTAAGTACAAAATCACCCAGGCCCGCCTGCTTTTCACCGGGCCCAGTGATATTATACTGTGTGGTAACGGGCATGATGATCCTGATGATCAGGTTATAATCTTTGGTAAGTGACAAGGGCACAACCGGCTGGATGTTCATTGTATTGCGTGAACCATTTAGGTCTCCAATACCATAGTCGGTGTTGTTCTGGAAGGGAACGCTGATCAGCGAGGATACAGGATTGGCGAGTTTCTTTGCCAGCTCGGCATCATCATGCTGGGCCATGCCTGTAAAAGAGAACAATATTAAAAATGCCAGGATTGTTATTTGTCCCCGTTTCATCAGTTGCTGTTTAAATACAACAGTTTTGATAACAGCCAATCATTGATTGCCGGTAGTCGATGACGGGGGAAAGGTGAGTGCTGTGATTAAATTTAGCGAAAAACGATTATTCCGGAGATAGCCTGTGTCATATAGTCAGTAAGAAATCAGGGGGCAGACCTGGGAGAACCCTGGGTATAGGATGACTATAGGATGGCTATAGGATGGCAATAGGAATGAAACCGGTTTTTCAGATATTTTACCGTTAAGCAATGAAGCCGATGGTGCCAAATTGGCGTCGTTAGTTTGAAAGACCATCTGTTCTGAATGGTGAAGCGGGCAGGCCTTCCTTATTATACAGGTTGGCATCATCGGGGTTATCGCCCCATGCATAACGTACTGCAACGGGCGATGATATGGTATTGTTATAAACTATCACATTGTCGCCTTTGATTTCGGCTTTTGCCCATATGAATTTCTTATCGGTTCCTGCTATGGCAAATCCTTTCAGGTACCCATACCTGTCTTTCGCTACAAGGCCGCCACCGGTGTTGGTAAACTGCAGGAGGATCCTGTTTCCTTCTTTTTTCATTCCGGCTAACACGGGGCCACTGTACACAATGTCTTTTTGATAGGCTACTTTTTCTGCGGCCAGTGCAAGCCGCATCCCCACATCCTGCTTATTACGGGGATGGATATCCTTTGCTTCACCGATATCGATTATTACGGCTTCCCCGGTTTGCGGTAATGATAACGCCTGGTGTTGCGCTTCCCGTAATTCTGCCCATTCACTCTCTGCCGGCAATGAGTCTGCCTGCATAAAATTGGCAAGTTGAACCCACAAAAACGGAAACTCATACTTCCACTTCGATCTCCAGTCATTGATCATTTCCGGGAACATTGTCCGGTACTTAAAAGCTTCGTTGGCATTGGACTCTCCCTGGTACCAGATCGCGCCTTTGATGCGAAAGCGGGTAACAGGTGCGATCATTCCGTTGTATAACCTCGATGGAAATCCATTTGGCCCCACGTCGACAATGCCAAAACTGCCTGACAATACTGAAGCTTTATAATCCCAGTCGCCCGCAAGTGAAATTCGTTTACCAGAGTGCTCAATGAAAAGGTCCTCTGCCATGCCATGAAAGCCACCACGCTTGCCCATATCTGTTACTTTCACGACGATGGTGTTTTTGCCTTTTTTCAAGATACCTGCAGGGACCTGGTAAACGCGGGCCATGGTGGGATTATTTATTGTCCCAATCAGCTTGCCATTAATATAGGTGGAGTCAAGGTCATCTATCGGACCGAGTTGCAGGGTTACCATCTTCCCTTCTGTTAAATCTGGTAATTCAACCGTTTTCCTGAACCATACAATACCATCAACCACACCTATCTCTGTCCCTTCATAAGTATTGGGAAGTTTTATTTTTTTCCAGGCTGAAGATCCATCCTGTGCATACCATTTTTCTTCGATCCCCTTGTCAGTTCTGAATGCATCAAGGAAAGCCTGCTTCCGCTGCTGCGCTTCAGCGAAGGATTGTTCGATCTTGCTGAAATCAACTTCCTTATATTCTGCTTTGCTTCCCATCACATCCCAGCTTGTCCAGGCCTGGATATTAGTGCCACCCCATGAACTGTTGATCAGCCCGATGGGCACACCAAGGTCTTCATTAAGTTTCCGCGCAAAAAAATATGCTACTGCTGAAAACTTTGACGCATTGCCGGGGTTGCATTCCATCCACTCGCCGCCTGCGAGATCCTGCTGTGGCTGCATGGCCATAGCTCTCGCCACCGTGAACATCCTGATGCCGGCATGGTTTGCAGCGGCAATTTCCTGTTCAGCATTTCTCGTGTTCTTCAGGATCCATTCCATATTCGACTGACCGCTGCAAAGCCAGACATCTCCGATCAGGATATTCTTCAGCGTTATGATTTCCTTTTTAGTACTGATCCTCATCTCGAAAGGACCGCCATGTGTCATCGGTTTCAACACGGCTTCCCATTGGCCGGTACCGTTAGCTTTAACCTGTACCCGTTGCCCGTTGAACACGAGAGTAAGGGTTTCATTTTTCCCGGCTAAACCCCAAATGGTAACAGGATTATTTCGCTGCAGAATCATATTGTCTGTAAAGATTTCCGGCAGTTTTATGGAGGCTTGTAAGATAGTTGGTATTGATACAAGGAATACAAACAGCAAGGTCTGGAAACGTTTCATGAGCTATGCTTTTTCAAGGTTCAGTTCATCGTAGTCTTTCGCTTTCGGTCGAAGGAATGTTAACTGGATAACGAGTGCAAGCAAAACAATGCCGGCGAGGATCGCAAAGTCGCGTCCAAGATTTCCTGCATCTGTGGATTTACCCAGCCAGTTCGTTATGAATGCGCCGGAGAAAACTCCGCCCATATTCATCAATCCATATGCCGTTGCACGGTATTTTGACGAAACGAATTGACAGAGTATCGGCATATTGTTGGCATCGAACATGCCGAAGCCAAAACCAAAACAGAAGGCCGCGGCAATAACATGTAAGGTTGTGTGGCCAAATCCGACGAAGAGCAATGAAGGGAAAGTTAATGCTAACCCGATTGCGCTGGTATAGATCCGTCCCCTTACATTTTTCTGCACCCAACGGTCAGACAGGATACCGCCCGCAATTACACCTAAAAATGACGATGCTGCAATGGTAATGGTAGATAAAGGCCCTGCTTTCGCCATATCGATCTGCAGGTTGCCGGAGAACAGGGTGGGCAGCCAGTTCTTGATTCCCCAGCCCGGTAAACTCGGGATGGAAAAGTAAAAAAAGATGAGCCAGAAAGAAATATTCGGTAACAGGATCGCAAGTCCTTTGAAGACTGAAGGCCTCTTACCACCATGCATAACCGCAAGCTCCGCAGGCTCCGGGTGGCTTTCCCTGTCTTTCAGGAATAATACCAGTATCACTGAATAGATTATTCCCGCAAGTCCGAATGACTGGAAACTCAGCTGCCAGGAGAATTTATCCGCAATGGTAGCGCCAAATCCCCCCAATGCCTGTCCCATATACAGTCCTGTCATATGAATGCCAATGGCCAAAGACCTGGTGCGTGAAGAGTGGAAGTCGGCGATCAGTGATAGTCCTGCAGGTATATACAACGCTTCACTAACGCCCATCACCGCACGAAGGCAGTAGAGCTGGTTGAATGTGGTAGCGTAACCCATCGCGAACGTAACTGCAGACCAGACGAACAGGCTGCCGACAATCAGCCATTTGCGGCTTACCCTGTCGGCGATCATTCCGGCAAGCGGACTCATAAACCCGTAGATCCAGAGAAAGATGGCCATCAGCCGGCCAAAATTTGTTGCCGTTTCAAGCTCAACGATGTCGACCTGCATAGATGGTTTCATGGTCGACAGCATCTGCCGGTCCATATAGTTCAGCAATGCTACTACCCACAATAAACCAACCAGCACCCAGGGATAAAACTTTGTCTCTTTCTTCATTTCATTTTTTCGTTGCAGTTAATACCCGTGGTGTCCTTACTCCGGGCCGCACTTCGCCTCCGGGAAGGACAACCCTGTTTTCCCATACAACCAGCGAAGTGGTTACCGGCGACCAGGTTGCAGAGTTCGTATAAATCCTGCCGGCAGCAGACCATTCATTTTTGTCGCTGTTATATTCTAGAATGCTATCGCTGAAGCCCGGGTGCTTTTCCCTCAGAAAAGCTGCCTGAGCTGCATCCTTACCGGTATCGCCGCCAAAGAGGAAAAGCTTCTTTTCGTTGTCGCAGAAAGCAGGTGAGGGGGCAGCTACAACCGGGAAGGGAAGGTCGGCCAGTTTCTGCCAGCCTTTATCTTCTGTAAACGAATATGCATCCTGCAGGTAGCTGCGTTTGCCATCTGTCAGCTGTGTTCCGCTGAAGAGATAAAAGCCCGCCCCGTCCGATCCGGCAACACTGAGCATTCGCGAAGGTCCGGGCCATGTGGGAAGTTGCATCCAGCGCTTCGATTCAAGGTCGAATGACAGAAACAGTTTCTCTGTTGAAGGTGAGGAAGGGTTGATTATTCCTCCCGCTACATAGATTTTGTTGCCAACAAGTGCACCGCAGGAATTTGCAAGTGCGAATGGCATGGAAGGAAGTTTTTCTGTCCCGATCTTCCCGTTCCTGTAATGTATCAGGATTACATCGGAATAATGTCCCGCTGCATTGCTGCCGCCAATTATCATCAATCCCTGCGGGGTGGATACCGATACGCCATATCCCAGGGGGAAAGGAAGTTTACCCGTTTTCTTCCACGCTGCACCGGGATTTTCCAGCACAAAAATATTGTCATACCAGGTCTTGGTGCCTCCATTCCAGGGAGTGCCTCCATTTGGGAAATTACTCCCGCCCGCAACGATCAGCACTTCATTTGCCACACCGGCAAATGAGCCGGCAAAGCCAACGGGGTCGGGAATGGAAGGAAGTGAGTCCCAGCTGAACATTTCTTTCTTTTCGGGCAGCGACTGGGCCTCCGACGTTTTCACAGTTATCAAGAGCAGTGTATTTAGAATAACGGATATTGTTTTTAATGGCGGCATCTTTCCCGGTTATCAGTTCTACAAGTTAAACAATGCCTGGATCTCGGAAACGCTTAATGCTTTCCGGTAAATGATCACATCGTCTATTTCACCGTCAAAGAAGGAAGAGTTTGAGGCGGCTCCTTCCTGGATTCCTATTTTAAAGCCCTGGCTGTTGGAGACCGACTTCAGATTTGTCGTGGTCCGGTTCGCCACTTCAACACCATCTACATATACAGCGGTGACCATGCCATTTCTTACTGCAACCACATGATGCCACTGGTTATCAGCAAGGAAAGCCGAAGCTCCCATATTGATGATCGATGAACCACTGACATCTTCCACAGTGAACCGCAGCCTGCGGTCGGTAGCATTATCTCCCATCCGCAGCCATGCCTGGTTATCGCCGGTCCCGTTCTTTCCTGATTCCTGCCAGATCATCATCCTGCCTGCATTGCCGGTCTTAACCCAGCAGGCGATACTGAAATTCTCCGTGCCGAAATTCATGGCATTATGATCATCTACGATCACACCAGTAGCACCGTTAAATGTACCAGTATTGCCTGCCTGTGAAAACCTGTCGGCATTTGTAAAACCGATTCCTGCGCCAACTGAGTTGGATGGGACTGAGTTCGGTCCAACATCGCGGATATTACCGTTGAATGGGAAATAGGCGGCCAGGCCTGCTCCGGGGATTACCATGATGTAGTTATCAACTGTCTTCGTCGTGGACGCATTTGGATTGGAAGCTTTCAGGCTAACTTTATAGCGGCCCCGAGTGGTGAATTGAATCACCGGATTCTTTTCATTTGAAGTAAGGTTCACTGGTCCTTCGATATTCCATTCCCAGCTGCTGACGTTACCGAGAGACTTGTCTGTAAACTGTATACTTCCTCCTTCGTAGGTGGCTTTTTCTTCGCTGCTGAAATCGGCACTCACTGCATTGGGGTCAATGATGCGGATGAAATTTGATTTTGTCTTCTTGTTGGAATAAGAAGGATTGGATGCGGTCAGGCTCACCTGGTAGTAACCGGTGTCTGTAAAACTAAGCGAGGGGTTCTGTTCTGTTGAGGTGAGCGTTGTACCCCCGCTTACAGGCACAAACTCCCACTGCCAGTTTACCGGTCCACCGCTGGTCGAATCCCTGAATACCACCTGGTCACCAATATAAGCTGCCTGGATGCTGGCATTAAAATCTGCCTGCACCTGGTTGAAGTCGACCCGGATATAATCCTTTTTGGAAATTACCACCTGGTTCGCGGCATTGCTGAGTTCAAGTGTCACTTCATAGATGCCCGGAGTTGAGTAGGTAACGGTTGGTTTGGAAAGGTTGGATGAGGCAGGTGTTCCTCCTGCGAATGTCCAGTTCCATTTTGTTACATAACCATCTGACAGGTCCTTGAAGACGATGCTGTCGCCCGCACTGATTTCCTGCCTGTCTGATTCAAAGACCGGCTTGATGATGGTACTGGCGGCATCGTCCTTGTCACGGTTGCAGGAAGCAACGATGCCGGTGAACAGCAGCAGTACAGGTATGAGATTCCATTTCATGGCAAACATTTAGGGATGTTGATTTATGATTCGTTGGTTACAGTGAGTTCGAAGAACCCCGCTTTCTCCAGGTTCTTTTTCAGATCCGCTTCCTGCACGGCAGTAAGTGTTACCAGGGGCAGGCGACAGGGGCCAAGATCCATTCCCATCAGTTTGAGGATTGATTTCTGGGTGGGGATCGGTGAGTACTTGCCAAGGCACTGGATCATCCTGATGGAATGATATTGCATTTCCTGCGCTTCAGCGATCCTGCCTGCATTGAAGTGTTCAATGATGTCGAGGTAAATGGATGCTGCGAATGTATATGTACTGCCGATTGCGCCTTTGGCACCCACTGCGAGTGCACCAAGTAACATCTCGTCGTAGCCGAACAGGATATCGAACCTGCCATTCTTGTAATTCAGGCAGGCCTGGTATTCGTGCAGGGTGGAAGCCGTATACTTTACGCCTGCAAGTGTCGGGATCCTTTGTTCCCCGAGGTGTAAGAATTCGAGCACATCTATCGCCACACCGGTGAGTGCAGGAATGTGATAATAATAGAACGGTGTATTAGGCGCGGCAGCTGCGATCTCTGCCATGCAGGTAACCATATTGTCCGCTGATGCCGGTTTGAAGTAAAATGCGGAAACAGATGAGATGGCATCTGCACCGGTTTTCTCCGCATGTGCAGCCAGCTTCCTGGACTCTGCTATTGATGGGTGACCCACATGCACAAGTAATAAAATGCGTTTATTGATGGCGCGCGCATAGGCTTCCGTAATTGCCATTCTTTCTTCGATGGTCAGGTTGGGTCCTTCCCCGTTCGTACCACAGATAAATACACCCCTGATGCCATCTTCTATAAGTTTCTCCACCAGCGACGGGATGAGGTCCAGGTCTAACGAACCATCTTTTCTGAACGTGCTGAATGTTGCTGCAATTAATCCCTCTATTCTCATGTTTTCCGGTTGAAATTGAATTTTATTTTGTTATCCAGTTGCTGTTGAATTTCTTAAGCACAAGGCTGTAGTTCCAGCCTGTTGCCACTGTATTGGTTTCAAACAAACAGTAGATCGTGCCATCGCTGCCGACTGCGAGATCACTGTATCCTGAAGCACCACTGTTCAATACTTTTTGCACCGTCCAGGTTTTGCCCCCATCGTAGGAAAGTTTTGCGGTAAGATTTTTCCGCGGATGCTTTTCAATGTTCCTGCTGTCGGGGTTTACAAAAAGGATGGCTGACCTGCTTTTCTTACCTGCGGGAATAGCTGCAATGCTTGCCATGCAAGTGGGGTCGAACAATTCTTCCGCATACCTTACCCCGCTCCAGTTGCTTGTACCATCCGTGCTGGTACTGAAAGCGCGCCGCTTCATTTTTCCCGGGTTGCGGATACTCATGAGAATGGTTCCGTCTTCAAGCTGAACAGGCATACTTTCATTAGGATTGCTGATGGCTGCAGAACTGTCTGCGATGATTGATCCGCGGTTCCATGTCTTGCCGCCATCATCGCTGTATACTGTTGCAACGCAGGAGGGGCCATGACTTCTTCTCGGGACTGTTTTCACAGAATTGGCCAGCCAGACAGAGGCGAGGAGTCTGCCATTCTTTAACTGGATGCCATGTCCCGGCCCTGGTGCGAGCACATTCCAGTTGTATTCCGGCCTGAACCTGTTGAATACTTCGGTGATGTTTACCGACGGTTTCCAGGTAACGCCATCATCTTCTGAATAAGTGTAGAATGCTTCGTTATAATCCTTCTGGTAGAGGAGATGAACAATACCTTTGTTATCTACAATTGGGGTGGGGTTGCCGACTGGTGCGCCCTTTTTTGTATCAAGGATCTTTATTGGTTCCCAGTTGCTGCCACCATCAGTGCTCCTGCGCATGGCCAGGTTCATGTCGGCCCAATCGCTTGCAGTACCGATCCTTCCTTCACAAAACGCAAGCAGGGTATTTTTCGGAGTGATGACCAGTGCAGGAATGCGGGTTGATTTATAAGTTGAATCCGGTTCGAATACAATCGTATGCCCTTCAGCGTCAGGTGCTGTGGAGTTTTTCGTGCTTTTACACGAGACGGTGACCAGGCATGCCACAATTATACTTAGTGCTGTTATTCTCATGATTTGTTATCGCTTCTCTGGTTATTTAAATTCTGAGACTGGAACCACTTTGAATGCAATTCCATCGGTATATGCACCGACTCCCGCTTCATACAGGATCGCTGTCTGTTCATTCGATAACATTACAAGATCCGAATACGCAGATGGACCATTGAAGATTACTTTTTTCTTAGTCCAGGCCGAGCCGTCATTCACGCTCATTTTTATGGTCATATTGTTCCGGGTCTTACTCGCTGCATTTGAGAAGAATACGGCGAACCCGTTTTCGATGGAAGAGGAGACCAGGCTGCCCTGGCAAACCGGGTCAATAAGCTCGGGTGCCTGGATAAGGGCGGACCATGTGGTTCCTCCATCATCGCTGGTACTGTAAATGCGCTGGTTCTGGTTGCTTCCCACACGCATGTTCAGCATCAGCCTGCCGTCTGACAGTTCAGTTACCGTGCTTTCATTTGGATTTAATGCAGGATCTGCAGGCACTGCGCCGCCGAGTATCCAGTTTGCACCGGCGTCATCGGAATAAATAACGTGGGAGTTGCCCCTGCGACTGGCTCCTACCTCGATATAATCACACGGAACAACAAGACGGTCTTTGTGAGTCCCTTTTGTTATTTGAATGCCATGACATGGCCCTGTTGCATACCAACCCCAGTTGGATTGTTTAACACCTGTAGTGATTTCCTTTGGTGTTTCCCATTTGACACCGTCGTCGGAAGAGGAAGTGACAAATACGCGACGGGTGTTTTTACTTGTGCCGGCGTTGATCTCTCCGATATGATCATCACCATCATTCCAGGTCATCAGCAAGTGGATCTTGCCGGTATTCTGGTCCACTACAGGTGCCGGGTTGCCACAGGTGTGCACGCCGTCGCTCCAGATCACGGTCGCTTTACTCCAGGTCTTACCTGCATCTGTTGAACGTTTGACCAGCATATCAATATCGCCTTCATCCGTGCAATTGTTTTTTCTCCCTTCTGCAAACGCAAGCAGGGTGCCTGATTTTGTTCTCACCAGGGCAGGAATGCGGTAACAGCTGTAGCCTTCGGTTCCTTTCTGGAATACATACGACAGCACGGATGTAGGCGGTTCTACTCTTGGGTAGATCTTTTCGTCATTTTTCTTATTGCATGCCAGCGTACCCAACAGTGTTGTGCATAATGCGGCCTGCAAGAATATTGAACATTTTCTCATCTGTACATTTGTTTTTAGTAACCTTCTGTTTGTGTGATGTTGGGGTTATTCGCAAAGACAGTGGCGTTCAGTGGCCAGAATAACGGTGTGGTTTTGTCTTTCAGGTTCGGAACGTATTCGTATATATTGATCGTGCTGCCAAAATGAAAGCGCACGAGGTCGAACCAACGTTTGTTTTCAAAATACAGTTCGCGGCCCCTTTCATCAAGGATCTCACTTTCGACTGTTTGTTTATCCATCGCACCTGTATATTCACCGGTTCCGGCGCGCATCCTTACTGCATCGAGGTCGGCTTTGGCATTTGCGAGGTCATTCACGCCTGCATAAGCTTCAGCCCTCATCAGGAGGATGTCTGCAAGCCGGTAAATGATCACATCATTGTCAGGAATCCTGTCGTCACTGTATTTGGTGCCGGGATATTTGGTGATCCAGGAAATTTTCGGTCCCGTTGGCTGAATCTCCAGCACCCACGTATATGGGATCCTTTTGTCAGCCGCATTGGTGAAGAGCGATTTGGAGAGCGGACTGATCTGGTAAGCGCCCTGGCCGTTACCGGAAGAAACAGCATAAGGGATCTGGTCGATGTTTGTTGCACCCTGGACCAGTGATAAAAACGCCAGTGCATTCTTGGAATAATTTCCTCCCGGTGTTTCATCGCGGTGGTAATAGGCTGCCAGCAGTACTTCGTTGTTGGATGATGCTCTTGTGCCTGTTACATTTTTGAAGTCAGCATTGAGAGAAAGGCCGGTTTGCATTACTTCATTCAGGGCAGTAATGGCTGCTTCGTAGTCTGCCTGTCCGCCACCCTGCACTTTTGCACTCCACAGGCATGCATCTGCTTTTATCGCCTGTGCTGATCCGTAAGCAAATCGGTATTTGGAAGGGTAGGAGTTCTTTGAGAATTGGCTTACAGAACTGAACTGTGTAATGGCTTCATCGAGATCTGCTTTGATCTGTTTCATTACTTCAGAAGCAGGTGAGCGTGGGAGCAGTGGCACATTTTCATCTACAACAGCCTGCAGCATCAGCGGCGCGTCGCCTATCACCCTCAATAAGTGAAAGTAGAAATAGGCCCGCAAGGCATGTGTTTCACCAAGGATCTTTTTCTTCAAGTCGGGATTGGAGCTGAAGGCAAAGTCCTGGATCTTTAGTAAAAGGAGATTGCAGTGCCCGATACCCCTGTACCATTCGGAATAGTTGATGGCTCCTGATGCCTCGGATAAATTGTGCGACCAGGCAACAGTAAAGCGTGAGTTTGAAGCGGAGATCAGTTCCTCGCCCCGCTCCATACCGTAGGTTACGTTGTTTGCAAGACTGCGCGCTACTGTATAAATGCCCGCGAGATTTGGTTCGAAATCACTTTCATTCTGGAAAAAGATCTCTTCCGTGATATTGGACTGTGGTTCAACTTCAAGGATTTTTGTGCAGCCTGCAAAGAACATGGCAAGCATCAACAGGGCTGGCACAATCATTAATTTCTTTCTCATATACCTGGTATATTTTAAGGTACTTCAGTTGATAAATTAAAAACGGAGGTTAGCGCCGAGAGAATACTGGCGGGGCCTCGGGTAACCACCAGGGTCAAATCCGGAATAGGTTTCCGGATTCAGTCCCGAATACTTTGTCACGTAGGCAACGTTGTACATACTTGCGAATACGTTCAGACCGGTTGCATAGATCTTCTTAAGCAAATGCGAAGGAAGGTCATAAGAAAGCGTGATCTCGCGCAATGCCAGGAAGTCGCCTTTCTCATACATTACTGATACATCGGAATTGTAACTGCTGTTGTTTCCGAGTGGCGCATTACGCAGGTAGTTGCGTTGGCCGAAGTCGAAATCTGCAAAAGAGAAGCGTGCATATTTTCTCCCGGCATCACCCTGGTTCTTCCATACATCTGCGCCAAGCGCCTGTGTTGGAGCGCCTTCATTGAATGCCCTGCCCTGGCCAAGTGAACGTGCCAGCGCGCCATTGCTGATTATATGTCCCATTGCGTAGTCTGCATTAACGCGCAATGAGATTCCTTTGTAGCTGAACGTGTTCTGGATACCACCGATCTTGTCAGGGTTCCGGTAACCAAAGAACACCTGGTCCTTAGTATCGATAACGCCGTCGCCATTCACATCATCGAAGATGAAATCGCCACCATGCTTTCCGATAATGATGCCCTGCGGAGAAGCGAGGTTATCCTTGATGCGGGAGTTCCATTCTGCTGCTTCTTCATCTGTTGCAAACACACCCAATACGCGGTATCCATAGATGGCATATGGTCTTTCACCTTCTGCCAGTCCACCTGCTTCCACTTCTGATTTTGAACCATGGTCGTAGATTATACCACCACCCTGGCGATTTTTCTCTCGGCCATTATCAGGTAGCTTTGTGATGGTTGTCCGATTGAACGCAAATGATAGGTTCGTTTCCCACCTGAATGCTCCTGATTTGATGACAGTTGCTCCAAGTTCTATCTCCACGCCGCGGTTCAGCAATTCGCCGTTATTGTAGATAATGGATGTGAACGGTGATTCTGATGGAAGTGGCTTGGATGTCAGCCTGTCTTTTGTGAGTTTGTTATAATAATCAACGGTAAGGTTAATCCGGCTGTTGAAGAGTGATACATCGATTGCGAGATCTGTCGTTACAGTTGATTCCCAACGCAGGTTTGGATTCGACAGGCTTGCCCTCAGGATGCCCGGGAACATGGCATATGTGGCCGAGGTATAGTTGCCATATGTATCGGTGATGCTCAGGTCACTGAGACCTGCACTTCCCCAGCTGGCCCTTAGTTTGAGCGCATTGACCAGTTTGCTGTTCCAGAAATTTTCCCTGTCTACGTTCCAGCCTGCCGATAAGGATGGGAACAGCGCATATTTGTTCTGGGGCGCGAAATTGGAAAATCCATCTTTACGCAATGTTCCGCCAAGCATGTATTTCAACTGGTAATCATAACTGAACTGGCCGAAGAAACTGGCCGACCTCGTTTCACCCAGACGTGTGGCAAAATCCACCACATTGCTGAATACCGAACCATTGATGACAGTAGTGGTTGGTTCGTCGATCGTAAAGATATAATCATTTGATGCCCGCTGCGAACCCATGTCTTTTGTGTGGTTCGTGTTTTTGGTGAAGTTCATGCCCACCAGTGTGGTGAAGCGGTGATCTGAAGCAATGCTGAAATCGTATTGCAGCACCTGGTCAATCATCAGTTGGCGCGAGTTGTTGGTATAGTCATCCTTCCAACGCTGCATGGAAGGCTGGATCTCGTCGGATGGAGTCGCCTTGCGCATGAACAGTTCGGTGTAATCGTTCAGCATGTAAGAGAATGACGGTTTGTAATGCAGACCCCTTGTAATAGTAAGATCGCCACCAACGCGGGTCACGAAACGCTCGGTTGCCGTACGCATATCATCATATTTGAGGGAGTGGAAACGGTTCCTTACGGTGTACAATTCTCCGGGCATTGGGTTGCCATCATCCTTGAATGTCCTGATGAGCGGTGTGATACGGATTCCCCTTACGAGATCGTTCTGGTATGCATCAACATAGTTGGGCAGGACATTCTGATAGTTCACCATGAAGTCGAGCTTCAGGTTTTTGGAAGCACGGTATCCGAAGTTACCCAGTGCATTGTAACGCTGGTATTTTGTGCCCACAAAGATGCCGGCCTGGTTGGTATACCCCATCGAGAAATTGTAATCGGCCTTATCGGTTCCACCGCTCAAAGTAATGTTGTCATTATTGCTGATGCCGGTTTGCCAGAGCATGTCCTGGTACTGGTTGTCTGCATACAACAGCTTGGTGCCTGGGTTGATTGGGTCGTCCATCACGCGCCAGCCGCGTGACAACAGGTTGTCAATGTACTGCTGCCCTTCTACCTGCAGGATATTGTCATACAGTGCAGTCAGGTTGATATTTTTTCCATACTCACCGGGTTTGGTGTAAACCCGGGTGCCTGCGGAGAATCCACCGCGGTAGAGCAGGTTGTCTTTATCGATGGGGTCAGCTGTGTTGGCGACTGTTACCCGTGCAAGACGCAGGTATTCTTCGGCAGACAGGTAATCGTAGTCGCGGGCCTGTGTTTCCCAGGTTGTGCGGTGATTCAGCGATACTGTCATTTTGGAATTGAGTTTCCCTTTTTTGGTTCTGATCACGATAACACCATTGGCGCCTCTTGCACCATAGATGGCGGTGGATGCAGCGTCTTTCATCACCTGCATGGATTCGATATCGTCAGGGTTTACGTCGTTCATCGAGCGGAATACGCCATCTATGACTACGAGTGGATTGCTGCCGTCGGAAGCGCCTACTGCACTGCCGTTATTGTTACCAAGTCCCGAACCGTAAACATTGGGTTTGGTGCCACCACGGATGATAATATTCGTGGCGCCGATACCAGGTTGTCCCTGGCTGATGGGAACAGACACACCCGCTATTTTTCCCTGCAGGGCCTGAACGGGGTTAGGGTTGGGGTTGTTCTTCAGTTCATCAGGACCGAGTTTGGAGATGGATGCGGTGTTCTTTTTGGTGGACTGCTGCGTATACCCGATCACCACTACGTCGTTCAGGGCGGAGGGACTTTCGGTAAGGGCCACCTGCAGATCCGTGTCCTTGTCAAGTACTATTTCCTTTGGGGAATAACCTAGGCGCGTGAATACAAGTATTCCGCCTGTTCCGTTGATGGCGATACTGAATTTTCCTTTGCTGTCGGTGGTAGTGCCGGTGGTGGTATTCTTAAGGACCACGCTTACCCTGTCGACCGGGTCGTTGGAAGAGGATTCCGTAACTGTTCCTGTGATAACTCTGGTTGTTTGCCCGTTTGCCTGGAAAAGAAGGAGCAGGCAAACGACTAAACAGGGGAAAAATTTCATAAGCAACCGTTTTAGTCTATTAGTAGTTATGTACTACATAACAAAACTAAACAGGATTTTTACACTGCCAAATTTTTTCCCTGTAATCCGGCATTAAATTTTTGCGGGGCGTTTGGGTGTCTTCTTTTGCAGCCTGTCGAAATGCGGCTGGAGGTGTGCGAGCATGCCTTCCTTGAAATCTTCCTTGGTTCCCTTTTTCAGGATGTTAACGAGATCCATATGTGAAACCTTACCGCGGATCGGCTTTTCTTCCTGCGTAATGACATAAGCGAAAATAGGCAGCAACATTGTCTGGAATCGTTTCAGGGTATTGTTTTTCGTCATCTCGTAAAGTTTGCCGTGAAATGCGATTTCATTCTGTACCCTGAATTTATTGCTTGATTTTTCTGCCACTGCAATCTTCTCCAGTTCTTCGATCTCCTTGTCTGTCTTGCGGATGTAGAGCAGGTCAGCGAGACCAGTCTCCAGCACAAGCCTGAGTTCGAAGATGTCCTGGAGTGTAACATCATCGATGATCAATGGATCCAGTACCTTTTCAAATGCGCCCAGGATATCAGGGTTTGACATGGTCATTCCCTTTTTCTTTTTCGTTTCAACGATCCCCAGCATCCGGAACCTGCTTAGGGCTTCGCGTACCACATTCCGGCTTACACCCAGCGCCTGTGCGAGTTCCACTTCAGTTGGCAGCGAATCACCGGGCTTGAATGATTGTGTCCTGAAATATTCCCGGAGGCGGGCTTCAACAACTTCCGCCATGGTTTGGGTGGAGATAGGTCTAATGGAATCCAACAGGTTATTTTCCTGCATATGGTCTGGTTAATTGTATTTGTCCTACAAAAGAATGATTTTACAGCGAAACCGGCAAAATCAAATTATTATTCCCAGACGGTAAAAAATGAAATAACTTATAACTATAACTGAAAGAGTGGTCCACCCCGCCACAGTCAATATTGTTGAAGTGTTAAGTCAGCTTCTGCGAGCCCTGAAACCAATTGCAGAAGTCAATGGCCTTCTGTTGCATTTCGAAGCGGCAGACAGGGAGATCGTTATTTCCTGCAGGCCCGATATCATTGTACATGACGTCACCGACCTGGTATGCAATATCATTAGTTATACACTTCCGGGCAATTCTATCACTGTAGGAATTTTAAAGGAAAAAGAGGGGCTACAGGTGTTTATTACAAATACCGGCGTCAACCTGTATTGTGTCGCAGAGGTTACACGTAATTGTCGCCACAAAATTGTTGTGACAGGCAGCACTGAAAACAAACAGACGCGGTTTCATTTCAACCTGCCGTGTAATCTTCGGGAGGAAAGAAAGATAATAGGTCCAGAGGCAATGCCAGCCGGAAATAAGGCCATCCCGGATTTCTATAATGAAATAAGGAAGCGGCTGCGTTCCCATTTTTCAAATGCAGACACGCTGGTAGCGCAATTGTCTATTATGTATCCAAACGAAGCAGCTTTCCTGCAGAAAATTAATGCGGTAATAATTTCCAATATGGATAACATATTTTTTGACACATCGGTGCTCAGCAGGGAAATGAACATGAGCCGCACTGCACTCTTCAGGAGGTTGAAACCATTGATCCGGCAGCCGCCGGCGACTTATATCAGATCAATCCGCTTACACAGGGCAAAGGAACTTCTGGAAACAACCGACATCTCTGTCGGGGACGCCGCATTTAAAACCGGTTTCCAGACACAAAGCCATTTCAGTAAAGCCTTCGCCGAAAGTTTCGGATTTCTCCCTTCGTCTATACGTCGGAGGAACAAGGCCGCAACAAATGAATAAATCTTTGCAACAATCGGGTTAACACAAGGCCCTGGCGCAGGAGTATATTTGATTAAAACTTATTTATATGGACAACATACAGAAAAACAAGGAACTGGTAATTGAATATTTCAATGCCATAAGTGGGTTCAGGAAGACACGGGAGATCCTGGTAAAATTCCTCGCAGACCAGCACCTGATTGAGCATATTGAATTTTTTGACAGTGTTTTCCCTGCCTATGAAATCTTTGCGGATGAAATCACTGCAGAAGGAAACCGGGTGGTAGTGAGGGCCAGGGTAAAAGGGCGTCATGAAGGTGAACTGAATGGTATTCCGCCCACGCACAAAAGTGTGGACTTCCCATTTGCCATAGGTTATGAAATAGAAAATAATAAAATCATCAATCATTGGCTGATTGCCGATCAGATGGCATTAATGGAGCAGTTGGGGGTAATGAATGCGGTGGCAGAATCTTAAAATTCATTTTTTCATAATCATCACTCTCGTCTTCCGGAGATGCCTTGCTGCTCTTTCCCGAAGTTGTTCGTGATGGATGAACCATCCGGCAAATGCCCCTATAACACTGCCGACTGCTATTTCCAGCATGCGGGCAGGGATCAGCACATTCGGGTCGGTTGTCATTGCGCTGCCTGCTTCGGCCAGAAAAATGGTAAGCGGGGTTATAAAAACAACGGCAAGTCCATAGTGCCGCACGATCAGCATTTCGACCATAAACTGTAATACAAATATGCTGATGCATATGAACAGCGGTGTAATTGGTAAGTGAAGGATCAGCCATGTAATACCGAGGCCAACAAATGTGCCCAGGATCCGGTGCAGGCTGCGTTGCCATACATGGTGAAGGGAAACTCCCTGTAATACGGCAAGACATGAAATTGGTACCCAATAAGGATTCTGCCATTTGAGCAGGTGTGCGATCACTAATGAAAGCCCCATAAAGACTCCCATTATCGCCGATTCAACTGTATTGTGATATGGCTTCCTTTTTATCTGGATGACTTCGGTCCCGGCCGGTATCCGGCGTACGATATAAAGGCTGTAAGTAAAGGCCAACACACATGCAAGCATGGTACCCATTCCAACAATACCAACTTTCGCCGGAATGGTTGCAGCATCAAAAGGATTACAGCTTGCGATGGCGGCGATCATGATAAAGAAGAAACTTCCAGGCGGTTTCATTCTGAAATAATTGGCTACCCATTGAATGGCGAAGCTCAGCACACCGAATACAATGGAAGAAACGATCTCGTTAAAACTGAAAATAATGCCGGTAGTGAAGCAAACCAAAATACCGAAAGAACAGGCAAGCATGGTGATCATGCGATGTGCGACAGTTGATGCAGGAAGATAAAGTATGACCAATGCCGCTGTGCTGGCAAGGATACCATATCGCAATTGACCAAAATAGAGACCTGCTGCCAATGGAATTCCTGCGCAAAGGGATGCAAGTAGCGGGATATGCCATAATCTTTCCGTTTGTCGTACCTCAAACAGCGAATCCAGCAATTTTGCCCAGGCAGGACTTTTGTTCATGGGCCGAAATTATAGGAATCATTACACTTTGCGGCGCTGCCTGATGAAGATCAGGATGCGCGATGATTGCAGTCAGCGTGTTCCTCATTTTTTTATCGGAATTTCCTGTTTATTAAAAAGGCACACATGAAAACGACGAAACTGCTCTGGTGCGGGATCCTGTCTTCATTGCTTTACGTGGTTATGAATATCCTGTGCGACATCAGGTATGAGGGATATAATTCTGCCTCCCAGACTGTCAGTGAACTTTCTGCAATTGGCTCACCGGTAAGGTCGCTTTGGGTATCTTTTGCTGTTGTGCATTCGCTGCTGGGTATAGCTTTCGGCCTGGGTGTATGGTTGTCGGCTAAGAACACCTGGTTGCAGCTGGCCGGAATCCTGTTGGTAGCCAATTCTATTATAGGTGTCTTCTGGCCTCCCATGCACCAGAGGGAGGTTCTGGCAGCAGGTGGTGGAACCCTCACAGATACTTTACATATTGTGTTTACAATCATCAGCGTTTCGGTGATGATGGTTGTGATGGTATTAAGCGCCGTATGCCTGGATAAACCATTCCGGGTTTATTCCGCTGTTTCCCTGCTTGTAATGTTGGTGTTTGGGATCGTGACGGCGTTGCAAAGTCCGGATATGGAAGCCAATTTGTCAACTCCGTTGATAGGTGTCTGGGAACGTATCAGTATCGGCGCATACATGCTATGGATTGTTGTATTGGCTAGAAAGATGATAAGATATAACCCATTGCAGCTCCACCCAATATCACAAAAGCAGTATTGAACTTCGGAAATGCAATTGTAACCCCAAATCCTGAAAAAGCGATCAGGATAGTTCGCCAGTCGACTATCGATGCTTTTATCATATCCACACATACTGCCAGGATTATTGCTACTGCAGCAATATTGACTGCGTCAAGGAATGCAGACATTGATGTCGACTTGCGTAATTTCGGGATCAGGGGATTCAGAAGCGCAACAAACAAAAATGATGGAAGAAAGATGCCGGCGGTGGCAGCTACTGCGCCGGGAAATCCGCCTATCTGCCAGCCAATGGAAGTAGCGGATGAAAAAACCGGTCCCGGGGTGAACTGTCCTACTGCAATTGCGTCTACCAGGGTGGTTCGGGTAAGCATTCCTGTATCAACCAATTCGGCATCGAGAAAAGCGAATAGAACATATCCGCTACCATAAAGTATTGAGCCGATTTTTAAAAATATCCAGAACAATTTCCACGCATGGGAACCGGCAGTGAAAGCTGGTACCTGATACAGGAAAAAAGGAACTATTCCCAGGGCAGATCTTTTGCCTGCTTTTATTAAATGGATTCCTATTCCTGTTACGCCCGCACCAAAGAGCACGTAAATTTCGTTGACACCAGTAAGCACCAGAACAGCAGCAGTTACTCCCAGGATTCCCAGCTCAAATGATTTGAGCGCTTTTTTACCAAGGGTTATCATCAGGGAAATAATTACGCCGATTACGGCGGGTTTAATTCCATAAATGAAAAGTTCCACCTGCGGTAACTTTCCGTATTGCTGGTACAGCCAGGCGAATACTCCTGTAATGATCACTGCCGGAAGGATAAAACAGGTACCCGCTACGATCAACCCTTTATAGCCGGCACGCTCATGACCGCAGTGCATGGTCATTTCCGTGGAATTCGGCCCGGGTATCAGGTTGGTGGCTCCAACAAGGTCGAGAAAATGTTCATGGGTAAACCATTTTCGCTTTCTTACGACTTCCTCTTCCATCATGGCAATATGAACTGCCGGTCCGCCAAACCCAATGGTCCCGAGCTTCAGGAATAGTTTTGCAAGTTCAATGAGCCGTGATGATTGTTTATCCTGCATGGTATAAAAATAACTGCCCGCAATATATTGCGGGCAGTTATCAGGAATTGTTTTTAACAAACTGGTTATTTCCAGCCACCGCCGAGTGCCTGGTAAATATTCACCATGGCCGACATCTGCTGTTTCCTTGTTTCAACCAGCTCAAATTTGGAGTCAAGCGCATCACGCTGGGTTAATAAAACCTCCATGTAATCCGCTCTTGCTGATTTGAACAAGTCGTTTGAGATCTCGATGGATTGCGTGAGTGCATCCACCTGCTTCGATTTCAGGTCGTACTTTTTTTCGAGGTTGCCGATCTTCGCCAGCTGATTGGCCACTTCAAAATAAGCATTCACAATGCTGCGCTCATAATTAAACACTGCCTGTACCTGCCGGGCATTTGCATTATAATAATCCGCTTTGATAGCATTCCGGTTGATCAGTGGCGCAGCCAGGTCGCCTGCAAGTGAATACAACAGCGACTCCGGCGTTTTCAGCAGGTATGAGGGGTTGAATGCCTGGTACCCCAGCGACGCGGAGATCCCCACCGAAGGAAAGAATCGTGCCCTTGCTACTTTAACATCAAGCTTTGTTGCAGCCAGCTCCAGCTCATAGCGCCGGATATCGGGACGATTTGACAGTAGCTGCGAAGGGATCCCTGCATGGATATTTGTCGGTGCCAGGGTATCGAAAGCATGTTGATTCCTGGCAATTGGCTGGGGATGCCTGCCGAGAAGAAAATTAATCCGGTTCTCCGTCTCGGTGATCTGTTGCATGATGTCGTACTGCAGACTTGTGGTATGCAGCACCTCCGCTTCGAATTTTCGCACTGCAAGTTCTGTTACCCGCGTCGCCTCTTTCTGGAATTTTACGATCTCCAACGCGTTTCGCTGGATCTCAATATTCTGCTTTACGATCTCCAGTTCGTTATCCAGGGCCACGAGTTCATAGTAAGAGTTGGCAACTTCTGCAACAAGGTTAGTAACCAGGAAGTTCTTGCCTTCGATGGAAGACAGGTACCTGTCCACGGCAGCTTTCTTGGCGTTGCGCAGTTTATGCCAGATATCGAGTTCCCACGATGCATATGCGGCAACCAGCTGGTCGGTGAGTGGCTCCGGCATTTCTTTTCCTGGTTTGATCTCCGTCGTGGCTTCCATTGCTCCGCGACTGGTATATCTTCCCACCTTCTCCACACCTGTTCCCACTTTAACCCCGACGAAAGGCAGGTATTCACCTTTCCTTGCGCGGATCTCGTTCCGGCTGATCTCGATTTCCTGTAAGGTGATATTAAGTTCCTGGTTGTTCCTGAGGGCCGTATCAATCAGCGCTGCCAGGTTAGGATCAGTGAAATATTCCTTCCAGGGCATCTTAGCCGTATTAGAAGATGAATCTCCTGGTTGGGCATATGCTGAAGGAGAGGAGGTATTCTCTGTCTTTACTGTTACAGCCGGGATCTTACAGGCTGCAAAAGCGATGATCAAGAGTCCGGTTCCCAGGTATTTTATTTTATTGATTTTAAACATTGTGATCAATTTCTTCAGTTAATGGATTTTCATCCTCGTCTTTAATAAGCTTTCTTCTTTCTGCTATTTTCGCGAACACGAAATACAATCCCGGGATAACAATTACACCAAAGACTGTTCCCAGCAACATCCCGCCAGCTGATGCTGCACCGATTGTACGGTTGCCGATCGCTCCCGGGCCAGTTGCAAATAGCAGTGGTACCAGTCCGGCGATAAAGGCCAGTGAAGTCATCAGGATCGGCCGGAACCTTACCCTGGCTCCTTCAACGGCAGCATCAAATATTGATTTACCTGCACGATGTTCCTGCACGGCAAACTCCACGATCAGTACGGCGTTTTTACCCAGCAGTCCGACCAGCATTACAAGTCCCACCTGCGCATAGATATCGTTTGCCAATCCCATCATCTTGATCAGGAGGAATGAACCAAACACACCTGCCGGAAGTGAGAGGATCACGGCAAGTGGCAGAACAAAACTTTCGTATTGCGCTGCGAGGATCAGGTAAACAAACATCAGTACAACGAGGAAGATGTAAATCGCTTCGTTCCCGCGGGCGGATTCATCTTTTGAAAGTCCTTCCCAATCGATGTCATACCCGCGTGGCAGCGTTTGCGCAGCTACTTCTTTGATCACCTCGATCGCTTCACCACTGCTGTAGCCTGCAGCGGGCTCTCCCCGGATTGCAGACGAAGTGTACATGTTGTAACGGGTTATCTCATTCAGTCCATGTGTCTTTTTGATCTTCATGAATGCTGAATAGGGCACCATTTCATCACGGTCGTTTTTCACATAAAGATTCATGAGGTCATCCGGCAGCGCACGGTATTCGGGTGCAGCCTGCACAAACACTTTGAAATAGGTTCCGAAACGGATGAAGCCCAGTTCGTATGAGCTTCCGATCAGGACAGACAGGTTATCCATTGCCTTGCCGATCGTTACACCTTTCTGCATTGCAGCATTATTGTCGATCTCCAGTTCGTATTGCGGGTAGTTGGCGCTGAAGAAGGTGAACAGGCCCGTCAGTTCTTTACGCTTTTTTAGCGCGGCCATGAAATCTTCATTCACTTTTTCGAGTTCCTTGTAGTCATCGTTATTCGTCTTGTCAAGCAGTCGCATGGCAAAACCTCCGGCCGCTCCATAACCTGGGACTGCAGGCGGACCGAAGAACTCGATCGTAGCACCCGGAATTTCTTTGGCCTTCACTTCCAGTTCCTCGATGATCTCGGTAACAGAGTGTTTTCGTTCCGACCATTCTTTCAGGTTGATCAGGCAGGTTCCGGCATTCGATCCGCGGCCTTCGGTCAAAACTTCGTAACCAGCGAGCGCTGATACCGATTGAATACCTTCCACGTGTTCTGCGATCTCCTGCAGCTTCCGCGCGATCTCATTCGTTCTTTCGAGCGTGGAGCCGGGCGGAGTCTGGAGGATGGCATAGATCATCCCCTGGTCTTCGTTCGGGATAAAGCCTGAAGGCAGTTTCCGGCCGATACCAAATATTCCTATACAGAATGCGACGAGTAAGCCGAAAGTGACTGTCCTGCGATGAACGATCATTTTCAACAACCCTGCATACCTGCCTGTGAGTTTGTCGAAGCCCCGGTTAAAGCTGCCGAGCAGCCTGTCGACCGGCGTTTTCTTTTTCGGTTGTCCATGGTTGTTCTTCAGGATCATCGCACAGAGTACCGGTGTAAGGGTCAACGCCACAACTCCCGATAGCACGATCGCCGTTGCCATTGTGATCGAGAACTGGCGGTAGAAGATTCCGACCGGCCCGGTCATAAATGCAACGGGTATAAAAACGGCAGCCATTACAAATGTGATGGCGACAATAGCTCCTGCTATCTCGTGCAAGACCTGTTTCGAAGCCTGGAATGGACTCAGGTGCTCGTTTTCCATTTTGGCATGCACCGCTTCGATTACGACGATGGCATTGTCGACCACAATTCCGATCGCCAGTACGAGAGCGAACAGGGTGATGAGGTTAATGGTCAGTCCGAACATCTGCATGACGAAGAATGTCCCGATAAGTGAAACCGGAACCGCGAGGGTTGGAATCAATGTGGAACGCCAGTCGCCGAGGAAGAGGAACACCACCAATGCCACAAGTATAAAAGCTTCTGCGAGTGTGTGGACCACCTTTTCAATCGAGGCGTTAAGGAAGCTGGAAACGTCGTAACTGATCTCGTATTCCATTCCCGGGGGGAAAGAGCTGCCCTTGATTTCTTCAAGTTTCGCCTTGATGTTTTTGATTACTTCACTTGCATTACTTCCATAAGTTTGTTTCAGAACGATAGCCGCGGATGGGTGGTTGTTAAGGTTTGAATAGATATCATAGTATTCACTTCCCAGTTCAACTTCTGCCACATCTTTTAGGTGAAGGACCTGCCCATCTGATTTTGCGCGGATGATTACATCCTTGTATTGATCAGGCTGGTTATATCTTCCCTGGTAGGTAAGAACGTATTCGAGAGCTTCGGAGCGCTTGCCATCACTGCGGCCCAGCCTTCCTGGTGAACCGATCACGCTCTGGTTGCCGAGCGCCTCCATCACTTCTTCCGTTGACACGTTATATGCACGCATCCGGTCAGGCTTCAGCCATACACGCATGGCGTACTGGCGGCTTCCGAGGATCTGGGCAGTTCCCACTCCTGTAACGCGCTTGAGTTCCTGAAGGATGTTCACGTTGGCATAGTTGTACAGGAACTTTTCATCTGCATGCGGATCCTTACTATAAATATTCACATACATCAGCATGTTCGGCTGAAGTATGTTCACGATGATTCCCTCCCGCTGCACGAGGATCGGCAACCTGTTTGTAACCTGTTCGATCCTGTTCTTAACGTTAACTACTGCCTGGTTGGGGTCAGTGCCGAGGTCAAACACCACCTGGATGTTGGCTTCGCCCGCACTTGTTGCATCGGAAGTCATGTATCTCATTCCCGGAACGCCGTTTACAGCTTTTTCCATTGGAATGAGCACTGATTTAACCAGTACATCTGCACTGGCGCCAGGGTACGCAACACTCACCAGTACCCGTGGTGGTGCGATGGAAGGAAATTGGGATGTGGGTAGCGTATTAATGGCCAGTATGCCCATGAACATAATGACCAGTGAGATCACTATGGCAAAGACCGGCCGCTTCATGAATATGTTGAACATTTGCTTGCTTTTTGGTTATTACTCAGTAGGTAACTTCAGGTGAGCGATTACCGAACCTGGCTCCTCGTAATCGAAGGCGATCTTGTCGTTATTTTTCACTTTACCCAATCCTTCCAAAAGGATCTTCTCGCCTTCGGCAAGTCCATCCCTGATCACGTAGAGGTCAGGCATTTCCGTCGCGATTGTTACAGGTCTCAGCTTTACAATGTGGTTGTTGTCGACCACATAGACATATTTCTTGTCCATGATTTCCAGCGTGGCTTTCTGGGGAACTATCAGGGCATCTTTCAATTGCTCCTTCACAATAATGTTTCCTGTTTCGCCATGCCGCAGGATTCCTTCAGGATTGGGGAAAGTTGCGCGGAATGCAATGTTGCCGGTTTCATTGTCGAATTCACTTTCGATCGTTTCAATTACACCCGGGTGTTTAAATAACTGGTTGTTGGCCATCAGCAGGCTTACGGGAAGCTTGCCTTTTGATTTTGCCTGGCCCTGGAGATCAAGGTATTCGCGTTCAGATACATTGAAATAGACCCACATCTTACTGTTGTCGGAAAGGCTGGTAAGCAATTCACCCTCTTCGACCAGGCTTCCGAGTTTCAGGTGCAGGCGATCTACCAGTCCATCAAATGGCGCTCTTATCTCCGTAAAATCGAGATGAACTTTTGCCAGTTCCATTTCTGCGCGGGCTTTGCCGAGTTTTGCTTTGGCCATTGCCAGTTCATTCTTCGATACGATGTTTTTATCTGTCAGCGCCTGGGTATTCTGGACTTCGATTTCGACTGCATTCACTTCTGCCTGTGCCTTCTGCAGTTCGGCTTCATAGATCCGTGGCATGATCTTGAAAAGGAGTTGTCCTTTCCGTACAAACTGTCCTTCGTCTACGAAAATATCCTGCAGGTAACCTTTCTCCTGGGCCCTGAGTTCAATGTTCCGGATCGAACGGATCTGGCATACATATTCGTTGGTAACGGTAGTGTCGGCCTTAAGCGGACTGGTAACGAGAAACTTTATTTCTTCTTCTTCTTTTACTTTTTTGGACATGCAGCTGGTGGTGCACAAAAGGGCGCACAAGCCCATGAGAATGAGCATTCTGTTCATATGAATGTGGGGGATTTAGTAAGATGTAATACGAGGCTTAACCCTTATAGCTGGTTGCTACCGGGCAAGCGGAAAAGGATGGGCAAGCAGGGAAGGGGTTGATCATATCCTGATAACCCTGATAAATATGTGCCTGAAAGTGGGAGAAATAAAAGTATTCCCGGGTGGCGGGAGTTCGGTCAGAGAGCAGTGGGTAAGGGAAAATTCGGGGGCGTAGAATGAAGCGATGAAATGATTGAATGCCTCTTTGATTCTGCGTGAGGCTCCGTGTTTATCTTCATCGTCGTCTTCTTCTTCCTGGCTTTCATTGATTACAGTTACGGAACGGTTTTGCTTCCTTCCTGAGCCGGAGTGGCCCGACCGTAGTATACCAACATGTTCCGTGCGGATATTGTAAAGGTCTGCATGTGCAGAACCTTTATTCCTGCTGAAAGTAGCATGGCGCGTTTTTTCCTGGTGCCAGTGGGCATTCAGGTGTCCTGAGCCAATGACCAGGAGAACACACAGGGATAGAAAAAATCGCACAAAAGATTTCATCGACGGGTACCAAAAGTAATTCAAACCCTGCAGCCTGGAAAATTAATTATCGTTAATTCGGAAGTGCTTTTTATTTAAAGGAAAATGACTTCTCCTGTATGCAGGTCGTAATATGCACCAATGACCTTAATCTCACCGTTATCCGCCATTTCTTTTAATATGGCACTTTTGGTTATGAGTGTTGTTATAGTATTCAATACATTCTTTTTCGCGACCCACTCAACAAATGCTTCGTTTTTGGATGACTTCTCACCCTGGAAATCCTGTGACTGCGCAACAGCGGGAGTGATGTTATTGATCATGGCAGTTATATTGCCCAATTTTACATTATCAATGGCAGCTTTGATAGCGCCGCATGCTTCATGTCCCATTACCAATACCAGTTTGGCGCCGGATACTTTGCATGCGAATTCCATGCTGCCTAGGATGTCTGTATTTACAAAATTTCCTGCCACCCGGGCCACAAAGAGATCACCGATCCCCCTGTCAAACACATCTTCAACAGGAATTCGGCTGTCTACACAGGAAAGAACAATCGCCTTTGGATATTGTCCGGCGGCTGCATCTCGTACCATCGCAGAATGATCCCTTAAGGTTGTATTATTTGACCGGAACCTTTGATTTCCTTCTTTCAGGATTTCAATAACCCTGTCAGGCGTTAGTGCTTTTTGTTCTTCAGCTGTCAATACTTTTTCCCTTAATGGCTTAAGAGCTGAATCAACTGGTTTCGACGTATTTTCCGGCTGTTGTCTGGATGCATTGTTTTGGCAGGAGAGAAAGGTTCCTGTTGCAAATAGACATATCAATGCTAGTGAAAACTTTGTCATATGTCCTGATTTTATCAGTTGGCAGTCCGCAGTAAAAGTTTTCAAAGAAGCGTGGGATGTAATGGGGCAGGAAAGCAAAAGGCTCACTTTTGAAGTGAGCCTTTGCGGACCGGACGGGACTCGAACCCGCGACCTCCGCCGTGACAGGGCGGCATTCTAACCAACTGAACTACCGATCCATTTCCCTCATTTTGAACATGTTGTTCGTAATTGGGATTGCAAAGATAACGGGAATTCGTCTTTACAAACAAACTTTTCGTAAATTTTTTTCATCCCTTAATTTTACAGCTCAACAACTACTTATGCCGGAGAATAAGAACAGACAATTCCTGGAATTTGAAAAACCGATTAAAGATCTCTTTGACGAAATTGAAAAAATGAAACAGGCCCAGGAAAAAAATCCTAAGGTCGATATGAGTGGTCCCATCTCCGAGCTCGAGAATCTCGTCATTGAAAGAAGAAAAGAAATTACTCAGAATCTTACCAGCTGGCAGAAAGTACAACTGAGCCGTCATCCGGATCGCCCTTATACCATGAAATATATCGGCAAGATGACAACAGGTTTCGTTGAACTTCATGGCGACCGGAATGTCCGCGATGACAAAGCCATGGTCGGCGGGTTTGCACAGCTTAACGGTGAAACGGTAATGTTCATTGGTCAGCAGAAAGGTATCAACACAAAAATGCGCCAGCTCCGCAATTTCGGAATGGCAAACCCCGAAGGATATCGTAAGGCATTACGCCTGATGCGTCTCGCGGAAAAGTTCAATAAACCCATCATCACCCTTATCGATACGCCGGGTGCCTATCCCGGGCTTGAAGCGGAAGAGCGCGGCCAGGGTGAAGCCATTGCCCGCAACATCTATGAAATGATGCGCCTCAAAGTACCCGTGATTTGTGTGGTGATAGGAGAGGGAGCATCAGGTGGAGCATTGGGCATCGGTGTGGGCGACCGCGTTATGATGCTTGAAAATACTTGGTACACCGTGATCTCGCCGGAAAGCTGTTCGTCCATCCTCTGGCGCAGTTGGGAAATGAAAGAAAAGGCAGCTGAAGAATTGAGGCTTACCTCTGATCATATGTTTAAATTCGGACTGGTTGACCGTATAGTTCCCGAACCAATCGGCGGGGCACACTGGGATTATGACCAGGCCGCAGCCAACCTGAAGTCCGTGCTCGTAGAAACTTTACAGGACCTGAAACAGGTGCCCGCAGAAGAGCGGGTTCGTCAACGCATTACGAAGTTCAGTAAAATGGGCTTCTGGGATGAATTGCCGGCATGATCCGGCCCTGAATAATTTTTCACACGACTAAAATCTAAAATATTTCCATGTCTCTCAGGCAATCTCTCCGTGGTACCGGCGTGGCGCTGGTAACCCCTTTTACATCTTCCGGCAAAATTGATTACTCTGCACTTGAAAGTCTTATCAACTTCATTATAAAGAACGGTATTGAATACGTGGTTACCCTGGGTACCACCGGTGAAACTCCGACCTTATCGAAAGAAGAAAAAATTGACATCGTCAATTTTACCTACGAAATGGTGGACGGGCGCGTTCCTGTTGTGGTAGGTATCGGTGGCAACAATACCAATGAACTTGTGAATGACCTGGAGCAATTTCCGCTGGATAAAGCAGCTGCCGTGCTAAGCGCAAGTCCATATTACAACAAGCCTTCACAGGAAGGGATTTTCCAGCATTATAAGGCATTGGCAGCTGCTTCGCCAAAGCCCATTATCCTGTATAATGTTCCCGGGCGTACCGGCCGCAACATGGAAGCATCCACGGCTCTTCGCCTCGCACATGAAGTGAATAATATCGCGGGTATTAAAGAAGCCGCAAATAACATGGTTCAGTGCATGCAGCTGCTGAAAGACCGTCCTGAAAATTTCCTGGTTGTAAGCGGTGACGACGATCTCGTTATGCCCCAGCTTGCCTGTGGAATGGATGGAGTGATCAGCGTTGCAGCAAACTGCCTGCCGCGTAAATTCTCCGATATGGTTCGCGCCGGACTCGCATTCGATTTCAAGAAAGCAAAGGAACTGAACGACACCATGCTTGAAGCATATCACCTGCTTTTTGCGGAAAACAACCCGGCTGGCGTTAAGGCGTTCCTGGCGGAACTCGGACTTATTGAAAACCACCTGCGACTGCCGCTCGTTCCCCTCAGCCAGGGCCTCAGGCAGAAAGTGCATGATTATCTCATGAAGTAAGGCGGTTTTGTAGCGGTATGATAACTGTTCATCGCAACATAAGCAGGTTGTGATCCTTTTATGTAATTTTTGCATAAATGCAGACAACCAGCTGGTATACTTCCAAATGGGCCATTATCTGTTACCATGTGTTCGCGTGGGTTGTGACACTTTTCCTGCCACACCTGATGCGAACAGTATTGGAATCGGAGGAAGACCGGCCCAGGAATGAAAGAATGATTCACCCGGATAAATTACCGCACTATCACAACGACAGTGCGGTAAGATTTCCGGGACCTCCACCACGGCGGGCCGACAGGACCGAGCCGAAATTTTTTACTCAGGCAGCCATGGCCATGAACCTGTCATGGATTGGTATTTTTTACCTGAATGCCTTCGCACTCATCCCCGCTTTGGTTTACAGGCGAAAAGTCCTTCAATATATTTTGGTCCAGGTGCTCTTATTTGTTTCAGTAGCCTTACTGGTCAGCCTGTATTTTTATTGGCGGATGAAAGGCATCGCGTTCCGTTTTCCGATGCCGCTCCTCTTCAATATCTTCCCCTTCTTTTTTGTGCAGGCAGGCAGTATCGCCTATCGTTTCATTGCTGATAAAATCGAAGCTGACCGCCAGAAGAAGGAGACGGAGAATGAAAGTCTCCGTACCGAATTGTCATTCCTCCGGTCGCAGATCAGTCCCCACTTTATTTTCAACGTGCTGAATAACATGGTATCACTTGCCCGGAAAAAATCAGATTTGCTGGAACCTTCGCTGATCAGGCTCTCCGGCCTGATGCGATATATGTTGTATGAATCCGATGAAACCCGTGTTTCACTGGGGAAAGAAATGGAATACCTGCAACATTATATCGACCTGCAGATGTTGCGGTTCGGCAATGATGTGCAGCTTGATGCTGACCTCCGGGAGCCGGATGCCGAATACAGCATTGAACCAATGCTGCTCATTCCTTTTGTGGAAAATGCTTTCAAGCACAGCACAGGTTCCATGTACAAGCCGCAGATCGCCATAAAGCTCAGGACCGAAAAAGGTTTGCTGCATCTCCATGTTAGCAACAGTTTCCTTTCCGCAGCGGGAAACAATGCCGACCTTGAAACATCAGGAATAGGACTGACTAATGTGCGCAGGCGTCTTAACCTGCTGTATGCACATAAACATGAACTCCTGATCACTGAAAGTGATAATGTGTATCTTGTAACACTTCAAATCAGGCTGGTATGACCATACGTTGCATCGCAGTGGATGATGAGCAGCTGGCGCTCGACCTGCTGGTGGACAATATCAGCAAAGTGCCTTTTCTCCAACTGGTGGGAACGGCAAAAAATGCGATGGAAGTAATCAGCCTGCTCCAACAGGAAACCGTTGACCTGGCGTTCCTGGATATACAGATGCCCGGACTCTCCGGTATGCAGCTGGCTTCGAGTCTCAAGGGACGCACGAAAGTTATTTTCCTGACCGCATATGAACAGTTTGCACTGGAGAGTTACAATGTGAATGCTATCGATTACCTGGTTAAACCTGTTTCGTTTGACCGCTTCCTGGAAGCGTGTATGAAGGCGCTTGATTCTTTTTTATCAAGATCTGCCTCAACCCAGGCGCAACCTGCAAATGCGGTTAAGGAAGAAGGGAAGTATCTCTTTGTTAATGTTGAATACAACATCGTAAGGATCCTCATCAATGATGTGATTATGATTGAGGGCTATAAGGATTACGTGAAGATCCACCTTGCGTCCTCAAAGCGACCGGTCATTACACGAATGAGTATGAAGCACCTCGAAGAAAAATTACTTCCTTATGATTTTTTCAGGGTGCATAAGTCATTTATTGTATCACTGACCAGGATCGAGTCCATCCAGAGGAACGCTGTCAAACTGGGTGAACTCGAGGTCCCGGTCGGTGATTTGTATAAGGATGCGCTGATGGAACGGATCAACCAGCGCAATATCCTTTGAGTATGTTAATCGTTTTCTTCGTATGTTGATGCGGGTGAGAACTCACGCAAATCGTCGAGCCGCAATCCCGAACTTCTTCCTGTTGTGATAAATCCTTTCCCGTTTATACCAAATGCGACAGCGCCTTCCCGCGAAGTTCCCTCGAATGACGTTTTTTCTGACCAGGTGTCAGTAACGGGTTCATACTCCCAGCAGGTATTGGTGAGTCCACCGTTTGATCCAGTAGTTATGTATCCCTTTCCGTCGATCGCAAAAGCAATGGCATTGCTCCGCATGATGGTATAGGAGTCGTCGTATGTTTCATCGCTTACATTGCTTATTTTTCGTTTCTCTGTCCATTTTTCCTGCACAGCATCATATTCCCATAGGTCGTTCAGGTAGCTGCCGTTATTTGTGCCGCAAGCGAGGTAAGCTTTTTCGCCGATCACAAAAACAACAGCATCGGATCTTTTACTGCCGCCCGGACTCACTTTCTGTATCCAGGTATTTCCGACCGGATCATATTCCCAGAAATCTTTCAGGTAGTTGCCGTCATAGCCACTGCATACATAGCCTTTGTCATTCAAGCCAAAAGCAACAGCATCATATCGCGCAGAGCCGGCAAAATCGGCCACCCTGGTCCAACTGTCTGCGACCGGGTCATAAGCCCAGAAATCATTCAGGGTGTTCACACCATCAAATCCCAATCCGGCGTAGATTTTTCCACTAGCAGCGAAGGCTACACCGGAACTTCTGGCAACGCCCGGGAATGCTGCTTTTTTCTTCCAGAAATCCGACTGGCTGTCATATTCCCAGAAATCGGTGAGCCTGTTGGTGCCATCGTAACCGAGACCTATAAATGCTTTTCCGTCGAGTGTTACAGCCACAGCTTCACTTCTTCCAACACCTTCGAAGTCCGATCTTCTGATCCAGTTTCCAACAGTCTCCGTTGTACTGGTCGTGTCTTTGACACATCCTGAAGCCAGCATCACGATAAATGATAATCCTGCAATGTTTCTTTTCACGGTTATTTTTTGTGCAAATCTTTCTTTCGGCAGGCGAACCAGGAATCGTCCTGCGACGAACTGGTTTGATCTGCCGACAAAGTGCCGTGTATTGAATTGGTAGCATCATAATCCGCATTCGTAGCACAGCCATGACTGTTAGCATTCCTGCGACGGTTCTTTGCCGGAAAAAAATGATGTCGAGGACTGTTGTTTATATCCGGACCGTAGTTTGTTTGTTACTGTGGACAGCCTGCACAAGAGAAGCGCAATACATTGAAACAGTCACACCGTCTGAGAATCCCTACCTGGTCCAGGTTGATTCTTTCCAGGGCAACTTCACTGTTTATCGTGAGGATTCATTTGTCACTTCCACATCAGCATTTGCACTTGCCGGCTTTCATCATGACCCGGATTTCGGAACTGTCAGGAGTGAACATTTTGTGCAGATGGGGTTGCCAACAATTCCTGAACTGGCAAATTCTGCACGGTTCGACTCTATTGAACTTGTACTGAAACTTAATGACGCATCGTACGGTGATACGATGAGCCGGTTTGCGCTGCAGGCATACCGCCTTGAAGAACAATTATACAACGAGAAGAAAATATTCTATAATACCAGCAGGTTCACAGCAACACAATCCTTAGGAAGCTTTAATGCTGTCGTTCGACCCCAGGCAGATGACAGTATCCGCTTTTTGCTCAGTGCATCGTTTGGTAGTGAACTTTTCGGGTTGCTCAGGACCAAATCCGTCATCACTGGAAATGAAGAACAATTCCTCCAATATTTCAAAGGTCTCAGGCTCGCAGTTGATACCTCCCAGACAAATGTGATGTTCGGTTTTGGAAAGGATCTTGTCATGCGCCTTCATTACCATGAAGATGATGGCAATATCCATCGGAAATCAATTGACTTCATACCTTCAGCCTCCCCTTACCAGTTCAATTACATTTTCCGGCGGTACGGGAATAGTGAACTCTCACCGCTTCAATCCTCTAAAGATGCCAATGCTGCTTTGATGAACAACAGGTTCTTCCTGCAGGAATTTTTCCGCATCCGGACGGTAATAGATTTTCCTGACATCAGCCAGTTACCGAAAACAGCTGATTTTGTTAAAGTGCTCAATGCGCAGCTGGAGATCAGGCCCGTCAGTACAACCGGGAGCTATTACGGTTTGCCACCCGCCCTGAATGTGTACCAGCTCCAGGCTGATCAAACAATGGTCGGACCAATTCTGAACAGCGAGGGGTCGGCGCAGGACGGAGACCTTAGTCTTGACGCTGTGTATGGAAAGGATACCCGGTACCTGTTTGATGTGACCAACTATGTGTTACAGGAAATAGGTGCTGATAATTACTCCTCGCAAAAACTCGTTCTGGCAATTGGTGGCGGTGACAGTACACTTTCACGCTTCACCGGTAATACGACAGCGGCACCTTCGCTCCGTTCTCGCCTGATCGTTTCCATGCTCGTATACAAAACACAATAATGCCAAACTATAATTTCGTATGTGCAGAACTGTTATATTGACTGTTTTCATGGTGGCTTCGGTTTTTGATGCTCAAGCCCAAAGCGGCACCAACTCGGTATATTCCGCGTATGGCATTGGTGACGTTCAACTTCGTGACTATAATGGCTATTCGGCCATGGGTGGATTGGGTGTCGCACTTCCCTCCGTTACGACGTTGAATGACCTGAATCCTGCTTCCTACGGCTCGATGCCTTTCAGCAGGATGCGTCTGGAGCTGTCTTTCGGTGGAAAATCCGTTCGCTACAGCTCGGGCACCCAAAACATAGCTGCGGGAGATTTTACTGTACAGAAAGCTGCCATGGGCTTCAGTCTTTTCAGGAACTGGGGGACTGCGTTCGGGATCCGCCGCTATTCAAATGTAGAATACCTTACTTCCGGCAACCGTTACCTGCAGGGCACTTCGGCCAAGCTTACCAGCACCATTGAAGGAAACGGGGGATTATATGAATACTATTTAGCCAATGGGTTAACCATTAAAAAACATCTTAGCCTTGGTGTGAGCATCGGGCTTTTATCCGGGTCTGTAAACCGGAAAGAAAGTTTTCTGACAGCTGTTGATGAAGGCATAACGGTCGATAAAAACTCCCATTACAGTAACGCCATCGTCCGGACAGGTGCGCAGTACAAGTTTACCACGGGTGGCCTCCGGTGGATCGCAGGTGCCACCTGGCAACCCGGGGTATCGCTGCAAAAGCTGGAGGATAATGTAATCGCCGACCTGGCGGGTAATACGCTCGTGGAAGAAAATGCCCGTTCCACACAGTTCGAATATCCTTCAACCTGGTCGGCCGGTCTGACCATGCAGCGCTCTTACTGGAAATTCGGCATGGATTATATAACCCAGAACTGGAACAAGGTCAATTACCAGGGGGCAAATTTCCGGACAACAACATCCGGTAATATCGCTGCCGGTGTTTCATATTCAAAACCACGCAAAACCCTGTTCGGTACTATTGACGGACCTTCCTATAGTTTTGGATTCAACCGCGATCTCAGTTACCTGGTTATTGACGGACAGCAAGTGCGGTCCTGGGCTTTCACGGGTGGCGTCTCGCTTCCATCAGCCACCGGCTTCTACCATTACCATTTTGCACTTAAGGCAGGTCAGCGTGGCACGAACTTTTATCCGCTTGTAAAGGAAAATTTCTTTGAATTCAATTGTAATATCAGTCTTGCTTCCATACTTTACAGGGGGGGACGAAAATATGATTGACGTATTTAAAGAAACCATAACCGTATGAAGCGATTAACCTGCCTGTTCCTGATCATTTCGGTTTGCCTTTGCCAGGCCACTGCCCAATATAAGGTCGTAATCAGGATTACGTCCCTGCCTGCATCTCCGCAGGCAAGCGAGGTGTTTATAGCAGGCGATTTCAACAACTGGAATCCTTCAGATCCGAACAGCAGGTTACAAAAAGGGGCACAGGGACTTTTCTTTTTCGAAGGAAGTAATGTCCCGTCAGGAACATATGTATATAAATTCACCCGTGGCTCCTGGGAAACGGTTGAAACAAACTTCAAAGGACAATCTATCGATAACCGGACCCTGACCATCACCTCTGATACAATGGTTAGCCTTACTATCGAAGGCTGGCAGGACGCGGTGAAATCGGCGCCACCGAAAGTAGTTTCCACTGCCAGTCCCCAGGTCAGATGGCTCGACACCGCCTTTGCTATTCCACAACTTGAGCGGTCACGACGCATCTGGATCTATCTTCCGGCGAACTATGACAAAAGCGCAAAGCGATATCCCGTACTTTACCTGCACGACGGCCAGAACCTGTTTGATGCTGCCACTTCTTTTGCCGGCGAATGGGGTGTTGATGAAACCCTCGACTCATCCGGAAAAGGGTTTATCGTTGTCGGGATAGACAACGGCGGTCTGAAAAGAATGAATGAATACAACCCGAATGACCATGAACGTTTCGGGAAAGGTGAGGGGCGGGAATACCTTGCGTTTTTGGCCAGGACTCTGAAGCCATATATTGACCGGCATTACCGCACGAAGAGTGACCTGAAACATACATCCATTGCAGGCAGCTCGATGGGCGGACTGATCTCTTTTTATGCCGGGATACTTTACCCGGATGTGTTCGGAAATATTGGCGTGTTTTCTCCTTCTTTCTGGATAGATCCGTCCCTTGACAGTGTAATCGGTCAAAAGGTAAACAACAGGCTCAATAAAAGGCAACGCTATTATTTTTATGCCGGGCAGCTGGAGGGGCAGGAGATGGTACCGGACACCTATAAAATTGCCAATCACCTGGAAAGGCTGACCGGTCAGAAATATCCTGTCAGAGTAAACGAAAACGGGCGGCACAATGAGCCCGCCTGGCGCCAGGAGTTTCCCAGGTTCATTGAGTGGCTGTCTGTGGAAGTAAATTGAATTCAGACCCTGTAGCTCACGCCTTCGAGTGCCAGGATGGTATTGGGAAATATTTCACGTGCCTCTGATTCGAAAAGGTCCAGCTTCTCATATTTTGAGCTGAAGTGCCCAATGATTAATTGTCCCACCCCGGCCATGCTTGCAATAGTAGCCGCCTGGTGTGTCGTACAATGGAAACGCTGTATCGCGCGTTCCCCAAGATCTTTGAGATAAGTTGTTTCGTGGTAGAGGAGGTCCACACCTTTTATCTTGTCGATGAGGTTTTCGTCGTAACTCGTATCTGCCGAATAGGCATAAGACCTCGGCTTTGGGGCAGGGTCAGTGACCCATTCATTCAGGATTAACCGACCATCTTTGGTTGTATAATTCTCCCCCCATTTCAACCGGTCGTAAAATGACGACGGAACTTCATGCTGCAATGTTTTTTCAGGGTTGATCCGACGTGGAGCCCTTACCTGTTCAAACCGGAAACCCCAGCAGGGGATCCTGTGGTTGACACGGAAACAGCTTACCTGGAATTTTTCGTGACGGACCAAAACACCTTCATCCCCCAGAGGGTGGAAGTGGATGGTAAATGGAAGGGTTGTATCAGCGACCCTTAGCTGGAGGTCAATAAGTTCTTTGAGCGGTGCCGGGGCATATAAATGAAGATCCAGCTCCCTGCCAAGCAGGCCCATGCTGGTGATCAGCCCGATCAGCCCGAAATAGTGGTCACCGTGCAGGTGGCTGATGAAGATATGCTGGATGCAGCTTCTTCTTATCTTGTATTTCGCCATTTGCATCTGGGTGCCTTCTCCGCAATCGATGAGGAACAGGAACTCATCCAACGTTACGATTTGCGCCGTTGGGTGCCTGTCGAACGCCGGAAGCGCAGAATTATTTCCTAATATGGTTACAGCCAGCATATGTTAAAGTATGCAAATCTATGCGTTAAAAGCCGGGTCGTCATCATCAAGCAACTCTCTTTCAATTTCTTCCATCTGTACGATATCCCATGCCTCACTTTCTGTCGGAGTGGCGCTTAACATTTCGAGCAGCTGTTCATTGTCGAGAAATTCCTCTATGGCAGGCTGGATCCCGCAGATCACGAACGATGCATTGTTTTCATAAAATGACTGCTGGATTTTAACAAGTGACTCCGCTGATTCAACGTCAATTTCCGTCACACTGTTAAGATTGAGGACAACGTTTTTAACTTCTTTTTGCAGGAGTGCAGATAAACTCTTCTCCATTTCTGCTGTCATATTAGCAGTGATTTTTGGATCAAGGATCGTTATGACATGAAATTTCTCCTTGGTATCAATTTTGACCTGCATACGGTTATAATTAAAAGGCGATCTAAACGTTCTTTGAGTTACAGATTATTCACTTGCTGGCAACCGGTGGACAACTGTCAGAACTGGGTTTCAAAGCAAACCTAAACTCAAAAATATTCGTTATTATTGTATAACACACAACAACTTATAAAATGGACAACAATTTTTCAGCCCAGGTAAAAGAGATCATCTCGTTCAGCAGGGAGGAAGCGTTGAGACTAGGGAATGATTTTATCGGTACCGAGCATTTATTGCTGGGTCTGATAAGAGAAGGTGATAATACCGCTGTCCGTATTCTTAAGAGTTTTAATGTTGATTTGTATGAACTCCGAAAGGAAGTTGAACTTGCAGTTAAGGATAAAACAGGAAAGAATATTGCCAACATCAACAGCCTGCCACTAACCAAGCAGGCAGAGAAGGTAATTCGTGTAACCGTGCTCGAGGCAAAGGCATTAAAAAGTCCAACCGTCGAAACCGAACATCTTATGCTATCAATCCTGAAAAACAAAGAAAATATTGCTACACAGATACTCAACCAGTTTGATGTGGACTACGACCTGTTCAGGAATGAACTGGGTGTGGTGAAAAGCAATGATGTGAGAAGTGAATATCCGGATGAAAATGATGATGACTTTGATGAGGAAAAGAAATACAGTCAGCAAAAGGCCAAGCAGGCAGGTAATACAAAAAGTAAAACTCCTGTGCTTGACAATTTCGGCAGGGATATTACAAGACTCGCAGAGACCGGTGCACTTGACCCAATTGTAGGTCGTGAAGAAGAAATCGAAAGGGTATCGCAGATTTTGTCGCGCCGGAAGAAGAACAACCCGATCCTGATTGGTGAACCTGGTGTGGGTAAGACCGCCATTGTGGAAGGTCTTGCACTTCGCATCGTTCAGCGTAAGGTATCCAGGGTATTGTTCGATAAACGCGTGATCTCCCTTGATCTTGCTGCACTGGTTGCCGGTACCAAATACCGTGGCCAGTTTGAAGAGCGGATGAAGGCAATCATGAATGAACTCGAAAAGAACCGCGATGTGATTCTCTTCATTGATGAGATCCACACTATTGTAGGTGCCGGTGGTGCCAGTGGTTCACTTGATGCATCAAACATTTTCAAACCTGCTCTTGCACGGGGTGAATTGCAGTGCATCGGTGCTTCGACCCTGGATGAGTATCGCATGTATATCGAAAAAGATGGTGCACTTGACCGCCGCTTCCAGAAAGTGATGGTTGATCCGCCGACTGTTGACGAAACCATCCAGATCCTTAACAACATCAAACCCAAATACGAAGAGTATCATAACGTAAACTATTCAGACGATGCAATTGATGCATGTGTGAAGCTCAGCGACCGTTACATGACAGACCGTCTGTTGCCGGACAAGGCGATCGATGTACTGGATGAAGTAGGTGCACGCGTTCACCTGAAAAACATCAATGTACCGCAGGAGATCCTGGAGCTTGAGAAGAAGATCGAGGATGTGAAGAATGAAAAGAACCGCGTGGTGAAAAGCCAGAAGTTCGAGGAAGCTGCATCTCTCCGCGATACAGAGAAGAGACTGCAGGAAGACCTGGAGAAGGCAAAGTCACATTGGGAAGAGGAAAGCAAGCATAAGCGCTATCCGATAACCGAGGAAGATATTGCGGAAGTGGTGAGTATGATGACTGGCATACCGGTGAAGCGGATGGTGCAGGCTGAAAGCGAGAAGTTGCGGAAAATGTCTGAAGATATGGCCAGTATGGTTATAGGACAGGACGAAGCCATTCAGAAAGTCGTGAAGGCCATCCAGCGTAACCGCGTAGGTCTGAAAGATCCCAGGAAACCTGTTGGTTCGTTTATTTTCCTCGGACCGACTGGTGTGGGTAAAACCGAGCTGGCTCGTTCACTTGCACGTTATATGTTCGACAGTGAAGACGCCCTGATCCGGATCGATATGAGTGAATACATGGAGAAGTTTACCATCAGCAGATTGATCGGTGCACCTCCGGGATATGTGGGATACGAAGAAGGCGGCCAGCTGACAGAGAAAGTCCGCCGCAAACCTTACAGCGTTATCCTGCTTGATGAAATCGAGAAGGCTCACCCGGACATCTACAACATCCTGTTACAGGTGCTCGATGATGGTCAGCTTACCGATGGACTTGGCCGGAAGGTGGACTTCAAGAACAGTCTTATTATCATGACTTCGAATATCGGTGTACGTCAACTGAAAGACTTCGGTGACGGTGTAGGTTTCGCTACTGCGGCACGTACAGCGAGCACAGACGAGACGAATAAGGCGGTTATTGAAAAAGCGTTGAAGCGTACCTTCTCACCTGAATTCCTGAACAGGATCGATGATGTGGTGATCTTCAATTCACTCACAAAGGATCATATCTTCAAGATCATAGATATTCTTTTGAACGGTGTAATGAAGAGACTGAAGAATCTTGGATTCAGCCTTGAGCTGACTGAAGAAGCCAAGAGCTTCATCGCCGAAAAAGGATACGACCAGCAGTTTGGTGCAAGGCCCCTGCACAGGGCACTGCAGAAGTACCTGGAAGATCCGCTTGCGGAAGAGATCCTGAATATGACTATCAAGGAAGGCGATATCCTTATTGCTGACCTCGACAAGGAGCAGAACAAGATCACATTCCGGATGAAGGAATCATCTCCACCAAAGAAGGAAAAATCTGAAGCATAAATTAAAAGCCCTCCTGCATACAGGAGGGCTTTTTAATTTTTACTTTTGACTATTTATTATGGCCAGGAAAAAAATCATCATTACTATTGACGGCTGGAGCAGTTGTGGCAAAAGCACCCTTGCAAAACAGCTGGCAAAGGAACTGAACTACGTATATATTGACAGTGGTGCCATGTACAGGGCCATAACCCTTTATTTTCTCCGGAACCATGTGGACTGGACCGACACACAGGAAGTGCAAAAGGCACTGGAAGATATCCAGCTCGAGTTCCGTTATAACGAAAATAGCCTTCAGAGTGAGATGTACCTCAATGACGAGAACGTTGAATATGTGATCCGCGACCTGGTAGTTGCCGAAAAAGTAAGTGAGATCGCGGCTATAAAGGATGTGCGTACATTCGCCGTTAACCAGCAACAGGAAATGGGCAGGAAAAAAGGCATTGTGATGGATGGCCGTGATATTGGCACCGTCGTATTCCCAAAGGCTGAACTCAAGATCTTCATGACAGCCGATAACAAGATCAGGGTGGAGCGGAGGTTTAAGGAACTCTTCGAAAAGAACCCCAACATTACAATAGAGGAAGTCAAGAATAACCTCGAAATGCGCGACTATATTGACAGTCACCGTGAAGTAAGTCCGCTTCGCCAGGCAGATGACGCTCGTGTTCTCGATAACAGCAAAATAGGAATGGACGAACAGTTGAAACTGGCATTGTCGTGGGTTCATGAACTGATCTGAATCGAACGGTGACTGTATCAAAAGCGTACAGCATTCGCAGACTCCAAACTCTTAACAGACTGATAGTTAGGCCTGTAGATGACTGGCATTTTATTTAATTGAAAAATAGAGCCAAAATCCCAGGTTATGTTTAAGAACTATCTGAAAACTGCATGGCGCAACCTGATGAAGAACAAAACCTTCTCAGCCATTATCGTAATGGGCCTTGCAATAGGTATTGCTGCATTCCTGATGATTGCCAATTATCTCAGGTTCGAATACAGCTTTGATGATTTCCATGCAAAGAAGGACAGGATTTTCCGGTTGCCGATGATCGTGACTGAAAAAGGTGGCGAGCCGCAGACATTTGCGTTTACATACCCGGCTGTAGCCCCGGCAATCAAGAAGGACTTTCCTGAAGTGTCGGAAGTTGTGCGCTTCCGGAAAAGATGGGGGATTGTACAGCATGGTGACGAAAAGATCAATGAAAGCGGCTTCATTTATTTTGCAGACCCTTCTGTATTCAGGATCTTTTCATTCGAGTTTCAGAAAGGGGCACCGGCCCAGGCACTGACTCATCTGAATGATGCGGTGATCAGTCAATCCACAGCAACCAAATATTTCGGTAATTCAGAAGCGCTCGGGAAAACATTGAGGTTCGACAATGAAGATTATGTTGTGACAGGCGTAGTGAAGGATTTTCCCGCAAACTCGCATCTGCAATTTCACATCCTGTTGAATTTCAATAAATATATCCAGCTTACCAACGGCAATGCCAATACGAGCTGGGGATGGAGCGATTTTTACACCTACGTGTTACTTAAAGAGGGAACGGATGCCAATGCTCTTGAAGCAAAGCTGCCCGCATTTGCAGAGAAGTACATGGGAGGCAGGATGAAGGAGGACGGCTTTTCCGTTACTTTCAAAGTGCAGCCGCTAAAGGACATTCATACCCGCTCTGTTTACAATTATGAGCTCGAAGGAAGCGGCAATCTCTATTATCTGAAATACCTGGGCATTGCCGCGCTTCTCATACTCCTGATCTCACTGATCAATCATGTAAACCTGTCAACAGCCCACTCACTTGAACGGTCAAGGGAAGTGGGGGTACGGAAAGTTATGGGCGCAACAAAGCTGCAACTCGTCAGGCAGTTCCTCGCAGAATCCTTTCTCGTTAACCTGCTGGGGATGGGAATCGGGTTCCTGTTATATAGTCTCGTGCTCCCAAAGTTTGCACAATTGATCAGCAGGAACATTGCGGACCTGGAGGCAACGGGCGCCTGGTTTTGGGTAGCCGCAGTCACAGTTTTCATGGTCAGTACCCTGCTGGCCGGATTTTATCCTGCCTTTGTGCTTTCATCTTTCCAGCCCGTTAAAACGTTGAAATCTGCAGCAGGATTTTCAGGTAATAATAAAGGCAGCAATTACCTGCGCAAGGCACTGGTGGTACTACAGTTCACAGCGGCCATAATCCTTACCGGCGGGGCAATTGGATTTTATCAGCAGCTGCGGTTTATGAGCAGTCGTGACCTGGGCGTGAATATCCGGCAGACATTGGTTCTTGAACAAACTGTAAACCAGCCTACAGGAGCGATGTCGACAGTCGAATCATTTGTAAACGACCTTGGTAAGATTCCCGGCGTACGCACAGTTTCCGAATCCACGGATGTTCCGGGAAATGAAGTAGGTAGTTCAACGGGGTTCCGGAGGATTAACTCTAACGACAATAAAAGTTGCAGGACATTCGGGATAGATGAGAAATTCATCCCGGATTATGGTATCACAATGGTAGCCGGGAGGAACTTTGATAAAGACCAGCCATTTAATGAAGCGGATTCGCTACAGGTTCTCAATGTAATCATCAATGAAACGGCATCAAGGATCCTGGGATTTGGATCACCGGACGAAGCCATTGGGAAAATGCTTATGCAGGCTGAGCGGACATGTAAGGTAGTCGGAGTAATGTTTGACTACCACCAGCAATCACTCCAATATAGTTTTGATCCAATAATTTATTATCCAGCCAGGCACACGGATATGGGGATGTACTCCCTGAAGGTGGAAACTGCCGATGTGCCAGGGCTTGTGGCCAGGACAAAGGATGTGTGGAACAAAAGATTTCCCGGGTCGCCTTTCCAGTACTTTTTCCTGGATGACCATTTCGACAGGCAGTACAAAAACGACCAGGTTTTTTCCTCTGTCCTGTGGTGGTTCACTGTGCTGTCGATTGTGATTGCTGGTCTCGGACTATTTGGTCTTTCACTATATTCTGTGGCTAAACGAACCCGGGAGATTGGAGTACGGAAAGTTCTGGGTGCAACTGTAACGCAGATTTTCCTGCTCATCACCCGCGATTACCTGAAGCTTGTCTTATATGCAGGCCTCGTTGCCATTCCTGTCGCTGCCTGGCTGCTGACAAGCTGGATGGAAGATTATGCTTTCCATATTGATATCAGTCCGGGAATCCTGTTATACCCGCTGGTACTCATCCTGTTGATTGCAGTGGTTACGGTTGCATACCAATCAGTGAAAGCGGCTCTTGCAAATCCAGTGAATAGCCTGCGTACGGAATAGGTTACGCCGGAATAAATAAAGCCCCGCTCGAAAGCGGGGCTCTTGCAGTTTGATTTGGTCCTCAATATGATTAGCGGAGGAACAGCATTTCGCGATACTTCGGAAGCGGCCAGTGTGTATCATCCACCAGCAATTCCAGTTTATCAACCCTGTAACGGATCGCATCAAAGAACGGCGCTTTAACCTGGCTTTCATAAGCGATTGCCTTGGTGCGTGTGTTCTCCATTGCATTGCAAACCTTACGGGCTTCAATCATTTTCTCCACGAGGTCACTCAGGATGTTGATGTGTTCGCTGATCTTTTTCAGGATCTGCTTCTGGTTGCAATAGGTGCTTTCATCCAGGCCAATGTCCTTCAGTCCACGGATGTTCTGAATGAGGATGTTCTGGTATTTAACCGATGCAGGCAGAACGTGGCTGGTGCAAAGCTCACCCATGATCCGGGCTTCAATCTGCACGCGTTTGATATATTTTTCCAGTTCGATCTCATGACGTGCTTCGAGCTCAACATGCGTAAGTACATCATTGCTTTCGAACAGGTGCTTTGATTTTTCAGTAACCATCGCATCGAGTGCAAGGGGAGTAGTCTTCAGGTTCGGAAGTCCGCGCTTCTCAGCTTCTTTTGCCCACTCCTCGCTGTAGCCATCACCTTCAAAGAGAACCTTGTCGCTGTCCACGATGTATTCGCGGATCACATGCATGATGGCGATCTCTTTCTTTTCTCCTTTTTCGATAAGGGCATCTACATCCTTCTTGAACTGCTTCAGCGTTTCGGCCATGATGGTGTTCAGGGTTGTCATCGCGTTAGCGCAGTTTGCAGATGAACCAACAGCACGGAACTCGAACTTGTTGCCGGTGAAAGCAAAAGGTGAAGTACGGTTACGGTCAGTGTTGTCGAGCAGGAGCTCAGGGATGCTGCGGTGCAGGTCAAGTTTCAGGATTGCTTCATCCTGCTCGTCGAACTTATCGCTTACGCGCTCTTTGATCTCTGCCAGTACGTTGCTCAGGTATCCACCTACAAACACCGAAATGATTGCCGGGGGAGCCTCGTTGGCACCCAGGCGGTGGTCGTTACCAGCACCTGCGATGCAGGCACGCAGAACGTCTGAATATTCATAAACCGCCTTGATGGTGTTCACGAAGAACGTAAGGAACATCAGGTTGGTCTTTGGCGTTTTGCCGGGAGCAAGCAGGTTAACACCAGTATCGGTTGACATGCTCCAGTTATTGTGCTTGCCGCTGCCATTGATGCCGGCAAATGGCTTCTCGTGCAGCAGTACACGCAGTTTATGGCGACGGGCAACGCGATCCATCACATCCATCAGCAGGGTGTTATGGTCAACGGCCACACTCACTTCTTCGAAAATAGGTGCACACTCGAACTGCGCCGGCGCAACTTCATTGTGGCGGGTTCTTAACGGAATACCGAGTTTATAAGATTCGTTTTCGAAATCACGCATGAAGGCATAAACGCGCTCGGGGATGGAACCGAAGTAGTGGTCTTCCAGCTGCTGTCCTTTCGCGGGTGCATGGCCGAATACAGTACGTCCGCTCAGTACGAGGTCGGGACGTGAATTGAACATAGCCTCATCAATAACGAAATATTCCTGCTCCCAGCCGAGAGTTGCTGCAACGCGGTTAACATTTTTATCGAAATAGTTTGCCACGTCAACGGCATGTTTGTTAAGTGCTTCGAGCGACTTTAACAGCGGTGCTTTATAATCCAGTGTTTCACCGGTATACGAAACAAAAATTGTGGGAATACAAAGTGTCTTTCCTTCGCCGATCTCCATGATGAAAGCGGGAGAGGAAGGATCCCATGCCGTATAGCCGCGTGCTTCAAAAGTTGCACGGATACCACCACTCGGGAATGATGATGCGTCAGGTTCCTGCTGGATCAGCGCTGCCCCGTCAAACTCTTCGATTGCGGTACCATCACCTTTCAGTGTGAAAAATGAATCATGCTTTTCAGCGGTTGTGCCTGTCAGTGGCTGGAACCAGTGTGTATAATGCGTAACACCTTTTGTTTCTGCCCACTGGCGAAGGCCAGCAGCAATCTGGTTAGCTACTGTACGATCAATCTTTCTTCCCCCTTTAATAGAGGCAAGAAGGCTTTTGTAAGCCTCATCACTCAGGAAAGCCCTTGCTTTCTGCAGCGTGAACACATTTTCACCAAACAGGGCCGTGATCTTAGCGGGACCCGGAACATTCACCTGGTTACCCTGGTTGATGTTGTTGAGAGCACTGAAACGTAATGACATGAGAATGATTTTTAGCTGTGCAAATAAATGACAAAAGTTAAAATACTGACACAATAAATTAGCTTCTGTTCAAATTTCCGCTAAGTTGGGCAAAAAATCGATTCAATTATCTAACTCTTTTAAAGATTTATGCCAATTACCGCGCTTTTTATAAACATTAAAAAAAATGTAATTTGATCTGAGGACTGGCAGAATTCCCCTTACGAGAACGATCACCAGCAAAAGCTCCGGGATTACCCTGTATCGCACCAGCGCCCCCGGAAAGGGAATTGTGTAACCAATTGACAGGTAAGCAAATAAACCAAAGAAGACTGCAGTAGCCTGAAGGGGATCTTTTATGCCAGTCCCGATCGGAGCTTGTTCCCCGGGGCTGCACTTTCTGGCTATTAAGGCGAGTGCGGCAACTCCCAGGAGACATATTACAAATATATTTTGAGTGACTGTCATCACCTGCATAATGCCGGAGGCATTCCAGGGGTAGGGGCGGAGGAAAGAGTTATCCAGGGCCTGGGGTAACATCCTAATAAAGGTAAGCGGATTTGTATCCAGGGTATCAAGGTGAACCCGGGTCTTACCGTCGAGCAGGAAAAAGGCAGCCTGGCGATCAGCCATAATACCTGGCATGTTTAACGGCCTGTTCAACAGACCGGTTGCAAAAAACAGGATCACAGCAGCGATGTGGCAGGTGACAAAGCTCTTTACTACAGGCCATTTTCCCCTGGCACAGAGCCACCAGGCAACCAACGCGGGAAACAGGATGGCTAACATTGGTGCGCGGAGAATGACAATGCCCAGGCAGGCTACCATGACGTATATCAAATTAAGGGGCCTTTTACTACTTAGCCACCGGTCGTATTGTAACAGCAGAAGACCAAAGAACAGGAATAGTAATCCATCGCCCCGGATGCCGCTTAGCCAGAACAGGGCTGGTGGGTAAAAGAAGATCAAAACATACAGCCATTTGTTCGTGTCCGCCCATTTTAAGGACAGCAGGTGATAAAGCCAGATCTGACTCCAGATGGTCAATGCTGCAAATGCAGTGACATTAATATAATAATTACCGCCGCTGAAAAGGTTGAACAGCGCCAGAGGTTTGATGAGTAGTGCATGCTCGAGTTTGTCCATGAAAAGATGCAAACCACCCTTCCAGCCATTTTCCTGCACTAGACGAAAAAGGTCCACATCCTCGAAGAATTGCCCCGGCCGGTTCAGCAGCTTTTCAAGCTCCGCCATGCTGTCATTGTTGATCATCCAGGTATCGTCACCGCCCCAGTTCCGGAAGAAAATGTAACCGTAAGCGCAGCCCATCAGCACTTTTGCCGAATAAGCGAGTATGGTCTGGAAAAATGTGAGGGTAGTGCCAGATCTTCGTATAAACCAATACGTTAGAAATGTAAAAAAAGCGAATGATACCGAAAATCTGAGGTAAATATCCATCCTGCAATATTGGTTTTCCTGCTCAAATCTATACATTTGGCATTAATGTTCCTGCATGAGGCCTGTGGCAGATAATGCATTGCTGATCGCTTTCGTTTCCAATAATGCCTGGTCGGTATACAATTTCCGCCTGGCGATAATCCGGTGCCTGATCGAATCGGGGCACAGGGTTGTAGTTGTATCGCCAGCTGACGAATATGCACAGCGGCTGACTAATGAAGGGTGTGCTTTTTTCCCTGTTCAGTTTAATAACCGGTCGCTCAATCCGATTTCCGACCTCTTGTTGTATCGTTCACTCAGGCAGGTTTATTCAACACTAAAGCCGGATCTTATTTTCCACTTCGTTGCAAAACCGAATATTTACGGATCCATGGCTGCAGGGGCACTCGGTATTCCGTCGGTTGCTGTGATCACCGGGCTCGGATTTGCCTTTGACCGGAAAGACCTCCTCCGCACCATAGTCGAGAAATTATACCGTAGGGCTTTAAAAAATGTCGCGGAAACCTGGTTCCTTAACCGGGAAGATGCGCAGGTGTTCCTGAACGAAGCCCTGGTTTCCGCTCAGAACGTGAAGATCCTGCCTGGCGAAGGTGTGGATACAGAATATTTTCACCAGCCTGGAAAATCAGCAGGCGCCGGCAGCCCGGCATTCACCTTCCTGATGAGTTGCAGGTTGCTCAGGAGCAAAGGTGTTGCGGTTTATGCAGAAGCCAGCCGGATCCTGAAAAACCGCAATCATCAATTTAATTGTATACTGATCGGCTTTCACGAAGCAGGCCATCCCGATGCGGTGGATGCTGCCGACCTTACAGATTGGCAAGAGCAGGGACTGATCAGCTTCCCCGGATTTACAGAAGATGTACGCAGTTTCCTGGAATCAGCCGATTGTTTTGTCCTGCCATCATATTATAATGAAGGAATTCCCCGAAGTCTCCTGGAAGCGGCCAGTATGGAACTTCCGGTAATCACCACCTATAACAGGGGGTGCAAAGAGGCGGTGCGGGACAATATTACCGGCTTCCTTTGTAACACCCGCGATGCAGCCGACCTGGCAGATAAAATGGAACAGATGCTGCTACTGCCACCTTTGACCCGCCGCGAAATGGGTAAAAAGGGAAGGGAACTTATGATTGAAAAGTTTGAAGTGAGGAAGGTATACAGGTATTATGCGAATGTCATCCAGCGATTTGGATGACCAATCCATCGCTTGGAGTTTAGTCTCGCCGCCTTACCTTTGCGCTTTCTTTCACTATCCGCAAAGCAAAATGGAAGTTACCGTTAAAACCGCACAGCAGCTTCGCCTTACCGCCGAAGAATTTGAACTCATCAAACAGAAACTTGGACGCACACCTAATTTCAATGAACTCTGCGCCTTCAGTGGAATGTGGAGCGAGCATTGCAGTTACAAGAATTCCATTAAGTGGCTTAAGACACTTCCCCGTGAAGGCGGAAGGATGCTCGTGGCTGCCGGAGAAGAAAATGCCGGGCTCATGGATATGGGTGATGGCTATGGAGTGGTGTTCAAGATCGAAAGCCATAACCACCCTTCAGCAATTGAACCCTTCCAGGGTGCAGCAACCGGTGTAGGTGGCATTCACCGTGACATCTTCACAATGGGCGCAAGACCGATCGCATCGCTTAACTCGCTGAGATTCGGGAAACTGCAGGAAGCCAAAACGCAGCACCTCCTCGGTGGCGTAGTACATGGTATCGGTCACTATGGTAACTGTTTCGGGGTACCGACAGTTGGAGGTGAAATTTACTTTGAACAATGTTATCATACCAACCCGCTCGTAAATGCTATGAGCGTGGGTATAGTGAAAGCTGGCGGAACCGTAAGCGCTACAGCTGAAGGTACCGGGAACCCTGTAATGTTCGTTGGTTCTGCAACGGGCAAGGACGGGATTGGCGGTGCTTCATTCGCATCAGCCGACATCACCGCTGACAGTGTGGAGGAACTTCCCGCGGTACAGGTTGGTGACCCATTCCAGGAAAAGAAACTGCTTGAAGCCTGCCTGGAAGTTATCAAAACTGGTGCTGTGGTAGGAATGCAGGATATGGGTGCAGCCGGAATTATCTGTTCAACAGCCGAAATGAGCGCCAAAGGCGGAGTGGGTATGCGCATCGATCTCGATAAGGTGCCTACACGCCAGCCGAATATGAAAACCTGGGAACTTTTGCTCAGCGAAAGCCAGGAAAGAATGCTGATGGTGGTGGAAAAAGGCAAGGAATCCCTTGTTGAAGCCATTTTTGAAAAGTGGGATCTTCCCTGCTCTGTTATTGGTGAAGTGACCGACGATAAGCTGCTCAGGTTCTATATGCATGGTGAGTTGGAAGCTTCCATTCCTGCATATGAACTGGTGCTGGGTGGAGGTGCACCGCAATATGACAGGGCTTACGAAACTCCGGCATATTTTGAAAAGATTGCCTCATTCGATTCTTCAACTGTTCCAGTTGCGAAAAACCTGAAAGAGGTGGCATCGCGACTGGTTGAAATTCCAAATATTGCATCGAAGCGATGGGTGTATGTTCAGTACGACAGCATGGTGGGAACTGCCAATACCGGCACAAACGCTCCCAGCGATGCAACAGTAGTATTGGCCAAGCCAAGCAATAAGGCCTTGGCAGTTACGACAGATTGCAACAGCCGTTACGTTTACGCTGATCCTTATAAAGGTACCATGATAGCTGTGGCAGAAGCAGCACGTAACATTGTCTGCAGTGGCGGTGAGCCCCTCGGCGTAACCAACTGCCTCAATTTCGGTAACCCCTACGATCCGCAGGTATACTTCCAGTTTGTTCATGCAATCAAAGGCATGGGCGAAGCCTGCCGTCGGTTCAATACACCTGTTACCGGCGGTAACGTGAGCTTTTATAACCAGAACCCGGATGGCGCAGTTTACCCGACGCCAACAATCGGGATGGTCGGGCTTCTTGAGAACATCGATAATAAAATGACCCTCAATTTCAGGGAAGAAGGTGATCATATTTTCCTCGTGGGCCGCGCCACAAACGATATCAACAGTTCAGAATACCTGAATAAGATCGTTGGCGTTGAATATTCCCCTGCACCACATTTTGACCTGGAGGAAGAATTTGCATTGCAACAGACAGTGTCGTCACTGATCTCGAAGAATCTCATTTCTTCAGCCCACGACATCAGTGAGGGTGGCTTGTTTGTGACCCTTGCCGAATCCGGGTTTACCGGTTCACTTGGCTTTGAGATTGAAACCGATAAGGAGATCCGCAAAGACGCATTCCTGTTCGGTGAAGGCCAGAGCAGGGTAGTGGTAACCGTGAGTGATGCAAACCTGGCGGGATTCATCGAGTCCATGGCCGGAAAAGATTTCACCAGGCTTGGCCGGGTAACCGCCGGAACTGTTAAGGTAGACGGCGAAAGCTGGGGAACGATTTCCGAATGGAAGGACAAATATGACACGGCTATCGAAAAACTTCTTGCAGGCCATGAAAGTGAACATGCATTAAGCGCATTATAAATAGTACACTTACTCGCGATTTGTCGGTAAGTGAATAAGTACAAGGGGCCAACTGAAATTCAGTTGGCCCCTTGGTTTTTAGCATATCCCTGAATGTATTTCAGGTTGATAGCTTTAGTCACTTAGTTCACTATTCACTTATTGGCTCATTCACTTATTCACCTATTGACTAACTTTGTTCTACTATGAATAAAAACGCTGTTATCGTTGTAACGGGGGCTGCAGGATTCATTGGCAGTTGCCTGGTTGGATTCCTGAACCTCAAAGGTTTCAACAACCTGATTCTGGTAGATGATTTCAGCAAGCATGAAAAGGATCCTAACCTGCGCGGCAAACGTTTTCTGCATAGGGTAGAACGGTCGCTTTTTTTCGAATGGCTGAACGAGCATAAACCCCATATTGACTTTATCTTTCACATCGGTGCCCGTACCGATACCACCGAATTCAATTACAGCATCCACCAGGAACTGAATGTGGAATATTCTCAAAAGGTGTGGAATTATTGCACTGTTCATGGCATCCCACTGGTGTTCGCTTCATCCGCGGCAACCTATGGTGCAGGAGAACATGGATACGATGACCGGCATGAACTTTCTTATGTGCTGAAACCACTTAACCCGTATGGTGTTTCCAAAAACGAATTTGATAAATGGGTACTTCATGAAGCCTGTCACCCCGGGTTTTGGGCAGGACTGAAATTCTTCAATGTTTACGGCCCCAATGAATATCATAAGAACCGCATGGCCAGCGTGATCTGGCATTCTTTCAACCAGATCCGGCAGAACGGTGGAGTGAAACTTTTTCGTTCACACAGGCCTGATTATGCAGATGGCCAGCAGTTGCGGGATTTCATCTATGTAAAAGATGTGATCAAGGTCTGCTACTGGCTCATGGAAAACCAGCCCGCTTCAGGGTTGTATAACCTTGGTACCGGCAAGGCCAGGGCATTCCAGGACCTTGTAAATTCTACATTCAGGGGACTTGACCTGGAACCGAACATAGAATTTATTGATATGCCGGAAGACATCCGCGACAAGTACCAGTACTTTACTGAAGCCAACATGAGCAAACTAAGGGATGCGGGATATACTGAACCTTTTTACAGTCTCGAGCAGGGAGTGGAAGATTATGTGAGAAATTATTTGTCGCAAGGGAAATTCTACTAATTCGTTATATATTTACAATCTGATTCTTGCCATCACCCGAAAGGAGTGGTGGCTTTTTTGTAAATACAACCAATGAACAGGAAGATTGCCATAATTGGGGGAGGTAACCTTGGTATCTCAATTGCGGAAGGACTGCTGGCGGCAGGCTTCACGGACGCCGCCAATATTACGGTCACCCGTCGGAACGTTACCTTGTTGCAGCCGCTCCAGCAAAAAGGTATACACGTTACAAGCGATAACAGGGATGCTGTCAGTGCCAGTGATGTTGTGGTGCTGGCGGTGAAACCATTCCAGGTAAAAGAGGTGGTTAAGGAAATTGCCCCGGTTACTTCGGAAAAGCACGTGATCGTTTCAGTGGTTACCGGTGTTGACATCACGGAAATAGCAGCCGAGCTGCAGCCTGGTACCCCTGTTTTCAGGGCTATGCCCAACACGGCAATCGCCATCCGGGAAAGCATCACCTGTATAAGTCACTCCGCTGCATCCCGGGATGAGGTGGAATGGGTTTTGCATATGTTTAATAAGCTGGGAAGAGTGGCTCTGATCGATGAGAAGCTCATGGACGCCGCAACAGTTCTTGGTGCCTGCGGCACCGCCTACGCTATGAGATACATCCGCGCAAATATCCAGGGAGGAATTGAGATTGGTTTTGATGCTGCCACAGCAAGCCTCATTGCAGCGCAGACAGTAAAGGGCGCTGCCGAATTGTTGTTGCAGAAGGGAACCCATCCTGAATATGAAATTGATAAGGTTACCACGCCCAAAGGGTGCACGATCGCGGGATTAAATGAAATGGAACACCAGGGTTTCAGTTCATCATTGATAAAAGGAATTTCGGCCAGCTTTTTGAAGATTCAGAAAGGATGATCACACTGTCGGTTACCAGGGAATTAGCGTTATAATAAATTAATGGGTGATGCGTTAAAGTATGGTAGTAAATCGACAAGGTGGTTTTGGCAAATATTAATAATTGTAATAATTTGCAGTCTCTCAAGCCTGTATCCAACAAATTGAACCTCTGTTTATGAAGAAGAATATCAGCCTATGGATATTGTTTATTGAAATCGTTGCTATTGCTGTCCTCCATGCGAATAAGGATAACAGTGATAAGATAAAGGATATCCTGCTGAAGCGGAATCAGTCCGGATTTATTAAAGCTACGCCGATAAATCCTGCGCCCGCTACCCCAATGACAGTAAGAAATTAAGCAATAATCACCAAAAGGAAAAAATAGGCATCCGGTTATCCGGGTGCCTATTGAGTTTTTAAAAGTTGCTTATTCAATCCCGGTGGTTATTTCATCCTTTCCTTTACGAAAGCGAGCATTTTCCCGTAAGCATCCTCGGTAGCCTCTTTATTGAAGTTCGGATTACTGGGATTGGCAAATGCATGCGTCGCCTCATAACGGTTCAGTAAAAGCTTTTTTCCCGCTTTTTGCATAGATTGGGCAAATTCGGTAACAACCTGGGGACTTGGCCATTGGTCCTGGTTGGCAAAAAAACCGATGATATCAGCCTTCAGGGTTTTTAATTTTTCCACATCTTTTTCGGGCTGGCCATAATACATGATGCCACCTGCTGCCTGGCTGCCACCCAGCAAGGTCGCCTGCAGGCTCCAGCCACCGCCAAAACACCAGCCTATTGTAAACACTTTCGCATTCTTACCTGCATAGGAATAAGCTCCTTTGATTATAGATTCAGCGCGTTCGGTCTTTACCGACTGCATTATCCTGGCTGCATCTTCGCGGGTAGTCGCCACCTGGTTATCGTACAGGTCGAGGGCGATCACATTGATGCCAAGGTCCCTCCCCAGTTTTTCAGCCTCCTGTTTGATATAATCATTCAGGCCCCACCACTCGTGAACAACAAACATATAATAAGGAGTGGCTTTTTCCGCTTTAACCTCCCAGCCATGTGCGTTTTTGCCGTCGGACGTCTGGTAGGAGATGTCTTTACCGGCGGCACTCACATAATGGAAAGGCCGGGGCTCGTCATGGCTCGCCCTGAAGGCCGCATTGCCGCCGTTCTGGGCGAAGGCTTCAGTGGCCGCCGCCGCGCAGCAGCTGGTAATGTCCTGTGAATAAATTGACTGGTTTACAGCAAGGCAGACCAGCAAAAAGATGAACTGTTTCATATGAGGAATTTTGATTACTGCAGGTTAAGAAGGCTCCGGCTTTTTTTCCACATCGCAGGCTGACTGTTTTCATCTGGCAGGTTTCCTGTATCTTTGCATGACCTCCCGGATATACATATTCTATTTTTCCGCAAGGTCATTTCAGACTGGGCAGCGGTTTTACAATTAGCATCCAAAAAAGCACATCAGCCGGTACGTAAGTACTTCAGGGATGTTTTTTTGTTTTTCAGCACACAGTCAAAAGTATAGTAATAAGAGAAAACCAAAAGATATGGCCAAGTATATTTTTGTAACCGGAGGGGTAACCTCTTCACTCGGAAAAGGGATAATTGCAGCGTCCCTGGGCAAATTGCTCCAGGCGCGCGGGTTAAAAGTGACTATCCAGAAATTTGACCCCTACATCAATGTTGATCCGGGCACATTGAATCCTTATGAACATGGGGAATGTTATGTTACTGACGACGGTGCCGAAACGGACCTGGACCTTGGCCACTATGAGCGGTTCCTGAATATTTTTACGACCCAGGCTAATAACGTGACGACAGGGCGCATCTATCAGACCGTGATCAATAAAGAGCGTGAAGGGGCTTATCTGGGAAAGACCGTACAGGTGGTTCCGCATATCACCGACGAGATCAAGCGCCGGATGCTTTTGTTGGGTCAGAACGGGTATGATGTAGTGATTACCGAAATCGGCGGAACTGTTGGTGACATCGAGAGTCTTCCTTTTATTGAAGCCGTTCGCCAGTTGCAGTGGGAATTGCCGGAGGAAGATTGCGTAGTGGTGCACCTTACCCTGATCCCTTACCTCAGGGCAGCCAAAGAACTCAAAACCAAGCCTACCCAGCACAGTGTAAGAATGCTTAGCCAGGAAGGCGTACATCCTGATGTTATCGTCTGCCGCACGGAAGAACCTCTCACACCGGAGATCAGGCGTAAGATCGCTCTCTTCTGTAACGTTAAGAAAGAAGCGGTTATTGAAGCGGCTGATGCGCCAACCATATATGAAGTTCCTCTTGCCATGATGCGCGAAAAGCTCGATCTCATCTGTCTCAAAAAGATGAACATCACCAATTATTCAGAGCCGGAGCTGGGCAAATGGAAGGAGTTCCTCGACAAACTGAAATATCCCAAAAGCAAAGTTACCATTGGCCTTATAGGAAAATATATTGAATTACAGGATGCATACAAATCCATCCTGGAAGCGTTTGTACATGCTGGTGCGATGAATGAATGCAAGGTGAATGTGGTTAATGTGCACAGTGAATTCATTACGGAAGAAAATGTGGAAGAGAAGCTGGGTCATCTCGATGGCCTGCTGGTAGCCCCCGGATTCGGGCATCGTGGAATTGAGGGAAAGATCATTGCCGTGAAGTTTGCCAGGGAGAACAACCTGCCATTCTTCGGGATTTGCCTGGGTATGCAGATGAGTGTAATTGAGTATGCCAGAACAGTACTCGGTTGGAAAGATGCGCATTCAACGGAAATGGACCCTGCGACCAATCATGCGGTGATCGACCTGATGGAAGGCCAGAAAGCGGTTACTGCCAAGGGCGGTACCATGCGCCTTGGAACCTATCCCTGCGAAATCGTTCCGGGCACGCTTGCACACCAGATCTATGGTACCACTACAATCAGTGAAAGGCATCGCCACCGCTGGGAGTTCAATAATATGTACCTGGCGGATTTTGAGAAATCCGGCCTCGTGGCCAGTGGCAAGAACCCCGAAAGCGGGCTTGTCGAGATTGTGGAGCTTCCCCGACACCCATTCTTCATCGGTGTCCAGTATCACCCGGAACTAAAAAGTACAGTTGAAAATCCGCAGCCGATCTTTGTTCATTTTATTAAGGCAGCTAAGGAAAACGCCGAAAAAAGAGAGGGTGTACGAAACCCTCTGCTTCAGAGCGAAATGATTTAATCCCGGTTTAATTTCTTATAAAGACCCGCCGTTACAACTGTTTCGGCGGGTTTTTTTCATCATCCGTCACCCTAGTGGCAATTCTCTTATCTTTGCACGTCTTAAAATCATATTTGAATGCAGAGCATGGATCGCAACACGGTTATAGGTTTTGTGCTGTTAGGAGTTTTATTGTTTGTTTATTTGTTCATTTCATCCAAGAGCAGTCGTGAACTTCAGCTGAAGAAACAACAGTATGAAGACTCAGTCGCAAGGGTGGAACTTGGCAGGAAAAAAGCACTTGCTACAACTCTTCCGGACTCTGTAGCAGTTCCCGGTATCGATTCAACTGCAACCGGCTGGGCCCGTGCAACAGCCGGAACTGAAACCTTCCAGGATGTGGAAACTGACCTGTTCCGGATCCGGTTTTCCAACAAGGGTGGCCAACCGGTTCATCTTGCGCTCAAAAATTATAAGCGGGCTGACAGCAACCTGGTTACCCTTATCGAGAATGGCAGCGATAAGCTCAACTACCAGGTCAATATCGGAAAAAACCAGTCAGCACAGGCTGCTGAGTTGTTTTTTCACCTGAAGGGTGTTGAAAAAGATGCATCGGGCAACCAGAAAATTACCTACGAGGTTATCGGTAGTAATGGTGAATCCATTTCTCATGAGTATACTATAAAGAACGGTACTTACCTGATTGACCTCAATCTTGCTTTCGGCGGAACCGGCTCCCTGTTCACCGGGCAGAACCTGAACCTGCAATGGAATGTGGATGCACTTCAACAGGAGAGTGATGCCAAATATGAGCGTCAGCAATCGCAGCTCGTTATCGTGGAAGATGGCGAATACGACTATTTCAACCTGATTTCCAGCGACCAGGAAGTATTTGAAAAAAATATTCACTGGGCAAGTATCAAGCAACAGTTCTTTAATTCTTCCCTTATCGCAAAGGATAAATTTGATAATGGAAAAGTGGAGTGGATGAGCCCGGGTGATGATTCATCAAAACTTATTGTTGGCGCCAAAGCCAGTTTCCAGAAAAAACTCACTGGCGGAAACAGCAACGTGGTTCCGTTGCAATTCTATTTCGGTCCGAACGATTACAAGATCCTTCGCAACATTGGTGTGGAGAAAATGGATAAGATCGTAAACCTGGGCCAGGGATTCTATTCTTTTGTGAGACCGATCAACCAGTACATCGTAATGCCGGTATTCGACTTTATCAAGAAGTTCGTTGGCAGCTATGGAATCGTGATCGCATTACTCACCCTTTTCATCAGGTTGGTAACTTCCCCGCTGGTTTATTCGAGCTACCTCAGTGGAGCGAAAATGAAGGCACTTCGTCCGGAACTGGATGTTCTTCGTGCAAAGCATGGCGACGACCAGCAGGCTTATGGTATGGACCAGATGAAATTGTTCAGGGAGGCAGGCGTTAACCCGCTGGGCGGATGTATACCCGCATTATTGCAGATCCCGATCTTCTTTGCTTTATATAGTTTCTTTAATGCGAACGTCGCGCTGCGGGGACAGGCTTTTCTCTGGGCGGATGACCTGTCAAGGTATGACGTGATCGCGAAGCTTCCTTTCTCGATCCCGCTGGGTTTTGGAGACCACATCAGTCTCTTTACACTGCTTGCAGTGATAACCAGTTTCCTGATTTCGATCTATAATATGAATATGACACCGGATCAGAATAATCCGATGTTGAAATATATGCCGTATATTTTCCCTGTAATTCTGTTGGTATTCTTTAACAGGCTGCCATCAGCTCTGACCTGGTATTATACGGTTTCAAACCTGATCACGCTGGCATTGCAGTTTGTAATCCAGAATTACATCATCGATCACGATAAGATCGTTGCACAGCTGGCCGAGAATCGCAGTAAGCCCAAGCCGAAATCGAAGTGGCAGGAACGTATGGAGCAAATGCAGGCTACCCAGAAGAAGATGCAGGAAATGCAACAGAAAAAGGGGAAATAGGCAACTGCAGGCCGGTAATTATCGTCTGTGACCATGAAGCTATACATGAAAAAGATCATACTTTCCGGCCTGATGGCCTTTTCGCTGGCAACTTCTGTCGCCCAGAAACGATTATCCGACCTTACCATCGTTTATGACGCCGTCATCAATACGGGCAGCCAGGAAGCAAAACTGGCCGATGCATTCGACGGGGCAACTACTACAGTCTACCTTAAAGGAGGCCTGAGCAGGTCTGATATGGTCAGTGCGCTGGCAAGCTTTACCACCATCCATGACTCCCGCAGCGGTACTGCGGTGGTTCTGCAGGAAGTCGGTGGCCAGAAACTCCTGATCCGCATGACGGAAGCCGACTGGAAGGACAAGAACCGGAAATACGAAGGAATAAAATTCACGCCGGTTGAGGAAACCAAGATGCTTGCCGGGTACAAGTGTAAAAAGGCCATCGCTGAGTTAAAGGACGGTAGCACATTTACGGTTTTCTATACGGAAGATATAATCCCCGAAAACAATAATTACAGCTCACAGTTTAAAACGCTGAAAGGGCTTCCGCTGGAATATGAGCTGAAACAGGGTAACCTGAATATCCGCTATGTCGTGTCCCAGGTATCGCTCAATCCTGTTCCAGTAGCAAAATTCGACATTCCAAAATCCGGCTACCGCGAATTGACTTACGAAGAGAGTAAAAAGGGAAGAAAGGGGAATTAACTGGAAAAATTACTTGTTCATCCGCACTTTCAGCCTGAGTAGCTGAAGGTTGTCACATGCACCAGTATTGCCCAGGTTAACCTTGTGGTTATACGGCATGATGTATGTGGTATTACCCTTTTGATAGGTGATCAGGGTGTTGAAGGACAAATGCCCGGCAGTTTTCTCCTGGTTGAAGATCATGCTTCCCTTATAGGAAGGTCCTGCTTTCAGGGTAAAACCGGCACTCGTGCGGATTGGCGTAAAATCCTCTGTGATCTTTGAACTTTTCTTATTGCGCTTCTCTCCGCCCATGCTTGCCACGGCAAACCCGGCTACTCCCAGCATAACCGCTGCCACAACGATTTTACGTGTGTGTCTTGTTAGCCTGGTATGGAGATTCTTTAACATCGAGACAAAAATAAACAAATTATTTGCTAAAAAAGAAACCGTTTATCACAAAATTTAATATGTGTTTAACGTGTGGTGATAAAAAAAGTTACAAATAGTTGGCAGTTTTTTTTGATTGGCCTATATTACAATAACCTAAAAGTACATGAAAGAATACCCCTTTCGCCAGGACAAAGAGGACATAGAGGAGTTGCTGAGGCAGTACAACGACAGGAAATCCGGCCGTTCTTCCTATTTTATCGACGAGGAATCCTTCGAAAAAATCATAAATTATTTTGACGACGCTGAAGACCTTGCCCAGGCCCAGGAAGCCTGCGACATGGCCGTTGAGCAGTTTCCTTATTCTTCAACGCTTCTCATCAGAAAGGCAGACATCCTGATCGCTACCAGGAAGTACCAGGATGCACTTTCACTGCTGGACCTGGCTGAGTTGCTCGACAGCCGCGACATCAACCTTTTCATCCTTCGGACAGACGCTTATCTCGCACTTGACCAGCAGGATAAAGCTGTAGAACTGCTCGAGAATGCGCTGGAATTCTTCGAAGGCGAGGAACGGATAGAGTTGCTGTTCGAACTGGCAGATGTATACGATGATTATGAGGAGTTCGATAAAATTTTCGATTGCCTGAAACTGATTCTGGAACAGGAGCCCGCAAACGAAGAAGCCCTTTACAAGATCTGCTTCTGGACCGATTTCACCGGTCGCAATGAAGAAAGTATCAGGTTGCACCAGCAGATCCTGGAAGACCTGCCGTATAACGAACTGGCTTGGTTTAACCTGGCAGCAGCTTACCAGGGACTGAAACTTTATGAAAAAGCAGTTGACGCATACAAATATGCCATAGCAATAGACGAAAAGTTCGATTATGCATACCGCAACATGGGAGATGCGTATATCCGTCTGCGTAAGTTCCGTGATGCTGTTGAGGTCCTGGAAAAAGTCCTGGAACTCAGTCGCCCCGAAGACGTTATTTTTGAAGCTATCGGCCATTGCTACGACAGGCTGAAGAATTATGCACAGGCCAGGTTTTATTACCGCAAGGCAGTACATCTTTCACCGGAAGACAGCAAACTGTATTACAAGATCGCCTGCACTTATATTAACGAAGAACAATGGACACAGGCGGCAAAACAGCTGGATACTGCCTTGCAGTTGCAGAAGTCTGTGCCTGAGTTTAACCTTGCCATGGGAGAATGTAAGATCAGGCTGGGGGAGACCCGGGAGGCCATCAGTTACTTCTCCAACGTTGTAAGGATGCGACCCAAAAATACAAATGGCTGGGAAGCACTTATCAGGTGCCTGTATATGGCAGAGATCTATGGAGAAGCCCTGGAGCAGGCCGAAGCAGCATTGAAACATACCGATGGGAGGCCACTGTTCATATACTATAAAAGCGCTATACTCCTTGCCATGGGAAAAACGAAGGATGCCTTGTTATTCCTTGAACGCGCTTTGCAGAAAGCACCTAAACTGCTAAAAGAATTTGTTGCTTTACACCCTTCTGTATTGCAAAATCAACTGGTAGTGGACGTGATTGCCCGTAACAGAAAAACAGGCCGGGTGTAATTTCGCCGTCGTTTCCTATTTTTGCGCGGCGTTTCTTTAAAAAGCAGCAAATGAATTTCAACTTAACACAGATCCCTGAACGAGTGGCAAAGCCACGTCAGAAAGGGCTCACAATGGTAATGGATAAGGGCCTGAGTATTGAAGAGAGCAAGCATTTCCTGAGTGTCTCACATCCACACGTCGACATCGTAAAATTTGGATTCGGTACTTCCTTTGTCACGCCTAATTTGCGCGAGAAGCTCGAAGTTTATCGTTCTTATGATATCCCCGTTTATTTTGGGGGTACTCTTTTTGAGGCTTTCCTGATAAGGAACCAGTTTGAAGATTATATCAATGTCTGCAAGGAATTCGGTATTGCATACATGGAGGTAAGTGATGGATCAATAACCATTCCTCATGCCGAAAAATGCGGCTATATCGAAAAGCTTACCAAACACGGTACCGTTTTGAGCGAAGTGGGTAGCAAGGACGCTGCACACATCATTCCGCCATATAAATGGATCGAACTTATGCGCGCAGAACTGGATGCAGGTGCGACATATGTGATCGCAGAAGCAAGGGAGGCAGGTAACGTGGGTATCTATCGTGGAAGTGGTGAAGTGCGTGAAGGTCTTGTACAGGAAATCCTGACACAGATCCCTGAAGAAAAGATCATCTGGGAAGCACCACAGAAAGCCCAGCAACTTTACTTTATCGAGCTCATTGGCTGCAATGTTAACCTTGGCAATATCGCGCCGTCAGAAGTGATCTCACTCGAGACAATGCGGGTTGGACTCAGGGGTGATACCTTCCATCTTTTCCTTAACAAGGAAATGGCCTGATGCGGAAATTCGGACTCATAGGATATCCCTTGGGCCATTCGTTTTCCAAAGGCTATTTCACAGCCAGGTTTGAAAAGGAAGGCCTGAATGCGATTTACGAAAATTATCCCCTGGAGGAAATAGGTTCTTTCCCGTCCCTGCTGCAGCAGGAACCACTGCTGGAAGGACTTAATGTGACCATCCCCTATAAAGAAAAAATCATCCCTTACCTGCACAACAAATCAGATGTTGTGCAGGTGATCGGGGCATGCAACTGCATACAGATCCGGGACGGAAAGCTTACAGGTCACAATACTGATGTGATCGGATTTGAAAAGTCGCTCGGTAAAAAGCTGTTTCCGTCACACAATAAAGCCCTTGTGCTTGGCACCGGCGGCGCTTCAAAAGCTGTGCAGTATGTATTGGACAAATTGCGGATACCCTTTACTGTGATCGGCAGAACTGCGGATGCAGGTAAAGGAATTAAAAGTTATGAAGGGCTGACCCGCGATGAACTTGTGTCGGCAACGCTTTGGATCAATACAACTCCGCTTGGAATGCACCCGGCTGAAAACGAAATGCCTCCGCTTGATTATGCAGTTCTGGGAAGCGGACATTATTTGTATGACCTGATATACAATCCCACAGAAACGAAATTTCTCTCAATGGGAAGAGCAGCAGGTGCGATTACAGAGAACGGTCATGATATGCTGATCATCCAGGCGGAAGAGAGTTGGAAGATCTGGAATTCACCAGTGACTGGTTAATTATTTCTGTAGCATCTTTGTTTTCACTTCTTCAGGAACAGCGCTGATTTTTTTCTCATCATAGTTATAACATACCATTCCGGTTTTGGCAAGAGCGACGACAACAGATTTGTCACCGATCATTTTCTCTACCCGGTAGCAGATATCAAATCCGGCGCGTGAAAAATCATCAGCAACCACACTGAAGAGCAGTTCTTCACCATAAAAAGCTTCGCTTCGGAATTCGATGGCGGCATCACTCATGATCAGGCTGGTACCGCCAAATTCAAGTTCTGTAAAACCAAGGGAACGGAGGTACCTGACCCTGGCTTCATGAATGAGACTTAAAATGGTATCGTTGCCGACATGCCCGCCATAGTTTAGATCGGTGATGCGTACGGCTATGGTTGTCTGAAAAGAAAAATCCTGCGGGATGGAAACTTTGATCCTGCCCATTGTTCTGGAATTATAAGGCGGTTATTGATGCTTGTTATTGTTCTTTCTCAACGAATTCCCTTAGCCGGAGCATATCAAGAAGGTTGGCGGGATCGGGCACAATTGGTCGCTGGCTTAAGCGCTGCTGCAAACGGTTCATGATCTCGTTAATCGGTGCAGGCTCAGTGCCGGCCACCTGTTGGTAATAGAGGTAGGCAAATTTGGCCGATATACGAACCGGTTCTCCTGCTTCATTGGTAATAGTGATATACCTGGGATTGCGGTTCTGGACATGCAGTTCCTGTACGGCCTGCTGGCTGGCAAGATTAACAGATAACTGTACCGGTTTCTGCTCAACCGGTGGTAATTCCGGTACCTGGCGTACAGAAGTATGGCGGGGTTCGCGCTGGGGATCTTTACGCTCATGTGTAATGGCATCAGGATCGGTCTCAACCAGGATTGCTGTCTTATTCCCGGGTTCAGCAACAACCGCGTTATTAGCATCGATCCGGGGCGCAGGCGGCTCTACGATGGAAGTTGCGATCTCACTGGAAGGAGTGGAGAAGGGCCGGTCAATCAGCAACCACGCCATAATCCCCGCAACAATTGCCACTGCTGCATAACGAAAAAGGTAAGGGTAAAGGGGCCGGATAGGGATTACCGGAGTTTCAACAGGGGAAACAGGCTCACTGATCTCCCGTGCAATGGACTGCCAGCTTTGAACAGGCGGCGTGGTTTCCAACGCGCCTATTCGTTCGCGGATTCTTTGTTCTGCGTTCCCTTCAGTCAGCTCCCGGGAGATATTGTCCCAGAGACCAGGTGGAGGATCAGCTTCCCAATGCTGCATTCTATTGCGTAACGGATCAGTCATCAGCGGTGTTTATTTTCTTTTTTCACCCAAAAATTCAGCAACTTTCTTTTGCAGGATCGATTTCGCCCGGGCAAGCTGTGATTTGCTGGTGCCTTCACTGATCTGGAGCATGTCCGCGATCTCCTTGTGTGAATACCCTTCAATCACGTATAAATTGAAAACAGCCCGGTATCCCGGTGATAATTCCTGGACCAGCTGAACGATGTCACGTTCCGCCAGTTGATCCAGCACCGTTACCGAAGCATCCTCAATGCCCTTTTCTTCCTGGTCAGAAATGCTGTTAAGATGAACTTTCCGACGATAATGTTCAATGGAAGTATTGACAAACACACGTCTCAGCCATCCTTCAAATGATCCTTCATGTCTGAATCGTTCCAGGTTCCGGAAAACCTTGATAAATCCTTCCTGTAAAAGATCCTGGGCATCGTCGTTGTTTCCCGCATACCGCAGGCAGACCGCGTACATTTTGGGGGCATAGCGATTATACAATGCCTCCTGCATTCTCGGGTCGCCGGCAATACTTCCTTTGATTAAGTCGGAATCGTTTATGTTTTGGTTGTCTGTCAGCTGCACTTTTTTTATTCTTCCTGTGTTTTTTTGGTCACTTTGCGTTCCAGGAACGAAACGAGCTGGTCGGTTGCCTTCCTGCGGTGGCTGTATACCTTCTTTTCATCCATGCTCATTTCTCCGAAACTTCGGTCAGCTCCATCCGGCACAAATACCGGGTCATAGCCGAAGCCATTGGTTCCCCGGGGACTGGCTGTGATCGTTCCCTCGCAACTACCTTCAAACAAATGCTCTTCCCCGTTGAGCTGTAACGAAATTACTGTCCGGAAACGGGCTCTTCTCTCCTGGATATTTTCCATTTCTTTCAGCAGCAAACGGATATTCCTTTCAAAATCAACGGGTTCGCCCGCATAACGGGCACTTTTTACCCCCGGTGCCCCATTTAACGCATATACTTCAAGGCCGGTATCCTCACTGAAACAATTTTTACCGGTCAGCCGGTTGATTGTGGTCGATTTTTCAGTGGCATTCGCCTCCAGTGTGTCATGGGGCTCCGGGATTTCGATTTCGATTCCTGCCTCCCGAAGTGAAATGACCCGTATGGTCTGGGGCACAATATGTTGAATTTCCGCAACCTTGTTCTGGTTATTGGTGGCAAATATAAGTTCCATGGCAATATTTACATTTCCAGCATATGTTTTAACGACTCCCAGAGAAGTTTTTTCAGTGGCTTTGCTGCGTCACCGGGCTGACTTAAAACTTCGAGCTCTGGGCCCTGCATGAACCGAAGCCCGCCGGCATTACCGGATGCCAACAGGGTTCCTGCAGGAAATCCTTCTGCAAGGGCCTTGCCGCCAAATGCAATTATTATGGCAGGGGACAACTGCTGCCGGATCTCAGCCATCGTAACGGGAGTTCGCGCCAGGTTCACTATTGCCACATCCGCTATGGTAAGCTGGCAGGCCTTAAGTACGGAGCCCAGGAACTGGAGGGAATCGTCTGGCAGGTACAGCTCATTGGGGTAATACACCAGCACAGTAAATTTTCGCTGGTTCCTGCCGAGGTATGAAATTGGCACCACCTCGCTTTCAGCCTGCTTTCCGTTGCTTGCCGGGCCCTGGTTTTCGGGCAGCACCAGTGTGCCGGTATAAAGCGCCTGCAGTAGATCTGTGGAAAGACGGATCTGGTTGAGTTGCATTCAATCAGTTTATTAAAAGTAGTGAAGGTGGTAAAGAAAGCCAACGGAAACAATACTAACATTTGTTAGTAAAATTTGCCCGTTCGTTTGGCTGCCCACTTTTTTCGTTGTTTCTTTGCAGCAAATGTACCAATTATGATCGCAGCTTTTGATATTCCTGTTTCCAAAGTTGAGCGCAGTAAATTGAATGACACGCCTTTGGAGAACATTCCTTTCGGTCGTTACTTCACAGATCATATGCTGGAAGCAGATTATGAGAACGGGGAATGGAAGAATGTAGAAATTAAGCCCTACCAGCCCCTGTTGCTGGATCCATCCCTGGCCGCCCTGCATTATGGACAGGCCATTTTCGAAGGCATCAAAGCCTATCGCGACGAACAGGGAAATGCATACGTTTTTCGCCCGGAAGACAATTTCCGCCGGTTCAATAAGTCGGCCGAGCGCATGAACATGCCGCCTGTTCCCGAAGAGATCTTCATGGAGGGCCTGCGGAAACTCATTGCCCTGGATAAAAACTGGATTCCTGCCATGAAGGAACATTCCTTATATATCCGTCCGCTGATGTTCTCCACAGATACCATGCTGGGGGTACGTCCGTCGGAAACCTATAAATTCCTGATCATCCTGAGCCCGACCGGACCTTACTATGCCGCTCCGATGAAGATCGTGGTAGAAGAAGCGTATACCCGCGCCGCTCCCGGTGGTGTCGGCTTTTCCAAGAACGCCGGTAACTATGGCGGCAGCATGCTTGCAGCAACCGTAGCAAAACAGCAGGGGTATGACCAGGTACTGTGGACAGATGCGTTTGAGCACAAATGGCTGCAGGAAGTAGGAATGATGAACGTATTCTTCGTGATCAATGGGGTAGCGGTTACCCCATCACTTGAAGAAGGGACCATTCTTGCCGGTGTTACCCGCGACAGCGTAATGACCGTTTTAAAAGAAATGGGTATTACAGTGGAAGAGCGCAGGATCAGTATTGACGAGCTGCTCGAAGCGTACGGTAAAGGCGCCCTGCAGGAGGCATTCGGAACAGGAACTGCCGCTGTGATCGCGTTGATCCAGGAGCTGAAATACAAGGAGTATGCGATGAAGTTCGACGTTTCTAAAGCGTCAATCGCCCTCGAAGTTAAAGAACGCCTCGCCGCAATCAGGGAAGCGCGGACGCCCGATACACACAATTGGATGTGGAAGGTCTAGAACATCCCAGAATTTTATTTTGTTTTTTCGGCAATGGATTCTACCTTTGCCGTCCCAATTAAATAAGGTTAGAATGCCTACAATACAGCAATTAGTAAGAAAAGGTAGAGAAATTATTAAGGCAAAGAGCAAATCCAGGGCATTGGATGCCTGCCCTCAGCGTCGCGGTGTTTGTACCCGTGTGTACACCACAACGCCCAAAAAACCTAACTCCGCTCTGCGTAAAGTGGCTAAGGTTCGCCTTACCAACAAAGTAGAGGTTATTGCCTACATCCCAGGTGAAGGCCACAACCTGCAGGAGCACTCGATCGTACTGATCCGCGGTGGTCGTGTGAAAGATCTTCCGGGTGTACGTTACCACATTGTTCGTGGTAGCCTTGATACTGCCGGTGTGAAGGACAGGAAGCAAAGCCGTTCTAAATACGGAACCAAGAAAGAAAAAGGTGGAGCAAAACCAGCAGGTAAAAAATAAATATAAAAAAGATCTTCCATGAGGAAAGCACAAGCCAAAAAATTACCTCTGGCACCTGATGCCAGGTATAATGATAAACTGGTTACACGTTTTGTTAACAATATTATGTGGCAAGGTAAAAAAAGCGTTGCTTTTGAAATCTTCTACGATGCAATTGATAAAGTAGCCAAAATCACAAATGAAGATGGTTACGAAATCTGGAAAAGGGCTTTGTCCAACGTAACGCCTGCTGTTGAAGTTCGCAGCCGTCGTATCGGTGGTGCAACCTTCCAGATCCCTGCTGAGGTACGCCAGGACAGGAAAGTATCCCTCAGCATAAAATGGCTGATCCGCTTCAGCCGCGAAAGAAACGGACGCAGCATGGCCGATAAACTTGCCAACGAAATCGTTGCAGCAAGCAAGGGCGAAGGTGGTGCATTCAAGAAAAAAGAAGACACCCATCGTATGGCTGAAGCCAACAAGGCATTCTCACACTTCCGCATCTAACAGTATTATCTACTTTTTCATACAGCCGGTCCTTTTCAGGACCGGCTTTTTTGTTTCCGCTCTTTTTCATTTTTCACTTTTCATTTTTACTTTTTACTATATTCATAGTTCATTCCAATAATAAAATGAATACACGCAGAAGCTTTCTGAAAAACGCCGCGATAGTAACTCCGGCCATGTTGTTCCTGCCTGATATGCTGCTTGCCGCCAGGAAAAAAGGCGAAGTAGGGATTCAGCTATATACACTACGGGACCTGATCAGCAAGGATCCAAAGGGAGTTCTTGACAAGGTAGCCGCCGCTGGTTATAAAAAGATCGAAATGTTTGGTTATGGCCAGGGTAAATTCTTTGGGATCCCGGTTAAAGAATTTGCTGCTTATGCCAATTCACTGGGACTGGTATCTCCAAGCGGTCATTACCTGCCCCAGTCATTCCTGTACGAGGAATCAGAAAAGGGAGAGGCCGAAATGAAAGACATGATTGCTGCTGCTGTTGAAATGAAACACGAGTACCTAGTAATTCCCTGGCTGCATACGGAAAGACGCCAGAATCTTGACGACTATAAAAAGATTGCCGCGCGGCTGAATGTCGCTGGTGAGCTTTGCAAAAATGCCGGAATTCAGATGGCTTATCATAACCACGACTTTGAATTCAAGTCGTATGATGGAACAACAGGGTTTGATGTATTCAGCAAGGAAACGGATGCAAATCTCGTGAAGTGGGAACTTGACCTGTACTGGGTTGTTTTCGCTGGACTTGATCCTATCAACCTGTTCAACCAGCATAAAGGCCGCGTTCCGCTCTGGCATGTAAAGGATATGGATAAAGTGAAGCGTGAGCAGAATACCGAGATCGGAAATGGATCAATTGACTACAAACGCATCTTTAAAGCAGCAGGAGTAGCAGGATTGAAGCATTTTTACGTAGAGCAGGAAAATAATTACGTTCCTGAGCCGATCGGAAGTATTCAATCAAGCATTAAGTATATCAAAGCTAACCTGGTTTAACCTGGCTGGCGCTCATTAAAAAAGGCAACCTCCGAGGTTGCCTTTTTTGTTTCTGTAAGCCTGAAGGCTCATTAGAGTTTGAGGATCTTAATGTTTTTGTACCATACGTCATTACCATGATCCTGGAGTGCCAGTTTACCTGTGCTGAATTTTCCGAAGTCAGGCATTCCTTTAAACTTACTACCGGCCACGAGTGCCTTCCAGGCATCGTCACCATAGCTTGTTGACACTACAGTTGTTCCGTTAAGTTTAAATTCAAGCTTGCCATTGTTCTGGATGATCTCAGCAAGGTTCCATTCTCCTACAGGCTTCACAGTTTCAGGTGTTGATGCAACCAGGTCGTAAAGATCACCAGCCCTGTGTTTGTGAATCTTTGCATCAGGATGACCGTTGTTATCGAGCACCTGCATTTCCGGACCGGTATACCAAACGTATTTGTATTTAGCTGGCTCATCCTGTACGTTGAAGATTACACCACTGTTACCATCTTTGGAAATCTTCCACTCGAGCTTGAGGTGATAGTTAGTGAAAGCCTCTTCCGTTACGATATCACCGCCGCCACCTGTCTGCCAGTCGGCACCTTTGGCGGAAGCATCGAGGTGAAGCGTACCATTGTCAACTTTCCATGCCGGGCCGGTAATGGTTTTGCCGAATGTATGCCAGCCTTTGGTTGAAGTTCCGTCGAACAATAATTGCCAGCCTTCTTTTTTCTCCTGCTTGCTCAGTGTATTGTCTGCAGCCGCGTTATCAGATACTTTGTTGGAAGAACCACACGATGCCAGTACTGCCAGGGTAGCGGAAAAAGCAAATATCCTTTTGATCATTCTTATTGGTTTTTGAGTGTCAGTATGTATTTCACCATTGTTTTCGCATCGTCCTCAGATACCTGTGGGTGAGGGGTCATGGGAACCTGTCCCCATACACCACTGCCACCTTTTATGATCTTGTTTGCCAGATCAGTAATAGTAGCGTCGTCTGCAGTGTATTTTTTTGCAACGTCAGAATAAGAAGGGCCGATGGCCTTTTCGTTAACCTTGTGACAGGTAAGACAATCGCTTGACGCAATCAGTTCAACCCCCTTGTCATCCTCTGCAGGTGCAGGTGCTGCCTGCTCTTCTTTTGCCGCGGGTTCGTCCGCCTTTTTTTCAGTTGTCTGGTTGTTTCCACATGCAATGGCAATGGCGCTTACGCCCAGCACGATGAAGAACTTTTTCATTTTCGTTTGTTTATTGAATGCCTAGAATTTTTTTATTGAAAGCTTCGTCTGACCCGGTTCCCGCAAAATCATCAAATGCTTTTTCGGTAACCCTGATGATGTGATCCTTTATAAAGATAGCACCTTCTGATGCACCATCTTCCGGATGTTTCAGGCAACATTCCCATTCCATTACCGCCCAGCCTTTATAGTCATATGCAGCCAGCTTGCTGAAGATTGCTCCGAAATCAACCTGCCCGTCGCCAAGGGAACGGAACCTGCCGGCACGATCGATCCAGCTCTGGTAACCGCCATATACACCCTGCCTGCCGGTTGGATTGAATTCAGCATCCTTTACATGGAACATCCTGATGCGCTCATGATAGATGTCAATATATTCGAGATAGTCGAGGCACTGCAGCACGAAATGTGAGGGATCGTAAAGCAGGCAGGCGCGTGGATGGTCATTCACTTCCTTCAGGAACATCTCGTAAGAGATGCCATCGTGGAGGTCTTCGCCCGGATGGATCTCATAACAGAGATCAACGCCATTTTCATCAAATACATCGAGAATAGGTTTCCACCGCTTTCCAAGTTCACGGAAACCGGTTTCTACCAGTCCTGCCGGACGCTGGGGCCATGGGTAAACCGTATGCCACAACAGGCTTCCGCTAAACGTAGCATGGGCATTGAGTCCAAGGTTCTGAGATGCTTTGGCTGCATATTTCAGCTGCTGTACTGCCCATTCTGTGCGGGCAGCAGCATTGCCGCGAACCTCTTCCGGTGCAAAGCCATCAAACAACTCATTGTAAGCCGGGTGAACGGCAACGAGTTGTCCCTGCAGGTGCGTAGACAATTCCGTAATGGAAAGCCCGCATTCATTTACGATGCCTTTTATTTCATCTGCATAAGTTTTGCTTTCTGCCGCCTGTTTAAGGTCGATGCACCTGCTGTCCCAACTTGGGATCTGTACACCTTTAAATCCCAGTGATTCTGCCCAAAGGCAGATGGAACGGAGATTGTTGAAGGGAGCCTGGTCACCAAGAAACTGCGCAAGGAAAATACCGGGGCCTTTTAATGTGGTCATATTTCAAATTAAAAAGTCAAAATTAAAAAGTAAAAATTCGTTGTGCTGCGAGCTCCGTCTAATCACAGTTCGAACTCAGTCCATTTCCTCTCACTCCTGCCACTTTTTACGACGTTCTCGATGAACGCCATTCCGCGGATGCCTTCTTCGATCCCGGGGAAGTCGAGCCACTCCTTTTCAGGAGTACGGCCATCGAGACGCGCGCGCAAAGTCAAAGCGAAATTTCTGTAAAGGTTCGCGAATGCTTCAAGGTATCCTTCCGGGTGCCCCGGGGGAACACGGTAATTGTGCTTCGCAAAACTTCCAAGGTAAGGAGCGCCGGTGCGTAATACCTGAGTAGGCTGGTCAAACCATTTTACCTTCAATGTATTCGCATCTTCCTGTTGCCATTCAATTCCGCCTTCCTCGCCATAGATGCGGATCTTAACATTGTTTTCTTCACCCGCAGCCACCTGCGTGGCAAAAAGGAATCCGCTTGCACCTCCCTCAAATTTCAATAACACCGTACCGTCATCATCAAGCAGGCGACCAGGCACATTGATGTTCAGGTCTGCACAAATGCTGGTTACTTTCAGCCCGCTTACATATTCGGCCATGTTGAAAGCATGCGTCCCGATATCACCCATTGCGCCTGCAATACCGCTGCGCTTGGGATCAGTACGCCACTGTGCCTGTTTGTAATCGGTTACTTCCAGGTATTTGCTCAGCCATCCCTGCGGGTATTCGACGTAAACTTTTCTCAGTTTCCCGAGTTTACCAGATGCCACAATTTCGCGGGCCTCCTTGATCATCGGGTAACCGGTATAGGTATGTGTAAGGCAAAACAGCAAACCCGAATTGTCGGCAATTTTCTTCAGCTCCTTTGCCTCTTCCAGTGAAAAGGTCATGGGTTTGTCGAGCACCACGTGAAACCCATTTTCCAATGCCAGTTTTGCCGGGGCAAAATGCACATGGTTGGGAGTAACGATACTCACAAAATCCATCCGTATTCCTTCAGGCAACTCTTTTTCTTCGAGGATCATTTCTTCATATGATCCATACACCCTTTCAGCCGGAAGATGTAACAATGCACCACTTTCCTTTGACTTCTCCCTGTTGCTGCTGAACGCCCCGCAAACCAGTTCAGTTTCTCCATCCATTATCGCAGCGATCCTGTGTACCCCACCTATAAACGCATCTTTTCCTCCACCGATCATTCCCATCCTGAGTTTCCTGCTCATGGTCTTTGAATTTATTTAGAGAAGCTGACACACTCTTTTAGTTCTTTTTCGCTGTAGGCGAGCCCGTATTGCTTCAGTACATCATCTGGAACACCATTCCATTGGTTGGGTTTGTTTCCGGCGTATCCGATATCTGCTACACCAATTTGCGAAGTATAGAAACCGGATGCGGTCAGGTCACGCATTTTATTGAAGAAAGCCACGCCCTGGGCCATTTCCGGTTTCGCTTTTTTAGGATAAGCGATCTGGTCCACCATATTGATTCGTTCCTGCTCACTGCAATCCTTAAACGCTTTTCCAAATTGCCTGAGGCACTGGAGGTCGAGCCAGCGAAGACCACCGCGCATTGGTGTCTGGTGGTTAGGCATATCCTTCACAATAAACTCGATGAAGTCAGGAACTTTCGCATCGGATGCGCTTCCGCTTACTTCATCTTTCGGGATGATAATGTCTGCGAGGATGGTAATGGTGGCCATCTCATGTTCCGTGAAGAATTTTTCACTGGTAACATTCTTGTAATGGGCTACTTCCTCTTTCATCCGGTCAAGGTTGCCGGCAATATTTTTTTCGTCCTCCTTGGGAGCAGCTTTTTTATCGGTATCCTTACAGGCGTCAAGAAGCATGCCGGTGGACAATGATCCGAGAGCAAGGGCTTTGAGCGATTTTCTTCTGTCCATATCAGGGTTATGAAGGTTAGATATTTTGTTTTTTCAGCTGGTCAACAATGTATTCGCTTGCGCGCATTGACAACGCAAGGATAGTCCAGGTGATGTTTTTATCTGCCTGCGATACAAACGGGGCACCATCAACCACGAACAGGTTTTTACAGTCGTGTGCCTGGTTCCATTTGTTCAAAGCAGATTGTTTCGGATCGTTACCCATTCTTGCGGTACCTGCTTCATGGATGATCTTTCCTGGAGTGTGCAGTCCGTAATTATTCTCCGGACCATCATCACCACCCCAGGTTACGATCGCACCCATTTCATGCATGATCTCCTTAAATGTTTCCTTCATGTGCTTTGCCTGGTTGATCTCATGTTCACTCCATTTCACATTAAACTTCAACACGGGGATACCATATTTGTCAACCACATTAGGATCTATCTGGCAATTATTTTCGCGATAGGCAATTGCTTCTCCGCGTCCGGCCATACCCACATTGGCGCCGTAGAAGAAGCGGTAATCTTCCTTCAGTGACTTACCATATCCGCCGGCTTCCTTCTGTGTTCCGTTAACCAGGAATTTCCCGTTGAGGTTCTGGATGCCGCCGCCAAATCCGTAGGAAGGCTGGCCCATACCACCCCAGTACTCAATGTGGTAACCACGTGGGAAGTCAAGCTTTTTATTATCAAGCCACCAGGGTGAATAGATGTGCATACCACCTACACCATCTTCATTATATCGTTTCCGGCCCATAAGGTTCGGCAGTACACCGCCCATGTCGGCACCGGTTGAATCGTGCAGGTAACGACCTACTACGTCACTTGAGTTGGCGAGTCCGTTCGGATGGCGCTGAGACTTGGAGTTCAGCATGAGACGGGCACTTTCACAGGCACTTGCAGCCAGCACAACTACTTTTCCTTCAACCTGGTATTCCAGCATGTCATCCTTGTTCACATATGATACACCTGTGGCAAGTCCTTCTTTATTTGTTAATACTTCACGAGCCATTGCATTCGGGATAACATCGATATTCCCGGTTTTCATTGCAGGCTTGATCAATACACTGGAAGAGGAGAAGTCTGCGTACACCTGGCATCCGCGTCCGCATTGTCCGCAGAAGAAGCATGCACCCCGGTCATCGTTGATCTTCTGGGTAAGCATGCTCAGGCGGCCGGGAATTACTTTTACGCCGGCACGTTCAGCACCGCGTTTGATGAATAGTTCATGCAGCCTGGGTTTGGGAGGAGGGAGGAAAAATCCATCGGGGTCGTTTTCAAGACCTTCGTTGGTTCCGAACACCCCGATCAGTTTATCTACACGATCATAGAAGGGCTTAATATCATTATAGGTGATCGGCCAGTTTTCGCCCAGACCGTCAATGCTCTTGCGCTGGAAGTCCTTGGGTCCGAACCTTAAAGAAATCCTTCCCCAGTGGTTCGTACGGCCACCCAGCATGCGTGCGCGGAACCAGTCCCACTGCGTACCAGGGGCCTTAGTGTATGGCTCGCCATCCACTTCCCAGCCCCAGTAACATGCATCAAAATCGCCAAATGGACGGAACCTGGTGCTTGCACCTCTTCGGGGTGAATCCCAGGGATTTTTGAGTTGCGTTACATTAACAGCAGGGTCGTACATTGGACCCGCTTCAAGTAGACATACCTTAAGTCCGGCATTGGCGAGAATATACGCGGCCATACCGCCACCAGCACCAGAGCCCACAATTACGGCATCATACTTAGTTGCTTGTTTCTTGATCTGAAGATCACCCATCGTAAGATTTGTATTGATGTGAAGTAAGAGGGGCTAAATTAAATGATAATTGCAATTCAATGAACGAAATCCTAAAACAGTATCAATCTGATAAAAAAAACATTCAAATGGTTAAAAAAATGCAACTGAATCCCGATTCTGTAAAATTTTTTTTGATTTGGGAAGACGAATAGTGTTTGAAATACACTTGAATCCCATAAATTTATGACCGCTCTGATTAAATAACCCGAACGATATGCAAGCAATAAACAAGAACCGTCTCTTCGTAGCCAGTTGTCTGGCCCTTTTGGTAACTTCTCTCTCTTTTGGTATTCGCGCTGGCTTGTTAGACACCTGGAAATACCAGTTTGGACTAAGTCAGGAACAGGTTAGCGTAATCACCAGCACAGCGTTCTGGGGGTTTCCACTTGCAATTATAATAGGAGGTATGGTAGTTGATATAATAGGAATGAAACGGCTCTTAATTTTTGCTGCCTTATTCCATTTACTTGGAATCGTTCTAACGATCACGGCTACTGGTTTCTGGTCACTCTTCATTTCTACTTTATTAATAGGATTAGGTAATGGCACAGTAGAAGCTGCTTGTAATCCTCTGGTGGCTAGCTTGTATACTGATAATAAGACTACAAAACTTAATCATTTCCACTTATGGTTTCCTGGAGGTATAGTGATTGGAACTTTGATAGTTAGATTCTTTGGAAACGCAATCCCCGGTACTACGTATCTCGACAACTGGCAGTTTCTCGTTGCATTGATGCTTATTCCAACCCTTCTTTATGGATACTTTTTTATCAAACAGGAGTTTCCTGTTACAGAAAGAGTTGCATCAGGTGTGTCTACAAGTGAAATGTATAAGTCTTTACTTAATCCGTTGTTCATCATTATGATTTTCCTGATGTTCGGTACAGCGATTACTGAATTGTTTACTGGACAATGGATTGATGTGTTACTGAAAAATGTTTCTGACAATGCGCTACTCCTCTTAACTATTGAAACTGGAGTAATGGTATTGGGACGGGCCTTTGCAGGCCCGGTGGTAGGACGCTTCTCACCTCAGGGAGTTCTATTGCTTTCGGCTATTTTTTCTACCATTGGCCTCTATATGTTGGGGCATTACCAGGGCAATATGCTTTTCGTTGGAGCTTTAATCTTCGGTATTGGCGTATGCTATTTCTGGCCAACAATGATTGGATTTGTCGCAGAAAATCTTCCAAAAACCGGAGCTGTTGGATTGAACTTTATGGGGGGGGCGGGAATGTTTGCCGTTTCTCTTTATATGATTTTTATGGGTGGTTATTATGATCGCCTTCTCCTTAACAAACTTCCTGAGGGTGCGAGCTTGGAAACATACAATAAATCGCAGCCTGGAACTGAAATGGCGAATGCTCTTGTGGAAGCTAAAAAAGCAGCTGGTCCGGAAATTATCAATACTACAATGATCATTCCGGTCATCCTGACTTTTGCTTTCGCCGGCTTAGTCTTCTATATGAGAAATAAGAAAAGTACAGTAAGGGTTGCTCCTTCTCACTAATTTGATGTATAAAAAGTCTCCATCGCAGGAGTCTGATCACCCGACAAATGAAAAAAGAAAATTCAAGGCGAGACGCCGTGCGTAAAATGCTGGTAGCAGGTGCCGGTGTGGCACTCGCACCCGTCGCTGGTTTCTCCGCGGGCACCAGCAGTTCCGAAAATCTGAACATGAAAGGAAATATTAATCATGCAGTTTGCAGGTGGACATACGGACATTTGCCTCTTGAGGAATTGTGCGCTGCTGCAAAACAGATCGGCATCAAAGCTATTGACCTTGTAGGTCCGAAAGATTGGGAAGTGCTCAAGAAATACGGACTTGATTCATCAATGTGCAACGGTGCGGAGATTAACCTGGTTGATGGATTCTGCGAACCAAAGTTTCATGATACCCTGATAAAGAACTATACGGAGATGATCCCGCTTGTTGCAAAAGCAGGATATAAGAACCTGATCTGCTTCAGTGGGAACCGCAGGGGAATGGATGATGAAACTGGACTGAAAAACTCTGTGCAGGGATTGAAGAAGATCCTTCCGCTTGCAGAGAAACATGGCGTTGTGATCACAATGGAGCTGCTAAACAGCAGGGTGGATCATACCGACTATATGTGCGATCGTTCTGCATGGGGAGTGGAACTCTGTAAAAGACTGGGCACTGCAAATTTCAAACTGCTGTTTGATATCTACCATATGCAGATCGATGAAGGAGATATAATGCGCTCTATTCAGAAGAACCACCAATACTTCGGTCACTACCATACCGGCGGAAACCCTGGTCGGAACGAGATCGACGAATCACAGGAACTGTATTACCCCGCAATTATGAAAGCGATTGTCGCTACAGGATTCAAAGGATATGTAGCACAGGAATTCATTCCGTCGGCGTCAGATAAAATTGCTTCTTTGCGCAAAGCAGTGCAATTGTGTGACGTGTAACAATCGCTTATCGTCTTAACAAAACTTCAAACTCAAACTTCAAATTAGAGATATGGCTGAGAATACTTATGATGCGATCGTTGTAGGCTCCGGTATCAGCGGAGGCTGGGCTGCAAAGGAACTTACTGAGAAAGGCTTGAAAACCCTGATGCTGGAAAGAGGACGGGATGTAAAGCACGTCAAGGATTATGTGAATGCCAACAAACATCCATGGGAATTTCCGCACCGCGGCGGACGCACACAGGAAATGATCGCCAATTATCCCGTTTTGAAAAGGGACTACCCTTTGAATGAGACCAACCTGGATTTCTGGGTAAATGAAAAAGATTGTCCATATACAGAAGTAAAAAGATTCGATTGGTTCAGGGGATACCAGGTAGGTGGCCGCTCCTTAACCTGGGGCAGGCAGAGTTACCGCTGGAGTGATCTTGATTTTGAAGCAAATGCAAAAGATGGATTCGGCGTTGACTGGCCAATCCGTTATGCGGAAATCGCACCCTGGTACAGCCATGCAGAAAAATTCGCGGGCGTGAACGGATCCAAAGACGGATTACCCCAACTGCCTGATGGTGACTTTCTTCCTGCAATGGAAATGAACTGCGTGGAAAAAGACGTGGCTGCAAGGATCAAAGACCAATATAAAGGAAAGCGCGCCATGATCATGGGCCGAAGTGCAAACCTTACGGCACCGATCAACGGCCGTACCAATTGCCAGTACCGGAACAAATGCTGGCTGGGATGTCCCTTCGGCGCTTACTTCAGCACGCAGTCCGCAACACTGCCCGCAGCAATGGCTACCGGTAACCTGACACTTCGCCCGTTCTCAATCGTAACAAGGATTCTTTACGATAAGGATACCAAGAAGGCGAAGGGAGTAGAAGTGCTTGATGCAGAAACAAACAAAACTTATGAGTATTATGCCAAGATCGTGTTCCTGAATGCATCGGCATTGAACTCAACCTGGGTCCTGATGAACTCAGCCACCGATATCTGGCCCGAAGGACTCGGAAGCACCAGTAACGCGCTCGGACATAACCTTATGGACCACCACCTTGGCGTAGGTGCTTCGGGTATGGTTGAGGGTTATGAAGATAAATATTACTACGGTCGCAGGCCGAACGGAATTTATATCCCGAGATACCAGAACATCGGTGACGATAAGCGCGGATATCTCCGCGGATTTGGTTACCAGGGTGGTGCAAGCCGCCAGGGCTGGAGCCGCGATATTGCCGAACTGAATGTTGGTATCGAACTGAAAGAAGCACTGACAGAACCTGGACATTGGTCTATGGGTATGGGTGGTTTCGGTGAAGTTCTTCCTTACCACGAAAACAAGGTTACGCTCGACAAAACGAAAAAAGATAAATGGGGATTGAATGTCCTTGCCATCGATGTTGAACTGAAGGATAATGAAAAGAAGATGCGCGTGGATATGATGAACGATGCAGCTGAAATGCTTGAAGCAGCAGGTGTGAAGAATGTAAGGAAATGGGATGGTGACGGTACATTGGGCCGTGGTATCCATGAAATGGGAACTGCAAGAATGGGTAAGGATCCCAAGACTTCAGTTCTCAACAAATGGAACCAGGTTTGGGATGCACCTAACGTTTTTGTAACTGATGGCGCCTGTATGACTTCCGCAGCCTGTGTTAACCCTTCGCTTACTTACATGGCACTGACAGCAAGGGCTGCCGACCATGCGGTTAGCGAGTTGAAGAAAGGTAACCTGTAAAAGGGAAACAATATTCTCAATATGCCTGGAGATTCAACCAATGTGAACATTAATGCCAAGGCCATGGAGCAGTACACTTATGATGCCATAGTTGTAGGAAGTGGTATCAGTGGTGGGTGGGCTGCAAAAGAGCTTTGTGAAAAAGGACTGAAAGTCCTGATGTTGGAGCGCGGCCGTGATTTCGAACATGTGAGTGATTACAAAACCGCCAACCTTCATCCCTGGGAAATACATCATAGGGGAAGGGTTCCGCTCGAACAGAAAAAACACTTTCCTGTAATTGCACGGGGATGGGCATTAAGTGAACCGGTGATGGATTATTGGGCAAATGAAGACGATTGTCCATATACGGAAATCAAGCCCTTTACCTGGTGGCGAAGCTACCAGATGGGTGGCAGGTCAATACTTTGGGGAAGACAAAGTTATCGCTGGAGTGACCTCGATTTTGAAGCGAACAAAAAAGACGGTCATGGAATTGACTGGCCTATCCGTTACAGCGATATAAAGGAATGGTACGATTACGTTGAACGCTTTGCAGGTATCAGTGGATCAATAGAAGGTATACCACATCTTCCGGATGGACAGTTCCTGCCTCCAATGGATCTCAACTGTGTGGAAAAAGATGTAGCGCAAAGACTTAAAGCAAAATATAAAGGCGACAGGCACCTGATCATTGGGCGGGTGGCGAATTTAACAGCACCAATTCCGGGACGTACACAATGCCAGTTTCGCAACAGGTGCTGGGAGGGTTGTCCATTCGGTGGTTACTTTAGTACGCAGTCATCTACTTTGCCTGCAGCTAAAAAGACAGGTAACCTGACTGTGCGGCCATATTCAATTGTTACAAGTGTACTGTATGACAAGGACAGGAAAAAAGCCAATGGGGTAGAAGTATTGGATGCTGAAACAAACAAGACTTACAGGTTTGGGGCAAAGATTGTTTTCCTTTGTGCTTCTGCACTAAATTCGACCTGGGTATTGTTCAACTCCGCGACAGACGTCTGGAACGGTGGACTCGGAAGCAGTTCAGGTGAACTCGGGCACAATGTAATGGATCACCATTATAATCTCGGGGCTACAGGCCGTGTGGAAGGATACGAGGATAAGTATTATTATGGTCGACGGGCGAACGGATTTTATATCCCGCGCTTTGCAAATATTAATGGAGATAAGAGAGATTACCTCCGGGGTTTCGGGTACCAGGGTGGTGCAAGCAGAACAGGCTGGCATCGCGAGATCGCAGAAATGTCGATCGGCCAGGAATTGAAAGAAGCGATCACTGAACCGGGTGGCTGGGCGATCGGCGCAACGGGATTCGGTGAGATCCTGCCTTACCATGAGAACAGGATCCAGCTGGATAAAACAAAGAAGGATAAATGGGGACTTCCGATATTGGCCATGGACGCTGAACTCAAGGAGAATGAAATGGCCATGCGGAAAGACATTGTGCAGGAAATGGTCAATATGCTCGAAGCAGCAGGAGTGAAGGACATCAGTACTTACGACAGTGGTCATGCGATGGGGCACGGGATTCATGAAATGGGTACGGCACGGATGGGACATGATCCGAAAACGTCTGTTCTCAACAAGTGGAACCAGGTGTGGGATGCAAAGAACGTATTCGTTACTGACGGTGCATGCATGACCTCGTCTGCCTGCCAGAATCCCTCACTTACTTATATGGCACTAACCGCAAGGGCGGCAGACTATGCGGTAAGTGAACTGAAAAAAGGAAATCTATAACAGTAATAAATAACCGAAAACAAAAACATATGAATAGAAGAGAAGCCGTTTCAGCAGTGGCGGTCATCCTGGGCGGAACCGTTGTTGGTTCCAGTCTCTTTCTTTCCGGTTGTAAGCAGCAGGACAAGAAAGGCTCGCCGACAGATTTCACCGCGGATGAGATCGCATTGCTGGATGAAGTAGGGGAAACCATCATTCCCACTACAGACACGCCGGGAGCCAAAGCTGCTCAGGTGGGTGCATTCATGAAAGTGATGGTGACAGATTGCTACGAGGAAAAGAACCAGAAAGCTTTTGTGGATGGTATTGCTGCCCTGCAGACTGCCAGCGATAAAAAGTTCGGCAAAGGGTTCATGAGCCTTGATGCTGCACAAAAGAAAGAGTTGCTTACAGAACTGGACAAAGAACAGAAAGCATATACTAAGGACAAGAAAGCGGAGGATCCTTCCCATTACTTCAGGCTGATGAAGGAGCTGACGCTGCTCGGTTATTTCTCATCGGAAGTGGGAGCGACCCAGGCGCTTCGTTACGTTCCCGTTCCGGGCAAATACGAAGGGTGCATACCTTATAAGAAAGGCGACAAAGCCTGGGCGACTTAATTAAAAGCACATTTCCCCGCAGGGAACTTATTTCATAAATAGTTCGCAGGATATCCTGCGAACTATTTTTTTATGCCTCTACATTCCAGTTTCCATATCAAATTGATAGGATTATCATTGGGTAATAATAGGCTAATAATAGGCTTATTATGCAACCAAAACCCTACCAAAACCCTACCAAAACCCTACCAAAACCCTACAAACAATTATAGAATTCCTTAAATAATGGGCATAAAAAAGCCACCCGAAGGTGGCTTTCAATATCAATTGTGGAATGGTTAATTGGCAGCTGATTCAGAATTGCTCTCAGATTCCGGATTTTCCATTGTAGGCATTTGAGGAAGAATTTCAGCCACTTTATTGCGGAGGACCCTCTTTGCAATCGCTCTTCTGACTACCGCTTTCTTAACAGCCCTTTTTACGGCTGCTTTTTTAATGGCCTTTTTTACCACGGCCTTTTTCACGGCTTTTTTAACAACAGCCTTTTTCACGGCTTTTTTCACTACGGCCTTTTTTACCGCTTTTTTTACTACGGCCTTCTTCACCGCTTTTTTAACCACCGCCTTTTTTACTGCCTTTTTTACGGCTGCTTTCCTTACCGCTTTTTTTACGACCGCTTTTTTTACTGCTTTTTTAACCACAGCCTTCTTAACGGCTTTTTTAGCCACCTTTTTGGCTACTGCTTTTTTTACTGCCTTTTTGGCCGGTGTTTTTTTAGCGGCCTTCTTTTTTGTGGGCATATTAATTCGTGATTTTGAGTGAATAATAATGGGTTAATAAAAAGATTTTTAAATTTACACAGGATGTGGGGAACTACCAATATGTCAGTTAATATTTCTTGCCATATTTTCAAAAAGTGGATATCGTGTTGGTTTCCCCTTTCCCCGGCTTTCCCGTCAGATTCATATTTTCTTTAACTTATCAACAACTCCTGTTAATTCATTTCGATTTCTTACCTTTGCGCTCCAAATTAGGCGACGTGACTTTTTTAGTCATTTTCCCCCAATTTGGCGGCCTGTTTACGGCCGGAGATCAAGTGCATAACTTTTTAACATACAACAATGGCAGACTTAAGATTTCAAAGAAACTTTGGTATTGCGGCCCATATCGATGCCGGTAAGACCACCACTACAGAGCGTATTTTGCGCTACACAGGTATGATTCACAAAATCGGTGAGGTACACGATGGTGCTGCTACCACTGACTGGATGGAACAGGAGAAAGAAAGGGGTATCACAATTACCTCCGCTGCTGTAAGCTGCCAGTGGAACTTTCCTACCGAAAAAGGTAAGGTAACAGGTGACACAAAAAAATATGCTTTCAATATCATCGATACCCCGGGTCACGTGGACTTTACCGTTGAGGTAGAGCGTTCTATGCGTGTTCTGGACGGTCTGATCGCCCTGTTCAGCGCCGTTGACGGTGTTGAGCCCCAGTCTGAGACTGTATGGCGCCAGGCTAACCGCTACAAGGTTCCCCGTATCGGTTTCGTAAATAAAATGGACCGTTCCGGTGCAGACTTCCTAAACGTGGTTAAGCAGGTGAAGGAAATGCTCGGTGCAAAGGCAGTTCCCCTCCAGCTCCCCATCGGTGCTGAAGACAATTTTAAAGGTGTGGTAGACCTGATCAAAATGAAAGGGATCATCTGGCACATGGAGACTGAAGGAATGACTTTCGATGAAATCGACGTTCCGGAAGACCTGAAAGCAGAAGCTGAAGAATGGAGAGCTCACCTGGTTGAAGCCGTTGCTGAATACGATGATACCCTGATGGAAAAATTCTTCGAAGATCCGAATTCAATCACCGAAGTGGAAATGCATGAAGCGATCCGCAAGGCGACTATCGATCTCAGCATCGTTCCGATGATGTGCGGTTCTTCATTTAAGAATAAAGGTGTTCAGACTGCGCTCGACGCGGTTTGTCGTTACCTGCCAAGCCCGGTTGACATCGACGCGATCGAAGGTATCAATCCTGAGAATGGCGAAACGATCAGCCGTAAGCCGGATGCTAAAGAACCTTTCGCAGCCCTGGCTTTCAAAATTATGACCGATCCTTTCGTGGGTCGTCTTGCGTTCTTCCGCGCATACTCTGGTCACCTCGACGCAGGTTCTTATGTGCTGAACGTACGTAGCGGCAAGAAAGAGCGTATCAGCCGGATCATGAAAATGTTCGCTAACAAGCAAAACCCGATCGATTTCATCGAAGCCGGTGATATCGGTGCGGCAGTAGGTTTCAAGGAAATCAAAACTGGTGATACCCTCTGCGACGAAAACCATCCGATCGTTCTGGAGAACATGTTCATCCCTGAACCTGTAATCTCTGTTGCGATTGAGCCTAAAACACAGGCTGACGTGGATAAAATGGGTATGGCTATCGCCAAGCTCGTTGAAGAAGATCCTACACTCCGCGTACGTACCGACGAAGAAACAGGCCAGACTATCCTCAGTGGAATGGGTGAACTGCACCTCGAGATCATCGTTGATCGTATGAAGCGTGAATTCAAAGTTGAAGTTAACCAGGGTAATCCCCAGGTTGCCTATAAAGAAGCATTCGCTGGTAAAGTTGAGCACCGCGAAACACTGAAAAAACAAACCGGTGGTCGTGGTAAATTCGCCGACATCGTGTTCGAACTCGGTGCTGCTGACGAAGAGTGGCTGGCTGCAAACCCTGGCCAGGGTTACCAGTTCGTAAACGATATCTTCGGTGGTTCCATCCCCCGCGAATTCGTTCCGGCTATCCAGAAAGGATTCCAGCTCGCAATGTCAAATGGTGTTCTGGCTAACTACCCTGTTGTTAGTATGAAGGTCCGTGTATTCGACGGTAGCTTCCACGCGGTTGACTCCGACGCAATGTCATTCGAACTTTGCGCGAAGCAAGGTTTCCGTGAAGCTGCCCGCAAAGCGAAGCCGCAACTCCTGGAGCCGATCATGAAAGTTGAAGTGGTTACCCCTGACCAGTATATGGGTGATGTAACCGGTGACCTTAACCGTCGTCGTGGTATGATGGAAGGTATGGACAGCCGTAACAATGCACAGGTGATCAAGGCGAAAGTGCCCCTGAGCGAAATGTTCGGTTACGTAACACAGTTGCGTTCCCTGTCTTCAGGCCGTGCATCTTCAACCATGGAGTTCTCTCACTACGCACCTGCACCAAACAACATCGCTGAAGAAGTGATCGCGAAAGTGAAGGGCAAAGTGAACGCATAAGCATAGAAGTTTAAGCAATATAGAGGGCTGTCTAAAGACAGCCCTTTTTTTATCTTTGCCGAATGACGAAAGCAGGTAAACCTTCCATCGATATCATCAATACAGTTCTCGAAGACTGCATCATTGCCTATCCTGTTTCATCGTTTATCATCAGCCTGTATAAGCACTACCTGAAATGGGGAACCTTAAGCAAGAAACAACTGATCGGGCTGCATGCAAAGGCCTCGCAGATTGAAGGCATCGCCCCCGGCAAACTGGCTGCTATCGAAACTATTATCAAGCGCATGCCCGATAAGGTCAAACCTGTTGAGATCACCAGGTCGCCTGTGGTTACTAAAGACTCCTCCATCGGCGAAACTTTGGAAAGGCTGTTAGCAGCTTACCCCAATCACAAACGCGGACTGTTCCTTCAGTCAAAATTCCAGCTCAATGAATCGTTCTCCCCGGAAGAGATGGCCGATATAAAGCGACTGAAGCAAATGCTGGATAAGAAATAAACTCAATTTCCTTCATGCATCGGATTACACATCCGCTTTGTCAGCAGTGAAACTACTGATATGAGGAAAGCGCCGGTCACCTGGCTCTTACTACTTCTGTTTTATGCAGGTTATAGCCAGGTTAAACCTGCTTCCAAATTGGGGGCTACGCTCAAACACTTCCTGGCAACGGAACAGAAAGACCAGCGTTTCATATCCAACACCAAAACCGGCAGTTTCGTTTCGGTTTTCATAGAGTTCACAGACCAGGCACAACTGGTTGCTTTGCCACCCACGGAAATCCATATACGCACCAGGACAAATAACATCGCTACAGCAGACATCCCGATCGACCAGGTTGAGCGGCTGGCTGCTTCGCCATCCATAAAGCGGATCGAACTTCCCCTATTGCTGGTTAAGACCGACACCATCATAAAAAAAGTGACTGGTGTTGATAAGGTGCTGGGTGGATTGAACCCATTGGACAAGTCCTATTCCGGCAGCAATGTTATAATGGGAATAATAGATGATGGCATTGACATCACGCATCCGGATTTTATGGATGCCACGGGTAAGACACGCATAAAGACACTTTGGAATATGGACTACGCCGGTACGCCACCAGAAGGATATCTATACGGGCATGTCTGGGCGCCGGACTCAATCGATCAGTACGTGCGAAAATTTCAGAACCAGCAAATTGCCAGGTGGAGCATGCAGGAGCGTTTCGGTTACGGCGGTCATGGTACACCGGTAACAGGGCTGGCTGCCGGAAAAAACGGTGTAGCAACAAATGCAGAGATCATCTCTGTGGCCCTTACAGCATTTGCAGATACCCTGCTTCGTTCTGACCGGGTAATTGATGCCATCGCGTTTATTTATTCGAAAGCAAAGGCACAGAAAAAGAAATGCGTGATCAATATCAGTCTTGGGGTAATGGATGGTGGTCCGCACGACGGGCAAACCCTGGTGGAAAGAGCAATCGATAACTTTTGTGCCGAACGCAACGACCTGCTGATCTGTGTTTCGGCCGGTAACAATGGCAACACCTGGAAACACTGGGGTGGCTTCCCGATCCATAAAGATTCCAGTTATGGCTTCTTTCGTTGTGCGTACAAAGCATCCCTTTATGTGACTGTTCCGAAGCAATTCTCATCCACGCTTTCTATCTCGATTGGTGAGGCAAAACTGGGTGACATCAACCGGCCGAATATCAGTCCGGATTCCGTGTATTACCAGACGCCATATATAAACATTGCAGATCTTGTCCGTAGTCCCATGCCACTTTCCTTCGATAGTAAATTGCCCAACGGCAACCCTTCTTCCACCATCACCTTCACTGCTTCTTCCTATAATGATGATTATGATGAGCTGATCATTACTACCGATGACCATACGTCCGGTACCAATGGTGTCATCTTCGATGACCACCTGTATCGCTTTATTTTTAAAGGAACCGGTACAGTGCATGCCTGGTACCCATTCTGGAATCTGCATCCTATATATTTCTTTGGGAACAATCCTTATCCCGATGATCCGACCTATAATAGTTCCGATAACGGGTATACTACAAATATTCCTTCACATGCTTTTTCTGTTCTGTCTTCGGGTGCATACAATATCCGAAGCTGTTACGTGAACAAGAGACAGAATAAAGTAGTTTATGGTTACCAGCCCTGCCAGCTGACTTACTTCACGAGCCATGGTCCCACGCTCGATGGACGGATCAAGCCGGATATCTTGTCGCCCGGTGAGAATGTTTTAACGCCGCGATCGCGGATGGACGACTTCCTTGATCATGAATTTATTATTGATACAGACATCCAGGCTTTTAGTGGAACAAGTGCTGCGAGCCCGATCACTGCCGGTGTTGCAGCCATGATCTGGGAGAAGTACCCGGACTTCATCCGTGATTCCGTTATCAACAGGATCAAATCCACAGCTTACGCTGACGACTATACGCTGCTGAATGGTCCGCTTCCAAACAATGTTTCAGGTTGGGGGAAGATCGATGCTTTCCGTGCCCTGAGTGGTGAAATAACTGACTATTCCTTATTCTGTCAGAATAACGTGTGTGAAGTAACGGTAGTTCCTACTGATCCCAGGGTCAGCAACCCGTACCATTTCAGGTTTTTTCCCAATCCCGCTTTTCAATTCGTGATTGCAGAATACAATTCCGAAACCCCTCTTACCCTACTTATGTACAACAGTATCGGTCAGCGGGTAAGTGAATTCAAACTGCCCGCTTCACCAATAGTTTCCAGGCAAATAATTTACCTCAATTATTTCGCCCCTGGTATTTACTTTATGAGGATAACAGGTAAGAACTACAGCATAAGTCAACCTCTGCTGATTGGTCGTTAATATACAGGGGCTTCCGTATCAGGGTTTTTTATACATTCGGGAATCAATGGAATAAATCATCAAATGAAACTTCGTATGTACAGGACCCTCAGGCTGATCATGCTGATCGCACTCCTGAATTTGCAACAGGCATTTGCACAAACTCCCGATTCTGTTATAGTAGCAGGAATAGTAAAGGAGGCAACTGAAAACTCCCAACTCGAGAAACTCGCTCACGAACTGATGGATGTGATCGGTCCGCGCCTGGTCGGCTCACCACAGATGCAGCAGGCACATGATTGGGCAGTAGAAAAATACAAGACATGGGGCATTACGGCCAGGAATGAAAAATGGGGTGAATGGCGTGGATGGGAGAGGGGCGTTACACATATCGATATGGTTCACCCGAGAGTGAAATCGCTTGAAGGGATGCAACTCGCATGGAGTCCCTCCACAGCAGGAAAATCAGTAACTGCAGAACTGGTTATCATTCCCGACGTGCAGGATTCAATAGCCTTCCAGCAATGGCTGCCCCAGGTAAAAGGGAAATTCGTGATGATCTCCATGAACCAACCGACCGGGCGTCCCGACTACAACTGGCAGGAATTCGCTACCAAGGAATCATTTGAGAAAATGAAGAAGGAGAGGACTGCCCAGACCGAAGCATGGCGCAAGCGGATCTCCAAAACAGGCATGAACAACCGAACATTGGCAGAGGCCCTGGAAAAAGCAGGTGCTGTGGGTATTGTCATGAGCAACTGGTCAAATGGATTTGGTGTGAACAAGATCTTCGGCGCTAACACCAAGAAGATTCCGACAATCGATATCGCATTGGAAGACTATGGCTTGCTGTACCGGTTGACCGAATCGGGCAACAAACCAAAAATTACGGTACGCTCGGATTCCAAAGAAAAAGGAACCGTTCCTACTTTCAATACTATTGCTGAGATCAAAGGAACCGAAAAGCCTGATGAATATGTGATCCTTTCTGCCCACTTCGACTCATGGGATGGAGGAACAGGTGCAACAGATAACGGAACCGGTACACTTGTGATGATGGAAGCCGCAAGGATCCTGAAGAAATTATATCCCAATCCCAAAAGGACGATCCTGGTTGGTCACTGGGGAAGCGAAGAGCAGGGATTGAACGGCTCACGTGCATTCGTCGAAGATCACCCGGAAATCGTAAGTAATATCCAGGCAGTGTTCAACCAGGATAATGGAACCGGAAGGGTTACCAGTCTCGCAGGACAGGGTTTCCTCCATTCATATGAATACCTGGGCCGCTGGCTGTCAGTAGTACCGGCAAACATCAAAGACCCGATCGAGACCCGGTTCCCGGGATCACCTGGAACAGGCGGTTCCGATTTCGCATCCTTTGTAGCTGCAGGTGCACCGGCATTTTCACTTAGTTCACTGAGCTGGTCATACGGTTCCTATACCTGGCATACAAACCGCGATACTTATGATAAGATAGTATTTGATGATGTGCGCAGCAATGCGATTCTCGCAGCAATCATGGCTTATATGGCGAGTGAAGATCCACAGAAAACAAAACGCGACCAGATCGTACTGCCGGTAAATCCGCAGACCGGCAAACCCGGCACCTGGCCCGCAAAAAGAACCCCAACCCGTAAAGGCGGTGTGAATTAAACTGAAGTAAAATTTGAACAACATGAGGTACCTGGTATTGTTTCTTTCGTTATTTTTTTCCGGTATTGCCGGCGCGCAAAATGGTTTCCAGTGGGCTGCTGATGGCAAAGGCTATTACCAGCATTCGGAAGACGGGTCAATTACATTTACAGAGTTACCCGGCGGGGAAACATCTGTATTTATCAATAAGGATGACCTGAAACCAGAAGGCTCCGCCAACCCGCTGACTGTAATCAGTTATTCGTTTTCGGCCGACAGGCAAAAAGTGCTGATCTACACCAATTCGCGCAGGGTATGGCGCTACTGGACAAAGGGTGATTATTATGTGTACGATATCGCCACAAAAAGAGTAACCCGCGCAGGAGCGTCCCTGCCCGGGTCATCACTGATGTTTGCAAAGTTCTCACCCGATAGTAAGAAGATTGCCTACGTTTCAGGTAATAACCTTTACTCCGAAGACCTGTCAAACAACAGGATAACCCAGCTAACGACTGACGGTAGCCGAAAACTGATCAATGGTACATTCGACTGGGCATATGAAGAAGAGTTCTTCTGCCGTGATGGATTCAGGTGGAGTCCTGACAGCAAAAAAATAGCCTTCTGGCAAATAGATGCAACAGGTACTAAAGACTACCTGATGGTGAACAACACCGATTCGATCTACCCGGTAGCTGTTCCGGTAGAGTACCCGGTGGCAGGAGAGAAGCCTTCCCCTTTCCGGATTGGAGTGGTGAGTGCTGATGCTGCCGGTACAAAATGGATGAACCTGCCTTACGACGAAAAACTGGGCAGTTATGCGCCGAGAATGGAATGGGTACCAGGTACCGATGAAGTGATTGTGCAGCACCTTGATCGCAAGCAGCAGCATTCCCGGTTATTCCAGGTGAATGCCGCTACCGGCAATGCTAAGCTGATCTATGAAGAAAGGGACAGTGCGTGGATAGATATCCTGCCATCGTGGGACCAGGACTATGCAAATGGCCGGTGGGACTGGCTGAAAAGTGGTAAGGAGTTCTTGTGGGTAAGTGAGAAGGACGGGTGGCGTCATGCCTACCGGATCAGCCGGGATGGAGGTAAGGAGACGCTTGTTACCAAAGGGAACCTGGATATCATGGATCTCGTGGCTATTGACGAACCGGGTAACTATTTGTACTACCTCGCATCACCCGAAAATGCCACCCAATTGTATCTCTATCGTTCCAGGCTTGATGGTAAAGGCAAAGCTGAAAGAGTTACCCCCGCCGACCAACCGGGAACCCATGAATACAATATTTCACCGGGAGCCTTATATGCAAAACACCAGTTCAACAACCACTATACCACCCCGGCTGAGGAATGGATCAGCGTGAAAGACGGGAAGCCCCTGAAAGGAAGTAAATCCATAAGTGAATTGCTGGCCACTTCCCGTCCGAAGTCACCCGGTGTCGAATTCATTAAGATCCGGACCGAAGAAGGAGTGGAGATGGACGCCTGGGTGGCAAAGCCAAAAAATTTTGATCCATCCAAAAAGTATCCCGTTGTGTTTTATGTATACACGGAACCCTGGGGCCAGACGGTGAAAGACACCTATGGCATCGGCCAGAATTTCCTCTACAATGGTGATATGGCAGGTGACGGTTACATTTATGTGTCTGTTGACAACAGGGGAACGCCGGTCCCCAAAGGCAGGGCATGGAGGAAGATTGTGTACCGGAAGATCGGGCTGGTCAATACCCGGGACCAGGCGATGGCGGCAAAGGAAGTGCTGAAATGGTCCTATGTCGACTCGTCCAGGGTGGCTGTATGGGGCTGGAGCGGCGGCGGTTCAGCCACGCTCAACCTGATGTTCCAGTTCCCTGAGATCTATAAAACCGGCATTGCGGTAGCGGCAGTAGGTAACCAGCTTACCTATGACAATATTTACCAGGAGCGGTATATGGGCCTGCCACAGGAAAACCGGGACGATTTTATAAAAGGTTCGCCCCTGACTTATGCCAAAAACCTGGTCGGCAAGCTTCTTTATATCCATGGAACGGGAGATGATAATGTGCACTATAACAATGCGGAAATGCTGATAAACGAGCTTATCCGGAACAACCGGCAGTTCCAGCTTATGAGTTACCCCAACCGTACCCACAGCATTTCAGAAGGGGAAGGAACAATAGAACACCTGAGGACATTATATACCAACTTCCTGAGGCAGAACTGTCCGCCGGGAGGTAAATAATCAGCCATGTATCCGATCATCAGCGCGGTTTGCCTGGGAATTGCCCTGAGTGCCTGTTGCGGGTTCAGGGTATTCCTGCCCCTGCTTGGAGCGTCGGTGGCGGCTTATTTCGGCTGGATCCCCCTGAACCCGGAGATGCAGTGGATGGCTGGCCTGACGGCGATCATCAGCTTCGGAACAGCCGCCGTGCTCGAAGTGCTGGCTTATTACATTCCTTTCGTGGATAACCTGCTCGACGCAATTGCAACCCCTCTCGCAGTAGTGGCAGGAACGGTGCTGGCAGCATCGTTCCTGCCGCTTGGGGGTATGGATCCACTTTTACGGTGGGGCCTTGGCTTGATAGCCGGTGGAGGAACTGCGGGCATAATCCAGGCCGGAACGGGGTTCCTGCGCCTGCTGAGTACCAAGACCACAGCCGGAACCGGCAATGCCGTACTGGCTACCGGCGAGAACCTGGCCGCTGCTGGCGGAACTATCGCAAGTCTGCTGGTCCCGGTACTAGCAGCTATCCTGACGATCGGCCTGGTCGTATATTTAGTGGTTGCTCTTATTAAAAGGCTCCCGAAGTGACACCCGTGAAACCTTCGTTCTGGTAACTTTTCCGGCCAACCCTGGCGTGAAACACACCATCCACGGGCATCTTTTTTACTTTTCCCTTTAAAATTTTTACTTTTCCCTCATAATTTTTTGGAAAAAACAAAACTACCGTTACCTTTGCACTCCCAATTAAATATTTGGGATAATAGGTATGTCACAGCGAATCAGAATAAAATTGCAGTCTTACGATCACAACCTGGTAGACAAATCTGCCGAGAAGATCGTTAAAACAGTACGTAGCACCGGTGCGGTGGTAACAGGTCCTATTCCCTTACCCACCCAGAAGAAGATTTTCACCGTACTGCGCTCTCCCCACGTGAACAAGAAGGCCCGTGAACAATTCCAGCTTTGCACGCACAAGCGCCTGCTGGATATCTACACTTCCTCTTCAAGGACTGTAGATGCACTGAGCAAACTGGACCTGCCTTCAGGAGTAGAAGTGGAGATCAAAGCGTAACAGGTTCGCTGAAAAACGAAATTAGTTCTTATAAATAACTGCCCTAACTCTCAATTCCGTTCATGCGGGAGAAAAGAGCGCTGGGGTTGGGTGAGAAGGCAAATCCTTTGAGAAATCCTTTGTCATCCATTAATTAGTAAAAGTAAATATGAACAAGCCGTTCAGGGTTTGTTTACTATTGGTACTTCCATCGTCCACCGAAGCGCTTTAGCGAAGGTGGATTTAAACCACCTCCTACGCTGAAGCTTCGGGGGGTACAAACGGAAAAGGTCAATAGCAAACGGGGATTGAAGTCCATCAATCAACTGCCAGCAAAGGCAGACAGTTGGATTGTCCTTTTAACCATGCGGCGCAAATGGTAATTAAATGAAAGGAATTATTGGAAAAAAGATTGGGATGACCAGCATCTTCAGTCCCGATGGAAGGCAAACGGCCTGCACCATCATTGAAGCTGGTCCATGTGTAGTTACCCAGGTAAAGACCAAAGAGTCTGACGGGTACGATGCACTTCAACTCGCATTCGGCGACAAAAAAGAAAAACACGCTACAAAAGCCGAAACAAATCACTTCTCAAAGGCACAGACTGCTGCCAAACGTTTTGTAAAAGAATTCCGCGATTTCTCAATAGAAAAAGCACTTGGGGAAACTGTAACTGCAGAAATTTTCGCTGAAGGCGATAAAGTTGATGTGGTAGGTAATACCAAGGGTAAAGGTTTCCAGGGTGTTGTAAAGCGCCATGGATTCAGTGGTGTCGGTGAAGCATCTCACGGTCAGCACGACCGTCAGCGTGCTCCAGGTTCTCTGGGTAACTCTTCTGACGCATCACGCGTTATGAAGGGCATGCGCATGGCCGGCCGTATGGGTAATGAGCGGGTGAAGATGAAGGGCCTGAAAATCCTGAAAGTATTCCCTGATAAAAATTATATCCTGGTTAGCGGATCCGTTCCGGGCCATATTGGTTCTATCGTTTTTATCCAGAAGTAAACCATTTAATCTGAAGTACGATGCAAGTAGATGTATTAGATATACAAGGAAAGAAAACCGGAAGAACCATTGAGTTACCGGAAGAGATCTTCGGTGTAGAGCCGAACGATCACGTGATCTATCTTTCTGTAAAGCAATACCTGGCTGCACAGCGCCAGGGTACACATAAAGTTAAGACCCGGATGGAAGTTAAGGGTGCCAGCCGTAAGCTGCACCGCCAGAAAGGTACCGGTGGTTCCCGTAAAGGTAACCTGCGTAACCCCCTGTATAAAGGTGGTGGTACCATCTTCGGACCCAAGCCGCGTGATTACAGCTTCAAGCTGAACCGTAAAGTGAAGGACCTGGCTAAAATGTCGGCTCTTGCTTATAAGGCGAAAGAAAATGCAATTGTGATCGTTGAGGACCTGGCGATTGAAACGCCTAAGACCAAAACTTTCACTGGTGTTCTGAAAGCGCTGAACATTGCCGGTAAGAAAACCCTGTTCGTTCTTCCTGAAAATGGTGAGAACGTTTACCTGAGCCTTCGCAACATCCCTTCAGTAGCGGGAACAGTGCTGAGCGATATGAATACTTTCGATATCGTTAATGCACAGGTGCTGATACTGAGTGAAAGCGTAGCAAAGGTTTTCACTGAAACAGAAGAAGAAAACGCATAATCATCACATTAATAAAAAGTAAGAAATGAAACTTTCTGAAATTCTGATAAAGCCGATTTTGACTGAGAAGGCAAACTCCCAGCAGGAAAGCCTGCGCCGCTTTGCTTTCAAGGTTAACAGGAAGGCAAACAAGCTGGAGATCAAGAAAGCAATAGAAACATTTTACGGTGTTACTGTTGTGGACGTGAATACTTCTGTGATTCCCGGAAAGAACAAGACCCGCTTTACAAAAGCAGGTTTTATCCAGGGCCGTAAGCCAGCCTTTAAGAAGGCACTGGTAACGGTTGCAGAAGGAGAAACAATTGATCTGTACGGAGCAGTTTAATCAACACAACATTAAAGTAAGCGACGCTGAGAAGTTCGCAGTAAAATCAAATAAAGATGGCATTAAGAAAGTATAAGCCGATGACGGCGGGAACGCGTTGGAGAATCGGGAACGCGTACGCGGAGATCACAACAGATACTCCGGAAAAAAGCCTGCTTGAGAAAAAGAACGGTACCGGTGGCCGTAACGCCCAGGGCCGCAGGAGCATGCGCTACATTGGTGGCGGTCATGCCAAGCAGTACCGTATTGTTGATTTCAAGCGTAACAAGAAAGACATTCCTGCAAAGGTTGCTTCTATCGAGTACGATCCGAACCGTTCTGCATTCATCGCGCTGCTGAATTATGCAGATGGTGAGAAGAGATATATCATTGCTCCGCAGGGCCTGCAGGTAGGCACTGAAGTTCTCAGTGGTGATGCCGTAGCTCCTGAGCTTGGTAACGCCCTGATGCTGAAGAACATGCCTCTCGGTACTGTTGTTCACAACATCGAAATGCAGCCTGGCCAGGGTGGAAAGATCGCGCGTAGCGCAGGTACTTCTGCACAGCTGAGCAACAAGGAAGAAAAATATGCTGTATTGAAAATGCCTTCAGGGGAACTGAGGAAAGTGCTGATCAACTGCTATGCTACAGTTGGTGTTGCTTCCAACAGCGATCACAGCCTGCAGAGCATGGGTAAGGCTGGTAGGAACCGCTGGAAAGGTATCAAGCCGCGTAACCGTGGTGTGGCCATGAACCCTGTTGATCACCCGATGGGTGGTGGTGAAGGTAGGGCATCCGGAGGTCATCCGAGAAGCAGGACCGGTAAGTATGCAAAAGGTCTGAAGACACGTAAGCATAAAGGTTCTGATAAACTGATTATCCAACGCAAGAATGGTAAGAAGTTAGCCTAAATCATCAATCATCAATCTACAAGCTAAAATTTAGATATGGCTCGTTCAATTAAAAAAGGTCCTTACGTAGACGTAAAACTGGAGCAGAAGGTTTTGGATATGACCGACGGTAAATCCAAGAAAGGTGTTATCAAAACATGGAGCCGCCGCTCTACCATCACTCCTGATTTCGTGGGTCACACTTTTGCCGTGCACAATGGTAACAAGTTCATCCCGGTATATGTAACGGAGTTCATGGTGGGTCACAAGCTGGGAGAATTTGCTCCTACCCGCAACTTCAAGGGACACTCAAGTAAAAAAATGTAATTAATAAATAATCCACCTACGTTAAAGCTTCGGTGGATGAAAGAATCTTATAAACATGGAAGCAGTAGCAAAACTGAAAAATTACCCCACATCACCCAGAAAGATGCGTTTGCTGGCTGACCTGGTGCGTGGAATGGAAGTTGAGAAGGCGCTGGCGGTGCTCGAGCACAATGCCAAGCACCCGGCCGTTCCCCTCCGTAAACTGGTTGTAAGTGCAATCAGCAACTGGAAGCAGGCAAATGAAGGTGGCGATGAGACCACCCTGGTGGTAAAGACCATTTTCGTTGATGGCGCAAGAACGCTTAAGCGTATGCGTCCCGCTCCGCAGGGTCGTGGTTATCGCGTCCGCAAGCGCAGCAATCACGTAACAGTAGTTGTAGATTCTAAATAATTCAATCGATAAACTTAATATACCAAACAAATGGGTCAGAAAACAAATCCTATTGGTGCAAGGTTGGGAATCATCCGCGGTTGGGAAAGCAACTGGTTTGGCAGTAAGAAGGATTACTCCACCAAGCTGATCGAAGATCATAAGATCCGCACTTACCTCAACGCGCGAATTAATAAGGGAGGTATCTCCAAGATCGTTATCGAGCGTACGCTTGGTAAACTGATCGTTACCATCCATACTTCCAAGCCTGGTATCATCATAGGAAAAGGTGGTAATGAGGTTGATCGTATTAAGGAAGAGCTGAAGAAGCTGACCGGTAAGGATGATGTCCAGATCAACATCCTGGAGATCCGTCGCCCGGAGCTTGATGCCAACATTGTTGGAGATACAATTGCCAAGCAGATCGAAAACCGTATCAACTATAAGCGTGCTATCAAGATGGCGATCGCCTCTGCACTCCGTATGGGAGCAGAAGGAATCAAAATCAAGGTGAGCGGCCGTCTGGGTGGTGCCGAGATTGCCCGTACTGAAGAGATTAAGCAGGGTCGTACCCCGCTGCATACTCTCCGTATGGACATCGATTACGCAAACGTGTTTGCCCTTACCGTATATGGTAAGATCGGTATCAAAGTATGGATCTGTAAAGGTGAAGTACTTGCCAAGCGTGACCTGAACCCCAACTTCATCGGTGGTAAAGAAGGTGGCCTGAGCGACCGTCGTGAGCGCCGTGATGATGACCGTCGTGATCACCGTGGTGGTGGCGACAGGAGAGGAGGAGGCGACCGTGGTGGCCGTGGAGCAGGAGACAGAAGGGACCGTAGAAATTAAATTAATAATGTGCAAAGATGAAAATGTGCGGATGTCAAGATTCACATTTTCACATTTTCAAATTTCCAAATTGATTAAAGATGTTACAACCTAAAAGAACGAAGCACAGGAAAATGCAGAAGATGCCTGTAAAGGGCGATGCAAAGCGCGGTACTAACCTGTCATTTGGTTCATTCGGTCTGAAGGCGCTGGAAACAGTATGGATGACCGATCGCCAGATCGAAAGTGCCCGTCAGGCAATGACACGTTCCATGAAGCGTGAAGGAAATGTCTGGATCCGTATTTTCCCTGATAAAATAGTTACCCGGAAGCCAGCCGAAGTAAGGATGGGTAAAGGTAAAGGTAACCCTGACCATTGGGCTGCCGTGGTAAAACCAGGTCGCATTTTGTTTGAATGCGATGGTGTGACAGAAGAAGTTGCCAAAGAAGCAATGGAACTGGCTGCACAAAAGCTGCCGATCAAAACTAAGTTTGTGGTTCGCAGGGAGCTGCAGTCATAACATTCCTTAAAAACAAAAATCGAGTATACGATGTCAAAGAAAATCGATTTCGTTAAGAGCCTGAAAGACATGAGTGTGGCTGATCTGAAGGCGCGTATCCAGGAGGATGAAATGCGTCTGAAGAAGCTGGAATTCGCCCATGCGATCACTCCGCTGGAGAATCCCATGAGCATCCGCGACCTGCGCAGGGATGTTTCCCGCCTGAAAACGGAATTAACCAAAAAACTGGCTACTGCCTGATTGCAGTAACCAGCTTTACACAACAAGCGAATAAGCTAAAACGAATAACAATGGCTGAAAGAAATTTGCGTAAAACAAGGATCGGGGTGGTAATCAGTAATAAAATGGAAAAGACCATCACTATTACTGTGGAAAGAAGAGTAAAACACCCTATCTACGGTAAGTTCGTGAAGAAAACCACCAAGTTCCATGCACACGACGAAAAGAACGAGTGCAGCATCGGAGATATGGTGCGCATCATGGAAACCCGTCCCCTCAGCAAAACAAAGCGCTGGAGACTGGTGGAAGTGCTGGAAAAAGTGAAGTAATCCCTCTGTTTTACATTACTAATTGACTAAACTAATTTAAGATGATTCAGCAAGAAAGCAGATTGAATGTAGCTGATAACAGTGGAGCCAAAGAGGTACTGGTTATCCGCGTGCTGGGTAACAGCGGGCAGGATTATGCCAAAATTGGCGACAAGATCGTGGTAACTGTTAAAGATGCCATTCCTGCAGGCGGTATTAAAAAAGGTACCGTAACTAAAGCGGTAATCGTTCGTACCAAGAACAAACTCCGCCGCAAAGACGGCTCTTACATCCGTTTCGATGACAACGCCGTAGTGTTGTTGAACAACTCGGATGAACCACGCGGTACACGTATTTTCGGGCCAGTTGCCAGGGAACTGCGCGACAAGGGATATATGAAGATTATTTCTCTTGCTCCGGAAGTATTATAATCGTACCTTTGCGCCCCGATTGGGTGCACGGGCTGGAAACAAAAGTGAAAAATAGATAAACAGAATCTACATGAGCACAAGATTCAAAGCGAAATACAACATTAAAAAGGGCGACACGGTGGTAATAATTGCCGGCGATGATAAAGACCTGAAAAAACCACGTAAGGTTTTGGAAGTGATCGTTGACAAAGGCCGTGTGGTTGTTGAAGGCGTGAATATCGTCACCAAGCACACAAAACCTTCTGCCCAGAATACCAAAGGTGGTATTGTCAAGAAGGAAGCCTCCATCAATATCTCCAACATTATGTTGTGGGATGCTAAAGCTGGTGCTGCTACCAAGGTTAAGCGTACCCGTGAAGAAGGTAAGCTAGTTCGTGTATCAAAAAAATCAGGGGAGGTAATTAAGTAATGAGTACCGTTAAATATTCTCCGCGTCTGGCAGACAAGTACAAGAAAGAAGTTGTACCTGCCTTAATGAAAAAATTTGCCTACAGCACTGTTATGCAGGCCCCCAGGCTGACCAAGATCTGCCTCAACCGTGGCGTTAATGGTGCCGTTGCAGATAAGAAACTGGTGGATATCGCTGTAGATGAGCTGACTACCATTACCGGTCAGAAAGCCGTTGCTACTATGTCGAAGAAGGATATCTCCAACTTCAAACTGCGTAAGAACATGCCCATCGGTGCGCGTGTTACCCTCCGCGGTGAGAAGATGTATGAATTCCTGGACCGCCTGATCGCCGTGTCACTGCCCCGCGTACGTGATTTCAAAGGCGTAAGCGAAAAAGCTTTCGACGGCCGTGGTAACTACACACTGGGTGTTACCGAGCAGATCATTTTCCCTGAGATCGACATCGACAAGGTAAATAAGATCACTGGTCTCGACATCACCTTCGTTACAACTGCGAACACTAACGAAGAAGCTTACGAACTCCTGAAAGAGCTCGGCATGCCCTTCCGCAACATTAAGAAAGGTGAAAACGCTTAATAAATTACTTTTTAATTAAATAAAACAATGGCTAAAAAATCGGTAGAAGCCAGACAAAGGAAAAGAGAAGCATTAGTAGCAAGGTATGCTGAGAAGCGTGCTGCTTTGAAAGCTGCAGGCGACTTCCAGGCATTGGATTCCCTTCCCCGCAACGCTTCCCCTGTTCGTCTGAAAAATCGTTGCCAGCTTACTGGTCGTCCGAAAGGTTATATGCGCTATTTCGGTCTTTCCAGGGTTATGTTCCGCGACATGGCACTTGCTGGTAAGATTCCCGGCGTAAGAAAAGCCAGCTGGTAATTCTATACTTGTTGATATCAGGTAGGATATCGCATTGTAAACACATTTTAAAACAACTCATTTACAGCAATGGTTACTGATCCTATAGCAGACTTTCTGACCCGCCTCCGTAATGCACAGATGGCAGGACACCGAATCGTAGAAATCCCCGCTTCAAACCTGAAGAAGCGCATCACCGAGATCCTGTACGATAAAGGTTATATCCTGAAGTACAAGTTCGAGGAAGACAATAAGCAAGGTCTCATCAAAATCGCCCTGAAGTATGATCCGTCCACCAAGCAACCTGCTATCCAGTCTCTGGAAAGGGTTAGCCGTCCGGGTCTGCGCCAGTATGCAAAGCCGGCTGACTTCACACGTGTGAAGAATGGTCTCGGTGTAGCAATCATCTCTACTTCAAAAGGTGTGATGACCGATAAGGAAGCCAAATCGCAGAATGTAGGCGGTGAGGTGCTTTGTTATATTTACTAAGAGCATTAATTGCGCAATGGCAACATTGCGCAATCGATATATAAACGGGTTGCTGATACATTAAGTCGTCCTATACCCGGCTGACCGATCTCAACCTCAAACAAATAATAAAACATCAAAACTTATTTTGTATGTCACGTATAGGTAAAAAGCCCGTTACAGTTCCCGCAGGAGTTACCGTTACTGTTGGAAAGGATAATGTGATTACCATAAAAGGCCCTAAAGGCGAACTGAAGCAGGCGATCGATCGCGATATCACTGTTGAAGTAAAAGATAGTGAAGTAGTGATCAACCGTCCGACAGACCAGATCCGTCACCGCGCTATGCACGGTCTTTACCGTGCCCTGGTTGCCAATCTTGTTAAAGGCGTAACCGATGGTTTCAAGGCTGAGATGGAACTGGTGGGTGTGGGTTTCAAAGCCGCCAATACCGGTAATACCCTCGACCTCGCTCTTGGTTATTCCCACAATATTATTTTCGAAATTCCCAAGGAACTGAAAGTTGCCACGCTTACTGAAAAAGGTCAGAACCCCAAGATCATCCTGGAAAGTTCAGACAAACAACTGCTGGGCCAGGTAGCTGCAAAGATCCGCAGCCTGCGTAAGCCTGAGCCATACAAAGGAAAAGGTGTTCGCTTTGTTGGTGAAGTGGTTCGTAAGAAAGCAGGTAAGTCAGCTGGTAAATAATAAATTGTAATAACAGATTGTTCCCGGCAGTATCGGGAATATAAAACAGAATATAATGGAAACGAAAGCTATCAGGAGACAAAAGATCAAGTACCGTATCCGCAAGAAAATTGCCGGAACTGCGGGAAAACCACGTCTTGCCGTATTCCGCAGCAATGCTGAAACGTATGTTCAGCTGATCGATGATGTAAACGGTGTTACCCTTGCAGCGGCCTCAACCCGCGATAAGGACATCCTGGCTCAAAAAGGTACTAAGTCAGAAAAGAGTAAGCTGGTTGGTGCTGTTATCGCACGCAAAGCAGGTGATCTCGGTTTCAATTCTGTAGTATTTGATCGTGGAGGAAACCTTTATCATGGTCGCGTTAAGGCTGTTGCTGATGGCGCCCGCGAAGGAGGTCTTCAATTCTAATTCCTTTTACAATCATCAATAATAACACATCTTAATTTCTGCAATAAATGGCAAAATCAATTTTAAACAGAGTTAAAGCAGGTGACCTGGAACTGAAGGAGAAAGTGGTTGCCATCAACCGCGTGGTAAAAACTACGAAGGGTGGACGTGCATTCAGCTTTTCTGCTCTGGTAGTGGTTGGTAACGAAAATGGCGTTGTCGGTCACGGACTCGGTAAGGCAAAAGAAGTGCAGGAAGCTATCACCAAGGGTATCGAAGATGCTAAGAAGAACCTGATCAAGGTTCCTGTTATGCACGGTACCATTCCTCACGACCAGCTGGCCAAAGAAGGTGCTGCTAAAGTACTCATCAAGCCTGCTGCACACGGTACGGGTGTAATCGCCGGAGGCAGCATGCGTGCTGTTCTGGAGAGCGCTGGTATCACAGACGTTCTTGCAAAGAGCCTCGGTTCTGCTAACCCGCACAACGTGGTGAAGGCAACCGTTAAGGCACTTGCTACTTTGCGTGAACCTATCCAGGTTGCGAAGACCCGCACGGTTGGATTGAAGAAAGTATTTAATGGATAATCTGTTAACATCAATAACCTGTTAACAAGAAATATATCGCAATGAAAAAGATCAAGATCACACAAGTTAAGAGTGCTATTGACAGGCCGGAACGCCAGAAGCTTACGCTGAAAGCGCTCGGTCTTAAGAAAATGAACGCTTCCAAAGAGGTTGAAGCAACTGCGCAGATCCTCGGAATGGTTCGCACCGTAGAACACCTGGTGAAAGTTGAAGAGATCTGAATAAATTAATGATTCAATAGGTGAGTAGTTCTTATTCACCTATTGACTTATTCACTTATCAACTAATCGCAGGTCAACAAATAATTTAATCGCGAGGGGTGATTCCCCGTTAAGTCAAAAATCAGGAAATAATGAAACTGCACAATCTTCAGCCTGCATCAGGCGCAACTCATAAGGAAAAACGTTTAGGTCGTGGTGAAGCATCCGGTAAGGGTGGTACATCTACAAAAGGTAACAAAGGTGGTCAGAGCCGCGCAGGTTATTCCAGCAAAAGAGCTCACGAAGGTGGACAGATGCCAATCCAGCGTCGTATCCCCAAGCGTGGATTTAACAATATCAACCGTGTTGAATACCGCGTATTTAACCTCGGCCAGATCGAGCAGCTCGCAGAAAAGTACGGAATTACCGAATTCAGCCTGGAGAATCTGTATATCAATGGTTTGATTAGCCAGACCGATAACGTGAAGATCCTGGGTAACGGAGAACTGAAATCAAAACTTACATTCAAAGTGAACGCTGTCAGCGACAAGGCAAAATCTGCTATCGAAGCTGCGGGTGGAACCATTGAAATTGTGAAGTAATTTTTCTTATCTTGCCGGACGCATTGGTGAAATGCGTCTTTTTTTTTGAGGCTCAATAAAATTTCAGAAAACCCGTGAAGAAATTAATTCAGACGCTGAAGAATATCTGGAGCATTGAGGAGTTACGGAGTAAAATCATAACTACACTGCTGCTTATTCTCATTTATCGTATCGGTGCACATATCGTACTGCCCGGTCTCGATCCATCCAAAATTGACCTGACCAGCGCTAAATCCGGCGCGCTCGGACTGATCGACGCATTTGCCGGGGGAGCATTTTCACAGGCATCCATTTTTGCCCTTGGTATCATGCCTTACATCTCCGCTTCGATTTTCATGCAGCTGATGACCATCCTGGTTCCGCAGATGCAGAAAGTGCAGAAGGAAGGAGAAAGCGGCAGAAAAAAGATCAACCAATGGACCCGTTACCTGACTGTTGCTGTTACCGCAGTACAGGCAGGTGCTTATGTCGCCTACCTTCGCCAGGTAAACAGCGCAGCAATGCTTGAAAGCTATGCTCCGTTTTTCTGGTTGTCAACTACTATTGTTCTTACAGCAGGTACACTGTTCGTGATGTGGCTCGGTGAAAAGATCACTGACAAAGGTCTCGGTAACGGTACTTCACTGATCATCATGGTGGGTATCCTTGCCCGTCTGCCGCAGTCAGCCATCCAGGAATGGGCGGCAAAGAGCAACCGCGGTGGTGGTGGTCTCCTTATCTTCATCATTGAAATCGCAGTGCTGGTTGCAATCATCATGGGACTTATCATCCTGGTTCAGGGTGTACGTAAGATCCCGGTGCAATACGCAAAGCAGATTATCGGTAACAAACAGTTCGGTGGTGCACGCCAGTTCCTTCCCCTTAAAGTGAACGGAGCAGGTGTTATGCCAATCATCTTCGCGCAGGCGATCATGTTCCTGCCGACATTGTTCTCTTATACAAGCTTTGAGTCTGGCCAGGGAATTGCCAAGATCTTCTCTGATCCACGCGATGCATGGCATATGGTGATCTACGCAGTGATCGTAATTGCTTTCACCTTCCTTTATACTGCCCTTATCTTTAACCCCAAGCAGATTGCTGAAGACCTGAAACGGAACAATGGGTTTATCCCCGGCGTTAAACCGGGTCAGCCGACAGCTGATTATATTGGTGCGGTAATGGACAGGATCACCCTTCCAGGTGCGGTACTGCTTGCTGTAGTTGGTATCCTTCCGGGATTCGCACAGCGTGTAGGCATCACACAAGGATTTGCTTCCTTCTTTGGTGGTACATCCCTTCTCATCATGGTTGGTGTAATCCTCGATACGCTTCAGCAGATCGAAACACAGTTGCTGATGCGCCAGTATGATGGTCTCATGAAGAGCGGACGCATCCAGGGACGCCAGGCTGTTTCCACAACAACAATCTAACATTCATCTCTGATGATACTGCAAACCCGGCAAAACCTTAACTTTGCCGGGTTTTTTATGTTATCTGCAATATGACCTGGCCGATTGCGTGAAACATTTAATTAATAATTTTGCTTTTCACATTTACTCATGGTTTATTATAAAACGTCCACCGAAGTTGAATTGATGCGCGAAAGCGCCCTGCTCGTAAGTAAGACACTGGCAGAAGTAGCCCGGGCACTTAAACCGGGAATGACCACCCTGCAGGTGGATGCTCTTGCGGAACAGTTCATCCTCGATCACCAGGCGACCCCCTCGTTCAAGAATTACAAAGGTTACCCGTTCACCTGCTGTATCAGTGTAAATGATGCTGTAGTCCATGGCTTTCCCAATGACGTTCCCCTAAAGGATGGTGATATCGTTTCTGTGGATGTTGGCGTGTTTAAAAACGGGTTCCATGGCGATAGTGCATACACATTCGCAATCGGTGAAATTGATGATGAAGTAAAGCGGCTCCTGCGGGTTACCAAGGATTCGTTGCAATTCGGAATTGAAAAAGCGGTTGCTGGAAACCGTGTTGGTGATATTTCCTTTGCCATCCAGGATTATGCCGAGAAGAAACACAAATATGGCGTGGTTCGCGAACTGGTTGGTCATGGCCTTGGCCGTAAGCTGCATGAAGATCCCCAGGTTCCCAATTTCGGCAAAAGAGGCAGCGGCCCCAAGTTGCAGAACGGGCTTGTAATTGCAATTGAACCGATGATCAATATGGGCGTGAAAGAAGTATGGTATGAAGAAGACGGGTGGACTGTCAAGACCAAGGATGGCAAGCCTGCCGCTCACTACGAGCATACTATTTGTGTCCGCAAAGGCAAGGCCGATGTACTTTCCTCCTTTGAAGAAATCGAAGCGGAAGAAAAGAAAAACGCCAACCTTTACGACGCCTATTGAGTCGCCTTAATGGCCTGCGCATAAAGGGTGTTTTCACTCCTGACCAGCAATTATTTTTTTTCCATGTTTGCATTGTTACCAAAAAACAGAACTTATGGACAATGCACAACTGCGCATCGAAAATGACATTTTAAAACTTGCCATGCAGGCTGAGTTTGGCGCTGAATTCATGGATTTCGCCGACATTCCTCCGGAGGTCGAAAACAATTTTCTCAAAATGGTTCGCAAGGTCGAAGAAATGGAGCGAGAGGCCCCGCTCATTTCGGTGTTTGACTTTGTTGGCCGGCCCCTGGTTCCTCATTCGGATGAGATTGCGGATGACGCAATTGACGCGGAACTTGAAAAACTTTATGCGGTCCTCGAAGGAAATGATCTGTCTCTTGTCAGCATTCGTGATTACCCTCCCCGGCACATGTATAAGTTCATAACAGAAGAACTGTTTCCTTTCGAAATGCAGGATGTCCGCATGCCCGGAATGGTCGGAATTTTCTGTTATGAAGATTTTCATTTTGAACCGGAGGAAGACATAAGGGGAGTGATAATGTCTTTCCTGTATGGCTGGGAAAAATTACAATGGCGGAATCCGAAAGAATTAATTGAAGAACACCCTGTGCAACCGGGAGGGAACATGGTAACCCAGGAATCGCTGATCCGGCACATGATTCTGGAAGCAGGTAAATTCTCTTCTGTCCAATCTCTCGAATACAATCTTCATAGTATAGAGGTTAAATGGACGGATGAACTTTTCGGTATGGGTTATGCGCTTGGTGAAATGAGATACATGGCAACCTTTCCTGACGGAAGTGAGCAATGGTTTGAGGGTGAATGTAAATTTTGTTGTGGTACTCTAGGCGAAGAATGGCGATTGCATTATTTCCAGATCCCGGGGTTTACCTGGAACGGGAAATGGCTGGATTACGAGTAAATTTGCGTTCATGCAGGGAAAGACACTTATCATAGCCGGCGGAGGAGCGGCCGGTTTTTTTTGTGCTGTTAATGCAGCAGAAAAAAATCCCGGGCTGAAAGTCATCATCCTCGAAAAAAGCAACAAACTATTATCCAAGGTAAGGATCAGCGGTGGCGGCAGGTGCAATGTCACCCATGCCTGTTTTGACCGGCATCAGCTGGTGAAAAGGTACCCGAGAGGGGAGAGGTTCCTGAAGAAATCATTTGTTCACTTCAGTCCTGAAGAAACCGTCAGCTGGTTTGCAAAAAGGGGAGTGCAGCTCAAAACGGAAGAAGATGGTCGGATGTTCCCGGTTTCAGACGATTCGGGCACTATCATCAGTTGCCTGCTTGACGCTGCAACCCGAAGAGGCGTGCAGGTACTGCTTCACCAGGAAGTAAAAAAGCTTTCCCGTATCGGTGAGTTATGGCAGGTCGACTGCGGCAGCGAAAACTATAAGGCGGATTTTGTGTGTATAGCGTGTGGAGGCTATCCTAAACCGGCGATGTTCCAGTGGTTGACGGAACTCGGACATACCGCAGCATCGCCGGTGCCATCTTTGTTCACCTTTAATATCGGGGATAAGATTCTCAACAACCTGATGGGAATTTCCATTCCCGACGCCCAGGTAAAGATCATGGGGTCAAAACTCATGGAACGCGGACCCGTACTGGTGACCCATTGGGGGTTAAGCGGGCCGGCGGTGCTTCGGCTCAGTGCGTGGGGAGCAAGGGAACTTGCCGCATTGAACTGGCATTTTAAGGTACAGACCAACTGGATCCCCGAATATAATGAGAACAGCCTTCGTAGTTTTTTGCAGCAATTCCGGTTTGAAAAAGCAGCCATGAAAGTAGTGAACAGGAACCCGTTTTCCCTTCCGCAGCGGTTCTGGGAATACCATCTGGAAATAGCAGGTATAAATGCCGAAACCAGGTGGAGCGACCTGCCGTCAAAGGAGCAGAACAGGCTGATCAAAAACCTCTGCGCCCAGGAATTCGAAGTAAAGGGAAAAACCACATTCAAAGAGGAATTCGTAACGGCCGGGGGCATCAACCTGGCTGAAGTGGATCCCGATACCATGGAAAGCAGGTTGAATAAGAACCTCTTTTTCGCCGGGGAGGTCCTGGACGTCGATGGCGTTACCGGTGGTTTCAATTTCCAGCACGCCTGGACCAGTGGATTTGTTGCCGCCCTGGCTATTTCCACCCGCCTGACAGAACGACCTGTTAAAGCCTGATATCCTGCATTATTTACAGGGGTAGAATCCAGATTAGCAGCGGTTTTTGCCTATCTTTGCAGGCCCGAATAAAACCATCGGGAATCGATTATGTTTCAAAATTTTATTGTAAAACAACTAAACGCTGAAGCCCAGGAGTCTGCGTCTGCACCTGCAGAAGCAACTACAGCGACAACAAATGCACCTGAGCAGCCGGCGCAGGCAACCGCGCATGATGACTTTGACTGGAGCATCGACAAGCGTAATGTGTCTACTTACAGCCCTGATGAGAAAGCAAAGTATGACAAGGTTTACGATCAGACCTTTGTAGCCATCACTGATGGTGAGCTGATTAAAGGTTCTGTAGTAGGTCTTACTAAAACAGACGTTGTCCTGAACATTGGTTTCAAGAGCGATGGTCTGATTTCCCTCAATGAATTCCGTGATCTTTCAGGTCTTAAAATCGGCGATGAAGTTGAGGTAATGGTTGTAGAGAAAGAAGACCGCCAGGGTCATCTTCACCTGAGCCGTAAGCAGGCGCGTATTACCCGTGCCTGGGAAAAAATCGTTGAAGTACATAAAACTGGTGAGATCGTTACCGGTACCGTTACCAGCAAGACCAAAGGTGGTCTTATCGTTGATGTATTCGGTATGGAAACCTTCCTTCCTGGTTCACAGATCGATGTTAAGCCTGTTACAGATTACGACCAGTTCGTGGGTAAGACCATGGAGTTCAAGGTGGTTAAGGTTAACGAAGCCATCAAGAATGCTGTTGTATCGCATAAGGCGCTCATCGAAAGCGATATCGAAGCACAACGTGCTGAGATCATGGGCAAACTGGAAAAAGGTCAGGTTCTGGAAGGAACCATCAAGAACATCACCGATTTCGGTGCGTTCATGGACCTCGGTGGTCTCGACGGTCTGCTGTATATCACCGATATCAGCTGGGGTCGTATCAACCATCCTTCAGAAGTTCTGAAGCTGGACCAGAAGCTCAATGTTGTGGTACTGGATTTCGACGACGACAAAAAGCGTATCAGCCTCGGCCTGAAGCAACTGACTCCGCACCCTTGGGATGTGCTGCCTGAAAACGTTTCAGAAGGTCATGTTGTGAAAGGTAAAGTAGTAAATATCGAAGACTACGGTGCATTCCTCGAGATTATGCCTGGTGTTGAAGGTCTTGTTCACGTGAGCGAGATCACATGGGCTAACACTCCGATCAATGCGAAAGAGTTCTTCAAACTTGGAGATGAGTACGAAGCTAAGATCGTAACCCTCGATAAGGATGCACGCAAGATGAGTCTCTCCATCAAGCAAATGACTCCTGATCCCTGGAACGAGATCGAGAACAAATACCCGGTTGAAAGCCGTCACAACGGCCTGGTGAAAAACATCACTCCTTACGGTGTGTTCGTTGAACTGGAACCAGGTATCGGCGGTATGATCCACATCAGCGACCTGAGCTGGCTGAAGCGCTTCAACCATCCTTCTGAATACACGAAGGTTGGCGAGCGTATCGAGATCATGATCCTTGGTATCGATAAGGACAACAGGAAGCTTCAACTGGGCCATAAGCAGCTCGAAGAAGATCCATGGAATACCCTGGAAGATACCTTCGCTATCGGCACAGTGCATGAGGGTACCGTTATCCGCAAGGATGAGAAAGGTGCAATCGTTCAACTTCCTTACGGCCTTGAAGGATTCGCTCCTAACCGTCACCTGAATAAGGAAGATGGTACACAGGTACAGGCAGAAGATACGAATACCTTCATGGTGATCGAATTCGATCGTAATGAAAAGAGGATCGTGGTAAGCCATACCCGTACATGGGAAGCTGCGAAAGCTGAAGAAAGGGAAGCCATCAAGAAGGAAGCTAAAGCTGAAGCTGACAAAACCAAGAAAGCCGTGAAAAACATTCAGGGTAAGGTTGAGAAGGCTACACTGGGTGACCTGGGTGTGCTTGCAGAACTGAAAAAGAAAATGGAAGGTGGCGAAGGCGAAACAGGCCAGTAATCACTATACCATTAAATGATAAAGAGGGCGTCATGGGCGCCCTCTTTTTTTTTGCCCCTTACGGGAGCTGGTTAAAAAAAGCCTGCCCTGAAAATTCTGAATAAGTAAACCGAGAAGGTTGGCTACCGGTTTCATAAACATTCACGAATTACTAAAACCAAATGAATACTTTTCCCCCTTCGCTACTACGCACAGGTTGTTCTCAAAGCAGGCAAACATTTAAAGAGCTGAGGTTTAGACAGGGATTGGATGGCTGTTCAAATCAACTACAATACAATTCAATCAAAGCCTGAAACGGACTGCGGTCTTTCGGTCTGGGGTGGGGATATTGGATGAAAAGCTGGTCGGTCTGGTCCCTATATATTGAGTGCGGGATTCAGGAAGCCGGTTTTTCAAGGATGAAACAAGAGAAAAGAAAGTTGATTGACATTGGATTCGTTGGGTTCATAGAATATTGAAAAAACTTCTGGACGGTTGTTACTGGACATTGGATGGTTGGAGGCTGCGATTCCGTCAATCAACTTCTGAAACAAAAATACCAGATGACCCGGTCTGGTACAAGAGCGGATTTGCTGAATTTTAAGTTTTCGGATTTTACTCCTCCGATCGTAAAATTACGGCAACAGAAGAGTGCTTATTACGAATAAGGACGCCGAAGTTTATTAAGGGACGATGGTAATAGTATATTCCGAAAGGGTATATTTACGTATAATTACCATAGTGAATGTTCAGGATTTTTCACATATTGCAGTCCGTAAGCATTTCCAACAGATGCCTGCAACCCTCGTAAAATTCACCGTATGAAAAAACCAGACCCCAACAACCCGATCAAAGTAGCTATTGCTGACGACCATGCTCTATTCCGTGCCGGGGTTAAAACTGCATTATCCGCTAAGAAAGATGTTGAACTGATGGCTGAGGCTGATAACGGAATGCAATTACTTAACCTGCTGAAGCATATTGAGCCTGATGTGATCCTGCTGGACATCCAGATGCCCATCATGGATGGAATCTCCACGCTTCCCGAGATCCGTAAGATCAATCCTTATGTAAAGGTCATTATCCTGAGCATGCACAATGATCATTCCATGATCTCCAAACTCATGGAAATAGGGGCAAATTCCTATCTCACCAAGAACTCCGATTCGGAGACCATTTACCAGGCAATCAAGACCTGTTATGAGCAGGAATTCTTTTTCAACGAATTGACCAACAAAGCATTGCTAACGGGCTTGCGCACGCGCAAAATGGAGCCGGATAGCCTCATCGATGCGCAACTTACTGATAAGGAAGTACGCATCCTGAAATTGATGTGCGAAGAAAAAACTACAAAAGAAATCGCTGATATAGTGGATATCAGTCCACGTACGGTGGAAGCGATCCGCGACAAACTCAAAACAAAAACCGGGGCGAAGTCAATGGCCGGACTGGTCATGTACGCAGTGAAGAAAGGATTTGTTCAGGAGAACTAAATAATCGAACTGCGAACATCGTTTGCAGTCAATAAATGAACAGGTCAATAAGTGATAGAGAATCGACGCTCTGTGACTTATTGACCTGTTCCGTTTCCGACCTTCCCGTTTTTCATCTCATACTAAACAACGCAGCCTGGGTCATACTCCAATTTATCTCGCCCCTGCCGCAATTACTGATCCTGATGTCATGGCGGTCCCAATCACCGATACCTTCAATGCTGCCATCACCATTCTGCACGAGCGCAGTCAGACAAGGAACAACAAGGGAGATAACGACTTCCTGGTGCGTGGCACGCAGGTTCTGCTTGCGGTAACCTATATAGAGGCGACCATTCCGGACTTCCGTGGAAATTTCGGGTAGTATATTGGTCTCGCCGGTGATGGTAAGCGCAGTTTGCCTGCCCTGCTGAACAAGCACCCGGAACGGACCATTATTCTCAATAACGCTGAAGGAACCGGTAATCCGTTCCTGCGAAGCGGAAATACCGGAACCTGTTAATGTAATAAAGCTGCAGGAGTTACTACCTGCGGGTTTCAGAAGAAGCACAAAAAGGAATGCAGTGATCAGCCTGGTCATCTGATAAGGTTTGCAAGATTGACCAGCGACGGTTTGAAAACGTTGTGCGATCAGATTATTTTATTTTTGAATGCCTTGGCCACAGCCTCGCTCTTCGAGTTGACCTGTAGTTTTTCGTAGATCTTTTTGATGTGCGATCTCACTGTATCGATCGAGATATACATATCAGCTGCAATCATTTTGTAACTGTACCCATTTACCAGCAGCTGCAGTACCTGCTTTTCCCGCTCCGATAAATTATAATCGTCACTGGCGGGCGAATGGATCTCCGAGAACATTTTCAACACCTGCGAAGCTATTGAACTTGTCATGGGAGCACCACCGGTGTGGGCTTCCTGGATGTATTCGGTAAGCCGTGATGGTGAAGTCTTTTTCAGCAGGTATCCATTTGCCCCGTTTTTCAGTGCTTCGAAAACATTTTTGTTATCATCGAAAACAGTCAGCATCAGTACCCGCACCCTGGAATCCACCTGCCTGATGGCTTTAAGTCCTTCAATCCCGTTTGCCCCAGGCATGTCTATATCCATCAAAACCACATCCGGTTGGTAAATCTCTATTTCTTCAGCAGCATTGTTGCAGTGTTTGAATGCCGCCAAAACTTCGAAATCGTCCGTTCCATTGATCAGCATAGTGAGGCCTTCCCTCAGTTGCGGATTGTCTTCATAAATAACCACTTTGATCATACTGCTGATTTCCCGGTAAAATTAACTGTGTATTTCAAGACTGCAACCACATAATCATGTCAGCGGAACCTCCAGCCGGATAAGCGTTCCGGCGTTTCTCCCACTGGTTATGCTCAGGTCACCTTTCATCATTTCCGACCGCTTTTTCATATTCGTCAGTCCGTTGCCATTATCTGCCGTTTCGGACTCAAATCCGATGCCATTGTCCTGGATGTGCAGGTTCAGTTTGCCATTGGCTGCATACAACTCAATCACGGCATTATTGGCCTGTGAATACTTCGCCAGGTTGTTTACCGCTTCTTTAAAAATGAGGAAAAAGTCCCGCCTGGCTTCCATGTCCAGAACCAGGTCCTTCACATGATCGCCGATCCTGAACGTGTATTCAATTCCTTTTGGTTCCAGTACCGAAGCTGCGAACTCCCGCATTCTTGCCGTGATCTTCTGCATGTTGTCATTCATCGGGTTGATGCTCCATACGATATCATCCATCGCCTCCATCATCCGTGTACTGTTATCACTGATCTTTTCAATGTATTCACGGGTAGAGTTCGTATCGGAGGTGATTTTCATTTTGGCCATTTCACTCAGGATATTGATAGTGCTGAGCGTTGACCCCATATCATCATGAAGATCCCGGGCAACGCGTCTCCTGACCCGTTCCACCGCCATCAGCCTGTTTACACGCAACCTATGGATGAAATAGGCAATCACACCCAAAGCGATCACTGCCAGGGTCATAAACCACCATGTACGCCAGAACGGAGGCTTGATAAACAGTTCGAGGGTAGTGATATTGGGAGAGGAAATACCTTCCTCATTTTCACACCTGACTTTAAACGTATAGTTCCCGGGTGGCAACAGGTTGTAAATGGCAATCAGTCGCCAGTCAGCCCGTTGCCAGGTCTTGTCAGCGCCTTCGAGCATGTAGTAATAAATCAACTTATCCCTTTGACGAAAACTTAGTGATGCAAACGCAAAAGTGATCGAATTCTCTTCGGCCCTGAGCCGGATCTTATCAAGTCTTAAGATGGAATCCGGGGGAAGGAACTGGTTGAATAGTTTGAAGTCGGTAATGCGCACATCCTGCGGAGCAGATTTACTGATGAAACATGCGGGGTTAAAAAAGACCGCGTGCTGGTTACCGGCGAATACAAGCTCGCCATTCTTTTTCCTGATATTAGTACCCAGCAATGTTTCATGGCTGGTCGTGGTAATGAGCCCATCGCGCTGGTCATACCGGGTAAAGATCTTCAATCGGGGATTATATTTACACAGCCCGTTCTTGGTACTGATCCACAACTGGCCGAACATATCTGTTTGAAGTGAAGTAATATTATTTCCAGGCAGGCCATCCCGGATCGTAAGTGTACTGACCTTCCCCGTTACAAAGTTGAGCAGGTTCAACTGGCCGCCGCCGAGCGCCATGATGCTGTCATTCAATTGAACAATATCTGTGACACCGTTTTCCGGAACATTGTAGTGCCCAACCTGTTTGCTGCTCTTCACATCAAAAACATACAGTCCCTTACCATGGGTGCCCACCCATAACCTGCCGCCCGAATCCGTATAGAGCCTGAATATAACTGTGCCCAGGTCAGCAACCTTTTCAAACGAGCTGTTTTCTAATGTAGATCCTGCTTTCCACCTAACCAGCTGACCGCCCTGTGTTCCCAGCCAGACATTGCCATTCCTGTCAAGGGCCATATCCCTGATTGTTCTGCCGTTACAGGCATCAGGTTTGAGAAACAGGGATTGTTTTTTCTTAGTGTCAAACAGCATTACCCTGCCCGATTGGCAGCCTGCCCACAGCCTGTTATGATCTTCCTGGTATAAAAGATCCCAAACCAGCCGGTATTCCGGTCCCGCCGGCATATTCCGGTAAAAAGGTTTAGTCAGGTTGGTATCCGTCATGCTTATAACTCCACGACCCCAGGTGCCGATCCAGATATCTTTATCACTCATTTCCTGGAGGGATGTGATGTTCGCCGGTGACTTCTGCTTCGATAGCATCAGGCGCATCGAACAGGATTCATCCTGTGAAGTTGAGTACAGCCCATTATCGGTAGCGAACCAAAGCATATTCTCATTATCCTCCAGGATCTGGTACACATAATTAAATCGAATACCGTGATCTGCCTCCGGCGGATACTCAAAATTCATCAGCCGTTGCTGCACGGAGTCATACTTCACCAGCAGGTTTAATCCATGGACCCAGAGTGTCCCGTTCCTCAATTCCTGCATGTGAAGTATCTCTTTGTAATAACGGCTGGAAAAGTAAAACCCCGTTGAATCCCGGGTCACCTGGTTACTGGTTCCATCATAGCACAGTAAACGTTGTCCCCCGGATGTACTGGTATAATCCCACCAGCCTACCCAGCATCTTCGCTTACTGTCTATATACACAGAGTTCACATTCCGCAGCTGTGAAAGCTTAGTGAGGACAGGATATTGAGGTGAAGGTTTCGAGTGCGTGAACCAGTTTCCCGCTTTTACATTGTAAACGACCAGCCCGCTGTCTGTTGCGATCCAGGTATCGCTTGTTTGCTTGTCCTGGAATAGTTGTACCGGCTTCCAGTTATCCGGCATGGAAAAAGGTAATTTGCCTTTTTCAAACCGGTTTGCAGATGCGTTGTAAACCAGTACTCCGTGCCGCACGATAAGGAGATATATCCTGCCGTAATAGTCCTTCCATAAGTGGAAATCTGCATTATTCGCGGCTTCGTCTATGCCGGTAATTGCCGCTTCGCGGAAATCCATAGACGAAGGATTGAATACACCAACTCTTCGGCCCATCCGGACCCACATCCTGCCGTTCTCATCGTCAAGGATCTGCTGGACCGGTAGGGAAGGTAGGAAGTTAGGAACGCTGTGATCGTAGAAGCTGACTATTTTCCGGCCGTCATAGCGCTGCAGACCGTTATCCGTACCCAGCCATAAAAAGCCTTTGGGATCCTGCCACACAGAATAGACAAAATTCGAGGCGAGGCCGTCAGTAATTGATAGTCGCGCAAAGGTATAATCCTGTCCATGCGAAAGCAGGGGCAGTAAAAATCCCATGATCCAAAAACACCAGCTTTTCTTGATCTGCATCCTCCAAATTTAAAGGTTGTCGGGTTATACCAACTCCTGCTTTAAAACCGTTTATAATATTGAACGTGTACCTAGAAAACGCCCGCCGGTATTGGGCTTCGGAAGAATACCAATTTTCGCGCAGGGAATATCCATGAATTAAAACCGTGCCTATCGTGAAAAACCTCTACACACTGCTTACTTTACTGGTAGCACTTTTCCTGGCACCCCAACTTGTCGCCCAGCCTTGTTTTAACCTGAAAATCACCAGTACAGTGCCACATGAATCAAGGTGCATGGCCACCGGAACGATTAATGTCGCGGTAGCCGGGGGAAGTGGAAATTACAATTATAAAGTGACTGGTCCCATCAATACGCCGTTCACTTCTGCAGCGGTTATTTCCGGTTTGTCGGCCGGGACTTACACCGTAATTGTCCAGGATGTTACGACTGGTTGTATCGTAGAAAAACCATTGGTTGTCGTAACCGGTACCTATGTGGATCCGCGGTTTACCCTGGTAAAAACCGACGAAACCTGCCTGAACCAGAGAAATGGTACCATCTCGCTCAGTAGCCTGACTGGCGGCCGTGCTCCCTATACCTACACAATTGTCGCACCTTCACCTTCAGGTGTAGGAACCAGTAATACGACCGGAACATTTACCGGTCTCAGGGGCGGTGAATACGCCATTGAGCTTAAAGACTCCTGCGGCGGTATCCAGACCCGGCGGGTTACCATACTCGGTTATAACTGGTGGATTGAATCGCATAGCGGCGACCGCGTCAGCTGCCAGGACGGTGATTTTGATCTCAGGCTCCGTGACAGTAAGGGAAATGTAAACACGACAGGAACGATTTTCGACAGTTTCAACTACGGAGTGGTTAATTCACCCGGTGACACGAGCTGGTATGGCAGTCGCACTTTCACGCATACTATCGGCAACCGGCGGTCGGTTACCCTGGTTGCAAATGACGGCTGTGGGAATGTCAGGTCTGTTGTATGGAACAATAACCGCTTCCCTTCGGTTGCGAACCTGGTAACGACCTCCAACCAGTCGTGCAACAATTTCTCCGCGCAGATCACCGGCCAGTCGAACCTCGTTAATCCAACTTACTGCCTGTTCACAGCGTCGAATGTACAGGTGGAATGTAATACAACTGGGATCTTCACTTCCATCCAGCAGGGATCATATTACATTACCGTCCGGGATGATTGTTATGATACTACTATCCGCAGGACCTTTATCCTAAGTCAGCCAAAGCCGACACTCGGCGCTAACGTCAATATCAACCGTACCGACTGTAATACTTTTGATGCAGCTGTGAATGGGATGGTGAACTTCACCAACCCGGATTACTGCCTTTATGATGCTTCCGGAACGCAGTTGTCCTGCAACAATACCGGGAACTTTACCGGCCTCCAGGTCGGCAGTTATTGTATCCGGGTGAAAGATGCCTGCTATGATACAACAATTTCAAGGTGCTTTACTGTAGCTCCGCTGGTACCGTCGGTTGCCACTTCTGTTACTGTAAGCGACAGGCAGTGTGGCGATTTTGATGTCAGCATCTCCGGCCAGTCAAATATTTCGAATGCACAATACTGTTTGTACACATCATCAGGTACATTGATTGGTTGTAACAGCAATGGAAATTTCAGCGATGTGCCTTATGGTGATTATTGTATGCGCATCATCAACGATGCCGCATGTTATGATACAACAATTGTGAGGTGCTTCAATGTGGTGCCACAACCGCCGGCAATTGGTGCTAACCTGGATGTGGTCAAGGCATGTAGTTCGGTGACCATCAGTGCTGCGGGACAGGCCGGACTCACAAATCCCGAATATTGCCTCTATGATGCGGCGGACATACTGATCGGTTGCAACAATACAGGTGTCTTTCCTGGAATGCCTTACGGCACATATTGTATGACCATCAAGAATGACCCGGTATGTTACGATACGCTCTTCCGCCGATGTATAACCGTAGTTCCGGACAGGCCGTCGATTGGCAGCCCGGATATTACCAGCAGGCAGTGCAGCAGCTTTGATGTATCTGTGACCGGCAGGCAATTTCTCAGCAATCCGCTATTCACGCTGAAAGATGCGTCAGGTACAGTGGTCGCGACAAATACAACAGGCGATTTCCCGGGGATAGCTTACGGAAGTTATTGTATTGAAATGCTGAATGATGCCAGCTGTTATGATACTGTTATTACCCGCTGTTTTACCGGCTCACTTCCTCAACCTTCTGCCGGCAGCGCACAGATCTCAAACCGTAACTGTTCCACATTTACTGCAAAAATTTCTTCTGTCACCAATGTGCGGAACCCGTTGTACTCACTGCTCGATGTATCCGGTACCGTTGTGGCTACGAATACAGATGGCACTTTCAACGACATCCTATACGGAGATTATTGTATTGCCATTAAGGATGGATGTTATGATACAACCATAACCCGTTGTTTTACCTCGGCTCCTGATCCGGTAGATATGAATATCAATGCAATTGCTTCCTGCATATTGAACACTACCAATCTGCGGATCAACATTACCAGTGGTAGCGCTCCGTATACCATCAGGACATTTGATCATTTGGGTACGCAGGTAAAAATACAGTCAGGCTCCGGCACTTCACTAATGGTCAATAACCTGCCTGGTTTACCGCCGGGTGAAAAATATACGGTTGAAATTGAAGATGCGTGCGGCAACAAAACCAGCAGGCAGTTCGCACCGGTGCTGAGTACCTTCAATAGTGCACTGAACCTCGTTGCGAAATGTCCGTCAGGGGTTAGTCCGGATGGATCATCCGAACTAACGGTATCCGTATCGTCAAACCTTGGTACCATTAACCCGGTGATCATCAGCCGCGATGGACTGGCAGTGAACATGCCTTACAATACATCCACAACGTCGGTGTTCAAATGGCTGGATCTTGCACCTGCAACTTACGTGATGCAATACAACCTGCCGGGAAGCTGTAACAATAAGGCTTTTGATACAATTACGGTTGGCCCATACCGTTATCCGCAACTTGATAAATCTGCTTCTTACCAGTGTGATAACAATAGTTTCAGTGTGGGAGCAAACGTAACCGGTGGCGCGCCGCCATTCACCTATGAGATCATCGGCAGTGCTCCGGCATCTCCATCCATCGTTTCACTGCCTCAGGCAAGCCCGGTGTTCAGTATCAACAATGGAAATATCTATTCGCTGGTGCGACTGCGTGCTGTCGACTATTGCGGTAACGCGACATTGAATGATGTCAGCGTACTGCCATTGCAGAATACGGTGGTTACTGCGAGTTCAGACTGCTACTATTCCAATGTGATATTGTCAGCAGACAGCATTGCAAATGCAACTTACCAGTGGTACAGAAAGTCAGGACCTAATGACAGCACCCTGGTCAGCAGCAGCCGCACTTACGAAATCCCTTACCTGTCGTCGGAATTAATCGGCACTTATGTAAGCAGGATGACAGTCAACAATGGATGCCTGGTTCGACTGAACTACCATGAAGTGACAGGCACCTGCAACGGCGGATTGCTGGCAGGAAAGATTGAACTCCGGGGTAAACATGCAGCCGGAAAAAATAATCTTTCGTGGAACCCGGCCCCGGGACAGGCAACCAGGTACGTGGTGGAAAGAAGGGCCGGAGCGACCAACGTCTTTGATTCCATTGGTAGTGTGCGGGCAGGTAATGGTGGAGTGCAGAAATTCAGTTTTACAGACGAGCAACCGCAACCAGGTGTGAATCAATACAGGATCCGGGCAGTAGATGCCGGTGGAATTGTAAGTTACTCGAACCCGATACAACTGAAAGCGAATGCGCTGCAGGAAATACAGGTCTACCCGAACCCTGTTCAGAAAATGCTGAACATTTCGCTTTCCTCGAAGCTACCGGTAAGATATAAGGTCCAGTTGTTTACTGCTACCGGTCAGATGGTATATTCAACGGAAAAAGTGGTATCTGGAATAGAAATCATCCGCATAATGCGGCAACCTTCCATGAAATCCGGCCTGTACCTGTTGAAGGTACGCGACCTGGAGACGGGAGCGGACACAGTTGAAAAGCTGGTATTTGAATAATATTTTCGTGGGGACATATGGTTTTATATTTTTAATCATATGTTCCCACCTAAACCTCTTGCCCCCTCCCTGAAAGTGCTGCCGGTTGCTGTGCTTTTTGCTGTTGCCCTGTTTGCATTCAGCTGCTCAAAAAAGAATGACAGTATCGTCTCCATTTTTAACACTGAGCCGGATATTACTTCATTGTCAACAGACTTCCCCGGTGAGGTTTCGGGTATTGCTGACAGTTACCTGAATCCGGGCTGGCTGTGGATGATCCAGGATGGAGGAAATCCGGCGGAATTGCTGTGTGTAAAACATTCGGGTGAATACGGCGCGAAAATTATTCTCGAAGGAATCAGTAATCGCGATTGGGAAGATATGGCCATCGTAGAGAGCGGGGATGGAGGCGCTCCATTTATTTACATAGCAGATATTGGCGACAACCACAAGAACCGCGGGGAATACAATATATACAGGTTACGTGAACCACGTCTTGATAAACGTGAAGTATCTGAGATTGAAAAAATTACATTCCGGTATTCGGACAATAAATCGCATGATGCGGATGCATTCCTGATAGCTGGGCAGGGGAAGGAAATTTATTTGCTGACCAAGGAAAATCCCACACTGGTGTTTCGGATATCCAACGTGGTTACCGGAGGAATGGTGCAGACAGCGCAGAAATTAGGGAGTCTGAAAATTGGTGGAATTACCAGCAGTGCTATTTCCCGAACCGGGGAAATTTTAGTGCGCACCTATAACAATCTGTATTTCTGGCCGAAGACCGGTTCTGCAGGCGTGTATGACGTGTTGAATAAAAAGAAGCAGGAGGTCCCGATCCATGTGGAACCGCAGGGCGAGGCGGTAACCTTTGGCAAGGTGAATTCCGGCATCTTTACTTTGAGCGAAAATGCCGGGCTGCCGCTGAACCTGAGTTTATACTTTTATCCGCGTAACTGATCCAGCAGGTTAGGCATAGTGATGCCGATATGACTTTCGTCATAGCTGCATTCGCCGTTTTCGATCAGTAATACCTGTGGCGATTCATGCCATACATCGAAATCGGCCGCAACCTGGTTCGATAATTCCCTGAACCTGATCAGGTCGAGATGATAAAATTCAATTCCTTCAGGAGTTTCAGCATTTTCGAGCCTTGATTTGGCCATTGAGCTGATGGAGCATCTGGTGCTGTGCTTAAAGATAACCTGCGGTTGGTTATACGATTTTGTACGGATTTCTTCCAGCTGTCCGGGTTCTTGCAATTCGATCCACTTCATAATTTACTTGTAGCCTACCATTTTGGCTGAGTTATAACAACCAGTCCGCGAAGTCTTGCACGCCGTAAAGCCGGCAATCACCAAAGCGAAAAACAGGGCTGCGATAAGTTTACTTTTCATTTTTAGTTCAATTAAAGAAAAAATGCAAAATGAATACCAGCTTTCGATAAGACAATGCAAATTTATAATAAAATTTATAAGCGTACATTTGCCACCGGCCGGGAGCCTTTTTAAAGAATTCATAACATGTCCTTACAATTACAGAAACCAATTGCCTTTATTGACCTTGAAACCACGGGAACAAACCTCGGTACCGACAGGATCGTTGAAATTGCCATTGTAAAAATTGGCAAAGACGGCTCCAAACAGACGAAAAGGAAGCTGATCAACCCGGAAATGCCGATCCCGGCGGGAGCAAGCGATGTGCATGGTATCACAGATGAAATGGTAAGGGAAGCGCCCGCTTTCCGCCAGGTAGCCAATGAATTCAAGCAGTTTCTCGACAATTGTGACCTTGGTGGATATAATTCAAACAGGTTCGACATTCCTCTGCTGGTGGAAGAGTTCCTTCGCGCCGGACTGGATTTTGACATGAACAACCGTCGGATGATCGATGTTCAGAAGATCTTCCACATGATGGAACAGCGTACGCTGAGTGCCGCATATAAATTCTATTGCAACAAAACACTTGATGGCGCTCATAGTGCCGAAGTGGATGCTGCCGCGACCTGGGAAGTACTGGAAGCGCAGTTACAGCGTTATCCGCAGCTGGGAGACTCCCTTGATTCCATCATCAAGTTCATTGGTGAAGACCAGGTAGTAGATTTCGCCCGCCGGTTTATCATGAGCAACGGGATCGAAGTGTTTAACTTCGGCAAACACAAGGGCAAGGCTGTTGCCGAAGTGTTAAAAGCCGAACCCCAATATTATGATTGGATGATGAAAGGCGATTTTCCACTCCATACGAAACAGAAACTCACCGAAATCCTCAATCGCACGCTTTTGAAAAAGAGCAATTGAACTATCTTCGCAGGTTAAAGCAGCAGCGTGGAAAAGATCGTGATAATACCAACGTATAATGAACGGGAGAATATTGCCAGCATTCTCGATGCAATATTCAATCTCCGGCAGGATTTCCACGTGCTGGTAATTGACGACGGCTCACCTGATGGCACTGCCGATATCGTAAGGCAGATGCAGTCCACCCATGGCACCTCCCTTTTTCTCGAAGAGCGTAAAGGCAAACTGGGCCTTGGCACTGCCTATATTCATGGTTTCAAATGGGCAATTGCACGCGGTTACCATTTCATTTTCGAAATGGACGCAGATTTTTCCCATAATCCCAATGATCTCCAGCGGCTCTACGAAGCCTGCAAATATGATGGTGCAGATGTTGCCATCGGTTCGCGTTATGTAAGGGGAGGAGGAACCATAAACTGGCCCTGGGACAGGATCCTCTTATCAAAAGGAGGAAGTCTTTATACCCGGATCATTACCTGGATGCCGGTCCGCGACACCACAGCAGGATTTGTCTGCTATCGCAAGGAGGTACTTGAGGCGATCAACCTGGATGAGATCCGCTTTCTCGGTTATGCATTCCAGATAGAAATGAAATTTGCTTCCTGGAAACTTGGTTTTACGATCAGGGAAGTTCCCATTGTATTCGAAGACCGGAAATACGGCGTATCAAAAATGCATAAGGGGATCGTTAAAGAAGGCATACTTGGCGTGCTGAAACTGAGGTGGGAAAGCCTTTTCAAAGATTATCATGCGCGCATGAAAAATACTGAAGGAGAGGAAGCTGCCGCATGAAGACCGCCTTCCTGAAATTACACCTCGCTGTTTTCCTTGCCGGGTTCACCGGTATCCTGGGCAGGCTGATAACCCTGAATGAGGGACTACTCGTATGGTACCGACTGCTGATCAGCGCTGCAACCCTCTGGATCCTGTTTGGTTTTAAGAATAAGTTGCAGCCAATCTCCTGGCAGCGTATGCTTTCCATCACCGGTGTCGGTTTTGTCGCAGCACTGCACTGGGTTACTTTCTACGGCTCCATCAAATACGCCAATGTTTCCGTGGCACTGGTCTGCTTTTCAGCCATAGGTTTTTTCACCGCACTGTTCGAACCACTGCTGATGCGGCGTCGTATAGTGATCCAGGAAGTGTTGCTTGGACTGCTCGCTATCGCTGGCATTTACATCATCTTTCACTTCGACCCGCGCTATAAAACTGGAATCATCATCGGGATGGTTTCTGCTATGCTCGGTGCCATCTTTCCTATACTCAACAGGAAACTGCTGCAACGGGTAAATGTCGAAACGCTCACTACCTACGAATTATCGGGCGGATTCATTACCCTGTCCATCTTACTGCCGTTTTACCTGCACAAGTTCCCGGTAGATTCATTCCTTCCGGGCTGGAGTGATTTCGGCTGGCTGCTGTTTCTTTCCTGGCTCTGCACCGTTTGGGCATTCCAGTTATCTTCCTACGCCCTTAAACGCATTTCTGCTTTTACCGTGAACCTCAGTTACAACCTGGAACCCGTTTACGGCATCCTGCTGGCATTTATCGTTTACCAGGAAAACCAATACCTTGACTGGAACTTTTATACCGGGCTCTTCCTCATCGTGCTGGCGGTTTCACTGCAGATGTTCAGGGTGTGGAGATATGGGCACAAAGCTATATAGTTCGATAAGTGAATACGAAAATAAGTGAATAACTATATTTATAACCTAATCGCATATGCATGAAACAATTGTTTGGGCTCCTGTTATTTCTCTTTGCAGGTAACTTACTTTTTGCGCAGAAGAAACCTCTCGATCATTCGGTTTACGACAGCTGGCAGAGCATCGGCGAAAAGCTGGTCAGCAATGATGGCCGCTACATCGTTTATTCCGTAAATGTGCAGGAAGGAGATGGCGAGCTGCTGGTGCAGTCGCCGGATCTGAAATACCAGTTCCGCATACCGCGCGGTTACCAGGCAAGGATAACAGATGACAGTCGTTATTTGGTAATGAAGATCCGCCCGCTTTTCCGGCAGACCCGCGATGCAAAGATCAAAAAGAAATCCCCGGCAGAAATGCCTAAGGATTCACTTGGTATTCTTGAACTGGGTAAAGACAGCCTGCAAAAGATTGCTGATGTTAAGTCGTATGAATTGCCAGAAAGGGGCGCTTCATGGATAGCGATGCATTTATATAAAGCTCCTGTGGCCCCGGCCGCGGCGCTTGATTCAACAGGCCGTTTGCAGAAGCTGACATCAATGGCTGATAGTCTGACCCGGATAGCCGACAGCATCCGGAATAAAGTTACCGAAGCGAAGCTCAAAGGTCTCGAATCACTAAAGACAAATAAAACGGGCCCGTCAAAGGGCGAAGACAAGATCGAAGAAGGTACTGACCTTGTAGTGAGGAACCTGGTAACAGGGAAAGAATACCGGTATGCACTTGTGAGCGATTATCTATTCAATAAAAATGGCCAGGTGCTGGTGGTAGAAACAACCGGTAAGAATGGCGGTAAGGAATCACCACTTGTATTGTGGCAGCAGCTCGATCGCGAAAGGCCTGATACGGTAATGACGAAATTTAATGAAGCGAAAGGTTTTGCGATCACCGAAGACGGTTCAAGGCTTGCGTTCGTCGCCGAACGCGATAGTGCCACAAAAGCATTGAAAAAATATTTTAAGGTATGGACTTATAGTCCGGGGCGCGACAGCGCAGTTGTGTGGGCGGAGAGAAATTCAGGACCTATTACAAATGGACTTGTGATCAGTCCCGAGTTTAAAAACTATTTCAGCAAAGACGGCTCAAGATTATTTTTCGGATTAAGCGCAGACCAGCCTGCAAAAGATACTACGCTGGTTGATTTTGAAACGGCGAAGCTCGACATCTGGAACTACAAGGATGATTACCTGCAGCCACAGCAACTTGTACAGTTGAATAACGATCTCAGGAAAAGCTGGCTCGCAGAGATCGAGTCATCAAATGGCAGGGTTATGCAACTGGCGGATGATTCCTGTGAACTGGTAACGCCAACAGCAGAAGGAAATGCCCGTTATGCGCTGGGAACAAGTTCAAGGGGCTACCGTGTGCAACAGCAATGGGCGCTGGATGGTTCCGTTCGTCTCTTCGTAGTCGATCTTGAGATCGGCAGACGCCGGCTAGTCGCAGAAAAAGCCCGGAGTGGATCTGCAAGGATCTCGCCCGCAGGAAACTACATTACCTGGTATGATTCTAAGAAGCGTCACTGGATGAGCTATGATATTACAAAAAGCGAGGCGCACGAGATAACAAATGGTATTACAGTGCCATTATTCGACGAAGATGACGACCATCCTGATGATCCGCCTGCACATGGAATAGCCGGCTGGCTGGAAAATGATGAAGCTGTGTATGTATACGACAAGTATGATATCTGGCAGTGTGACCCTTCAGGAAGACTGGCACCGGTTTGTATTACAGGAAACCTTGGCCGGCGGTACAAAATCACATTAAGATACAGCAGTACGAATCGCGAAGACAAGTTTATCCGCAAGGGTCAGCCCTGGCTGCTGCAGATGTTTGATCACAAAACGAAAGGTTACGGCTGGGAAGTTTTCCAGCCGGGAAAGGCATTCGCATACACCGATGGTAAACCGGTTATCCGCGAAGCCGTAGTCAGTTCGGCCATTAAGGCAAGAGATGCCGATGTATTGGTATATAATCAGCAAACGCCTGCATCAAATAATGTGTTTGCTACCACATTGGGCAACGCAACCCGCGCCGATGCGGCAACTCAACTCAGCAGTATAAATCCGCAGCAATCCCAGTATAACTGGTTCTCTGTTGAACTGCATAATTGGAAAATGTTCGACGGCAAAATGAGTGAGGGACTACTGTACAAACCGGAAGATTTTGATTCTTCGAGGAAATATCCCATCATACTGTATTTCTACGAGCGGAATGCAGATGATCGCTACAATTATATCGAACCGATGCCTGTTCGCGCTTCGATCAATATTGCCTATTACACGAGTAACGGCTACCTGGTGTTCGATCCGAATATTTACTACAAGACCGGCCGGCCGGGTGAAGATGCTTACAATTCCGTTGTTTCTGCTGCGAAGTACCTGGCAAAGTTCAAATGGGTTGATTCCACAAAAATGGGAATCCAGGGACATAGCTGGGGTGGTTACCAGGTTAGTTATCTTATTACCCGTACCAACATGTTTGCTGCTGCAGAGGCCGGTGCACCGGTAAGTAATATGACCAGCGCCTACGGTGGAATCAGGTGGGGGACAGGCCTCAGCCGCCAGTTCCAGTACGAGCGGACACAAAGCAGGCTTGGAGCAACGCTCTGGGAAAAGCCTGAGCTGTACATTAAAAATTCACCCTTGTTCCGCGCCGACAAAGTGAAGACTCCTTTACTGATCCTGCACAATGATAAAGATGATGCGGTTCCCTGGTACCAGGGCATTGAATATTTCACTGCTTTACGCAGGATGGGCAAGCCTGTCTGGATGATCAACTATAACGATGAGTTGCATGGTATTATTGACAGAAAGAACCGGAAGGACTGGACAAAAAGGATGGCGCAATTTTTTGATCATTACCTGAAGGACGCACCTGAACCGGCATGGATGGGAAAGGGCGTACCTGCAACACGCAAGGGAATTGATTTTGGGTTCGGTGATCCCGCTGAGAAATAGGAGCTGGTGGTGAAATCTTAAGCGGCTGAGATATAACGAACCAGGCAACGTTTTGCGATTGGAAGAAGTGTTTCTTCCAGTGGAAAAGAAAGGGCAGCTTCAATGGTGTAAACCGCCGGATTGGGCAGCTCTTTCTTTTCTTTTATGAGACTATACTTCATGTTTTCGTAAGTGTTCACAATGGAGCGCTGCCATTCCGCAATGCAGGCTGTTTTGATCGCGCGGAACTGCTCATCATGTTTTTCGAATATGCTCAGCCGGTAGTGATAAACCAATGTTGATTTTGTAGTTCCTGTACTCAGGAAAAAGTAACCTTCCTTATTATCGAGCGGAACGAGCCCGACAGGTTCGATCAGTATCTTGTGCTCAACGAATTCATAAATCTCAGTGCCATTTTTGATCGACGTTTTCATTTCTCCCGCTGCATACTGGATGATGTTTTCCAGTTCCTCCATAAGCTCATCGTCTTCGATCATTTGTTCGTAAAGAAGCTGCAGCTTTTCCACTTCAATCCCGGTAAGTTTTTTCGGGAAATGTTCCTGCAGGAATTTTTTGTTTTCCCTGAACCGGACCATATTGTTATAATGGAAGATGACATCTGCGAGCTGTGGATAGAGTTTATTCTCATTGAAGCAGCTGTTCACTTCCTGCAGGTAGGCGAGCAGGGTATATTTTTTCAACTCAAAGTCGATGAACCCTTCCGCGAACCATGTTTGTGATAAAGTTTTCATGGCGAAAGAATTTTACTATAAATTACTAAAAAAGCCGCCAAAACGCAACCTCCTATGCTCAATCGCCTGCCTGTTTTATTGTTTCCTATCCTGTTAACCGGATGCGCCAGCAAATATTTCATTGTCCGCCACGCCGAAAAGGCGCAGACTACTGCACAGGCTACCCAATCAGCGTCTGCTTCGGTTATGCAGACTCCCAATAACCCGCCCTTGTCAGCAGTAGGCGAAGCCCGGGCAATAGCCCTTAAAGACCGCCTCGCTTCTGAGCAGATACGCAAAGTGTATTCCACCAATACCATCCGCACCTTAACCACCGCAGCGCCAACTGCCAGCCACTTTAATGTGCAAGTGCAAACCTATGCCAAAGTAGACAGCGCATTTATCGCTTTGTTAAAAACACAAAAAGGAAATGTGTTGATCGTGGGACACAGTAATACAGTAGATGATATTGTCAACGGCCTAACCGGTACACAGCAATTATCTGATCTTCCCGAAACAGAATACGACAATT
>NZ_JSVC01000023.1 GCF_000814475.1 Flavihumibacter solisilvae | reverse complement strand
CACGGGAATTGCTACTTATTACATGTTTATTGAAATTAATATGCAGCAGATACAATTCGTGAAAAACATTCAGTTTACACGCCTGATCAAGGCAGAAGGACGGCTCCGTGAGTTTAATTTCAGAAAAATGATTTTACTCCAGGAGACTCTTTTTTCGGTTGATGTGGTAGATGACAGGGGCAACCGTATTATGTTCCGGATGAGAAGACATGACAGCGACTGGCAGATCATTCCGCAACCATTACCGGCATGGGTTCAGCAGCAGGAGAAGTTGATGAGTGATATGATCAATGAGGAGCTGAACGGTCAAAGTTTTAATGTTTATTAATCGGAACTGTAATAACTTTCGGCCATAAGAAAATGCTAATACGACTTTATGGCCGGAATTCTTGACCTCGTTGGAAATACCCCAATCGTAGAACTGAAGAATGTTACAGTCAATCCCTCAGTAACCATTTTCGCAAAACTAGAAGGAAACAATCCGGGTGGAAGTGTCAAGGACCGGGCGGCCTATGGAATGATCAAAGGCGCACTGGACCGGGGAGAATTACGTCCGGGCATGAAACTGATCGAAGCCACAAGTGGCAACACCGGCATTGCGCTGGCAATGATCGCCAGCCTGTTCGGGGTAGAAATTGAGTTGGTCATGCCCGAAGATGCCACCCGGGAACGCGTTCGAAGCATGGAGGCGTTTGGCGCAAAGGTTGTACTCACCCCACGGGAAAAATCAATGGAAGGTGCGATCGATTATGCCACTGAAAAGGTGCAGCAGGGCGGCTTCCTGATGTTGAATCAATTTGCCAACCCCGACAATTACCTCATGCATTACCGGACTACAGGACCGGAGATCTGGCGCGACACGGAAGGAAAAATCACTCACTTCGTATCCGCAATGGGTACAACGGGTACGATCATGGGCGTTTCCAGGTTCATGAAAGAAAAGAATACAGAGATCCAGATCATTGGTTGCCAGCCGACCGACGGATCAAAGATCCCTGGCATCAGGAAATGGCCTGTTGCCTATCTCCCCAAAATCTTTGAACGCAGTCGTGTTGACAGGGTGATGGAAGTTTCAGAAAATGACGCGCGGATTATGTCGAACCGGCTCGCACGCGAAGAAGCCATCTTTTGCGGAATGAGCAGCGGTGGTGCGGTGCATGCAGCTGTTCAGCTGTCACGTGAGCTGTCGGGTGGAACAATAGTCTGCATCATCTGTGATCGCGGCGATCGTTACCTCAGCTCTGACCTTTTTGGCTAAACCCAGGTTCCATTGATGTACCAATCTTCCTGTTGACTTAATCACTCATTCACTCATCCACTCATTCACTTTCTTTTGCTTCTCTTCACACTCTCCATAAAAAAAAGCAGGATCGACGGCAAAGGTTGCTTTGCAGCACAAACAATTCCCACGCATCGAAAAATAGGTGAGCTGGAAGGTGAAACTATCAGTGTGCGTGAGGCAAGAAAACGTGTCAAACTTCAAAAGCGGTTAGCCATGGTGGAGTTTGGCGATGGACGTGCTCTCGATGCGTCTGTACATTCGAATGAACTGCGTTATGTCAATCACTCCTGCAGGCCCAATATTTTTATGCGATGCTGTTATGGCAAGGTAGAATTCTATACACTGCGGCGAATCCGGAAAGGTGAAGAGCTTACCTGTAATTATGGTGAAACACATCACGATGGAAAGTTGTTATGCAATTGCGGAGAGTCATGTTGCAGGGGTTCTTTATAGAACTAAAACCAGGTCCAGAATATTAACAATATCCACAACTTGTGCATAAGTAACTTTGTTATAATTCATGTGGAGAATTATATTTGGTAAGTACCTATTGAAGACAGGCGTAACTGATTCGCCGATTGAAGTTGGTAACATTTGTGAACATTAAACTGAAGCGAATTGACAGAAAAAATAATCAACCTCGAAACCGTTAACCCCATTGAATTTTTTGGAGTAAACAACGGCAAACTGGATATACTGAAGAAAAAGTTTCCCCTTTTAAAAATCCTCTCCCGCGGAACACAGATCAAGTTAAGTGGTGCGCCTGAACAGGTTGACAGTGCGAAGGAAAAGATTGACCTGATCGTGCAATACCTGGAGCGGAACGGACATATGAGTGAAAATTATTTTGAACAGATCCTGGGTGGTGATGATGCAGAAACCATCGACAACTTTGTTGAACGGAATCCGAACGACATCCTGGTATTCGGACCCAACGGCAAAACTGTTCGGGCAAGGACTGCCAACCAGAAAAGGATGGTTGGAGGTATCGATAAAAACGACATCCTTTTTGCGATCGGACCAGCTGGTACCGGTAAAACGTACACTGCAGTTGCACTTGCAGTCAGGGCTCTTAAAAATAAACTCGTTAAAAAGATCATCCTTACCCGCCCGGCTGTTGAAGCAGGCGAAAGCCTGGGCTTTCTCCCTGGTGATCTGAAGGAAAAGATTGACCCTTACTTACGCCCATTATACGATGCGCTGGATGACATGATACCAGCCGACAAGCTCGGGTACTACATGAGTAATCGTACCATTGAGATCGCCCCGCTGGCATACATGCGAGGCCGGACATTGGACAATGCCTTCATCATTCTTGATGAAGCACAGAACGCGACTGACCTGCAGTTGAAAATGTTCCTGACCCGTATTGGTGCCAATGCAAAGGCAATCATTACAGGCGATCTCACCCAGGTTGATTTGCCGAAAAACCAAAAAAGCGGGCTTGAAAAAGCTACGCGCATCCTCAGGAACATAGATGGCATTGCCCATATAGTTCTTGATGAGGAAGACGTGGTCAGACACCGCCTGGTTAAGGCTATTATCAGGGCTTATGACCGCGAGAAGGAGAAAGAACAACATGCTCCTTAACTAATTCGTAGCCGTTAAGAATTAGGCGCCGGGTATGCCCGACGCCTTTTTTATTTAAGTTTGCAATCATGAAATATACAGCCGGCATCTGCCTCTTAAGTTTGTCCCTCTCCTTTGCTGCTTGCTCCGGAAATGAGAACTATACCAAAGCAGAAGATGCTATGGACGCCGGCCGGGAATTCATCCGGGCATCCCTTGACGGCAACATGAAAAAAGCGAATTTTTACCTGTTGCAGGATTCCACCAACCAGATGATCTTCGATAAATGGAAATATGATGTGTACAACAAACTGAGTCCGGAAGAAAGAACGAACTACCGCCAGGCCAACATACTTACCGTTAAGGTTGACAAGCTGGATGATTCTACAGTAAATTTCACTTATTCAAACACCTATAAATCAAAAGATACCACCACGGTTAAGATCGTACGAAAAGATGGTGAGTGGCTGGTTGACCTGAAAGAAATTCATTGACATGCTTAAAAACTACCTGCTGGTCGCAATTGGCGGAATGACGGGTTCCCTGTTGCGGTATGGCATGAGCCAGCTGGTCAGATCTGCATCATTCCCTTCTGCAACTCTTTTGGTGAACCTTGCCGGATCGTTTGCAATCGGGATCATCCTTGGTTGTTATTCTACCAACAGCAGCCAGGATGAATCGCTGCGTCTCCTCCTGGCTACAGGTCTATGCGGTGGCTTTACCACCTTTTCGGCTTTCAGCGCGGAAAACTGGCAATTGATTCAAAATGGCAACTACTCCACCGCCCTGTTGTATATTGCAGCCACTTTGCTGTTGGGTATTGGCGCAACAGCATTTGGATTTATTCTCACAAAAAATTAATTGATTGATATGTTAACGGTATCACATCCCTGGCATGCAGTGCCAACAGGCGATCAGTCGCCCCGTATTGTTAATGCAGTTATTGAAATTCCTCAAGGCTCCAGGGCTAAATATGAAATTGATAAGGAGAGCGGGTTATTGAAACTGGACCGGATCATTTACTCCTCCTTCTACTACCCTTGCAACTATGGCTTCATTCCGAAAACTTACGGTGATGATAAAGACCCCCTGGATATCCTGGTAATTACTTCGCAGTCGGTTCAGGCATTGTGTCTCATGGAAGCTAAGGTCATCGGAGTTATGCGGATGATCGACAGCGGTGATGCAGATGACAAGATCATCGCAGTTGCTGCAAACGATCCGAGTGTGAACTACTACAATAACATTGAAGAACTTCCCAAACACTTCTTTGATGAACTGAGGCACTTCTTCGAAGAATACAAAAAACTGGAAAACAAGACTGTTATCGTAAACGAATTCCAGGATAAGGCAACTGCCCTTAAGATCATCCAGGACGGCATCAACTTCTACAAGGAAAACTTCCAGAAATAACATGGGCACTTCCGAGGTAATCACCATCATCATCATTGGTATCGCGGCAGGTGTGCTCAGCGGACTTGTGGGTGTTGGCGGTGGTATTATCCTCGTACCTGCACTTATCTACTTTTTCAAATATGACCAGCACCAGGCGCAGGGTACGTCGTTAGGCGTACTCGCGCTGCCTGTTGTAATACTCGCGTTTCTCCAGTATTACAAATTCTGCCGCGACTCAGGTCACCCGATCGACTTCCGGGTGATTGGATTCCTGGCACTGGGATTCGTCTTCGGCGGTTTATTTGGTGGCAAGATCGCGGCACGCATTGATACAGTGCTGATGAAGAAGATCTTTGCCCTGATTCTCTTTTATACAGCGTTCAAATTACTTGGGTGGGACTCAATGCTCGCAGGCTGGATCAAAAGCCTGTTCGTTAAAAATAGCGGCGGATAAGACGAAGGCGGTGGGTTCTTTTGCCCTGGTCACGACTTAAGATCCCGGCATGATCAATGTCATCCACCCTCACCTTCCCGCTTGCATGAATGATCTCCCGGTCATTGAACAAGATCCCCACGTGTGAAATCCTGCCATCCGGCTCATCAAAGAACGCCAGGTCACCGCAACGCGCTTCCTGCAAAAAACCTATCGATTCCCCTTCCCTGGCCTGGAGCCAGGCATCACGCTGCAGGTGAACATCCAGCTGGCGGTAAACCATCTGTGCGAACCCGCTGCAATCGATGCCTGCAGATGTTCTTCCACCCCAGACATACGAAGCATTGAGGTATTGGAAAGCAGCCGCTCTCAGTACTTCCTGCCGATCCGCCAGGTCACTGGCTGACCTGTGAAGCAGCCCGGTAAATGAAATCTTGAAAACACCTGCCATCACTGGTGCGTTGTACACCGGCGTACCCGTAAACACCTGCATCGGCTGTCCGTTTACGTTAGCCATGCCATTTGCACCACTGAAGTAACCTTTTATTTCCGGCACTTCGCCTTTTACTTCTTCAAGCTGGATCCGCTGACACCATCCTTCGTAACCATCATGAAGGCTTCTTACCTGGAGCCATTGTTCGTTTGACGTATCCAGCACATGTACCTGTTCACCCAGCAACAGCTGGCTTGTCATTTCACTACGGTGATCAGCCAACTCGCGGACAGGACAAACGGCAACCACGGGAATAAATATCTTATCAGACATAGCTGCCAAATTATGGAATAAACAGGGTATATGCATCTTATAAATAAATGATAAATTGTCCCGGTGAATACAGACAGGCAATCCCATATCACGGAACAGGAATTACTTAACAGGTTCTATGCCGACAGGAATAAAGAATGGCTGGGAATACTGCTCCAACGCTACACCTTGTTGTTACTTGGTGTTTGCATGAAGTACCTGAAGAACGAAGAGGCTGCCCGTGATGCAGTTCAACAGATATTTTTAAAAGCGATCACTGAACTGGAGAAATACCGTGTAGACTACTTCAAAAGCTGGCTGTACATGATTGCCAAAAATCATTGCCTGATGCAATTCCGCGACAAGAACAAAGTTCCCGTTGAATTGAATGAACAGGTGCTGATACAGGAAGCTGATGATGTTTTGCAATCAATCAGGGAGAAAGACCAGCTGCTCGACTGGATGCATGACTCACTTAAATCACTTAGCCCGGAACAGCAGCAATGTGTAACTTTATTCTACCTGGAAAAGAAAAGCTACCAGCAGATCGCAGAGGAGACGGGATACAGCCTGCTGCAGGTAAAGAGTTTCATTCAGAATGGAAAGCGGAACCTGAAACTTTTGATCCTGCGGCGGCAGCAACAAAATGATAAGATCAAATGAACAACCTGTTAAACATATTGGCCAACAGCAATAAGGATATCGACAACCAGTTGCTGATGGATTATATCAGCGGCAGGTTATCCAATGCCGACCAGCATGCAGTTGAAGAATGGCTTGAGGAAAACCAGTTCGCGGCCGACGCAATCGAAGGCTTACAGCAATTCGGCAACCAGGATCAGCTCCAGGACTATGTAGTACAATTGAACCGCGAATTAAAACAGTACCTGCAACAGAAAAAGCAACGCAGGGATAACCGTTACTGGAAGGACAAACATTGGACTTATACCGCGATTGTATTTATCCTGCTCTTTATCATCATTGCATTTGTGATGATAAGAATACTCGCCGGCGGATCGGGAAATTAGTACCCTAATATGGAGTCCTGGTTTCCCTGTCAATCCATTCCGTAAACACCGACGTCGCTTCACTTGCAGGATGAAAATGAAAAGGGATTACCCTGTCCAGGAAGGATACATTCAACTCCTCATAGATCATGGAATCGTCAAATCCTGCTGCTGCAGCGTCCTGGCGGGATGCTGCATAATACACCACTGCTGGCCTTGCCCAGTAAATTGCGCCCATGCACATGGGACATGGTTCGCAGGAAGCATATATTTCACACCCGGTAAGCTGAAAATCTTTAAGAAGAGAGCAAGCCTCACGAATGGCTACCACCTCGGCATGAGCCGTGGGGTCGTTGGTGGATAACACCTTATTGTGCGTTGCCACCAACACCTTCCCATCCTTGACGATTACACAACCAAAAGGTCCGCCCTGTCCCTCATTCATACCTTTCCTGGCCTCTTCAATGGCCAGGCGTAGAAATGCCTGTTGTTGACTGTTCATAATTGCTCAGTTTACTTCACAACAGGAAAGTTACAAAGGCTGCGGCGATTACTGGTACTGAATATAGATTGGCATCGGCTTCAGCTTTACAAGTTCATCAGCGGTCATCAACCTGCCTGGAGTTTCCTTGAGGTCGTTCTTGTAAAACACCTTGAAGCCGGTATATTCAACAGGGTCCTTTGAAACAAATTGCCTGTATGTATTCAGTTTCCTTGCAGGTGCTCCCCAACCATCCATATGCATCACCACCTGCACTTCAGGACGCGTTTTGATTTGTGGGGTATTGGTAACCATTGGCCTTGTGAAGCGGTGTACTACCAGCACTTTTGCAGGCAGGTTATTCTTTTTAACAAGGTTTGTAAGGTAGTCGGAAGCATAGTTGATATCGGCTGCATCAAATGTTCCGATAACCTTGCCTGGCGCCTGGCCACCCTTCATGGAGAACTCGGGATCAATTCCGAGGTGAACATTGGGCATTGCCAGGTATTTTTCCAGCTGCGGAATTTCTTCCTGCAGGTTACTGAGTCCAACCTGGATATCGAGGAACACGATCGCGTCAATCTTCTTCGCCATATTTAAAACCGAATCGATCTGGTGGAATGGCATGCGGAGGCGGTACTTGCCACCTTTACCCGGACTTCCCTGGGCAGTTACTGCGATATAATGCAATGCAGGCTGAACGGGCATCTGGGGATCAGCTGTTTCCCATTTTTTTACTTCCTCTTTTAACCGGCCAAGCATTTGTGCCGGCGGAAGCTCTCCCAGGATTCCCATACGTGTGCTGTACAGGTTTCCGTAATATGCGATGATTCTTTTATATGGAAGAATAGCTCCGGCTGCAGGAATATCCGTTTTAACGGGCCAGCGGCCTGAACTGTCTCCATTCGTAATATGTGTCAGAACTTTGTTGAAAGCAGCTGTATCAGGTGCCGGGAGTACAGGACTTGCCGGTGTTGATGCAGTTGCGGCTTCAGCGGCGGCCGCGAGCCCATCTGAGGATGTGTCGGCCTTTGCAACTACAGTTGCTGCGGCATTCTTTTCCGAATAGGCATTTCCGCAGGATACAATTGTGAACATAACGGGTACGGTCATTACCCAGTTCATCAGGTACTTGATTTTCATAAACTACTATTTAGTCACAGGATATTCTGGAATTATTTTACATATGCAATTACCCTTCCAAAACGTAAATGCCTGGATTTTATTTTAACACTTTTTTCTTCGGTCATGCATGCCCGGTTTCGGCATCGTCTGTTCCCTGCCCTGCTTTTCCTGCCGCCCCTTTCTTTTCCGGCTCAAGCGAATCGCGGAGTTTAGTCCACCACCCGCCAGCCTTGGTTTTCAATTCCTCCCAGGTTGTTTTTGCTTCATCATCCCAGGTATCCATTTCCCCTTTTAGTTCGTCGATTTTTTCACTTGCCTTTTGCTTCAGCTCTTCAATTTTCTCATCACTGAAACCAGTCTTAGCCTGAAACTGTTTCCATAATTCCTCAGCTTTATCCCCGACCTTGTCCCAGGTGGCGGAAAATTTTTCTTCTGCAGACTTGTTGCCTGATTTTCCGGATTGATCGTTGTTCATGACGTAAGTTTTAGGCTATACCTAAAGTTACGCATAATCACTTACCGTCATATATGACGCCGGAAGTCGGTGTTTCATGCAGCTCCACTTTGGTCAGCAGGGAAAGGTGTGGTTTAATCTGGTCCCAGATATACACTGCAATTCGTTCACAGGTTGGGTTTTCCAGTCCCACTAAATTATTCAGGCATTTATGATCGAGACTTGCAACTACCGGTTTCACCACGCGTTTCAGGTCGGCGAAATCCATTACCCAGCCCAATTCGGGGTGTAATGGTCCTTCCAGCCATACCCTAAGCCGGTATGTATGACCATGCATTTCCTTGCATTTGTGCCCCTCCGGAACATTAGGCAGGAAATGAGCCGAATCAAACGTAAACTCCTTAAACAACAACATACTTCTGAAAAATAAGATTGCAAAGGTACGATTGTCTGCTGAAGATTGGGCCTGCCAGTAAGGTTACTTGTTGAGGGCCGCCACCAGTTCCATCATATCAGATTCTTTCTTGGGGCTGAAGTTCTTGTGGGATTCCAGGTAAGTTGTGATCCTGGATGAAAAATTAACCGTTTCCGCCTGGAAATCCTTTTTTGACTTTGGTACTTTAATGATCGTATTGGCCGTAACATGATACAGCATCAGATCCTCTTCCACCTTAAATGATTTTGCGGTCTTGCCAATATTCACCATTTCTTCAAACACGGACTTACGTGAATATTTAAGCAGGTGAAAGTTCGGGCCTTCCATTAATACTTCGTAGTATGTTTTTTCCGACGAATTTCCGGCAGGTCCATAACCGTTGCGCAGATGAAAAGCCCTGTCATGACCATTCAATTTGCCGGCAAACCTGATCTCTTTTACCGGATCCATAAATACCTGTTCTTCATTCAGCTTCCTGAACAGTGGCTTATTGATATACATATCAAAATTCAGTTCAGAGATCTCGGCTACCTGGCCATCAGCAAACGTGATTGTACCGTTACCCCAGGATTCACTGACGAAAGGAGATCCAATTATGTCATTCCCCTTCCAGATCAGGCCCCTGCCTTCGCGGTCGTAGGCTTCCACTAGTTTGCTGCCGTTGATGTTGGTATGATACACCTGGGAATGAAGAGCACTGGTAATGGCTGAGAATGCGAGGAAAACAAAGACTTTTTTCAAGGAGTAAAATTTGTTGGTTGGTGAAACTGTTAATCAAAGATTCAAGGCAGACACCATACTCACAAGGTCATTTTCCTCTTTTACATTGAACCCTTTGTGGCCATTAAGATAGGATTTAATTTCATTTGGCGAAACAGCAAGGAACTCCTCCATACCCCTTTTTCCAGCCGGCACATGCAGCATCTGGTTCCGGGCTACATCGTAAATAAACCAGCTTTTTTCCTGCTGGTATACCTTATCCGATTTACCCGGATGAACAAACACCTCTCCCACGCGCTTTGATACCAGTGAAAGCAAATGGTATTTATTCCCTTCGGTCAAAACCTGGTAATAAGTGGCGGGTGTAGATTTGGAACCCGCTTCTGGATAACTGTTGCGAAACATAAAATCTTTTTGCCTGCCGTTTTCCTCGACCCGGAAACGAATCTCCTTTACCGGGTGAACAAAACTGAAGATTTCGCCGCCTTTTTTAAACAAGGGGGTATTGTCAAGCTGGTTGAAATTCAGTTCGATCGCATCTGCCCGCTCACCAGTGGCAAATATTACTGTTCCCCTTCCCCAGTTTTCGGTGCAGTAGGGCGTTCCTTCAATTTCAGCAGCCCTGTTTGCTATAGGCCTTCCCTTAAGGTCATAGGCCTCTATTACCGAACTGCTGTTTAAATTATTCTGGACAACTACCTGCCCGCGGGAGTGCAGGCAGGATATGCAAAATAGTATGAGAAGCGCTGGGGTTTTCATACCCTTAATTTAAGGGAATTTTCAGGCCCTTTTCCGCTTTACAGGAATTAATTCCTGGATCGCCTTTGTCAGCGAAGGCAGCGTTATTTTACCGCTGTACAACTGGTCATTGATAAAGATCGCAGGCACGTCCCGTACCCCTTTATCAACCCCTTCGAGCAAATCTGCCCTTACGGTCCAGCCATATACCGAATCCACAAGTTTCGGAATGAAATTCTTGTCTTTCACCCCGGCTTCGATCGCATAACTTTTCAGGCTTATGGATCCCAGTCTTTTCCGGTTTGCGAACAACAGGTGGTGCATCTCCCAGAACTTACCTTCCTGAACAGCTGCTACGGCTGCCTCTGCTGCCTTATGGGCAAACTGGTGGATCCTGGTCAGTGGAAAATGCCGGAACTGGAACCTCACGGCCGTTCCCTGCTGTTTTAACACCTGATCAATAACTTCCTGCGCCCTGGCACAGGCCTCACTTTCATAGTCGCCGTACATGACAATGGTCACCGGCGCTTTTTCCTCACCAATCCAAACGGTTCGTGGTTCAATGATTTCCAGTTTGTTGGGGTTGGCCATACTTTACTCCTTTTTTTTGTATAGTTGTTCTGGTCGTGGCAATTAATAACAAAATGCCCATTTGATTGTTCACCCGGCCTGGGCCCTGATCATTTCCCCGAAACCCCAGCCTTTTGCGAGGGCTGCAACAGCGAGCGCAATTCTCTTTTCCCGGGTCGGCTGCGTTTTGGCTGATTCTATCCACTTGCTGAAATAGCGCTGGTGCGACGGTGCGAGTTTATGAAAAGTCGTATAAGCGTCGGGGTCGTCTTCGAGGCATGCAACCAGGTCAGCATTGATTTCATATTCTTTTTTATCCAATAACAGGCTGATTTTCAACTGATCACCCTTCTTTTTATGCAACTTTCTGCGGATGTCAGCCTTAAGGGGAAGAATAAAATTGCCCTCTCCCATTGGTATCAGTGCCATTCCCTCAATCGGGGTTTCATCCAGCCTGCCCTTTACCCGGTACGATTTCCTGACACCGGGGTTCAGTTCTCCTGCGATGGCTTCCGGTACTTCGATATAGGTCCATCCTGTTTTCTCCCCCTGCTCGTCAAACTTCTTTATAATGGTAGTATACCTGATCATGAACATAAATTGACCAGTTCCGGGAGGTCCGGGTATTCCTGTGCAAGTACAGGATCCAGGGCCGTGCGGAAATCTTTCTGAATAGTATATGCTTTCATTTTCTGCGCTTCGTATCCTGTTCTTACCATTTCGTTTATCCGATCGGGTGACGCACCGGGACTGATCCATTCCAGGGCCAGTCTTTCATCGAGGATCAGTGGCATCCGCTTTTTTTTATTATGCACCTGTTCCATCAATTCATTGGCGGCTGTTGTAACGATGGCAAAACCGGTCAGCATTTCGCCGGTCTCCTGGTCGGTCCACGACTGCCAGATGCCAGCGATATAAAAAACCGGTCGGTCCGGAAGGTAAATGAAGTAAGGAAAGGCCAGGTCTTTTTTTGCGCCCTTCGGCTTCCAATGCCTCCATTCAAAAAACCCGGATGAGGGCACGAGGCACCTTCTTTTCAAGGCTGCATCCTTGTACAACCTCGATTCAAGCATGTTCTCACCTACGGCGTTCAGGGTGTTGTACTTTTCGCGCGATGCTTCCAGCGCCTGCCTTGTTCTCGACCAGGGTGACAGGAACTCCCAATGTGCTATCTGCATCACAGGCCGGCGGTCCATGGCCGACCAGACAATGATCGGCCAGTCGCCATATTCAAAACCACTTCTCATCGGGTTCTCCCACGCAAGCTGGTCCGGGAGGTGAAGGCGGTAGTCGCCAATGTCGAAAGCATGGCTGACTGGAACAATAAGCCGGTTAAAATAACACATGCCTAAATGTAATTATTCATTTCTGAATACTACCACGCCATCAAACACATCTACCAATACTGGTTTGTTCTTATCCACATCGCCCATGAGTATGCGCTTACTCAATGTATTTACAATCTCTTTCTGGATCAGGCGTTTCAATGGCCGCGCACCGAACACAGGATCAAAACCGTTCTCCGCAAGGTAATCGATGGCATAATCCGTAAAATCGAGATTGATCCCGTTCTTTTCAACAAGGTCTTCGAGGTGCTTCAGCTGGATCGTAACAATGCTCTTGATATCGTTCCGCAACAATGGCTGGAACATGATGATCTCATCCACACGGTTGAGGAATTCCGGCCTGATGGTCTGCTTCAGCAGCTCCATTACTTCGACCCTCGTTTTATCAACAACTTCTTCCTTGTTCTTTTCCGTAACATCTTCAAAGTTTGCCTGGATTATATGGCTTCCGATGTTGCTGGTCATTATGATGATCGTATTCTTAAAATCCACTACCCTCCCTTTGTTATCGGTAAGTCTACCGTCATCAAGCACCTGCAGCATGATATTCCACACATCAGGGTGTGCTTTTTCGATCTCGTCGAGGAGCACAACACTATAAGGCTTTCTCCTCACTGCTTCAGTAAGCTGGCCGCCTTCATCATAGCCGACATAGCCGGGAGGCGCACCAACCAGGCGTGAAACGGTATGTTTTTCCTGGTATTCGCTCATGTCGATCCTTGTCATCATATGGTCATCATCGAACAGGTATTCTGCCAATGCTTTGGCAAGTTCGGTTTTACCTACTCCGGTAGTGCCCAGGAAAATAAATGAACCGATAGGCCGGCGCGGATCGCTCAATCCAGCCCTGCTCCGGCGGATGGCATCGGCAACAGCGGTTATGGCTTCATCCTGCCCGATTACCCTTTCATGCAGGTGTTGTTCCAGGTGAAGCAATTTTTCTTTCTCACTCTGCAGCATCCTCGATACGGGAATACCGGTTGCCTTCGCAATGGCTTCGGCAATGTCTTCCGCATCCACTTCCTCCTTCATCAACCTGCTTCCCTGTGCACTGAATGCCTGCAGCTCGGCAGTGTATTCAGCAAGCAGTTTTTCCTGCTCCTGTACTTTTCCGTACCTGATCTCCGCCACGCGTCCGTAGTCACCGTTTCTTTCCGCTCTTTCAGCCTCGAGTTTCAGTTCTTCAATGTTTGCCTTGGCTGATTGCAATCTTTCAACAAGATCTTTTTCCTGCTGCCATTTTGCTTTCAAAGTGTCGCGTTCAACACTAAGGTTACTGATGTCGATGTTCAGGTCGCGAAGCCGTTGTTCATCGTTTTCGCGCTTGATCGCTTCGCGTTCAATTTCCAGCTGGCGGATCTGCCTTTCCAGCCTGTCAAGTTCTTCAGGCATCGAGTTCATTTCCAGCCGGAGTTTTGCCGCACTCTCATCGATCAGGTCAATCGCTTTATCCGGAAGGAACCTGTCGGTAATATACCGGTGCGATAACTCAACGGCTGCAATGATGGCTTCATCCTTGATCCGGACATGGTGGTGGGTTTCATACCGGTCTTTTATTCCCCGGAGGATAGAAATCGCATCTTCAACCGAGGGTTCGTCAATCATTACTTTCTGGAAACGGCGTTCGAGTGCCTTATCTTTTTCAAAGTACTTCTGGTATTCATTCAGTGTGGTTGCGCCGATTGCGCGCAGTTCACCGCGGGCGAGTGCAGGCTTAAGGATGTTGGCCGCATCCATCGCTCCTTCACCGCCACCGGCACCAATAAGTGTGTGTATCTCATCGATAAAGAGAATGATTTCGCCTTCGCTTTTACTTACTTCAGTAACCACGCCCTTCAACCTCTCTTCAAACTCACCCTTATACTTGGCACCTGCAATCAATTGCCCCATATCGAGCGCGAAGATGATCTTACTCTTCAGGTTTTCAGGAACATCCCCGTTCACGATTCTCATGGCCAGGCCTTCTGCAATCGCAGTTTTACCTACGCCCGGTTCACCCACGAGTATCGGGTTGTTCTTACTGCGCCGGGAAAGGATATGCAAGGTGCGCCTGATCTCCTCATCCCGCCCGATTACCGGATCCAGTTTTCCGTCGCGGGCTGCTTCGTTGAGGTTGCGTGCATATTTACTCAATACATTGAACTGGGTTTCCTGGGTCTGCGAGGTTATTGAGCTACCCTTTCGCAGGTCCTTGATCGCAGTGACCAGGCCCTTTTCGGTAAGGCCGGCGTCCTTCAGCAATTTTGCGGTGCTGTCGTTACCCTGCTCCAGGGCAAGCAGCAGGTGTTCGGGGGTCACAAATTCATCCCCGAAAGTCTTGAGTACAGCACCTGCCCGCAGAACCGTATTGTTGGCGTCGCGGCTGATGGATTGGGCAGGCTCCCCGCCCTGGGCTTTGGGCAATTTCTGCAACAAAGGCTCCAGCTGGGATTCCAGCTGGGATACGTTTACTGCATTCTTTTTAAGCAGGTATTCTACTGGAGAATCCTGCTGATCGAGCAATGCTTTCAGGAGGTGCTCGGTCTCTATATTCTGGTGCTGCTGGTTGAAAGCAATCTGTTGTGATTGCTGAACGACCTCTGCAGCCTTAACTGTAAAATTATTCAGGTTCATAATTGGATATAAAAAGGTTTCTAATAGACATCAAACCATAAACCAGCCCCGGTTTTCCGGCAATAATGTCATCTTTTAATTAGAATTCATGACTCAAATGCAGTGCGCCAACAGTTTTTATGAAATATTTGCAGTACATACAACATGAGGACATTAAATTTAGGCAGTAAAGCCAAGCTTATGCGTAACCTGATGAACACCGTTAGTACCCTGTTACTTGTCATCCTGTTTATTCCCGCCTTTTCCCAGGTTAAAAAACAAAAGGGGATCGATATCCCCGCCATCACCGATGGCTTACAGCGATACAAAAAAGACCTGGGTAATGATTTTGTCGTAATTGTTCATAAGGACGGTAAAGAAGTTTACCGGCAGGAGTTCGGGGAAATGAAAGTAATGAGCCAGGAACCTATCGGTGCCGCCAGCCAGTGGCTCACAGCTGCCCTGCTCATGACGTTTGTCGATGAAGGTAAACTTGCACTGGACGATAAGCTGGGCGATTACCTTCCCATTTACCAAAGTTACAGCAAAGGATATATTACGCTGCGGCAATGTCTTGCCCATACCACATCTATTGAAGCCGACCCGCCCACTTTCCGCACTGTACTCAAAAAGAAGAAATTCGGGACACTGGAAGAGGAAGTGAACAGCTTCGCGAAAGACAGGAATATGATGGGCAAACAGGGTACGCAGTTTTATTATGGCAACATGGGGCCTAATATTGCCGGCAGAGTTGCGGAAGTGGTAAGTAAAAGAAATTTCGACCGGCTCATGAGGGAAAGAATTGCCAGGCCGCTTGGTTTACGCCGCACTTCCTTTGCCGGCGATGGGCTTACCGGTGAAAATCCATCATCCGGTGCCTTATCAACGTCCGAAGATTATATCAAGTTCCTGGTGATGCTGCAGAACAAGGGAATGTACAACGGTAAGCAAATATTAAGTGAGCAGGCCGTTGCTGAAATGATGAAAATGCAGACCGGCACCGCAAAGATCACCTATACCTCTCCGTTGTCGCAGGGCAATTCGTATGGACTCGGTTGCTGGATCCAGGAGAAGGACAATGCCGGAAATGCAGCATTGGTAAACTGTCCCGGTATCAGCGGCACCTGGCCATGGATTAACCTGGCAAAAGGTTATTCAGCCATTGTGTTTACAAAAGGAGAAATGCCCGATCAGAAGCGCGTGATGTTTGAAGAAATCCGCACCCTGATCGAGCAAAACATTCCATAACTTATTCTGACTTTACCAATACCACTTTCGCGCGGTCTGCCTTATAAATGTCTTCGTAGAACTTTACGAGTGACTGATAGTCCTTTGCAGGAAAACGTCCTTTATTGATTTCTAATTTACGGACGTAGGTGATCTTGTTTCCGGCACAGGTGGCTATGGATTGATACGATCCATATGGCGTTTTAAAATCGGCAGGCTTCGGCAAGCTTTCCGGCCTGTATCCTGCTGGTATCTCAATAATCACAGAATCAGATTCTACCTTTTCTTCGCTCAGGTCAATATCATAAACCCTGGCAGTATCAACATGTAGTTTAGTGTCCCATTTGTTCATGATATTGGGAACTACAAATAAACGCTTGCCTGTGAGTTGTGCATATCCGGGTGCGGAGATTGAAATTTTCTCAGTTATAACAGGTAGTTTTCCGTAAGAGTCTTCATAGCTGAAATCAGTGACGTCGTAATGGGGAATATCTATGTATTTTTTCAGCACTTTCAATTGCTCTTCGCGGGAATAACTGTGCATGAAGTACTTCTTGTCATCAGATGCACAAGCCTGGTATCGGTTTACTGCGCTTATTGCAAGACTTCCATTCACGTCCATAACGGCATTCACATTGCTGCCGATGGTATTTTCCCATTTAGAATAGTAAGGCGTGCGTACTACCCTGCCACCCTGGTCTGTAACCATTAATGCGTGCCGGTTGCCGGTAAAACTTCCCATATAGCCAGGGTCAGTGATCTGGCTGGTACATTCCAGCCACATCGTATCCTTCGCCAGCGGCACGGCACATATAGCATGATTTGAATTCTTATATGGAAAATCAATTGACAGGTCCATTTCATTTTCACCCGCCCTGATGATCACATAATTCGCTTTAATGCCAACTTCTTTCAGCATGGCGATCATATAATTTGAAAGGGCCTTACAATCACCATAACCTTTTTCCGCCACGAAGCTGGCCGGTAAAGGCTGCCAGCCACCGATTCCCAGCTGAATACTGATATAATGTGAGTTCTTTTGCAGGTACCTGTATAAACGCACAACCTTTTCGCGATCGTCAGCAGCGCCCTGCACAATACTTCTCACCTTCTGCTTAATCGCATCGGGAAGCACATCCCTGCCTGCGTTTACCTTAACCATGAATTTCCCGAAATCATCCCAGGTATTCATGGAACCTTCAAATTCACCCAGCCTGAATTTATTTGGTGCCAGGATCACGTAAGGTGCAATGTCGTGCAGTTTAGGACTCGCGTATTCCGGCACTAATGCGGGAACATTTTTGACCTGCCACCTGGTGATCTTTTTTTTGCTGTTCTCTTCCACCTGCGCCGCCGTGGATAGGTTCCCGGACTTCGCCCTGTAATCAACATCCTTGTCAGCTATCACAGTAAAGATGCTGCTTTCTACCGCCACAGACCGGTCCGGCACCGGCCACCATTCGGGAAGGAACATTGTCTGGATGCTCGTGGTGTTCCATTCATATTCCACAGTATAAGGATACTCCCGGTGAAAGAAGTTGTGGGACTTGGTACGGTAATCGTCAGCAAGGCTGATATCCGATGTTGCTGACTGATCAACGATCTCACTTTTTTTAAGACTCCTGATCTTCTTTCCATATTCATCGTAGAGCGTTCCGTCGATGTGATCAACAGATCGCAGGCGGGAGTAGTAATCACTCCAGCGAGCATGCCTGTCGCCTCCTTCATTCAGGATTGTCATTACAATGTGGTTCCTGACCACTACCTTATTTATGTTGTATAGTTCCACAGTCTGTTCTTCCAGGCGCACAACAACATTTGCGTTTGCCAGGAGTGGTTTCGAAATAGAAGCAACAGGATATTCTGCGGCGTTGGCTTCCATATCGGCTGCGGCAATTACCGCGAGGATATAAAATATCAGCTTTTTCATTTTCCGGATTTTTTCCTGAGTACAACCTGTTCTTCCTGTTTCTTGATAACAAAACCGAAAAACTCCCTCAGCGAATCATAATCTTCGGCCGGGAAATTGGCCTGGTTAAGTACAACTCTCGTCCGGAGTTGCAACTTTCCTTCCTGTACAGTAATGAGATATTCAAAAAAGCCCTCATTTTCATTGAACGCTACTTTGGCTGATTTCGGAAGCTCTTCGACCTCGTAACCCTTGGGCAGATCAAAATTCAGGATATAGGTTTCATCCCGACGGTAAGGCATTTCAACCGGGTAGCGACGCACGGCAGATTTGAACGGGTTCTCATTATAGAATCTCTGGAGCACGGGATTAAAGTAGATAATGTCTTCTTCACCCATGTTAAAAGAAAGGTCATAAGTTATTTTGATGGGCTCATCAAGCAACTTTAAAGAATCTATGCGCGTGTTTGAAATGGCGTAATCGGATCCGAAATTCGTTTTGAGTTCATCGAAAATTGCCTTTTCACCTTTGTTGCGGATGCGTGCACGCTCATCAATGGACTGGAAATAGCCATAATTGGATTGCACTGTTCCTGTAATAGCTTTTTCACTTCCGGAAAGTATTGCCATAGAAACTCTTCTTTCCAAAAGTGAGTCGGTGGCAAGGTTAATTGGTTCCGGATCCTTTGTAAGCACCCGTGCATGACCGTTATAACAGCTTACATCGAGTTTGCCGAATCCAAGTTCCGGTAAGCTTGCATCCAGCAGGAATTCCATACCGTCTACAACCGCCAGGCAGATCACGTAGTTGAATCGTCCCATCAAAGGATAGATCTGGTGTGTTACCCCATGGTCACGGGTGCTCAGAAGTACAGGATACACTTCGATATTTTGTGCCTTCAACATCGCAGTCAGCAACAGGTTGATATCTACAACGTTTCCGCTTTTTGTCTTCAACAGTTGACGAAGTCCCGTCATGGTGTACCGGCCCTGCCTGGCAACACAGCTGTAATTATCACGCACATACGCAAAGATCTGCTTTGCCCGATCCAAAGGCGTGCCTGCCTTTGCTACCACGGGTTTCACAAGATCATCCAATGAGCCGGAAACCTTTTGTATCTGAAGACCGAAATCCTCATTTTCCATAAGCTTCTCGTAAACTTTTGCCCAGTTCTCCATGATCATTTGCGGGGCACTGTTTGGTGGCCGGAAAGAAGAAAGCTGGAATTCAATTTTGGAGATATGGTTATTGAGGGTTGTAGTAAAGCTTTCCATTTTCAGTGAAGGAGACTCCTTTACCACCCACCTCTTTTGAAGGGCCATTCCTGAAACTGTAAAACCCTGCGACTGGCCGGCCAATACATCGCTCCGGCTTGCCCCCCTTATGTGATAGGTACGGGAGACTTCCTTAGTGGTTGAAATGTGGAAAGGCAAATACCCCTGCATGAGGTACACATAATCATAAAAGTCCGGGACTTCAATTTCATACTCGCTCCACAATACCGGGTATCCTCCCTGGAATGCCCATGAACGGAATTCAAAGAGAAAGTCGGATTTGATACTGAAACTTATCTCAACAATGGAACCCTCTTTCATGGCCGGCATTGAAAACTTTTTCAATTGCCAGTTCTTGGTGAGCTTTTCAGTGAACACATCCTTTTTTTCAAGTTCGGTGCCAACTATTTTCCCTCCTTCGAGATTATAGGTAACAGCCTTCAATGAGTTCAGTTCCTCCTTGCCATCTGATCCATCGGCATTGTACAATGGGATATCCAATTTGCCCGCCTCAACGCCCGTCTTATCGAGGATCTTGATCCGCATTTTACGCGTGTATTCGTAACCGAAACCACCGTCGCTATTGGGAACAACTGCCGAATACCCGATATCGCCAACTATTACCGCATGTGCCCCGGTATCAAAGGCCGGCGCTTTCATATTAAAGTCAGCTTCGCTGACCTTACCAAATTTAAATGATGCTTTTTCCTGTGCCATTGAGGGTACTGCTCCGCAACAAGCCAGAAAAAACAAGAACAGTCTGATGCCTAACCGCATTTTGTTTCCAGTTTAAGGTTGATTGTATTATTCTACAGAGGAATTATTGCTGTTGATCTATCGCAACCGCGCCGGCACCAGGTGACGGAGCCTGTCGGCCAGAATCAGCAATGCTTGTCTTATGAAAAGTAAAAGAGGTGGTATCTTGCGCCCATAAAGGGCTGCCGGTTGAAAAAGATACAGGTACTGCCGGCAATTGGACAATACGAATCATAGGTTTAAGGTTATTGGCCGCCAAAATAATAATATTCTGTTAAATACCTAACTGATATTGAAAGAACTTACGCATATATCTAACCGAATCCGCCAGATGGCTGCTGAACTGGGGTTTATGCATTGCGGAATTTCGCAAAGTAAGCGGCTTGATGAGGATGCGCGCCGGCTTGAACAATGGCTGAACAAAAACTATCACGGTTCAATGGCGTATATGGCGAACCACTTTGACCTGCGGGTGGACCCGTCCAGACTTGTACCGGGTGCAAAGTCTGTCATTACCCTTCTGATCAACTACTATCCGGATACAGAACAGTCTCAAAAAGCACCTCATATTTCTAAATATGCGTATGGGAATGATTATCATGAAGTGATCCGCGAAAAACTCAGGCAGTTGTTGTTCCGGATCAGGGAAATTGCCGGTGACGTGAATGGCCGTGGTTTTGTGGATTCGGCGCCTGTTCTTGAACGTGCCTGGGCCAGGGAAAGCGGCCTGGGCTGGATCGGCAAGAATGGCAACCTCATCAACAAACAGGCAGGATCATTTTTCTTTATTGCAACACTGATCACTGACCTGGAACTGCAATATGATGATGCTTTTGCCGGCGATTATTGCGGCACCTGTACCAGGTGCATTGATGCCTGTCCTACCGATGCAATCATGGATAATAAAACGATCAATGGCAGCAAGTGTATTTCTTACTTCACGATCGAACTGAAGGAGATGCTGATTCCCGGGGAAATGAAGGGAAGGTTCAATGACTGGATGTTTGGATGCGATATCTGCCAGGATGTTTGTCCCTGGAACCGGTTCTCACGTCCACATAATGAACCGGCCTTTACTCCTATTCCGGAGATCCTTGAACTTAACCCTGAAGACTGGGAAGCCATGGGTGAAGACAGGTTCAGGGAAATTTTCCGTCACTCCCCTTTAAAGCGGGCTAAATACCAGGGAATCCTTCGCAACCTGCGATTCCTGAGACCGGAATCTACCTGATCTTCTTCAGGTGCATCCTGCCGCCAATACCTACCAATAACTGGTGTTTATTGGTATGTTCCACTTCAAGAGAAGTAAGCTGATACTGGATAAAAGGACCTGCAGAATAACGGATGCCTTTTACTTCCCGGAAGTTGTATTGAACACCGGAGAAGATTCCTGCCTGCCATTTTCTGAGTGCGTCATTATCCCGGTAATAAACACCTGCCTGTTTGTTGTACTGCATTGCATCACTGCCTACGAGGTAACCTATGGCAACACCTGCATTCCAGCTGATTTTTTCCTTCCTGTCGATATTCCAGTTAAACTCTACTGGCACCTGCAAAAGATGATAGCGGTTATGGAATGATTCTCCATTGTTACCGGAACCATTGTATGCAGTACGCGTCACCATCTGTTGCTGACGGTTGTCGTAATACGCACTGTCTACCGGTGAACCGATCTCGATCCTGTTCGACATGTATACATAATGGAAGCCGGCCCCTACGCTTATTTTACTCCCGAAATACCGGTTGATATTCATTCCCACCGCGAATGCCGGACCTGTCTTTACGTCGGAAGGACGACGCTGAGGCGCTGCCAGTCCGGTTGGGATCATGGTGGTATTCTGATATTCGTTGGCAAACGTGTTGTATTGTTTCAGCACATCTTCCTGCAGGGAACTTGCACCCAGTACCAGGTGAAGTGATGGATACCAGCCCTTTTTACGGGCGGGATCAAGCTTAACGATACCGGCCTTGATTTGACGGTCACCAGTATTCGCTTCAGGCCGTAATACTGCAATCTGCCGGTGAAATGGATCAATGCCGTTGATATCAGCCGGGTCGATACCCCGTTGTGCAGCACCAGGTGCCACGGCAACTGCAGCGTCAGAATAACTGTCACTCGCTATTACCGGTACATTTTTGCCAGCTGCCTGTTTACCGGCTGCTTTTAGGGAAGCGACTTCAGCGGTAACCGCAGTGAGTTCATCTACCGTAACTTTCTTTCCAGCCGCCCTGGTCACAACGGGTTTGGTTGCGGCAGGTTTGTTAGCTGAAGCTTTGTTTACTGACGATTTATTATCGGCTGATTTATTATCAGCGAAGCCCTGTTTGGGTAATGAAGAAGCTGGTGCCGGTGCGGACGTGACTGCGTCATTATTCAAATTGTTTTCCGGCGTAGCTGGTTGTTCTGTTTGAGAATCTTTTTTATCGGTAAGAGTAGAATTGGCTTCAATAGGCAATTTGTTTGGACTGGTCTGGTTTTGTTTTTCTTTCCCGGCGGCAATTGTATTCTGCTGATCACGGGAATGGATCATGTTTTCCGGTGCGAGCCAGACAACGGCAATACCGGAAATAATGGCTGCTGCAAGTAACAGCCATGCGACACCTCTTTTTCTGCGGCGCTGCTTCAATTGTTCAGCCACTCCCTGCCAGACGGCTGGGGAAGGGTCAAGGCGCAATTGCTGCGCCTTTTCCTGCATGGCTTTTTCAAAATCACGACCGGGCATAGTGGGACATTTTTATTGATTCGGATTCTTTTTGCAACCATGTTATCAGCAGGTTGCGGGCGCGTGCGTACTGTGACCGGGAAGTTCCTTCATGGATTCCAAGCATGGCACTTATTTCTACATGAGTATAACCTTCGATCGCATGCAGGTTGAAGATGGCCTGGTAACCAGGCGGTAGTTGGCGAACCAGGTCTGCGAGCTGTTTAGCGTCGAGGTTAACTTCGGGATTTTCAGGAGATACTGGATGCAGGTAACCCTGCTGTTCGGCGCTGAAAGACAGGTCGTATTGGTACCGGCTGTTCTTTTTGAGGTAGTTGATGGCGGTGGTAACCATTATCCGCCTTATCCACGCCCCCAGGTCGCCGTCGCCGCGAAACTGTCCCAGGTAATGAAACACTTTTACAAATCCTTCCTGTAGTACATCTTCCGCGTCTGTCATCGACTTCGTATACCGGTAACAAACACCCAGCATCGGCGCAGCAAAATGCTCATAGAGCGCCTTTTGTGCCGATGGCTTCCCTTTCAGGCAGTCCTTCACCAGTTGGTGTTCATTGATCATATATCAGAATAAGCTGACAAGGTAGGATGACTAACCGTTGCATATAAGTTAAAAAAAGGCCAATGGTGGATAAACATGATATAGTTTTGCGCGGATGAACTGGTTATCAAAGGACAAGCAATACATCTGGCATCCCTTTACACCCCAGAAGGAGTCGCCCTGGCCCGTATTTATTGAGAAAGCACGGGGTTCCTGGCTCTACGACGACCGAGGCAACAGGTACCTCGATGCCATCAGCAGCTGGTGGGTGAACATCCACGGTCACTCCCATCCATATATTGCAGAAAAAATATATCAGCAGGCGCTAACGCTTGAACACATCATTTTTGCCGGGTTTACCCACCGGCCGGCGATTGAACTGGCAGAACGGCTGCTGCCGCTGTTGCCTGGTAAATTTTCAAAGATCTTTTATTCGGATAATGGATCTACATCAACTGAAGTGGCATTGAAAATGGCATTGCAATACTGGTGGAATCTTTCTCCGGCAGATAACAGGGGCAACGGCAAGGCCGTACGCAATAAGATCCTTGCCTTCAACAATTCCTATCATGGTGACACTTTTGGCGCAATGTCTGTAAGCGACCGGAGCGTTTTCACCATGGCATTCCATGACCTGTTGTTTGAGGTCATTTTTATTGACACACCAACCGCAGAAAATATAGATTCACTCATCCGCACGATCCGGGATAATGGAGACCAGTTGGCTGCTTTCATTTATGAACCCCTTGTACAGGGAGCCGGTGGAATGAAAATGTATGACGCTGTTCTCATGAACGAGCTTCTGCAGGCAGCTCAACAGCAGGAGATCATTTGTATCGCCGACGAAGTGATGACGGGATTCGGCAGAACAGGCAGGTTGTTTGCCAGTGAATACATTTCGTTGAAGCCTGACATTATCTGCCTTTCAAAAGGTCTTACCGGTGGTACAATGCCTCTTGGGGTTACAGCCTGTACCGACAGGATCTACCAGGCTTATGTAACAGAAGATAAAAGGAAAACCTTTTTCCATGGTCACTCCTTTACGGCAAACCCGCTTGCCTGTACCGCTGCTTTGGCAAGCCTTGACCTGATGGAAATGGAAAACACGATGCAGCGCGTAAGGGAAATTTCAGCTGCCAACCAGGAGTTCGCCCGGACACTGCAAAACAGTTTTCCCGGAAACCAGATCGCTGCCGCCCGCTCACTTGGTACTATACTCGCTTTTGAGATCAGCCAGGGCGAGAACGTGTACCTGAACCAGGTCGGGTTGGAAGTAATGACAAAATCGATGGACAGGAATGTATACCTGCGCCCGCTCGGGAACACCGTTTATTTCATGCCCCCCTATTGTATCAGTGATGACGAATACGACAAACTTTCGTCGGTAACCCTTGACATTCTGAAAAGCAGGTAATTTCTGCCATATGTCTTCCAGGAGCCTGAATCTTCATAAAGGTGCCAAGCATCCTGGGGTCATCCTAGGGTTATCCTAGGGTAATCTTTGGGTTAAAAGCCTAAGATGACCCTAAGTTTACCGGAAAAATTACCTGAGATATATGGTATAATTAAATATGATTAGTTATCTTTCAGAAAAGAATAATATTTCCTTTTATGGCAAGAAGTTCTTCAACCATTCTGAAAAATTTTTCCGGCGGCATTGGCAAAGAGATCGTGATTAAGCAATACGGAGATAAGACCGTAATCAGTAAGTACCCGGACATGAGTAATCGCACACTCAGCCCAAAACAGCAGGAAAACAACCTGCTTATGGCCGAGGCCAACTATGCGGCAAGGGAGATTATTGCGGATCCGGCGCTCAGGGATGCGGAACAGGTTAGGCTGAATGTTACCCGGAACAGGTTATACAGGGCACTTGTCCGCGACTTCTATAAAAAGGCGCAAGAGGCAAAAGAGGTTACGGAAATAAAATAAGGCCGCCCCTGGGGCGGCCTCTAACTATAAACCAAACTGAACAATTAGCCTGATCAGAATAACGGATCGTCAGGAGTGTTGGAATTATTATCCCTTTCCCTGAATGGGTATGGCATAAATTTCCGACTCATTTCCGCATCCGGCCGGTTAAACCTTCGCATGTCTTCCATCTTCAGCCCGCTCATATACAGTTCAATACAGCGATTGCGATAGATCTCATTTAAGAGCTCCTCCGGTGTAAGCGGTCCTGCAATAGCTGGAAGTGCAGCATTTACCCCATAGATGTCATTGGTTTTCGTTACCACTTTATTCAGCTCTGCCAGGGCTCCGTCCGGGTCTGATTGCCGTGCAAGGGCTTCTGCCCTGATCAGCACTACTTCTCCCGGTAAATAAATGGGAAACGGCGTTTCACTTGCAGTAGCGAAACCTGTCATCTGCCACCTGGAAGCGGGAGACGTACTGAGCTTCATATAAAAGGGAACACGCTTGTCTGATAGTGATGGCGCCAGGGAAGGTGGTAGTCCCATAGTTGAGTCAATAGGCTGACACACGTTAAACCCGGATCCGTGGATTTCAAAAATCGGATTAGGCGTTGCTGCGGCAAAATTGAAGGTGGATTTTTTTGTAAGGTCCACCGCATTTGCAGCTGAAATTGCATTGGCATAGTCGCCTATAAAAAGAGAATAGCGTGCTTTCACGGCCTGCAGGGCGTTCAGTATATCTAGTCCCGGCGGAATACTGGAAAAAAAGTTAGATGGCGGAGGATTGGCTGCCAGTGCTGCCAGTGCATTATCCACAACCTGGATCGCTTTCCTGAAGCCGTCTTCCCTTGTAACAAAGTTGACATTCACGCCGATACCATCCGGGATATACTGCCAATACATCGACATTGCACCGAGCGATAATGCCTTGAACAGGCTTGCATAGGCAATCAGCCCCGCGGCATAACCCTGGTCTGAAATTTTCGGGGCATTGGCTATCACATTATCCGCATCAAAAATGATCTTGTTGCTTGTAGTCCATAAGCCCAAAAGCATTGTATTGGTACCATCAACCGAGATGCCTCCTTTAGACAGTTGATCCTCGGGAAGGTTACCTGCGTTAAGGAGCCTCAGTTCCCGGGTCACTAATCCTGTAGTCGTAACTATGTTATAAAGATTACTTGCCCGGCTGTAAGAATAGGTTCTTTGCAAACCCACACATACACCCGTTAACCCGGCTGGCGTGTTGAAAACCTGTTCCAATGGGGGCCGTGCCGGGTCGGTATATTCCATTTTGCATGATGGCATTGATAATAATGCCAGAGCGAGCAGGGCAACTGTGCTATACTTGAGAATAATATTTTTCATACTTGATTTTTTTGCGGTTAGAATTTAGCCTGGATGCCGAAACTGTAAGTCCTGGGAATAGGCACAGCGCCAAAATCGATACCTCTGAGAATAGTGCTCTGACCACCGGCATTTACTTCAGGATCGTAACCTTTGTAATCATCCCATGAATGAAGGTTCCTGCCTGCGAGCTGGAAGGTTACATTGCTGAATGTTTTTCCAACTTTGCCCAGATTGTAAGTGAGGGCAACTTCACGAAGTTTTACAAAGGAACCATCATCAATACGCCATTCTTCAATGTTGTAAACGCCGATGATATAACCGCGGGGAATTTCACCTTTATGTTCCTGCTCAGCAACCTTTCCATTCCCTACGCCCTGCCGTGTACGCCAGTCGGCATTAAATACGTCTACGCCCTGCACTGCATCGATCTGAACCCTCAGCCCGAATTTTTTATAGCCGACCTCGTTAACCAGAGAACCTGTCCAGTCAGGATTCGGATCTCCGATTATCCTGCGCAATACTGCGCCCGAAGGAAGTCCGCTGGTAGGATCGCGCTGCACGTCATAATCCAGTGGTGCATTCTGCACTCCCCTTTCGGTAAGTGGAATTCCGTTCGTGTTTTTGATCTCTGCACCGTTTCCGTCACGGGCAAAGAAAGTACCATAAAACACGCCAACCGGTTGTCCTTCAAGTATGGCAACAGGAGCACCGGAGTTGGTACTCAGCAGTGTGAGTGCCTGGCCGATTTCCACCGCTTTATTCCTGTTTCGGTTGTAAATGGCTGTTATATCCCATCTCCAGTCCTTGCCCCTTACCGGAGCAGCGTTCAGGACAAGCTCAATTCCTTTATTTTCGAGCGAACCGAAATTGTCGAGCCTGCTGGAATACCCCGTGGTGGGTGCAATAACCCTGTTGATAAGCAGATCTTTTACTTTCTTGGTGTACCAGTTAAACTGAAGTCCGATCCTGTTATTCATAAACGACAGGTCAGTACCTATTTCGAATTCTGTCTGCCTCTCCGGTTTCATGTTTTCATTGGCGAGCGTTGCAGATGATGTGAAGGAACTACGCCCGATAAAACCCACACCGGTATAACCATTAAACCGGTCGTATGGACCTATACCTGTAAGGTTACCTGATTCCCCATAAGCAGCGCGGATCTTGAACAGATCCCACCAGCCTGACACGCCAAGATTTTCCCAGAACTCTGCAGAAGAAAGTACATAGCTTCCGCTCGCTTTCAGGTAAACCTGGTTACGCTGGTCCTTCCCGAACACAGATGAACCATCCATCCTTACCGCTCCTGTTACAAAGAGCTGGTTATTGAATTTAAAGTTCTGCTGGAGATAAGCACCCTGCACCGCCAGTTCACCCCTGAAATCGTTTCCCGGCAATTGTGTACTTGCTCCTGTTACCGTTTGCACATAAGGTGGCAATCCCCTTCCCTGCGCAAGCACATAATCACTTTTCTCATACTGCAGTGAGTAGCCGACCTGGGTGGTGGACTGCAAATTGCTGGTTATGTCAATATTATATGTACCGTTTACTTCATGGTTTATCTGGAAGAAGTTGTAGGTAGCATGGCTCGCATAACCATTCTGTGCAGGATCCAGGCCGATACCGCCGCCAAAGAATGCCGGGTTAACGTTGTATGCAAAAGGAGGAATATAAGTAGTTCCGTTTTGTGCATAATTATCAATACCTAAAGTATAGTCGAAAGTCAGGTTCTTAATCGGCCTGTACTTCAGGCTTACGCCTGCAAGGATCCTGCTGGTTTCCTGCTTCTGTTTAATATCCTCTATGATGGAAACCGGGTTCACACGGCCCCTTTCACCAACTGCTTTAATGTTTCCAAGTGCGTCGCGCGTCCAGATATCATGAAAGTTTCCAATGATGTTGATGGAGTTCATTGGCGAATAAAAGGAGTTTCCATCCGGCTTCTCATCTCCTTTACTGTTGATATAATTAAGGTTAAGTGAGACATTCAGTTTTTCACCTATTGCCTGGTCAATATTTGACCGGAAACTGTAACGCTGGAAATCCGTGTTTTTAATAATTCCCTGGTTGTAGAAATAAGAACCCGAGAGGTAATATTTCGTTTTATCACGGCCACCAGTAACCGAAACGTTATTGTCGGTTCCGACGCCAGTCCTGAAAATATAATCGTTATAGTCATAACGCTGCACGGCAGTAGTATTGGTCAACAGTGCCGGCGGAGTTCCAACGGAGGTAATAATATCCTGCGTGAATTCATCGGGAGTGCCGCCAAATTTCGTAGGCGCATTACTAACCGGAACTTTATTCCTCAGTTCACTTACCATTACGCTGGTACTGAAACTTACAACCGGCGCTCCTGTAGATCCCCTTTTAGTAAAGATCTGTACCACACCGGCATTTGCCCGGCTTCCATAAATTGCGGCAGCCGCGGCGCCATTCAAAACTTCTACCCTTTCAATATCAGCGGGGTTTATGTCCGCAAGGCGATTGGTTCCGATCGAACCGACAAAGTTCTGACCATCGTAGTTACCCTGCGTATTGGTTACCCGGTTAGTTGAATTGTTAATGATAATACCGTCTACAATGTAGAGGGGTTCTGATGAACTGTTGATGGAGCTAATGCCCCTCAGGCGAACAGACATGCCACCGGCAGGATCACCTGAGTTCTGGGTTATCTGCGCTCCCGCTGTCTTACCCTGCAATGAAGCCAGCACATTCGATGAAGCTCCTTTATTCAGATCTTCTGCTTTTACTGTGCTGATATAACTTCCAAGCTGTTTCTTGGTTGTACCTGCTGAAGTACCGGTTACAATTACTTCATCGAGCCCCATGGCATCTTCGACCAGCTGAACATTTACATCATAAGTCGTTGCATCACCCACTGTGACCTGCGACAGCTGCGTCTTGAAACCAATGCCGGAAAATTCGAGCTGGTAACTTCCCGGCTTCAATGGCGCACTTATTTCATAATTGCCATCTGCACCGGTTGACGTGCCACTTGTTGTATTCTTAACCACCACCGTTATCCCCGTGGCCGGTTGCCCTTTTGCAGTAGTCACCTTGCCACTTATCCGGACCTGCGCCGAAGCAGCAAAGCCCAGGCAGCAGCATAAAACCGGTAACCACAATCGCCTGAGAAAAAATAAATGAAGGGATCCATTTTTCATACAGCTAGTTTTGAATTATTCAATGATGAAGGAAACACTTACGGGTTACGAATACCTGGGAACGGTCAGGTATAAACGCATTAGATGCAATCGTCAACTGAATATATGGAAAATCCGGTTAAAACCGCATAAAGCTGCATCTAATTTTTAGATTCCCCGCAATAACTGGCAATCGTGAACAAAAAAAAGCTGCTTGGCAGCAGCTTTTTTATCTGGACGGTTATATCAGGGGGTGACGGGTAGAGAAACCCTTGACCTCTCCCACTCCATTATCATTTGTTTATCGGTAAAGCGGACGGTAAACATCTCCACCGGGGCTTGCATTGTTTCTACTGGTGCAGACACTTCCACAACGTTCTTGTCTTTAAACTTGTCATATTCATATGCACCCCACTGTTTCAGCTCGCTGTTTAGGATTACGTTCCATTCTTTCTCCGACGGGATCACGAACAACGTATAGGTACCCGCGCTCACCGGCTTTCCACCGAATGTTCCATCGCTACTGAATTTGATCTCCGTTGCTTCGTCTGCACCTGCGCGCCAGACCTCACCATAAGGTACGAGTGTACCGAAGATATTCCGGCCTTTCATTGACGGCCTGCCATAGGTGACACTCACATTGCCATTGGTAATGGTTTCGTGAGGACTTTTCCTTTCCTGCATGCAGGAGAGCAGCAAAAAGAGAAGAGCCAGCACTGCAACCGACAGGTGTTTCATATTTCTGTGTTTATATTTCATTTTAACGATCTGCTTCTGCAAGTTGTTTCAGGTTTACCAGGCTTTCTTCCATGGGGGAACCAAGTTGCCTGTCAAACATTATACTGCCAAATTTTTCCCAGGGGTACCATTTTAAGCGGAAGTCAAAATACCATTGGACCGTAAGAATTCCCTGGCGTGGTTCATATACCGCCATCCCGCTGGTAAAATCTTTGCCACCTGCCTTCCAACGGCTGACTACCAGAGAATCGTTGCTTTCAACTATACTGATATCGAACCTGCCGGGTTCCTTCGCGTATGCATTCCAACGCGGCCATTCATCGCGCTGTTGTATTAGCGGCATCAGCTGAGGCTTTGCCGCATTGATATCAATAGCCCTCGAGATCCGGACATGTGAAGGGATCATGAGGGAGATCAGCGTCATCAGTCCAAACAAAATCACTGCACTGATCAGCATTAGTTTAATTACCCGCATGACGATAGTTTTATTCCCACTTGAAAATTTTAATGGCTGCAATATACACGATTGCCCCCCAAAGCAGCAGCACTCCTATCTGCGGCCAGCAGTCTGTTAAATGGGCACCTTCAAATGCAATCTTTCGCATTGCATCATTGAAGTAAGTCAGGGGCAGCATCCGGCAAAGCGGTTGCAGCCATGCCGGGAATGCATCTACGGAGAAGAACGTGCCGGCCAGCAGGAACTGCGGCAACGTAATGATGTTTGCGAACGGCGGAATACTGCCTTCCGTTTTGGCGAGACCGCTTACAATAAACCCGAATCCCATGAAAACCAGTAATGCAATAAAACTGAGCACCATAATTTCCAGGAAAGTCATCCAGCCATGAACCAGAGTAAACTGGAAGGCAAAATGCCCGATCCCAATAATTATTATAGCTGTCAGCAACTGGAAAATGACCCGGCTTAATCCTTCACCAAGAACGATCGCCGTTTTACTTACCGGTGTGGCAAAAAATCGTTTGATGACAAGCTGTTGCCTTAGATTGAAAAAAAGAAATGCCACGCCAAAAACGCCGGCACTTAATAACGAGAAACCCAATTGGCCCGGCAGGATGAAATCAATTGTCCGGTATTTCCTTACCTGCCGGATAACCGGGATCACGTTGCCGGTGGTGGATGCGCCCTGCATCCGGGCCCTGTCGATCCGGGTTATCGTGTTTTCCAGCAACGGAAGAAAAGTAGAGAATTTATCTGCGCTGGCTGTTGTAGCATAAAAATGAACCTGGTAGCGCGCTTGATCCGATGTTTCGATTATCCGGGTAATATCGAGCACGCCCGTGATCCTGCCTTTCCGGAGATCAGCATCCAGTGCCACACTATCGTCTGCGTTAACGAACCTGATATTGCTGAATTTCTTAAGGCTATCGAGTATTATATTGGAAGTATCACTGCCATGCGCAAGCGCTATCCTGTAGGTGGGACCACTGCTGCCGCCGATGAACCCGAATACGAGGATAAAGATCAGCGGAAAGAAAATGCTGAAAATAACGGCAGACGGACTTCTCAGAACAGCCTTCAGGCTTGCCCGGGTAATGGCAAGTAAGGCCCTGAACTGGCTATACGGCTGGGACATATGAATGGATTAGGGTGTGCAGGATCACTTAAAAATAATATTGAAGGGCATCCTGGCCTGCACTTTACCGATAGATGATTTTATCTGCTTCCATTCTTCGAAGATTTTAGTCAGTTCCTCCCCCAGTTCCCTGCGGATCAAACGGGATTCAACCGTGTGCTTTTGAGAACCTGTCAGCCTTTCCAGCAGGTTGACCTTTTCAGGATATTCCCGGATCCGGTATTCTTTCAGTTTTGCCAGTTTTGCGGCGGCTGCCATAGCATCCGACATTCCGCCGATACGGTCCACCAACCCAATGGTAATAGCTCTGTTACCTGTCCATACCCGGCCCTGGCCAACACTGTCAACATCAGCAACCTTCATATTCCGACCCTCGGCAACCCTGGAAAGAAATGTCTGGTAAATGCTGTCCACATCAGCCTGGAAAAACCTTCTTTCCGTTTCTGTAAGTGGCTCAGATACTGATGGTGCATTGGCATGCGGACTTGTTTCCACCCCGTCGAATGTGACACCGATCTTATCACGGAAAAAACCCTGCATGTTTGGAATGATAGCAAACACCCCGATGGAGCCGGTGATCGTATTAGGTAATGCAAAAATACTGTCTGCATTACAGGCCATATAATAGCCACCGGAAGCTGCGACATCTCCATAACTAACCACGACCGGCTTGTCTTTCCTGGCAAGACTGATTTCCCGCCACATATTTTCACTTGCCATGGCACTTCCGCCGCCGGAGTTGATCCGCACTACGATAGCTTTTATCTTTTCATCCAACCTTGCTTTCCTGATATACCGACGGAACCTGTCACCACCAATTTCATTATCATCACCGTTGCCATCAACAATATTTCCCTGCGCATAAATGATAGCAATACGTTCAGTTCCTTTACCGGCCTTATAATTGACAGCCTGGGAATATTTGGCGAGGGAAACAAAGTTGATCTGGTCAATGGTTTTGTCGCTTGTCTTCCTTCTTATTTCCTCCTTTACTTCGTCTTCATATTTTGCACCATCCAAGAGTCCGGCATGGACCGCATCTTGTGTTGACCGCAGGAGATTACTGTCGGCCAGGGACCGGAGTCTTGCGGTATCGAGTTTCCTGGCTGAAGCCGCCTGCGAGAGGAAATGGCTGTAAAGATCTTCCAGCAAAACCTTCGACTGCAGCTCGTTCGCGGCTGTCATTTCCTCCTCACGGAATGGCTCAGTCGCACTTTTGAATTTACCCGCATAGAAAATCTGTGGTTCAATTTCCAGCCGGTCAAGAGCCTTCTTAAAAAAGACGTATTGCAGTCCAAAGCCTTTCCAGTCAACCCCACCTTTAGGATGTGCATACACTTTATCAGCCACATTTGCCACATGATAGGCTTGTTGTGTCAACACCTCACCAAAAGCGATCACGAATTTTCCTGATGATCGGAAATCCTTAAGGGCGTTCCTGATTTCTTCATTGGTTCCGAAACCATTTGCATTTGATCCGCACTTGAGATAAAGTCCATCAACCTGGTCATCCGATTTTGCGAAATTTATCATGCGGACAATATCGAATACTCCCGGTTGCTCAACTTCGTCGTCGCCGGTGAGTGGTGCCAACGGGTTCTCTTCTCCCTGTTCGGCAATCGGCCTTCCAAGATCAACGAAAAGTACGGAGTGATCATTCAGAACAACCTGTTCCTTTGAAGCAATTGAACTCGCGATACCGACTAACAGGAAAACAGCAAGCACGCAAAAAACGACCAGGGCAAGCAATGCAGCGAAAAAGTATTTAAAGAATTGTGCCATATGATAACTCGATTAAAGTCCGGATTACCGGATATTTGGAACTGTAAAGTACACAAACTATGCATATTGCTTACCTGCTTATTGGCGGGAACATGGGAAACCGTATTGGTTACCTCACCCAGGCAGCAGACCTTATCCGGATCCTGGCAGGTAGAATTACAGCGGTCTCCGGTATTTATGAAACCGCAGCATGGGGTGTTACCGACCAGGCCAGCTTCCTTAACCAGGTATTGCAGGTTAATACACCGCTTTCAGCAGCGGACCTGATGACAACATTGCTTCTCGTGGAAGAAAAGATCGGCAGGAAAAGGGCCGAAAAATATGGCCCGAGGATCATAGATATAGATATCCTGCTCTTTGACCAGGAGATTCACAATAGCGGTCACATCCATATCCCGCATCCGGAGATGCAGAACCGGCGGTTTGCCCTTGTGCCACTGGCAGAGATCGCACCAGACCTGGTTCATCCTGTGACAGGCAAAACAATTACCCGGCTGCTGGAAGAATGCAACGATACACTGCCGGTGAAAAAAATCTGACTGCTCATCAAAATGTTTCCATTTTCTTTGTGCATTCCAGATGAACTATCACTTTATCACGATTGAGGGAAATATTGGTGCAGGCAAAACGACTCTTGCTCACCTGTTATCGCGGCATTATAACGCCAGGCTGGTACTGGAAGCGTTTGCAGACAATCCTTTTCTGCCTAAATTTTATGAGAACCCTTCCCAGTTCGCCTTTCCGCTGGAACTGTTCTTTATGGCGGAACGTTATAAACAGCTTAAAGAACTCATCCATACCAAAGACCTGTTCCAAAGTGTGACAGTTTCCGATTACCTTTTTACCAAATGTCTCCTGTTTGCGAAAGTGAATCTTCCTGAAGAAGAATTCAGGTTATACCAGCGGCTGTTCGACATAATTCACCAGCAACTTGTACAGCCGGAGATCCTGATCTACCTGCATGCCCCGGTGCAGAAGTTGCAGGAAAATATCCGCAAACGAAACAGGCCTTATGAACAGGCAATTCCGGATGACTACCTGTTCAGTATCCAGGAGACTTATACCCATTACATCAAACAGCATAACATCAAGACCCTGTTTGTGGATGCGGGGAATGCTGATTTCCTTGGCAACGAGAATCATCTTAAAGTGATATTGGATGCGCTGGAAAAAGATTATGAATACGGCCAGCACTTTATTGCGCTGCCCTAACTGTGACCAATGAGCGAAATAAAAACCACCCGGCAACTTCAGTCTGATCCTTTTGCGAGTATGCGGCTTCCTGAATTCAGGTTCCTGTTGATGGGAAGATTTGTTTTCATTATGGCCCTTCGCATGATGGGAACACTTGTAGGGTGGTGGCTTTACGAACTGACCAGTGATCCGTTGGCAATGGGACTTGTAGGACTTGCCGAAGCAATACCAGCTATAGGGCTCGCTTTATATGCAGGCCACGTCATTGACCTCTCCGACAAGCGAAAGCTATTGCTGCGCGGGGTATTTTCTTATTTGTCCTGTGCCTTTATTCTGCTTGTACTCTCCTATTCATTTACACACGGATCAGCGAAAGTGATCATCGTATCCGGAATCTACTCAGTTATTTTTATTACAGGCATAGTCCGTTCCTTCACCGGTCCCTCCTTTTCTGCGATCCTTGCACAGATTGTACCCCGAGAAATGCTGGCGAATGCCACAACCTGGAACCAGGGAACATGGCTTACCGCTTCTGTTACCGGGCATGCGACAGCCGGTTTCCTGATTGCGGGCTTTCAGACAACAGGCACGCTGATCGTCATCTGCAGCCTGATATTCATAGGACTGATCCTGCTGACCCGGCTTCTGCCCAAGCCGCCAGCCACAATTGCAGGAAAGCAAAAGACCTGGGAAAGCGTGCAGGAAGGGTTGAATTTCGTATTTAAAACTAAAGAAGTCCTCGGTGCGCTTACCCTCGATCTTTTCGCCGTACTATTCGGTGGTGCTGTTGCTATGGTACCGGTATTTGCGAAAGAAGTGCTGAAGGTAGGTCCTATCGGGTTCGGGTGGCTGAATGCGGCAGCCGATATTGGCGCCATCTGCATTGTGTTACTGCTGACATTTTTTCCCATGAAGAAAGCGCAGGGTAAAAAATTATTCTATGCCGTTGGCGGATTTGGCGCATGCATTGTTGTGTTCGCGCTTTCACGCACATTCTATCTTTCCTTCATTGCATTGTTACTGAGCGGCATGCTCGATGGAGTAAGCGTGGTCGTGCGCGGTACTATCCTCCAGCTGAAAACACCCGATGATATGCGTGGACGCGTAATGAGTGTCAACAGCATGTTCATCAACAGCAGTAATGAGATCGGCCAGTTTGAAAGCGGCGTTGCAGCAAGACTGATGGGACTTGTACCTTCCGTGGTGTTCGGGGGCTGTATGACAATTTTGATAGTGACCACCACCTGGTTCAAATCACCGGCGCTGCGCAAAATGGAATATTAAGGCCAAAGTCTCAACGAATGGCTTTGCGGATCGTTTCTTCATCCTGCGACAGTCTCGCGATCTTCTTCCGGTCACCTACGATCCACACCACGTCATCCCATTCAAAAATGGTATTGGACGCAGGATTCAGCATCCGGTGTTCACCTCTTTCGATACCCACTACAAGGCCATTTGTTTTTTCGCGGATCCCGGAATCGCGGATGGTTTGTCCACGCAGGTGGTTATGTTCATCCACGATAATACTTACCAGTGCAATATCGGCGCTATCGGTTGGTGTCTCAGTCAACTCCCTGTCGGTTTCCACTTCTTCCCTGAACAGCTGCAATTGCTGGTCGGTACCGATCACGGATAACCGATCATGGGGAAAGATGCGTTCATACCTCGAGGGAATCTCGATGTTTCTTTGTCCCCGTTCAATATTCGCGATATTGATACCGTACTTTTCGCGCCAGCCCAATTCTTCCAAAGTTTTACCGAGACCGGAAACATCGGGGCTCACGGTCAGCGTTGCCAGGTGTGCGTCCCATGGAGAAAGAGGAGAATCCTTGTCAGAGGCGGCCAGTTCCCGGGCATTCAGGTTCTTCAGGAAGCGGTGCTCTATGCGGGCATAAAAGGACTGCAGCCTTTTTGAGAAGATGAACATCACGATTGCAAAAACTAAGATGGCTACTACAAAAGCTATCAAACCTGAAAACAGCCTGTCTACCAGGAACCCGAAAAGCAGAACCGCCAGGATATTTCTTGAGATCTCAATGATCAGCAGCGGACCCCGGTTATACTTTTTATCCAGCCACAGATTTGCAAAGGCCAGCGAATTCGGTTTACGTACCATCAGTGCCCACAGGAAAGGTGCTGTGGCAACAAGTGTCAGGACAACCGCGGAGATATGTGCCACCCAGGCATTCTGGAAACGCGATGCGAGAAAAGGCGCCAGGAAAGTTGTGGACAGGAGAATGATGGCAATAATAATTACCCCATTGCTAAGTATGATGGTCAGGTACGACTTCAGCACGATCTTCCAGTCACTTTCAGCCTGGATCTGCCGGGTGCCTGATGCATACTTATTAATTGCGGTCATGGTGCGTGCCGGCACAATACGGTTCAGAAAATCATAAAACGGTCCGGAGAAGCGAATCAGGTACGGAGTAGTGAATGTAGTTATTGCTGACACCGCAACGGCAATTGGGTACAGGAAATCACTTGTCACTTTAAGCGAAACGCCCAGTGTTGCGATAATGAAAGAAAATTCACCGATCTGTGCAAGGCTCATCCCGGTCTGGACAGACTGTTTGAGTGGTTGTCCGCTTAATACCGCACCCAGTGTGGAAGTAAAGAACTTACCAAAGATCGTGAGCAGGGTAATGATCAACACGGGTACACCATATTCAATAATGGTATTGGGATCTATGAGAATACCGACGGATACAAAGAAAACGGCAGCGAACAGGTCTTTCACCGGCATCACCAGGTGCTCAATCTTTTCAGCCATTGTTGTTTCTGCAAGAATGGAACCCATCACAAAGGCACCAAGTGCCGGAGAAAAGCCAACCTGGGTTGCCAGTACAACCATACCGAGACACAAGCCCAGTGATAGTATCAGGAGAGTTTCATCACTAAGCAGTGGCTTTGCCAGCCTCAACAGTGTCGGCAGCAAAAAGATTCCTGCCAGGAACCACAGGGAAAGAAAGAACAGCAGTTTCAAGACGGAAAAGAGCATTTCAGAGCCAGCGAACTGTATGCTTACAGCAAGTGTCGAAAGTAAAACCAGTAATAGAATTGCAACAAGGTCTTCAACTATCAGCACCCCGAACACAATCCGTGCAAATTGCTTGTTCTTGACACCAAGTTCTTCAAATGCGCGTATAATGATGGTTGTGGATGAAATGGAAAGGATGCCGCCTAAAAAGACTGAGTCCATCACCGACCAGCCCATTACCTGGCCAGTGAGGTAACCGATAAGCAACATGCCGACAATCTCCACGATCGCAGTAATTGAGGCGGTGCCACCGACACGTGCAAGCTTTTTGAAGCTGAACTCAAGTCCAAGGCTGAACAACAGGAACACCACCCCGATTTCAGCCAGGATATTAATATTTTTTGTATCAACGACAGTGGGAACTATTGAGATGTTCGGCCCTACCAGCAGGCCAGCGATTATATATCCGAGTACGAGCGGCTGCCTGAGCCGTTTGAATATTAAGGTTGTTACAGCGGCAGCTCCGAGAATCAATGCCAGGTCTTCAATGAGTTTGGGCAGGTGGGCCATAGGCAGACGATTGGTTAATATTATTTAATCTGTGAAATCTTTTCCAGCACATAATAAACGGCCGGACAAAAACTACTGTTCATCAGGGTGATGGCTGGCCTTTTCAGCAGCACATCTTCATCGGTGTATGGAAACCTGGCGCAATCGGAAGGACGTTCATCATATATACTGCACGCATTATCAGCACCTAAAAAGGGACAGGGTTTTGATTTTGTAACGTAATCGCCATCCTCGTCCAACCGAAGATAAGTATCAATAAAAACACTTTCCTTCATTTTCAGGTGGCGGCTGATCCTTTTGATATCCGTTGTTTTAAAACGGGGCGAATAATTCTTACAACAGGCAGCGCAATCGAGGCAGTTAATGTGACTGAATGCCTCTTCATGAAGTTCGGGCAACTGCTCATATGTTTTCTGCCTGTTTACGGTCTGGAGCAGCTGTTTATAGTGTTTTTGCCGCTCTTTGCTCTTTTTTTGCCAGTTCTGCAGGAGCGGATGTGACATGTTTTTCGACATTTAAGCCTGCAATTTACACGTAAACGGCCGGAACGGAATCCCGAAGCTGCACAATGAACCGATTTTACCCAGCTTTTAATATACTGTTAAATTCACATATCTGATTGAATTCTCAACCACTTCTTAAAGATCCAACTACAATTGTACCTTTGCGCATCGAAAAAAGGTCAACCCGTTACTAATATGAATTTATTCCAATCACAATCGAATGAATTTCCTGCCCGTCACATAGGCACTTTGTCCTCGACTAAGGAACTGCTTGCTGTTACAGGATACAAACGCCTGGAAGAATTGATCGACCGCACCATCCCGGCTTCGATCCGTAAAAAAGATGAGCTTTCCGTACCTGATGCTGTCAGTGAAGCACAGCTGTTGAAAGAGCTGAAAGAAATTTCACTTAAAAACAAGGTTTTCAGGAACTACATTGGCCAGGGATATTATGATACCATCACCCCTAGTGTGATTCTCCGGAATATTTTTGAGAACCCGGGATGGTATACCCAATACACACCGTACCAGGCGGAGATCTCCCAGGGAAGGCTGGAAAGTCTGCTTAACTACCAGACCATGATCAGTGATCTTACCGGTTTGCCGCTGGCCAACGCTTCCCTTCTTGACGAAGCTACGGCAGCTGCTGAGGCTATGAACATGTTCTTTCACCATGTAAACAGGACGGAGCAGATCAACCAGCCCCGGTTTTTCGTTGACAACAATGTTTTCCGCCAGACCAAGGACCTGCTGATCACCCGGGCTAATCCAATTGGAATAGAAGTGGTATTTGGCGACTACCGGAATGCGGCTATTGATAACAGTTATTTCGGTGCACTCATCCAGTACCCTGGTGAAGACGGCAGCATTGAAGACTTCCGTTCATTCATTAATACAATTCATTCTGTGGGCGGCTATGTTGCTATGGCAACCGACCTGCTCGCGCTCACACTGCTTACCCCGCCGGGTGAACTGGGTGCCGACGTGGCCTTTGGTTCTGCGCAGCGTTTCGGTGTTCCACTTGGATATGGTGGACCGCATGCCGCTTTCTTTAGTGCGAAAGATGATTTCAAGCGATCCATACCGGGAAGGATAATTGGTGTTAGCGTTGATGCTGCCGGCAACCGTGCACTCCGCATGGCCCTTCAAACCCGCGAGCAGCACATTAAACGCGAGAAAGCAACTTCAAACATCTGCACTGCCCAGGCACTGCTTGCCAACATGGCGGCGATGTACGCTGTTTATCACGGCCCCGCCGGCCTGCGTAACATAGCGAAGCGCACAGCATTACTTACGCGGACCCTGGCCATTGAACTCGGCAACCTCGGTTTCGAAGTTATTAATCAGAATTTCTTTGACACCATCCACGTAAGCACTAACAATGTTGATGCAGTAAGGGAAAATGCCCTCAACCAGCAGATCAACTTTTATTATTCAGAAAATACAATTGGAATCTCCCTGGATGAAACAACCACACAGTCTGATGTACTGGATATTGTTTCCGTTTTTGCGGCTTCAATTGGTGAAGATACCAGCAGCGTTATATTTGATAACGAGGCGTCACTGGATAACATCCCATCCTCTCTTACCCGTACTTCACTCTACCTGACCCACCCGGTGTTCAACTCGCACCGCAGTGAAAGCCAGATGATGCGGTATATCAAATCGCTGGAAAACAAGGATCTTTCGCTGAATACTTCCATGATCTCCCTGGGAAGCTGTACTATGAAGCTGAATGCAGCAACTGAAATGATTCCATTGAGCTGGAGCCACTTCAGCCGCATCCATCCCTTTGCCCCGGTTGACCAGGCAGCAGGATACCAGCAGGTGATCTCCGAACTGTCGGCATTCCTTTGCAATATCACCGGCCTCGATGCCTGCAGCATGCAGCCAAACAGTGGCGCACAGGGTGAATATGCCGGACTGCTTGCCATCAGGAATTACCATATTGCTACTGGCCATGGTCACCGCAACGTGATCCTCATCCCGATTTCGGCACATGGTACCAACCCGGCGTCAGCCGTAATGGCCGGAATGAAAGTAGTGGTGGTAAAGGCACTGGAAAATGGTTATATAGATGTTGACGACTTTAAAGCGAAAGCTGAACAACATAGTGCAAACCTCGCGGGTACGATGATCACTTACCCGAGCACGTATGGCATTTTCGAAGAAGGTGTTAAAGATATCTGTGATGTGGTGCACCAGCACGGCGGACAGGTATACCTTGATGGCGCCAATATGAATGCACAGGTAGGACTCACTTCACCCGGACTGATCGGGGCAGATGTGTGCCACCTGAACCTGCACAAGACATTTGCGATTCCTCACGGTGGTGGTGGACCTGGAATGGGGCCCATCTGCGTGAAGTCTCACCTCGCTCCTCACCTTCCCGGTCACTGGTCACTCGGTGACGGAAAATCTGCTGTATCAGCAGCGCCCTATGGATCTGCTTCCATTTTACTGATCAGCTACGCATACTGCAGGATGTTGGGAGCAAGTGGACTGAAAGCTTCAACTGAATATGCAATTCTGAATGCAAACTATATGAAGGCGAGGCTGGAATCGGCTTACCCGATCCTTTATACCAGCCATAACGGAACCTGTGCACACGAATTTATTGTGGACCTGAGACCGTTCAAGACCAGTGCCGGCATTGAAGCGGAAGACATTGCAAAACGACTGATGGACTATGGCTTTCACGCTCCGACAATGAGTTTCCCTGTTCCCGGAACCATCATGATCGAACCGACAGAAAGCGAGGACAAAGCGGAGCTCGACAGGTTCTGTGATGCGCTGCTGGCTATCCGTGAGGAAATTGCGGCGGTTGAAAATGGTACGGCGGACAAAACAAACAACGTTTTGAAAAACGCCCCACATACACAGTTTGTGATCACTGCCGATGAGTGGCAACGTCCATATAGCCGTCAGCAGGCTGCTTTCCCGCTCGACTATGTAAAGGAAAACAAATTCTGGCCATCAGTTGGAAGGGTGAATAATACTGTGGGTGACAGAAACCTGATCTGTACCTGTGAACCTGTAAGCGCTTACGAAGAAGCCGTTAGTTGAACTACGGTTTATCGGTAAGTGAATAGGTGAATAAGTGAATAGAAAAAGGTCAATGAAATAATTCATTGACCTTTTGTCTTTTATGGGCGTAACTAATGCTGAATTTGAAGGAGTATCATGGTCAGCCTTTAAATCCGGATTTCATCCTGTTGACTAACTGCGCTCCAGTCCAGCCACCAGGCACAATAATTCTCCTGATTGTATAGAGCGGAGATTCGGCCAGCCTAGGGGTTGAAAGTTGAAAGGCAGCAACCATACCGCGTGACTTCAACTCAGGAATGGCAGCCTGGTTCCATAGCCCGAATGGATATGCGAAGAACTGAACAGGACGGCCGGTGATTTTTTCCAGTTGTGCTTTAGGCTTTTCGATCTGCTTTACCCAATCATCGCCCTGGTATTGTTTCACGTTATGGTGGTCCCACGTATGTAAACCGATAGAATGACCTTCATCAGAAAGTTGCTTCAACTGTTCTGCACGCATGAAGTTTGGCCGGTTTACCGATACTGTCATAATGAAAAAGGCAGCCTTGAAATCAAGGGGTTTCAAAATGTCGCGGGTAATATCGAACTGCTCATCACAGCCGTCGTCGAACGTGATCATTACGGACTTTTCAGGCAATTGCGTGCCGGAGCTGAGGTACTGGTATAATTGTTCAGGCAGGATCGTGGTATAACCGCTGTCTGCCAGGCCCTTCATCTGCGCTTTAAAATCTGCAGTTGGAACAATATAGTCGCGGGCTGACTTTGAATCCGTGGGCCGGTAATCCCGTACCTGGTGATAACACAGGATGGGCACTTGTTTCCTGGCCATAATTTCCGCTGCGGGCGTTGATGCTGGTTCGATTTTTACTGTGCCTGCGGGAGGTGCAGCTTCTGCCGGGGATGCATGGTTTGCAGCAGTGTTTGCGGACGCTTCTGTTTTTGCAGGTGCAGGTCCTGGTTTTAATACACTGGCCTGGGCGGCAGGCTCTTTCCATTCACAGGATACCAGGGAACCTATTAACAGCCCGAAGGCCGCGGTACGGATACTGAAATTTAAGCAGTTTTTCATAGTCAGACAGATACTGGATGTTTTACTTTATAACAACGACGCAATCTCGGTTTTGTTATCCGGTTTAAGAAATTACTCTTCCCTGTTTACCTTCGCGTGGCAGTATGGCATTGAAAGACTACTATGAAATTCTTGAGATCACACCTGGAGCAACAGACGCTGCCATCAAGAAGGCATTCAGAAAACTTGCCATGCGATACCACCCCGATCGTAATACCGGAAATCCATTTGCGATCCATCATTTCCGCGAGATAAAGGAGGCATACGAAGTGCTGAGCAACCCCGTAAGGCGCAGCGAATACAACCACAAACGCTGGCAACACGGCTTTTCCTCCGCGCCCGTAGGCGCATTCCGGGAAGCGACCCCGGAGCTGTTGTTGCAACAAGCCCGCCATGTTGAAAAATATGTAGCCTCACTTGATGTATTCAGAATGAATCATGATGCACTGGAAAGGCAAATACACCAGTTGCTGAATGAACACCATGTAAACATGCTTTCAGACAAAGGGCAATTTGAGGTTAACCGGGAGATTGTGACATCTGTGTTGACAAGCATCCAGCCCCTGCCTTACAATTTTCTTTCTGCTTTGGCAGCCAAGCTTGTTCGCATAGCCGGCACCGATAACCAGCTCATTCTGTCCATCCACAATGCCATCCGGAAAAAAAAGCAGCAATATTTATGGGATAAATACAAAGGAATAGTGATGCTTTTGATAGCTTTATTGATCTGTTATTTTATTTATACATCCGCTTAATACCTGGAGAATGCAGCGACTATTCTGTTTATTCACGCTAATCGTCATCACAATGACAGCTTCAGCACAGGAATATTTCCTTTTCACCGGCACCTATACCACAGGCAGTAGTGAAGGAATTTATGTCTTCCGATTTAATGCAGCAGATGGTTCAGCCACTCCGCTGGATTCAGCGCGTATCAGCCAACCCTCCTATCTCGCTGTTTCACACGATGGAAATTTTGTGTATGCTGTTTCCGAAACCGGCGGCAACACTCCCGGCTCAATCAGCGCATTTTCATTTGATAAACAATCTGGAAAACTGACGCTGCTCAACACCCGCACTTCTTTTGGTGATTATCCCTGTTATATCACAGTATCTCCAAACCGCAAATGGGTAATAGCAGGAAATTATGGTTCCGGAAACTTTGTAGCGTACGCCATTAACAGTGATGGAAGTCTCAGTGACAATTACCAGGAGATCAGGCATGCCGGCTCAGGAAAAGATCGTTCCCGCCAGGAAGGTCCGCATGTGCATTCAACTGTTTTCACCCCGGATAATAAATTCCTGCTCGTATCCGACCTGGGATTAGACCGTATTATGATTTATTCATTCGATGAATCAGCGAAGGAAAAGCCGTTGAAAGCTGCGAAGCAGTCGTTTGCAGAGGCTGTACCCGGTAGCGGTCCACGGCACCTCTCCTTTCATCCCAATGGCAGGTGGTTGTATCTTATTGAAGAAATGTCCGGCAATGTCAGCAGCTGGCAATATAAGAACGGAACCCTGAAACGTACTAACAGTATAGACGCACATGCTCCCGGTTATAAGGGCGACAGGGGAAGCGCAGACATTCACGTATCAGCTGATGGCAGGTTCCTTTATGCTTCAAACCGTTACGCGGCAAATGACATAGCCATTTTCTCAATAGATCAGAAAAATGGAAATCTTAAATATGAAGGTTCCCAGGATGTAATTGGCAAAAAGCCGAGAAACTTTACCCTGAGCCCTGAAGGGAAATATCTTCTGGTGGCAAACCAGGAAACTGATGACATCAGGATCTTCCGCAAGAACCCCGAGACAGGTAAGCTTGCCAACACAGAGAACATAATTCATGTTGGCAACCCGGTCTGCCTGCAATTGTATCCTGTTCGTTAATAGTTAATCTGCCGGCAGTGATTCAATGATCCCCTGCAGAAACGCAGTTACGTCGAACCAGGGTCCGGGAGTCTGTCCCAGTCTGACCACCACAAGTTTTTTTGAGGGAATGATAAACACATATTGTCCTTCATAACCATCAGCATAATACATGTCGGGAGGCAGTGCCGGAAATTTCCGGTTTGCCGGATTGCCAGCCTGTCCCGCATTCAGCCAGAACTGGTAACCATATTCTCCCAATGGCGCCGCTGGTGCGGGTTTTATGGTGGCGTTCACCCATCCTTCAGGAAGGATCCGCTGGCCGTTCCAAACTCCGTCATTTGCGTACAACAAACCAAAACGGGCCCAGTCCCGTGCATCTGCAAACATGTAAGATGATCCGACAAAAGTCCCTGAAGCATCGGCTTCCAGCACGGCACTGTGCATTCCCAGTGGCTGGAACAGCTCCTTTGCAGGAAATGCCAGGTAAGCAGAATCACCCACAGCTGTGCGGATAACCCTTGAAAGGATATTAGTATTACCGCTGGTATAGTAAAACACCCTTCCAGGTTCGTCTTTCATTGGCCTGGCTGCTGCAAAATTTCCCATATCTCCCTGTTTGAAAAGCATATTGGTGGCATCTGTGGACCTGGAATAATTTTCTTCAAAGTCGAGACCTGTTGTTTGCTGCAGAAGGTGTTCAAGGTGGATGTGCTGATGACCATCAGTAGCAGAAATCCAGGCTTGCACCGGCGGTGAAGCTTTCGGGTCAAGTTTGTGTTTCCCCACGAGTATGCCTGTAAGGGCAGATGTTACACTTTTTGCCATTGACCAGCTCAGCATTGGGGTATGGCGGTCAAACCCGGGTGCATATTGTTCTGCGATGAGCTGTCCTTCATAGAGCACCACTACTGCCCTTGTCCGCAATGGCCTGTCAGGATCTGTTTCACGGAAGGCCACCTGCATGGCATGATGCAGCAAGGCCTGGTTGATGCCTTTCACAGGTTCCAGTGGCAGGAGATCACCATTGGGCCAGGGAATTGTGTCCGGATCCTGTAACAACATTTGACCGGGTGCGCCCTTCTGTTTCCTGACCTCGGCTTCACTTGTCCCATTTATCAAAGTGCAACCCAGGCCCTGGCGGTAAATGGCCTTTTTCCGGGCGAGTCCTGCGACCGTTGCCGTTACTGAACTGTCGCCCGGATCTGCAGTTAGGGACGCGAGCCTTAGTGGAAAGCTGCCCAGCTCCTGCTTTTCGACGGCATCAATCGGGCGACCACTGAGGTACATACAGGAGCAGGCCATCTTTGCACTGTATCCTGTGATTATGGGGAGGGATAGCCACGCATAGCGGACTCCAAAAGCGAGCAGGGCAAGAAGTAAAAGATAAGTGATCCTTTTGATCAGCCTGAAATTCACGGGGCTCATATGATCAGAATTTTTCTATCCATCTTAATTTCTTCTTCAGTGCCGGTCCGACAAGGAATTTCCGTGCAAACGTAAGCCTGTAGTTGCCGGTATTGAAAAGATAGTCCTGGTTTGTGCTGGCACCCCTGACCGCAATCCTGTTCCCGACCAGCGACACATTCAGGTTCCAGACCTTGCTGTTATAACCGATCACTGCACGGTAAATAAGATTTGGGCTGACGCTGATCTTGTCGTGGGTTTCACCATGAATAAACTCGCGTGACAAGCCGATATCGAGATTCAGGGTTGCGGAACCCATAATAAAAAAATTCTCCTTAAATACCAGTGTATATGCGTAACCGCCACCAGGTCCCACTTCCAGGAACCTGACCTTTTGTACATCAACCTGTTCATATTTTTCTTTCAGCAATGACGGAACGAGGACGCTGTCGCCGGAAAAAGAGCCGGCATAGATTTCCCCGCCGACAAGCCAGGTACCGGCAGATTTTTTTTGCCACTCACTCTGCAGCATCGCGGCGCGGTACGAAAACCTGGAGCCGTTGATAAGATTATAAAGTGCTATTCCAAATAATGACACTCCGACGTCCGGTCGCAGGTAATAATTTTTAGGATCGTTATTCCCCAGGCCTTTGGGAAAAAGAAAATATCCTTTATACAACTGGCCGAAAAAATCAATTGTCCAGTTGCGCGGATACAAATGGGTTTGAAGGTCGAGATAACGCGTCTTACCTTTTTCCTTGTCACGGTTGAGAAACTGGAATCCATATGCCAGGTTAAGACTGAATGCCCGGTAAGTAATACCGATGCCCATGTTCAGGGTTGTGTTCGGACGGTATCTCAGGTCCTGGATTTCTTTCCTGCCTTCAAGAACTATTGAAGTGTACTTCTGCGAAAAATAAAATCGGCCCGTAATAAAATCATCAGCTGTATGAATGTAGTTGGAATCAACTTCAGTTAACGCTTTTGCGAGGTTACCTTCCTGGGCTGCCAGTACGTATGAGAACATTGTTCCCAGTAATGCCAGGTAACAATGAAGAGATATATGGCGGATAAATGTCATGCAGAGGCACAAATTTGCAGGAATTATATGTAAATACCGTACCTATCTTTGCGGAATGCATTACGTTTCTGTTGAAGGACTGGCCAAGAGCTATGGCGTTAAACCACTATTTTCCGGAATCTCATTTCATATTGAGGAAGGCGACAAGATCGCACTTGTGGCAAGAAATGGTTCAGGTAAATCCACACTGTTGAAAATTCTCTCCGGACAGGAAACGCCTGACGAAGGCAAAGTATGGATCAATAAGGAAGTCACAGTTGCTTTGTTTGACCAGGAACCCCGATTTGTAGACGAACTTTCGGTTCTCAATAACATCTTTCATCATGATCATCCCATATTGAATGCGATCAAGGCGTTTGAGGCTGCCAGCGAGTCGGAAGACGAAACCGAGCTGAGTAATGCCATTGTGAGAATGGATGAGACCGGCGGTTGGGATTTCGATGCAAAGGTGAAGCAGATCCTTGGTAAACTGAATATTCACCAGCTTTCGCAGCCTGTCGGCACTTTATCTGGCGGCCAGCGAAAAAGAGTAGCGCTTGCCCGGACCCTGATCGATATCGGGTTTGAACATAAGCATACCCTTTTAATTATGGATGAGCCAACTAACCACCTGGATGTCCAGACTGTTGAATGGCTTGAGCATTACCTGAACCAGGAAAAGGTAACCCTGTTACTGGTTACACACGATCGTTATTTCCTGGACGCAGTTTGCGAAGAGATCTGGGAACTCGATGGCAATGATCTTTTTGCTTATAAGGGAGATTACGAATCCTTTATGGAAAGAAAAGCAGCAAGGGCTGAACAGCAATCCTCAACAATTGACAAAGCCAGGAACCTGTATCGCAAGGAGCTGGAATGGATGCGCAAACAACCTAAAGCACGCACTACAAAATCGAAAAGCCGGATTGATAACTTTTATGAAGTAGAAGCCAAGGCCAAACAGCGGCTTGAAGAACAGCAGCTTCAGTTACAGATGAAAATGAGCCGTCTCGGGGGAAAAGTCATCGAGCTGAAAAAGCTGAATAAACAATATGAAGAAAAGATCATTCTCAGGGGATTCGATTACACTTTCAAGAAGGGAGAAAGGATTGGAGTGATCGGCAAAAACGGCGTGGGTAAATCGACCTTCCTGAACATGTTGCAGGGTATTGAAATGCCTGACAGTGGCAAAGTAAATATTGGGGAGACGATAGTATTTGGTTATTACTCGCAACAGGGTCTGCAGTGGAAGGAAGACATGCGGGTGATCGAATATGTGAAACAATTTGCGGAAAGTTTTCCCCTTGCGGGCGGTGGAAGCCTGAGCGCGGCGCAATTTCTCCAATTGTTTCTTTTCAGTCCGGACCAGCAGTACAGTTACATCAGCAAGCTAAGTGGAGGTGAAAAGAAAAGGTTGCTGTTGCTTACGATGTTATTCCGTAATCCCAATTTTCTCATATTGGATGAACCTACCAATGACCTCGATCTGCCTACGCTTTCCGTACTCGAAAATTTTCTCAGTGAATACCAGGGATGCCTTTTGATCGTATCACATGACCGGTATTTTATGGACAGGCTGGTGGATCACTTATTTGTCTTTGAAGGCAATGGGTTCGTTCGTGATTTCCCAGGGAATTACAGCCAGTACCGGACCTGGCAAAAAGACCAGGAAGCAATCGACGAAATAAAACCGGCAGTTGAAGTGCAGGTAAGGGAATCTGAGATAAGGACTACGGACAATGCGCCTAAAAAGAAAATGTCTTTCAAGGAAAAGCGGGAGTTCGAAGGACTGGAAACAGATATTGCTGCGCTTGAAAAAGAAAAGACTGAACTGAATAATGAACTGGCTGCAGGACAACTCGACTATGCACGGCTCCAATTGGTTTCTGAAAGAATCGGCAGGGTATCCGAAGAGCTCGAATTAAAGGAAATGCGCTGGCTCGAATTAAGTGAACTCGCCGGCTGATCGCCCTGCTGATGATTCTGTTCTTATTTTCATTTGCCAGAAAACAAATGCTGCAAGCATACATGCACTTCCAACTACGAACCAGGTGAATCGAAAGCCTTCGCTTTGTGCAAGTTGGGCAGATAACATTGGACCCAGGGTTTGAGCCGCTGACCAGGCCATGGTATACAATGCCGCGTACTGGCCCCTGTTGTGTTCACGGCTTCTTGCGATCCAGAAACTATTCATGAATGGCATCGCAAGAATTTCACCGAAGGTAATGAGCGTGATTAACAGCACAGCTATGCCCGGCCCCACGGGCCCCAGTCCAAGGAACAGGTAAAATAATGCAACCAGTGCAACCCCGGCTGCTATGTAGGCCATCTGGTTCCCCTTGCTTTCAATCCTGTAGATGACGACCATCTCAATCATTACAATCAAAAGTCCGTTCAGGGCCATCAGCATTCCAATCAGCGGCTCGGAAAAATTAAGTACCTGTCTCATATAAACAGAGACGTTAGTAAACAACTGAAAGAAACAGGCGGCAAAAAGGGTAACCAACAAAATGAAAAAAAGATATGTGCCGTCGCGGTAAGCCGAATGTTCTTTGCCGGCAACTTGTTTTTCTTTTGAGTGTCCATTTGCTTTCGCCCCGGCATCCCGCAAAAACTTCCACATGAGTATTGCAGCGAACAGGTTCGAGAATCCGTCGATCCAGAATAACCATTCGTAGCTAACGCGTGCGATGAGTCCACCCAATCCGCTACCGACAGCCCAGCCCAGGTTTACAGCAAGCCTGTTCAATGAATAGGATCTCGTCCGGTTCTCCGGTGTACCATAATAGGCAATCGCAGTTGAATTGGCGGGACGGAATGCTTCGTTCACAAAACTGAGAAGGAATGTGAATATACAAATGAGCGGAAGGCTTTTCATTTGTCCAAGGATCCAGAATAAGATTGCCCCGCCAAGCAATGTGATCATCTGTACCTTGAAGAATCCGATCCTGTCTGTTAGTTTTCCACCGAAATATGCTCCGGTAAACGCACCAGCTCCAAAGCAGCCAAATACAAAGCCAGCCTGGCCGATCGAATATCCCATACCGGGACTTGTCATATACAGCGTAAGAAAAGGAACGACCATGGTACCACTCCTGTTGATCAGCATGATCAATGACAGTAACCACGTCTCTCTTGATAAGCCCGAATAGGCATCCCGGTAAGCAGATAAAGTCTTTGTAAACATAATGCGGCACAAATCTAATCTGTGCCGCATCGTGTTAAGAACCGTTCAAAAAATTTAACGGTTTATGAACCACCAAATACTTTCTTAAGTATGTCTGTTACCCTGGCTGCGGGATTGGACCTGATCTTCTTTTCTTCATCAGCTACATAATAGAAGATCCCATCGATCGCTTTGCCGGTTACAAATCCTGAAAGATCAGGGTTTACGGGTTTCAGTGTAAACTTATTGTAGGTGTCGAAAATTTCTTTCCAGTAACGGGTCGCACCTGTTTTTTGTAATGCTTCTTCAATTACAGGGCGAAACGAAGCCACCAGTTGCGGTGATGTTGATTTTCTCAGGTAACCAGTGGCAGCAGTATCTGCGCCTTTCAGGATACCCAGCGCGTCCTGAACTGACATTTGCTTTACGGCATTGACAAAGATCGGTGCAGCTGATTTGGAAGCGTCTTCTGCTGCACGGTTCATACTCAGGATGGCATCATCAACGAGTTTCCCCATACCGAGCTGACGAAGCTTTTGCTCCACTTTCTTTGCTTCCTCCGGCATCAGCACTTTCACTGCTGCATCTTTAAAAAATCCATCAGCGGCGGATAATTTTTCTGCACTCTTATTGGTTCCTACAACGAGCGCTTCTTTAAGACCGGCAATGATATCTTCGTTACTGAGGGAACCCTGGGAGCCACTTTTAGCCTGGCCAAGTATACTTCCGGCTTTTTTGATCAGCGAACCGGAATTTTCTGATTGAGCAGTACACCCGGTTATCATGAAGATCGAACCCGCAGTGATCAATAGTTTTAGCATAGGGAATATTTGTTTAAAGGTGAAACGATCAAAGGCAAAATAATAGTATTCCATTCATTGCCCGATAGTTATAAAATGAGTTTTTGTGTTAAAATCGTTTGCAGTTTGACTACCAAAGCTTTAAATGGTTTAATTGGCGGATTGTATTAATTTCGGCCGAACAAAACTACTCTATGTACAAACCCCTGATAACTTCCGTACTATTCCTGGCGGCCACAACCGGAAATGCGCAGGTTAAAGCGGCTGCAAAGCCTGCCGTAAAACCTGCTGCGAAACCTGCTGCGAAACAAACCGGCACGGCTCCAGCCCTTAAAAACACTATTGACTCGGTTAGTTATGCAGTTGGCATGAGCCTTGCCACATTTTACCGCGAACAAGGCATAACAAATATCAATACGGCTCTCGTATCACGGGCATTGAACGATGCCATGAAGGGAAAGAAAACATTGCTCACCGAAGAACAGATGAATATGAGTATTACAAATTACCTCCAGCAATTGAAGAAAGAAAAAGCTGCCGCAGCACGCCAGGCGGGCGAAGCATTTCTGGCAGCCAATAAAACAAAACCAGGGGTGGTAACACTGCCCAGCGGTTTGCAGTACCTAATCGTTAAAGAAGGTTCAGGTCCGACACCTAAACTTACCGATAAGGTAAAATGCCATTACCATGGAACCCTGATCGATGGTACAATTTTCGACAGCTCGGTCGACAGGGGCCAGCCTATTGACTTCCCCGTAAACGGAGTGATCAAAGGATGGATAGAAGCACTGCAGCTTATGCCCGTGGGAAGCAAATGGAAGTTATTTATTCCGGCAGATCTCGCGTACGGTGATCAGCAGGCCGGCGCACATATCACTCCGGGCTCAACGCTTGTGTTTGATGTAGAGTTACTGGAAATCGTTTCGCAATAAAGAACCGATTACTGAAAATAAAAATGCAACCTTCACAGGTTGCATTTTGTTTTTCCCGATACGGGGGTACGATCAACATTATTCCCGGATAGTTACTTTCAACTCGTCTGTGGCAATGCTGCCTTTTTCATCAGTAACGGTTAACAAAAATTTATATTCTCCCGGCTTGATATTACTAACACCTGATATCGCCGCATTCTGGTTTGCGATGCTAACGGGAGTACCGGAAAGCTGCAGCCAATGATACCGGGAAATAATTCCATCCGGTTCACGTGAAGCGGTACCATCCAATTGTACTATATCAGTGGAAGAAAAAACTAAATCGGTTCCGGCATTTGCCTGGGGTGGCAGATTCTTTACTCCCTTCACCGGATCCTGTTGCTGGGCAAATGCAAACGAGGTCATCACATACGCTACCAAAAGGATTGCTTTCATAGATGGATTTTTATTCATTAACACAACGCCCACCTCTTCACTATTATTATGCCAGAATAAATAAATTATTTCCCAATATTCCCTTTCATGGCTTCAATCTGTGCCCGGGTACCCAGGACAAACACCTTCATTCCCAGCCGGATGAATGTATCTTCGGGAGGATTAATCAGGAATTTTCCCTCCTTGTTACGGACGCCAATACAGTTAACTCCCGTTTTTTTCCACTCCATGATCTCTTTAAGGCTGTGATCGCGGATCTGCTCCGGGATCTGGAGATAGTCAACGGATTCCATATGGATCGCCTCCCCTTCCTCGCCACTCAGGAAATCGATGAATTCAATTACATCCGGTTTGGATACTAATGTAGCCATATGGGTTCCACCGATCCTGTCGGGCATGATCACATGGTCGGCGCCGGCTTTCTTGAGCTTCGGTGCAGCACTGCTTTCGGAAGCCCTGCTGATGATCCGGATACTACTGTTCAACGACCGGGCGGATAATACGATAAAGACATTGTCCGCATCTGCCGGCAGGCTGCTGATGAGCGCATGGGCACGTTGGATGCCTGCCTTCCTGAGTATATCATCATCAGTTGCATTTCCTTCCAGGTACAACAGCCCCGGCTGTTCGCGTATCACTTTCTCCAGGACTTCCGGCCGGTTTTCAATAACGACATAAGACTTATTGTGATACCTGAGGGTCTGGGCAGCCTGCTGTCCATTTCTTCCGAAACCACAGATGATCACGTGCTTATCCAACTGGTCAATGCCTGTCATGATTCGTCGGGCTTTAAAGTACTTGTTTATTTCTCCGTTGATAATGTACTGTATGATGCGGGTGATCGCCCAGGCAAGGGAAATCCAGCTCAGCACCAGCATACAGATCGTGAAAATTCTGCCATTGTCAGTTAAGGGCCGCACTTCTGTGAAGCCGGCTGTCGTGATGGTGATCACCGTCATATACAGCGCCTCGACAAAGCGGAAATTCTCCACCAGCATATAACCGGTAACGCCGACAGTTGCAACCGCCAACAGCAGTAAGAAAGGTTGAAGCAATTCCCAGGCCCTGGTTTGCAACGGCAGATTTTTACTAAAGATATGCTATCACGAAGCGTTATACAAGAGGTCGTAATACTCGTGTGCCATCCGGTTACTTTCGAACTGGTACCGTACGTCACGCATCCCGTTTTTAACTACCTGGCGCCATGTATCATGATTGTCGTAGTACAATGGCAATACCTGTTCTTCAAGGAGTTTATACAGCATGTTCAGGTCATATTCATCCTGCTCCTGTGTATTCATCCGGGCGTAATCTGCCTTCTCAATCACAAAACCATTGTTACCGTGATTGACAAACTCGGGTACCCAGCCATCATCCGTGCTGAAATTGGCTGCGCCGTTCATGGCAGCGGTCATACCGCTGGTGCCTGATGCCTCCCGGGGTACCCGGGGGTTGTTCAGCCAAAGGTCGGCTGACTGCTTAAGGCGTTTTGAGAGGCCGAGTTCGTACCCGATAAGTACTGCCATATTTTTATATCCCTTGCTCATATGTACAAGGTGATTAAAGTCATTGATCGCCGGGTAGTCCATCGGGTAAGGCTTTCCTGCCCAAATGATCTGCACGGGGTATTTTTTACTTGCCATTAACGCGGAAAACCTGGCGTTGTCACGGGTGATCAGGTCAGCACGTTTGTAACCAGCAAACCTCCTTGCCCATACTATAGTGAACACTTTGGGATCATATAACTTGCCTGTCTGGTCCGCAACCAGCTCAAAGGCCCTGCGTTTCAGGTATTGCTTGCGGTCATCCCACATTACGTCATTTCCTTCTTCCATATAACGATACAACTGCTTATCAGCCCAATACCTCCAGTTCTGGGCATTCGTGATCGATAGTATGGGGCAAATGCCGCTGTACTTTTCCCACATCGACCTTGAGACATGGCCATGCAGCTGGGAAACACCATTAGCAATACGTGCGAACCGCAGCGCTACCAGTGAATGATTGAACTGATCGTCCTGGATCCCGGTCAGGTTGCGCACTTCGTCGAGAGTCAGTCCGCAGAAATAACTCATTTTATGGCAGAGGTAAATATCATGTTTTTCATTGCCGGCCTCCTCGGGAGTATGCGTTGTGAATACCAGTCGCTTTTTCACCTCGGCCAGGTTGTTACCAAACTTGCGGTACAGGTAAAAGCCTGCACTGATGCCGTGTGCCTCGTTCAGGTGATACACTTCCGGTGAAAACCCGAGTTCGTCGAGCAGCTTCGCTCCGCCAACTCCCAGCAAAATGAACTGTGCCACTTTGGTAGCAACGTTTGCATCATACAGGCGGTGGGTAATTGTTTGCGAAACGTAATCATTTTCCGGTAAATCTGTACTAAGCAGGAACAACGGGGCAGAATGGAAGGTCTCCGGGTTAAGATAAAATGCTTTGACCCACACCGGGTGATCATGAATTGAGATCTGGAATTTAATACCGGTGTCTTCGAGGAAGCTATATTGCTTTTCCATCCAGTTCACCTGCAGGGTCTGGTCCTGGTTCCTTGCCTGGTCGTAGTACCCGTACTTCCATAAGAGGCCGATACCAACAAGGTTCTGCCGCAACTCGTATGCACTGCGAAGATGTGATCCGGATAAAAAACCCAAACCACCGCTATAGATTTTCAATGGCTGGTGTACAGCAAACTCCATGGAGAAATAAGCCACCTTCCGGGAATACCTGTCTTCGCTACTGTATGGCACCTTGTAATTTCTGAAACTCATAGTTGTTATAATATTTCAAACGTGTATCGGGTACGCAATATAGTTGATAATTTGGATTAGCTCTTTCCTGTCTTTTTCTTCTTTGCAGGCGGCGTTTTTTTCTTCCTGGTATATGCGCCTTCAAAGAAGCATTTGATGTCACGGTATGACCCGCAACCTTCCACTTCTTTAATACGCACCGTATTCCCGGAGAAGCTGAAATCGATCGCGCAGGAACCATTATTATCATTAAACCTTGCGGTACTGGTACCGGTCATCTTCGCCTCTCCTTTCAATTCTCCTTTACATTCGCCGTTATTCTTTTCAAAATGTATGAAGAAGAGCAGGTGGGCGGGACTTCTCCCATCACGTACCGAGATAAAATTCTTATTGTTTTGCCGGTAGTCGCCTGACAGTTTGTGTGTCGCAGCCAGCGTGTCTATCGGGTTGATAATGCTGGCCGAGGCGGCAGTCTGGTCATTCGACTCGGTAAGTATTAGCGTAAATACGCCTTCCGTATTGTATACAAACACTTTTTTATTGTAAACGACCATTCCATCACTGGTAGTTTGTTGCCGCAGGATTGTTATGGTATAGCGGCTATCCATATTCGCGACAGTCTGATCACTTTGTTTGGGTGTGCCTGTGACAGAGAGCAAAGGCATGGCTGTAACAAATTTCTCATCATCGAACACCGCGATATAAGCAGCGCGCTTATTACCCTGTACTGCCTTAATGAAGAGGTAAGTTTCATTTTTTTCCACTTCATTACGGCCGATGGGATATAACAGCGGCTTGCCTGTCTTGCCAAAGAAAGGCCGCAATACACTGTCCGGAATAAACTGTGAAAAAATCTTATTACCGATTCGCAGTGAGTCGGGCGAACGCTTCATAAGGCTGGTGTCTGCCAACTGGAGAGGAAGCTTTATTTCCGGGAAAAATTCGATGAAATCAGACACTTCAACCGGTTCATTATCGAGCAATTGTTTTTTCTTTTCCTTGCAGGCAAATAAAAAGATAGTCAATATAAAAGCAGTGATCCAACTCAGTCGGGACATATCCGGTGTTTTCCGTGAATCGCTAAAATAAATCTTTTACATTTTGTTGCCTTTTTTGAACCGATTAAATTTTTTAGATTTGCCTAAATTTATATTTAGGTCAATTGAAATATT
>NZ_JSVC01000022.1 GCF_000814475.1 Flavihumibacter solisilvae | reverse complement strand
CGGGTCCCACCCGTCGGGTCCCACCCGTCGGGTCCCACCCGTCGGGTCCCACCCGTCGGGTCTCACCCGTCGGGTCTCACCCGTCGGGTGAAATTCAGTGAAAACACTCTTTTAGTTGCCCTAAAACTGGTTCTTCCACATCATGCTCTCGATCGGCTTGTCTGGCTGGCCGCTGTATTTGGCGTTCTTTTTCTGGTTGTACTTCACTTCAATTTCACCGTCAACAGGGAAATAGATCAGCTGGCCGATAGGCATGCCTTTATAAACCTTCACGGGTTGTTTCACGGAAATTTCGAGTGTCCAGTTACCGCAGAAGCCTACGTCGCCCTTTCCCGCGGTGGCATGAATATCGATGCCTAGCCGCCCGGTGGAGGACTTCCCTTCCAGGAATGGTACGTGCGCGTGGGTTTCCGTGTACTCTTCGGTTACTCCCAGGTAGAAGATATGGGGGTAGAGAACGAAACCGTCTTCCGGGATCTCGAAATAATCGATCTTGTTATGTTTCCTGGCGTCAAGGATATGTTCGTTATAGGTTGCCAGCCATTTGCCAAGGTGTACGTCATATGAGTTACTGCCCAGGCATTCGCGGCTGTATGGTTCGATCTTGATTGTCCCCAGTTCAATTTCTTCGAGGATACGTTTATCCGACAAAATCATGTGCTGCGCTTATTTTATATTTGGTGAACGGTGCCCGCTTTTGCGGGTCTGCAATGTTACCAGCAAAATTCTAACCTTGGCCTTATTTTATCAACATAATATCAACCATTCGACCCGGCTGGCCATCTGGCGGATCGAAGAGCCGGAGGATTTTTTCCTCGCCAAAGTGCCGCTCAAACAGGATGTATCGCATCCCTACAAGCGGCTGCAGCACCTTGCGGGCCGCTACCTGCTGCCGGAGCTGTTCGAGGATTTCCCGCTGGAGGAAGTCCGCATAGCCGATACCCGGAAGCCCTTTCTCCCGGGGGAGAAGTACCATTTTTCCATTTCCCACTGCGGTAATTATGCCGCTGCCATCGCCAGCAGCACCCATCGGGTGGGCATCGATATTGAGTTCATCAGTCCGCGGATCGAGCGGATATCTTCAAAATTTTTATCAGGTGAGGAGAAGGAGTTCCTGTCGGCCTGGGCACTGTTCGACCAGGTAAACCTGCACCTCACTACGGTTATGTGGAGTGCGAAAGAAGCGGTGTTCAAATGGTATGGAAACGGCCAGGTCGATTTCCGGAATCACATGCAGCTGGCTGGTCCGCTTGAGTACACCGCAAACGAATGGATGAACCTGCCCTTCAGTTTCCGTAAATCGGACCCTGTGCCGCTAAACCTGCAGGCAAAAATTTTCGACCCGCTGGTATTGGCGTATGTAGTTACCTGAGAGGGGGCTTGCAGGGTTAAAATGCAATGATTATCATTGCGCCATAATTTTAACCCGTGAGAAAAATAACCCTTTTCCTGTTGATGGTTCTGGTGAGCCACGCCCTGTCTGCACAATTTAAAATGATCGCTGAAAGTACAGTCTTCGAAGAACCGGAGAAAGGTTTCAGCAAGATCCTGCAAATGAAGAACGGGTATACCATGTTCTTCCACATCACCGTAAAGGATGGTATCGACGTAAAGCTTTATGATGAGAAACACAAGCCAAAAGCTGCCAAACACCTTGCCCCGTCTTATGGAAAACTGAAAGGAGGGAGCGTAGAAGGGATCTTTGAGATCAACGGCGACGCCATACTGATGATCAGCGAATTCGACGGCCGTGTGCCAACACTTTTCCGGTTGATCGTTGACGGTAAGACCGGTGAACTGAAAGACACGAAGCAGGTTGCAGAGTTGCATAAGCTGGGAATAACGTCCGGTTATGCCATGGCCTTCGGCGGTGTGCCGATGCCGGATTTCTTTGTGCGGAAAGACCCAAAAAGTGACCACTATGCGATAGCCATGTTTAACAGCTTTGAAAGTGACCGCAACCGCCGGATCGAGATCCTGTACTTCGGACCCGACAACAAGGAAATCAGCCACGCATTTTATGCTTCTCCTGAAGGCAAATACAAGTACATGGAATACCTGGATATGGCTGTTATCGGGAATAAGTCGGTAAGCATCCTGGCAAATGGCTTTAACACCCGGGCAAGCGGCGGTAACGAAAAAGAACTGTTACTGGCCAATCTTGATGCCGGTGCGAAAGATGTTTCGCTGACAAAACTTGATTTCACAAAGGACATGGTGATTACAGGCGGTATTGTAAGGTATAATCCCGTTACAAAAAAGATCGTCATGCTGGCGAGCGCTGCCAAAGGCAGGCGGTCTAATCAAATAACCCCCTTCCTGGCCATCATTGATCCATTCGCGAAAAAACTGGAAATGAATGATGAGATTTATCCCCGCCAGGCCTTGCAGAAGAGTGCAGAAGTGTTCGGTGAAAAACGCGCTTTCTGGGGTACACCGCAAAACCTGTATATCAATAATGACGGGTCTTTTTCAGTGGTGTACGAAGAGATTACCAATATTGTACGGAACAGCGGAAATTATACTTCGCTAAGTGTAAGACTGACTAATGTGGCTATTGCCAATTACAGCATTATCGGTACAGAAATGGGAAGCTATTTTATTCCCAAAAGCCATTACATAGTCGGGCAAAACCTATCCCCGTTTTATTTGTCCATGCGCGACGGCATGGGACAAAAACTGGAAGGCGGTAACCAGTTCAAGTCATTTGCGTATCTTGATGGTACGAAAAAAAGTTATGTTCTTTTCAACGACGTTGAAGAGAACCGGGAAAGCTCTAAGAAGGGAAAACTCACGACAATCCAGGGTGTAAGCGACTGCGACGCGTATTTCTTCAATATCTCAGGTTCTGATGTGATGCCCGAAAGGCAGTTTGTTTTCGGTAAGCCCGAAAGCAGGAAGGAACATAACCTGGCACTTTTTACCATTTCTGATTACGACCGCGAAAAGAATACACTGGTTACACTTAAACTTGAAAACGACAGGGGAGACAAAGGAGTGAAAGTTGTTTGGATGCAACCGGAATAACCGCGGCATAAAACTAATCATTGCGCATAATTTTAACCCGTGAGAAAAATAACCCTTTTCCTGTTGATGGTTCTGGTGAGCCACACCCTGTTCGCACAATTCAAAATGATCGCCGAAAGCCCTTTGATCGATGAACCAGAAAAGGGATTTACTAAGATCCTCCTGCTGAAGAATGGATATACCGCATATTTCCACTTTTCTAAAAAGGACGGGTTCGACGTGAAGTTGTATGATGAAAAACATCAGCTTAAAGTTGAAAAACATCACGTGCCTTCGTATAATAAATTAAAATCGGCTTCGATTGAAGGTCTGTTTGAGATCAACGGCAATATCGTATTGATGGTAAGCGAATGGGATGACAAAACTCCTGTTTTATACAGGTTTGTGATTGATGGCAAAACCGCCGGCATCTTATCCACTGAATCGATCGCGCAGCTGGACAGGCTGAATTATCCAAAACGGGCCGCGCTGAAGTTTGACGTGCCAATTCCCGGCTTTTGGGTGAAAAAGGATCCTGGCAGCGACCATTATGCCCTGGCAATGATGCACAGCTTTGAATCTGACAGGAATAAACGGATAGAGGTTATTTATTATGGTCCTGATCATAAAGAAATTGGCCATGCCTTTTATACTTCTCCCGAGGGAAAGTACAAATACATGAACTATATTGATATGGCAGTGATTGGCCGGCAAACCGTATGTATACTGGCCTATGGATACAATACGAAGGCGAGCGGGGGTGAAGAAGAAGAACTTGTGATCGCGAACCTTGATGCCGGGGCGAAGGAAGTGCGGGTGAAGAAACTTGATTTTACCCATAACGTCTCCATCACCGGTGCAATCGTCCGTTATAACCCAGGTACTAAAAAGCTTAACCTGCTGGCATCAGCATTGAAAGACAGGAAATCAAATACTGTTGTCTCTTATTTGGTTTTCCTCGATCCGTTCACCGGTGTCCTTGATGCGCAACATGAGATCTATCCAGCCCAGGCGGTAACCAAAAGCTTCGAGGTGTTCGGGTCTAAAGATCCGTTCAAAGGCACTCCCCAAAACTTTCACATCCAACCTGATGGCAGTTTTGCAGTGATGTATGAAGAAGCGGAGATCTATATGTCCTTTGAGAAAGGCAAAACTGACAATGGCGGGCTGAATCGGCTGGCAATCGGGTTTTTTGATGTGATGGGGAAGGAAATCCGCAGCTACCTGGTACCTAAAAGACAGTACATGTATCACACGCCCATGTATCCATTTTATCAATTGGATCGCGAAACCCGTGGTCAGGAAATGCACTGGGAAAACCAGTATAAATCTTTCACTTATCTGTCCGGTCCCAAAAAGTCATATGTGCTGATGAATGACATAGAACGGAACCGTGAGGCAATCAAAAAAGGAAAGCTGGTCATGATCCAGGGCGTTCATGAATGTGACGCATATTATTTCCCGCTTAACGGCGAAGAAGTTATGCCTGACAGGGCGTATTTCTTTGGGCATCCTGAAAACAAAAAAATCCATAATATGAGCATGTTCACCATATCTTCGTATAACCATGAATTGAACCTTTTGGCAACCCTGAAAATGGAAGATATTGCCGATAAGAAAAATGTCAGGATCGTTTGGCTGAATCCCGAATAGCCGGTCATTGATTTCGACAGTTCATCACGCTGATTCAGCAGTACATCCAGTGTTAAGGCAGGAGAGGTAGAAGATATTCTAATTTTCCACCATTAAATAAACACCAAATGAAAAAGCTGATAACCGGAGCCCTTGCACTGCTGGCAGTGTCTTTTACGTTGACCAGCCAGGCGCAGAAAGTTCGTCTGGCCGAAGGCGAACTTGCAGCGCTGGCCAATGAAAAAGAAGTGAACCTCGAATTCGACTATTCCAACATGAAAGTGGGAAAAATGACCGAGTCGGATTATGTGAAAAAGAAAACAGACGAGTACAACAAGAAAGAATCCGGTAAAGGAGACAATTGGGCAAAGGCCTGGGTGGATGACAGGGAAACCCGCTTCGAACCAAAATTCATCCAGAATTTTACCCAGTTCAGCGGCATCACAGCTGGTTCCCTCGCCGGTGCAAAGTATACGCTCAAAATCGTAACAACTTTTACAGAGCCCGGCTTCAACATAGCTATCCACCGCAAGAACGCCGAAGTGAATATGGAAGCTTTATTGGTGGAAACTGCCAACAAGGATAAAGTGCTGGGAAAGGTGACGATTGATAAATCACCCGGTGGTGCCTGGTTCGATAACGACTTCGATACCGGTGAACGGATTTCTGAAGCCTACGCTAATGCCGGTCGTACGCTCGGTAGCCTGGTCAGGAGCAAGGCAAAATAAAATCTTCGATTACTCACCCATTGAACTTTAGCCGCCCACGGGGCGGCTTTTTCTTGCATAGGCATGATTAATTATATATTTTGTTCCCTAACAAAATATTCTAAATGAAAAAACTCTTAACCGGAACATTCGTACTCCTGCTTTCAGCCGCTGTAAGCGCCCAGAAGATCAAACTGACGGACGGTGAACTCAAGCCATTGGCGGGAGAAAAGGAAATCAACACGGAATTCGATTATGCCAACATGAAAGTTGGGAAATTTGACAATGAGCAGGATTATGTAACAAAGAAAAAAGAAGAATATAATAAAAAGGAAGCCGGCAAGGGTGATACCTGGGCGAAAGCCTGGGTCGATGACCGGGGCAACCGTTTCGAACCGAAGTTCAATGAACTCTTTGCAAAAAGCAGTGGAATCACCTCAGGAACTTCAGCCGGTTCCAAATACACCATGATAGTAAAAACCGTTTTTACGGAACCCGGATATAATGTCGGTGTGTGGAGGGCAAATGCAGAGATCAATACTGAGATCACCATTGTGGAAACAGCTAACAGGAAAAAGGTTGTGGCAAAGATCAAAATGGATAAAGCTGTGGGCCGGCTACTTGGATTTGATTATGACACCGGCCTCCGCATTTCAGAAGCCTATGGCGATGGCGGTAAAGCGCTTGGGAAATTTATCAAGAGCAAGATCTAGAAATTAGAAATTAAAAAGTAAAGACCCCGCGGAATAATACTCTGCGGGGTCTTCTCTTTTATGATGTTTTTCTTTGGAATTACTCGAGTTCGAGCAACTCTTCATTGTCGAGAAGATTCAGATTTACCGTGTCGCTGCCCGCAATTCCTTCAATACTTCCCCTCACATGCGCCGCATTCAGTAATACTTTCTCGAGCTGTTTTTCCCTTGCTTTCCAGAGTTTTTCCATGGCATCCCGTTCCCGCTGAATAGACAGTTTCATACTCATAAAACCCTCCCGGATCGCTTTCCACTGTTCACTGAATTCATTGCTCGTGAGGTAGTCGTACAGCATGTGCATTTTGTCGCCCCTGTTCTCCTGGTTCCTTGCGGCATTGAAGACCTTGATGATACTGTCGCGCAGTACATGCGCCAGCGCGGTAACCTCAGCGAAACTGCAGATCCAGATGCCGCCTTTCTCTCCAAACCTTTCCATTCCTGCCGGCATGGTATGAGTAACGAGGATGGCGATATCGGCACCCTGACTGCGCATGTCGTGTTTGAGTTTTTCTATCCAGTCGCCCGTGAATCCCTTCGTTCTCTTGCTTTCGTAAATTATTTTCCCGCATTCCTGGCCATACTGGTTGCGAACGGTCTGGATGCAATCTGCACCGCGGACGCCTTTGCCCACTTCTTCCACCATGTCGAAGGGGAAGTTGGTCTTCAGCATTTCCTCCAGTGCAAGCTCCTGCGCTTCGCCCTGCAGTTGCATGCTGCCCTGTTCGGCTTTCCGCTTCATTTCTTCAGCGAGCCGCTTCTGGTCATCCAGCTGCTTCTCAAGTTCTTTAAGCCTTAGTTGGTATTCGCTTTCCCTCGCCGCGAGTTTCTGTTCTTCTATTTTCCGCAGCTCCTCTGAAAGCTTGCTGCGTTCAACCTGCAATTGGCGCTGGAGTTCTATTTCAAGCTCTGCTTCCTTATTCTGTAACTCCTGTTGTTTTTTCAGGAACTCAAGTTCTTTCTGGCGCGATGCCTTCAGCTTCTCTTCGTTGTCGCGGTTTGTTTCCTGCAACAGCTTCAGCTGGTTTTCAAAATCGGCATTCAGGCTTTTACGGATGGAAGTCTCCAGTTGCTCATTCTGTTTTTTGAGCTCGGATTCCATCCGGTTTTGGAAACTTTCTTCCTGTGTTTTTTTGAAGTGTTCAAATGCTTCTTCCTTCCGCTTCAGCTCATCTTCCTTTTTATTGCGGTACTCCACCATCTGCTGGCGCAGTTCCTGTTTTTCTTTTTCAATCGCTTCTTTCAGCTCGTCATTCAAAGCCGCTTCCAACGGAAATTCATGGCTACACTCCGGGCATTTGATATTGGTCGGCATTCCCTAAATTTTTTGGCAATATAAGGGTTGCGGCGTAATCGCAGTAACCCATTCGGTTAGCCATGAGGAGAATTCATTATATTAAGCCATGAAGCAGGCATTTTCCCTACATCCCTTCCTGGTTTTTTTATTGGTGGCCATTGCGATCGGCCTGTGTTCCGGTAGCGCGCCGGCACAGCTGGCAATTTCCCTTGAAAAGGGGATCGGCGATGTGCTTTCCTCCCTGCTGATGCTGATAGTGCTGGGCGCCATGTTCGGTAAACTGGTGGCCGAAAGCGGAGCAGCCCAGCGGGTGTCGAGGGCGCTGGTTAACCTGTTTGGCACCAGGTATATCCATTGGGCAATGATGCTGATCGGTTTCATTGCAGGCGTGCCCTTGTTTTACGGCGTGGGCTTTGTCCTGCTGGTGCCACTCGTTTTTTCTGTGAGCCAGGCTTACAGGCTGCCACCGGTGTTTACGGGCATTCCACTGCTCGCAGCACTTTCGGTTACTCACGGCTTCCTCCCACCACACCCGTCGCCGTCTGCACTTGTGGTCCAGTTCGGTGCCGACCTTCGCCTGACACTGATCTACGGCCTCATTGTTTGTATCCCCGCAATCATTATTGCAGGACCCCTGTTTGCGCGTACCCTGAAACGCATCCATTCAGAGCCGCTTGCCGCTTTTGTGGTGAAAGAAAGGCCGGACGCAGAATTGCCTTCACTGCTGAACAGTATCATTACCATCCTGCTCCCGATACTCCTGCTTGTTTTTACTGAACTTCCTCCTTCATTGGTATTGCTGGCGGCGGTGATCTATGCCACTGTTTCGCTTGGACTAATGCAGGGAATGAATATGAGCGTCATCACGCAGCATTGTGGTTCTGCAGTTAAAGACATCGCACCTGTTTTGCTGATAATTGCCGGGGCAGGCGCCCTGAAAGAAGTGCTGACTGCATCGGGTGCGGGTGGACAGATCGCAGCGTCATTGCAGCACCTGGCTATTCATCCGCTGGTTTTAGGCTGGCTGATGGCTGCCATCATCAGGATCTGTATCGGATCTGCAACCGTAGCGGGACTGACAACCGCGGGAATTATCCAGCCTTTCATGGTCGCGAGCCATACCGATCCGAACATGATGGTGCTTGCAGTAGGCGCGGGAAGCCTGGCCTGTTCGCATGTAAATGATGCCGGCTTCTGGATGTTTAAAGAATATTTCAACGTGAGTATAAGAGATACGCTCCGCAGCTGGACGATTATGGAATCTATTGTTGCGGTGACCGGGCTGCTTGGCGTATTATTGCTGAATAGTTTTATAGCTAATTAAAATAATCATGGATAATCTGTCAGCTGATCAGCGATTCGAAAAACTTGGACTGGTACTTCCAGCACCGCCGGCACCGCTTGGTGTATATAAGCCCTGCCTTATTGATGGCAAATACCTTTATGTGTCAGGTCATGGGCCGGTACGTGAAGACAAATCACTGATCATTGGCAGGGTGGGAGAGACGCTCGACCAGCAAGAGGGAAAATTGGCCGCACAACAGGTCGGCCTTACTATCCTGGCAACGATAAAATCGCAGCTTGGTAGTTTCGATAAGGTAAAGCGCGTTATAAAGGTGCTCGGAATGGTAAACTGCACGGCTGACTTTGAGAAGCACCCGTTCGTAATCAATGGCTGCAGCGAGTTATTTGCAAAAGTTTGGGGTGAAGAAAATGGTATCGGTGTTCGCAGCGCAGTTGGAATGGGTTCGCTGCCCGATAATATTCCTGTTGAAGTAGAAGCTTTGTTTGAACTCGTTTAATATTCGTTTATGGAAGAATGGTATGAGATAGACGCAGCTGACCTGCCAGATTCTCCTTCGCTCGTTATTTACCGCGATCATGTAAGGAAGAACGTTGAATTGCTCATCAATATGATTGACTCAGTTGACAGGTTGCGGCCTCATGTCAAGACCTGTAAATCCATTGATGCGGTAATGATGATGCTTGCTGCAGGTATAAAGAAATTCAAGTGCGCAACTATTGCCGAAGCGGAAATGCTGGCTATGGCATCGGTTAGGGATATCCTGATTGCATACCAGCCTGTGGGACCAAAATTCCTTCGGCTTATTGAATTGATCAAGAAATTTCCCAACAGCAAATTTTCCTGCCTGGTCGATAATCGCGATACTGCAGCCGTGATGTCTGCCGCTGCGATGGCGAATGATGTTAAGGTTAATGTGTATCTCGATCTCAACGTCGGCATGAACCGGACGGGCATAGTTCCGGGCCGTGAGGCATTTGACCTTTACATGAATTGTTTTCACCAGCAGGGAGTGGAGCCGGTTGGACTGCATGTATATGACGGCCATATCCACGAAGCTTCACTCGAAGAAAGGACACGCAGGTGCGATGCTGCCTTTGAATCGGTTTTTATGTTGCAGCAAATGCTTGTTCATGAGGGGCGTCTGCCGGTTATCGTTGCAGGCGGGTCGCCGACATTCCCCATTCATGCGCGCCGCAGTGGAGTGGAATGCAGTCCGGGTACTTTTATCTATTGGGATAAGGGGTACAAGGACAAATTAACCGAACAGCCATTTTTGCCGGCAGCACTGGTGCTTACGCGGGTGATTTCACTTCCGTCGCCGGGTAAAATCTGCGTTGACCTCGGGCACAAATCAGTTGCCGCTGAAAATGACATTTCGAAACGCGTGTACTTCCTGAATGCCCCGGGCCTGCGACCCGTTTCGCAAAGCGAAGAGCATCTTGTATTAGAAGCCGGCGATGATCATTCATTTAAAGTTGGTGATGTTTTATACGGCTTACCATATCATATTTGTCCAACAGTTGCCTTGCATGAGTCCGCCGCCATCGTTTCCGCGCATGATGTAATCGGCACGTGGAAAACGACCTCCCGCGATCGCCGGTTGTCCATTTAATTTTTACTTTTAAATTTTTCATTTTGTTTATTGTTGACGCCCACCTCGATCTCAGCATGAATGCCCTCGAATGGAACCGTGACCTGGTTAAGCCGGTTGCGGAGATCAACGCCCGTGAGGCCGGGCTAACGGACAAGCCTGACCGGGGAAAGGCGGTCGTGTCGCTTCCTGACCTCCGAAAAGGAAATATCGGGCTTGTAGTAGCGACACAGATCGCGCGCTACGTGGCACTGGGAAATCCGCTACCGGGCTGGCATTCACCTGCACAGGCATGGGCACAGACTCAAGGACAGCTAGCCTGGTACCGGGCAATGGAAGCCGCCGGTGAAATGGTGCAGATTACCGACAGTCATTCGCTGGAACGCCATCTTCGGTTATGGATGGATGATAGTTCCCCGCAGGATCGCCCTGTTGGCTATATCCTGAGTCTTGAAGGCGCTGATTCACTCATTGATCCGGGATATCTCGAAAAAGCCTGGGCCGACGGACTGCGGGCCGTTGGTCCGGCGCACTACGGCCCGGGACGCTATGCCCAGGGAACGGATGCCACGGGATTCATGGGTGCTGCAGGGCGTGAATTGCTGAGGCAGATGGAACGGCTGAATATCATCCTGGATGCGACGCATTTGTGCGATGATAGTTTCTGGGAGGCGCTGGATCATTTTAACGGTCACGTGTGGGCGAGCCACAACAATTGCCGTTCGCTCGTAAATCATAACCGCCAGTTCGGCGACGACATGATCCGCGCATTGATCGACCGTGGTGCAGTGATCGGTGGCGCCCTTGATGCCTGGATGATGGTCCCAGGCTGGGTGCGGGGTAAGTCTGATCCGCGCGGAATGAACTGCAACCTCGACGTACTGGTCGACCACCTCGACCATATCTGCCAGCTCGCCGGTAACAGCCTGCACATCGGCATCGGCTCCGACCTCGATGGCGCCTTCGGCCGCGAACAATGCCCCTACGACCTCGAAACCATCGCCGACCTGCAGTCCCTGCCCGCCCTCCTCGGTCGCCGCGGCTACTCGCCCGCCGACATCGACAACATCATGCACGGCAACTGGCTGCGCTTCCTCCGGAAAGCCTGGTCCTGACCCCGTCCTGACCCGTCGGCACTCACCCGTCGGCACTCACCCGTCGGGTGCCACCCGTCGGGTAAAGAACCGTGAAAACACGCTTGACACCGAATCGGTAAATAGTGCCATAAATTCCCTGAACCAGTCAACCCGCTGCTGGTGCTTCAGGATTAACTTTGCTAAGCAATCAGGATCATGGCAAAGCAGGAAATACCAGTATATGACATCTGTTCGATCAGCCAGAAAAACGGGAGCACCGATCTGCTGATCCAGCGTTTTGGCGACTACCTGAAAACGCACTACCAGCAGCTTCACCGGCCACATCGCCACTCGTTCTATCACTTCGTACTATTTACGAAAGGCAGCGGTTACCATACCATCGACTTCGATCGTTACCCGGTAAAGCCCTGGCAGTTGTATTGCATGATTCCCGGCCAGGTGCACAGCTGGCACTTCGATGGGGAGACCGATGGCTACCTGGTACATTTCAACGAAACACTGTTTAGTTCATTCCTGCACAACGGGCATTACCTCGACCGATTTGGCTTTTTCCTTGGACCCGGCTCGCCGCAGGTGATGCAGCTGCCACCCGAAGTACAACAATCAGCCATAGCCATTTTGGAAACCCTGCTGGCAGAAATGACAGGTAACGCCAGCATGAACCTGGACCTTATCCGGGTAAAACTGCTGGAATTCTTTATACTGGCGGAACGGATCAACCAGTCCACCAACCGAAAACCCATACCCCGACAGAAACATACGCTGCTGCGAAGTTTCCAGCAACTGATCGAACGACATTACCTGACCACCCGCCTGCCCAAAGAATATGCAGAACTATTGTACATCACCCCTAATCACCTGAATGCCCTGTGCCAGGACCTCCTCGGAAAATCCGCCGGCGAGCTGATCCGCGACCGGGTGTTGCTCGAAGCAAAACGCCTGCTGACAAATGCGGAAATGACAAGTTCGCAGATAGCCGCAGAGCTTCACTTTGAAGACAGTTCGTACTTTACGAGGTTCTTCCGGAAATACACAGGTCTTACGCCGGAAGCATTCAGGAAATCAATTTACCAGGAAAAATAAAAAACCATGTGTGCACATCTAAACGAAGAAACAGATCATAAACCAGGTCTCGTCATGAGCTTATTAAAAAACAAATGTCCGCGCTGCAGGCGGGGAGACCTCTTCATCGAAGCAAATCCTTACAAGCTCGGACGTTTTATGAAGATGCCTCAGGAGTGCCAGGTTTGCGGACAGCCCTTCGATATGGAACCGGGGTTTTATTATGGAACCGGCTTTGTGAGCTACGGTTTGGCGGTGGCAGTAAGTGTAGCTACTCTGGTAGCATGGTGGGTAATTATCGGCCTTTCCGTATCGGATAACCGATTTTTCTGGTGGATGGGGATCAATGCCGTCATCCTTATCGCCATACAACCCTTGCTGATGCGATTGTCAAGAAGCATCTGGTTGTATTTTTTCGTGTACTACAGCCCTAACTGGCGTAAGGGAGACGTGGTGCGCTCAGAAAGAGTCAACAAAGACCAGATGGGCAACTGGTAGATCCTGATGAGTGTCGGCCCTATGCCACGTACAATGGTCACTGTTTGGTAAGAACGTATTTGTCAGCGAGCGCGCCGGTAATTCTCTTTCCATCCTGGTCTAGCCAGAATAACCTGTTCTCACCAACCTGGAACCGGCGCTTGTCTTTTTCTGAGTCAAGAACGATCTTGCTGCCGTTATCCAGCCATGAAAAATTACCCGAACTTGTAATAGGAGCAATATTCCGTTCCAGGTATGTCTGCTGCATTTCATAGGTGTTATTGCTGTTGAGCCGGAGGGTAATTTCTATACCCGGACAATCAGCACAGGGAATCACACCGCGGTAGTTGCCCGGCCAGTCGACCGACGATTGACTTGTGTGGCTATCAACTGCTTTTCGCTGCAGGCGCATTACGGCAATGTCATCTGCGATAAGGTTCAGGGTGTTTTCTGTCACACCGAATTTTGTTACTGATAAAAGCGCTTTAAAAAAAAGCTGTTCTCCATTTCCCGGGCAGGCCATTCTCGTGGATGCAGGTTGCTGGAATTTGATGTTATTGCCTTCCATAGAAAAACCTGCATGGAAATTATTACATCCACCGTTGCCGGAAACTTTGTTTTCCGAAAGATTGAAAATGATGGTTGGCTTTCTGTTTGGGAACAAGCTATCAAATGAAGCCCCGGAGCCTGAGACATAATCGGCTTCCCAGGTTCCTTCAAGTGCCTGGTTACCCGGTGACAGGCTTTTTTGGTCTGCAGGCATGTTGCCGGAGGTTTTTGGTGATTTACAGGCTAAAACAAGGAGCAGGAAAACTGCAAGTTGAAGGCTGGATTTCATCTCACAAAGTAACCGTTTTTATCGTCAACAAAAACGCCCGAAAATTCATCTATTGCAATAATATATTGGTTGTCAACCTGATCGGTATTCTTGTCATTTTAATTCGGCAGGGTATGGGTTGCATTTTCAAATTTCTATTATTAATTTAATGCCCCTTGAAAAAAAATTTAAACCCTTTTTCCGAAGGCAATGAATTGTTACGAGGAGCTTGCAGGGAGGATGCACGGATGGTACGCGAAAGGAAACCAAACCAATTCCCAAGTCATTCCCTACCTACACCCTAGTTACTTTTCGTAGGAGATTGATTGTCAAACAATATAAATAAAATATCAGATGGCAAAAACCAATAACAATGCCCTGGTCCACAATTTCAGTGGAAGGATGGGCGACATCGTGTTTCGCAGGCTCAAAAGCGGTAAAACGATCGTTTGCCGGGCTCCCGTGTCCAAAACCAACTGGGCACCGACGCCCGGGCAGGCAAAAAACCGGGAACGGTTCAAAAAAGCAAATGCGTATGGACTTAAAGCCATGGCAGATCCCGAGCTCCGCAGTTTTTACAGTAACCTGATCAAAAGAAAACCGCACCTGACCGTTCAGACGATTGCCGTTCGTGATTTCCGGAAATCTCCCAAGGTTACAGAAATAAAAATAATGGAATGGAGGGACCAGGTGATCATAAGGGTATTCGCAAAAGACGATACCCGGGTTGTCGGCCTCACGGTGACCATTATTGACGAATACGGACAGGAAGTCATTTCCGGGGAAGCAACTCCTGAGGATTATCAAAGCTATTGGGAGTTTTGTGGCGGGCGGTTACCCGGGTTACGGGGTGCATACATGGTCGAAGCCATAGCCAGGGATATGGCCGGGAACACTGGCACTTTGACAACTACGCTGGAAAATTGCTGATCCTTAGTGCTACGACGTGACGTTGTCCGCCGAAGGCGCTTCTATTAACCAGACATGTGACATAGCCCAGCTGACCGTGAGTCCCACCAGGCAACCGAAAATCACTTCCGCAACTTTATGAACTCCATAACCGATTCCGGTTATCGTTGAGTCATGCCCGATAGCCGCTGCAATAACCACAGCAGCAGTAATGGGTGCCTGTCGCCACATGGTTTTGATACGGATTATATAAGCAGATACCAGCACTGTCGTAGCAAGCGCAATGGGCAGCATCCATTCCTTCGCGCCACCGATTACCAGGAAGAGCAGGCCTACCGCGCAACCGACGGACACATTTACCAGGCGTGATTTGAACATCCTTCTTGCCTCCACCGGTTGCGGGTCGGATGCGGCCACCATGGACGCAATAGCCCAGATGGGGTTACTGCCTTTGATATAGCTCAGGATAACCCATACAATCGTTGTTGCAATAGCGACATTGACAGCAAAGCGGAGTGCCAGTAAGTGATCAAATGAAAGCCCCAGCATTTCTTTCAGTGCTTTCGCCTTATTTGTTATTATGCCTGCCATTTTTATTCGTGGCTTTTTGGGGGATTGCCAAGGTGCCGGTAAACAACCCCGGTTTTAGTGGCATTTAAGGAGATCCAGTCCTTGGCAGCATATTGAAGTGCCAGGAAATATCTTTCCGCCTTTTGCATGGCCTCCAGCTTCAGCTCACTCCGGTCTTTGAACTTGATCTGGTAGGCAAGTTCACCAATGAGTGGCCTGTGTTCCCCCCTGGTACGCCATATACCCATATTGACTTCTGCTTTGATGCCCGAGCCCAGGTCAAGAACGCCAATATCCTGGATTACTTCTTCCACTATCGTGTCGTTCACCAGCTGGATCCTTTCGCCCGGCATTTCTTTCAGGTGGGCAAGTGCGGGAAAGATTTCAGAGATCACGTCAAATGAAAAAACGTCATTGTTTTTGACGCTGGACCTCGGAAACTGAACGTTGTGTGAATATAACATACGTATGCCGCCCAAACCTTCTTTAAGTGGTAATGCCTGGCACTTGAATTTTACGCGGTAGTCGCCCTGGATTTGCGGGCGAACGTCTGTCTCGGCGGCCTTCTGCAAATCCGGGTGCCGGAACTTGAAGACAATTTCCGGGTCTGACACGGCAAACCCATCCACATACTCAATTCGGCGACGAAGGATAAAGCCATTATTATACAGTTTAAAATCTGGCGTATCAACAAATAGAACTTCGCGGATCCTGATAGGAATATCGAGGTATCCATCTGTGGTAAAAGCGGTGTGCAGTTCCGTCGCCGGCTTTCTCATTACTTTGACCAGGTCGAAAAGCGAGTCGCGGGATACGAACCGGTTTGGTTTCAGGATCAATTTGAAGGCGAGGTAGTTGAGTTCATTGTAGGGAAGACCGTCCGAATAGGTGCCCTGTTTGATATGGGGTACCGTTCCTGCCCATTTTGTAACGGGATTTTGACCATTGGTGTGCTCAGTGCCCTTGTGTACCTCCACGGGCTTTACTTTTTGGGTGGTTGACATGGCAATTGGTTTGGGAGTGGTAGGAAATTACGTTCTGACGTGCTGGAGTCCTTATCCTAATTTACCAATTCTTTACGGGATGCTGAAAAAAGAAAGCGTGGTCCTTTGTACTAACGGTGTCTGGTGGTATTTTGGCCAGGGTATCTATGACTACAATGGTTACCTGCTGCATATCGGGCAGGGACATTTCCTGGACCGATTGCAACATTTATGAACCTGGCCTGTCTAATCTGGTAAGTGAATAACCAAAATGAAAATAGTCGTACCGACGAAGCCCTCGTAGAAAGGGTATTAAATGGTGATACCAATGCATTCAGGACTATCATGAATAATACCGAGGGGTTGGTAGCCCAGATTATTTTCAAAATGGTGGCTGATGGTGAAGACAGGAGGGATCTTGCTCAGGATGTTTACCTAAAGGTCTTTAAGAAATTATCAGGATTCAGGTTCAACTCAAAACTTTCCACCTGGGTTGGGCAGATCGCCTACAATACCTGCCTTAACTACCTTCAAAAGAAAAGGTTAGTACTGGTAGATGAAAATGATTTCGATGGATTCAATCAGCTGTATAGTGATGAGGCGGAAAGTCTTGTGTTGACAAAAGAGCTGTCGCAAGTGTTGAGAATTGAAATAGATAAGCTTTCCCCGCTATACAGGACTTTAATAACCCTTTACCACAACGAAGACCTGAGCTATTCAATGATCGCCCAGATAACAGAGCTGCCGGAAGGTACAGTGAAGAATTACCTATTCAGGGCAAGGAAGGTTTTAAGAGATAAGTTATTGCATATTTATAACAAGGAGGTGTCAAGATGAGTGCACATATTACCGATCCGGAAATTCAGCTTTTCATCCTGGAAGCGGAGAAATGTGATGTTCATATTGTTGAACATATCAGGAACTGTTCACACTGCGCCACAAAGGCTGCGGACTACAAAATGCTTTTCTCGGGAATTGAAGAAGAGGAGAAACCGGCTTTTGATTTTCCATTAGCGGATCTTGTTATGGAACAATTGCCGACCCCGCAAACTAAAAATAGTTTCGACAGGTTGTTTTTGTTCGTTATTACCATTATTGCTGTTGTGTTTGGGGCGACTGTGCTTTATTTCTTTAAAGACATACTCTTGGATGCTACGTGGAAAATAAGTTCCATTTCTGTAGGGTTAATTATCACAACTATCGCGTGTGTGTTTGTATTCCTGGTTTCAGACCTGTATAGGAAATATCAAAAGCAGATGAATGCGATCGATTTTATTAAGTAAGTGCAACAATAATTACAATAACCTGTCTAATTAATTATAAACAGAAAAAGAATGAAAAGGATTATAAATACAACTCTGATTGTTATTGCACCAATATTCGTAACTGCCCAAAGCAAGTATCAATATGCGATGGATAGAGAAGTTTTCAATGTGTGTGCTATGATATTTACGGTTGGACTATTCATGATTTTCATTTTATCGATCATCAATCGAATTATGGATTACCGGTTAAAAAATAAAATTGTAGAGAAGGGAATTCCTGAGAATCTTGTCTCATCTATTTTACAGACAAGCCCGAAAGAGAACAGGAATATTAATATTAAGTGGTTTTCACTCCTTATGGGAATAAGCCTTGGCCTGTTAATAGTTTATAATACGCTTCCTTTAGGTATCCACTCTTTGGCAATTATTGCTTTCTGTGTTGCTACCAGCTTTTTAGGTTATTACTTTTTTCTAAAGCAATCAGAGAAATAGAAATTCAGTACTAAAATACCGGGAACATGAAATTAGTGACAAGGTCCACAGGGTGGGGTGGGGCTTCTATTGCCCTTCTGGTGGCAAGCTTAGTAATTAGTCAAACTCTTCCGGCTCAACCCAGGCTGCCGGTAATATTGGACTCATTACAGCCAGAAATGTTAAAACAGGATTTCAGAACTTTTTATGAAGTGATCGGGCAGGAGCATGCCGGACTGTATCGGTATAAAAGCAAAATGGTTTTAGATAAATTGTTTGATAGTTGCCTCGCCACTTTGAATCATCCAATGACGCAATTGGAGTTTGCCAAGTCAATAATGTTCGCAATTAGCGCCATTGAAGATGGACACACAGGCACAAACATCCCTCGGCTACTTATGAACAGTTACAGTGAACAGGTTAAGATGTTTCCTGTCCATCTTTTCTTCATTGCTAAAAAGGCATATGTACTTTGCAGCAGGATTAAGGAGCTTTCCGCAGGGACGCAGATTTTATCTATTGATGGCAGGCCAGTTTCCACCATCAGGGACACACTATTTCAGTATTTGCCTTCCGATGGAAAAATTGAAACAAAAAAACAGCAGACGCTGAACAACGGTGCCTTTAATTTTCTTTACAATTGGATCTATGATAATAAGGATTCATTTTTAGTAGTGCATAAAACAAAAGAAGGAGAGATTAAAGCAACCACTATCCGGGCCGCACTTATAAAAGACGTTGAATGTGCCAATGATAGCAGGCCAGGTACCCGGGATTTGCAATTGGATTTTCTGCCGGGAAAAACAGCCTTACTTACTATTAAGACATTTGATGAAAATCGGCTTTCCGGAAAACAAGATTTCAGGAATTTTCTAAATGCGACATTTGATGAAATTCATAAGACAGTAAAGGTTGAGAAGCTGATCATTGACCTTCGTGGAAATGCCGGCGGTACCGACGCTTTTGGTGCCTTACTGTACTCGCACTTAACCGGGCAACCGTTTAAATATTTTTCTTCTATTGAGTCAACTTCCAGGAAAGTATCAGCTGGCGAAAATTCACTTCTTGGCCTACAACCGCCTCAAAAGAATGCTTTCAAAGGTGAGGTGTTTTTCCTGGTGGACGGGTTAAGCTTTTCAACTACTGCTGACTTTTGCTCGATAGCTAAGAGTAATAACCGGGGAAAGTTTATTGGCGAGGAGACTGGTGGCGGATATTATGGAAATACTTCCGGTGAAACCACCAGGTTAGAACTACCGAACAGTAAGATAAATATTATCATTCCCAAATGGAAGTATATAAACGAGGTAAAAAAGTCAGGTTATAAGGATAGGGGCGTTATTCCAGACCATAAAGTTATCGCGACAATTGACGATGTTATTTCAGGCAGGGATGTTCAGTTGGAATTTGCAATCCGTTTATCCCGGCAAAAATGAATCGAAACGACATTAAACGACATTAAACGACATGCTTTGGTGGACTACCGGAAAACAAAAAACCCTCGAAAGTTTGCACTCTCAAGGGTCTCTTTTAAAGCTTGTGCCCAGGACTGGATTCGAACCAGCACGCCGTTTCCAGCACCACCACCTCAAGGTGGCTTGTCTACCAGTTTCAACACCTGGGCATCACCCGAAGGGAGCGCAAATGTAGGATTTCATTTGATTGCTTCCAAGCGATTTTTGAAATGTTCAGGATTTCACCGGCAAAACGATCCGGAAAGTAGTGCCCTTGCCCGGTTCCGATTGCTTTACAAACAGCTGGCCGCCATGGTACTGTTCAATGATGCGCTTGGACAGTGAGAGACCTAATCCCCAGCCACGTTTCTTCGTCGTGAACCCCGGCTGGAAAACCTTCGCCAGGTGCGTAGCCGGAATGCCCTTGCCGGAATCGGTGACATCGGTTATGATATTATTATCGGAAACTTTAATGTCAACAGTGATTTTGCCTGCGCCATCCATCGCGTCCAGTGCATTTTTCAGGAGGTTCTCAATTACCCAGTCGAAGAGGGTGGGCGAGAGCGGCGCCATTAGCGGACCATCTACAGGCTTCTGGATCTCGAAACGGATCCTGCCAGATGCGCGTTTGCGGATATAATCGACCATATTTTCCACCTGCTCGATAATATCGGTCGGCTCCACCTGGGGCGTGCTGCCGATCTTGCTGAACCTGTCGCTCACCAGCTTCAGGCGCTCCACGTCTTTTTCCAGCTCGCGTGAAATGCTGTCCTGCCCGCCAGATTCCTTCAGCATTTCCACCCAGCCCTTCAGCGAGGAAATAGGTGTTCCGAGCTGGTGCGCAGTTTCTTTCGCCATGCCCGCCCAGAGCTGGTTCTGGGTCGAACGGTGTTGCGTATTCAATAGTAAAAGTGTGAGTATAAGGAGTATGCCGACGATGATCAGCTGCACGATGGGATAATACTGCACTTCGTTCAGCAGGCGCGTATTTCCATAGTAGTATTTATTGGCGACGTAAGGCGAATCACTCAATACCAGGATAAAAGGTTCGTTCGCCCGTTTGAATTCGTGCAGCTTGCGCGACAGGTATTCGGGCTCGCCGATCGCCCTGGCGGAATCGAGGTTGATATAATTGACGATGCTGTCGTGTTCATTGGTTTCGATGATCGGGATAGTGGTCTGGTCATTCCGGATCATATTCGGAAGAGTCAAAGGCAGGTCAGGGTTATCGAAGATCGCTTTGCTTGCGGTTACCCACAGTTCCACCTTGTTCCTTTCCTCTACGGCGATTTTGTTGGCCAGGTAACGCGAATAGAATATTGTACTGATCACAATTGTCAGTGCAAGCAAAGCCAGCCAGGTACGCCAGTTGGAAAAGGATATAATCATCCTCCTAATTTAGCCATTCAAATAGTTTGCAAACTGTATTTTTGGCCACTAATTTATCATTGATCCCATTTTGCAGTCACGCGTAGCAATAGTAATCCTGAACTGGAACGGTAAAAAACACCTGGAAAATTTTCTTCCCTCTGTATTGGCGTCGGGTTATCCATCTATGGAAGTAATCGTGGCCGACAATGCCTCCACAGACGATTCTGTCGACTGGCTGGAAAGCCGGTACCCGGAGATCGGGATCATTCGCCTGCCGGTCAATTATGGCTTTGCAAAAGGGTATAATGAAGCGCTGAAAAAAGTGCAGTCGGAATACTACCTGCTGCTGAACTCTGACGTGGAAGTGACGACCGGCTGGCTTCAGCCCATGATGCAGCTGATGGATTCCGATGCAGCTATCGGTGCCTGTCAACCGAAGATCCGGATGTATGCAGATAAGAAATTATTTGAATATGCCGGTGCTTCCGGCGGCTGGCTGGATTCGCTTGGTTACCCCTTCGCACGTGGAAGGGTATTCGATTATTGTGAAGAAGACAAAGGACAGTATGACGATGTGTCGCCGGTGTTCTGGGCGAGTGGAGCGGCATTGCTGGTGAGGGCGGAATTGTATCACCGGTTAGGCGGACTCGATGAATTCTTTTTTGCGCACCAGGAGGAAATTGATTTCTGCTGGCGGATGCAGCTTGCCGGTTATAAGATAATGGTGTGCCCTGCATCGGTTGTATATCATGTTGGCGGCGGAACATTACCGAAAGGAAATGAAAAGAAGGTGTTTCTCAACTTCCGCAACAATCTCATCATGCTGGCTAAGAACCTGCCATTGACCCAATCGCTATGGAAGATCCCAATGAGGTTTGCACTTGATTCCATTTCGGCCTGTAAGAGCCTTTTTGAGGGACAGGGAGTTTATTTCAAAGCAATCTTTGAGGCACAGGGAGCGTTTATTGGTTGGTTATTGAGACATAAAAAGAGGAGTGTTTTTCCTATGCAGAAAAAAGGCAAGCTCCATGGATGCTACAAGGGGTCTGTCGTATGGCAACATTTCGTAAAAGGAAGGAAACAATTTTCTGAAATTGTGCAGGAGAAAGAATGATTTTAATTACTGAACCTTTATTTTTGCACTGCAATTATCAAAACTATGGCGCAACATCAGGCTCACGATCTGGAGAATCCACAGGAGAAAGACTTTGCTTACAACTGGGTTAATTCATCAACTTTCCTGTTTTACCTGCAGGTTTTCTGCATTCTGGCTTTTGTACTGGGCGGATGTTATGGACTGTATACACATCGTTACAAAGGGAAGCCGAAAGTGGCTGTTCCGGAGAGCACGCAATACACGCCGAAGTATAAATAACTGAAAAAAACGGCTGAAAAATTTGGCAGAAATCAGTTAGTTCTTATCTTTGCCATCCCAATCGAAAAAACAGTTCTTTAAGAAATAACCCACCTACGCTGAAGCTTCAGTGGGTAATATGCGGAAGTAGCTCATTTGGTAGAGCACGACCTTGCCAAGGTCGGGGTGGCCGGTTCGAGCCCGGTCTTCCGCTCTCTTAAAAAAATTCCAAACCTCGGGTTTGGAATTTTTTTTTGCCGGATGCTTAGTCCGGTTATTTTTGCTCCATAACAATCCACCCGGGTGGTGGAACAGGTAGACACGCAGGACTTAAAATCCTGTTCGCCGAAAAAGCGAGTACGGGTTCGATTCCCGTCCCGGGTACTTCTGAAACATTCAAGCCCCTTTGGTGCAATGCCCAAAGGGGTTTTTTATTTGCCTTTGCTGTTCACTTTTCAGAAAATTTTAATGAAAAACTGTGATTTGTTCTTTAATTTCCTTTTCTGCGCAATAGTGCGCTATCCTTTAAAATCCAATATCATGAACAGAAATGCAACTGCAGAACTGGCTGCGTTTTATTATGACAACCTGAAGGCCACAGACCTCATCAAATGGCTGGCAGACGCCAACACCCTCCTTTGCCAATACGGAATAAATAGTGAACCCGGATACCGCGCCGCAAACCAGCTCGTGTACCGGATGGGTTCCTTCTTCCTTCCTAAAGTGGTTGCGGCTCCGCAGCATGATGAAATTGATGAAATGCTGAGCAGGGAACTGCCGCAGTTATTCAACAACAATTTTTCAGATATGCTGATCAGGGAACTTGCACTGATCTTTGGTCACCGCCACTACAGTGAAGCAAGGAAAGGATTGGCTTATATCATGAATAAGTTCATGGCCGATTATGCGCGCTTTTCAAACAACCCGTATTTTCTCAGCAGATTTTTACATGCGCATTCATCGCTGATCATCCTGGGCGAAAAATACCACCAGTATGAACTGGATACTATTGCTGCGCAACCAGCTCCTTTACCTCAGCAACAGATAGCACAGTAAAGTCGCTGACATTATCATCTGTGAGTCCTGCAAACTCTTCGTCTGAGTGGGTAGTGGTAACGCCTATTACCTTCATGCCTGCAGACCTGGCCGACTGGATGCCGGAAAAAGAGTCTTCAAACACCACGCACCGTGCGGGATCTATCTTCAATCGCTCTGCAGTTGTCAGGTAGATCTCGGGATGTGGTTTGGAATGTTTTACATGCGAGGCATTTGATATGATCGTGAAATAATGTTCTGCTTCTGCGAGCCGCAGTACAATGCCGACATTTTCAGGCGGGGCAGAGGTGGCAATGGCAACAAGGATATCGTTCTCGATCAGTGATTTCACAAAAGGAGTGAAGCCATCAACGATCTTTCCTTCGCTCTGGTACAACTGTTTTACATTCCCGTTTACTTCTGTTTCGCACCTGGCAATTTCCTTTGCAGTGGGTTCTCGGTTCAGCACCATCGTCAGCGTATCGATGACCGTCCGGCCAAAGACATACTGCCGCATCTGTTCATCGCTCAGCGCAAGGCCGTGAGCGGCAAAAAATTCCTTCCACGCCCTGGTGATCAGCGGATTGCTGTCAATAATAACGCCATCCATATCAAAGATGACCGCAATGTTTTCATTTTCCTGCTTATTCATTGATTCCGAATTTAGGGCAAATTTCGATGCCGGCAGACCCTCAGCTTTCTTTACCTTGCACTGACTCCCCGTTGCCGTCTCCCCTGAATAACCTGGTTGAATCAACTTCAAATCTTCAATCATGGAAACAGTCAATTACCCGTTGCATAACGAAGCGGAATCACAACGAATGATTGCAGACCGCGACAAAATTTCTTTCTGGAAAAACTGGGGACCTTATCTCAGTGAACGCCAGTGGGGTACGGTTCGGGAAGACTACAGTAAAAATGGCGATGCATGGAATTATTTCACCCACGACCAGGCAAGATCTCGTACATACCGGTGGGGAGAAGATGGTATTGCGGGTATCTCAGACAACCGGCAAAACCTTTGCTTCGCCGTTGCCATGTGGAATGGCAATGATCCGATCATTAAAGAAAGGCTTTTCGGTCTAACCAACAGCGAAGGAAACCATGGGGAAGATGTGAAGGAATACTATTACTACCTCGATTGTACACCCACGCATTCCTATATGAAATACCTGTACAAATATCCGCAGTCCGCTTACCCGTACGACGATATTGTTGCCACCAACAGGAAACGAACCCGCAATGAATTTGAGTACGAACTGATCGATACGGGCGTGTTTGACGACGACCGGTATTTTGATGTATTTGTGGAATATGCCAAGGCTTCACCTGATGACATCCTGGTTAAAATTTCCGTACATAATCGTGGTGACCAGCCAGCGATCCTGTGCCTGTTGCCCACACTGTGGTTCAGGAACAACTGGTCGCACCATGAAGACAACGAAAAGCCGGAATTGACGCGGGTCGCCAATAAAACAACCACCATCATTCGTGCGACCCATTCCGAAGCCAGCGATATGTTTCTTTATTGTGAAGGCAAACCTTCACTGCTTTTCACCGACAATGAAACAAATACGGAGAGGATCTTTGGTACACCAAATACTAATCCTTATGTGAAGGATGGTATCAATAACTTCATCGTGCATGACAAGCTCGATGCGGTAAATCCTGCAGGCACGGGAACGAAAGCAGCGGCCTGTTACTGGCTGATCGTTCAGCCTGGTAATAGTGAATCTGTTCGACTGCGGATCTCCGCCTGCGACCTGCATACGCCATTTGATGATGACTTTGAAAATGCCATAGCACAACGCAAGTTCGAGGCAGATGAATTTTTCGATTCCAAAATTCCCGCCTCACTTAGTGCCGACGAAAAAAACATTATGCGGCAGGCAATTGCCGGTATGTTGTGGAGCAAACAATTCTACCTGTATGATATAACAGTCTGGCTGAATGGGCGTGATGAGACCGTTTCGCGGAATTTCGAATGGCAACACATGAGCAACAGTGACATCATTTCAATGCCCGATAAATGGGAGTATCCCTGGTACGCATCGTGGGACATTGCTTTTCACGTGCTGGCATTAACCCTTGTTGATTCTGATTTCGGCAAACAGCAACTCAGCCTCATGCTCGCTGGCCATTACATGCATCCTAACGGCCAGGTGCCCGCGTACGAATGGAATTTCGGGGATGTAAATCCCCCGGTACTTGCCTGGGCAACGATCTATACTTATCGCCTTGAAAACATGATCCATCACATTGATGACATCCACTGGCTGAGGAACAATTTTCATAAACTGGAACTGAATTTTTCGTGGTGGATAAACAGGAGAGACCGTTCCGGCCATAATGTATTTGAAGGTGGGTTCCTTGGGCTCGACAATATCGGTGTTTTCGATCGCAGTGCACCGTTACCTACTGGTGGCTGCCTGGAGCAGGCCGACAGTACAGCATGGATGGCATTGTTCAGCCAGAACATGCTGGAGATCGCCATTGAACTGGCAATACGCGATAAGGATTATATCACGTCCACCATAAAGTATGTGGAACATTTTCTCAGGATCGCAGCTTCCATGGTGGATCCCGGCGAATCCTGCATGTGGGATGAAGAAGATGGATTCTTCTACGATGTGCTGCAATTGCCAGACGGAACAGCACAGCGGTTGAAAGTGCGTTCTTTTGTCGGGCTATTGCCGTTATGTGCAGTGTGCACTTATGATGGCGTATTGACCAGGAAATATCCCGAGCTGGGGGCTGAACTGAAAAGATTGTTGCATTCTCATGCCGACCTGCAGGAAAGGATCCACGATTGCCTTGAACCCGGGGTTGGCGGGCGTAAAATGGCGGGTATCCTCAATGAAACAAATCTCCGGCGTGTACTGGGTAAACTGCTTGATGAAAATGAATTCCTTGGTCCCTATGGCATCCGTTCTTTGTCCCGTTACCACCTGGAACACCCATATACCATCAGGGTGAAGGACCAGGATTACAGTGTCGCTTATACGCCAGGGGAATCCGATTCAGGTATGTTCGGGGGAAACTCCAACTGGCGCGGTCCGATCTGGATGCCTGTAAATGCACTCGTCATCAGGGCATTGCTCCAGTACTACATGTATTACGGCGATGATTTCAAAGTTGAATGTCCGACCGGCTCCGGCAATTACTTAACGTTTTACCAGGTTGCAGAGCATATCGCGGACCGCCTCTCCAAAATCTTTACCAAAGACGAAAATGGGCATAGGGCATTATTCGGTGGTGCGCAGAAATTCCAGGAAGATCCCAACTGGCGCGATTATATCCTGTTCTACGAGTATTACCAGGCGGAGAACGGCGCGGGACTAGGTGCAAGTCACCAGACAGGATGGTCGGGCACAATAGCCAGGAGCCTGCAGTTATTCTCTCATGACATGTCCGCACAGCTGCTGGCAGAAGGAGTGAAGGGAATGTTTGTTCAACCCGACCCGTTGCTCGTTTGAGTGCTTAGCCGACCAGGTAAAGGATGTCAGTTTTCCACTGCGTGGCATCGGGACTGGACTCCGGTCCCTTCACATAACTTTCAATCCTGCCGCCCCATTCGGTGCCCTCTGGAGATGGAGTGGATTTTTCTTTCAGTCCCTGTTCCTTTACCCATTTGTCCAGTTCGCGATGGGCTTCACGGATGTGCGTGTAATCGCCCTGGTGAGTAATGATGGCATATTTCCCTTTCGGAAAGGAACCGGCGATTACCTGCCCTTCAGCCTGTGCAGGTCTGCTTACGGGAAACCCCACTTCAGTGATCAGTGTATTGTCAGGATCCATATGCCGGTACTGGAAGAAGAGCGGTCCGGCCGGTGCGAGATCATGCTTCCCCAGCCAGTCCATAACCCTTGGGATCAGCGGGGGAAGCTCTTTCGGGATATCATTCATCGCGACCCTGGTGCGGATGGCAACATAGTGCTGTTCATCGCGCTGCTGAACTGATGGAGTAGTGAGCATAACTGTGGATTTTGCTTACGCCAAGTTAACTGCTTTTGCCGGGCCATGCCGGGGTGGATCGCGACATAATTCAGGCCGAATGCGACCGGTCCTGTTTCAGGGCTTTGCATGATAACGTGCAATGGTTTCCATTTCACCTTCGCTTATTTTAAGGTGAAGTGTATTTTGTCCGTCAAATACCTGCACGAGGTAAATACTCCGATCATTCAGCTGCACTTCATTAACCCAGGTGATATTGTAATCTATATAGTTACTCAGAACCATGCGGCGGATCTCGCGGTCCAGTTTGCTTTCAGGGTAGGAAAGGATATTGGTTATCCACTGTCCGCGTTTGTCATATTCAGCATGTGTTTTGATTCCATCTGCAGAGAACGAAGCAATGAATCCTTTGGGAGTTTCATACCACACCACGTCTTCAGCTGCATGGAATCTTTTACTGAAATCCTTGTACACTCTCGAGCTGCTTACTTTTGGTGCAGCAACTTTTTTTCCTGTTGCATCGAGTTTCGCAACGGAACCGTCAAAGTCGCCTGAACCGCCTTGTGCAACTGCTTTTGATCCATAGGCCAGCACTGCCAGCACGAGGATGAAGAATGACTTTTTCATAAAATGTGTTTTTGTTGTTTAGTCAAAAGTAGCAGCGGAAAAGGCCCTTGATTTTTCTATTCGACTGCTGCACGAACCCTGATGCCGGAATACAGGTGCAGGCATGTAAAGTCAGCTTAACGTCGACGAATGGCATTCGTCTATTAATCTGCCCCGAAAACAGTTATCTGTGTAACTTTAAATTAAAGCACGGGTTATGAACTGGAACGAGTTCTTTTTCTCCGATAATTCCCGCCAGCACTACCTGCGGCACGGCGTATTCTGGCTTATATTCAGCCTGTATTATTATGCACAGGGCATTTCCCCCGGGTGTATAAAGGGCCTTGATCCGGGTGATCTCTTTTTGGTTTCTTTTATCAGTGTCTGCTGTTTCCTGCCTGCCTCAATTACATCCGTATATATCATGCTCGGATTCATATATCCACGTTATGCACTGCGTTCGAATGCGTTCCTGCTGGCCGTCAGTTGCCTGTTGCTTTTCCTGGTTGTGAACCTGGTGAATTTCAGTTTCAGCTTCCTGTTCTTTGCATGGGCAAGTCCCACCGGGCTGGAAGGCATTCCGCTTTTACGCATCTTATCCCTTGGCTTCATAAACAGCATAAATGCAATGCTCGCCGCAATTTTTGTTGCAGGTATCCGGTTCACCCGTAATCTTTACGGGCAGCGGATGAACAGGCATGAGTTATTGAAAAAGCGGAAAAGGATGGAACTACAAATGGCTAGAGCAAGCATTCACCCGGATTTCATTTTGGAGTGCCTGGAAAATGTAATGGATCATGTTTCAAAAGATTCGGACGAAGCTGCTGATATCATAATTGAACTTTCAGATAAACTCAGTTATTCGCTATATGGAGAAGTCGCCGGGAATGTTGTTGTCGCAAAAGGCTAATGCACAATTGCATGAGCTTATTTTCAGTGAAAGCAGCAGGTTCGTTCTGCTGCGGCACGGCTGTGTCTGGGTAGCACGTTACCTGTTTCTCTGGATGCAGACGTTTGTCATGTTTTCGTTGGTGCAGGACCAATTGACTGCAGCCGACCTGTCCATGAGTGCTTCGTTTGTGACTGCTGAGCTTGGTTTCGAAATGCTCTTTACCTACACGGCTGTTTATTTGGTGCTTCCCTATTTAAAAAAATACCACGGCAAATTGCTTATGATTGCAGGCTTAACCTTTTATTGCTTTGCCGCTATGGCTTTGCAATATTTGATGTGTCAGTATATCAATGGGAAAACGACAGATCAGCAACCTGCCTTCCTGCAGCTGTGGGGCTATTTATGGGGGTTCGTCAATTTTGGTCCATTGGCCATGGGTTCAATCTTCCTGGTTGCAAAAACGGCGCGCAACAGTTTCATCGAGATCCGGATGAAAGACCAACTGGTAGTTGCAAACGCTGAAGCGGAATTGAAACTTCTCAACAACCAGGTACAGCCGCATTTTCTCTTTAATGCACTAAACCTCATTTACTCCTACACACTGAAACGGTCGGCATTTGCAAAGGATGCTGTACGCCAGCTTTACGATATGATGCGTTACATGATCTACGATTGCAGCAGTTGTTTGGTTCCGCTGGATCGTGAACTTGAAATGATCGATGGTTATATTGCCCTGCAGAACGGGCGGTTCGGCAACAGGCTGGAAATGTCAAAGGCGATTTATGGCCGCACGGATGGACTAATGATCCCGCCGCAACTTTTGCTGCCCTGCATCGAGAACTGTTACAAACACGGAGCCGGAGTGTCAAGGGGGAAGCAATGGATCGAGATGTCGATCTCGGTACAGGGCAGGCAATTTGAACTCCTGATCCGTAACAGCAAGACAGAGATCAAAGGCCTGAAAGGAGGGATTGGCCTCAGCAACCTGCGCCGGCGGCTGGAACTCATTTACGGAAATAATTTTAAATTGGATATCAGGTCCACGCCTGATACTTACGCGGTGAACCTTCAACTGGAGTTGGAGGACGCGCCCGCTTACAATAATAACCTGCAGCATGCTTAAACAAAGAATACGTTGCCTCGCTGTAGATGATGAACCACCTGCGCTGGATGTGATCGTACATCATATCCAGGCTGTGCCATCGCTTGAACTTGTCGGCACGAGTCCCGATGCCATTGAAGCAATGAGCATGCTTACCACAAAAGCTGTAGATCTTTTATTCCTCGATATCCAGATGCCTCAGTTACTCGGAACGGATTTCGTGCGCACCCTGCGTAATCCGCCGAAACTGATCTTCACAACAGCACACCGGGAGTTTGCAGTCGAAGGTTATGATCTCAATGCAGTAGATTACCTGCTGAAGCCCATTTCATTCGAACGTTTCCTGAAGGCCGTCAATAAAGTCATTGAACAGGCTCCTGTTACTACCATAGCTGCCCCTGAAACCCCACGCAAAGACGGATTCCTGTATTTCCGCACCAACCGCAAGACAATGAAGGTCGCCGTGCAGGATATCCTTTATTTTGAAAGTATTGGCGACTATATCAAGGTGGTGACGAATAATAAGACCATAGTCACAAAGCAGGCAATCTCCGCCCTCGAAGAAGAGCTTGCACATTATTCTTTCGTGCGCATCCATCGCTCATTCATTGTTGCCATGGACAAGATCGATTCCTACTCGAAAGAAATTATCGAAGTCAACCGGCAGCAATTGCCAGTAAGCAGGATGTATAGGCTTGAGGTTGAACGGAGATTGAAGTAAGCGCGAGTAAAAATCAGTTCACCACATACTCATATTCCACCTTTCCCATCAGCTGCTGCTGCTTATTGTACACGAGGTCCATGCGCTTCAGTCCGTCGGGCTGGTATTGATAATACCAGTTCTGGTATTCATTGGTTCCTTCGGGGATCACTGTCATTTTTTTCACCTGGCCCTGGTCGTTATACTCGAACATATAGTCGGGCAGGAGCCGTTTTGCCTTTGCATTATAACGTACTACATCTGTAAGCCGGCTTTGGTTGTCGTGGTAATAGAATACAGTTACCGGCGGTAGGTTTTTACGTACAGCGCGCTCTTCACCCACGTTCCCTTTTTCATCCTGGGTCAGCTGCACCTGGGTGGTGTCGGAATTATTGATGATCCTGGTCATGGATACCGGCTTTCCACTGCCATCATATTGCCAGGAATGCGTTTCAGTTGTGGCGACATTATCAGAAATACTTGTCGCACTGATGCGCGACAACCTTCCTGAAGCATCGTATTCATATTTTGTTTTGTTGCTCGCATTCTGGGCGCTGTCCGCACTTTCAGAAATGCGTCCGGCTTCATCATAGGTAGCAGTAAACCAGGAGTCGCCAACGACCGAAGTACGGGTGATCGTGGTTACTGTTCTTTTTTTCAGGTCAACCACCTGCTCACCGGTAAAGCCGGCAGTTTCGGTTGAATTGCCATCATAACTGTTCAATGTGATCTTCTTAATACCAAGTTTGCGGTAAAGATTAAACAGGTCGTTTGTCTGCCTGGTAGTCACCAGGTCTTTATAATAATACTGCGAATGGGCCATTTGCTGAAAACCAAGCAGGAACAGGGCGAACAGGATTTTTTTCATAATGCGCAACGGGTTCTTCCCGCGATAATACTATTTTTATTCAAATTTCATTAAAGTGTCTCACTACCACGAAAGAACGGAAAAAGACTGTCTTAATTGCGGAACAATTGTAGAAGGAAGGTATTGCCAGAAATGCGGCCAGGAAAATATTGTGCCTAAAGAGACCTTCTGGGGACTTCTAACCCACTTTGTTTATGACATCACACACTTCGACGGAAAGTTTTTCAGCACGATCCGGGATCTGATTGCCAAACCCGGTTTTCTTTCACTCGAATACATGCGCGGGCGCCGCCAGAGTTACCTGAACCCTATCCGGATGTACGTGTTTACATCGGCATTTTTCTTTCTTATATTCTTCACGTTGTACAACACGACAAACATGATGAAATCGGATAAGAAGAAGCTGGAGGAAAAGAAGGAACAGTTAAACATAGCACTGAAAAACCTCAGGCACTACGGTCCCAAATCGAATGACAGCCTGAAACGGGTAACGGCACAGCAGGTGATCAGCGGGCTTGTAAAGGATAGTATCGAGGTGGAAAAGAAGATCCATGAGAATGAGACTGCAGCCAAAAACAAAGGAGCTGCTGATTCTCTGGATGTGGAAAACAACCCGCTTAACACGTTGCAGGATTCACTGAAAGCCCAGGGAGTTGACATTGAAACAGGGAAAGTGACCTATTCTCCAAAGGAGAAAGGACTCAAATATTCTATTGACACAAGCGGCACGGGGACCAAACTGAGCACCGATGACCTGAGCTACCGTTCAGTAATCGCCTATCAACGGATGCAGGAGGCCCTGCCTGAAGAAAGCCGCGACGGTTGGTTGAAACGCAATTTTTTGTTGTGGCTGGCAGCGGTGATCGAAGATACCGATAAGAAAGGCGGAGGCGAATACCTGCGTAACCTTGCCGACTCCATCCTGCACAGTTTCCCAAAAATGCTGTTCGTTTCTTTACCGATTTTCGCTTTCTTCCTCAAGCTCTTATATATACGTCATAAGAGATTATTTTATGCAGACCATGCCATATTTACCATCCACCTGTATTGCGCCACATTCATCTTCCTGCTTGGCTGGTTTGGACTCGACAGGCTGCAGGATTTTACTCACTGGGGTTTCATTACGGTACTGCTGGTGCTGTCTGTATTCGTAATTTATTTTTATATGTATAAAGCCATGCGACGCTTCTACCAGCAGCGAAGGGGGAAAACAATTACAAAATTTTTCCTGTTGAATACGATGTCGTTTGTTATGATGCTGGTGTTACTGTCCATCTTTGCTGCGATCAGTGCTGCAAAGGTCACAAATGGGCATTAAAAATGATTATATGAACAAAGCTGCAGAACAATTTGAAAGGCTGGTGGTTATCATGGATGAGTTGCGCGAAAAATGTCCGTGGGACAGGAAGCAGACCATCCAGACGCTTCGCCAGCAGTCCATCGAGGAACTCTACGAACTCGCAGATGCCATTTCAGCGGAGGACTGGAAGGGAATTAAAGAAGAGCTTGGCGACCTGTTTCTTCACCTTGTTTTCTACTCTAAAATCGGTTCCGAGCAACAGCAGTTCAGCCTGGAAGAAGTCCTGAAGGGCATCAATGAAAAACTCATCAGCCGCCATCCGCATATTTATGGAGATGTTAAAGTGAAGGATGAGAACGAAGTGAAAAGAAACTGGGAACAGCTGAAGCTGAAAGAAGGCAAAACATCTGTTTTGAGCGGGGTGCCAAAATCACTTCCGGCTACAGTGAAAGCAATGCGCCTGCAGGAGAAAGCAAAACAGGTGGGCTTCGAATGGGAACATAAAGACCAGGTGTGGGATAAAGTGCAGGAGGAAATAAAGGAATTGCAGGAGGCGGAAAAAACGGGGGACAAGGACAAAGTAGAGGAGGAGTTCGGTGACCTGATGTTCTCGCTCGTTAATTATGCACGGTTTTTGCATCTTGATGCCGAACATTCACTTGAGCGCACCAATAAAAAATTCATATACCGGTTCACCCAGATGGAGGAGATCGCCGCCCGGAAGGGCCTGCAATTACAGAATATGACCCTGGCAGAAATGGATGACCTGTGGAACGCCATTAAAGCAGAAAAGTCAGCATCTTGAAGAACTTCATACTTTCCATATTTAAGCGGAATGCCTATTTCTTACTGGCGGCAGGCTGGCTGTTTACTATTGCTTTTATCATCAACAACTATTTTGCCGGGGCGTCGTCTGCACCACACCTGCAGAAGGCGATGGAAAAGCGGGTCCATATCCGCGAAGGAAAGGTGGAAAAACTGGCTGCAGACACTGCTTTGCTGAAAGTGTATTCAGAAGGGGTTTATTCGCAGGAGCAGCTTGAACTGCTTACAGACGAAGACTTTGGGATTTTTATTTACAAGCAGGGGCCATTCGACAGTTGGTCGCTTCGTTTCTGGAGCACCCAGCAGGCTGAACCCAATGCAGATATAATATATACGAAGTACAGCCACGAAATGATCAGGTTACGGAATGGTCAGTATGAGTACATCCGCAAGATCGTTCCGCTCGCAAATGAAAAGCTGTTGGTTGTTGCCCTGATCCCGATCCGCACAGAATATTTTATTCAGAATAATAACCTGCAGAAACAGTTTGTCGGCTTCCCGAGTGCGGAGAACAATATCTCCCTTTCAGAAACCGAAACGGCTTATCCCGTACGATCCAGCACCGGGAAGCCTCTGTACTACCTGCTGCCTAAAAATACGTATGCTTCCGACCAGGGAAATGAATGGTCGCTCGTACTGGATGTGATGGCAGTGGTCCTGTTACTGATCGTTGTGCATAATATTGCGAACAGTATCGCCCTGCAGTATGGATTTTTAAAAGGGTTCCTGTTCCTGGCGGGTACAGTATTGCTTTTGCGGGGAATGACCTATTCGTTCGCTGAAGGCTTTTCATGGCGGCATTTTGAGCTATTCGATCCGCAGATATATAGTTCCAGTGCCTTCCTTCCCAGCCTAGGTGACCTCCTGATCAATGCATTCCTGTTCTGCTGGATCCTGTTGTTCGTATACCGGCGAAGCGAGGTGATCGAGCTTTCGCGTTACGCACGCGGCTGGTTTCGCTGGCCAATCGTGGCCATCGGCGCACTGTTCATGGTCTTCCTTACTTTTTCATTCGCGGTCATCATCCAGAGCCTGATCGCTGATGCACGTATATCCTTTAACGTTACCAATTTTTTCAGCCTGGATGTGTACAGCTTCGCCGGTTTCGTGATCCTGGCCACACTCGCGCTGAGTTACTTTCTTGCTTCCTCGGTAATCATGCGGGCTCTCAGGCCGCTGCTGACGACCCAGTCGTATATGCTGTATGCCTTTATTGCGGCATTCGGCCTGCTGGCGATTACGTTTATCCGTCCGGGTAATATTGTTGAACTCAACATTTTTGTGTTGTTGTGGCTGGTCGCTTACGTATGGCTGATGCGGCAACCGGTTCTGGTAACTACAGACCAACGCTGGTCTGTACCCGTACTGCTGCTCTGGATCTTCATGTATTCGATGTCGATCTCGCTGATCATCATGAGCGAGAACAGCCGGATCGAACTCGAGCAACGGAAACGTACGGCTGAGAAGCTTTCGCTGCAGGCAGATCCTACGAGCGAACGCCTGTTGAGTATCGCCCTGACTTATTTCGATAACGACTTCCTTTACAGTAACTGGCGCAGGTTCAGGTTTGCCTCATCCAACCAGTACCTGAAAGACAGCCTGATCAATAAGAACTTCAGTGCCTACCTGAATAAGTACGATACCCGCATCTATACGTTTGACGAGGCCGAACAACCCATGTATAATGAGGACCCTGTTTCATACGACACCCTGAACACGATTTTCCGGATCGAAGGGAAGCCAACGAATATCAATGACCTGCGCTATTTTGAAAAGGCATTTGATAAATTCAGTTATATCAGCCGGAAGATGGTCACTGATACCCAGGGAATCGCAGTGGGCTACATGTTTATACTTTCAGAACCCAAGAAATACAAGAGCGACGCACTGGTTCCCGAATTATTCCGCGCAAGGAAGGATTTCCTGCCCGACGAATATTCACCCATTTACAGTTATGCGATCTACAATAATAAGGAGCTGATCGATTATTATAACGATTACCCGTTCCCGACAAGGCTAACCAATTCGCAGCTTCCGAAGAACAATTTCACGATGCGGAATTCGGAGAACTACGACGAACTGTGGTACCGCGATAACAATAAAGTAGTCATAATCGCGCGCCGGGATAATCTCTGGCTTGAATCTATTACCCTCGTCGCTTACCTGTTCAGTACCTTCCTGCTGTTACTGGGACTGTTCCGCCTTACCACCACGCTGGTGCGTTCGCGACTGCGAATGGTGAACCTGCGCAAGGAACTGCAGATGAACCTGAGGACGCAGATCCACGGGACCATAATCTTTATCAGCCTGTTTTCTTTCCTCGTGATCGGTGCGGCCACGATCTTTTTCTTCATCAACCGTTACAGCAAGAATAAGCAGGACCAGTTGAGCAAGGCCATCCAGATCATGACCAACGAGGTGCAGACCAAGATCGACTCAAGATCCTTTTTCGATTATATGCTGCGATTGTATGAAGAGGGATACAATGAGCTGCTGGAAAATCTCGTGCGTGAGGTCTCGGAGATCCATGGTACCGATATCAACATTTATGACTTAAATGGCGAATTGCGGATTTCTTCAAACCCCTTCATTTATGAGAAGGGAATCCTGAGTGTACGCATGAATCCGCAGGCCTATCACCGCATTCACAAGCAGCGGCTGGTACAGTATACCACGGAAGAACAGATGGGCGGTATCAGCTACCAGAGCATTTATTCGCCCGTTCGGGATGCAGACGGAAACGCTTATGCTTACCTGAACATGCCGTCCTTTGATTCGCAGGTGGAACTGAAGAAGGAAATCTCCAACTTCCTTGTTACGATCATCAACCTGAATGCCTTTATCTTCCTGATCGCCGGTGTAATTGCGCTTTTCATTACCAACAGGATCACCTCATCCTTCTCATTAATCAGTGCCAAAATGCGCGCGGTGAACCTTGGGCAGCATAATGATGAGATCGAATGGAACCGTGACGACGAAATCGGTGAGCTGGTGAAAGAATATAACAAGATGGTATTGAAGCTGGAAGAAAGTGCTGCAGCTCTCGCCAAAAGCGAAAGGGAAGGGGCATGGCGTGAAATGGCGCGACAGGTTGCGCACGAGATCAAGAACCCGCTTACCCCGATGAAGCTGAGCATTCAATATTTGCAGAAAGCGATCGACAGCAACAACAGTGACGTGAAAATGCTCACTACCAACGTTGCCCGCACACTGGTTGAACAGATTGATCACCTCAGTAAGATCGCCTCTGAGTTTTCACAGTTCGCCAATATCAGCAATACCCGCAATGAATTGTTCGATCTGCATGAGATCCTATATTCCCTTTCACACCTTTATGACTCCAGTGAGCAGGTTCATTTCAGCTGGCACCCGGTGAGCCGGAAAGTGATGGTGCATGCGGATCGCACTCAATTGAACCGCCTCTTCACCAACCTGCTTCAGAATGCTGTGGAAGCCACTGTCAACAACGATGACCGCGTAGTGAAAATCGATGAGGTATTCGAGAACGGCTCGGTGATCGTTAGTGTAAGCGATAACGGGCAGGGAATTCCTGAGCAGATGCGTAACAAGATCTTTACGCCCAACTTTACCACCAAAACCAGTGGAACCGGTCTCGGCCTGGCCATGAGTAAAGGAATTGTTGAACAGGCCAAGGGCCGGATCTGGTTCGAGACCCGGGAGGGCGAGGGAACGACGTTTTATGTGGAGCTCGCGCTGGCGACCGAGCAGGTGAATTAAATAATCATTTTGACTTTGAAAGGAACTCCACGAATTGCTCCAGTGAGAACGACGACAGGTTCCTTTCCTTCGTCAACCCGCCTTTCTGCGAACTGATAACGCCATATTTCACATCTGAAAACGCTTCAACCTGGTGGGCATCGGGGTCGATGGATAACAGGCAGCCTTTTTCCAGTGCGTAAGGAATCCAGCTCCAGTCGAGGTCGAGACGGCGCGGATGGGCATTGATCTCAATCACGACATTGTGATCGACACAGGCATCAATGATCATTTTGTGATCGATCGGGTATCCAGGCCGACTCAACAGGAGTCTTCCGGTCATATGTCCAAGTATGGTAGTCGCAGGGTGTTGAATTGCCTTCAGCAGTCGCTGCATGGCTTTTTCTTCCGTCATCTTCAGGTTGCTATGCACGGAAGCGATCACCAGGTCAAAGCTGGCAAGAATTTCATCCGGGTAATCCAGACTACCGTCACCCAGGATATCACACTCAATGCTTTTGAAAATACGGAAGGGCGCATACTTCGCGTTGAGTTCATCCACATATGCATGCTGCTCCCGGATGCGATCAGCCGATAAGCCGTTTGCATAAGCTGCGGATCGACTGTGGTCACTGATCACCAGGTATTCATACCCATGTGCAATACAGGCTTTGGCCATGACCTCGATGGTATGCAGTCCGTCGCTCCAGTTACTATGGGTATGTATGATCCCTTTTATATCCGACACTTCAATAGGGGTAGGAAGGGGACCGTTCAACGCTTTCCTTACGGTCTCCGGCAATTCGCGCTGGTTAACCGGGATGGGATGAATTCCGCAGGCTGCAAACAGATCTGCTTCCGAAGTGAAAGTAGTGCCTGCATCATAGCCCGTAGCTGAAATGAATTCATCCAGGAAGAGTTCACTGCAGCTGGATGCAAACCTTGCGGCGATAAACTTTTCTTTCGAAGTGAAATGGATGATGATCCTGATCCCGGTCGCGCCTATCGCGGTAATGAATTTTTCATCCGGCTGCTCCGGGTTAAAGTTCTGTGCCTGCAGGAATGCGTATAGGGATGCCTGTGGGATAGTGGTAATGAGTTCGAGCTGGGTAATGATATTCGACTGGCGGAGTACATCACCAGCCAGGCTAACTTCTTCACCCGTGAAATATTGCTTCAATACATTTTCAAACTCATGGGCAAAGTCTTCCGTTTCGGCATACAGGAAATAACCTTTATTGTGCAGGTAGAAATTGATCGACTGCTTTACGCTCTCCTGGGTCTTTTCACCAAAGCCTTTATACATGAGGAGCCTGTTCTCGTTACATGCGTACAGCAATTCACCCATGGATTCAATTCCCATTTCCTTCCAGATGGTTGCGATCTTTTTTGGCCCAAGCCCTTTTAGCGCCATCATTTCCAGGATGCCGGAAGGAGTTTTGATGATGAGGTCTTCCAGCACAGTCATCTTGCCGGTTTCTATCAGCTCAATGATCTTTCTTGCGCTGCTGTCACCAATGCCTTTTAGTGAGGAGATCTTTTCTGCCGGGGTGTCGGCCAGCTGAACGGGTAATTTCTCAATATTAAAAGCTGCGCTGGAATAAGATTTCGATTTGAAGGGATTGTCACCATGAATATCCATGAGCCTGGATAACAGGGAAAACTGGTCGGCTATCGCGTAGTTGTCCATCATGTTTCAAAAGTAAAAAGGAAAAATGTAAAAGGAGCCTGTCGAGGCAACCTATCCTGCGGGACCGTTCCCAATTTTGACTTCTGATTATTTATAAAAAGAAAAGCCCCGGGTTAACCGGGGCTTTAATATCTGTTGCTGTAAAAGATTAAGCTTTCTTAGCAGCTTTCTTAGCGGCTTTCTTAGGAGCAGCTTTCTTAGCGGCTTTCTTCGGAGCAGCTTTCTTAGCAGCTTTTTTAGGAGCAGCTTTCTTAGCGGCTTTTTTAGGAGCAGCTTTCTTAGCGGCTTTTTTCGGAGCAGCTTTCTTAGCAGCTTTCTTTACAGTTTTTTTAGCAGCTTTCTTAGGAGCAGCTTTTTTTGCAGTTGCCATTTTTTTAGAATTTAATGATTAGTAAATGGGTTACCGAGGGTAAAAATATAAACTAATCTGAAACTGCAAAATTTTTTTTTG
>NZ_JSVC01000021.1 GCF_000814475.1 Flavihumibacter solisilvae | reverse complement strand
ATGTATAATGTTCAACCGAAACTGCATTTTTAGCCCCACTAGGCATGTGATAAATGTGACTGCAATCTGTAAAGTATGCAATGCTTGATGGTTGAACATTATACATTTTTCACAATTATATATAACACCACTTGAATATAAAAGGGTGAAAACACCCTTTTATAACTGCATCCCGTTTTTATACTTTCGGCTACCCGACCTCAGTACCCAGAAGGCGTGCAAGTTTACCAATAACCTCTTCTACCACGGCATCAGGGCACGATGCACCACTGGTAATCAATATTTTAAGTGGAGATTTGGAAGGGAGATAGTCTGTTGAGACCTGTTCCTGGCGGCTATGAAAATCATAATGCAGGATCTCGGTACCGGACAAAATTTTGCCGGCATCGCTTATAAAGTACGTGGGGAGCCTTTGCTCACACAACTCAACCAGGTGGGTGGTATTGGACGAATTGTAGCCTCCCACAACGATCGCAAGGTCGGCAGGAGTGTCCAACATACCGGTAACCGCAGTCTGATTGTCATTTGTGGCATAGCATAAAGTATCCCGTGTATCGGCAAATCTCTCGGTGATAGTAATCGAATCCAAACCATAATACTCGGACATAACGCCTTTAAGATACTCGGCGATTGCCTGGGTATCAGTAGCAAGTTGCGTTGTCTGGTTGACCACGCCAAATCGCTGCAGGTCACGGGTGACATCAAAGCCGGAAGAATACCGTCCTTTGAATGTTTCATAAAAACTTTCCGGTGGTAATGTGCCCATGATATATTCGCCGAGCACCTTAGCTTCTTTCATATCATTTACGATCACAGCAGGTGCCCCGGAAGAAGCGTGAGAGAAGGTTGCACGCGTTTCTTCGTGTAACGGCTTGCCATGAATCACTATACTGTAACCCTTGGCCGCAATCTGTTCACTGCGATTCCAGACCTTTTCTACAAAGGGGCAGGTGGTGTTGTATTTTTCAGTTTGAATTCCTTTTTCTTTCAGCAAGGCTTCAATATGTAAAGTGGTGCCAAATGCAGGAATCAAAACAATATCTCCTTCCTTAATAGCATCAAAAGGAATCAATTGCTTACCGTATGTATCCTGGAGAAACTTTACGCCATAGGATTCAAGGTCTGCATTGACCTGTGGATTATGTATCATTTCACTGAGGAGAAAAATCCGTTTCCCAGGATTTTCTGCGACAGTCCTGAATGCAATCTCGATTGCATTCTCCACTCCGTAACAAAAACCAAAATGGCGTGCAAGGTAGAATTGCACCTTTCCAAGGTCAAGTAATGTGGGAGAATAGTCCTTTTTCAGTCTGTCTTCCTGTTTCCTTTTCTGCTTTATGGCCGATATCAACGGGCTACGGTATTTTACCGGCACTTCGAATTGCTTCATAATGCAAATGTACTTTTATCTTATTTTCACCCCAACGATAAGCTATGTCCAGGTTACCGCTGCTTGCTGAAGTTATTTCAGGAATTTATTCCTGCAATCCTCCGGGCCCCCGGCCATGCAGCTGATAATATAAAAAAAGATACTATGAGCCAAAACATGTTTCAGCCGTTGGACTGGAGCCATTCCACAAATATTTACGAAGTTAATCTCAGACAATATACCCGGGAGGGCACGTTTGAAGCATTTGCCGGGGAATTACAACGGCTGAAAGAAATGGGAGTAGAAGTGTTATGGTTCATGCCCATTACTCCAATTGCGACTCAAAACCGAAAAGGAACGCTAGGTAGTTATTACGCCTGTTCCGACTTTACCTCCACAAACCCGGAATATGGTACTATTGCAGACTTCCGGAATCTTGTTGATAAAGCCCATAGCCTGGGATTTAAAGTGATCATCGACTGGGTTGCCAATCACACGGGCTGGGGGCACAAATGGACTGAAACCCATCCTGAGTATTTCAGGAAGAACGACAAGGGTGAGTTTTTTGATGCAAATGGCTGGGACGACGTTATTGACCTGGACTTCACCAACCAGCAAATGAGGAACGAGATGATCGAAGCCATGCGGTTTTGGATCCGTGAATGTAATATTGATGGGTTCAGGTGTGACATGGCCATGCTGGTTCCTCTCGATTTCTGGGTTGAGGCCCGCACAGAGCTTGACAAGGAAAAGAAATTGTTCTGGCTGGCTGAATGCGAAGAGCCACATTATCACGATGCCTTCGACGCTACTTATACCTGGGAGTGGATGCATAAAACCGAAGATTTTGCCAGGCAGAGGACTGACATTGGCGGACTCGACAGCCTTCTAAGAAAATACAACGACCAATTCAGGCAGGAAGCCTTCCGGGTGTATTTTACCAGTAACCATGACGAGAACAGCTGGAATGGGACGGAGTTTGAAAAGTATGGTGATGCGTTCATGCCACTGGCTGTTTTTAGTGCCACCTGGAACGGCATTCCTATGTTATATAGCGGGCAGGAATTGCCTAACCGAAAAAGACTTAAATTTTTCGACAAGGATCCAATTGAATGGATTGGAAACAATGAAATGCATGATTTCTATAAAACATTGCTTACACTTCACAAACAGCATCCAGCGCTTCGTGCAGGCGACACTTCGGTGGCAACATACCGGTTAAAGACCAACCAAGATGACAAGATCTTTGCTTTCCTTCGGAGGAATGGCAATGCTGAAGTGGTGGTGCTGCTCAACCTGTCGCCCGAAAATAACGTCGGGTTCATTATCCAGGATGAAATCGTCTGCGGTGAGTTCAAAGACGCGTTTTCAGAAAACAAACATGACTTTACTGCAGACCGGAACTATAAACTCCGGTCATGGGATTACAAGGTGTTTATAAAATAAAAAAGCTACCGGTCAACCGGTAGCTTCCTTTTTATATTATTGAAACCTTACTCACCAATTTTCATCGGGTACCTGAATACTCCTTCATATCCAGGGTACATCCCGTCAAGTGTTACGGAGTTTCCCGCCTTATCCATTTCCGTACGGAACTGGTCTACCGAAGCTATTTCGCGACCGTTTACTTTCAGGATCACGAATCCTTCTTCCATCCTGGTCTTACTGAACGCGCCGTTATTGTCAATCGACTTGACAATAACTCCACCTTTGATGCCCATTTCTTTTGCCAGTTTGGCATCTACGTTTGCCAGGTCAGCGCCCAGTTTATCCAGCACGCTGGTCTTGACAACATCAGTAGTTCCGCTGCTGTTTCTAAGGACTACCTCACTGGTATAATCCCTGCCATCCCTGCGGTATCCGATTTTTACTTTATCACCGGGGCGATATGTTGCAATCTGGCCAACCATGTCAGCGCCGGATTTTACCGGTACACTATTGATCTGGGTAATAAAGTCACCTTTCCTGATACCTGAAGCTGATGCCGCACCATCTTTTGTCACGTCAAGCACGTATACTCCTTCCCCGTCCTTGATACCCTCCTGCTTTTTTACCTCTTCGCTAAGGTTGTCCGGGGCATAGTTAATTCCCAGGTAAGCCCGCTGAACTGTACCAAATTTCATCAGGTCGGCCACAATTTTCTTTACTACGTTCACCGGAATCGTGAAAGAATAGCCGGCATATGACCCGGTTGGTGAGGCGATGGCCGAGTTGATGCCAATTAGCTGTCCGGCTGTATTTATGAGCGGACCTCCACTGTTACCAGGGTTTACAGCTGCGTCAGTCTGGATGAATGACTCAATTGGAGTGCGGCTTTGCCTCCTGTTGATGTCAAGGGTCCGGCTTTTAGCGCTTACAATGCCTGCCGTTACAGTAGCCTCAAGGTTAAGCGGGTAGCCTACAGCCAGCACCCACTGGCCCACTTTGACATCGTCCGAATTACCATAAAGAAGGAATGGCAGCCCTTTCGCCTCAATTTTAATCACAGCCAGGTCACTACTTGGGTCTGAGGCTACGAGTTTTGCCTTGTATGACTTTTTATCACTCAGGTTTACCGTTATCTCATCCGCTCCGTCGACAACGTGGTTGTTTGTCACAATGTATCCATCATGACTTATAATCGCTCCCGAACCGGATGCCATTTGGGGAAGGCTGCGAGGTGCCATGCCTTCGTCCCAGTCAAATCCGAAAAGATCGAACAGGGGGCTTCGTTTGGGAAGGTTATTACTTGCTGTGCGGGTAGCCTTTGTTTTAATGTGCACAGTTGCCGGGATGGCAGAATTGGCGGCTTCCGTAAAATCAGTGGGAGCTCCGTTGACACCATCGAAGAAACCGGCATAATTGGAGGGAATGTGGTTGTTGTCGTCACTCTTGAGAGAATAAACTTCTTTTCCCACGAATTTATTATAGGCCCAGATGCTTCCGAATGATGTAACTGCGCTGACGAGTATTACGGGTACAATTTGTCGCAATTTCATATTGTGATCCTTTATTTTATTTTCTAATGTTTGTCAAACCATATGCCTGACTGATTACAAAATAACGCAGCAGACAACTTTTCAGTTGTCCGGCCGGCCAGTTTAACAATAGTTTTACTAAGGTCTTCGTAGATGGCATATAAAGTTACTGCAATCCCTGCAAAAATTTCATGGTATTAACCCCGTCTGCGTAGTCTTCCCACCCCGGGCGTTGGGCATTTCCAAACGAAATCCAGTCACGGCCTACAATGCACTGGACGGAATTATTGTCATGCAGTTCAGAAACGAGCGCGTTTTTGTCACGGTAATATTCAAAATTCAGCTGGCTGATGGGCGAAAAAAGGGAGGGATGCTCAATTAGCATTATGGAGCCGTTCGTCATGTACTGCTGGTTGTTCAGTAGCTGGATGGCGAGTTGGTAGTCGTAATTGTTCTTGTATTTATTATGGTCGAAAAAGTAATTGTATTTCTTCATTGACCCAAGGAGCGGTATGAAATCATAGCCCTCCGGAACATATAACTTGGTAACATTGCGGCAGCCGAGTCCGAAGTAAAGATGAATATCATCAGCGAGAGCAGACAACTCAGCATCGGATTCATTTCCTTCCAGGACTGCTACAGAAGTACGGTTCCGGCGGATTAAGCTGGGATATTTATTGAAGTAATATTCAAAATACCTGGCCGTGTTGTCGCTCCCTGTTGCAATGTATGCGTTACAATTTTTAAGCAATTCTGCCGATCCTGTCATGTTCTGCATGGTGATTTCCCATTCATACAATTTGCTGAGCAGGTGTTTCAGCAGAACATTATCCTTTGAGGAAAATTTTATCAGGGAGTTGTGGCCGGTTAGAAAAACACAAAGCCAATCATGGAATCCTACCATCGGAATATTTCCTGCCATTACAATTCCTATGGTTTTGGGTGCCTGCGTTGTTTCCGGAATCTGGTATTTACGGGCTATGTCACGCAGGCTGTTTTCGTCCAGGTAAATGTCGGCAACTGCTTTTGCGGAACTGTCTATGAATTCTGAAATAAACCAGGCATTTTCTCTTGTAGCCTTCTCTTTTGCGTCAATCCAGCCTTCCTCGTTATTCCGTATATATTTGCCCAGTTGAACCAATAAATCGATCCTGTGTTGTAAATTCAACATGTCCCTATAAATTTGCGTGCAAAGTTAATTCTTATTCAACCCATTTAAAATAAGTACTGATGGCTATCAAAATAACAGAAGAATGTATTAATTGCGGGGCGTGTGAGCCCGAATGTCCGAATAATGCCATATACGAAGGGGGAGTGGAATGGGCACTGAGCGATGGCACGACAGTTAAGGGAAGTTTTACGCTGATGGATGGTACGGTTATTGACGCTGACCAGCGAAACGAACCGGTAAGTGTTGATACTTATTATATTGTTCCGAACAAATGCACTGAGTGCCAGGGCTTTCACGAAGAACCACAGTGCGCGGCCGTTTGCCCGGTTGACTGCTGTGTTCCCGATGAAATGTACCAGGAAACTGTTGATGAACTGATGGCAAAAAAAGAGAAGCTTCACTTGTAAAAATTTAACCTCCATGATAGCGGATAAAACACGAAAATGTGTAACTTCCCATTGACAAAAACCTTAATAGTAGCTATGCTACTTCGTATAGGCGGGTGATATTTCCCGTCGGGTAACGGGTGAAGGAAATGATCCTTCACCTTTTTTCTTAACATCAACCTGATAAAAACTGATATGCCTGCGAGACCAGTCATCGCCTTTGTTACCGGAGGTTATTCCGGTGAAGCCGAAATTTCATACAAGAGCGCAATTACCATTGAGAAAAACATTGATACATCGAAGTTCGATTTATATAAAATTGATATCAGGACTGACGGATGGTGGTATGTCCCCGAAAGCGGACAACCGGTTGAAGTGGATAAGAATGATTTCAGTCTCACTCTGGCCCAGCGTAAAATAACCTTTGATGCAGTGCTTATAGGAATTCATGGCACACCGGGGGAAGACGGAAAGTTGCAGGGCTATTTTGATATGCAGGGTATTCCTTACACAAGTTGTGACGCTGCATCCTCTGCGCTAACATTCAATAAGCGGTATACCGTTGCTGTTGCAGCATTTGCGGGAATAAATGTGGCCAGATCATTGCACCTTTTCAGAGATCGCAAAATTGATGCAGCTACAATTTCCGGGCAACTGAGTTTGCCGGTATTCGTTAAGCCGAATAATGGAGGAAGCAGCATAGGTATGAGTAAGGTAAACCAGTCGGCTGACATGCAGGCGGCGCTTGACAAGGCTTTCCGGGAAGATGACCAGGTGCTGGTTGAGGAGTTTATTTCAGGAAGGGAATTTACTATCGGCGTATTCAGGCATAATGGGGAAGTCGTTACATTGCCATTCACCGAAGTGATCGCAAAAAATGAATTTTTTGATTTTGAAGCCAAATACCAGGGAAAGAGTGAAGAAATAACCCCGGCTGTGGTTGATGATGCGATTGCGGAAAAAGTACGTGCTGCAGCCCGCAAGGTTTACCAGGTGTTTAACTGCAGGGGCGTGATACGGATCGATTTCATCTACAATGAAGAAAAGGGCGTACCATATATGCTGGAAATCAATACTGTGCCCGGACAAAGTGAAGCCAGTATCGTACCGCAGCAGGTGCGTGCAATGGGCTGGACGTTGCAGGAGTTTTACAGCTCATTGATCGACGACGCCTTGGCACCTAAATAATTTTTGCTTTCTTTGAATCCATTCCTTATAAAAAAATCTTAAAGTGTTCGCATCCATTACAAAAAAACCACTCTGGGTAAATATCCTGCTGGCGTTTGCCCTGGTAGCGATAATCGTTTTCCTGTTTTTCAGTTCCCTGGATTTCTTCACCAAACATGGCGATGTAATTAAGGTGCCTTCTGTCACAGGGAAGTTGTTTGAGGATGCCCGTAAACAATTGGAGGCCGAAGGCTTTGAAGTGGTGATTCAGGATTCCATTTACCGCGATACCATCGAAGCCCGGGCTGTGGTAAAACAGTTTCCGGATGCAGAAGCAGAGGTGAAAGTGAACCGGACTGTTTACCTGACAGTAAATCGTTCAGTACCTCCTGATGTGGTGATGCCCAACCTTGTGGGAATGAGTTTACGGAACGCCGCCATAGTGTTGAAACAATTCGGGCTTAAACTTGGTGACACCAGCTTCCGCCCTGACTTCGCCAAGAATTCAGTGCTAAGCCAGCAACGGAATGGCGACGATGTCAAAGCAGGTACAAAATTACCTATGGGTTCAGCTATTTCTCTCATACTCGGGAGTGGGTTATCAAACATTGACATGTCAGTTCCGGACATGTTCGGCCTCACCTATGCAGAAGCCCGTGATCTTCTTGGAACAAGCGGGATCAGTTTTGGCGCAGTCGTTCCTGATCCGGACGTAAAGGACCCCGGAAGTGCGTACATTTACCGGCAAAGCCCCGATCGGATGACCCCGGATGGAAGAATGAACAGGATCCGTCCAGGTCAAATGATTGATATCTGGTTGAGCGTCCAGAAGCCGCAGCGGGACACCACATCGGTGCAACAGCCGCCAGTTGAAAATAATTATTGAGAACAATTCAAATTAAAATGCAAAATATCACTGTTGAACAATTGAAATCACGCATCGAAGCAGGCGAAAAACTGAATGTAATTGATGTGCGTGAGCCCGATGAGTATGCTGCTTTTAACATAGGTGCGCAGCTTATTCCGTTGGGAAAGATCCAGGCGATGCAGATCGAAGAGATTGAAGACCTGAAGAATGATGAACTTATTATTCACTGTCGTAGCGGGAAAAGAAGTATGACAGCTTGCCTGTTCCTTGAGACTATGGGATTTACCAACACCAAAAACCTCGAAGGGGGAATGCTTGCCTGGCAGGAAAAGTTCGGCGAGAACAAGTAAGTAAAGAAGCTAATGGAAAAAGGCGTGAAGAATACTTCACGCCTTTGTTTTTTGATTAACGGCCACCAGCAAACGCAATGATCAGGTAGAAGATCAGGATGATGATGACATTCAATACAATGGTTTTTTTCATCAGGAGACGGATGTTATGACGGTATCATGTTAATAGAAAATGATGCCAGACATCAATTTCCCTGCTAGGATTTGTACCGGGAATTTTACTACGTAAATTTTACAGTTTGATATTTACGCCTGCAATCCAGTTAATTCCCGCCATCGGGTATACGTAATTCTCCGTTATAAGGGTCTTGTCGTATAAATAGCTGAATGTGTAGCCATTCGGCTCGTACTTCTTATCCAGCAAATTGTTTACCTGGAAAATAAAACCTATTTCCCGGAAGAATTTCTCTTTAACTGTGTAGCGCAAACGAAGATCCTGTACATAAAATGGCGCCAGGCTGCGGTCTCTGTTGGATGTGTTATCGAGGTACTGGCGACCCACATATTTTCCTATCAATGCAATTTCAGCTTCAGGGAAAGGATTGAGCCTTGCCGTTGCTCCGCCGGTAATTGCTGGTGAAAATGAAATATCGGTCTTATCGTATTGCCTTTTGATCTGTCCGCCCGCATCGTAGTCGTCGATGTACTCAACAAAATCCAATACTTTGTTTTCGCTGAGTGTCATGTTTCCGCTTAACTGAAACCAATTGGTTGGCCTGAAAGTTCCTTGTAACTCAATGCCCATCCGGTAACTCCTGTCTATATTGCTTCGCGTATAAGCACCTACGTCGTTGACTTTACCAGTAAGTACCAGCTGGTCGCGATAGCCCATATAGTAAAAATTCGCACCCCAGGAATAGGCCCCTTTACGCCGTTCGATACCGAGCTCTAAATCGTAAAGGGTTTCTTTTGTTGGTTGTTGTTCAGCACCGGCTTCGAAGTCATCACGATTGGGTTCCTTATTGCCGATGGAGAACGAACCAAATGCATTCCAGTTGTTTTGTGTGAAACTTATCCCGGCCTTGGGATTGAAGAAATTCCAGGTATTGTTGGTAGTTAAATGTGGGTTATTCCTGAAGCCTTCAATGTCATACTGTACATTCCTGTACTGCAGATCAACAAAGCTTTGCCAGCGCCTTCCGAATTGTTGCTGCCATTTACCATAAAAGTTCAGATCAGTCTTGAAGGCATCAAGGTCATACCATTTATAATCATCGGGTATGCCGCCTTCCTTAGACCAGATGATTTTACCGTAGTGGTCGCCGTCATAGCGCGTATATCCACCACCGATGGTGATCTGAGTGGCGTTTTGTTTGTATTGCATGGAGTATATACCTCCGTAAAAGTAGTTGTCAAGCCAAAGCTGCCGGATCAGGTCCGTGGTACCCACGGTGGTAGCATCAATTACAGGGTAGGGCAGCCCATAGTCTGCATAATCCTCTTCCGCTTTGTATTGTTCATAATATCCTAACCCCCTTGTCAGAAATCCTGCCGTATTGATCGACAGTTTTTCGGAGAAGGAATGGTTGAAGAACAGCTGGTAGTGGTCCTGGCGATAATTGTCAGTTTCATTTTTGTAGGGGGTGCCTGGCTTTTCTGTGCCCGCACTGTTGCAGGTGCGACAATCTGAAAGATCGGACTGAAGCACCCCGTTCCAGGCCTGGTAGGTTTTCTCTTTGCCGGATATAACGTTTATCCTCAGGTTCGATTTCTGCGTGATGTATGCGGTTGAAAGATAAAATGAACGTAGGTCACTGCTTGCCCTGTCGACATATCCGTCGCTGCTGATACGCGAAAGTCGTGCATCGATTGTAAAATGGTCATTTATCAATCCGCTTCCAGCCTTCACGGTGTTTTTCCAGGTATTGAATGAGCCATAGCTGTTATTCAGTTCGCCGTAGGCCGACTCTTTAAAATCATGTGTACTCAGGTTCAATGTGGCGCCAAACGCGCCTGCTCCGTTGCTGGATGTGCCTACGCCCCGCTGTACCTGGATACTGCTCACGGAGGACGCGAAATCCGGTAGATTTACCAGGAAAAGCCCCTGGCTTTCGGCATCATTGTATGGAATGCCGTTTAGTGTCATATTGATCCTTGTGGCATCCGTGCCCCTGATGCGTATGCCCGTATAGCCTACTCCGTTTCCGGCATCTGAATTCACGACGACAGACGGCGTCTGGTTTAACAGGAAAGTAAGATCCTGTCCCAGGTTTTGTTTTTCAATGTCCCTTGCATTCAGATTGGTCTGTGCAAAAGGAGCGTTTTCACTTGCCCTGATGGCCCTGACTTCAACCGGTTGCAGAAAAAGATTTACTCTCTCCAGTTGGATTGTATTACTGCCCTTGTCAATGGCAATGGTTTTGGTACGGTACCCGATACTGGAAACTGTGGCTTTTGAGGCCCGGGGTGGGATTGTGGCAGCCCCTTCAGAATTTGTGATGACAACAGTTCCATCTGCAAACTCGATGGTTGCTCCGGGTACCGGCTGGTTGTTCCCGGCGTCTTTAATGGAAACCTGGCGATCCTGTGCCAGTAGTGGGAAAAAGGACAATAAAGCGCAAATCCCCAAAAACAATTTTTTCATGATTTTTAATTGGTTTGAAAAAATGATTTGAGAGAAATGCTGCGAAAGCAAAAGGAGGAAATACAGAATTTAGAACCACCTTCCCTGCGCAGGCATTACCCTGTTCAGGTTCTACGGGTATTATCTCAGCATCCGGGTCGGTTTCGGAAAACCAGGCCGGGAGCACCCCGAGGAATCTGATTGATTACAGCCGTAATCGACTGCAAATGTAAATGCATTTTTTTTCAAAATGTTGTAACATTTCGATTTCGGTATCCGTCTCACCTAAAATCACTGGACCAGCATCAACCATAGCATTAACTGAAAACATTAATTATGAAACGAATCTTGTTTTTTCTATTCGCGCTGATCACATCAGCTGCTTTATTTGCCCAGACCACTGTTACTGACAATAACGCCCGCATAAGGCAGGTGGGTGCATTTACAGGTGTGAAAGTTTCATCCGGAATTGAGTTGCTCCTTCAACAGGGAGATAAAGATGCGGTTGCAGTGAGCAGCAGCAAGCCCGAGTACCAGGAGAGAATAAAGACGGAAGTGGATGGAGGTGTTCTCAAAATTTATATTGACAATGAGGGCATTAGCGGAAACTGGCGCAAGAACGTGAAATTCAAGGCTTATGTGTCTGTCCGGACACTTGAAAAACTTGCTGCTTCATCAGGGGCGATTGTAAAAACAGGTAATCTGATCACCGTGAATAACCTGGATCTCGATGCAAGCTCGGGAGCAATTATTGAAGCTGAATTCAAAGCCCAGAGCATCGTTTCTGATAACAGCAGTGGCTCCATTGCTAAAATAAAGGGAACAACCGGAAGCCTTACTGTAGAGGCAAGCAGCGGATCGGTGTTCAAGTCATATGATCTGTCCTGTACCAACGCATCTGCAGACGTAAGCAGTGGAGGCCAGATTGACATCACTGTAACAAAAGAACTCAACGCAGAAGCCAGTAGCGGTGGCGCCATCAACTATAAAGGGGGAGCCGTAATCCGCAACCTGCGTACAAGTAGTGGAGGTAGTGTACGGTCTAACAGCTGAAACAACATCAAAAAATGAAACTTATGAAAAGAATAGCAGTATTACTATTTATGTTGACAGCGGCTCTGGTTACGAAAGCCCAGAAATTCATCATCAATGATGCCAACGCTGTAATCCGGAATGTGCCGTCTTTTACCGGCGTGAAAGTGTCAAGCGCCATCGATCTGTATATTTCCCAGGGTGACCAGACAGGTGTGGCCGTAAGTGCAAGTGATGCGAAAGTGAAAGATCGCATTCGTACAGAAGTGAAAGATGGCATTTTGCATATCTGGTTCGATGGAAAAGGTTGGAATGACTGGCGTGGAAATAAACACATGAAAGCTTATGTATCAGTGAAGGAAGTAACGATGATCAAGGCTGATGGTGCGTGTGATGTGGAACTGATGGGTAGAATAAAGGCGGATAAACTGGCAATAGACCTGGGAGGCGCCAGTGATATTTCAGGTGAGCTGGAATGCAACACTCTTGATATGGACGTTTCAGGTGCAAGCGATACAAAGTTGAAAGGCAATGTCGGAAGCATTTCAGTAAAACTAAGCGGGGCAAGTTCAATTAAAGGATGGGACCTGGTGTCTGATTATGTCGATATCGATGCAAGCGGAGCTTCTTCTGCAAACGTAATAGTAAATAAAGAAATGAAAGTGAATGCGAGCGGTGCCAGTGATATTAATTATCGCGGTACCGGTGTTATCCGCGAAATGAAAACAAGTGGGGCAAGCAGCATCAGCAAAAAAGATGGGTAACAATCGAATGTATTTTATTTTTCTCCTGAAACCCGCTGCTGAAGCGGGTTTCATATTTTAACAGAAAGAATGTTGCATTTTTATTTGGTTCGGAAGGTGCTCACCGTTAATTTTGCACTCCACATCGCGAAGTAGAGCAGCGGTAGCTCGTCGGGCTCATAACCCGAAGGTCGGAGGTTCGATCCCTCCCTTCGCAACAAGAAACAGCAATCAGGTTACCTGGTTGCTGTTTTAGTTTGTATCAGATACATTGCAGTTCATAATTTTCTGTGACATCTATGAAATGCCTGACCTGCTCTTTGGTTGGGGGCACAAATTCGGGGATGTCGTATCCTTCATACGGAATGGAAAGTTCCCTGAAAAAATCCTCTGATTTTCCAGGCACCAGAATCAGGGTCCCTGTTACCTTATCAGAAGTAATCCTGAAATGGTGCGGCACATTAATGGGCAGATAAATTGTATCGCCCGGACCAGCTTCAATGATTTCATCGGCTACGAAAAAAGTGACAGTTCCTTCTTTGATCATAAACACCTCGTCTTCAACGGTATGAGTATGGCGTGGAGGTTCGAAACCGGGTATTGCCTCGAAATCAGCGACCACAATGGGATTCTCACTTTCGCGCGAGGAAACGCGAAAATTAAACATGCAGCCAGGGGAAGCTCGCCGGTTGCCCGCTTCCCGATGATCCACTTTCCTGTTCATATTAATAAGTTTTGTAATTGTCTGTTGACAAATGTGCGCCTGAAATGGGTTCCAGGGCAAGGCGCTAATGAATGAATTGTCGTTTTTTTACTTTCAATTGGGTGGTCCCTGAATAGGAGAACAAATGCCTGAAAAACAAGATTAATTTATAAACTGTTAATTTTAAACTTATTGTCGACTATATCCGGCATTGTTTTCGTGTTGTGGAGGTATTCAGTTACCTTTGTGCCCTTTTTTATTCTCATGCGGCAACATTACGCAGCAGAATCTGATTACCTCCTAGTTCTTCAGCGTTAATTGTTGCCTTAAAAGCTGAAGATGAAAGCAGGATTTGTAAATATTTTCGGGAAACCTAATGCCGGCAAAAGCACTTTGCTGAACGCCTTTATCGGCGAGAAACTGGCTATTGTTTCCCCAAAAGTTCAGACCACACGTCACCGCATCAAGGGCATTCTTACTGAACCAGGCTACCAGATTATTTTTTCGGATACCCCGGGCATTATCGAGCCGAAATATAGACTGCATGAAAAGATGATGCAGGCAGTAAAAAGTGCGCTTGAAGATGCAGACCTTGCTTTGCTGCTGGTTGACCTTCACGACGACTGGACTGAAAGCGATGCTATCTTCTCAGCCCTGAGGCTCAAAGTGCCTGCTTTGCTTGTGTTGAATAAAATGGACGGGATAACGTCGGAAAAGCTGGAGGAAGCCCGGAATTATTTCCTTGGCAAAAGTTACGTAAGGGAAGTGGCGACAGTCTCGGCGCTGACTCATACTGGTGTCAGTGAGCTGCTCCAGAAGATTCTTGAAATGCTGCCGGACGGTGAACCTTTCTTTGATGAGGATAACCTGACGGACATGCCCACCCGTTTTTTTGTGGGCGAACTTATACGCGAACAGGTATACCAATTGTACCAGGATGAAATTCCTTATCATACTGCGGTTCTCGTACAGGAGTTCAAGGAAAAGACCACACTGGTTAAGATCATGGCCGATGTGATTGTGCAGCGTGATACACAAAAAGGAATTGTGCTGGGGGAAAAAGGCCGGATGATCAGGGAACTGGGCACGCGTTCAAGGCAGGAGATCGAAAAATTCCTCGGCCGGAAAGTATTCCTGGAGTTGTTTGTGAAAGTGAGACCCAAGTGGCGGGATAATGACCTGCATCTCCGGGAATATGGATATAAATAACTGTTAACAACAAACGAAAACGTTCTAAAGATTTTTTTATGGCCGGATATACTGTTGCCATTGTTGGAAGGCCCAATGTTGGTAAAAGCACTTTTTTCAATCGCCTGTTGGAACAACGCAAGGCTATTGTTGATGACGTAAGCGGGGTAACCCGTGATCGTCAATATGGAATTGCCGAATGGAATGGAAAAACATTCAATGTAATAGACACAGGTGGATTTGTTCCGCGCAGCGATGATGTTTTTGAACAGGAAATCAAGAAGCAGGTGCTCATCGCACTCGATGAAGCCGACGCATTAGTGTTCATGACAGATACTGCAACCGGCATCACCGATTTGGATGAATCCATGGCCGATGTATTACGAAGAACGACAAAGCCCGTGTACCTGACGGTAAATAAGGTCGATAATCACGCACGCCTTCTTGAAGCAGCCGAATTTTATAGCCTTGGTTTCGATAATGTGTTCTTTGTATCAGCGATTTCCGGTAGTGGTACCGGAGAATTGCTTGATGCGGTAACAGAGAATATAACTGAAGACCGCGTTGCCGGCGAAGGTGATACAACTGTTCCTAAGTTTGCGATCATCGGACAGCCGAACGTGGGTAAGTCTTCGTTACTTAATGCGCTGGTAGGGCAGGAGCGTACGATCGTAAGTGATGTGGCTGGAACAACTCGCGATACCATTCACACTTATTATAACCTGTTTCAGAAAGAATTCATCCTGATTGATACGGCAGGAATCCGGCGCAAGCAGAAAGTGCATGAAGACCTGGAATTTTATTCCGTGATTCGTGCGATCAAAGCTATGGATGAAGCGGATGTATGTATGCTTGTTCTGGATGCAGAAAAGGGCATCACGGCGCAGGATCTGAGTATATTTAGTCTTGCAGCCAGAAAAGGGAAAGGGGTTGTTATTCTCGTTAACAAGTGGGATCTTGTTGAGAAAGCAACAAACACCGCCCGTGATTATGAAAAAACATTGAAGGAGCGCCTCGCACCTTTTACTGATGTGCCTGTCCTGTTCATTTCCGCGAAAGAAAAAACCAGGATTTTCAAAGCGATTGAAATCGGATTGGATGTAGTTGAAAACAGGCAACGTAAAATACCGACATCACAACTTAATGACACTATGCTGAAGGCAATTGCGTCTTACCATCCTCCCGTTGTAAGAGGAAATCCGGTAAGCATCAAGTATGTGACACAGTTGCCAACAGCAGTTCCTTCGTTTGCTTTTTTCTGTAATTATCCGGACGATATTAAGACACCATACCGCAACTACCTGGAGAACAAGCTGCGTGAATCATTTGACTTTAAAGGAGTTCCGGTTAGGATCTTTTTCAGAAAAAAATAAACAATTCAAAACCGCGCGAAAGTTGCGAATGTGAAGAATTTGTATAATTTTGCGCCTGTTTAAAAGAAAACACACTAAAAAACTCAAAATGAAAAAGGTATTTGCCGTACTCGCCATCGCTGCTGCTTTTGCTGCTTGTAACAATGCTGCTGAAACAACTGAAGCTACAACTGTAGCTGCTGATACTGCTGCTGCTAGCGCAATCGTTGACTCTGCAAACGTTGCAATCGATTCAACTGTTAAAGCTGCTACTGACTCTATCGGTGCAAAAGTTGATAGCGTAAAGAAATAATCTGACCTTATTTCAATATTGCTTCTGCAAAAAGAAAAGCCCCTTCCCAGGAAGGGGCTTTTCTTTTTGCACATATTTTGCATCACCACCCGTAAAAACACCTGATGTGCCTTGGACTCTTGCGGCTGGCTGTCACAGTTAGTACTTTGGTTCTCTAAATGAAGCGTATGGCGAAGTGTGTTTGGGTCCTGGGGCTGCTGTTTGCAGTGCTCGCAGCGAACGGGCAGAAAAGGTGGACTGGTATTGCAGGAAACGGATCATGGATAGATCCATTGAACTGGCAGGATGGCATTTTACCTGGCCCTGATGATGACGTTGCGCTCGATAATTTATATGTGCCGTTTAGCTATATCGTACGGTTGCCTGATTTTGCTGTGAAAGTACGGACACTGAGCTTGAACGCGATAGGCGTGAACACAATAACGCTTGAGCTGCCCATCAGCAATACAATATCAAGCCCTTCGTCAAGCTTGGTTGAACGTGGATTCACAACTATCGGTCCCGGATATTCGTTGTCAATAGGGAAAGGTGGCGTATTTGTAAACGCTTCCGGCAGCGGAAGTGGTTATTCTCTCCGGATCAATGACTCGATCCGGATTCTGAATGGCGGCAAATATGTACACCGCACGCGAACTGGTCACGCAGAAATTGTGCAACAACTCTCCAGGGCGGGTGGAACCGGAAGCGGTGTTTTCCGGTTCGAGAATACGGATGGCTCCTCAATAATTTCAATAAGCGGTCGCGTATTCGGAACGCTGGAGCTTTCAGCTGCAGGTAGTGCCTCCGGAGTTACTTCGTACATGGCTGCTGGCATTAACAAGGTGTCCATCAGGGGTGACTTTATAGTTGAGCCCGGAGTAAATTTTTCCCTGAATTTTTCCGATACCATAACTATTTCCGGTCACGTGAAGTTGACAAATGCGATAGTAAACCTCGCAAATGGAAACAGGTCTTCCTGCCTTTGGCTGGAAGGCAACCTGTACCAGCAGGGCGGGACTATCTTTGAGAGCAGTCAGCTTCAGATGACAGGCTCCCTTGTTGCGGGAGGAAGTGATGCACAGGTCATCAATTGTACTGGCAGGCTAGAAGACAGTGTTGTTTTAGTCATTAATAATGATTCGGGAGTGGAGTTTGGGAGCACAATTGATTTGCCGTATCAACTCCACCTGAAAAAAGGAAGAGTCGTTGCCCCTGCTGGGAGGCATGTTATAATAGGTAGAAACGCTGTTATTCGGGTTGATAGCTCCGACGATGCTTCTTATATTGATGGGAAGGTTACAAAACTCGGATTGCAATCATCGGATTTTCTGTTTCCGGTGGGTAAATCAGGTCGGCTAAGGTGGATGTCCCTGCATGGCATTACTGGAGATATCTCGGTTGAGTATTTCCGTGAAAGCGCATATACAGTAGGGGGTGTCATAGGCCAGGGACTTGATCATATATCTGCGACCGAATTCTGGAAAGTCGAAGGAGTGGGGGCAAGTAGTTTTTTGTCTGAGCTTTCTTTCGGTAATAGTGCCAGCGGCGGAGTTTCAGATCTTGCTACGCTGAGGGTTGCTGCTTTCAATGGGGCTCAATGGATGGATGCAGGGAACGATTTAACTTACGGTAATGTGAACAGAGGGTCAGTTCGAAGCACAGCTTTAGGCGGGATGTCCTTGAACCCCCTCTTCCTGACTATCGCAAGCTCAAGTGCACTGGCGAACCTGCTGCCTGTATTACTAGACAGGCAATGGATGACGGAAAGTGGTGGTCAATGGTTTCATAATTGGAAGAAGAGCGACGTCTTGAATATTAAGACCTTTTCCCTGGAATATGCAAAGGATGGAATATCGTATGAATCAATTGCAATATTGCCAGTTACACGAGACCAAACTCATTATAAACAAGCTCTTCCTGGTGCATACAAATCTGGTTTCTGCCGGATCAGGATCTGCTATGTCAATGGATATTGTGAAATAGCGCCTGAATTAAAATTTGGCAGGAATGAATCAGGCGACGATCTGGAGTTGAGGCATGTTCCAGGAGACAGATGGTTGACAATCCGCGCAGACAGAAACCAGGATATGATTTATAGGATTTCAGATTGTATGGGGGCAACAATTGAGCAACAAAGGATCAGGGTGAGCGCCGGACTTCACCGCTATCCATTGAGGTTATTACATGTCAGGCAGGGTATTTATTTTCTCTCCTTGTTTGATTTTAAGGGGCAACGGAAAATTTTGCCATTAGTCTTCTAGAAGAGCGGTAACCTGTTTTTGGTATTTACGGAATGCTTTCTGGTTTTCCTGGATAAAAGTATTCGAACGCAAATCGCCTACTACTTTAATTAGTTCATCATCACTTCCATAAACCATTGCCCTGAATGGATTCTGGTAGTCTTTGGCTCGTGATTCATGAATACGGTCTGCCAGTTCTTTTCTAAACGTCACGCTTTTTTCCAGTAATTGCCTGACAGCTTTTATATCTGAGGAGAGATTAACTCCGGATGTTGACTTATAGATCGAAAGCGCATGGGCCAGTTTTTGATCGGCATATAAACTACTCTGGCTTCGATATATGTTATGCAATTCTTTCCAGGACCTGAGTTGCCCTTTTTTTATTTGCTGCAGGATAGCCCTGACAGTATCTTTCTCCATTAACTGTCCGCCGATATTGTCCCATTCCCTTGGTTTGGCAGCCTCAGGAAGCTTCCTGGCAATTCTTGAAAGGTTAAGGTCCGGGAATCGCTCACAAAATGCAAGAATTTCGCGGGCTGCATAATACTCAAGCAGATCAACATACCACCTGTAGGCCATTGCCGCTTTTAAGACAACCACCGGGCGTTGACTGTTTTCAGCATTTTCAAGCCGGATCTCGAGGCCTTCAATAACCGGGTCCTGCTGGCGAAGCAAAACCTTCCCTTTTTTCCGTGCAACTGCTTCCGACACAGGCTTTCCTTCCTTGCGGTAAAATGCTTCACCGGTAATTTTTTCCAGTATAGCTATTCCCTTGAGGATTTCGTTTGCAGTATCCGGTGCGAGATATTCGTATTCAATCTGCTGTGCTTTATCTATCCGATTATCCCGGTCAACATATTTCCATGAATTACGGGCAAGCGCATACATATTATATTGGAACCAGTATGCAGGCATTACATGAAGCTCATCTTTTGAAACGTCATTGCTGACGAGTGAAAAGGGAAGTTCTATATTAAGTTCTGCGGGATAGTCACCTTTCGCAAGTATTGTGAATGAGGCAAACCTGGAGTTATGTTTCAAACTGACACATAATCCTGGCCAGAAGCCACGTCCGGCAATAAGTTCTCCATCAGCACTCCTGGAATTGTGATTTGATCCGATTGTTGCGCCCGCTGCCATATTGCTTTGCCCCATTACGAGGGCAGCGCAGAGAAATGAGTTGTTGTGATGTTGTTCATGTGCCGGATAGATAAGGGAATTCAATACTTCGCAGCACGAAATTGTCGCATTATTTCCCAGGTAGGAGTTAATGAGTCGTGCGCCATATTTCAATTGTGAATGTGAGGCCATGACGAACCTGACAGCCTTGACGCCATAGAAAATACGACAGCCAACTCCTATAATGCCATTAACAAGCTCACAACCTTCGCCCACCTGGGTGTGTGCATCCGATGAGGAGTTGATTGTGACATTCTTGATCTTATTTGCGCCTTTAATATAAGCATCCTCTCCGATTTGGACATCTTTTAAAATCCGGCTGTTCTTGATAACAGTGCGGTCTCCAATCATTCCATAATAACCTCGCAATTCATCATACCGGCGATCCGTAAATTCAACAAACTTCTTCTGGAGCGCAATATCGTCCCGGTAACGACTCCACAAATACGCATCACCTGGTAACATTCCGTCAAACGGCAAAATCCGCCTGCCGCCGTTCTCATTACAAACCTCCAGCCATATGCGCACTTTCTCGTCTTCCCCTTCTTTGATAATCCCGTTTCCGAATTTGGAATGGTTGGTCGTGGCCAGCTCATTGATATTAACCAGCATCACTTCATTGCCGATGATGTAATGAGACAGGTAGTTCACGTTATCTACCACCACATTGTTGCCAAAATCGGAACTTATTATTGTACTGTTGTATAATCCGACCGGCATTCGGAGGTTGTTGAATTCAAGGCAGTATGGTTCCAGTTTGCCAATCCTTACAAGTCCGAAGAACTTGCAATTTTTTACCAGTTCCGGATTGAATGCGTCGGACACGAGGAGTTTATTCCAGTCGTCACTCTGGTTTCTGTTGCGTACCAGAACTTCAATTTCATAGGCACTGAGATGCCGGTAAGTAATCCCACTTTTATTCTGCTGATCACGCAGGTAATATTCATTTTTGCCTGCAGGAAGGTTAGGCTCCGGGATAAAACCATATCCCAGGGCCTCTATAGGACTTTTCCTAATGAGATTCATAATCCGAAATTGGGTTGATGATCCTTATTCTACAGTTACGCTTTTCGCCAGGTTCCGCGGCTTGTCAACGTCATAACCTTTAGACACACCTATATAATAGGCAAGCAACTGCATAGGAATAACGTTGATCATGGGAGCAATGAGTTCGTCCGCGTAAGGAACCGTTATAGTGTCGTCCGCAAGCGCAGAGGCTGCATCATCACCTTCGCTCACTACGGCAATTACTTTTCCCTTTCTTGCCTTGATTTCCTGCATATTGCTCAGTACTTTCTCATGGAAACTATCTTTTGTCGCAACAAAAAATACAGGAAGTTTTTCATCCACCAGGGCGATCGGCCCATGCTTCATTTCAGCAGCAGGATATCCTTCTGCGTGTATGTAGGAGATCTCTTTTAGTTTAAGTGCACCTTCCAGGGCAACGGGGAAATTATACCCACGCCCAAGGTAAAGCGAATCCGAGGCATTCTTATATTTAGAAGCAATCTCCCGGATTTTATCTTTTTGCATCAGGGCTGTTGCCACTTTTTCCGGAACATCGTTAAGTTCATTCAGCAGGTGCATATAACGTTTCTCGGTCAGTGTACCCTTTATATAGCCGATCTTCAGCGCAATCATTGTAAGCACTGCAAGTTGAGCAGTAAATGCCTTGGTGCTGGCCACTCCAATCTCAGGGCCAGCATGCGTATATGCACCGCCGTGTGAAGCCCTTGCGATTGACGATCCAACTACGTTGACCACGCCAAGTATGATGGCGCCCTTTTCCTTGGCAGTTTCTATTGCAACCAGGGTGTCGGCCGTTTCCCCGCTTTGTGAAATAGCAATGATAACATCACCCTTGTTTATGATCGGGTTACGGTAGCGAAATTCCGACGCATATTCAACTTCAACCGGAATCCTTGTTACCTCCTCAAAGATGTACTCTGCCACCAGTCCGGCGTGCCAGCTGGTTCCGCAGGCAATCATGATGATGCGGTTGGCGGTTGTCAGCTGATCAGCGTATTTCTGTATACCGCTCATCGTGATAGTGCCACCTGTTGCATCAAGACGTCCACGCAGACAGTCAAAAATGGTATTGGGTTGTTCAAAGATTTCTTTCAGCATGAAATGATCATATCCGCCCTTTTCAATGGCGGCCATTTCCATGTCAAGCTTGGTAATAAAGGGACTTACTTTTTCATTACCGAGGTTCTTTAATATAAGTTCATCAGCTTTAATGATGGCCAGTTCATAGTCATTAACATAAACCACCTCCTTTGTATACTCGATAATTGGTGAAGCATCGCTGGCAAGAAAATGCTCACCCTTGCCTATTCCAATTACAAGAGGCGAGCCCTTGCGTGCTGCAATCAAAGTATCCGGATTGTCGGCGTCAAGCAGTACTATCACGTATGCGCCCACCACCCGTTTCAGTGCAATACGCACAGCTTCTTCCAATGCGCCACCATTGTTTGTATGAATGTCATCGATGAAGTTGAGTAAAACTTCTGTGTCTGTATCGCTGGTGAAATTGTACCCTTTTTTGATCAGTTCGCTTTTAATCTGGGCATAATTTTCAATAATACCATTGTGAATCATACTCAGCTTTCCATTCCGGGAAGTATGAGGGTGAGCATTGCGGTCGCAAGGTTCACCATGGGTGGCCCAACGCGTATGGCCGATTCCAATATTGGCATGAAGGTCTTTTCCTACGAGGGTGTCTTCCAGGTCCGCGACTTTCCCTTGTTTTTTATACACTTTAAGGCCGCTGTTCAGCAGGGCTACGCCCGCACTGTCATAACCACGGTATTCGAGTCGTTTCAGTCCCTTTAAGATGACAGGGTAGGCCTCCCTGTGGCCTATGTACGCTACAATTCCACACATAAGGTCAATGGTGCTTTTTGTTAGTTGTTAAGGTACTTTCAGTAACAATATTATGGATTATTGTTTTAATGTTTGCTCGAATAGTTTCAGGATACGCTTGTATTCGTCGGTCCAGCTGCTGGGTTCCACGAAGCCATGGTCTTCCACGGGATAAGACGCAATTTCCCAGTTTTCCTTTCCCAGTTCGATCAGTCGCTGTCCCAACCTTACCACGTCCTCATAGTGAACATTTACATCCACCATACCGTGGCAAATCAGCAGGTTGCCTTTAAAACCCTCTGCATGGTAAATGGGGGAACTCCGCCTGTAAGCAATACTGTCTGTTACGGGCTCATTCAGGATATTCGAGGTATAACCATGATTGTAATGTGCCCAGTCGGTAACTGGCCGCAAAGCCGCCCCCGAGGCAAAAACGCCAGGTGTTGTAAACATTGCCATAAGGGTTATGAAGCCACCATACGACCCACCATAAATTCCGATGTTTCGGGCATTCACCCCCTGGTTATTAACCAGCCAGCCTGCGCCGTCAATGTGATCAGTAAGGTCTTTCCCACCCATAAAACGATAGATTCCGGTCCGCCAGTCCCGGCCATATCCTGAACTTGCACGATAATCGATATCCAGAACCGTATAACCTTTGTCCGCCAGCAGGTTATGGAACATATATTCACGGAAATAGCTGCTCCACCATTTATGTACATTTTGCAGATACCCTGCGCCATGAACAAAGATCACCGCAGGGCGGGAGGGGTGTGGATTTGAAGGCTTATATAAACGTGCATACACAGTTGCACCGTCGCGGGCTTTGAATGTGACAAGCTCAGGATCGCGCCATGGGTAGCCGGCGAATGCTTCACTCACTGCTTTATTTGTTACCTGTACCGCTTTGCTTCCAGGCTTGTTGTCCTGCAGGTACAATTCCCATGGCTTATTGCTGTAAGAGTACAGGATGGCAACCTTTTTCTCATCAGGTGAAATCGTGACCTGGTTGGCTCCCGTCATTGAAGTGATCCTTTCCATAGTTCCGCCGTTTACTGGGAGGCGGTAAAAATGCTGTTCGCCCGGGTGCACTTCGTTACTCGTGAGATAGAAAAACTGCCGGTTCGCTGACAGCCGGGCATTCTGGATCTCAAATTTTCCGGATGTCAGTGGCCTGATCTCCGCCGTACTAACGGAAACCCGGTAAAGGTGACTAAAGCCGGTTTTTTCAGATTGAAACCAGAAATGTTCCGCGTCCAGCCAGCCGTAATTCCCCCCGCCATAAGAACCTCCGATCCCGGGTCCGCCGATCCAGGCAGAATCATGCTGGTGGTCGAGAACTGAATATTTACCGGTTAAGCCATTCACCAATACCAGCCAGCGGTCTTTGTTATCTGTAGAGCGAATGTCCGCAACAGCGCGGTAACCTGAGGGCGACCAGGTCAATGCGGTGAAATTTGAGGTTCGGGGTGCATTCTTCTTTTGCTGGTCAGCCTGCTGGCCCGGATAGTCTTTGAAGTATTCAGGTGCATTACGGATTCCCGGCAGGGAGTCAGTTGTGACCTGGAAAATAGTATCAAGCCTGGTATCAAAGATGAAGAGTTCCTGGCTTGTACTGGGAGCGCCGACCTTTGTCCGGGCGGGGATGTCTTCCGTGAAGCCACTTTCAGTTACATAATTCGGCACGATAGTGGAACGGGCGCTAACTGCCGGTTTTGTCAGCCGGTAACTTATAAACCGTCCATCCGCGCTTATTGACACCATACCAACATTCTTTTCTTCCAGGTAAATTGCCCGAAGAGGTTTGCCTGAAAATTGCTTTTGCAGTGAATCACCAACTTCCCTTTTGTTTTTTCGTAAGCGAAGGACTTCGAAATATTTAAGCTGATCATCTTTCAGCCATTTTTCCTGTATGCCGTCTTTTTTTGCATCCTTTGCAGGCGCAGCGCCTTTCTGGAAATTCGTCAACTGGACAGTTTCCCCTGTTTTCAAATCCCAGGAAAACAGGTTTTGGGAGCGGAGGAAAACCAGTTTCATATCATTGAAGGCAAAATGGCTCATGGTTTCCGGTTCCAAAGTCTGGGTCACTTTCAATTGGCGGAATGGTTTCAGTGTCACGTAAAAGACATCTCCGTTTTTCACATAGGTGTAAGCGTTACCCGCCTTATTGTATTCGCAATCGGCGTGATCAACAAGCGCCTGCCTGTCCGCCCAGCTTGCCTTTACAGGGCTTGCACCGGGCATAGCGAAATATAGAGAATCGCTGAGTGCCTTTTCTGGGTTCCAGCTGAAATACAACCTGCCTTCATTAGACCAGAAAGGATTCGAAGGAGATGTTCCGATCCATTTGGGGTCGCGCATGATCATGTCGACAGTTAATTCTGGTGCCGGCTGCTGAGTTTGTCCGGCTAAAGAAAACATCAACAGCAGGGGTAATACCATTCTTTTCATGTGAAAATTGATGCAGTTTTTCTAAATATATTAAAGCAACAGGCCTCTGAGAAAAAAATATGCCACAGAAAAATAAATGATCAGGCCCGTAACATCAACCATAGTTGCTACAAAAGGAGCGGAGGAAACGGCAGGGTCTGCTCCGGCGCGCTTGAGAACCAGCGGAAGCATGGAACCGCTTAATGTACCCCAAAGCACAACACCGACCAGGGAAACTCCCACCGCAATGGCGATGAATAAATAATAGGGACCATATACATCCGGAAAAAACTGTGACCATACCAGAACCCGCAGGAACCCGATAATACCCAGCACACTACCCAGCAACAGCCCGGAAAGCAATTCACGGCGAAGAACGCGCCACCAGTCACCAACGTGTATTTCGCCCACAGCCATTGCCTGGATAATAAGCGTGGAAGCCTGTGAACCGCTGTTTCCACCGCTTGAAATAATTAATGGCACAAACAGAGCCAGCACCACTGCCTTGGTGATCTCATCCTCAAAATATCCCATGGCGGTCGCAGTTAGCATTTCTCCGAGAAAAAGGACAACCAGCCAGACGATTCTTTTCTGGAATAGTTTCAGCAATGGCATTTCCAGGTATGGCTCGTCAAGGGCTTCTGTACCACCAATTTTCTGAATATCCTCACTGAATTCTTCATTCGCCACCCACAGCACGTCATCAATGGTTACAATTCCGAGGAGAATATGGTTCTCGTCGAGTACCGGCAAGGCCATCCGGTTATTCATTTTGAAAATCTGGTTGGCGACTTCCTGGTCGTCTGTAACTTTTAAAAACACATACCGGTTATCGATCAGGTCGCTGACGATTTTATCCGGACTGGCCAGGATCACTTCCCTGATCCGCATGTCATCAACGAATTGACCCATTTCATTCAATACATAGATCACGTCAATGGTTTCACTATCCTTCCCCACCGTCCGGATATGCTCGAGTACACGCGCCATTGTCCAGTTGTTCCGGACCGCAATGTAGTCCGGTGTCATCAACCTGCCCACGCTGCCCTCGGGGTAACCAAGCAGCGAAAGGGTTATTTTTCTTTCCTCGGGATTAAGTGTTTTGATGAGTTCTTTCACCACTTCACTGGGTAATTCCTCCAGGAAGCTGGTCCGGTCATCGGCAGCCAGTTCATTCAGCAGTTCGGCGGACTTATACGCAGGAAGCTCTTTGATGATTTGTTTCTGAAACGAAATGTCAAGAATCTTAAACACACTGACGGCACGATGCATGCTCATGTTGCTGATGATCTGGCTGGCAAATTCATCATATTCGCTAATCAGTACTGCAACGTCACTGATATTCTGATTATTCAGAAATTCCCTTATACGCAGCTTATCCTCCGTCTGAATGACCGACTCAAACTGTTCCTGTATAGATATTGCTTCCAGTTCTTCAGACATGCACCAAATTTACAAGCTTACGGCTTTATATTGCAGCATGATTTTGCCTTGCTTACTGGTAGCTCCAACCGATACAATGGGCCGGGGCGTTTTTACCAGTGAATCTATACCTGCCAATACTTTGGTGGAGATCAGTCCGGTGATCGTTTTATCCGACGGGGACCGGAAACTTCTTGACCAGACAAAACTTCACGATTATATTTTCGAATGGGGAGAAGACCTTCAGGACTGTTGCATGGCTCTTGGCTATATACCCCTTTATAACCATAGCTATTCCAGCAATTGCGAATATGAAATGGATTTTGATGCCCACCTTATCAGTGTAAAAACAGTTCGCGATATTGAAGCGGGCGAAGAACTGTTCATCAATTATAACGGCGATTGGGATAATAATGCCCCACTGTGGTTCGACGCACTTTAGACTTACGGGATATTTGAAATGACCAGGCCGGCGTTCCCCTTCAGGTTTGCCTGCACCTGAACATTGTCGCGATTGATGACCAATCCGGTCAATTTCAGTCCTTGTGTACTGCCCTGTAAAGTTACTCCGTCTGTAATGATGCGGTTGAACTGGCTGTCAATCCGGGATTTGTTCTTTGTGTACAGTTCTGTCACATTTATCCTTGCCTGGTTACGCAGGTTTTCGAGGATCTTTCGTGAAAAGAATGTTTTACCGAGCTGTAATGCAAGGCTCGACGAATTCAGGTCGTATTCAAGGTCGGGAACTGAAAGAACCTGCAGTGCAGTATCCAGCTCGGGTGTACCCTTCAGGAAGAGAGTACCCCTTTTTGTTCCGGTAAACTGGATCCGGAATTCCACCTTGTAGCCGTCAAGTCCACGCACGTTAACGGAAACTATCCTGATCTTCTCACCTTTAACTTCAAATTCCCGGTTCCGAAGCGTTTTGGTAAGCAGTGTGTCGATCGTGGTATAGTCATATTTTGCATTAGCCGTTAGATTGAAGCCATTACCTGAGGTAGTTCCGGTAAGTGGCGGCAGGTGGCGGGTAACAGAATAATTGATGCTGTCTGAACTGACTTCCGGATAACAGGAAACACCTGCCGTAAAGCGGAGTGTGTCACCCGAATAATTGACTGCACCCAGTCTGACGGCGCTGGCATTAAGTTTCATGTAACCATATGTGCTGAGAGGGATTTTCTTGCCAGCCTTTTCGGCTATTGGTTGCAGGTAGTTATCGAAATTGATGCCACTGACCATAGCATCGACAGATTTACCAAAAGCATTTATCGATGCCGCTATACTGTCGAGTACCTGTTGTGTTACATCTGTCTTAAACAACGTAACCAGGCAGCGGTCTACGGCTTGCACTTTCTCCGCCCGTGTAACAGTCCGCAGCCGGTAATCTGGAGTGAATTGAAGATCGGACCGCAGCGTAATATTGACCTTTCGCATTGGTTCATTACCAAATCCACAGCTGCCGCCTACCCAGGGATACACTGGCTGCCCCATTGCGCACACCGTTTTGCTGCCGGCTATCTGGTAAACACCACTCATGTTTACCTGGACCCTGTTATTTACGCAGGTAAACTGGAATGCAGATCGGATGAACCGGTATTTGTACCTGAAGTCGCAGCCGGTCTGGAAATATTCCGGCCAGCCCGTGGAGGTGAGTTCCCTGGGAGCCAGGCTTTCTGCATGCTTCAGAAATGGCTTTATTACCACCTTAACCGGCAGGTAAAGTTCCGACTCAGGCAGCGTCGGAAGAACGCGAACAGGCGCTGCCGCAGAAGGTGAAGCTTTTTTCTTTGATGCCGAACAGCTGCTGAGGCTGCAGGCGACCAGAAAGGCCAGGACAAAATAAATTCGGTTGTTCATTTGAGTCATGTCAGTGGATGATCTCATTTACATGGATCCTGATATTGGCAGCGATTTTTTCAGTAGGGACATCGTTCGCATCGCCCCCAAAAGGGTCTTCGATTTCTTCGGCAATAAGTTCAAGGCTGGCCAGCACATAAAAAATGAATGCAACTACCGGTATCACCAGGTAGCCAAGGTTGAATACAAATCCAAGTGGCAGCGTAATAATATATAGAAAGATGAATTTTTTTATGAACACACTGTAGGAATATGGTATCGGTGTGTTTTTGATCCGTTCACATGCCCCGCAAATGTCAGTGTATGACAACAGTTCGGCGTTCAGGGTAATGAGCTGGTCGCCTGTGATCACCATGTTCCTGTAAAGCTCCTGAACACGCCTGTTCATGAGCAGCGCTACCTGGTTAGGCAGGTGCCGGTTATGATCGAAATCAAGTTCGGGGTGGTCCACCTCATCAAGAGCGAGCCGGGTGGTCTCTGTCCTGAGATGATCCCTGAGCATTGCCGCGTATAATGGAATGGTCTTGCGAAAAAACGCGCGGTTTACTTTGTCATCAACCGGCAGCATAGCCTCAATTTTCATTGCCAGGTTTCGACTGTTGTTGGTAAGCGCGCCCCAAAGTTTGCGACCTTCCCACCACCTGTCATAGGCCGTATTCGTGCGGAATACAAGCAACATGGAAATTGCAAAGCCGAGAAGGTTATGCATCACTGATATGTTCTTCAGGAAGCGGTTATCAGAAATTTTAAGTACTTCAACCTCCACGTATGCGACCAGGCCGGAATATGCGGAAATAATTAAAATTAACGGAAACAGCTTTCTTACCGTATCCGTTTTATGAAGGCGGAAAAGGACAGTAAGCCAGTCCTTCGGATTATAACTGATCATTTATTTTGGGTGTTTTGACCGAAACGATAGCCACGTAAGAAGTCAGCCACTGTCATTTTCTTCTTCCCTTCCAATTGGATTTCGGAGAGAAGGAGGTAACCGTCAGCCGCAGCGAATTTGATATACGATTTTTGATCGGTATGCATGGTACCTGGCGGTTCCGATGGGCTTGTATGTTCTTTTTCTGAACTGAACACCTTCAATTTTTTCCCCTCCAGTTCCGTAAATGCGGCTGGATAAGGTGAAAGTCCGCGCACCAAATTATATATCTGGTCAATCGGTGAATTCCAGTTTATGCGACATGTTTCTGTAAAGATTTTGGGCGCATGCTGCAATGAAGCCGGATCTGCATTGTCCTGCGGAACCTCTTTCAGGGTGCCCGTTGCAAGACCCTTGACTGTGTTTACCAGCAAGTCTGCACCGAGTTCTTTCATCCTGTCATGTACAGACCCTGCCGTTTCATCGGATGCGATTGGTAATGAGGCCCTCATTAATATATTACCGGTATCGATTTCATGCTGGAGTTTGAAGGTCGTTACTCCGGTTTCCTTTTCGCCATTAATAACGGCCCAGTTGATTGGAGCTGCGCCACGATATTTGGGTAGCAGGGAACCATGTACATTGATCGTCCCCATTTGAGGCATATTCCAAACGACCTCTGGCAACATGCGGAATGCCACCACTACCTGCAGGTCAGGGTTTAGTTCACGGAGTTCTTTGTGAAAGTCCGCGTCTTTCAACCTGGCAGGCTGTAATACTCGAATGCCGTTTTCAACTGCGTATTGTTTTACTGCACTTTGCTGAAGTTGCATACCTCTGCCTGCTGGTTTATCCGGTGCTGTTACAGTAGCAATAACATTGCAACCAGCCTTTATCAGTGCGTCAAGTGATGCAACAGCAAATTCCGGTGTGCCCATAAAAATTATCCTGATCTTTTGATAGTCCATCTGCAAGTTTGTTTAAACCTTATTCAAAGTCTTCATACATCAGGTACTTCTTCCTGATGGTCTTGAACCTGTTAATTCCCGGTTGCCACGACTTACGGATGGCAGACTCGGTCTGCTGCGACCTGATCTGCGCCATTAACTCGGCGTTTCCCGCCAGCTTGTTGAAAAAATATGCAGTTGGCGCAGCGTTTGGTTTTCCAAGGAAGAAACTGTCTTTCTGGGGAAAAAGCCGGTAAGCATCCTGAAGGAACTTTAACTGCAACATGCCATTAACTTTTTTCAGCACCTGCTCAGGTGCTTCTGCAACCGTCCACCCATAGCAGACTTTGTCTTTCAACTTTGGTTCTTTGGCTCCTTCCCGCGAAACCGGCGTGAACTTGTACAGGTTTTTGGGCAGATCAGGATGGCCGAATATCTGAAAAGGATGTTCTGTTCCCCGTCCTTCGCTCAATACCGTTCCCTCAAAAAAACAGGTGGAAGGATACCAGTAAATGGCAGCCATATCAGGCAGGTTCGGGGAGGGATTGACCGGCAGGGAGTAAAGGCTTTTGTGGGTGTAATTATCGCACGGGATGACAGTCATCTTAAACGCTGCCAGCTTGCTGTGAAGAGAGCTGTCGATCCATTTTTCACCCACCAGCATTTTCGCATACTCGCCGATTGTCATGCCATACACTACCGGAACCGGCTGCATACCGACAAAAGACCGGAAAGGCTTTTCCAGTACCGGACCATCAATATAAAACCCATTAGGATTCGGCCGGTCAAGTACGATCAATGGTTTGCCTGCAGCAACAGCTGATTCTATATATTCTTCGAGCGAAGAAATATAAGTGTAGAACCGCGTACCCACGTCCTGGATATCAAATACCAAAACATCTACATCCTGAAGATCTTCTGATGCTGGCTTCCTTTTTTTACCGTATAGTGAAATTATTTTGACACCTGTGGAAGGATCAATGGAGTTGTCCACTTTTTCGCCTGCATCTGCCTTGCCTCTGAAGCCATGTTCAGGTGCAAAAATCTTTGAGATGAGAACACCCTTTTTTTTGAGTACATCCACCAGATGGATGCTATCATTTACGACCGTAGTGTGGTTGGCAAAAATGGCAATACGCTTGTTCTGAAGCAATGGCAGGTACTGGTCAAATCGCTCTGCCGCGGGGCGTATGCGCTGGGCATGTAGCGGATGCAAAAAAAGCAGACCAAATAAAAGACAGAGAAGAAGCTGTTTCATTCGTCAAATATAACCCATCAGCGGTCAGGAGCTATCTGGCAAGTTTATCTTACCTTTCCGGCCGATTAACAAATAAAATAAAATTATTATGCAACAAGTACAATCCGGCGACACTGTAAGAGTGCATTATCATGGCCGCCTTACCGACGGAACTACTTTCGACAGTTCTGAAGGACGAGACCCCCTGGAATTCCAGGTAGGAAGCGGAATGGTTATCGCCGGTTTCGATAATGGTGTGATGGGGATGTCTGTAGGTGATAAAAAAACTGTGAATATTGGAGTTGAAGATGCTTATGGTCCGAAGAACCCTGAAATGATTATTGAATTTCCACGGGACCAGGTTCCGGAAGGAATGCCTCTTGAAAAGGGAATGCGTCTCAATCTTAATAATAGTGCTGGACAGGTGGTACCGGTTGTAATTACCGAAGTTCGTGATGAAGCGATCATGCTTGATGCAAATCACCCGCTCGCAGGTGAAGACCTGGTTTTCGACATTGAATTGGTGGAAATCGTAGGTGCACCTTCCCGGATCATAATGCCTTAATATTCCCCAGGTTATTAACACCGGAGACAACCTTCGGGAAAAAAAATGCCCATTGCCACAATAAGCAATGGGCATTTTACCTTATTAAAGGGTAATTATATTACCATGAGATTGTTTCCGACCCTGACCCTGGCTGTTACACTGCTTACGGGTTCAACCGGGTGGACATTTGCACAACGTTCATCCGCAGATTCCGCTTTCCAGCGGAATAGTGCTTTCCTATATGCCGACAGTATGACGAAAGCATACCAGAATAGTCAATGGGAGAATTATTGCCGCTTTTCCCATGAGGGTATAATCAGGTATATGGGAGGACAGCCCAGGTATATCAGTTATAGCCAAAGGGCCGGTGATTATCCACCAAACGAAAGAGCTATGGGTGTCAACGTTGTTCAGTTGGTAAACGAATCCAACAGTTGGCAGGCTGTTGTCGAGCGGATATGCGATATAGTTATAGATGGGAAAAGAGCAAGAGTAACCGCCTACATGATCGGACTTAGCGATGAAGGCGGTGAAACATGGAAGTTTTTCGAAGTATTTGAAGGAGTGCTCGAAAACGCCCGGCGTATTGTACCCGAAATTTCCGACAAGATCAGGATACCTCAACGCAGGATCATCTACCTGGATGATCCCGAACCATTAATGGAGCCCGTTGTTGGGAAAAATTAATCAGGTTAATTTCTAGCGACCTTATACCTGAAATAGAAGACTACTATTAAAATGACCGCGAGAATTGAATAGATAAGCGATCCTTCAAAGCCAAACTCACCCCCGGTAACCATCGTATTGCCCGAGATGTTTTGTATGAGTACTGAAGGAAGTTTCAAGCCACTCACGGCAAATCCCAGAACCGGTCCCTGGAAAAAGTTCCATGCAAAATGCAATGCAATTCCGAACCATAGGTTTCCTGTAAAGACATAATTGATACCGAGTAAAATTCCGGCAATAAAAATGTTTATCAGTGCCAACCAACTGGTACCCGGATTTGCACCATGAAATATTGCAAACAACGCTGCCGAAACCAATAGTGCGATGTGCGGCTTCATGTTCTGAAGAAGGTTGTTCATTACATACCCACGGAAAACGAGTTCCTCAGTGAAAGCAACCATCAGCATCAGCACCAGTGACATAAAGAATGCATTTGCATCGAACTGGTAATTTATCCATTCCAATACTCCCGCTGCGGCGAGTATGCATGTGCCGGTGCCGAGAAGGGCTACCGCAGCCAGGAATCCGGTCAGCGCATAGCCCCGGGATCCTTTCCAGGATAGGCCCAGACTAAGAAAGTCTGAACCGTCGACAAATTTTCGGAACAACCATACCAATGCAGCTCCTGACATTAACAAAAATGTAAACTTCGTATAGATCTCCAGCGACAGACGGGAAATTCCCGCCATCATCAGCAGGTATAAAGCGAGAAAGATAAGTACACGCAGCCAGCCGTATGTGCGGATAGGGGAAGGGGAGGGTTGCTTTGGCATCAAAAACATTAATTTGCTCTAAATTATCTTTTTCATGTCCAATTCGTATCAGTATACCGTTACCGGTCGATTTTTAAGGTATGTACAGGTTGATACACAGAGTGATCCCCACAGCGACAGTTTTCCCTCTACGGAAAAACAAAAAGACCTGGGCCGGATCCTGGTGCAGGAGCTGACAGCAATGGGACTTACCGATGCGCGAATGGACGACAACGCCTATGTACATGCGACCATTCCGTCAAATTCTGACAGGAAGGTGCCTGTGGTCTGCTTCTGTTCCCATATGGATACAGCCCCCGACTGTAGTGGAACGGGGGTGAAACCAATAATCCATCGGAATTATGACGGAACTGATATCGTCCTTCCCGACGACCCTTCGCAGGTTATCAGGGCTGCCGACCACCCCTACCTGTTAAAAAAGATTGGTGATGATATAATAACGGCGTCAGGTACTACCTTACTCGGTGCTGATGACAAAGCCGGCGTCGCTATCATCATGGACCTCGCGAATTTCCTGCAGTTACACCCGGAAGTAAAACATGGAGAGATCAAAATACTGTTTACCCCCGATGAAGAAGTTGGACGCGGCGTTGAAAAACTGGATGTGGAACAATTGGGCGCGGAGGTTGGCTATACACTCGATGCCGGAGAGGCGGGCAGCCTCGAAGATGAAAATTTTTCTGCGGATGGGATGACCATCATTTTTCATGGTGTAAGCGCCCATCCCGGTAGTGCAAAGGGGAAGCTGGTAAACGCTTTGAAGGTTGCAGCAGCTTTTGTCGGAGCGCTGCCGCACGAAAGCCTTTCCCCGGAGGTCACCAGCGGACGCGAGGGTTTCATCCACCCTGTTCATATCAGCGGCACAGCAGAAAAGGCATCAGTACAATTTATCATCCGGGATTTCAATACGGCAAAACTGGGTGAATATGAATATATGTTGCAGCACCTGGCAGATGAGACGATCAAGCGGTTTCCTGGTTCAGGAACGGAATTCGTGGTGAAGGAACAGTACCGGAATATGAAAGAAGTGCTGTCGCAATACCCAAAAATCGTGCAATATGCTGAAGAAGCTATCCGGCGTACGGGGCTGCCCGTTATAAAGGAACCTATTCGTGGCGGTACAGACGGTGCACGGCTTTCCTATATGGGTTTACCCTGCCCAAATCTCTTCACCGGCGAAATGGCCCTTCACAGTAAACATGAATATGTAAGCGTCCAGGACATGGAAATGAGTGTGAACATGCTCGTGAACCTCGTTTCGGTCTGGGAAGAAAACGCCTGAATGTTTGCCCCAAATTTTTATTTTTGATTTTTTACATTTTTAAATCTTTTTATGCCTGAAACCCTGTTGTCTTTCTGGTGGATAATTATCCTGGTATTGCTTCTGTTACTCGGATTGAAAACTGTAAACCAGGGAACCGTCGGAGTGGTTACCATGTTTGGGAAATACAGGCGTGTCCTCCATCCCGGATTGAATTTCATAATCCCTTTTATCGAGCAGGTCTCCAAAAGGGTTTCCGTACAGAACAGGTCTGTTGAAATGGAGTTCCAGGCGGTTACGGCTGACCAGGCAAATGTGTATTTCAAAAGCATGTTATTGTATGCCGTACAGAACGAGTCAGAGGAAACGATAAAAAAAGTTGCATTTAAGTTCATCAGCGAGCGAGATCTGATGCAGGCCTTGTCACGAACAATTGAAGGGACCATCCGGTCATTCGTTGCGACAAAGCGACAGGCTGAGATCCTGGCATTACGTAAGGAAATTGTTGAATATGTAAAAGAGCAAATAGATCAGCTGCTGGAAGATTGGGGATACCACCTGCTTGATCTCCAGATCAATGACATCACATTTGACAAGGCGATCATGGACAGTATGAGCAAGGTTGTAGCGTCCAATAACCTTAAGGCGGCAGCTGAAAATGAAGGCCAGGCACTGCTGATCACCAAAACTAAGAATGCCGAAGCCGAAGGAAATGCGATTAAAATTGCGGCCGAGGCAGAAAGAGAAGCCGCCAGGCTGCGTGGGCAGGGCGTTGCGCTCTTCAGGGAGGAAGTAGCCCGGGGGATGTCAGAAGCAGCTGACAGGATGCGCCAGGCGAACCTCGATACCAATGTCATTCTCTTCAGTATGTGGACGGAAGCAGTGAAGAATTTTGCCGAGTATGGAAAAGGAAATGTCATCTTCCTGGATGGAAGTGCCGATGGTATGGAAAAGACAATGAAACAGATCCAGGCGTTGATGGTAAAGCAAAGCGGAACCTGATCTTTCTATACAAATTGTTAATAGCATCTTATAAACAGCCGGGGATAGAAATAATCTTTTTATTTAGACGTTGGCTTTACATTTGATATAAACACTGAAAACGACATGAATTTGTTCCTCTTACAGATTGCGGATACGGCAAGAAGGCTTGCGGACAGCACCCAGGCGGCTTTGAACGGGAGTGGTACAGCAAAAGAACTGAACCTGATCGACCTGCTGATGCAGGGTGGTGTACTAATGATTCCGCTGTTGCTCCTGCTCGTGCTGGCGATTTACTTTTTCTTTGAAAGATATATTGCCATCAAAAAAGCCAGCAAGATCGACGACAATTTCATGAGTATTATCCGTGATCATATCCTCAGTGGAAATGTGGCTGCAGCAAGATCCCTGACCAAGAATACCAATCACCCTGTAGCCCGCATCATTGACAAGGGAATTCAAAGGATAGGCAAACCAATTGATGCCATCGAACGGAGTATGGAGAATGTGGGGAAACTGGAGATGTATAAAATGGAAAGGAACCTTAGTGTGCTGTCGCTGATTTCCGGTATCGCGCCGATGTTCGGGTTCCTCGGAACGATTGTGGGTATGGTGCAATTGTTTTACGGGATCAGTTCAACCGGTGAATATACATTGAGCACAATCGCCAGTGGAATTTATGTCAAAATGATCACGTCAGCGACCGGTCTCATCATTGGACTTCTTGCATATGTTGGTTACAGTTTTCTCAACGCGCAGATCGATAAGACAGTGAACAAAATGGAAGTCGCCAGCGCAGATTTCCTTGACACCCTGCAGGAACCCACAAGGTAAACCTCATGACGTTCCCGGTTTTTTAATTTTTACTTTTCACTTTTTACTTTGAATAATGAACATCAAAAGAAGATTAAGAGGACACGCTGAAGTGCATACGGGCGCTTTGAATGACATCCTGTTCATTCTTCTGTTATTCTTCCTGATCGTATCCACACTCGCTAATCCGAATGTTATCAAACTTTCGCAGCCAAAAGCAAAGAGTGATACCAAGGCTAAGCAGACGGTTGTGGTGTCTATTGATGCCAATAACCAGTTTTATGTTGGTACGTCGAAGGTGAGCATGGAAGAACTGAAGCTGAAACTGCAACCAATTCTTGCCAAAGAAACTGATCAACCATCGGTGGTAATAAATGCTGACAAGTCGGTGCCTGTGGAAAATGTCGTGGCTGTGATGCGGGTAGCAAGGGAACTGGGTGCCAGGTCTGTACTGGCAGTTGACAAAAGTGGCCAATAATATTACGCCTTCACTGCGCGAATCATACGTTCTTTGCCCTGCATATCAAGTCTTACCTGGATCTCAGTAAGGCCGGAAGCAGCGAACACTGCCTGAACTTCTGACGCGAGACCTTCATGGATCTCCACATAAATTGCAGCACCTGCTTTCGCCCTGATGTTGACAAATGCAGCGATGGCTTCATAAAATATAAGCGCATTATTATCCGGAACGAACAATGCGATGCCCGGTTCGAAATCCACAACATGTTTATCCATGCCGCTTTTGCCGCTTTGAGGAATATATGGGGGGTTGCTCACTATTACCTCAGCTGCCGGTAAATTATCCCACATGCTGCTATCAAGGAAATCTGCCTGGTGCCATTGCACTTTTGCCCCAAGCTCATGTGCATTCCTGTTCGAGACTTCAAGTGCCCCACTGCTGACATCACAACTGTGAACGATGCAACAGGGTAATTTTTTTGCCAGGCTGATGGGAATGCAGCCCGACCCGCTGCCGATATCTAAAAGCGTGAAAGGCTCCTCACTGGTCCGGAAATCAGTAACGATCCATTCAACAAGCTCCTCTGTCTCAGGCCTCGGGATCAGGACTTGTTCATCTACATAAAAGCGCATATCCTGGAACCAGGCTTCGTGCAATACGTACTGAACAGGCCGGTATTCAAGTAACTGTTGCCGATATTTTTCCAGGTCATTCTGCTGGCCAGGACTTAAGACAATTTGCTCAAGCCGGCGTGTGATCCGTCTCTCACCTGTTATTTTTTCGAACACCATTCCGGCTATCACTGCCGCTTCATTTTCGTTGTATAGGGGGGTGAGTTCAGTTACTAATTGCTGGTAAGCGGATATTATGGTCATGCGTAAAATTAGGCAGAATAACAGGCAAATTGACTACATTGGTATATGTGTAATGTTGGCAATATGAAACTGATCCTGTTAAACATCTTAATGTTTGTTGCTACTGGATTTGACACTGAAGCTCAGGTAGTGCTTTACACAAAATGTAATTACAAAGGTGAAACATCTGTGCTCCGGCCTGGAAACTATTCGGATCCGTCTCAATTCCGGTTGTCTAATAAGAGCATTGCGTCCCTGATGGTGCCTGCGGGGTTCGTGGTAGAGCTTTATACGGATACTGCCCTGATCGGTCAGCCTTTCATCGTAAGTGCAAGCGTCAGTTGTTTTCCGCCACAATGGGAAAACCTGGTTAAATCCATCAAGGTGATTTACCAGCCCGGCAAACCTGTTGCCTATTATAGGCGCCCTGCAGCAAATTAACTTGCATAATTTCCGGATTATGCTAATTTGGTCCCATTAAAATGAATATTCATGGCAATTTTTAAATCCGGAAATCCTACCCTTGGTTCAAACAGGTTTGAAGCAACACTGGCGGGGGATCGCAGCACGGTAATGACCGAGCGTGGTACACTGAACAAGTTTTTCTTCCTCTTCTTCATGGTGATGGCCTCAGCCGTTTTTACATGGGGTGCATTTTACCAGGGCGTTAATGTTATGGCATGGATGATGGGGGCAGCAATAGGCGGGTTAATCCTTGCGCTTGTAATATCCTTCAAACCGAACCTCGCACCTTATCTTGCGCCACCTTATGGCCTTTTACAGGGAGTGTTTGTTGGTGGTATTTCCGCCTACTTTAACTATTCCTTCGCTGAAACTGCACCAGGCATTGTAATGCAGGCGGTAGCCCTTACATTCGGCACCGTTATAGCAATGTATGCACTTTACAGAACCGGTGTAATTAAAGCAACACAGCGCTTTAAATCCGTAATGTTTGTAGCAATAGCAGGAATTGGCATTTTTTACCTGATTGCTATGGTTTGCCGTATGTTCGGGATCGATATTGCTTTCCTTCATGAAGGCAGCCTGCTCGGAATAGGATTCTCTCTGGTTGTTGTGGTGGTTGCCGCACTCAGCCTCATTCTCGATTTCGATATGATCGAAAATGGAGTAGCAATGGGTGCACCGAAATACATGGAATGGTATGGCGCCTTCGGGTTGCTGGTTACTATTGTTTGGCTGTACATCGAAATACTGAAATTGTTGAGCAAGATCTCAAGCAGGGATTAACCTGTATAATAACAATATGATAGAGGTCCGCATGGTATTATTACCTGCGGGCCTTTTTTGTTAGATTTGTGAACAAGAGGGACATCATCAGGGAAATATGTTCAAAGTACATGCATACCAACTGGCCGACAGCATAGACATCCGACAATTCCGAACGGCGTTTACTGCAGAGCTTTTCCATTCAGATGCCGATGAGCTTTTTTTCAAGATCGATACAGATAAGTTCATTTATGTATTTAAATACGGAGTAGTTAGCTTTCTGAACCATTCCGAAATAGAAATGTCAGCTTTTATCCAGCTGATTTCACCTTTCTGCCGTCACATTCTGCCTGTAAGGCTGTCTGATGAATTCGATATCGATACTAACGCCGGCCGCCTGCATTTTGGGTTTGATAAAGTGAGCATCCCAAAAAGGGATGTGGAAATGCTCCGGCTGATCATGTTGCACGTGTCACAGTCTGTTGCGCTTGATCATTTCGAAAGTCTGACAGGACTTCTTATGGAAGAGGCTAACCGTCATACACAGTCGCTGGAAGTCAGGGGACGGCTTGAACTTTCGGGAATCCGCATCAAAAGATATATCGGGAAAGCACTGAACCTCAAAAACCGGATAGCCGAGAACCTCTATATCTTCGATTCGCCTGAAGAAACATGGGTAGACGAAGAGTTAAACACGCTTGACCTGGGCCTAAAGCGGACATTTGACCTCCAGTCCCGGTTCAGGACAATTGAGAAGAGGTTAGGAATACTCAAGGAAAACCTTGATCTCTTTAAGGATCTGCTTCAATACCGCAACAGTGTTGTACTTGAGTGGATTATCATACTTCTCATCTTTGTAGAAGTGATCAACCTGTTTGTTGAAAAGATCATGGCCAGGTGATTGTCCCTTTTTCCTGATCGCGTAACTGCAATTCCCGATTCTGTAAACACAAACAATATGCGCAAAGCAATTTTGCGGCAGAAAATGTAATTGTTTATGGAAAGGAAATCATCAATATATCAATGTCTCCAGTTCTTTACATGTATGATCCTTGTAATCCTGTTACCTGCTGCTGTACTTGCATCTGGTAATGGGCCCGAAGATGGGCTTTCTGTGATTAAGGGAAATATAACTACATCAGATGGCAGTCCGGCTGCGGATGTTACGGTTCAATTACGCGGCACAAGCCGGATAACTACAACCGCCGAGGATGGCTCCTTCATTTTCCGGAATCTGCGTCCGGCAACATATACGCTGGAAGTGTCGTTAGTCGGATATGATAATTTCGAACAGGCAATAACTACGGCATCCGATAAAACTTCGACAGTGCAGATCCGCCTCGAAGTATCCGGAAAGCAGCTTGAAGAAGTTGTGGTGAAGGTCGGCCGGAGGAACTACAAAACTTCATCGCTTTCGTCGGGACTCAGACTGCAGACGCCGATTAAAGATCTGCCACAGAACATCCAGGTAGTAACCGGGAAGGTAATTTCAGATCAGCAGATCTTCGATATGCTCGAAGGTGTAACGCGTAACGTAAGTGGAGCACATAAAGTCGAGCATTGGGACAACTATGCACGTATCAACATGCGAGGTTCTCAAATCGCTGCGTTCCGGAATGGGATGAATGTACAGATGCCCTGGGGCCCCCTGACCGAAGATATGAGCATGGTAGATCGGATCGAATTTGTGAAGGGGCCGGCCGGTTTCATGATGGCAAATGGTGAACCAAGCGGCTTCTATAATGTGGTAACAAAAAAGCCAACCGGGCAGGACAAAGGCGAAGTAACACTTTCACTTGGCAGTTACGAAAATTACAGGGCGACTCTTGATCTTGACGGAAAACTTAGCAAAGATGGTAAGTTGTTGTATCGCATAAATTTAATGGGGCAACTCAAAGGTTCACACCGGGACTTCGAATACAATAACCGCTACTCCATTGTGCCGGTACTGCAGTATAATTTTAACGATAAAACGTCATTGACGCTTGAGTATACACACCAGTTTTCTGAAATGAGCGTTATTGGTTCCAACTACTCTTTTTCGCCAAATAAATACGCTGATCTTCCTGTAAGCTTTACCACGTCAGAGGATAACCTGGATCCGGCTAAAATCAATGATCGTAACATCCTGGCTGTACTGAAACACCAGATAAATTCAAACTGGAACTTCACAGGTCAATTGGCATACTTCAAATATGACCTGAAAGGTCAGTCCATCTGGCCATGGAGTGTTGAGCCAAACGGCGATATGCAACGTGGAATATCTATCTGGGATGCACTGGGGACTAATAAGATCGGGCAACTGTTTGTGACTGGCAAAGAAGTGACCGGAAATGTTACCCATAAGATCCTGGCAGGTATAGATATGGGGCATATGGACTATTATGCAGATTTTGGCCAGTTTGCCGCATTAGGGACACCGGATTTCAATATTTATTCACCAAAATATGGGCTTATTCCGGCAACTGAAATCCCGACCTGGGATCGCTCCAGGTCAATCCGTGAAAGGGGCGTGCATTATGCGAACAGCAATACTGGTTTTTATGTACAGGATGAGTTGGGATTGCTGGATGGAAAGCTCAGGCTGACCCTTGCCGGCAGATACACCAAAGCGGAAACAAGGGACCCTTATGAAGCAGGCCAAAACACCTCCGATGATAAATTGACACCCCGCATTGGGCTGAGCTATTCGATTGACAAGCAGACTTCAGCCTATGCTGTATATGACCAGGCCTTTGTTCCTAATTTCGGGACCGACTATACTGGCAAGCCATTCGGAGCCCTGACCGGATCAAATATAGAAGCCGGGATAAAACGCGATTGGTTCGATGGAAGATGGAATACAACACTGAGTGTGTTCAAAATTGAAAAAGATAATGCATTGATTAACGATACAATTGTGGGCGCAACTACCTTCAACCGGGCGGTAGGGCAGGAAGTGAAGGGGATAGAGTTTGATCTGCGTGGAATGATCCTTAACAACCTTCAACTGGTGTTTAACTATGCATTCAATGAATCGAAAACTTCAGAAGATCCGAAAAGCCTGACTATCGGCGAGCAGGTTCCCGGAACGGCAAGACACATAAGCAATGCCTGGCTCACATACCGCGTTGGTGCCGGCGCATTCAAAGGCATTGGACTCTCGCTGGGTTACCAGTGGCTGGTTGATCGTTCCTCCTGGTATGTGTTCGATGGAACTAGTGCATCGTTGCCTGATTATTTCCGCATGGACGGAGGGCTGTCATGGCAAGGCAACCAGTTCAGCATAGCACTCAATGCAAACAACCTGTTGAACAGCTACCTGTATTCTGGTTCACCGTATGGTTCATATTACTATTGGCAATCAGAGCCTGAAAGGAATTACCGTGTGACAGTAGGCTATCGTTTCTAATAACTTAATCTGCATTTAAACAGCAACTCTTGAGTTTTCGAAAAACAATAGGTAAGATTCATCTCTGGCTGGGACTGGCGTCAGGACTGATTGTCGTGTTCCTTGGAATCACCGGATGCATGCTTGCCTTTCAGAAAGAAATAGAATCGCTCCAGTCTTACAGGCACGTAACTACGCAGTCGAATCCGTTCCTTCCACCGTCTGCAATGCTTGACATTGCGGCGGCGGAAGTGCCCGGCAAACATGCACACAGCGTAAGCTACCAGGGGCCCGGTAAGGCGGCCCAGGTTTCTTTTTACAACTTTGAGCCGGAGAATTACTACTACATAGTGTTTATTGATCCATATAGCGGTGAAGTACTGAAGGTTAAAGACATGAACCGGGACTTTTTCCGCGTGCTTGTGATGGGGCATTTTTACTTATGGCTTCCGCCTGCAATAGGGCAGCCAATAGTTGCCAGCGCTACACTGATATTCCTGGTCATGATGATCACAGGCATAATCCTCTGGTGGCCACGAAACAAAGCAGCAGCCAGGCAGCGGTTTTCAATTAAGTGGAATGCCAAGTGGAAACGGAAAAATTATGACCTGCATAATGTCCTCGGTTTTTACATGACCTGGATAGCCATTTTCATCGCATTTACCGGGTTGATCTGGGGATTCCAATGGTTTGCCGGCTCGGTTTACTGGTTGACTTCAGGCGGGAAAAAGCTCAATGTGTTTGAAGAAACTTATTCTTCAAAACCGGTTAGTGGGCTCAAAGCCGGTGTGCCTGCAGAAGACCTTATCTGGCATAACATGAAGATTGAACACCCTGAAGCCGAAATTATGGAAGTTCATTACCCGACGCATGATTCTGCTTCAATTGAGGTCGCTATAAACCCGGATGCGGGCACGTACTGGAAGGCGGATTACCGGTACTTCGACCGGTATACACTGAAAGAAATTCCGGTGACGCATCTTTATGGCAGATTCAAAGATGCAGGTGCAGCAGAAAAGCTGATGCGGATGAATTATGATGTTCATGTGGGGCAGATTCTTGGCCTGCGTGGGAAGATCCTCGCATTTTTTGGTAGCCTCATCGCAGCAAGCCTTCCCGTAACAGGTTTTGTAATCTGGTGGGGAAGAAGAAGGAAAAGAGGATATGTGCGGCTGCAAACTCAAATAGTTTGAGGCAACATTAATATATGAATTTCATCGAGGACCGGTTATTGAGCACATAGGAGAATCGCAAATCAACAAATTCTGCCACCTGCCTGTGTGCTTTCATGTTAAAACCAATTCCAAACCTGTTTCTGAAATTATATTGAATTCCCCACCTGTGATACAATTGGTCAAAATAGGGTGTCTGGTCAAAATAATATAATCCAAGCCGCTGGCTGAAAAGAAAACGCCCAAGAATGAATTCATGACCGATCATTAAACCCGCCTTTGTTGCACTGGCATCCACGCTGTCTGCCTTTAACAATAAACGAAGTTTTTCATCATAATATATTTCCGTACTGAGTGTCAGGGCATTTATCCGGCCAACCTGTTTTCCGGCAAGAAGCATCATGCCAATCAACGGAAAGCGGCTGCTGCTGCCGCTTTCAAGCGCACGTCTCGCCATTCCGAAAATTGCCAGCTCCCAGCGCACAGGGTATTTAAGCCAGTATTTTTCCTTGGTGAAATGTCCACGGTAAAACGGCCTGGGATCAAGCATATAATTCACCAGCAGTCCCCCGGTTGGCCAGTTGATTCCTTTGTTCGGTTGCTTCATACCACCATTTGATTCATGGTTATAGTTCATTGAAGCATTGATCCACCATCTGTCACTGAGTTTTAACCACAGGCCGATTCCTACCTGTAAATAAGCACTCAGGTTCGTGCTGTAAGATTTATTGGTTGGATTTGAAATACTGTCAAATGGATTGGTCAGGTATGAAAGTCCTGCTGAACCTTTGAAACTAAAATAAGAGTTGCGGGATAACCTGTAGGTTGGTTCAAGGAAATAAGCAGCAGTAACACTTTTACCTAGTATCGCATTGTCATAGTCGAAGTATGAAAGTAAAATGCCTTTTCGCGGTAAACAATTGCAGATTGACCAGACTGCTGCATCACTTCGTTGCCAGCTGACTATCAACTCGGCGCCAGTCGGGTGACTGCCTTTCGTGTTCTGCACTTCCTTAGAGTGCGCGAAAATAAATCCGTGCTGGATACCGCTTCCAATAGAATGAATGTTGGGTTGTTTCCCGTCAACACGAAGCAGGCTGTCGCTTTGGCCAAAAGCAAAAGCATTGGTAAGAATTTTGAAAACAAGAAAAATGTGTTTCATAATTCCTGTTTGTTGTTCAACTGTTAAACCTGGAGCAACCCTGCCTTATATAGTGTATTCATTGGTTTATTGTCCCAGAACAACTCGAAATCCGGTAATCCCGCTGATTCATAACTTTCTTTTACTTCTTTTCGTGTCCATATCTTTTGGTTGTGTACGGACAACTCCGGGAGAAGTTTCGCCAGCCATTGACCTTCTTCTACCGGCACCCGGATCGCATGTGAGGCTTTTTTTGTTTCGAAAGTAAGTTCCGCCATTTCCCAGTGCTGGCCCTTTTTTGATTTAGACACTACTGTAAGTTCAGGTTGCTTCCCCAGCCAGGTGATCCTTGTAGTTGGTTTCATTATGGCTCCATCATCAACTTCAAGTGATTTCACAATATAGTCCGGCGCAATTGTGGTCTTTGGAGTTTTAAAATCGAACCACCGGTGAAGCGGATAGTCTATGCATGATCCATGCATGAAATTCAGTAATGATTTTTTTAGTCCATACGCGAAGGCCGGATGCTCGGCTCCGGTCGGATCAATGTGGTCAACGTCGTTATTGGCAAAGGTTCCAACCTGTTCTGATTGCCTCCTGACTTTGAATTTTTCCGGTTCCAGGCCAACGGGGCTGTGTGCTGTCATGGTGAACTGGTGCCAGAATGCAGATTGCAGAATACCTGCTTCAAACATCTGGCGCACCATTTCCAGCGAGTCGATTGTTTCCTGGGCGGTCTGGGTCGGGAAACCGTACATCAGGTATGCATGCACCATTATCCCCGCTTCTGTGAAATGTTTGTTTACGCGCGCCACCTGCGAAACTGTAATACCTTTTTGTATTAATTGAAGCAGCCGGTCGGATGCTACTTCCAATCCGCCCGAAACACCGATACATCCTGATGCTTTCAATAAAAGGCAGAGGTCACGTGTAAAGCTTTTTTCAAACCGGATATTCGTCCACCAACTCACAACCAGTTTCCTCCTGATAATTTCCAGTGCCAGGGCCCTCATCAACGCAGGAGGTGCGGCTTCGTCAACAAAGTGAAAACCGTTCTGCCCGGTTTGTGCAATCTGTTCTTCCATCCTGTCACACAACAAAGACGCAGTAACAGGTTCGTATAAGCGGATGTAATCAAGTGAAGTGTCGCAAAAAGTGCACTTGCCCCAGTAACAACCATGTGCCATCGTAAGCTTATTCCATCTGCCGTCACTCCACAGGCTATGCATAGGATTTACGATCTCGATTGCGGAAATGTATTTATCCAGTACGAAGTCGCCATAGTCTGGTGTACCTACCTGTCCCTGCTTGTAATCAGCACAGGAATTATTATTGATATAGGTTACAACACCCTCCCTGAGCATGAAAGTGCGCTTCAGTTCAGTTACTTCCTTTTTTCCTTCCAGGAAATGCACCAGGTTTTCGATCGGTGTCTCCCCGTCATCAAGCGTTATGAAATCAACAAATTCGAATACTCTTGGATCTGTAAGTGATCGCAGTTCAGTATTTGGAAAGCCTCCACCCATGGCAACTTTAACTGATGGGTAATGCTGCTTAATCCATTGTCCGCATCGCAGGGCAGTGTAAAGGTTGCCTGGAAAGGGAACGGATAAGGCGACCAGCGTGGGGGCAAGTGTATTCATCCTTTCTTCCAGTATTGCCACTAAAATTTCATCTATGTAGGTATATTCCTGGTGAAGCGTATCATACAGTGTGTCGAAACTGTTTGCAGACCGGGCGAGTTTTTCTGCATACCTGCTGAAACCAAAATGTTCATCAACACATTCCTTGATCAGGTCCGATAAATCTTCAAGGTATAAAGTTGCGAGATGTTTGGCTTTATCCTGCGTTCCCATACTGCCGAACGCCCACACCAGGTCATCCAACTGCTCAAAACGACTGGCTTCCGGAAGAAAGTCGCGTTTACAGATAAGGTGGGCCAGCGTTGGATTTTTTCCCTGGAGGAACAGGATCACATCGTCGATTGATTGTAAATAGTCGTCCTTTAAAGTAATGATTCGTCGTGCATTGAGCGACAGTGTTTCCTTTGAATCGCTTTGTCCGGAATCGATGGTGTCAAAAAGTTTTGTAAGGCCCTTCCGTGAAAAAATCGCGAGGGTTGCTTCTATACCAAGGTCTGACTGAAAGGAACTGATCCCCCGGGTGTTCAGGAAACCCTTAAGGTATGCGGTTGCCGGATACGGTGTATTCAGCTGTGTGAATGGAGGTGTGACCAGATATACAGAGATAGGCAAAACGGATAAATTTATCCGCAAAATTATCCTTAAATGGCCGGTTTCAGAAATAGCGTCCAATCATCGGGTGATCAACAATCAGTTTTTTCATAGCCGAAAGGTTAATAGGGCCCTGCCTGGCATACACAATCTTTCCGCCGGGTTCAACCAGGATCGTATAAGGAAGTGCGCCCTGCCAATTCGGGTCGATCGCTTCAATCAGGCTGTATTTGTCTTCCCCATTAAAATGGTAATTGAGGTTTGAAGCCTGCTGTTTTTGAAGGAACTCAAGCACTTTTTCGTTTTTTGATGGATCATCGGCACTTATGGTTACAAGCTCAAAATCACGGCTCCTGTACATCCGGTTAATGGTAATAAAGTCAGGGAGTTCAGTCACGCAAGGACCGCACCAGGTTGCCCATACATTGACTAGCCGGAGTTTTTTGGTCGTATTTTTCAAGAGTGCTCGAATTCCTGCCTCATCAATCGGTTCTACTTTTACCGGCTCCCTTGCCCAGGTTTCCCTGGCCTTAATGATCCAGTCTTCTTTCGAGGCCCATTTGATCGAACACCCAAAGACTTTAGTTGACTTTACTGGTACTTCCTGTCCCGCAAGCAACGCATCAATCGCCGCCCTGGTATCTGTTTGAGTCGGTGTTTTTGATGGTTTTTCTACATTGTCGATCCTCCCCTGGTATCGTAGTTTCCGATTCTTATCGAAAATAAAAACATGTGGCGTTGCTACTGGACCGTATTTCCTTGCAACCTGCTGGGTTTCACCATCATACAGGTAGGGGAAGTTGAATTTCTTTTCACTGGCCCTGATCTTCATCTCCTCAAAACTATCGCTCAGGTCAGTATAGTCAAGTTCACTTAAAGTGATGGCTTTAGGGTCATTTGGAGAGATGGCAACAACAGCTACGCCACGGGATTTATATTCATCTGTCAGCCGGATCAAACGGTCTTCATATGCCTGTGCGGTAGGACAGTGGTTGCAGGTAAATACCAGGACAAGCAATTGCGAATTTTTAAATGAACTGAGAGACCAGTTCTTTCCATCTACTCCAGGCAAATTGAATTCAGGCGCCTCCGACCCGATGGTAAGAGTTGGTGGATCCTGTCGGGGGCTTGCATATGGCTTAATAGCGGGGAACGAAATCGCAAGAAGGAAGGCTAACCAGCAAAAAACAGTACTTTTCATGCTGACAGATTTATTAAAAGATAGCTAAAAAAGTGATTCCGCTCTGGCACAGGAATTTATTTCATTGACTGTGGGCTGATAAGCGAGCCCAGACTCAAAAACTATGGTTATGCATACTGACTTGTATGTAAAGAGAGCGGAATTGGAACTGCGTCATTGGCAGCGGCAAATGCAACGGCAGCCATCTTTACTGAATAATCTTTCAAAACAGTTGCAGCGGCGTGTCAACAGGTTGATTCCTGAAAAAGTGCACCAGGCCATCACCACCACCATCAAGCAAATGATCAGGGGCGTGCTATTCGGAGCAAAATACACTACGGCGGCTCCATCGACAGAACAATCACTGGTGGCAAGGGAAATGGCCGTGTTGAACCGAATAGATATTTATCGTAAAACTGCTGCGGTAGAGGGTGGCGTGACCGGGGCCGGCGGCTTGTTGCTTGGCCTCGCTGATTTTCCGATCCTGCTGGGTATCAAACTAAAACTGCTGTATGACATCGCATCCCTTTATGGATTTGATGTCAGCGATTACCGTGAAAGGGTATACCTCCTTCATATTTTTGAGCTGGCCTTCAGCAGCCATGAACACCGGCGGAATGTGTACCTGAAAATGACGGACTGGAAAATGAAGAGCCTGACGCTTCCTGAAGACATTAACCAGTTTGACTGGCGCAGTTTTCAACAGGAATACAGGGATTATCTTGATATCGCAAAAATTGCCCAGCTTATGCCGGTAATTGGAGCACCTGTTGGTGTGATTGTAAACTACCGGCTGGTAAAAAAACTGGGCATAACTGCAATGAACGCCTACCGGATGCGGATTTTGTAGCCGTATATTTGTGCCCGCTTATGGATCCTGATGACAAATACATGTACCGCTGCCTTCAGCTGGCGCGTAAAGGCGCTGGCCATGTTGCCCCAAACCCCATGGTGGGGGCAGTTTTGGTTTATAATGAGAGGATCATCGGTGAAGGCTATCACCAGGTATATGGACAGGCTCATGCAGAAGTAAACTGCATTAACAGTGTTTTACCGGAAGACGTCCCCCTGATACAGGAAAGTACACTTTACGTATCGCTTGAGCCATGCGCTCATTTTGGGAAAACACCACCCTGTGCTGATCTGATCATCAGAAAACAGATCAGGAAAGTGGTAGTCGGTTGCCGGGATCCTTTTAAAGAAGTGGATGGTAAGGGAATTGAAAAGATGAAGGCTGCAGGTATTGAAGTCATTTCAAATGTGCTTGAAGAAGCGTGCACTGATCTGAATAAAAGATTTTTCACTTTTCATCTTCTCAGTCGCCCGTATGTAATCCTGAAGTGGGCACAATCTTCAAACTGTAAAATCAGCGGTGGTGGAAGTGGGAGAGTCTTTATAAGTAACGCATGGACGAACACCCTGGTCCATAAATGGCGAAGTGAGGAGGCTGCAATTGCTATTGGAACCAATACCGCATTACTCGACAACCCTTTTCTTACCACCAGGCTTTGGCCGGGAAGAAACCCAGTACGCATTGTCCTGGACAAAAAGCTTTCGATACCACGCTCGCAAAACATCTATTCTTCCGATGCGCGAACGGTTGTATTTAATGAAGTTAAAGAGGGTGACGATCAGCATATCAGGTATCTTTTAATGAAACCCGGCGAACCGCTGGCCGAACAGATGCTGGCTGGTCTGTATAAACTGGGCATCCAATCTGTAATAATCGAAGGGGGAACACGATTCCTGCAAACTTTTATCCACGAAAACCTCTGGGATGAGGCACGTGTGATCACAAATAACGAAATGCTGATCGATGATGGCAGTGATGCACCAATCTTTTCAAAAGGCGATTTAATACATTCAGAAACTTACCTTTCCGATTCCATAAAAATTTATCAAAACAGGTATTGAGCATTCCTGTGCAACGAAATGGAGAACAGAAATTATTATAACACAATTGAACGGCCAGGTGAAGCGACATTCAGGGACAGGGGTAGTAAGTTTATAGGTTATGCATTTCCATTGCCGAACGCTGAATCACTCAAGGAAGCGTTAAACAACATCAAAAAGGAACATCCCAAAGCCAGTCATTATTGCTTTGCTTACCGGATCGGGCTCGATGGCAACAAATTCCGGGTCAATGATGACGGCGAACCTTCCGGGTCGGCCGGGAAGCCTATTCTTGGCCAGATAGACAGTAAGGAACTAACGAATGTTTGCGTAGTGGTAGTCAGGTATTTTGGTGGCACTTTACTCGGTGTGCCCGGACTTATAAACGCTTACAAGACAACAGCTTCTCTGGTTCTGCAAACGATACCATTTGTACAAAAGGCAGTTGAAATCCAGTACAGGCTGCAGTTTGACTACACCACGATGAATGAGGTGATGATGATTATCCGGCATTATAATTGCACAGTAGTAAGCCAGGATATTCAGTTGTTCTGCCTCTTCACCATCGGGGTGCCGGTCAATAGGGAAGAAGAAGTACTATATCGTCTTAAAGACCTGCGCACGGTGGAAACGGTTAAATGTTGAACGATTCATTCTAAGAAAATGACCATTCATTCATTTCAGTTTGGTTGAACAGCTCCGTTTTTTGAATTTTTGCATCGTGTAAAACCTTATCTGTATGACCAATTTCCAAATGCAGCTTGTTCGACAAAGCTGGCAGAAAGCCGGAGAAGAGCCGCTCAGGCTGGCAATTCTGTTTTATGACCGGCTCTTCGAAACCGCCCCCGAACTCAGGGCATATTTCCGCACACCGATGTCTATGCAGACTGGCATGTTGATGAAGATGTTCGGCTATTATATTAATAAAATGAACAAGCCGGCATGCCCTGTATCAATGGTGCAGGATTTCGGATTTTCAACAGAACTCGGCCCTGATCAGCTTTCCTGTATTACCGAAACACTTTTGCTTACCGTCAAGAATATACTTTCTCCAGAATGGGATGAATCTTTACAGGATGCCTGGCTGGCTTTCTGCTCGGGCATAATTCGTTCCGACCTTGCAGCTGACCTCGCAGCCTGACGGTTCCTGCTCACACAGTATCCAAGTACTTCTTTTAACAACCGGCCCCATTTTTCCGGAATGGATAGGTCTGGCCAGAAGAATTCCAGGAAATTGAGATCTGACCTGATCACTTCGAAATTGCTGGGGTAAATAACTGTTCTGATCCCGGCATTACTGAATTCCTGCGCACACCTGCGCATATGCATTGCCGATGTTACAAGCACGAACGGTGGCGTAAGGCCGGCACTGTCTAGTAATTGTTTGGTGAACAACGCATTTTGTTCGGTATTCCTGCTTTTGTTTTCGATCAGGATATCCCGTGCAGGTACACCCTGGCGGATCAACTGCTGATACAGGAAATCAGCTTCCGGGAGTAGGTTCCTGTTGAGCAGTCCATTACCCCCTGTAACGATGATCTTGTCTGCATATCCCTGCCTGTATATCGCAACAGTCTGGATAAACCGGTCAGCGGCAAGACCAAAATAGCCTTCCCCGTTTTTGTCGTATCCAGCCAGGCCACCTGGCAGGATAACTGCTCCAAATTTTCCGTTTAATGTAGTTCTGTCGGGCTGCCAGCTGAGACAGGCCGTCCTGAACAGCCAGGGGTTGGTAAAGAGCAGGCCGATCGAAAGGGTAGCTATGCCGGTTATTTTTTTCCATCGTTTTGAACGGATTGCCAGGAAGAGTATGAGTCCGCAAATGATCCAGTTTGCCGGGGCAATAAGGAAAATGACAAGCTTGGAAAAGAAGAATTGCATAGCGGTAAAGGTAAGCTACTTGTTAAAGTATTGTGAATGGCATGAAATCTACCCAACCCTTTTTCTTTCGGCAGGGGTATAGTTGGTATAAAATGCTTTTACATGAAAAAAACAATGAACCTTATCTGTCTTTTAGCTTTCGTTCTTTTCTCCTGCTCAAAAGAAACGGAAATTCCCCGGCCGGGCAATAAACCCGTACCCGGAAACCCGGACGTTCCTGTCCCACCCACCCAACCTGCAGCTGACTCAGTCAGCATTTTTATCAAAGCCGTAATCAAGGTTGGACTTGCAACGTACGACAGTATCCCGGCGGATCTCGTTATCGCCAGTACGCTGGAGAATGGACAGGTGTCTACCACAAACAAGCGCTTGCTTCCCGGTTCCAATAACTTGAAGCTGCCTAAATCGGCTGTTAGTCACCGGATCCGGCTTAGTCAATGGAATATCACTGATGAGCAATCCATCAGCAGCCAGGAACTGAAGGAAGGTATGCTGGTGGAAATGGGCGGTACGAAAGGTCTTAAAAAACTTAAGATGGAAATGGAATACCTGGAAGTACAAGGTAATTTTCAACCCAAAGCCAAACGCTTGTATACTTATAATACTTCGGGTAATCTCGCGCAGGTCGACTACTTCCGTAAGCTTCCCGAGTACAGTGATCTCAGGCTTACCCTTACTGATAAAGGTGTGTATACCAACGGGACCTTGTCAGGAGTAGACCGGTATAACGAAAAAGATATCAGGGTTGCCCAGACAGGTTTTGAATATTCTGCGTCGGGACAGATCGTAAACGTAAGCCAGGACAGTTATGGCCAGAAAACGTATAATACAATTGAGTACGGTGTGGTACCTGGTGGTAAAACTGCAGACATTTACCTGTTATTCGACAATGGTCAGAACATGCACTACAATATGAAGTTCGTGGGGGGAAACAAGGTTGAAGACCGTGCTGCAAGTTCAACAGGTGCATCTGAAGGCGGTAAATACAATTATGATTCCTATATCAATCCGTATCACCAGGTATTGTTCCCTGACCTTTACCTGGCAAACAGTTCAAAAAATAATCTTATCACACAACAGAAAGGTTACGGTGGTGTGATTCCAGTAGCCGTTCTTGACAAACAGGAATATACCTATGACGCCGACGGTTACCCGGTAGTCCTCATCAAATATTTCAAGTCGGGTCAGACAAACCAGGCCCTGTATAGATCAAAAATCGTCTTCACTTATTAAATTTACCAACATGAAATATTTATCAATATTGCTGATTTTCCTGGTTTCCTGTACCGCCGCCAAAGTATCGGTGCCCGACAAATTCCAGGCAGCATCCACATCAATGAAAGTAAGCGGACTGAACGGCTGGATGATAAATCAGCAGTTACAGTTCGGCGAGTATAGTACAACCAGCGTAAAAAGGGGCTGGGACTTCAGCTCAATGATGCAGCATAGCAGGATCAGTTTCCGATTGGAAGACCAGCTGGTGAAAGTGTTCAATGTCGGAATGGATGACCGTTCCATTTCCGAAAAAAATAAGATGCAATACAGCATCAGTCATGGAAATATGCAGGCAGGGGTTTTTGCAATGGAAAAATTCAGTGAGAAGCAGATTGTATACAAAGCGCCCGATCCTCGCTGGGGAGAACTTACCCATTCCAAAGGTTATCAATACGCATTTTCAGCGGCGATCGTTCTGATGGCGGACCAGCAGCCCGAACCCTGGCAGCTTGTACTTGTAAACAGGAATGATGAAGAGGAAGGTTATGCAAGTAATGGTGATCTTACAATCGGGATCAAGTCACTTCGTATTGGTAATTATACCAATCCCAAGGGGAAAGAAGTGAAGATCGTAGGAGGGCCAATGTTTGCAGGTTATGAACTGACTATTGACAAAGGGGTGATTGGTGTAGTGGATATGCTCGACAACAGGGTAATCATGATAAATGATATGGATCCTGCATACAAATTGGTGACTGCTGCCGTATCTTCGGCACTTATGTTGAAACGAAAGCAGGATCCGGGCAATTGACAAAACAATTGCCCATACAGGTTATAATTGAAAGCTGCATTGCAAACAATCGCAAGGCGCAGGAATTACTGTACAGGCAATTCTATGAATTTGCAATGGTCATAGCCTTGCGTTACTCAAGGGATGATGCGGATGCTGCGGATATCGTTAGTCAATCGTTTTTGAAAGTATTCCGGAGCATCCGCAGCTTCGACCAGACCAAAGGAAGTTTTAAGACCTGGCTTAAAAGAATAATAATAAACGAAGGTCTTGATCACATCAAATCAAGAAGCAAATTCGGGGAAGAAATGGAGCTTGAACTGGAAACAGTTGCTGCTCCCAATATCAATAACGCGGCAATCGAGCAGTTGAATGCCAAGGAGCTCATGACCATGATCCAGCAACTGCCGCCCGCCACGCACGCGGTGTTTGTGTTGTATGCAGTCGATGGCTATAACCATCGCGAGATCGCTGAAAAGTTAAACATCAGCGAAGGCACAAGTAAATGGCATCTTAGTGAAGCAAGAAAACAATTACAAAAGCAAATTCTTCATGTTGAATTTAGATGAGTCAGGTTCTACCATATGAACAATTGATCGCTGCAAAGCTGGAACAACTTCCGCCACTGCCTGCATTGGCGGACGACATCTGGCTGCGCATCGAAAAAGAACTTGATGAAGATCCGCCAACCGGTGAGGATGGTGAGGACAATGATCCTTCCGGTCCGGTACCGGCAGGTGGAAGCGGACAGGGGTGGTCCGGCTGGTCATTCCTGATCTTTTTAGGAGCAGCGTCGTTATTGCTGTTCCGTGAAACCGGTAACATCCGGTTGAATGATTTTAGGCTAAATGAACCGACGCAAACTTACAGGATGATCGGGCCTTCGGTAGCTCCGAAGCCGGTATTACAACAACCCGATCATAAAGATTCTGCAATTTCACTACCGCCGGTGGAACCTGCAGAAAGACTACCGGCAAATTCAAAGGTGATAACAGGAGTGGATTCCCTTGATGTGAAACCCGCAGTTGGAAATCAAAGCGGTATAAAGGTCCCTGATGAACCGGTAACAAGGCAGGATAGTAATAACCTACTTGTCCCGTTGTCCGTTTCAGGCGCCCGTGAAAAGAAGCCGGATTCTGTTTCGGGGGGACGCAAAAAACCGTCAGGAATTCCGATCAGCCAGGATGAATACAGGGTTGTACCGAAAAAAGACAGCGGCGGTCCCTAGTTTGTCGATATCGAATGACTATCGGTCCAGCCACTTTCGGAATGCAGGTGCTTTATCGCGGCTGATATCTATTGCCTCCTGGTAAACTTCCCCGAGATAAATACTCAGTTTCCCATTCTCGTTTGGTACTACCCTTTGAATGGCGTGTATATTAACGAGGCATTGCCTGTTCGCCCTAAAGAAAAGATTGGGATCCAGTATTTGCTCCACTTCTTCCAGGCTCTCATATTCGATAGGATATTTCTCGCCTTTATCGGTAATGAGATAATAGAGATTGTCGCGCGTAAAACATACGATCTGGTCAACATTAATGGGGACAAGACCGTTCCTGAAATGTACAATGAATTTTTCCTTGTACGTACCTGTTGGCTCCTTGCTGCTGATAATATCAAGTAACTTTTTGAGATCAGGTACTGCTGCAGTTTTGCCTAAATATTGTCTGCATTTATTGATCGCAACTGTCAGTTCATCCAGGTCAACAGGTTTAAGCAGGTAGTCTATGCCATTATTCCTGAATGCCTTCACGGCAAACTCGTCATAAGCCGTTGTGAAAATTACCGGGCAGTCCAGGCTGAACTCCTCTAACAGATCAAAACTCACTCCATCGCTTAGCTGTATATCCATAAACAGCAGATCCGGTTGCGGGTTCTGCATAAACCATTTCCTGCTTGTTTTAAGACTGGGTAAAATTTCCAGGATCTCAACATCCGGGGCAGCCATTTCAATTTTATATTTCAGCTCCCTGGCGATCAGCAACTCATCCTCAATGATCAGGGCTTTCATATCAATGGAATTTTAACTGTAAAATGTTGTGAAGTTCTTTCAATAGTCATGGGCTTTTCTGTAAGGTAACGGTAGAGGGAAAGCAGATTATTCAGCCCCTGTTTGTTACTGGTTTCTACCAGCTTTTTGAGTTGCAGGTTGTTTCGGACAACGAGATAGCCATCGTCCGTGAAAACGTCCAGTGTCAGTGGTGTATCCCCGGCGATAATATTGTGCTTGATGGCGTTATCGATCATGTTCTGCAGAATAACAGGAACCACTTTATACTTCATTGCTTCCTGACTAATATCAATATTTATTTGCAATCCTTCATTAAAACGTGTTTCCAGTAAACTGAAATATGAAGCGGCAAACCGGATTTCTTCTTCAAGAGATATGAGGTCCAGGTCTCTGCTTTGCAGGATGTAGCGGTAAGTCTTACTGAGCTTTTCCAGGAAAGAAATAGCCAGCGCCTGGTTCATACGTATAAGACTTCCGAGAGATGACAACGAGTTAAATAAAAAATGCGGGTTCAGCTGTTGTTTCAATCCTTCGAACTTCACCAATGCTTTTTCTTTTTCGAGTAGCTGGGCCTTGCTTTGCAAAGAATAGATTTTTTTCTGCTGGTTAATCCTGGCCAGGTACCACATGTACATCAGCGATATAACAGCTACAGCGATTAACAGGATGAACCACCAGGTTTTATAAAATACTGTTCCAATGAATACTTCCAGATGCTTTTCCGGAACATTCCATTGTTCCGGATCCAGGCTTGTTTTGTAACGGAATTTATACTTGCCGCCAGGTACGTTCGTATAATTAACGAGTCCGTTTTTTGAGATGATCCAGTCCTTGTCAAAGCCTTCCAGCATGTACGCGTACCACGTTCTTACCGGGTTTGTGTAGTTGATAGCAACGAGTTGAAAGGAGAAGAAGTTCTGGTTGTGTCCCAGGTCGAGTTTGGGAATAGATTCGGTATTTGTATTGCCTTTGTACACTTTGTCAAACACGCGTATGCTTGAGATGTATAATGGCAATGGGTTATAACGGGAAGAATGGTTCAGTGGATTAAACTGCACATATCCCAACATTGTTGGGAATAGAAAATCTCCGTTTCGCAGTTTTGTAGCAGGCATGTCTGAAAATTCCAGTGTCGGCAATCCATCTTCCACTGTGAAAGTCGTAAAATGTTTCCGTGCAGGGTCAAGCATCGCCAGGCCGGAAGTGGTTCCCACCCACAACCTGTTAAGTGAATCAACCATCAGGCCGGAACATTTGAGGGAAGGAAGCTGTTGCGCATGCGTATACTGGTGAAAAACATCCTCTTCTACATCATATCCTACAAGTCCATTGAATGAGCTCAGCCATATGACCCCCGATTTATCCTGGTGAATTGCTGTTATTGTGTTGCCAAGTAAAGTGCTGTCGTTCTGTTGTGTCCTGCTCCATTTTTTTACAAGATTTTTTGCAGGGTCGTACATCACAAGGCCAGTGCCGTTAAGGCCAAACCACAGGCGTTTCCGGTTATCTTCATAGATCGCTCTCACGCCTGTGTCAATAACCGTGGCCAATAAAGGATGGCTTGCCGAACTGTAATGTTTTCCATCCTGTGCATTTTTATAAAACAGGTTTTCGCCGGTTCCTGCCCAGATGTTTTTTTGGCTGTCTTCCACCAGTGACCAATAGAATCCTGATTCAGGCATTGAATCCCGGATGGTCAGAAACTCAATTTTACCCGTTGCTTTTTCCAGCCTGTTCAGGCCCTTAGCGGTACCTATCCAGATAAATCCTTTTGAATCGGCAAGAAGTGCGCGAACCGACATGCTATAAAGTACCATCTGGTCACTGTAAAAATTTTCCCAGTGCGTGTATTTTTTTTGCTTTATGTCCAGACGTGTCAGTCCTCCTACCCACGACATCCAGATGTCTCCACCAATATCTTCAACCGCAGCCCTTGCCCACGTCGCATTCCTTGGCACAACCGGGTCTTCGTATGAGGAGATAACTTTGAACATACTTTTGTCCGGATCGAAATAGTCGACCCCATAGCCTTCTGTGCCCAACCATATAGTGCCTTCACGGCTTTCAAAAAGATCATAGGCATGCGTGGGTGACAGCGTGTTTGGCTTTACTTCCTGGTATTTGTACCAGGTAAATGCCTTCGTTTGATTATTGTAGTTAGCGACTCCCCGGTTGCTGTTCAGGAACCAGATCTTTCCTTTTTTATCAACCGAAATGTTTCTTACGAAATTATTATGGCTCCTCGCATCTACCTCATCCAACAGTGGCATCAGTTCCGAACTTTTCAGGGAAGGATGAATCTTCCGTACAAGATGACTGTTCCCTCCGAATGACAGCCAGATATTACCCTCGTGATCTACAGCCAGGTGTTGGAGATCTTTCTCCGGGATGAGTGCCGTGTCAAGCCGGTGAATATCTTTACTTCCCCTGGCGAGTTGACGCAGGTTCTTGTTTGTTGCAATGTATAACCTTGAATTTTTGAAGGCAATATCCATGTATTTGTTCTCAACACCTTCCCTCAAATCAAGATCACCATTTTTATCGATCCACATGAACTCTTTTTGATTCATGTGGTATTGAGCAATACCATTGTCACTTAACAGGTGAAGAACTGCTGCCGCTGTATCTTCAACGATCTTTGTAATAGAATACGATTCCGAGCCATTTACGAGGATAAATTTGTCTGTTTCATGCTCAAACCTGTAGAGTCCATTGTTGAATCCAATCCAGAGATTTCCTTTCGAATCGCTGTAAATATTCCGTGGAACGCTTGGGGGCGGACTGCCCGGTTGCCTCGGATCGCTCTGGTATCGCACAAGGTTTGTGCCGTCAAACCTGTTCAACCCGCTTACTGTACCAATCCAGATATAGCCAAAACGATCCTGGCCAATTGCACGCACTACTCCATCTGCCAGGCCTTCCCTTGTTGTGATATGACGGACATTGACCATGTGTGACTGGCCCATGGCGTTTAAGGATATCAGGAAGACAATAAAAATGACGGGAAACCTGGAAAACTGGGACATGGCCGCAAAATACAACACAGGGGTTAATGATCTATTGCTTCTGCAATTCCATGCTGGAGGTTATGGATCTGGTCTACGAGATATTTATAATATGAGATCCAGGATTGCTCTGTTTCCATATTCCAGTCAGCTCCGGCGCCTTGCCTGAGGGTCCAGATTAGTGCATGTCCGTACCATTCATAAAACTTTTCGTTCATGCCAAGGGCTGCGTTATTCCGGGCGATCCGGCTGCATGTTATAAGCAATTGGTCCGGACGGTCAATCCGTGAAACCAGCTGGCTCAGCATTTCATGAAGAAAAGAAAAGTGTTCGGCCAGGTTATCGCCGAACACTTTTTTCGCCGCCGGATGATCGGCGAATAACTTTGCATAGAATGGTTCAGAAAAAAAAGCGGGATCCAGGTCCCTGAAATTGCGCCAGGAATTCCTGACGCATTGCATTTGCCGTGGAGTCATTTCCATGGTTGGGACGAAGGACATAGTTTAAGGTTTAATGATCAAAGGGGCTAGCCTTAATCCGCTGTAAAAATGTCCTAATCATCTGACCCGGAAAATTTTATTCCACTGAGTCGTAGAAATTCGACCATGAACCGTCGGTTTTGGGGGCCGAACCGTTTTACTGCCTGGAAAATCGGTTACTCACCTGCAGTTCTTTACTTCCGCTTGCATAGGTGTAAAAGCCTTCACCGGTTTTAACGCCCAGTTTTCGGGCAGTAACCATATTGGTTAGCAGTGGGCAGGGGGCATATTTCGGATTGCCGAATCCCTCATGAAGTACCTGCAGGATGCTGTGGCAAACGTCCAGGCCGATAAAATCTGCGAGTTGCAGCGGTCCCATCGGGTGGGCCATGCCCAGCTTCATCACCGTATCTATTTCGTTTACCCCTGCCACACCTTCATACAGGCTGTATATGGCTTCATTTATCATTGGCATCAATATACGGTTGGCAATGAAACCGGGGTAATCATTTACTACACAGGGGATTTTCTGGATGCTTTTTGAAAGCGTTGTTATCGATTCTGTTACCTCACTTTCCGTCGCATAGCCATTGATGATTTCCACCAGTTTCATGACCGGTACCGGGTTCATAAAGTGCATACCGATCACTTTACCCGGCCTGTTCGTGACCGCGGCAATTCGTGTGATGGAAATAGATGAGGTGTTTGTTGCCAGTATGGCTTCCTGCGGGGCGTGTTTATCAAGCGCTTTGAATACCTCCAGCTTGATATTGATGCTTTCACTGGCTGCTTCAACAACCAGCTGCACGTCTTTTACGCCCTCTTCAATAGCATTAAAAGTGCTGATGCGTTCATATGCGGCTGACCGGTCTTCTTCAGACAGTAGTCCTTTTGATACCTGGCGCTCCAGGTTCCTGCTAATGGTCTGCAGCGCCTTGTCCAGCTGCTCATTATTTAAGTCTATCAGGTTTACCTTATATCCGAACTGCGCAAATACATGTGCAATACCGTTACCCATGGTGCCGGCACCAATGACAGCAATCGTTTGAAACATACATTTTATTTAGGCAGCAAAAATAAGGCTACTTCTTGCTTTTGAAGTCGCCACGCTTCCAGGCCTTGATAAATTCAGCCCAGGCCATCGGATTCATGAGGTTGATGGGAGGAGTCGTACCAGTGTAAGAATATTTCTGAGCCTGGCGACGAAGTGTATAATTGGCTGCTTCCTTTCCGTCGGCAGGAAGTACTGCCAACAGCGCCCTGCGGGTTTGTTCATCGGTGTTTTTACGGGCAATTTCCAGGTCATCGTCAGGCACCTGGGTATTCACAAAATCCCTTTCAAACTGTTCCCTTGTCGGCCTGGGTCTGATGATCGTTACAGGCAGGTACTGCGTATCCACAACCATCAGCTGAACAACACTGAACTGGTTTCCTTCCAGGTTACGGGGGATCTCCACCAGCTTCGGCTTGTATCCCACACTGCTGAATTCTATTTTGTCGCCCTTTAGCGCAACAATTGAAAAAACGCCCTGCTCGTTCGTAAAGGTTCCCCTTCTTCCCCCTTTTATGGTAACACTGACAGAGGGAATTCCCACCAGGCTGTCAGCGGTCATCACTACCCCATATAATTGAACCACCGAATCTTTAATCTGTTCAAACTGTGCCTGTGCACGTTGGCAGATAGTAAAAAAAATAATTATAAGTATAGGTAGAATTCGCTTCATTAAGCCAAATATATAGACTTCGTCTGTTCAGCCTAAACATTTTACGGCCCTCATTGGTTAATTTTGCACTAAAATTCCACTACCAACACAGCTAATAATGACGCAAGAGCAAATATTACAGGCACTTAGCAACGTTCAGGAACCTGACCTCGGAAAAGACATTGTTACTCTTAATATGGTGAAGGACATTTCAGTTTCAGGGAATGATGTGGCATTCACAATTGTTCTCACGACACCGGCATGTCCAATGAAAGACATGATGAAGAACGCATCTGTCAATGCCATCCGTTTACTGGTAAATAAGGAAGCTAATGTTCAGGTGAACTTTACGGCCAACACCAGCACAGTACGAAAAGATACCGGCGCAGTTCTGCCGAAAGTAAAAAATATCATCGCCGTAGTGAGCGGAAAAGGCGGAGTAGGCAAAAGTACGGTTGCTGCAAACCTGGCACTTGCTTTATCACAGGGAGGAGCAAGCGTCGGCCTTATGGATGCGGATATCTATGGCCCGAGTGTTCCTATAATGTTCGGAGTGAGAGGGGAGAGGCCGAAAATGATCAATGCAGGCGAAAAAGGGATGATCGTACCACTGGAGCGATACGGTATCAAGTTGATGAGTATCGGCCTACTTGTAGATGAAAAAAATGCCGTTGTATGGCGCGGTCCGATGGCCAGCAGCGCGATCAGGCAATTCGTAACCGATGTATTCTGGGACGAACTGGATTACCTGGTTATTGATATGCCACCAGGCACAGGTGATATTCACCTCACTTTGTTGCAAACCGTGCCGGTAACCGGCGTTGTGGTAGTAACAACTCCACAGGATGTTGCACTTGCGGATGCCAAAAAAGGGATAGCTATGTTTGGCCAGGCCCAGATCAATGTACCCATTATCGGTATTGTTGAAAACATGAGCTATTTCACCCCGGCTGAACTTCCTGAAAACAAATATTACATTTTCGGAAAGGAGGGCGGGAAGAAGCTTGCAGAAGAATATGAGATCCCGTTCCTTGGTCAAATTCCTCTTGTCCAAAGCATCCGCGAAGGTGGTGATAAAGGTGTTCCCATCATGATGAGCGACGATGCAGTTTCCAGGAAGGCGTTTGAGTCGTTTGCAGGCATCGCAGCAAGAAGTATTGCAATGCGGAATGCGCATCTTGAAGCAACGCGTGTGGTTGAAGTTGTTGCATAACGATCAGTAATACCCCCATCCATAGGCCGCGTAAATGGATTTGGGATCGTAGATCCTTCCGCGCTTAAACGTCAGGTCTACTTTACGGATATCTTTCATCTGAAGCAGGGGATTGCCATCGATCAGGATCATATTGGCAGTCTTCCCTGCTTCAATAGTTCCTGACCTATCCAGGTTGCCGGTAACCTGTGCCGGCCAGTAGGTCGCACTGCGGAGCACATCTGAATTAGCAATCCCGCACTCACTGTAGATCTCCAGTTCATGCTGGAGTATTCCACCGTCAGTGCCCGCAATTATTATATTTCCGTTGTCATAAATTGCCTTGAGTATTCTTTTCATGTGGGCATATGACTGTTGGTATTGCTTTGAAAGCGAATCAGTATCTATGTACCCGCCCGTAATTACTTCCCGTTTTATATCCGGGGGCAGGAAGGAGGCCAGTGGCTGGTATGCAGCGTTTATTTTACCCGGTTTGTACGTATACATTCTTTCCAGCAGGCTCATCGTCGGATCAATTACTGTTTCCCTGTCCTTCAACAATTTCATGAAAGCAAGGAACACATTTCCTTTCATATCTATTGTATGTCCGTACCTGCCTGGAATGAAGAACTTGTTCATGCTGCGGGTGTCCACAGTGTCAGTCAGGAAATTCAGGGCAATCATGTTCAGCTGACTGATTTCGTCATAACCCAGGTATAAGGCTTGCCGTGCCACCGTTCTCGCCGGGATCTGGCCGCATACCCTCATCCCCAGTTCATGAGCTTTGTCGGCAAGCGGTGTTACCCAGTCACGATAAATGGAACCATGCAACACGATCTGTTTGCAGCTGTCTTTGTGATACTGCTCGATCTGGGCAAGACCTTGTTCCAGAGTCTCGATTATACCAACGGTTGGGACGGTCTGTTCATTAGCGAGGTCCAGTATACCGGAAAATACGCTGATATCCGGGCCGGGGAGGCTATCTGCTGCCATCATGCGCTGTGCCTTTCGTAGTGCCACATTGTTATTTCCCATGTCCCTGAAGTTGGTAACTCCCTGCGCCAGCATGAATGGTCCGTCTTCCGGTAAAAAATGCCCGTGGGACTCCCATAATCCTGGCATGAGGAATTTGCCTGTACCATCGATCACGGTATAATTCGACGGAATGATGACTGTTCCTGCCGGACCCACTTTTTCGATTGTATCACCCCTGACCAACACTGTTCTGTTCGTTGCTGTTCTACCTGAATCGGCCTCAAACAGTGTGACATTTTTGATAGCGAAACCTGAGGGCGGACGTTTCATGCTTTCAACTGCCACTTTATTCAGGAAGGCGAATGTAAATTGGTTCTGAATGGACAACAATGTATCCACAAGCTCTTCGTGATCCGCCTCAATAATCGATACCCCGTCGCTCACAGCGGCGAAGAGCCGGTTATCCTGGTGAACCCAACGATAAATGGGAGCGTGTCCACCGCCTGCAACTGAAATCAGGTCAAGTTGCGTGACCCGGTTTGTTGTTCCCCTCATCTGGTAACTGACAAGCTTCTTCACTTCGCGGGTTCCTGCCGGTAAAATTGTCGTTTGTTTCCTGCCCGTATAGCGTAGTACATTCAACAGCAATTCAATTTCACCTGGAAGTGAATTCAAGCCTGAATATATTTCATTGCTGAAAGTTGCTGACCCCTTCTCGATCCCGTTTTTCCAGTAAGCTTTGCCATCCTTTACTTCGAAGCTTTCATTCACTGGTGCTTTATAATAATCGAAACCTGTAATATACTGAGTGCTCAGCAGGCCCAGTGAATTGACGGTTATTTTGCTGAGTATGGAAGGACCTTTTCCGGCATCGTTGTATTCAAGGAAATAGCCATATTCTGTGGGACTGTCTTTCCAGCGGAGATGTCTGCCGGTGAATTGACCATGTTGAACTACACTATAATAGACCGTGTCAGCAGCCATGGATCCGGTAGACACCATCATCACGATAACAAGGCACGCAACCAGGCTTTTATACATAAACAGGATTGAATTTCAACGATAGAATTTACAAAAAATATTTTAGATACCTTCATGCTATGTATGATCTCCCTCATTTCAAGGCGGTTGATAATGCGGAAGTTCTTGCTTTCATGAAAGCACATCCCTTTATCATACTGTGCGGTATAAGCGCTGCCGGACAACCAGTAGCGTCGCATATTCCTGTACTGATCGAAGAAAGGGACGGCCACCTGTACCTGCTCGGCCATACCATGAAAAAACAGGACCATACCAGAGCTTTTCAAAACAACCCATCCGTACTGGCAATATTTTCCGGAGCTCACAGTTATGTCAGTGCCAGTTGGTATACTGATCCAAAAACCGCGAGTACCTGGAACTACCAGGCCGTTCATGCACACGGCTCCCTGCGTTTCCTGGATGATGACGGGTTATTTGATTTTCTTTCCCGTCTCACCCGGCATTTTGAGGCCAGAGAAGATTCTCCCTCCCTTGTGCATCAACTGGATGAAACTTATGTCAGGAACATGATGAAGGCGATCACTGCTTTCGAGATTGAAGTTACGGAGATTAAGCATGTCTTTAAAATGAGCCAGAACCGAAACGAGGCCGGTTATGATAACATCATCAGCCACCTGCAGAAGGGAAGTGCAGAAGACATGCGCGTGGCGGAGATAATGAGCAAAAGGAAAGAAAAGGTATTTCCCAACGGTGATGCAGAACCGATATGATCAGTTGTATAATTGTATTGTCAATACTTATCATGATACCAGGTGTTCAGCCTGAATTCGACCTGCAGGGACACAGGGGATGCCGTGGCCTGCTTCCGGAAAATACCATACCTGCGATGAAAATGGCGTTGGATCTTGGCGTTACCACGCTCGAGATGGATGCGGTGGTTACAGGCGATAATAAAGTGTTAATATCGCATGAACCATGGTTTAACAGCAAAATAAGCACTGATCCTGACGGTCGGCCGGTTGATCCCGGTACAGAACAGCAGACGAATATTTTTCGAATGACCTATTCCGTTACGCAATTATATGATGTAGGAAGAAGAGGTCACCCTGATTTTCCACAGCAAAAGAAAATTGGGGCTGTAAAACCGTTGCTGGCTGATGTTATTGATGCGGCCGAAATGCATGCAGACAGTACAGGAAGACCGAAACCGTATTACAACATCGAAACAAAATGCAGTCCGCAGGGCGACAATGTGTTTCATCCTGCTCCGGAACAATTTGCATCACTGGTGGCAGGTATTGTATTGAGCAAAAAGGTAGAGTCAAGGACCTGTATCCAGTCATTTGATTTCAGGACACTGAAATATATTCATGCAGAGTTCCCTGCGCTGCGAACAGCCATGCTTATCGAAGGGCATGACAAGCGTTCCCTGGCAGAACAGCTGAATGAACTCGGGTATGTTCCGGATATTTATAGCCCGAATAGTTCACTTGTCACCCGCGAACTTGTTGCCAGTTGTCATGAAAAGGGGATGAAACTGATTCCGTGGACCGTGAACCGGATCGAAGAAATGAAACAGTTAAAAGCATTGGGGGTTGATGGATTGATTTCTGATTATCCTGACCTCTATCGTCAACTTAAATAACACTGATGGAACTTTCATTATACGGTAAAACAGCAGTGATATGCGGAAGCACCCAGGGTATCGGTCTTGCAGTGGCTCAGGAGCTTGCATTGCTCGGCGCAAATTGTATCCTGATCGCGAGAAATGAAGCCTCCCTGGAAAAAGCGGTGTCTTCGCTCGGGAGAACAGCGGCCCAATTGCACAAATATGCTGTTGCCGATTTTACGGCACCTGAGCAGGTGCAGGCAGCTATTGAAAAGTTAACCGGCGAGCAGCCGATTCACATCCTGGTTAATAACACGGGCGGCCCGGCGGCTGGCCCTATCCTGAATGCAAAACGTGACGATTTTGAAGCTGCCTTTCGACAACATATTGTGATAAATCACGGACTTGTTCAGGCAGTGGTACCAGGTATGAAAAGTGAAGAGTACGGCCGTATCATAAACATCATTTCCACGTCTGTCAAAATCCCGCTGCATAACCTGGGCGTTTCCAATACCATTCGCGGTGCTGTTGCTTCATGGGCAAAAACATTAGCCAATGAGCTTGCAGAGTTTGGTATCACGGTTAATAATGTTCTACCCGGTTTTACAAGTACGGCAAGGCTCGATAGCCTGACTGCTACGCTGGCAGGGAAAAAAGGCATTTCACAGGAGGAGCAGGCTGCTGCTATGGCTGCGGAGGTTCCGGCCAAACGGTTTGGAACTGCCAGTGAGATAGCTGCGGTGGCAGCATTCCTCGCAACACCGGCAGCGTCATATGTAAATGGCACAAGTATTCCCGTTGATGGTGGTCGCACCGGAAGTATTTAATTATTTTTTGTTGACAATATGAATAACAGTCAGGCATACGCGAAGCAACTGGATGCGCAGGATCCACTACGGTCCTTTCGTGAAGAATTTATCATTCCAACGGTAAATGATACTGAACAGGTTTACTTTCTTGGGAATTCGTTGGGCCTGCAACCTAAACGAACCGCCGGGTATGTCGACCGCGTTCTGAAGCAATGGGCGCGTTACGGTGTGGAAGCTTTTTTTATGGGTGATGATCCCTGGCTCGACTATCATGATCATCTGATCCTCCCTTTGTCAGGTATTGTTGGCGCATTGCCGTCGGAGCTGACAGTAATGAACCAACTGACAGTAAACCTGCACCTGATGATGGTGAGTTTTTACAGGCCATCGGGCAGGAGAAAAAAGATCATTTGCGAAGCAAAGGCATTTCCCAGCGATCAGTACATGCTTGAAACGCACGTGAAGCACCTGGGGTTGAGCCCGGAGGATATTATCATCGAAGTTTCCCCGCATGAAGGGGAATACCTGATCAGGCATGATGATATTATTTCCGCCATCGAAAGCTGCGGTGATGAACTTGCTCTCGTTTTATGGGGCGGAGTTAATTATTATACAGGCCAGGTCTTTGATATGGCGGCAATCACCAGGGCGGCTCATGGCGTTGGTGCCCTTGCGGGGTTTGACCTTGCCCATGCCGCCGGAAACATCGAGCTGCGGCTGCACACATGGAACGTGGATTTTGCCTGTTGGTGCAGCTATAAATACCTGAACAGTGGCCCCGGTGCCATGGGTGCAGCCTATATTCATGAGCGTTATCACAAGAACCCTTCAATTCCCAGGCTGGCAGGGTGGTGGGGATATGAAAAATCCACTCGCTTCAAAATGGAAAAGGGCTTTATTCCTGCCGGATCTGCAGAAGGCTGGCAGCTGAGTACACCTTCCCCCATCCTGTACGCCGCTCACCGTGCATCGCTTGAGATTTTTGCAGAAGCGGGCTTTGAGCGGCTGATTCAGAAAGGCCAGCAGATGAGCAGCTACCTGCTCTTCCTGCTCCATCAGCTTCAATCCAGGCCTGGAACCCGCAGGATAGAGATCCTTACGCCAGGAAATACACCGGAAAAAGGTTGCCAGGTGTCACTGTTGATTCCTGTGCATGGAAAGAGAGTCTTTGAGCAGCTGACAGAAGCAGGTTTTTTTGCGGACTGGCGTGAACCAGACGTCATTCGCGTCGCTCCTGTTCCTTTATATAACCGTTATGAAGAGATCTGGAAGTTTGTGTCAGTGATTGAAACAGCGCTGGCAGCCCTTCCCGACAGCCAGTAATGACTATCTTCGCAGAATGAACAGAACTGAGTTAATCGGCCAGATCAGGAATAAGCGGTCATACCTCTGTGTGGGACTTGATACTGATTTTGACCGAATCCCAAAATTCCTTCAGTCGCGTCCCGACGCTATAGTTGCATTTAATAAGGCGATCATTGATGCCACCAAAGACTATTGCGTGAGTTATAAGATCAATACGGCATTTTATGAAGCAATGGGACTTAAAGGCTGGGCGGCAATGGAGGAAACAGTGAATTATATCCCTTCAACACATCTTAAAATTGCTGATGCCAAGCGCGGTGATATCGGGAATACAAGTGCCCAGTATGCAAAAGCATTTTTCGAAACCCTGGCGTTTGACGCCATCACTGTAGCACCCTATATGGGCGCGGATAGTGTTCAGCCATTCCTGGAATATAAAGACAAATGGACAATTGTACTGGGACTGACATCCAACAAAGGCGCAAAGGATTTTGAACTGCAAAAGACAGACGGTCAGTACCTGTATGAAAAAGTGCTGAAGACGGTGTCATCATGGGGTACCCCGGAAAATCTGATGTTTGTAATTGGTGCTACTCAGGCTGAAGAATTTACCAATATCAGGAAAATCTTACCTGATCATTTTTTCCTGGTTCCCGGTGTGGGTGCCCAGGGAGGCAGTCTCAGTGAAATTTCAGACAAGGCAATGAACAGCGACTGCGGCCTGTTGGTGAATGCAAGCCGTGCGATTATTTATGCCGCCGAAAATGAGTCTTTTGCCACGGAGGCCGCTGCCATTGCACAGCAATACAGCACCGAAATGTCGCAGTATTTCTCATAAGTTTCATTCCTTATTCACCGATTGACCTATTCACTTATTGACCTACATTAGCTCAACTAAATATTTGCCATGTCCACGGACCAATTTCAATCGCCCGATTACCTGAACCTGGATGAGTTGCTTTCAGAAGAGCACCTGATGGTAAGGAACGCAGTTCGCAATTATGTAAAAAAAGAGATCTCTCCGATTATAGAAGATTACGCGCAGAAAGCTGAGTTTCCAACGCAGATTGTTAAACAGTTGGGTGATATGGGATGCTTCGGCCCCACTATTCCGGTCGACTACGGTGGTGGCGGACTGGATTATATCAGCTACGGATTGATGATGCAGGAATTGGAGCGGGGTGACAGCGGTGTCCGTTCAACCGCTTCCGTGCAGGGCTCACTGGTAATGTTCCCGATCTATGAGTTTGGAAGTGAATCGCAACGCCGGAAATACCTTCCAAAACTGGCAAGCGGCGAATGGTTGGGTTGTTTCGGGCTTACCGAGCCCGATCATGGCAGCAACCCTGCAGGCATGCTGACAAATTTCCGGGATGCCGGTGACCACGTGATCCTTAACGGTTCTAAAATGTGGATCAGTAATGCGCCTTTCGCGCAAGTTGCTGTCGTATGGGCGAAGGATGAGCAGGGAGAAATTTATGGTTTGATCCTGGAGCGGGGAATGGAAGGTTTCAGCACACCGACTACTCATGGTAAATGGAGTCTCAGGGCCTCTGCTACCGGCGAATTGGTTTTCGATAATGTGAAAGTGCCGAAGGAGAATATCCTTCCCAATGTAAAAGGGTTGAAAGGGCCGTTGAGTTGTCTTACCAAGGCACGTTTCGGCATTGCCTGGGGTACGGTAGGTGCAGCAATGGATTGTTACGATGCCGCATTGCGGTATTCAAAAGAAAGGGTACAGTTCGACCGGCCGATCGGTGGTTTTCAGCTGCAGCAAAAGAAGCTTGCGGAAATGGTGACTGAAATTACCAAAGCACAGTTGATCAACTGGCGTGTAGCCGTATTGATGAATGATGGCAAGGCGTCAGCATCGCAGGTGAGTATGGCAAAAAGAAACGGCTGCGAAGTGGCTCACAATGTATGCCGTGATGCCCGCCAGATCCTCGGCGGAATGGGCATAACAGGCGAATTCCCTGTAATGCGCCATATGATGAACATCGAAAGCGTCATCACCTACGAAGGTACCCATGATATACACTTACTGATCACCGGTATGGATGTTACCGGACTAAATGCTTTCAAATAACATGCGCATTTACCTGATAGGATTTATGGGAAGTGGCAAGTCGCATTGGGGACGACTTCTGTCAGCCAGCATGAAAGTACCTTTTTATGATCTCGATGATGTTATAACGCAGCATGAGAATAAGACGATCCCCGAAATTTTCAGCGAAAAAGGAGAGGAGTATTTCAGGATGCTCGAGAAAGAACTACTTACCACACTTACAGAAGCAAACGGGAATATGGTTATTTCCTGCGGTGGCGGAACTCCCTGCTTTTTTGGCAACATCGATTTCATGAAAGATAATGGTAAAGTGATCTGGCTGAATACTTCAACGCCGGTGCTGTTGCAACGCCTGATGAAGGAGAAGAATCACCGGCCCTTGCTTCGCGATATTCCTGATTACGAAATGAAGGCCTTTATCGTTAAGAAACTGCACGACCGGAAACTCTATTATGAACAGGCACATCTCGTGCTGCCGGAAGAAACGCTTTCACTTGAACAAATAAAATCTGCAATTGAGCATGAGTAGGTCTATCCTGTCTTCAGCCGCCATTTTAGGTGCACTTGCCGTGATCCTTGGAGCCTTTGGCGCACACGGTCTAAAACAATATGTTCCGGTTGAAACGGTGTCAACTTTCGAGACCGGCGTCCGTTATCATTTCTACCACGTGTTTGCGTTACTCGCTACGGGGCTTTCAGCTATCCATTTTCCCGGCATCCGGATGAAACGCGCTGCACAGTGTTTTTTTACCGGTATCCTGCTTTTCAGCGGATCACTTTACCTGCTTACTTTCCTGAAAGCAACACAGACAGTGGGGTACAGCGGCATTGGTATTATTACACCTATAGGCGGGTTGTTCTTTGTGGCCGGCTGGCTCTTCTTACTCGGAGGATTACTCAAGCGGGATACTTAAGGTAACGATAGTTCCCTCGTGGGTACGGATGCTGAAATGCCCTTCAATGTTTTCCATTCTTTTGCGCATATTGGTAAGTCCATTGCTGAACTCGCGCATGGTGTCGGGCTGAAGTCCGGTCCCATTGTCGTGGATCTGTATAACCAGGTGCGGGCCGATTTTAAAACTTATCAGCACTTCGCTAGCCCTTGCATGTTTTACAATGTTGTTCAACGATTCCTTGATACAGAGAAAAATATTCCTCCTTTTCTCACCCGTCAGCTCAATTGACGGCAGATTATCAGGGTATTGCACCCGGTACCGGATATCAGTATTGTCGAGAAATTCAGCCGCGTACGCCCGCACATATGCGATCATATTGTCTACGGAATCATTTGAACTTTTCATTGTCCAGATGATCGTATTCATCTTAGTGATCAGGTCATTCGCAGAGTTGGAGATCTTATCAATTTCCGGCAATGTATAGTCTTTCATCTTTGCTTTGGCAAGTTCACTCATCAGCCGGATAGCAGTTACCCCTGAACCCAGTTCATCATGCATGTCGGCAGAAATGCGATTACGTTCCTCCTGTTTCGCGGCAAGGATGGCCATCTGTTTTTCCATTGCGCCTTTTTCATACTCCATAAGCAATCTTTCCTTTTCCCTCGCCCTTGCACTGATATCCTGGCGGTTTTTGAACGAAAGCGCAACAAGGAAGAATACCAGTTCGAAAAGGATTCCCATTTCATACCAGAACAATGAATCGTTAATCAGTGGTGATACAGCATTGGCAAACCGGTGCGACGAGTTGATCAGGAAAAGTGACAGCAAACCGCCGGCGAACAGGAAGGTATGGCCGATGGCAAGGTACCGCAGAATCTGGCTTCGGTTAAAAAGCGCATACCCGATAAAGAAGATCGTACTGAAAGACCATGCATATTTTATAAAATTCTCCGTCAGGTTTTGCCACCTGAACTCGTCACTGAAAAAATTAAAGAAAGTAAAGAGAATCATACCGCCGACGGTCAGCAACTGGACGCTGTAAAGCACTTTTTCAAGGCGCAGGAATTCTGCACGTGCATTCACAAACCTTCGCAGGAAAATAAAGTAGAATATGGTGCCTGTCGCCTGTAAGATGAAGTCAAAATAACTTTCAAAATAAAAATTTGATCCGGTGGGCCGTTTAAACATGTAGGCCTTCAGGAAAAACATCAGCCCCAGCAACCCTGCATATGCGGAATAGTAAAGAAACGCCGAATTGCGGTTCATGTAATACGCAGCCAGGGAATAAAAGATCATCATCAGCATTATGCCGCAGATGAGATAAGTGATAATGGAACTGAGCCTGCGCTCATTCTGGAACTGGCTGATCAGCAAGGGTAGATAATACTCGTATGTAAGCGTTGGCGTAATAGTGTTGACAGTTGTCTTGATAAAATCCAGTTCAGTAATATAAACAGCGAATTCTCCTGGCGCCAGGTCGAGTTTCCTGACCACATTCCGGTTTACTGTCTGGCCGGTGGATGAACTGGATACCAGTTCAAACTTTCCCGATCCCTGCTTCCATTTATATAAATTGATGTTGTTGAAATAAAAGCCCGGAAGAAAATACAGACTCGTGGAAGAGTCTGTATCATTTAAAATACTGAATTGAAGGAAGCAGGGTTTTCCGATATATCTCGGGCTCAGCTTCCGGTTCATAGCAAGGGGAATGGACTGCAGCCCAGGCAGCCGGAGAATGTGTTCTGTATTCACTATTCTCGTGGAATCGATAAAGATTCCCGTTTCATTACTAATTGGCCGGAACAACCGGAAAGAACTAACACGTATAGTATCCCGTCCCGGGTTTTGTAACTGGGCTGAAGCAGGCAGATTATATATGATCAGGAAAAAAAATATAAGCAGTTGCCGGTGCATAGCTTCCAAAATACAATTTCTTTTGCTGCTAAATGTATATTTGTGGCTATGGCAAATAAGCTGAAGTCCAAGAAAAAACCAATACCCGAACCGGTTGATCTGCGGCCGGAGAAAGAGGAGAAAGTTGAGGTGAAATCGCTGGTGAAAGACGAACGTACTCATAAGATCATTGGTGCGGTCCTGCTATTGCTGTCCGTTTTCCTTTTTATAGCCTTTACATCGTACCTGTTCACATGGAAGGAAGACCAGGATAAGGTTTTTCGCGGCGGAAGTGACTTCCTTTTTGGCGACGACATCAGGGTGGCAAACCTGCTCGGCAGGCTGGGAGCCTGGGCTTCACATTTTTTCTTTTATAAGGCGTTCGGGCTGGCTTCCTATTTTGTCTGCAGCCTGTTTTTTGTCTCAGGTGCCAACCTCCTTTTTGGCAAAAAATTGTTCCGCCTGGCCCGGAATGTCCGTTATGTACTTATTGGCCTACTGTATTTCAGTGTAGCGTTTGCTTTTTTTGCGAGTGCCAGCACATTTCCATGGGGAGGAGCTGTCGGTACAATGATCAGCAACTGGATGGAAAGCTTCCTTGGAACGGTAGGCACAGGAGCGATCCTGCTGGTGGGTGGACTTGCCTATTTCATCTGGCGGTTCAACCCGGTTTTCACAGTTCCCAAAATGCCTTCCCTTCCTGTGAAGAAATCGCAGCCGGAAGTTCAGCCCCTTGCCAGTGAGGAAGAAGTTGGGAAAAATGAAGATGAACCCTCACCGAAGCTTTTTATTGAAGACAAGGCTAAGAAGAATGGTTTGAAAAAAGAAAGCGGGATCGTTGTGATACCTCCCCCGCAACCAATTGACGAATTTCCACTTGAAGTAATTGAACGAGAAGAAGTGAATAGGGAAGAAGAAGAAATTCCGTTTGAACCGGAACCGTCCCTGCCACCGGAACAACCTGAAAGACTGACTCATGTGGAAATGCCACCTCCTCCCGTTAAACCGGTAATTGTTTCCGCTCCGGTAAATGATCTTGAACTTGAAATAAAACCGGCTGCCCCGGAGAAGGAGGAAGAGGACGAAGGCAGTGAGAATAAGACAGAAGAGCTTGCACCTTATGAGCCGACACTCGACCTGAGGGATTATAAATACCCGGGGATGGATCTCCTGGAAACCCATGGCAGTGAAAAGATCGTACAGGATCCTGCTGAACTGGAAGCGAACAAGAACCAGATCATCAACACACTCAAGAACTACGATATCCTGATCCAGAAGATCAGTGCCACGGTTGGCCCTACCGTGACGCTTTATGAAATTGTACCGGCTGCGGGCGTGCGGATCTCGCGCATCAAGAACCTCGAAGATGACATTGCCCTGAGCCTCGCCGCGTTGGGCATCCGGATCATAGCGCCAATTCCGGGAAAGGGAACCATCGGGATTGAAGTGCCGAATGTGAAAAAGACTGTTGTGAGCATGAAGACCCTGCTGAGCTCGGATAAATTCCAGCATAACAACTATAGCCTGCCAATCGCAGTAGGGAAGAAAATCGACAATGAGAATTTCATTGTTGATCTCGCTGCAATGCCACACCTGTTAATGGCGGGTGCGACAGGTCAGGGAAAGTCAGTGGGCTTGAACGCAATACTTGTATCGCTCTTATATAAGAAACACCCGTCGCAGCTTAAGTTTGTGCTGGTGGATCCGAAAAAAGTCGAATTAAGCCTTTACAGGACCATTGAAAGGCATTTTCTTGCCAAGCTGCCGGGCGAAGAAGAAGCGATTATTACAGATACAAAAAAAGTGATCAATACGCTTAATGCCCTGTGTATTGAGATGGACAACCGGTATGACCTGCTGAAAGAGGCGGGAACAAGGAATATCAAAGAGTACAATGAGAAATTTGTAAAGCGCAGGTTGAATCCGCAGAAAGGGCACCAATACCTGCCTTTTATTGTACTTGTTATTGACGAGTTTGCCGATCTCATCATGACCGCAGGTAAAGAAGTGGAAATGCCAATTGCCAGGCTTGCACAGCTCGCCAGGGCGGTAGGAATTCACCTGATCATTGCAACCCAGCGTCCTTCGGTAAATATTATCACGGGTACCATTAAAGCAAACTTCCCCGCGCGGATCGCATTTAAAGTTTCATCAAAGATCGATAGTCGAACCATCCTTGATGCAGGCGGTGCTGAACAGTTGATCGGAAAGGGAGATATGCTCATCTCTTACAATGGTGAGCTCACCAGGCTGCAGTGCGCATTTGTCGATACCCCGGAAGTTGAAGACGTTACCGCTTTTATCGGCGAACAACGCGGTTACCCCCAGGCATTCCTTTTGCCGGAATATGTTGACGAGAAAGACATGGAGGGAAAGGACTTTGACCTGAATGATAAGGATCCGTTATTTGAGGAAGCGGCCAGACTGATCGTCCAGAACCAGGTTGGCTCCACTTCACTGCTCCAGAGGAGGATGAAACTGGGATACAACAGGGCAGGCCGATTGATGGACCAGCTGGAAGGCGCCGGAGTGGTAGGTCCGAATCTCGGAAGCAAAGCCAGGGAGGTGATTATTAAAACTGAGGTCGAACTGGAAGAATTGCTCTCCCGGATCGTTTAGGAAATACCTTAATATTTGTTAAAGCGTTCACCGGCGTTAATCCTGGATTCCAACCATTGGTCCAATCACTGCATCTAAAAGAATATCTTTGCACCCATTGTTCAAAAAAGTACTTATGAAGAAACTTTCCATTTTGCTGGCCGTGATGTTTAGCGTGGTATCAATAAACTTTGTGATGGCTCAGAGCGATCCGGCGGCGAAATCCGTGCTTGATGCGGTTAGTTCAAAGTTTAAATCGTTTAAGGCAGTTCAGTCCTCATTCAGTCTCCAGGTTGAAGACGGAAATGGCAAGGTACAGGGTGTTAAGAAAGGGACAGTTTACATGAAAGATGGAAAATACCGGGTTAATATCACTGGACAGGATATTTATTGCGATGGCAAAAATATCTGGACTTACGACAAGGCTGCCAATGAGGTGACCATCACCAAATTTGAGCCTGGACAATCCACCATTACTCCGCAAAAACTGTTCACCAATTTTTACGATAAGGACTTCTACTATAAGATGAATGGTGAAAAGAAAGTTGGCACAAAGACACTACAGGAAATTGAGATGACTCCTACGGACAAAAGCAAGGCTTTTCATAAGGTTTACGTGTATGTAGACAAGGGAACCAAGACCATTCACAGCACGAAAGTTCTTGAGAAAAATGGCAACAAATACACATATACAGTGAGCAATATGAATTCTAAAGCTGCAATTGCTGATGATATGTTCGTATTTGACAAGAAGAAGTATCCAGGTGTCGAAGAAGTGGACCTGCGCTGACAAAGAAACTCATTTAATAAGAATCCCCGGAAAGGACGGTCGTCCGCGGGGATTTTTTTATGCTCGTATCTCGCTTGGCAGAATGTTAAACTCCTTTTTAAATGCAGCTGCAAAATTGCTGAGGTTGGAGTAACCAACCTGCAACCCGACCTCTTTTACTGTAAAATCTCCGCTCAGCAGCATATCGCGGGCCACATTCAGGCGTTGTTTCTGGTAATAAGCATATATGCTGGTGCCATAAACTTCTTTAAACAACTTTTTCAGTTTCGCAGAGCTCATGGCTGCCTCCTGGGCAAGCTGGTCAATTGTCGGGGGGCGACTGTAAACATCTTTTGTCAGCAATGATTCAACGCGCATCAACTGGTGCACATCATGTTTCGAGATCTTGGGACTGGCCATGAGCGTGCGGCTCTTCTCATACAACCTTGCAAAAAAGCGTTCGATCAGTAGCATGATCCGGTTCTGGATGGTGGCAATCCGTAGCGGACTGTCTTCTTCAGATTGCAGGATTTCATTGAAATACCGGCGGTATTCGTTATCGATCGGTTCAATAGTGTAGCTGCCTGTTTTCATATTCAGGTAGGTAGTGAGCACTTCTTCAGGATCGGTTATCCGTAAGTGTTCTGCAAGCCACTCCTTGCTGAAAATGATATTAATGCCTTTTATGGAAGTGCCCTTGCGCCCAAGGTATGAAACGTCAAAAAGAGTACTTGTGAGATAAATGCCTGCATGGTGTTCATTGCGCGTACGCAGTACTTCACCATCTATCTTGAGGGTCATTTCCTCTTCGATCTTTATGTCCTCATACCTGAGTACATAATACTCTTTAGGAATCTTCTCCCGTTTAAGATAATACTGGTCGTTAAGCTTGTAATCGGAAATGATGGCTTGTAAGCCATTGGGAAGCTCAATACATTGCAGGTAGCCGTCGGCAACGTGATGAGGGAAAATTATTTTGTTGTCCTTCACACTTGTGCCCATCGTCGCGGCAAGATCGCTTAGGAGCTTGAAATAATCGTATGAATGGTATTCAAAACTGAACAACAGACTGCAATTTTGAATTGGCAAATTAAATAAAAGCTGGCTATTCTCCGCCCCAGCGGAAAGTCTTAACAGTTAAGCCTGCTAGATCCAGTACGCGGTCCACCACTGTAGCGACAACCGCTTCGACCGTTTCCGGTTTACTGTAAAATGACGGACTGGCCGGGCAGATGATACCCCCCGCCAGTGTAATAGTCTCCATATTACGGATATGGACCAGGTTGTAGGGGGTGTCCCGGGCTACGCAGATAAGTTTACGTCTTTCCTTGAGCATTACGTCCGCCGCCCTTGTGATAAGGTCGTTTGAAATGCCGGTAGCTATTCTTCCAAGGGTACCCATTGAACAAGGAATAATGATCATGGTGGAATATTTTCCGGAACCGGATGCGAAAGGCGCGTTAAAATCGTTCTTATCAAAGAACCGGATACCGGGATAGTTGTCGTAACCGCTCGTTCCAAGTTCTGTTTGCCATACTATGCGGGCGTTGTCGGTCATAACAACAGACAATTCCTGCCATTGGTCTTTCATTGTGACCAGCTTGTCGAGCAATAGTTTTGGATACACTGAACCACTAGCGCCGGTGATAGCTATAACAATTCTTTGCATCCTGGTGTTTTATTTTTGGTAACAACAAAGTTAAACATGCGAAAGTTTATCGTCCCCATAATTCTGCTCTTCGCCGTGAATACCGCTATCGCGCAGGAATCAACGGATAAGGATATGCGATGGATCAGTCTTGCTGATGCCGAAGCTGCTGCCCGGCAGTCGCCCAGGCCCGTACTCATTGATCTTTACACCGACTGGTGCGGCTGGTGTAAGGTTATGGACAAACGAACTTATCGTAACAAGAATGTGATCAGTTACTTAAAGGAAAAGTTCTATACGGTAAAGCTGGACGCAGAAACCCGCTCGGCGGTGGATTGGCAGGGAAAGAAATATCCCTTCAACACGCAATATAAGACCAACGAGATCGCCATGGCGCTGACCGGCGGGCAGTTATCATATCCTACCACCGTGATCATCCCGGCCCCTGGTGAGACACCACAGCCCATTCCCGGCTACCTTGCCCCGAATGAGCTCGAACTGATCGTTAAGTACTTCGGCGATGGCGCGTACAAGCGGATGCCATTCCCGGAGTTTCAGAAGAAGTTCAAAAGCACATGGTAAGAATATTTTAACAAGCCTGCAACGTATTACATTTAGTTACCGTCATACCCTATACCTGTGGTAGGCGATTTGCCCCTTTTGTGTCGTTTTTACACACGTGACCTAAAAATCAGCTAGGTAAATACTTAGATCAGATTGATTCGGGTCAAAAACTCCCTTTTGCCCAAAAAAAAAATTCCCTCTTGCAACCAATGTTACCTCATTAACATCTTATATTTGAATTTTCATAGGATAAGGTTTAATGGTTAATGGTATTTGATTAGTGCATCCCGCCTCCCGGCGGGATTTTTTTTGTCCCTGTTCTATTCCTTCCTTCCTCCAAAATCAAACAATCAGTAATGACGGATTAATGCGTTCCTAATGTATCAAAGCTATTCCATGCATTCTGGGGACATCCTACAGTTATCCTGGGGTCATCTTAGGGTAAAAAGCCTAGAATAACCCTAAGATGACCCTAGGATGACCCCAGGATATATGATCTGGAAATGAACTAATCTGCAGCGATTATAAGGCCATTAAAAGGAAAGGGTACCCGGTTCTACCGAACCAGGTACCCTTTCAATTCTTGTTCCAGCCTTTTTTAGATGGCTTCAGCCATATCCGGGATCTCAGCCGCTTTATATGCGCCGGCATCCAGCTTGGCCTTAGTTTCAGTAAAAGCTTTAAGTGTAAGTTCGATATCTTCCGCGCTGTGGGCCGCTGTAGGGATCAGTCGATAAATGATCTGGCCTTTCGGGATCACAGGATATACAACGATTGAGCAGAAAATATTGTAGTTCTCACGAAGGTCAAGCACCATCGCAGTTGCTTCCGGTACATCGCCCTTCATATAAACCGGGGTAACCATGGTGTTGGTTTTGCCGAGGTCAAATCCCTTCTCCCTAAGCCCGTTCTGCAGGGTACGTGTTACGTTCCAAAGCTTTTCACGTAATTCCGGCATTGATTTCAACATCTCCATCCGCTTAAGCATCCCTTCAACGATGATCATAGGCAGGCTTTTTGCGAAGATCTGTGAGCGAGTGTTGTAACGGAGATATGCGAGTACGTCTTTAGGACCGGCGATAAACGCGCCAATGCTACCCATGGATTTTACGAATGTGGAGAAATACAGGTCAATTCCTTCCTGGCAGCCCTGCTCTTCGTCAGTACCTGCCCCGGTTGGACCCATCGCCCCAAATCCATGTGCATCATCGATGAGTATGCGAAACTCATATTTCTGCTTCAGTTCAACGATCTCCTTTAATTTGCCCTGGTCGCCACTCATGCCATATACGCCTTCCGTGATCAGCAGGATTCCGCCTCCCGTTTTTTCGGCCATTTTAGCGGCACGCTGCAATTGCTTTTCGCAATCTTCAATGTCGTTATGCTTGAAAGTATAGCTATAGCCCATGTGCATGCGGATGCCGTCAACTATACAGGCATGGCATTCAGCATCGTAAACAATAATATCCCGTCTTCCCACCAGTGCGTCTATACAGCTCATGATACCCTGGTAACCGAAGTTCAGTAACATGGCGTCTTCCCTGTTAACGAACGAGCTCAATACCTTTTCCAGCTGTTCGTGGTGAACACTGTTTCCGCTCATCATTCGGGCGCCCATCGGATAGCCCATTCCCCACTTTTCTGCAGCGATTGTGTCAGCCTTCCTGGTTTCAGGATGGTTTGCCAGTCCGAGGTAGTTGTTCAGGCTCCAAACGATCCGCTCTTTTCCGCGGAAGGTCATGCGGCTGCCCAGTTCCCCTTCGAGTTTAGGAAATGCGAAATAACCATGTGCACGTTTCATGTGCTGACCAATCGGCCCTCCATCTTTCACCAGCTTTTCGAAGATATCTGCCATATGTACAAAATAATTGTGGATTTAAAATTGTCGCAAAGGTAACTTTTTTGCGGTTTTATTATCAAATGGTTAAGGGATCCGTGAAAGTGTTGGGCCATTATCTTTGCGGAAACTAAACTTTCATGGTACGTCGTATTTGTTCCGTGTTAATTTTATCTGTATCCCTTTGTTTTTCTGCTGTTTCCGAAGCCCGCGCCCAGCCTCAGAGACCAAAACTGGTGGTTGGACTGGTAGTTGACCAGATGAGGTGGGACTATCTGTATCGTTACGCAGACCGCTACAGCGCGGATGGCGGGTTCAGGCGGATTCTCACACAGGGTTTTTCCAATGAAAATACTTTTATTCCCTATTCCCCTACGGTTACAGCGTGCGGACATGCTTCTATCTATTCCGGTTCCACTCCGGCGGTCCATGGTATAACCGGAAATGCATGGTATGATAACCACCTGAACCGTGTTGTATACTGTACTGAAGATAAAAAGGTGAAAACAGTAGGAAGCACTTCTACCGCCGGCGAAATGAGTCCGGCAAACATGCTGGCTTCTACCATTGGGGACGAATTGAAACTGGCGACAAACTTCCGTTCCAAGGTAATCGGCATTGCATTGAAGGACAGGGGCGCGATCCTGCCGGCCGGACATGCAGCAAATGGTGCGTATTGGTACGACGGCCGTACTGGTAACTGGGTGACATCTACCTATTACCGTAACGACCTTCCGGCCTGGGTATCTGATTTCAACGCTTCAAAGATGGTTGACAAGTATTACCAGCAGGGGTGGAGCACGCTTTATCCGCTTAATACTTATGTAAACAGTACCGCCGATGAAAAGGAATATGAAGGCAAACCTTTTGGCACAAACGCAAAAGGGTTTCCTTACGATCTCAAGGAAATGATCGGGAAAAATTACGGTGCAATTGCAACCACACCGCATGGTAATACGATGACGCTTGCCCTGGCGAAAGCAGCACTCAAGGCAGAAGAACTTGGACGCGATGAGTTCACCGACCTGCTTGCAGTCAGCCTTTCTTCTCCCGATTATGTAGGGCATACTTTCGGTCCGAACTCCATTGAGGCTGAGGATATTTACCTCCGTCTCGACAAGGAACTTGGCGAATTCTTCAACTTCCTGGATAAGGAAGTTGGAAAGGGACAGTACCTGTTCTTTATTTCAGCTGACCATGGTGTGGCGCACGCGCCTGGCTTCATGAAAGAGAATAAGATCCCTTCCGGACTGTTTGATGATACAAAACTGGTGACAGAGTTAAATGGTCACCTAGGCAGCCTGTTTGGCCAGCAGCAACTTGTGCTGAGTATTATGAGCTTCCAGGTACACCTGAATCATAAAGTGATCGACAGCCTTAAAATGGATGAGGGTGCAGTTTCCGCTGCTGTTATCAAATTCCTGAAGAAGCGGGATGATGTAGCCCGGGCCTTTGAACTGGAAAAAGTGGCACAAACCACCCTGCCGGCTAAGATCAAAGACATGATTACACTCGGTTACCTGCCGGTTCGTAGCGGCGATATCCAGATTCTCATTCACCCCGCGGTTTATGATGGTGGCCCTACCGGCACCGGGCATGGCGTATGGAACCCATATGATGCACATATACCGCTGGTCTGGTACGGCTGGAAAATCCCCGCCGGCAAGTCAAATCACGAAGTTTATATGACCGATATTGCACCCACGATAGCTGCATTGCTGCAAATCCAGATGCCCAATGGTTGCCTGGGTAAGCCGATAGAGGCTATTACCCGTTAAAATACCACCGCTGAACCCGTATTATAACCCGAACAGAAAAAGAGTTCGGGTTATTTTTTTTGAAGCCCATACATTAGCATTCTATTAGAATTAAACCCATTGCTATGTTCCCATCTTCATTTTTCACCCGGAGAATAATTATATTCCTGTTTCTCATAACAGGTATTTTATCAGCTGGTGCCCAGGTAAAGTTGGACAGTGAACTTAGTCCCGACCCCGCTGTCCGGATCGGAAAACTTGATAACGGCCTTACGTATTATATCAGGCAGAATAAAAAGCCTGAGCAAAAAGTAGAATTACGACTGGCACTCAATGCCGGCTCAATAAATGAGGATGATGATCAGCTAGGTCTTGCTCACATGGCCGAGCACATGGCTTTTAACGGAACAAAAAATTTCAAGAAGAACGAGATCATCAGCTTCCTGCAAGATATAGGCGTGGGCTTTGGCAGTGACCTGAATGCCTATACAAGCTTTGACGAAACGGTTTATATTCTGCCAATCCCGACAGACAAGCCTGAAAACCTGGAAAAAGGATTCCAGGTCCTTGAAGACTGGGCTCACCAGGTAACTTACCTTGACGAGGACATTCAATCTGAAAAAGCGATCATCCTGGAGGAAAGCAGGTTGGGAAAAGGCGCACAGGACAGGATGTTCCGGCAGATCTATCCTAAACTATTTGCCGGATCAAGGTATGCCGAAAGATTACCAATAGGTTCAGACAGTATAATCAAAAACTTTAAGCCTGATGTGATCAGGAGGTTTTATAAGGACTGGTACCGGCCAAATCTCATGGCTGTAGCGGTGGTTGGGGACATCGATCCTGACAAGGCACTGGAAATGATCAAAAAGCATTTTTCCGGAATGAAGAACCCGCCGAATGAACGGAAACGTGAATTTGTCACCATACCGGCCTACTCTTCCAGCGAAGCAGTTGTTGTTACTGATAAGGAAGCAACTGGTTACAGCATCAGTATAAATTATCCCATTTATCCTGCAGCGCCGGAAAAAACAGTTGGCGATTACCGGCGGAACCTGGTAAGGCAACTGTTCACGAATATGCTCAATCAAAGATTACAGGAGCTTACCCAGCAGCAGAATCCTCCTTTTGTAGGCGCAGCTACAGGCATGGGTAATTTTATCCGGGGGAGTGAAAACTTCCGTGCATTTGCAGGGGTAGGCACGGGTGATATTAAGCGGGGCCTTGAGGCATTGACAGAAGAAATCGAACGGGCAAAACGTTTCGGCTTTACCGCGACGGAGCTGGATCGTGCCAGGAAGTCTTCATTGTCGAGCATGGAAAGAATGTATAACAATCGTGACAAGACCGAATCTTCGTTATATGTGGAAGAGTATGTCAGGAATTTCCTGACTGGTGAAATGATGCCGGGTATTGAAAAGGAATTCAGCTTATATAAAGAGTTGTTGCCCGGGATCACACTCGATGAAGTGAATAAACTTGCTGCTTCGGTTGCATCGGATAAAAACAGGCTGGTGTATGTGACCGGCCCAGAAAGTGGTACTGCTGCGGTTCCTGCGCCAGCTGATCTTCTCGCAACGATTGCTTCCAGGGAGTCTGCGGAACTCAAGCCATACGAAGAAAAAGCTGTGGCTGCATCGCTTTTGACCACCTTGCCAAAACCGGGGAAGGTCGTAAAGAGAAGTGAAGACAAACTGATGGGAACAACTAAACTGACGCTGAGCAATGGCGTGACTGTAACCCTCAAGTCAACTGATTTTAAGAATGACCAGATTGTAATGGGCGCAAGCAGGCCAGGAGGTAAGAACTATTATGGGGCAGCAGATCGATATAATGTGGAGTATGGGATCCAGGCTGTATCAGCTATGGGTGTAGGTGAGTTCAGTCCCACCGATCTCCGGAAGGCGCTGGCCGGCAAATCAGTTTCTGTAAGTCCAACTATGGGCGACATCACCGATGGCTTTAATGGAAACTCGGGTAATAAGGATGTAGAGACCATGTTCCAGCTGATACACCTCTATGTTACATCACCGAGAAAAGACACGGCATTGTTCAATTCATTTATACAGCGGAACAAATCCCAGTTTGCTGCGATCGGGTCAAATCCGCAAACAGCATTCATAGACACCTTGTTTAAGGTTATGTATAATAACAACCCGCTGGCGCCTATCGCGGTTCCCCAGTCAGCGTATTTTGACAAATTGAATGTGGACAGGATTTTATCCATTTATAAGGAACGAATTGGTGATGCCAGCGGAATGCATTTTGCTTTTGTCGGCAGCTTTAAGACTGACTCGATGATTCCCTTGATTGAAACCTACCTGGGCAGCCTGCCATCCAGCGGTAAAGTGTTCCAGGTTAAAGACAATAAAGTAAGGCCGGTGCAAGGCGAGAAAAAACTCGTCGTGCACAAAGGTAAGGAACAGAAAAGCCTGATACTTGCATTCTATTCCGGCGAAGTGCCTTACAGTGAAGACCTTGAGCTGAAAGCCAATGCAATTGGTGAGATCCTTAATATCCGGATCATCGAAGAACTGAGGGAAAAGATCCAGGGCATTTATGGCGGAGGCTTTTTTACAAGTGTGGAAAAGACCCCGTACCAGAACTATTCCATGGTACTGCAGCTTCCCTGTGGTCCGGAAAAAGTTGATACGCTGCTGAAAGCTGCCAAATCAGAAATAGCTATATTGGTGCAGAAAGGACCCGCTGCGTCTTATCTTGAAAAAGTAAAGAAGCAGTGGATTGAACAATACAAAACTGAAATTAAGGAGAACAGTACCTGGCTTTCCGAATTGCTTGACCAGCAGTCGATAAATGCTGATCCGAAATATTTCCTGCAATACGAAGCAATGGTGCAGAAGCTTACCGTACAGGATATTCAACAGGCGGCAAAAAAACTGTTCGATGGAAAAAATTTGTTTACAGCCGTTCTGATGCCACAGGAGGGTGACGGCGGATCGTCAAGTGCACCTGTAAAAAAAGGTTTCTGACCAGTGTACTGTTGCGCCACTAATATGAGCAATGACTAAGAGGTTTATTGAAAATGTAATGAAGCGGGTCCGGCATATGCCCGGTGGTCCGGACCTGTTCAGATATGCAGGCAACAAGTTGAATCATCTTGCCTTGAAAACGACGAGGCAGACGCGGGTTGCACATCCGTCTACGGTTATGTTGGAACTTAGTGCCCACTGCAACCTGAAATGCACTATTTGCCCGCGCGAATATGGGTATGGTGAAGAAATGGACATGGGGTTAATGAGTGAATCCGATGCCAAAAAAATTGTTGATGAGCTTGTGCCTTATGTTGATTCAATCGGGTTGACCGGTATGGGTGAAACACTCATGTATAAGAAGATCGACCGGATTGTTGATTATATCAAGGAGAAAAATAAGGGGATTGTTGTATCGATCTCAACGAATGCCGTGTTGCCAAAGACGGTAGAGAAGATATCCCTGATGGCCGGCAAGCTCGATACGATCCAGATTTCCATTGACGGTATCAATGACGTTTATAATGCCATACGCGTGCAGTCGGATTTCGAACTGTTCCGCGGGAATGTTAAGGCCATTACCGAGATCTGCCGGAATACATCCACAAACGTAATGCTGAACATGGTTGTTACCCAGGAGAATTTCTTTCACTTGAAAGAAGTCGTTCAGTTTGCTGAGGAGATGGGGATAAAGTATGTGAACTATACAATTTTCAACCTGGCCTGTATTACAGGCGTTGATCTTTCCTATTATGATTTTTATCAAAGCCAGGCGTTCAAAGATGAAGTCAGTAGATTGAAGTCGCATCCCACGAATGTTGAGATAACCTGGAGTGGATTAGGGAGTGAAAAGGGTTTCCAGACCTGCGGTCTGCCCTGGGGCCATTTTTATGTTTGCTGGAATGGTGAAATGGCCCCCTGCTGTGCGAAGCCCTTTCCAAAAGAAAAGAGCTTCGGTAATGTGTTTAAAGAAGGATTAATGCCGGTGCTCAACAGCGAATCATTTCGTGAATTCAGGAAACTGTGGCTGAAAAACGAAACTCCTGAATTTTGCCGTGGTTGTCATTATACGGATTGTAAGAAAATAGAGATTTAGTGGCTGCATCGAAATCATACTGGTATTACAAACTCAAGTTCAGTATTCCAGGACGGATATATACCCGCTTGTTACATCCCGGCCTGGCCGGGGACCACAAAAAAGCCTTGTCGTATTACGGCAGGATCCTTAAAGCAGGACGCGGTTTAGTCTTTGACATTGGTGGCAATGTAGGAATACTGACTGAAGTTTTTCTTGCTTTGGGAAAGCATGTAGTAGTTTGTGAGCCGGATCCTGAAAATTTCAAGGTGCTGAGTGCCCGTTTTTCAGGTGATCAACGGGTTTCGCTGGTTCAATCTGCTGTTTCAGATTCGCCTGGTTATGCGTCGGCCTGGCTATCGCCGGCACATGGAAGATGCCTCTCCACGCTTAGTCGTAAGAGAGCCGATGAAATGGAAGGAAAATTAACGAACGAAGGTGTTATTCATTTTGACCAGGTTGATCATATTCAGACTACTACTCTTGACCAGCTTATTGCAATATATGGTGTTCCGGATTACATCAAAATCGATGTTGAAGGAATGGAGAAGGAGGTACTTGAAGGGCTTACAGTTAGCGTACAATTGATCAGTTTCGAAGCGAATCTGCCGGCGTTTTTCCAGGAAACAAAGGAGATTATCAACAGGCTTGTCAATCTTTATCCATGCGCCTTGTTCAATTGTTCTGCAAATGATGAAACATTTATGTTTGATAATTATGTGCCGGCTGAAATGATAGGGAAGGTGTTGGACAGTCAATCGTTTACTTACATGGAGATCTTTTGTATGATGCAGGGAAAACAAGGACAGATATAGAAACCATCTGTCCTTGTGAGAAAGTATCACGCAATAGTAATATCCTTATCCAGGTATACATCCTGGATTGCATTCAGCATTTCCACACCTTCCGTAAAAGGACGCTGGAATGCTTTGCGGCCGAGGATAAGTCCCATACCACCGGCGCGTTTATTGATCACTGCCGTTTCCACTGCATCGGCAAGATCACTGGCTCCTTTACTTTCACCTCCTGAATTGATCAATCCCACTTTTCCCATGTAACAGTTTGCCAGCTGGTAGCGGCACAGGTCGATCGGGTGATCTGTAGTGAGTTTCTCGTAAACCAGTTTGTGCGTTTTGCCGTGTTTGGTAGCAAGGTATCCGCCGTTATTGGTAGGAAGTTTTTGTTTGATGATATCTGCCTGGATTGTTACGCCCAGGTGGTTGGCCTGGCCTGTCAGGTCTGCGGAAGTATGATAGTCAACCCCATCTACTTTAAACGCATTGTTCCTGGTGTAACACCATAAGATCGTGGTCATGCCCAGTTCATGGGCCAGCTCAAAAGCTTCTGCAACTTCTTTAAGCTGGCGGCTGCTTTCTGCGCTGCCCCAGTAAATTGTTGCGCCAATAGCTGATGCGCCCATGTTCCATGCGGATCTTATTGTGCCGAAAAGCGTCTGGTCGTACCTGTTAGGCATGCTAAGGAATTCATTGTGGTTGATCTTCACGATGAAAGGGATCCGGTGGGCATATTTCCGGCTCATCAGGCCAAGTACACCAAAAGTTGAGGCGACGCCACTACAACCGCCTTCAATGGCAAGCCGGATGATGTTTTCCGGGTCAAAGTAAATTGGGTTAGGAGCGAAGGCAGAGCCTGCACTGTGTTCAATTCCCTGGTCAACGGGAAAAATGGAACAATACCCGGTATCAGCCAGCCTGCCGTGTGAAAGCAATTGTTGGAGACTTCTCAGCACCTGGTTATTACGGTTGCTGTTGATCCAGACTTCTTCTACATGTGTGGGAGAGGGGAGAGTAAGGGTAGACTTGTCAAAAGTCGAACTTTTGTGATCCAGCAGGTAGCCTGCTTTGTCACCCAAAAGGTCAATGATCTTCTTAGATGGCATAATCGTTTATTTTTTGGCAATCGTTATAGAAAGCGCAAAACTAATACTAATGGCTTGATAGCAAGAAAAAAGCAGCGCTTTCGGGGCGCTGCTCTTTTTACGTTTGAGTTTTTAATTTCTTAACCGTTCCTGTTTATGCAGTTCAGGTCCTCAAAAGCTTCCTGTAATCTCTTCACAAAAGTATCCTGGCCCTTTCTGAGCCATACACGTGGATCGTAATATTTCTTGTTTGGCTTATTTGCGCCTTCTGGGTTACCCAGCTGGCCCTGGAGATAGCCTTCATTTTTCTTGTAATTTCCTAAAACACCTTCCCAGAACGCCCACTGCAGGTCGGTATCGATGTTCATTTTGATAACACCATAACCAAGTGCTTCACGGATCTGCTCTTTGGGTGATCCGCTGCCACCATGGAATACAAAGTATACCGGCTTTTCCTGTGTCTTGTATTGTTCCTGGATGTAAACCTGGCTGTTATGGAGGATCTCAGGTCGGAGTTCCACGTTACCGGGACTGTATACCCCGTGAACATTCCCGAATGCTGCTGCAACTGTAAAGAGACGGCCAACTTTTCCCAGTTCTTCGTATGCATAAGCTACGTGCTGTGGCTGGGTATATAATTTGTCATTTTCAATGCCGCTGTTATCTACTCCGTCTTCTTCACCACCGGTAACGCCAAGCTCGATCTCAATTCCCATTCCAAGTGGCTGCATGCGCTTGAAATACTGAACTGAAGTCTGGATGTTTTCCTCAATTGATTCTTCAGAAAGATCAAGCATATGTGAGCTGAACAGGGGTCTTCCTTTTTCTTTATGGAATTCCTGGCCGGCATCAACCAGTGCTGTAATCCACGGCAGCCACTTGTGTGAAGCGTGGTCAGTATGCAGTATTACGGGTACACCGTAATATTTGGCGACGTTGTGGATATGAAGCGCACCGGAAATCGCACCGGCAATATTGGCCTGGAGGCTGTCGTTCGGCATTCCCTTGCCGGCAATGAACTGTGCCCCGCCATTTGAAAACTGGATAATTACGGGTGAATTCACCTTTGCAGCAGCTTCAAGTGTTGCATTGATGGAGTCAGTGCCGATGGTATTCACGGCAGGCATAGCAAACTGGTTTGCTTTGGCGTCCTTATACAAGGCTTCTAATTCTTCGCCGAATAATACGCCGGCGCTGTACTTTTTCATCTGTTTTTCTGGTTGTTTAATGAATCAAATACAGGCAGTGGCAATCGTTAATGGAGCGCTAATATACCTAATACCCGGTAAAATGGGGGAATTTAATCGGTTTGGAACCCTAATCTTCAAAACGACCCTGGAAACGGGGAATCATGAGCAGGTTTTTGCGGAGACAGACCTTGAGGTGCTGTTTTACCAGTTTGCCCATTGTGTGGGTTTTCCCTAACGCGACATTTCCGTGAAATTCAGCTAGTTCCCCGGCAAGCTGGTGAATTTTTTCGGGCGTGGAGATCTGGTCCCGGCCCATTGTATCCAGCAGCTCTTTGATCCGGTAACGTGCAGATACAAGCCGGAAGGCCATCATGGTCCGTTCTTCAGTCTGGTACTGGGCGATGGAATCCGAATTCAGGTATTTGAGTGTCGTCTGCACGAAAGGGTTGTTTTCTTTGAAGAATTGTGGCAGGTAAAGGTTTTTCCTGCCTTCATACGATTGCTGGTCAAAATCGATAGCCCTGATCCGGTATTGAAAATCTTCAATGTCCGGAGTAATATCCACGACGAAATTGTAACTGCGCATATCCCCAAGCAGTCGTACAAAGCAGCGCTCGTTGAATTTCACAAACTCTTTTGCGAACCTTATTTTGTTGGTGTCGGAATTATCGAGATAGGACTGGATAAAAATGTCCCCGGGAATACCTGGGATGTGCTCTTCCACAAGCGTGTTCCTGCTTGTGAAAAAAGTGATCCGGTTCGGCGACAGCAGGTGCTCCAGCTCCAGGCCGTAGATCCGGCTGGCATCTGCAATTTTTATGTAATAGTGGTCGTAATTATCGTTGAACTTATTTACGATCCTGATGCGGAAGGGCTGAGAGTTGCCAAAGGCACAAAAGTCAATTCGGGCAACATCAAGGTGTTTACTGAAGCTCATATCGCCCTCTGTTTTCAGGATAGCGTAGATCCTGATCAGTCCTTCGCGGATATAATCCCACTCGCGCATATCGTATACTACAGTCTCCCACATGGTATCCTTACCCTCTTTATCCTTAACCGGCAAAGAGTAGGTGAATCTCTGGAGATCCCTGTAAGCAACCGGCAGTCTTACTTCACGACCATGATGTTTCAGGAAAGCACGCAGCCTTTCGATTACCGGAAACATCGGTTTTTTGCGGGATGGCTTATCATTGCCGCTTCCTAAATGTGGAGGTTGGTAGGTATTGAGCGACATGAGATCAAATTACGGAACATTCAGCAATGAGGCTTTTGAAATAGTCGGCTGCTTGCAGCAACCTGCTGCCATACCAGCTGAAGAACTCACCATCCACCAGCCGGATCCGGGAATTGCCAAGAGCGGCCTGGAGTTCCATGGCATCTTTTTCCCTGAAAGGATAAGGTTCTGAGGAAAGAAAAAGGAGATCGCATTGCCTGCTTTTCAGTTCTTCCACGGAAACAACCGGGTACCGCACGCTGTCTGCGAATACATTGGTATATCCACACCTGGTCAGCATGTCATGGATAAATGTGTCACTTCCTACTGTCATATAAGGGTCTTTCCAGATCAGGTAGGCAACTCTAATCGCACTTCCGACCGGGGGAAAGCTGGTGAAAGACAACTGTATCTGCGATGAAATCCTCAGGGCTTCCTGTACAGTTCCTGTGAGTTCGCCCAGGCCCTGGATCATTTGTAATGCCGAGCCTAGATCGTTTATGTCACTGATCCATATCGGGTAGTTTGTGGATAGAGAATCAATCTGCTCCTTAATATTTTCTTCTTTGTTGGCAATGATAAGGTCAGGTTGGAGTGCGGCTATGCGGTCGGAATGAACATCTTTTGTGCCGCCTACGCGGGTTTTGGAGCGGAACCAGTGGTCGGGGTGAATGCAGAATTTCGTAATGCCGACAACTTCGTTGCCGAGGCCAAGATCGGCCAGCAATTCGGTCTGCGAAGGAACGAGGGAAACGATCCTTTGGGGTAACCGGTCCAGGCGGATCCGGCGGTTTAATTGATCAGTAAATGTCAGCATGAGCAGCTTTGATGCAAATTACCGACTATGGGATCAACACAAAATAATGGATTAAAAACGGGGGTTGTTTAAGTACCACTTTCGGCCTCCTGCCTTACAACTTGGACGAGATGCAGGGCAGGAGGATACCGGATTCATCACATAGCTTTCGCCAGGATTGGATAAGTGGTTTTAAGGATTTGGCCGGCTTTATCACCGGGACATTGGATTCAAGAAACCATTACTAAACTTACTAAGATTTGGACGCTTGGTTACTGGACATTGGTTTGGGTTCTGGTTTCGGGTTTCCTACGGTTTTTCAAAGGTTTGGGCTGCTGATTCCTGGTTTTTGGTTTTACTTAGGATTTAGGAAAAAATGAAGTTGACTGATATTGGATTTTTTAAAAACTGGTTCACTTCTTAGGAATTGGATCTGTTTGGATTTTTGGATTTTGGATTTTCATTCAGTTCTTCCGGATATTGGATACGATTGAATTATCAATCAACTTCTGATACAAAAGTAGTGGCACAATGATTGGTATACAAGAGCGCATTTGCTCAATTTTAACACTTCGGTATTTACTGCAACACTCGTAACTCTTCCGGAGTGCGACCCGTGACTATACGAAAATTCAAATAGTATAAATACTATAAAAGAGGGGTAAAAACAAATCCGGGTAGGCTGAAAGCCTTACCCGGACTGAGTTTTATTATTTTTGACAGTTTTACTTGCCCATTGCCTGGATAACATCGTATTTGGTGACGATGTGGTAGTTTCCCGCGTCATCGAGGCTCAAAACTGCGCCATTTTCGCGGTTTATGAGTGTACTGAGCTTCTCAACAGGGGTATGAAAGTCCACAACCGGAAAGGCCGGTTCCAATACCGATTCAACGGTGGCGTTTTTAATATCAGGGTTGGAAAAGACTTTCTGGAACAGGCCGCTCTCGCTTATCGATCCCAGTAACCCGTTACCATTAAATACAGGAATATGTTCAATGTCATATTTTTTCATCAGCTCAACGGCGTCAGCCACAGTGCGCTGGGGCGTGATGGTAATGAGTTTATTTTGACTGCCGCGCCCGCTCACAATATCACGGAAGGATTTTACGTCCAGGAACCCGCGTTCAAGCATCCATTGATCATTATATACTTTGGCGACATAACGGCTGCCGTGATCATGAAAGATACACACCACCACATCTGTAGGTTTGAGCCTGTTTTTTAACTGCATCAGTCCCTGTAGGCAACTACCTGCACTGTAACCACAGAATAAGCCTTCCTCCCGTGCCAGCCTGCGGGCCATCACTGCACCGTCCTTATCGGTAACCTGTTCAAAATGATCGATCACACTCATGTCATAATTATCCGGAACAAAATCTTCCCCGAATCCTTCCGATACATACGGGTGAACTTCATTCATGTCCATCTCACCGGTTTTGAAGTACTTGGTAAGCAGGGAGCCAAAAACATCTATAGCCCAGACCTGGATTGCGGGATTTTTTTCTTTCAGGAACTGTGCAGTTCCGGTTACTGTTCCGCCGGTTCCAGCGGTGCAAATGAGGTGGGTGATTTTCCCGTCGGTCTGTTTCCAGATTTCGGGACCGGTTGTTTCGTAATGCGCCAGCCTGTTTGCCAGGTTGTCGTACTGGTTGGAATGAAAGGAATTGGGAATTTCTTTTGCGAGTTTGCGCGCGACGGAATAGTAGGAGCGCGGATCATCGGGTTCCACATTGGTGGGACAAACAATTACTTCCGCACCGACTGCTTTAAGGATATCCATTTTTTCCTTGCTCTGCTTGTCAGTAGTAGTGAAAATGCACTTATACCCTTTTACTACTGCGGCGAGAGCCAGGCCCATTCCCGTATTCCCGCTTGTACATTCTATAATGGTTCCCCCAGGCTTCAGTTTTCCTTCCTGTTCAGCAACTTCCACCATTTTAAGGGCCATCCTGTCCTTAATTGAGTTACCCGGATTAAAATAATCAACCTTGGCCAGGACCATGCCCGGCACGTCTTTTGTAATTTTGTTGAGCTTTATCAGCGGCGTATTGCCGATTGTTTCCAGTATATTGTTTTTTATATCCATAGCAAGCGATTAATGCTACGCAAAGGTAAGATTTTAGAGGAGGGGGTATTATGAAAGTGTATTTTATACCAGGACTTGGGGCTGACAAACGGGTATTCAGGCATATATGTTTACCGGAAGGATTTGATATGATCCATCTCGACTGGCTGCGGCCGGAAGCGGACGAAAAGCTGGTTCATTATGCCGAAAGGCTTGCCGGCGGCATAGATATGAAGGAACCCTGGTCGGTGGTCGGACTTTCATTCGGGGGCATGCTGGCGGCAGAGATCAGCAGGCAATTCACTCCGAAACAAACTATCCTGATTGCAAGTGTACCTGCATCAGAACATCTTCCGCGGTATTTCAAATTCCTTGCACCCTTGAATCTTCACAAAATATTACCGATGAAAATCTTCACGAATGCTTCACTGGCCAAACGATTGTTTACGGCAGAAACGCGTGAAGATAAAATGTTGCTCCGGCGGATCATCAGGGAAACGGATCACGATTTCATTCGCTGGGCACTGGGGGCGATCCTGGGCTGGAAAGGAGGGATCGGGAACAAAAATGACAAACCCGATTTTTTTCACATACATGGAACGAAAGATATCCTGCTGCCAGCGCGCTATGTACAGCCAACCCATTTCATTGAAGGGGGCGGGCACCTGATGATCATGAACCGCGCGGGCGAAATAAATACCCTGCTTAACCAGATCCTCACCCGTCAATAAATTTTCATCTATTCATTTATTGACTTATTCACCTATTCACTTATTTAACTTTTTCTCCCTTATTTTGCCACCCCGAAAATTGAGTAAATGGAACAGAAATATCTACAGGTAATTGCCAGCAAGCTGTCGCTCGGAATGAAACAGGTGAACAATGTTTTTGATCTGCAGGCGGAAGGTGCAACGGTGCCTTTTATGGCACGCTACCGGAAGGAGGCTACCGGCAATATGGATGAAGTGGCCATCAATAATGTGGTTGAAGAGATCAAGTATTTTACGGAGCTTAACAAGCGCAAAGAGACTGTTCTCAAAACTATTGAAGGATTAGGAAAACTAACTCCTGAACTCGCCTCAAGGATCGAGGCCAGCATTGATGCTACCGAACTCGAAGACATTTATCTTCCCTATAAGCCCAAGCGTAAAACCCGGGCAACACAGGCAATTGAAAAAGGCCTGGAGCCACTTGCAAAAATTTTGTTTGAGCAGGAAATACAGGACGTTGAGTCTGCTGCTGGCTCCTTTGTAAAAGATGAAGTGAAGGATAGCAAAGAAGCTTTGCAGGGGGCGCGTGATATTATTGCAGAATGGGTGGCAGAGAACGAACAGGCGCGTAATGTGGTCAGGAAACAATTCCAGGAATCATCAGTGCTGGCTTCACGGGTACTGAGTTCAAAGAAGGAAGAAGCTGAAGCTCAGAAATACCGCGACTATTTTGAATTCAGTGAACCATTATCCAAATGTCCTTCGCACCGGATCCTGGCAATCAGGAGAGGGGAGAAGGAAGGTTACCTGATCATGGATATCAACATAGATAAGGCAGAAGGTATTGAATCACTGGAGCACATCTTCGTTAAGAATGGTTCTGCAGGAGCAAAAGAAGTGAAGACTGCGGTCGCAGACAGTTTTGACCGGCTGCTTAAACCATCAATCGAGAACGAATATCGGATGAGCAGTAAGACAACTGCGGACGATGATGCTATACATGTATTCGCCGAGAACCTGCGGCAACTCCTCCTGGCTGCACCGTTGGGCAGTAAAAGAGTGCTTGCACTTGACCCGGGATTCCGGACTGGTTGTAAGCTTGTTTGCCTGGATGAACAGGGAAACCTGCTATACAATACGGCCATTTATCCCCATCCGCCACAGAATGACTGGCAGGCCGCCAGCGCTACTTTAAGACAACTCGTCGACAGGTACAATATCGAAGCAATAGGTGTCGGCAATGGAACAGCAGGCCGCGAAACTGAAACGCTTGTACGCGGTATTGACTTTGGAAGGACCATAACCGTTTTCCAGGTGAACGAAAGCGGGGCATCCATTTATTCAGCATCTGATGTTGCACGTGAAGAATTTCCAGACCAGGATGTGACGGTTCGTGGAGCCGTAAGTATCGGCAGAAGGCTTTTGGATCCGCTTAGTGAACTGGTAAAAATCGATGCAAAATCGATCGGCGTCGGGCAATACCAGCACGATGTGAACCAGGCGAGGCTCAAGGACAGTCTCGACAAGGTAGTTGAAAGTTGTGTGAACCATGTGGGCGTTGATCTTAATACGGCAAGCAAACACCTGCTGATGTATGTCTCCGGCTTAAGTGCCACCCTGGCAAAAAATATCGTTGAGTATAGGGCGAAGAATGGTGCATTCAAAACCCGTGAAGAGGTGAGGAAAGTGAGCCTGATGGGTCCAAAAACATTTGAGCAGTGTGCCGGCTTTCTCCGCATCCGGGACGCAGCGAACCCGCTTGATAACAGTGCGGTGCATCCTGAAAGTTACCACGTTGTGGAAGCGATGGCAAAGGACCTCGGAATTTCAGTTTCAGAACTGATTAGCCAGGCTACGCAAAGGAAACAGGTTAACAGGAAAAAGTACATCACAGAGACTATTGGAGAATTTACCATTGATGATATCCTGAAAGAACTGGAGAAGCCTGGTCGCGATCCCCGTGCGCAGATTGAAGTATTCCAGTTTGACGAAAACATCAAGAGTATCGAGGATGTGAAGGTAGGGATGGTAGTACCAGGAATTATCACCAACCTTACCAAGTTTGGTGTATTTGTAGATATTGGTGTGAAGCAGGATGGACTTATCCATATCTCCCAGCTCAGCAATACATTTGTAAGTGATCCTTCAGAAGTTGTGAAATTACAGCAGAAGGTAACGGTTACCGTTACGGAAGTGGATGTTGCCAGGAAGCGGATCGGCCTTTCAATGAAGGAACACAGTCAGAAGAGACAGGATTCCGGGAACCGGAGACCTGACCAGGGAAGCAGGAAGCCAGCAGGCGGAAATAAGCCGGAGCCGGCAAATGCTTTCCAAAGCAAACTCATGGAGCTGAAGAAAAAGTTCAAAGACTAAGGCAGAACTATTAAAAGTTAAAGCCGGAATTCAGAATAAGGTCAAAAGTCAATAAATTAAAAAGGGTGTCACATGTGCTGGCACCCTTTTTACTTTATAATTTTAGATCCTGAATTTCGACTATGTCGCACCTTTTATTCCATGATGGCCAGTATTATCGTGATGACAAGCTTCTGGCGGGAGCGGGTAGCCGCGGATTGAGATATGGCGACGGGTTGTTTGAAACCATGAAGGTGAATAACGACAGCATCCAATTGGGAGCCTTCCATATGGATCGGCTTTTTGCCGGCCTTGAGTTGCTGGAATTTGACCTTCCACATTATTTTACGGCTGATTACGTTCTTGACAGGATATTACAGCTTGCGCACAGGAATGGACATGCAAAACTGTCGCGTGTCCGGCTGATGGTCTTCCGGGGCAATGGCGGGTTGTATGATCCCGAAAGTAATTTTCCTCACCATGTAATCCAGACGCAACCGCTTCCTGAAGCCAATCACCGCTGGACGGAACATGGTCTTACAATCGGGATACACCGGAAAGCCATCAAAAGCATGGATGCTTTGGCCAATTGCAAGACCAATAATTACCTCGTGTATGTAATGGCAGCGCTGGAAGCCAGGCATATGAAATGGAATGACGCCTTAGTGCTTAATCATGCCGGCAGGATCTGTGATGCGAGCATCGCAAATCTCTTTATCGTTTCCGGTGACAACATAATAACTCCTTCCCTTGCTGAAGGCCCGGTAGCAGGTACAATGCGCAGGTACCTCGTGGATGAATTGAAGAAACAGGGGCGGGCGGTAAAGGAACAGGAAGTGACTGAAGAAATGTTGTTTGCAGCCGATGAAATATTTCTCACCAATGCCAGCTATGGCCTGAGGTGGGTTGCGCGGGCAGGCGAAAAAAAAATGTCGTCAAACTTCACGCGGGAAATTTATGAATCACTGATAAGACCGCTGTTTTGACATCTCTGCAGAATCGCTCATTAGCCATTATGTGGTTTCGACGTGATCTTCGCCTTCATGACAATGCAGCATTGTATCATGCATTGCGAAGCGGTAATCCTGTTTTGCCTGTTTTTATTTTCGACAGGAATATCCTCGATGACCTCGATGCGGGTGACCGCAGGGTTTCGTTTATCTATGACTGCGTCGTCAAAATCAGGGCATCACTGGCTGAAACTGGTGCAGCATTCGAAGTGCGCTATGGATACCCCGAAGAAATTTTCCGCCAATTAATAGAAGAGTACCCGGTGTCGGCGGTGTTCACGAACCGGGATTACGAGCCCTATTCAACAGGCAGGGATACTGCAGTAAAAGCATTGCTGAATGAAAGGGGTATTGAATTTGCTGACTATAAGGATCAGGTGATATTTGATGGAAATGAAGTGGTAAAAGACGATGGCCGGCCTTATACCATTTTCACGCCCTACAGTAAACGCTGGAAGTTGCGGTTCAATTCCGCAGGCGTTTCAGCCTATCCAACAGAAGAATATTTCAGCAATTTCCACCAGCAGGAAATCCTGCCTTTGCCTTCTTTGATTGAAATGAGTTTTATGTCATCAGGAGAAGACTTCCCTGCAGCCGTCATACCGGGAAAGACAATTAGAGAATATGAAAAGACGCGTGATTTTCCTGCGCTTGAAGGAACTACCCGACTTGGTGTGCACCTGCGATTTGGAACCATAAGTGTGCGGGAGCTGGTAAATGCAGCAACGGGTATGAGTGAAAAATTTTTAGGTGAGTTAATCTGGCGAGAGTTTTACCAGATGATCCTGATACATTTTCCCCATATAGGAAGGGGCAGGGCATTTCGACAGGAATATGACAACATCAGGTGGCGAAATAATGAATACGAATTTGAACGCTGGTGCCAGGGAAAAACGGGTTATCCTATTGTTGATGCGGGAATGCGACAGCTCAACCAAACAGGGTTTATGCATAATCGCGTCAGGATGATCACGGCATCATTCCTGTCCAGGCACCTGCTCGTTGACTGGCGTTGGGGTGAAGCATATTTTGCATCCCTGCTGCTTGATTACGAGTTTGCTTCGAACAATGGCGGATGGCAATGGGCGGCAGGCAGCGGGTGTGATGCCGCACCGTATTTCAGGATTTTCAACCCTTCACTTCAGGCAAAAAAGTTCGATCCCGATGGAACTTATATCCGGCAATGGGTTCCTGAAATAAATTCGGCTGATTACCCTGCACCGATAGTAGAACATGAACTGGCCCGCAAGAGATGCCTGGAGGTTTATGCTGCCGCACTACAGCGGAAATAGTGAATTCAGGAATTATTCAGCGTTATCGGCTGTTCAGTTGTTCAAAAGTTGAAACCAACTGGTCGACTGCACGATGTCCGGCTTCGCCAAGAGCCTTTGAATAATCGTTCACGTAAAGGTTGATGTGTGAGCGCATCACTTCTTCACTCATTTCCTGAGAGTGTTCACGGATAAACGATGACAATTCAGGGTATCGCTTCCACGCATGCACTATACTGGATTCAATGAGCTTTTCGATGTTGGCGACAAGACCTGGAGGCAAGGTTCTTTTCGCGACGATGCCACCAAGGGGAATGGGGCAGTTTAGTTGCTGCTCCCAGAATTCGCCGAGGTCAATCAATTTATGAAGTCCTTTCGACTGGTATGTGAAGCGGTTCTCATGAATGATCACACCTGCATCGGCGGAGCCGTTCAGAACAGCCTGTTCAACGTCGCTGAATAACATGAACGTTTTTTGATTTGCCTCCGGGAATGCCATGGAAAAAAGCAGGTGTGCAGTAGTGTTCTTACCAGGGATAGCTATACGGAGCCGGGGTACGTCCTCCGGCGGAATTGCTGACCTGGCAATCAATAATGGGCCAACTCCCGATCCCAGTGCGCCGCCGGATTCCAGCAACCTGTATTTGTCTTTAAGCAACGGGTAAACTCCATAACTGATTTTGGTCAGGTCAAGCTTCCCGTTTAACGCCCATTCATTCAGCGTTTGTACATCTTCGAGATAAACATCGAAAGAAAGAGGGGATGTGTCTATAGATCCATTGACCATCGCATCGAAGATAAACGTATCGTTGGGGCAGGGTGAAAAACCCAGGGAAAGACGATTAAACGGATTCATAATGATTCTAACAATCTGATCAGTTCCTTGTTCAGGTTAGCGATTGCAAGAGGCAGGTTCCACTTCTTTTTGTTTCGCTCCGTGACATAATTGGAAATACTGCGAAGCTGCAGGAAGGGTATATGTTCCATGAGGCATACATAGTGCAGGGATGCACCCTCCATTGATTCAAGATCGGCAGCATAACGACTGACATACGATTCAGATCTTTTTCTCAGGGTTGTGATTTCATTCACTGTTACACCAATTCCTTTTTTAAGCCGAGTCCTCTTAATCATATTGGAATAGGGATTCGGGAGCACTCCCTTTTTATACGGCAACTCATTTAATGCTGCGAGTGACAGGTCAAATACATCGAGGAACCCGTCTTTGTGTTGAACGCCCTGGTCTGCCAGTACATCCTGCTTAACCACGAAAACGGTTCCCGGTTTTATTTCCGGATCAAATGCGCCTGCAACGCCTGCCTGGATTACCAGGTCCGGTTTTTTATGCTGAAGGTAGCGGGTAAGCGAGTATGTCGCTGCGTTGCTTCCGACGCCCGTAATGAGGATGTCAACATCAAAATCAATATGATCAAGTTTTTCAGTGTTTCCCAGATGGTCAGTGAAGGGGGCAATTTCTGCTGCTGTGGAGGCAACCAGTAAACAATGCATGCGAACGCGGTTTACCGGCAAATGTCGTATTTCCTTTCAAATCGGCGAGATATTGTAATTTTGCCATCCAACAACTTGGTCGGCACACTTCCGTCTCAGTTGTAGCTGGTAATCAAAAGCTATGGTTAAAAAAGTATCTGTTTTCAGAAAGGAGCATTTTAATGCAGCGCACCGGCTGCATAATCCGGATTGGGACGATGCCCAGAATTTTGAAGTGTTTGGAAAATGCAGTTTTCCAAATTACCATGGCCATAACTATGACCTGATTGTAAAAGTTACCGGCGAACCGAACGCGGCCACGGGTTATGTAATTGACCTGAAGATTCTCTCGGATATCATTCAGCGGGAGATCATTGAAAGGTTTGACCATCGTAACCTGAATACGGACACGCAGGAATTCCGTAAGCTCAACCCAACAGCGGAAAACATTGCTATCGTTATCTATGACCTGCTTCGTCCACATATTGATCCGAAGCATGAACTGGGTATACGGCTGTATGAGACTGAAAGGAATTTTGTGGAGTATAATGGCAACTGAAAATTGCGTTATTAAATTTTTAATACATGGCTTATAAAAAAGTCGAGCATTACGAGGACCGGATCACTTCCGGGCTGATAGAGAATTACCGGGAATCGCTTGAGCTCCTGGGTGAGAATCCAATGCGTGAAGGTTTACAGAAGACTCCGGAACGCATAGCAAAGGCCATGCAATACCTGACCCAGGGATACCAGATGGATGCCAGGGCTATCCTGAATTCAGCAAAGTTCCATGAGAACGTCAGTGAAATGATCATCGTAAAGGATATCGAACTTTATAGCATGTGCGAGCACCATATGCTGCCATTCTTCGGAAAGGCACACATTGCCTATATTCCTAACGGGTATATTACCGGACTGAGTAAAGTGGCGAGGGTAGTTGACGTGTACAGCAGGCGACTGCAGGTACAGGAACGCCTGACGACCCAGATTTTGAATGCAATAAAGGATTCACTCGATCCACTGGGAGTAGCTGTAGTAATCGAAGCCAAGCACCTGTGTATGATGATGCGGGGGGTGCAGAAACAGAATTCAGTAACGACCACATCTGCGTTCTGGGGAGAATTTGAAAAAGCGGAAACACGCAGTGAGTTCACTAAGCTCATCTCTTCTAAACTGAGCTGAGTCTATATTTCATTTTAATTAAGTTTTTAACACGCGTTCACTTATGAAACATGCTTATGTGTTTCCAGGCCAGGGTTCCCAATTTCCGGGCATGGGAAAAGAACATTATGACAACAATGCATTTGCCAGGAAATTGTTTGAACAGGCAAATGAGCTCCTTGGTTTTCGCATCTCCGATATTATGTTCACCGGTTCAGAGGAAGATCTTCGTCAGACCAAGGTGACCCAGCCAGCAGTTTTCCTTCATTCTGTAATCGCCTACAGGTCTATTGAGCAGGCAAAACCGGATATGGTTGCGGGGCATTCACTGGGTGAGTTTTCATCACTGGTAGCAAACGGCACACTCAGTTTTGAGGACGGACTCAGGCTTGTTTCCATCCGTGCTATGGCTATGCAAAAGGCTTGTGAGAGTCAGCCTTCGACGATGGCAGCAGTACTCGGCCTGGCCGATGAAATAGTGGAGGAGATCTGTGCTGCAGTGCAAAATGAAACGGGTGAAATTGTTGTACCTGCGAATTATAACTGCCCGGGACAGCTGGTTATTTCGGGTACCATCAAAGGGGTAGAAGTGGCTTGTGAGCGGTTGAAAGCTGCCGGGGCCAAGCGTGCGCTGATCCTGCCTGTTGGCGGAGCGTTTCATTCACCGCTTATGGCGCCTGCACGTGAAGAACTTCGTGCCGCGATCGAATCAACCAAATTCCAGCAACCTGCTGCGGCGGTTTACCAGAATGTGGTAGCCCGTGCAGTTATAGACAAAGACGAGATCAAGCAAAACCTGATCGACCAGTTAACAGGTGCTGTACGCTGGACCCAAGGGATCCAATCCATGGTCAGGGACGGCGCGACCTCCTTTACCGAAGTAGGACCTGGTAAAGTGCTGCAGGGTCTTATCCTTAAAATCAACCGGGATTCCGCTGTTAATGGTGTTAACTGAAATTCAGGGAACAATTAATCCACTCGTCGTCCAGGGTTGCATTATATTTTTTGTAAAAGTTGATTGCCGGCTCGTTCCAGTCGAGCACCTGCCACATCATGCCTGAGAAGCCTTTTTCCTTTGCTTCAGTAATCAATGCATCGAAAAGAAGTTTTCCAAGGCCACGGCCGCGCATCTCTTTTGTAACGATGATATCCTCAAGGTACAGTCGTTGCCCCTTCCATGTACTGTAACGCACGTAGTATAACGCAAATGCCTGCACGAAACCGTCGATCTCCGCAACAAATGCCCACCATACAGGATTGGCGCCAAACCCGCTATCGGTAAAATGTTCAAGTGTTACCGTTACTTCGTTTGGCGCTTTTTCAAATTCCGCAAGTTCGCGGATCAACTCAAGGAGGCGGGGGCAATCTGCTTCAGTGGCACGGCGGATTGTTATGTTCATTCTTAAATTCAAAATTTTAAAATCAAAATTAAAAAGATCAGCTTAATGGGCTTTAGCGGCGCTTATTTTTTACGCACTGCGGTGAAAATGCCGTTCGGCTGAATTGAAGTGAGTGCAGTTACCTGACCGGTATTATCGACCTCGAATTTTATTATGAATCCTTGCAGTCCTTTTAATCCAAATTGATTTTCTCCCTGTGGTACCAATTCATATTCCGGCTGCCCGGGTACAAATAATGTAAGCGTTTTTTCACCTTTCAGAGATACTTTCAATACCACTGACTGGAGTTCATATTCACCTGTAAACTTTTCCAATTGGAGCCGGGACACTGTTTTTATGACCAGTTCCTTCTTGAAAAGAATGTCTTTAACGCCCTGCTCCATACTTACTTCGAAAGCTTCGATATCTCCACCTTCGCCTGTAACAAAACGGATTTTGGTTGCGTTCATGTCTTCTTCGCCTTCGTCGATTGTCAGGTGGCGAAAGACATCGTAGTGATAGTGTTGCAGGTAGTTGTTTATTTTTTTGCCAGAGTTGTAATCAAGCCAGAGTGTGTCGCGGTCCCAGAAAACCCTGGCAGTTCCGTAACCGGGATGACTATAGTTGCCTGCATATTCCTCTTTATTATGAAGCGGTTTGGTACCTGGTTTCTTAGTGAGGCTATCTGTATTAACCCGCTTGCCATTGCCTGCTTTTCCTTTCGCAAACTGTTCTTTTTGCATCCCGTTCCAGTTCCGGTAGGGAAGCCGGAGCATCCGGTCAGCAATAAAGTTGCGGACGATGTTGGTCACCGTTCCATTTGACGAAACAACGAAAATACCTATGCTGTCTGTTGGGAAATAGCATGTGGTGGAAATGAAGCCATCGATTCCTCCACCGTGTTCTGTGCGCAGGTGGCCGCGGTATGAGGAAAGAAACCAGCCTAGTCCGGAAACACCCAGGTGCAGGTCTGGATTTTCCTTTGAGGGGGGAGCACCTGGTACTGCCATTTGCTGGGAAGTGGCCTGGGTTACAAAAGAAGCGGGGATGATCTCTTTGCCATGGAAACTGCCCCCGTTGATCCAGGTGATCAGCCATTTACTCATGTCATCAGCGCAGCTGTTGATAGCTCCTGCCGGACCGATGGCATCCAGGTTGCGAAAAGGAATTGCAGTAATAATGCTGTCTTTTTTTATCGCATAGGCGAGTGAATGGTCAGGTGATTTTTCCATTTCGGTAACTGACATATTGGTTGTATTCATGCCAAGCGGAGTAAGAATCCGCTGCCGGAGATTTTCTTCCCAGCTTTTACCTGTTAATTGTTCGATCAGTACCCCCTGCGCCATAAACATGAAGTTGTTGTATTGAAACACTTCCCGCAGCTGCCTGTTGGGTTCCAGGAACTGGATCCTTTCCAGGAGTTCCTTTCTTGTTGCGGATGATCCATACCAGGCGATGTCATGGCGCGGCAGTCCTGTCCGGTGGCACATCATATCGCGTGTAGTAACATGTGCGTTTAGGTCGTCGTTGTAAAACTTAAGTGAGGGTAAATAATTACGTACCGGCTTGTCGATATCAATCAGTCCTTCAGATTCCAGCATGCCAACCATTGAAGCAGTGAACGCCTTAGTGCAGGATCCTATAGCGAAAAGAGTGCGTGACGTTACCGGTAAATTCTGCTCATAATTGCGATATCCGAAACCGCCGGTAAAGACAACGCGATTTTTTTCCACTACCGCAATACTTACTCCTGGTGTATGCCAGTCTTTCAGGACCTTGTTTACAAAAGTATCCAGTCCTTTCAGGCGCTGGTCGGCTTTTGGTTGAGCCTGCATGCTGCAGGCAAGAAGCACTGCAGGCATGGATAATAAGAGTTTCATTTTTCAGGGTTTATGTTTACGCCGGCGGTATCTTTATCAACGATAGTCAGATGGCAGAATCAAATTTAATTGAAATAGATGAAGACATTACTGCAGCAATATGCTGCCTATCATTTCTGGGCAAACCAGCAGCTGTCGATCCGGATACTGGAACTTGATGATAGTTTCGCGCATAAGCCTTTGCCCAGCAGCTTTCCATCGCTTCACAAAACACTGCTGCATATGTGGAGTGCTGAAACTATCTGGTGGAAGCGGCTGCAGAAGGATCTTCCGGCGCGGGCAGATACTGCGCCCTTCGAAACGGATACTCCGGCACTGGTTAAAGATTTGCTGGAACTGAACGAACAGTGGATAGATTGGCTGAAAGACCTTCCGGAAACTGCCTTTGAGCAACAATTCAGTTATACCAACCTTAAAGGAATTGCATTCGAGCAACCTCTATACCAGGTGATACATCACCTGTTCAACCACGGCACCTATCACCGTGGCCAGCTTGTCACAATGTTACGAGCATTGGAAATAGATAATATTCCGCAGACCGACTTTGTGCATTGGGCGCGGGGAACCAACAAATAGCATGTGGCTAATCGTCATAATTACCTTCATGGTCGCAATCCCTGCCGGAATCACTTTTGGTCAGGACTGTAATATTCACCTGGTCTTTCGCTGTTTGCATGTTATTATCTGTAACCTTCAGCTCAAAAGTATACCGCCCCTGTACCAGGTCGCTGACTTTTAATGCGGCATTTTTTACGTCAGAATAGCTGGAAGATGCCGGCCCGGAAATCTTCGTCCATTCGTAACCGGTGATCCAACCTTCAGGGGCATCACCAGAACCCTTCAGCTCGGTATAATTGTTTGGAAGCACGAGAGAAATATCTGCGCCTGCATTGGCTGACAATCCTTTTTCCTTCTTTGGTTCATCACAGTTTTTGTCGCAGGAATACAGGGTGAAAGAAATGATGGACAGGGCAAGGCCTGCAAAAACCGAGTTGCGGATTTGGGAACTTCTCATAACATTCCGTTTTTAAGAGTTGATAAGGTTGCATGCACCCGGGCTGTTTCACAAGTACCCTTTTTATCCTGGAATGTGGCAGTAGTCTCTATCCTAAACCTCTGTCTAATTTACGATTTTTAAAGGGTAGCGAATAATTGCAATTGCGGTAAATTCTTATTATCTTATTAGAGAGTAACCTTTCCCCTTCCGCACCTTCCCGGCTCGTGCATTTTTCACCCTAAATACAGCAACATGAAAAAGTGGTTTACCCGCCTTACCATGGCCTGCCTGTTTGCATGCCTTTTCTGCTTAACTGCATCAGCACAGGACCTCAAGGCAAAAAAAATGGACAATCCACAATGGAAATGGGTCGTCCTGATTGACTTTAAACCTGGCAAAAATGACCGGGCAAATGAGATTATCCGGAATTATTTCATGAAGGCGGATCAGAGTGCCGGCCTTCCCGGCCCTTCCTATGCTTTGGATCTTATGTCCGGGGACTGGGATATCCTGGTTTCATTTGATATGAAAGGTGGTGTGGACGATCTGAACTGGGAAATTTCCCCGGATGATGAAAAGTGGATGAAAGCTATTGGGACGCTTGCCGGCAGCCCGGATAAAGCAAAGGCGATCCTTGATGAATGGGCAAGCCTGATCCAGCGGGAGACAAGGTTTCTCGCGAAGGTTCATAAGTAACCTGGTCTTTTCAAAATACGCCGGTAGCCAGATGCCGGCGTATTTCTTTTCTATGTAACTTACCCGGACTATGCTAAGGTCTTTCCTATTGCTGGTGCTGGTTTCCGTGTGCAACTGTCTCTCTGCACAACGTAGCGACTGGCGTACCCGGATTGACCGGCTGGTGGAACTGGCTGACAGTCTTTCAATGGTTTCGCAACAGACATTTCACATCAACAAATTCACTTCTGAAGACCGCCCGATCAGGGAAACATGGCATTACACTGTTCATAACGGTCGCGTGATCATTTTCGAGGTGCATTATTTCCTTGACTCCCTGGAATTCCAGGAAGTGTATTATGTAAACCGCGACCAGCTGGTTTGCATGGAACAATATGAGATTCTCTATCCTGAACAGGATGAAGACAGGATACTTAAAGGTGCGGTCGGATTTTTTGATGGTCTCTCCATGCGCCAATACGTAACTATGGGCGAGCGCTCCGGCAGGAATGAACAACTTCCCTCATATGAAGTGATCAGCCAGTTTAAAGACAGGTACCGCGAGCTGCTTACCAACAGGCCTTTGCTGGAAAAAAAAGGCAAAGCAGTTATCTTCGTGCCATGACCGGAATAGAAGCTGTTACCCTCGAAAAGGCAATCGTACATAAAGTTGGAAACCCCACCCGCGGTGAAGAACTGAAATTATCTGCCAATACACTTACCCTTAATGATGAGATCGTAAGGGGACTGTTGACCCGTTATTTCCTGGCGCCATTCAATGAACATGAGTTGTATCACTTTACACATATCAGTGACCTCGATATGAACGAGGTTTACAGTTATGCCAAAAATATATTTGAAGACCCGTCCTGCTTCCAGCGGGAGTCAGTATTTCTTGCCCAGTTGTTATATAACAAATCAACACATGCAAGAGTAAAGGAAGGAGAGCTCTATGTCGTATTGTTTGACAAAGTGCTGTTTGAAGGAGAAGAGAAGAAGGCGCTGGGCATTTTTAAGTCGGAGACCAAGGAAACCTTCCTGAAAGTGTTTTCGCATGGCCAGGGCTGGGAAATTGCGGCAGAAGATGGCATTAATATAAACAAGCTTGACAAAGGCTGCCTTGTATTCAGAACGGATCAGAATGAAGGATTTAAGGTATGCGTTGTTGACAATACGAATAAGCAACAGGATACGCAGTACTGGGTAACGGATTTCCTGCAGGTTCAGCCATTTACAAACAGTTATCACCATACCAACCAGACCCTGGGACTTTGCAAACTGTTCATTGAGAAAGAGTATGCGGAGAAGTTTGATATTTCGCGTACCGACCAGCTCGAGATGATGGGCAGGTCGATGGAATATTTTAAAAGCCGCGAGCAGTTCAACCTGCAGGAGTTTGCTGAAGAAGTGATCCACCACCCGGAGGTGGTGGATACATTCATGGACTATAAAAGAAACTTTGAAGCGAACAGGAACTTCGCCATTGATGAAGACTTTGATATCAACCTGACTGCTGTAAAAAAGCAGGCCAAGGTTTTCAAGACGGTTTTAAAACTCGACAAGAACTTCCACATTTATATTCACGGCCGACGTGACCTCATTGAAAGAGGTTATGACGAAGAAACCGGGCAGAAGTACTACAAGCTCTATTATGAAGAGGAGAGCTGATCAATAAGCCCACTTTACCAGGGTTGCACCCCAGGTAAATCCGCCGCCAAATGCAGCCAGGACTATATTGTCTCCTTTATTCAGTTGCTTTTCCCATTCCCACAGGCAGAGTGGGATCGTAGCTGCAGTGGTATTGCCAAATCGCTGGATGTTGATCATTACCTTCTCTTTTGGAAGTCCCATACGCTCAGCCGTGGCATCAATAATCCTGAGGTTGGCCTGGTGGGGAACCAGCCAGGCGATATCTGCGCCGTTAAGCTGGTTGCGTTCCATCAGTTCTGCACTGACGTCAGCCATGCCTTTGACTGCAAACTTGAATACGGTCTTACCTTCCTGGAAAGCAAAATGCTCACGGTTTGTCACCGTTTCAATGGATGAAGGCTTGGCAGACCCGCCTGCTTTCATATTCAGAAAATGTCGTCCGCTGCCATCGCTCTTCAGGATGCTGTCCATAACACCAAGTCCGTCCTCAGATGGTTCAAGGAGCACGGCCCCTGCACCATCGCCAAAAATCACGCAGGTATTTCGGTCGGTATAGTCAACAATCGCGCTCATTTTATCCGCACCGACAACTACTACTTTTTTGAAGCGCCCGCTTTCGATATAGGAAGCTCCGGTAGTGAGTGCGAAAAGGAAGCCTGAACAGGCGGCACTCATATCGTAGCCCCATGCGTTATTGGCTCCGATCTTATCGCAAACCACGTTGGCAGTTGCGGGGAACACCATATCAGGAGTTACGGTGGCAACGATCATACAATCAATTTCTGAAGGCTCGATACCACGCTTTTTGCAGATCTCCAGGACTGCGGGAACAACCATGTCGGATGTAGCTTTACCTTCTCCCTTCAGAATTCGTCGTTCGGAAATACCGGTACGGGTGCGAATCCATTCGTCGTTAGTATCTACCATCTTCTCCAGGTCAAAATTGGTCAGTTTGTCTTCGGGAACATATCCGCCAACAGCAGTTATGGCGGCAGTGATTTTATTGGTCATGCGTTAAATTGTAAAAGCGCGTCAAAATTAAGGCAAATTGATGGTAACCAGTATATCATGCATACCCCAGTTGGATGCAATAGCCGAATAGATTATTTTGCAGCCTTATGATCGCTTATCTGAAAGGAAATTTTAATCTGGTTACGCCAACCTACGTATATATTGATGTACAGGGAGTAGGATATGAAGTTTTTATTTCATTAAATACATACGCGGCAATACAGGGCAAGACACAGGGCCAGCTCTATACCTGGCTGCAGGTGAGGGAGGATGCCCATATCCTTTATGGATTTGCCGAGAAGTCGGAAAAGGAGATTTTCCTGCAATTGCTGGGTGTAAACGGTGTCGGCGCTGCAACGGCGCGGATGATGTTGTCTTCAATGAAGCCGGAAGAGGTGTCACGTGCGATTATACAGGGTAATACGAGGCAGCTTGAGGCAGTGAAGGGAATAGGGAAAAAGACGGCTGAGCGAATTGTCCTTGAATTACGGGATAAGCTGGGCAAGCAGGCTTTGGAGGCAAATAATTCAATGCCATTGGGCAATACCACAGAACAGGATGCGTTAAATGCACTGCTGGCATTGGGTATCGCCCGTCCGGCAGCCGAACAGGCCCTCAAAAAGGCAATTGTCAGCCACCCGGCGTCTGAACGCGTTGAAGACATCATCAAATCAGCATTAAAAAACCTGTAAGCCTATAGCCGATTTCTACCTAACTAATTACCTGGGAAAAAAGACTGTGGGCATTCAATTTTTAAACCGTTACCGGTTGGCCGTGCTGTTTATTCTGGCTATGGGAACCTCTATGCAGGTATCCTATGCGCATGCATGGCAGCAGGATACGACAGTCAAAGTAACCGGCGATACACTCAAATTCCCCATCCGTGACAGGCGGTCTGACCAGTCTAACGCTCCCCGCCGAAATCCATTTGATCTCCGCGATCCGGCCAATATCAACAAAACAGTAGAATACGACCCGGAAACGAGGCAGTATTATATCATCGAGAAGATCGGAACCCGTTACTACCGCACTCCGACTTATATGACTTTTGAGGAGTACCTGCGATACAGGGCGAAGCAGCAGGAAGACGAGTATTTCAGGACGAGGGCAGATGTGCTGAGTGACCTGAACCAGAAGCGCATTAAACCGAAGCTGACCGTTTCGGAGTCTTTTTTTAATCGCATATTCGGCACCGGGAAAGTAGATATCCGGCCGCAGGGCAATGTTGACATCACTGCAGGGTACCAGGGCCAGAACATTAAAAACCCCACCTTGCCAGAACGTGCAAGGAAGAATGGCGGATTCGATTTCGATATGAATGCCAATCTGAGTGTGCTGGGTAATGTGGGCAGCAAGCTGAAACTTCCTATCTCTTACAATACACAGGCAAATTTCGATTTTGAGAACCAGTTGAAGCTGGATTACACCGGGAATTCCGATGAGATCATCAAACGGATCGAGGCGGGTAATGTGTCCTTTTCCACAAAGGGATCGCTGATGCCAGGAGCACAATCACTGTTCGGAATCAAGACCCAGCTTCAGTTTGGAAAGTTATTTGTAACCGGTGTGCTTGCCAACCAGCGTGCACAGCGTCAGTCGCTGGGACTCATCGGTGGTGCGGCGTCCACGCAGTTTGAATTCAGGGCCAATGATTATGAAGAGAACCGGCACTTCCTGATGGCGCAATTTTTCCGCCAGAATTATAATAAAGCGATGGGAAGTCTGCCTGCGGTAAATTCACTGGTAAACATCCTGCGGATTGAAGTGTGGGTGACCAACCGCACTGGAGCAACAACCGAGACGAGAGATGTAGTGGCCCTTGCTGACCTTGGAGAAAAGAACCCTTATAACTACAACTCGATACCCGGGCCGGACAGTTTGCCCAGCAATACAGTAAACAACCTGTACCGTGACCTGACAAGTGACCCGAGCAGCCGGCGTTCTGCGCAGGTTACCACGAAACTGGCAAGCCTGGGTCTGCGGCCCGTGCAGGATTTTGAAAAAACTTTTGCCCGTAAACTTGGTCCTGCTGACTATTACTTCAATCCGCAGGTCGGATTTATTTCACTGAACCAGCCCCTGCAATCGGACGAAGTACTGGGGGTGGCATACCAATATTCATATAACGGTCGTGTTTTACAGGTTGGTGAGTTTTCCCAGGATGTACCTCCGGATACCACTGCCATCATCGCTGGTAACCCCAAAGTGTTGTTCCTGAAAATGCTGAAAGCCACATCCCAGCGTACTGTGCTCCCGATCTGGGACCTGATGATGAAGAACGTGTATGCGCTCCGCACCCGTGACGGGGGATATATTTCGAGTGTACAACCGGCCGATTTCAAGCTGAATGTGCTGTACGAAGAACCGAGCCTGGGTACAAAACGTTACCTGCCGGAAGGCCCAAAAAGCGGACTGCCACTCATTTCCGTTTTGAACCTCGATCGCCTTAACAATAACAGGGACCCACTGCCCGACGGGGTATTCGACTATATAGAAGGATTTACGATCATTTCCGACCAGGCCCGGGTAATCTTTCCCCTGCTTGAACCATTCGGAAATGACCTGGACAGCGTAGCGTTTGCCGGTGTTTCGCAGGATGTAAAGGATAAATATATTTTCCGTCCGTTATATGATACGATTAAGGAAATCGCAAAGACATACGCAAACCTTGACCGGTTTATTCTTAGTGGTTCCGCAAAGGGGCAGGCTGCTTCAGACATTTCGCTCGGGGCCTTTAACGTTCCGCCAGGATCCGTATCGGTTTCATCCGGTGGCAGAACGCTTGTTGAAGGGATCGATTACGTGGTTGACTATAACCTGGGTTCGGTGCGTATCCTCAACCAGGCTATCCTGAATGCCGGTATCCCGGTGAATGTGCAGTACGAAAACAACGCGACTTTTGGAATCCAGCAGCGGAATTACCTTGGGCTCAGGTGGGATTATATGGCGAAAAGTACGGAAAAGGAATCGCTGACAATCGGCGGTCAAATTGTAAGGCTGGGCGAAAGACCCTACTTCACAAAAATGAATTACAACGAGGACCCGATCCGGAATACGATGTACGGCCTCGACTTCACTTATACTTCAGAATTTCCGAGGCTCACCCGCTGGCTCGATAAACTACCGTTTTATACGACCAATGAAATGAGTACCATCACGGCTTACGGGGAAGGAGCTTTGCTGAAACCAGGCCACCCGCCCCAGATTGGTAAAGGGAATGAGGGATTGATTTATATCGATGACTTTGAAGGAACAAGGAACAGTATTGACCTCCGCTTTCCAATAATTAACTGGTCGCTGGCCTCAACTCCGCAAGGGAATGGGCTATTCCCGGAAGGATCGCTTAAAGATTCGCTGGCCTATGGTTTCAATCGCGCAAAATTCAGCTGGTATAATATTGAACCAAATCTTCAGGACCGGAAAGCACCTAACAACCCGGTAGCCGGTTACCAGGATTATAATGACCCGCGGATCAAGGCAATCCTCCAGCAGCAGCTTTTTCCGGCAAAAACACCGGATTATGGCCTGGCACAGCTGATTACCTTTGACCTTGCCTATTACCCAACAGAGCGGGGGCCTTATAACTTTGATACCCGGGCAGGAAGCGTTTCTTCAAACGGCAGACTCCTGAACCCGTCAACACGGTGGGGTGGTATCATGAGGGGCCTTGACCAGGTCGATTTTGAGACCGGGAATGTGGAGTTCATTGAATTCTGGATGCAGGACCCTTTCCTGGTACAGCCAAACAGTACCGGGGGACAACTGTACTTTAACCTGGGTAATATTTCAGAAGATGTATTAAGTGATGGAAGAAGGTTTTTTGAGAATGGCCTTCCGACGCCAAATATCCAGGCTGGTGTTGACTCAACTACTGATTGGGGAAGGGTTCCCAGCAACCCCATCCAGGTTACCACTGCATTCAGTAACGACCCGGCCGACAGGCCTTTCCAGGATGTAGGTTTTGATGGACTGGATGACGATGCGGAACGCAGGAAATTCAATTCTTATCTTGGTCAGCTGGCGGCCACCTTTGGAACCGGATCAGCAGCATACCAGTCGGCATTAAGTGATCCGTCTGCGGATAATTTCAAAAATTACCGCGATGGCTCTTACGATAATGAAAAGGCGGATATCCTGGCACGTTATAAAGCGATCAATAACCCGCATGGAAACTCGCCGATTGCTGAAAGTAATTCAACACTCACGACAGCATTTACCCTGTACCCTGACCAGGAAGATCTCAACCGTGACAACACCCTTAATGAACTGGAAGAATATTTCCAGTACAAGGTGGACCTCACACCGCAGAATCTCGTAGTTGGTCAGAACTACATCACGGATAAAAGGGAGTTTACTTCCGATGGCGTAAACCAGAAGTGGTATCTTTTCCGGATACCTGTTGCCGAGTATGAGCAGAAAGTTGGTAATATCCCGGATTTCAAATCAATTCGTTTCATCAGGATGTTCATGACCGGGTTTGAAGACTCAGTTATTGCCAGGTTTGCGAAGTTTGAGCTGGTCCGTAACCAATGGAGGCGGTTCTCATTTGAGGTAGACACTACAGGAACGTACAAGCCATTGCCTGCGAACACCGGTACATCAATTAATGTGCTGGCAGTGAACGTTGAGGAGAACAGCAACAGGATGCCTGTCAACTATCTCATTCCTCCCGGTATTGAACGGGTGCAGCAACTGAGCAATAACAATGTGAACATTCTGCAGAATGAACAATCGATGAGCATGCAGATCTGCGGATTGAACGGCAACGAGGGGAGGGGTGTATTCAAGACACTCAACCTCGACCTGCGCCAATATGGAAAGCTGAAGATGTTCGTGCACACGGAAAGTGTGCAGGGAAGCGCGCCTGTACGCGACAATGACCTGTCAGCAGTTATCCGTATCGGAAATGATTTTGTGGGCAATTATTACGAAATCAGGATCCCGCTGAAAGTAACGCCATTCGGACAATACGCAGCTGACCAGAGTAACCTGGTCTGGCCGCTTGAAAATGAGCTCGACCTTTCGATGCAACGACTGATCGACCTGAAGATCAGGCGTAACAATGCCAGTCAGCCGAACCTGTATTTTAAGGAAACAGATGATGATGGCAAATCATATGCGATTATCGGTAACCCCAACCTGGGTGAAGTAAGAGGCATGTTCCTCGGAATCGTAAACAACGGTACCAGCGCATTGTGTACTGAAGTATGGTTCAATGAGCTGCGGCTTTCATCGATCGACGAAGACGGTGGCTGGGCAGCAACGGGAAGAGTTGATATCAAACTCGCTGACCTGGGAACATTGTCCCTTTCCGGAGCGGCAAGAAGCATCGGTTTCGGCAACCTCGACCAGCGCGTAAATGAACGCAGTCGTGAAACCTTTACACAATTTGATGCTGCAACAAGCCTTGAGCTGGGTAAGCTGCTGCCAGCAAAGGCGGGCGTGTCAATCCCGGTATACGCAGGTTATTCACAGACTGTCCTTACGCCTGAATACGATCCTTATGACCTGGATGTAAAGCTGGAAGATAAATTGAAGGCGGTTAACGGATCCGCCCGGGATTCCATTCGCAAGGATGCCATTGACGTAACCACCATGAAGACCGTCAATTTCACCAACGTAAGAAAGATCAATACCACAGGCAAAAAGCAAAAGCTTTACAGCATTGAAAACTTTGATGTAAGCTATTCTTATACCAAGACGGAACATTACAGTCCATTGATCGAAGCGGAAGAAATGGTGCGCCATCGGGCCGGCCTGGGTTACAATTTTACTGCTACTCCCAGGTATTGGGAACCATTTAAGAAAATGATGCGGAATTCGTCGAAATGGTTCGACCTGGTAAAGGATTTTAACCTGAACTATGCGCCATCATTACTTGGTTTCAGGGCAGATGTTAATCGCCAGTTCGGTGCTGTCCGTCCCCGAAATGTCGGTGGACCCAAGGGCATCATCCCGGAAACCTTCGACAAATATTTCACCTTCGACAGGTACTACAATCTCCGGTGGGACCTGACCCGGTCGCTGAACATCGATTTTACTGCGGTCAATCGTGCGCGGGTTGATGAGGATTCGGGCAGGCTGGATAAAACAGAACGCAGGGAAATGTGGCAGTTGTTCTGGCGTGGTGGAAGGAATACAACTTATGACCAAACGTTAAACGTTACTTACTCGCTACCTACCGCCAAACTACCAGCCTTAGATTGGACGACGGTAAGGCTTGGATATGTTGCCCGATACAACTGGCTTACGGCCTCACAGGATCCATTTGCGAAAAGTCTCGGCAACTTTATCGGAAACGCGCAGGAAAAAAATGTTACCGGTGAATTTGACATGACCCGCCTGTATAATAAATGGAGATTCCTAAGGGCAATGGATTGGGACCAGGCGCCGGCACAACAGGGAGCAGACAGTACCATGAGAGGGACAGATACAACTGGTTCAGGAAAGAAAGGCAGGGCTAAACGCGATCCTAACCAATTGCCTGAGCTCAATACATTTGTGAAGGTTATAGGTCGGATCATTACTTCGGTTAAGCGTGTAAGTATTCAATATTCTGAAGTGGGTACAACATCGCTGGCCGGCTATACCGACAGCACGAAATTCCTGGGAATGAACCCCAAATCAAATGCACCTGGATGGGGCTTTGTATTCGGGAAACAACCGGATACGTTATATATCAATGATTTTGCAAAACGGGGCCTTATCACAAATAGCCCGCTGCTCAATAACCTTAACAGGCAGGATTTCAATCAGCGGATAAGCATTACTGCGCAGCTCCTGCCGGTCCGGGATCTTGTGATCGATGTGAACTTTGACAAGACCTTTGGTAAGAGCTACTCCGAACTGTACAAGGACACCATCGGCACGGGGAATTTTGCGCGATTAAGTCCATATGTTGCAGGATCCTTTAATGTAACGTATGTTTCGTTCCAGACGCTGTTTGGCAAGTTCGAGCCAAATGAAGTAACGGAAACGTTCAGGCGATTTGAACAAAACAGGATAATACTCAGCCGGAGAAACGCAGAAAACAACAAATACTGGCAAAGTCTTGATCCCTCGGAGAAGTTCCTTCCTGATGGCTATTACACCGGCTATGGCAGGTATGCCCAGGATGTACTGATACCTTCATTCATTGCGGCTTACACAAACAAGGATCCCAACAGTGTTCCGCTTATTAAACAGGAGAATGGAAATATCCGTTCAAACCCGTTTTCAGGAATAATACCAAAACCCAACTGGCGTGTAACGTATACCGGACTTACCAGGATCCCGGGAATGGAAAAGACCTTTACCAATTTTACCCTTACTCATGCATACACGAGCAATCTCAGTATGAACAGTTTCAATAATAACCTGATGTTCAGTGATCCGCTCGGCTACAATGATCCTGGATTCATTGATACTGCAACAGGAAATTTTTATCCTTATTTCCTGGTTCCGAACATCACCATTGCAGAGGCATTCGCACCGTTCCTGGATATAGACATGCAGTTCACTAACCAGCTTACCGCAAGATTTGAGTACAAGAAAAGCCGCCAGTTAAGCCTGAGCCTGATAGACTTCCAGCTGAGCGAAGCGAGATCAGAAGAGTTTACAATAGGAGTGGGATGGAGAAAGCGTGGACTCAACCTGCCGTTTAAGATCAAACTTCCGGGTATGAAGAAGTCTGCAAAAGAATTGTCAAACGACCTTAACCTGAGGCTGGACCTGAGTCTTCGGGATGATGCAACAGCTAACAGCAGGCTTGACCAGGAAGCAGCATTGCCGACTGCGGGCCAGCGTGTGATTACCATTTCACCTTCTGTCGACTACGTACTGAATAATCGCATAAACCTAAGGTTGTTCTTCGATCAGCGACGAACAGAGCCGAAGGTCTCGACGTCCGCACCTATTACCACTACACGTGCTGGGTTGCAGGTGCGGGTATCACTCGCACAATAAGGCTATTGTTTATCAGTATAAAAAGAGTTTGCCTGTGCGGTACAGGTAATAACAAGGTCGTTTATGCAAACATGCGGGGGAAGGGTCGCACAATACCAGGCAGCATCGGCAATATCCGCTGCTGTCAACGCTTTATAGCCTGAATAAACTGCATCTGCTTTTCCGGTATCACCTTTGAATCGTACCATTGAAAACTCTGTTTCAGCGGCGCCGGGATGAATAGCGGTAACTTTTATTCCATGTCTCAGTAAGTCTATCCTCATTGCTTTGGAAATTGCATCGACCGCATGTTTTGTAGCGCAATAGACATTCCCTTTTTCATAAACTTCCTTTCCTGCAGTAGACCCGATGTTGATGATATGCCCGCCTTTGTCAGGGAAATACGGCAATACGGCACGACTGACATACAATAGGCCCTTCAGGTTGGTATCGATCATCTGATCCCAGTCGTCGAGATCGGCTTCGTCGAAATAATCCCTTCCCAATGCGAGTCCTGCGTTATTAATGAGGAGATCAATAACTTTCCATTCATCGGGAAGTCCGGCAAATATTTCCTTTACAGCATTTCTTTCCTGCACATCAAAACATAGGGCAAGGCATCTGATTCCGAAATCTTTTTCCAGTTGCTCCCTGATATCCTGTAACCGTTCATTTCTTCTGCCGGTTATTATGATATCATATTTATTTGAGGCGAATTTCTCGGCACAGGCTTTTCCAAATCCGGAAGTTGCCCCGGTAATAGCAACGATGGGCATTTTGATCTTGTAGTTTGAATGTTGAAGTTCAGGTTAGCGGATCAAAACTACGGTTCCTTTTTTGAAGATCATCTTACCTGTAAAGTCCCTTCCCTGTACCATCCATACATAGGATCCCGTTCCCTGCTCCTTACCGCCGATTCTGCCATCCCAGCCACGGCCGGCTTCCGAAGTACTGAATACCATCTGTCCATACCTGTTATAAATCCGGAAGTAGTCAAACTGGGAAATACCTACCGGGATGGGGCGGAAAATGGCGTTGGCGGTTCGGCCCGGGGTAAACGCATTTGGTACAAAAATGTCAGGGTTGGTTTTGAATACTGTTATATTAATGGTGTCGAAAGCAAAACAATCTTCAGGGGTAGAAACCCTAACCTGGTAGGTTTGGTTCTGTGACAGGTTTGCGACCGGGTTGTTGATGTTTGAAGCGTTGAGACCGAAGGATGGAGACCACTGATAAATATCGCCGCCCCTTGCATTTAACTGGAGCGGTTGACCCACCACTATTGAAGTGTCGTTCCCGGCAAACGCCCTTACTGGCGGACGCACGCCGACAAAAACGGTGTCCCTGCCAGGTTTGGGACAACCAATATTATCTGTAACCGTCAGTACGTATGCAGTTGAACGTCGCGGATATGCCAGCGGGTTCAGGGATTGCGCATCAATTAGGGAATTGGCAGGCGTCCAGGTGAATGCGGATCCGGCGATGGTTGCATTAAGTTGTGTGGTATCGTCGTAACAGATGAAAACGTCCTGCCCGGCATTGGCACCGGGATATGGAACAGTTCTTACCATCAATTCATCAGTTTTGAAGCAATTGCCAATTCTGGATGTTACCGTATAGACTGTCGTTGTTGTCGGAGTAACGAATGGCGTTCGCGATTGCGGGTCATTCATACTAACTGCCGGGCTCCATTCATAGCGGAGTCCATCCCCGAAAGCTCGCAGCATAACGGGGTCAGTGAGGCAGATTGTTGTGTCAGGAGCGGTGGACAGGGTTACTTCATCTACAACCCTGACCAGTATATTATCAGTTGCCACACAGCCATTGTCATTCAGTGTGACAGAGTAGGTAGTTGTTGTTTTCGGGAAGACAAGCGGGTTAGCGGTATTGGCATTGAGGATGTTTGTTCCGGGTGTCCAGCTGAAAGTGGGATTGAGGGTGCCCGGGGCATTGGCAATAAGCGGCAGCGTATCTATACTGCAAATTAGTGTGTCTTTGAATGGAAGCACAAGATTCGGTTTATCGCGGACTTCGATCTGCGCTGTTGCCGTGCCTGTACAACCGAACTGGCTTTCGACATTTAGAGTAACTGTTTTGAACCCAAGCGTATTGTATTTATAAACAGGGTTGCGTAATTCGGAAACATCAGTGGTTGATGTTTCGTCTCCGAAATCCCAGTTCCATCTGATCACATTCCCATACCTGGAGAAAGTAGTATCAACGAATGAAAATGGAGTGAGCAGGCATGAACCGTTAGCGATAAAGCCGGGAAAGAAACCCGGGTATACTTTAGCTATTGTGGTTGTGGAATCGAGACACTGTCCACCCGCAAGAATTACTTTCAGTTTTACGGTGTAACTGCCTGTGTCTGCATATCTGTGTTCAACACCACCAAGAGCGGTATTTGCCGTATCAGGTTTTGTTCCGTCCCCGTAATTCCAGATATATAGAGAGCCGGCAGGATTCATTTGACCATTCTGGAAGGTCACCAGGAAGTCGTCGCAGAATTTATAGTCTGGCGCAAGGACAGCCTTCAATGGAAGGCAGTCAGAGATAGTGAGGTGAATATCTTTCCGGTGAATATTGATGAGTTTTCCATTCCGGAATTCACTGATACAGGCAGAAACAACATACTGGCCTACGTCAACCGGTGCCGTGCCCCTAACAATTCCGGTTTTTGGATCAATGCTCACGTTAATGCCTAACGGAGTAGACCCCGGAAAACTTGGCCGGTAGGGAAGCGTAATATAGGGAGGTGGTGCAGCCGGATTCGGGGTCGGACAGGTGTAGCAATTTTCTCCCTGGGTCTGGCCACCACCATTATATGCGCTGCACAATGCATAGGAGAGGGAATCTTTTTCAGTACCATCACTGGCCGAAAAGTCAAAAGTGAAGTTTGTGCCTGCACAAATTGCCACCGCGTCGTTACCGGAAACGACGGGACTACTGTTATGCTCGTTTGAAGGAAGTATGTCGGTACCAGGGATCTCGCAAAAATAAGTGGCGCCTGTATCATCGCTGTTGCCGGAAATATTCCTGATCCCGGCAATGCGGCAGCATCGCTGGAAAGAAATTATATATCCCTGGGGTGTATTTGGCAGTTCGATTTCCTTGTAATAAAACCTCAGGTTGTAGCAGATGTCGGAAGGTGGGTTGGTGATGCACGGGTTGGAATTCGGATCATAACTGATCCTTCGTTCTTCCGAGAACGGAGCAATTTCAGGTTGCCCGATCTGGCGATTAGTACTTCGATCGAAGATGGTAAATGGAACCTGGCGGTCGAACTGTCCCTGGTTGTTTTGAAAACAATCAATGTAAAGTTTTAAAGTAAGCATATACCGTGAGGTATTTGCCGTTCTGCCCGGACCTAAATATTTATATGAAAGTTCTCCCCCCCGAATGTGGTTAGCCAGTAAGTTATTACTGGCAATCAATAGCAGCACAAATAAGGTAGTTAGAAATTTCATTCGTACGGAGTTTACCCGGGTATTCCTTTCATTGTCATAGTTTTCGTAAAAATTCTAAGAGAGAGGTATTGGTTTTATCGGGTTCTTCGATCATTCCCATATGGCCGGATGTTTCGAGTATATGAATATACGACAAATCAGGTAGATGTATCTGTTGCATGGAGTCAGAAAAAGGTACTGCCTGATCTTCTTTTCCAACGATAAATTGAACTGGTATGGATGCATTTTTGAGAATCCCTGTCCGGTCTGGTCTGATCATCATTGCTTCATAAAACGAAATGAGTGACCCCGGTAGTATGTGTTTGTTTTCGGCTATGATTTTATCTATCATTTTAACCATGGCCGTCCTGTTTTTTACTGCAAACATGTTGGGTATAGCCGATTCAAGAAATGGCTTCGTTCCATACTGGCGGATAATATCAATGCTTTTTCGACGTGTGTCTTTCTTCTGTTCGTTGTCAGCGAATGCAGTGGAATGTATAAGGCTGAATGCCTTAAGTTTTAAGGGGTATTTTTCTGCAAAGGCAAGGGTCACATATCCTCCCATGGAATGCCCTGCCATCACGACCTTGTCAATCTTTTCATGATCGAGTATTTCAGCGAGGTCATCTGCCATTGATTCGATTGAAAGTCCCGGCTTCCCCGCTGATTTGCCTGCGCCCGGCAGATCGGGAAGGAATACCCGGTATTTCGCAGCAAGTGGGTTAACCTGCTGTTCCCAGATCCTGCTGTCTTCGCCGAACCCGTGAACGAGAAAAATCGGTTCTCCGTTACCGGTAGCAGTATAGTGTATCATATCGCGGCGTTTTTTCGCTTACGTTCCCCCAGCATCTGGTAGGTGGAATAGCCGATGAGCACGATCGCAAGAGCGATCATTACCCTCGAAACCCAATCCCCGAAGCGGGAATAAAAAGTCATTCCCTCACGTGCCGGTATAACCTGGGATATCACGGATTCCTTATCCCAACCCTGCGGTTGCAGGACCCTGCCATAAGGGTCGATAAAAGCGCTTATTCCGGTATTTGCACTTCGCAGGACCCATCGTCGGCTTTCGATTGCGCGCAGCCTTGCATATTGCAGATGTTGTTTATGTCCGGGTGTATTTCCCCACCACCCATCATTTGTAATGATGCCGATCACATTGGCCCCGTTGCGCATGAACCCGGTCATGAATTCTCCGTAGATGCTTTCGTAACATATGGCGGGCGCAATAGCAAATCCACTTGATGCATCAGCGAGAACTGTCCTTTCTTTCTGTCTCGCATAACCGCCCGTGGTTCCACCAAACTGTTCAAACCAGTCTCCCATAAAGTTCAGGAAAGAAGGCAGGGCTTCCACGCCCGGCACAAGTTTGGATTTATGGTAACTGGCAACGATGCCATTCGAATCGAGTATTGCTGCGGTGTTGTAGCTGTCGTACCAGGTTTCCGTTCCCTGGATCTTCCTGGAATATTCGGTTTTTTCTGCCTCCCGGTAAAGCCGGTAACTTTCGATTCCGCTATACAGTTTCAACTGCGGATTTCTTTTGAGAAACTCCCAGATTGGTGTGAGTGCGCGAATTTTCCTGATGCTGTCTTCCAGGATTCCGTTGGGCATATTGATGGCAGTTTCAGGCCATACAACCAGTGCCGTGTTGTTGTCACAGGCTGATTCACTTAGCGTGATAAGCCTGGCGAGTTGTTCCTGCTGGGTACCCTCGCTGAATTTCATATACGGATCAATATTCGGCTGTACCACCACGACCTTCTTGCCGGAGATACCGGTTTCCCGTGAGTCGAGCCGCATATTGAATGTGCGCACCATAAACGAGATTGCCAGGGGGATTCCGATCGCCGCGGCCATAAACCATACCAGCGACCTGATAAGCAGTTTCCGGTTACTGCCAACCGAGATGAGTTGTTTGAACAGGACAATATTGATGATCAGGATCCATAAGGATCCACCGCTGGTACCTGTAAACTGGTACCATTGTACCCACTCGGGTTGTGCAGCGAAAACATTCCCCAGTGTAAGCCAGGGCCAGCTAAGTTCCCAATTGAGGTGAATATATTCAAAAGTGATCCAGCATGCCATGAATGCCCAGTAGCTATAGTTGCTTCCCAACCGTTTATGTACGTTGTATAAAGCCAGCCAGGGAAGCAGCATGAACAGGCTGTTAGCAAGAATAGCAGCAACGGTACCCGGACCGGTTGAGTTCCAGATCCACCAGGTAGTGGCGGAATTCCAGACGAGCATTGCCACGAAGCACCAACCGAGAAAGCTCAGCCTGCTGAGATTGCGTTCAAGAAGAAAAAACAGTGGGATAAAAGCCAGGAAAATAAGGAATGTGGCAGGCAGGGGCGGCCATGCTGCGGCCAGCAACAATCCTGATGACAGGGATAATATTGCAGGGTGTAGCTTTTTCAAACAAACGGATTTTTAAAATAAAAAATGGTTAAACGGACATGGTTCCCTGGCTAAAGATAGAGCCATTTGACCATCTGACCATTTAACCATTCAGGTATGGTAAAGTTGAGCCTGTACTTACTTCCGGGAGTAGTTCGGAGCTTCTTTTGTAATGTCCACGTCGTGTGCGTGGCTCTCTTTCATTCCTGCATTGGTGATCTTTGTAAACTTCGCCTGGGCTTTGAGGGTTTCGAGATCCTTTGAACCACAATATCCCATTCCGGCCCTTAATCCGCCTACAAACTGGGCAACTACTTCTTTCAGGTATCCTTTAAAGGCAACACGACCTTCGATTCCTTCAGGAACAAGCTTTTTAATATCGTCTTCCACGTCCTGGAAGTAGCGATCGCTGGAGCCCTGTGCCATAGCACCGATAGAACCCATGCCCCGGTATTCCTTGAATTTCCTTCCTTCATAAATGATGGTTTCGCCCGGACTTTCCTCCACACCTGCAAACACTGAACCCATCATCACGCAATCCGCGCCTGCGGCGAGTGCTTTCACCATGTCACCGGTATAACGTATACCTCCGTCTGCGATCAGGGGAACACCCAGAGGTTTCAATGCGCTGTATGCTTCCATGATGGCAGTGAGTTGCGGAACGCCTGCACCGGCTACTATCCTGGTAGTACAGATGGAACCAGGACCAATCCCGATCTTAACGCAATCTGCTCCTGCTTCTGCAAGGGCTTTGGCGCCATCGGCAGTGCCTACGTTTCCAGCAATTACCTGGAGGTTTTTAAAGTTCTTTTTGACCCTTTTAAGCGCATCCATGACTCCCCTGGAGTGGCCATGTGCGCTATCAAGGCAAATAACGTCGACGCCTACGTGTTGCAATGCCGCTACGCGGTCGAGCATATCTTTCGTAATTCCGATCGCGGCACCTGCGAGAAGGCGGCCGAAACTGTCTTTATTGGCATTGGGGAAGCTTTGCAGTTGCAGGATGTCCCGGTATGTGATAAGACCAATCAGGGTGCCGTCTTTTTTAACGACAGGGAGCTTTTCGATTTTATACTGCTGCAGGATCTTTTCCGCCTTTTTAAGGTCGGTTCCATCGGGTGCGGTAACCAGCCTTTCACTGGTCATTACTTCGCTTACCTTCCGCGTTTTTGAAGTTTCAAACCGGAGGTCACGGTTGGTAAGGATCCCGACCAGTTTATTTTTCTTATCAATAATGGGAATACCACCGATCTTGTTTTCCTTCATCAGGCGGAGAGCGTCGCCGATTGATGCATCTTCCAGCAGTGTAACAGGATCGATAATCATCCCGCTTTCACTTCTTTTTACCTTACGCACCTGTTCCGCCTGTTTTTCGATGGTCATGTTCTTGTGCAACATGCCTATGCCACCTTCCCGTGCAAGTGCAATGGCGAGGTTAGCCTCAGTAACCGTATCCATGGCTGCTGAAAGCATCGGGATGTTAAGCTGGATTTCTTTTGTAAGTCTTGTCTGGATATTTACCTCCCGGGGCAGAATCTCGGAATAACCGGGGACCAGGAGTACATCATCGAAGGTCAGGCCTTCTCCAAAAAATTTGTGTGACAGATCAATCTTAGGGGTAGAACTCTTTCTTATTGCCATGTGCAAAGATAGGGCAGGCGGGAAATTAGTCCCAAATGAATTTTTCCGGCCAGGGTTCAACGAAGCCTGTAACGCTTGCCAGGTAAGCATTTTAACATACCTGTAAGTTCCAGCTGCAGTACGATGGATGCAACTTTTGTTGCGGTGAGTCCGCTTCGCAGATAAAGCTCATCTATGGGAAGGGTACCATGTATACCCAACAGGTTTACAATGGTTGTTGCCTCGGGGTCTATGTCGCTAAAAAGCGGAAGCTGTACGTTTTGCTTTTCGGGTAGCCTCTCATCCTGCCAGCGCATCGCTTCAATAAAACTGTCCGCGCCGGTGATCAGCGAGGCTTTAAGCTTATTGATAAGTAGGTTGCAGCCGCTGCTTTTAATATCGGTTACCTTGCCGGGAAAGGCAAAAACGTCGCGGTGGTAATCAAAGGCAAATTTAGCTGTACCCATGCTTCCACCGTCGACGCGAGTCTCAACGACAATGGCGGCTTTACAGATACCTGCGACAATGCGGTTCCTAACGGGAAAATGATGCATTTCAGGACCTATACCCGGATGGAATTCAGAGATGAGGGCTCCATTGTACTTTATCATCTCCCTGGACAGGGAATAATGTTGCGGGGGATAGACGGTGTGAAGCCCATGTGCCATAACGCCGATAGTAGGCAGGCCGGCTTCCAGGGCTGTTTTATGTGCTACACCATCAATGCCATATGCCATACCGCTAACTATTGTGACCTGCTCACCGGCAAGTTCCCTGATAAGTTTTTCCGTCTGGTGCCTTCCATAATCACTACAGCGACGGGTGCCGACCACTGCAACCATCCTGGGAACATTCAGATCTGCCTTTCCCTTACAATACAGCAGGGTGGGAGGATCATTGCATTCCAGTAAAAGCCGGGGATATTCCGGATCGCTCAGGAATAGGAGTTCCAGGCCATGATTTTCTGCTTGTTTCAGGGTTTTTTCGCACTCACTGAAACCATTGAACCTGGCGATTGCGCCAGCCCGCACAGAACCAATACCTTCAAGGTTTTCCAGTTCATACTGAGATGCGGCAAATATTGCACTGGCTGAACCGAAATGCCCGACAAGTGATTTGGCATGTACCGGGCCGATCTTTTTTATGTTTGACAGGGCGATCTGACACACTCTTTCATGATCCATCTTTTTATGCGACAAGATAGATACAGAATGCGTCCATTACCAGAGTGAAAAAACGGTTTATTGGGCTACCACTTTCAGTTCAGTGCGCCTGTTCCTTGCTTTTCCTTCATCCGTATCATTTTCAGCAACCGGCATGGTGGCGCCAAAGCCCTGGAAACGGAGGCGTTTGCTGTCAATGCCCTTGCCAACAAGGAAATCGACTACTGCCCGTGCCCGATCATTACTCAGTTTCAGGTTATCTGCAGCTTTTCCAACGTTGTCTGTGTGGCCGTTGATCTGAATCTGTAGTGTCGGGTTCTCTTTAAGTAGCTGAACAAGTTTGTCAATTTCGAATTGCGAGCTGCTGTCCAGTGTAGAACTGTTGGTTTCAAAAAAGATGTTCTTCAGCACCATGGTAGCATTGGCGGAGATTGGCTTCAATGGAATATCGATATGATAAGTTGAGTCGGGCGATTTTTTGCTGAGCGGGAAATTTTCAGAATAAAAGAGATATCCTTTCCTGTTAACATTGAAGGCATAGTCCCGGCCAACAGGAAGTGTGATCAGGTAATTGCCTGTTTCATCAGTCTGCACCCGGCTTACCAGCTGTCGGCTGCTGATGTCTGTTAGCTCAACGGCGCTGGGCAATCCCTGCCGGGTTTTTTCATCAATCACCCTGCCTTTAACCCAAAGGGTTTTGATCGGCTGAACATCAGGACGCATCCGGAATGTGTAAAGGTCCAGTCCGCCCCTGCTGTCTGCCCTGTCACTTGCATAGTATGCGGTTAAACCATCGGCAGTTATGACAAGGCTACCTTCGTTTTCAATTGTATTTATGGGGTAGCCCAGGTTGCGAGGGAGGCTGAAAGTACCTTTTGGTCCTTTTCGCGCAAGAAACAGGTCATCACCCCCATAACCCTGCAGGCCATTCGATGTAAAGTACAGGCTCTGGTTATCGGCATGAATAAACGGGCAGCTTTCATCGCCGCTGGTATTTATTTCCGGGCCCAGGTTCTCAGGTTCACTCCATTTGCCATTTGCCTGCAGGTGACTCACATAAATATCGCTGCCACCGTAGCTGTCCGGTCTCCTGCTGGCGAAATAAAGGTCACGCTTATCCGGAGACAGGCTGGGTGCAGATTCCCAATATTCTGTATTGATTGAAGTGCCGAGGTTTTGTGGCTCACTCCATCCTTCGGGAGTGAGGTAGGAAATATAGAGATCACAGCTTCCGTGACCATCCGGGAAATTACATCCGGTGAAGACCAACCACTGGCCATCCTGGGAAATTGACTGCGCTCCTTCATTCATGTTGGAATTGATCATTCCCTTCAATCCTTTTGCCTCGTTCCAGTTATCCTTATCATGCCAGGTTTCATAAAAGTCTTCATTGAAATTATTTACCCGCCTGGTGAAAATCAATTGCTTATTATCGATAGTTAGGGCAGGATAGTATTCAGAAACAGAACTATTGACACTGTCCCCCAGGTTCTGTGGAGCAAAATGGTATCCCTGGAGTTGCTGTGCCTGTTCAACTGCAAACTTATAGCAACGTCGTCTATAGGAAGAAGCGCGCTGACTGGATTCATTCAGGTCATTAATGGTCATGAAACTGTTGACGGCCTTCAGAGCATCTTCAAACCTGCCTTTGCCAGCGAGGTTGATAGAATAGGGGAGATTGTAGTCACGGAAATACACCGAATCGATTGTACGGGCTTTTTCATAATGAAAAATGGCGTTATCGTAATCCTTCATTTCGCCGTACATCCCGGCTATAGACAACCAGGCGTCTGCAAATCCCCCGTCTATTTTTACCGCTTCTTTAAGGATGCGGATGCCTTCGGGAAAATTGTTGTTTTCGGCCTGCTCAAGTGCCTTCTGGTACAGTTTCGCTGCTTTCGGGTTTACGTTATCCTGGTTGTACTGTGCAACGCCCTGAAGCGAACAAATAGTAACTGCTATTAATATGATTGCCTGCCTGATCATTTTTGAAAGTAAAAAGTAAAAATTAAAAAACCGTACCCCGGTTGTTAATTTCTGTATGAACGTGAATACCCGTGGAGTTATTTTTTACTTTTTAATTTTCAATGTTGCTTTACGGCACGTGAATGTACTTATGTGCCTGGATACTGAGTTCCCACTGCGGATTTTCCTTGATATAATCGATAATGAGTGGTAGCATCTGGTCTTTCTTGTCCCATTCCGGCTGCAGGAAAAGTTTGCAGGATGGTTTTACCTGGCTGGCATATTTTTCCGCCCATTCAAAATCCGACTTGTTGAAAATAACAACTTTGAGTTCGTCTGCCGCTAAGATTACTTCGTCCAGCGGAAATTTGAATTTTTTCGGGGAAAGACAGATCCAGTCCCACTTACCGGATAATGGGCTGGATCCGGATGTTTCAATGTTGGTGTCGAATCCTGCAGCATGCAAAGCTGCAGTCAGGTTGTCTAGATTATGAAGCAGCGGTTCGCCGCCTGTTACTACGGCCAGGCGCCCGGGATATTTTTGTGCTTCGGTAATTATTTCGGTTATAGATAACTGTGGGTGGCGGTCAGCATCCCAGCTGTCCTTCACGTCGCACCATACGCAGCCGACATCGCACCCGCCGAGGCGAATAAAATAAGCTGCTTTACCCTGGTGGTAGCCTTCACCCTGGAGGGTGTAGAAAGCTTCCATGACAGGCAGGGTAGTAGTGTCGGGGATAATCTGTTCAACTTCTATCTTCACAATGATCTTCTCCTATGTTCAGTTTTTTAATTCGCAGGCTTTGAAAGTGTTTTTCATCAATGCTGCAATGGTCATTGGGCCAACTCCGCCGGGAACCGGTGTGATAAAGCTGCATTTCGGGGCAACGTCAGCATAGGCAACATCTCCCTTTAAGGCGAAGCCGGATTTTTTGCTGGCATCCGGAACTCTTGTGATACCCACGTCGATTACTACAGCGCCCTCTTTTACCATGTCTGCTTTTACAAATTCAGGGATGCCGATAGCCGCAACGATGAGGTCTGCGTTAAGGCAAAGTTCCTTTAAATTCTTTGTATGGGAATGCGTAACGGTTACGGTGCAATTGCCAGGGTTCGACGACTGGCTGAGCAGGATGCTGACAGGCCGTCCAACGATATTGCTTCGGCCGATTACGACAGCATTCATTCCTTTTGTATTGATCTTATAGTGTTCAAGGAGCAGCATAATGCCGTATGGTGTTGCAGGTACAAAAGTGTCGAGTCCCTGCACCATTTTCCCCACGTTTACCGGGTGGAATCCGTCCACGTCCTTAGAAGGGAGAATGGTGTTGATCACCTTCTCGTCTGAAATATGTTTGGGAAGTGGTAACTGAACCAGGATGCCGTCAATATCGAGATCTTCATTCAGTGATTCAATTACCGAAAGAAGTTTATTCTCTGTAATGTCATCTTCGAGACGGATCAGTGTTGACTTAAAGCCAATTTCCTGGCAGGCTTTTACTTTGGCTCCCACATATGTTTCGCTGGCGCCATTATTCCCAACCAGCACGGCAGCGAGGTGCGGGACTTTTTTTCCCTCTGTTACAAGTTGTGCTACTTTGATTCTCAATTCGTCTTTTGTGGCTTTGGAAACCAGCTGACCATCTAAAATTTGCATGGCGCAAAGGTAATTCTTCCTTTTTTGCGGGAAAGAGGGAAATTTTTAACAGTTTCTGACGTTAAATTCAGCCTAAATGTATAAGCACTTATATCTTTTCCGGTTGCCTTGAAAGCCTTTACAGGTTTGTATTTGACGAAAATATATACAAGTAAATCATCTATTTTTTTTCTAATTCAAATACCATGGAAAGTACCACAGATTTGGATTTCATAAAAAATTAACAGTTCTATTTTCAGCCTCATAAAACACACACGTACATGAGGAAATCATCATTAATGTTCGCGTTATTGTTCTCCGGGGCAATAGCATACGGACAGGTCCGGCCGATTACCGGGCAGGTGAGGGATGCGAAAGGGAACCCGGTTCCGTTTGCATCTGTGAAGGTTAAGGGCAGTAGCAAAGGTGTCTCTGCCGACAAAGACGGAAACTTCAAGATCGATGCAGAAGGCGATGCGGTTCTTGAGTTTTCCGCAATCAGCTTCGAATCTTTTGAAGTAGCAGTAGGTTCACAGACCGTTCTGGGAGTGACCCTGCAGACAAAGGAAGGGCTGAGCGAAGTGGTAGTAACCGCATTAGGCGTGAAGAGGAACAAGAACACGCTCCCTTATGCAGCGCAGCAATTGAAGGGTGATGAAATCAACGGTGCCCGAACTGCCAACGTAGGTTCTGCACTTTCCGGAAAAGTATCCGGTCTGCAAATTCAGCAGGGTAACTCTATCGGCGGTTCTACCAACGTGGTGATTCGTGGTGCGAAATCTCTGTTGAACAACAACCAGGCGTTGTTTGTAGTGGATGGAGTTCCCATCGACAACAGCAATACCAACTCTTCCAACCAACAGACCGGACGCGGTGGATACGATTATGGTAACGCAGCAGCGGACATCAACCCTGATGACATCGAATCTCTGAACGTACTGAAAGGTGCTGCGGCATCTGCTCTTTATGGTTCAAGAGCTGCGAACGGTGTGATCATGATCACTACCAAAAAAGGTAAAAAAGGCCTGGGTATAACTGTAAATTCCGGTGTTACCTACGGTTCAATTGATAAGGACACTTATGCAAAATACCAGGACCAGTACGGCGCCGGTTATGCATATGATTACGGTGCGCCAGCTCCTGATGCAGGTTTCCTGTATTTCGATGTTGATGGCGACGGCGTAAAAGACAGGGTAGTTCCTACCACTGAAGATGCCTCTTACGGTCAGAAGTTCGATCCGAATCTTATGGTGTACCATTGGGATGCATTTGATCCGACTTCTCCCAACTACATGAAAAAAAGGCCCTGGGTTGCTGCGAAGAACACGCCTGTCGAGTTCTTCGAGAATCCCTTCTCTACCAACAACAGCATTATGCTCGATGGTGCGAACGACAAGGGTTCATTCAAACTTGGTTATACCCGCAGCGATGAGAAGGGCATCCTTCCCAATAGCCGTGTTACAAAGAACATTGTAAACTTTGGTTCTACCTATAACCTCACTAACAAACTGACAGCTTCAGCTTCTGTTAACTTCTCAAAAGTTGATGGTACTGGCCGTTATGGAACCGGTTATGATGGTAAGAACGTTAACCAGGGATTCCGCCAGTGGTTCCAGACCAATGTGGATGTACTGGAGCAAAAGGCAGCATACAAGAGAACCGGCCAGAACATTACATGGAACTGGGCTGATCCTTCCGCTGCTGATGGACTTGTACCCATCTACTCTGACAACCCGTATTTCATGCGTAACGAAAGCTTTGAAACAGATACCCGTAACCGTGTATTCGGTAACGTAGCGTTGAATTACAAAGCGACTGATTACCTGAGTTTCCTTGGACGGGTTTCATTAGATACTTATGATGAACTGCAGGAAGAAAGGATAGCTGTGGGAAGTGCTGATCCAGCGTCCTATAGCCGCTTTACCCGTCACGTTCATGAGTTGAACTATGACCTGATGGCAAACTTCGATAAAGATCTCAATGATGATTTTAACCTGAAGGCCCTTGCAGGTGTAAACATGAGAAGGTCTGCGTTGAACAGCGAATTCGCACAGACAAACGGTGGGCTTGTAGTTCCTAAACTGTATTCACTGGCAAACTCAGTGAACCCTATTACTGCTCCAACTGAAGCGTACCAGCCTAAAGCAGTGGATGGTTATTTTGGTGGCGTTACCCTGGGATACCGTGACTTCCTTACGCTTGATGGATCGTTCAGAAGGGACCGTTCTTCAACACTTCCTGTTGATAAGAATGCCTATAACTACTACTCAGTATCTGGTAGCTGGTTGTTCTCTCATCACCTGAAGCAAATTGACTGGTTGTCATTTGGTAAACTCCGTGCAAACTATGCTGAAGTTGGTAATGATGCACCATGGGGATACATCTCTGATGTATATCAAAAACCAACTCCCTTTGGAAATGGTACTTTGTTTACCCTGCCTAATACCAAGAACAACAACACCCTGAAGCCTGAAAGGACTTTCAGTAAGGAAGTCGGTCTGGAAATGGCATTCCTAAAAAACCGTTTAGGATTTGACGTGAGCTATTATATCACTAACACAAGGGATCAGATCACTTCAGTTGCGGTGTCAACTGCAACAGGTTACAGCAGCAAAGTGATGAACGCTGGTGATATCCAGAACAAGGGTATCGAGCTTTCTCTGTATGGTTCACCTGTTAAGACAAGGAATTTCTCCTGGAATGTGAATGTAAACTTTACACGTAACCGTAACGAGGTTATTGACCTGTATGGTGAAAGCACAAACCAGTTGCTGGCTTCTTACCAGGGTGGTGTTTCTGTAAACGCAACTGTTGGTCAGCCTTATGGTACACTGCAGGGTAAAACCTGGGTATTGTTGGATGGTCAGCGTGTTGTAGACGATGCTCCTCTTCTGTCTAACGGTAAGAAAAATGCAAACTACGGTCGTTACAAAATGACGACTACCACCAACAATGTTATTGGTAATGTGAACCCTGACTGGATTGGCGGTGTATACAACACCTTCAAGTACAAGAACCTTTCTCTGGGCTTCCTAATTGATGTGAAGAAAGGTGGTGATGTATTCTCACTGGACATGTACTATGGTCTCGCTACCGGTCTCTACGAGGAAACTGCTCAACTTAATGACAAGGGCAATCCTTCACGTGATGCAGTTGCAGACGGTGGTGGAATTATTGTTCCTGGTGTTAAACCTGATGGAAAACCAAATGATATCCGTGTTGAGAACATCTACGGTACCTATGGATATTCCTTCAACCCTGCACACACTTTCGTGTACGACGCAAGCTATGTGAAACTGCGTGAATTGAACCTTACGTATTCTTTCCCTACTGCTATGGTTTCTAAACTCGGCCCGGTAAAAGGAATTGATCTTTCTGTGATCGGAAGGAACCTGTGGATCATCCACAAGAACCTACCTTATTCAGATCCTGAGGAAAATCTTTCTGCAGGTAATGCGCAGGGTTACCAGAGTGGTGCTTATCCCACTACCCGCCAGATCGGTGTAAACGCAAAAATTAAATTCTAAAGAACCAGTGAACATGAAAAATTATCTAATAATATCAGGCCTCTCTCTGATGACGCTGGCATCCTGCACAAAGGATATCTCCCGCTTCAATGACGAGACCAAGAACCCGGCGTCTGCACCTGCTGAAATGCTTTTTTCGAATGGTGTACGGAATTTGATGGACGGATTGAACAGTCCGAATGTAAATACCAATGTACTGCGCTTTACTGTACAGCATTGGGCGGCTACTACCTACCAGGACGAGCCGAACTATGATTTCACAACCAGGAATATCCCCCAGGCATGGTGGACCAGGATGTACCGTGATGTTCTTGCAGACCTGAAAGAGTCAAAGAAGAACGTGGAAGCGGTGGCTGTAATGAATGAGGACACCAGGAAGAACCAGCTGGCTATCATCGATATCATGCAGGTGTACACATTCAACGTATTGGTAAATTCGTTTGGGAATGTACCCTATTCGGAAGCGCTGGACTATGATAACCTGTTCCCGAAGTATGATGATGCTAAGACCATTTATGCTGACCTGCTGACCCGTCTCAATGCTGATATCGCAGCATTGAATACCGAAGGTGCAGGATTCAGTGAAAGTGCTGACTTCTTCTACCAGGGAAATATCGCAAAATGGATCAGGTTTGCCAACACGCTTAAAATGCGTATGGCCATGACCGTTGCCGATGTTGAAACTTCAACTGCACAGACAGCGATCGAGCAGGCCAGCGCCGGTGCGATTACTTCTGCTGCTGATGATGCGATCTTCCAATACCTGAAGACTACGCCGAACACCAACCCGATCTGGAATGACCTCGTACAGAGTGGTCGCCAGGACATGGTTGCAGGTAAGCCGCTGCTGGATCAACTCACCGCGATGAGTGATCCCCGCAAAACGCAGTTCTTTGCGCCGAACAGTGATGGTGCGTTCAATGGTGGTATAGTTGGTGCCAACAACACTTATTCGCTCACTGCAAGGCCAAGCGAAAAATTCGAAGAGCCTGATATGCCGGGTGTTGTAATTGATTATGTTGAAGCGGAATTCCTGCGTGCTGAAGCTATCGAAAGAGGTTTTGCAGTTGGCGGTACTGCTGCTGAACACTATCACAATGCGATCAAAGCATCCATCCTTGCATGGGGCGGTACTGAAGCGGAAGCTGCTGCGTACCTCGCAAGGCCTGATGTCAACTACCTGACAGCGGCTGGTGATTGGAAGGAAAAGATCGGTTTCCAGAAGTGGATCGCTCTGCATAACCGTCCTGTTGAAGGCTGGACTGAACTGAGACGCCTTGATCAGCCGAAACTGGCAGAGCCTGCCGCTCCAAAGTCTGGCTTCCCAACTCGTTTCACTTATCCTAACAATGAGCAACAGCTAAACCCGGCTAACTATACCGAGGCGGCAAGCACAATTGGTGGTGATAAAGTTGAAACCAAGCTTTTCTGGGATAAATTCTGACGGATCTAATAATTATTCGATCTGATCGATTGATAATCAAGGGCCCCGCTCAAAAGCGGGGCCTTTTTTATTTGGTTTTCTGTGATATGTATGTCCGAATCAGCTGATTTTTTACCAAAAAAATATTTGGTCGCTAAATTTTGTGAACGGTCATTTTTGGGGGTGAATTGAATGAATTAAAATCACAATATGTGTAAAGTAATGTAAAAAGTTTTAAAAATACCTTACTTTTTTATGCCTCGGGCATTTTAACAATTTGTTTACTCACTAATTTGAGCCCCGTTAACTAAAACACACGACATGAGAAAAGTCCTATCACTAATGGTGATCGGGTCGCTTTGCTGTTCATTAGCATTCGGCCAGACTCGCACTGTTACAGGAAAGATTGTTGACGAGAAGGGGAATCCCATTCCCTATGCATCAGTCAAAGTAAAAGGCCACCCCGGCGGCGTTTCAGCCGATGTAAACGGGGTATTTACCATCAAAGCAAAGACCGGCGATGTAATTGAGGTGTCTGCAATTGGTCAGAAAGCGAACAATATTACCCTTGGCGAACAGTCCATGGTTAGTATTGCATTGCAGGGAGCCGGTGAGCAGGGATTGCAGGAAGTGGTTGTAACCGGAGCTTACAACATGAAGCGTACGCAGCGTAGTACAAGCTCAACTGTACAATCTATTTCCGATGAAAAACTTAACACGATCCGCCAGACAGACGTTAACAACGCACTGGCAGGTAAAGTAGCTGGTGTACAGGTAAGAAGCCAGTCTGCTGCTAAATTGGGAACAAACGGATATGCGTCTGTGCGTCTCCGTGGTGAATCAGGACTTACAGGAGCCTCAGAAGTACTGTATGTTGTGGATGGTACGGTAATTCCGACATCTGCATCTGGTGATATCAACCCTGACGACATTGAAGATCTGACTGTACTGCAGGGACCTGCAGCATCTGCGATCTTTGGTGCACAAGGTGCAAACGGTGCTATTGTAATCACTACCAAAAGAGCTAAGAAAAATGCAAAGGGTATCGGTGTTGAAGTAAACAGTGGTGTTACTTTCGACAAGGTTTATATCCTTCCGAACTACCAGAATTCTTACGCTGGTGGTGGTGTAACTGATCTTATGCAATTTACCTGGAAGCCGGGAATGCCGGAAGAATGGCAGGCACTCGACGGAAAGTACTATCATGACTATTCAGATGACGCCAGCTGGGGTCCGAGAATGGTAGGACAGGAATACATTCCCTGGTATGCATGGTACCCTGATTCCAAGTATTCCTATAAGACGGCGAAGCTCACTCCGCAGGAAGATAATTCTAAAGACTTCTACAACACAGGTGTAACGCTGAATAACAACGTTAGCTTTTCAAAGGCTGCAGACAACTATACGTTTCGTCTTTCTTACACTAACCTGGGTGTAAAGGGACTTATTCCGAATTCAAGCATGAACAGGAATAACCTCGCTTTGAACACAACTGTTGATGTTACAAGCCGCCTTACGCTTGGTGCCAATATCACTTACCTTAACCAGGTAACAAGAGGTGAATTCAACGACGGATATTCAAACCAGTCATCCGGTTCATTTAACCAGTGGTTCCATCGTGATCTCGATATGGGCATCATGAAGGAGTTGAAAGACCTGCGTTCTCCACAAGGAGCACTGGCCAGCTGGAACCACAAGAACCCTGATGTGTATAACGCTTCAAACCCGCTTAACTTCTATGGCGGTAACTACTGGTATAACTTCTATTCTTATTTCGATAATGTAAGTAACCTGAACAACCGTGACCGTCTTTTCGGTGATGTATCACTGGGATACAAAATCACAAATGACCTGAAGGTTAAGCTTACTTACCGTAAGAACCAGCTGACTACTTTCTCTGAGTACAAGACAAAATCAATCATTGAAAGCAGTGCAACACAGACTGGTACCAAGGCTTACTACGAAACAAGGGAAAGCTATTCTAACCGTGAAAACTTTGAAGGTCTGTTATCTTACTACAAAAAGATCAAAGACTTCTCAGTTAACGCGAACGTTGGTTTCGATATCATGAGGAACAAATACAAGGATATCTATGCCAATACCAACAATGGCCTGGTTGTTCCTGACTTCTTTGCCCTCAACAACTCTAAAAACCCGATCAGCTACCGTAACTACCGTGAAGATTCTAAATATCGTTCAGGTTTCGTAAGAGGTGACGTGGGTTGGAGAAACATGCTGTTTGCAGAATTTACCCTGCGCCAGGACTATTTCTCAACTCTCCCTGCTAACGACAATGGAATCCTGAGCAAATCCTTCGGTGGTAGCTTCGTATTCAGTGACCTGCTGAGAGATATCGCTCCGATTATTTCTTATGGTAAACTGCGTGCATCATGGGGTGAAATTCCTCAGGCACTTACTCCGTACCAGACAGGATTCAACTATTCTATTGCGACTAACCAGTGGAATGGTAATATCCTGATGAACACTCCGAACCAGCTGCCTGACCCGGCTATTAAAGGTGCCGTTTCAACTCAGCGTGAACTCGGTCTTGACATGAAATTCATGAAGAACCGTTTCGGATTTGCATTCACTTACTGGGATGGTACAGTTAAGGACTTCCCCTTACCTCTTCCAGTTACAGGTACATCAGGTTTCTCTCAATACCTGACCAATGTGGGTGAAATTTCGAAAAAAGGTGTGGAAGTGCTTGTTAACGTGGCTCCGATCCGCACAAAGGATTTCCAGTGGGAGATTTCTGCTACATATGCGAAACTTCTTGAGAACAAAATCGTTGACATCGCACCTGGTATTAACAGGATCACCTATGATAACTCAGGTGCATTTGCGACAACTTATGGTGCATACGTTGTAAACGAAGTAGGTAAGCCATGGGGTCAGCTCTTCGGACCTGGTTTCAAGCGTATCAACGGACAGCCAGTACTTGATGCCAATGGACTTCACGTTCGTGAGGCTGAAGTGTACTTCGGTTCAGTACTTCCTGACTACACAGGTGGTGTTCAGAACAGCATTTCTTACAAGAACTTTTACCTGAATTTCAACATTGACTACCAACACGGTGGTAAGTTTTTCTCCCTTTCAGATTTCTGGGGTTCATTCTCTGGTCTGACTGCGAAAACAGCTACAGTCAATGATAAAGGCAACCCAGTCCGTGATGCAGTTGCTGACGGTGGTGGTGTGCATGTTGAGGGTGTAGATGCTGACGGAAAAGCAGTTAGCTATTATGTAGAAGCTCAGACATACTGGCACCAGTTCCAGACCAACAAGATCTCTGAGAACAGCATTCACGATCTGACATTCATTAAACTTCGTGAGGTAAGTCTCGGATACCGTTTCAACCTGGAGAAAATGGGCATCAGCAAAGTAATTCAAGGCGCTACTTTCTCTGTTGTATCCCGCAACCCATGGCTGATCTATGCCAAAACAAGAGATTTCGATCCGTCTGAAATCAGTAACACGTATGGTGAGAACGGTCAGTTCCCCGGAACAAGGTCTATCGGCTTTAACCTGAAACTGAACTTCTAAGTGCATTGGCTTACATCAAAAAGAAAACGAAAATGAAAAACATATTCAACAAGACACTTCTTGCGGTTGCTACCGCGGTGGCATTCGGAACTACCGGATGTAATAAAATCAAGGATTTCGAGGATACGAACGTAAACCCGAATGGTACTCCAACACCGGTAACAGGTGCGTTGTTTACCAGGGCTATCGCCGAACTTGGCGGTCGTGAAAATGGCCTCGCAATTTCTGCGTATACACGTCCTGGTTATTATGCTCAGTTCTTTGCTGAAACACAGTACCCGGAAGCATCACTTTACGGTGTACCGCAATTGGAATTCCATCAGAACTATAGCGGATTCCTGATGGATTTGCAGAACGTCCTGTTATTCAACACAAGCGAAGAAACCAAACAGGCAGTTGCGGTTTCCGGTTCCAACGCAAACCAGATAGCAACAGCGCGTATCCTGAAAGCATATGCTTTCTGGACAATTACAGATCGCTGGGGTGATGTTCCATATTCTGAAGCGTTGAAAGGGGTAGAGAACTTCCTTCCAAAGTATGATACACAGGAAGAGATCTATGCTTCATTACTTACAGAATTGAAAGAAGCAGTTGATGGTTTCGATAATGGGTTTGGTATGTCAGGTGACGTAATCTATAAAGGGGCGAATGCAAAATGGCAGAAATTTGCCAACTCCCTGCGCATGCAGATCGCTTTGCGCATGAGTAAAGTATATCCCAATGCGGGCGGACTTGCTGCAACTGAATTTGCTGCAGCTCTGAGTCATCCTGCAGGCACTATCAGCACAAACGCTGACAATGCCAAGATCGACTTCCCCGGCGGTGCTTATCAGAACCCCTGGTATGTTTCTTATGTTACTAACTCACGTATCGATGATGCCGTGTCCAGCACAATAACTGATAAACTGTCTGATTTCAACGATCCACGGATCAGCCGCTTCGGAACCAGTACTACCGGTTTCCCTTACGGTTTGGACCGTCCACACGCAATCACTGTTCCTTCCGGCTGGGGACTTATTCTCGATGGTCAATCTATCAGTGATGCAGAAGACGTAGTGATCATGAATGCGGCTACAGTCCTTTTTGCAAGAGCTGAAGCAGCTGAACTGGGATGGACATCAGAAGATCCTGCTGCGCTTTACAACCAGGCAGTGACTGCTTCACTTGACCAGTGGGGCTACGGATCTCAGTCTGCTGCATATCTAGGCCATCCATCTGTTTCTTTTGGTACTGAAGATCATCTTGAAAAGATCGGTACTCAGAAATGGATCGCGCTGTATCCTGATGGAATGCAGGCATGGGCTGAATGGAGAAGGACTGGTTTCCCGGTTCTGACGCCTGCAGAATATGCTAGCAACTCTACTGGTGAAATTCCCCGCAGGTTCGTTTACGGTACTAATGAATATGGTACCAACAACGAAAACGTGAAAGCTGCTGCAGCACGTCTGCAGGGTGGTGATACACAGGATAGCCGCATGTGGTGGGATAAATAATTTTCTGCCTGATCAAATTATCGAACACAAAAAATTCAGCAATGAACATAACATTAAGTAAAGCTTTCGCACTGGGATTTCTCGCTTTGGGTTTATCCTTTGCGTCCTGCAAAAAGCCAGGTGAAGTTGAAGAACTGGGAAGCGCAGGTACAACCATATTTAAAGCAATGAATGCGGGAGAAAAGGTGCTGGCATTTGACCCGCTCTCTACACCCCAGACAGGGATATTGATGGATGTAAGAAGAGATGCGGTTTCTTCAAGCGACCTGAATACAGAAGCAACTGCAGTTGTTTCTCTTGACCAGGCATATCTCGATGCTTACAATGAAGAGAATGAAACCGAATATGAATATCTGCCGGTTGACATCTACACCACAACTCCTGCGCTGTCAGGTGATAAATTCAACCTGGTTTTTGCTCCGGGTGAATTTGCCAAGCAGATCAAGTTCAGTTTAACAGATGCAACGAAAATTGACTTCTCCAAGCAATATGCATTTCCGCTTACTATTACGGAAGTAGCTTCAGGTAAAACCATTTCCGCGTCTAAAACAGTTCTCGTTAAGGTACTGGTAAAGAATGCGTGGGATGGTGCTTATGAAGTGACTGGTACCATGCAGGATGATGGCGCTGCTCTTGGCGGCCTGTTCCCAATGGAATATAACCTGATCACTTCCGGTGCAAACACTGTAGACGGATTCGATCCAGTTTATTGGGGAGATTATTTCGTACCCATTATGAACGGTGCGGATGTTTCAGGCTATGGTTCATTTTCTCCGGTATTCACTTTTGACCCGGCTACCAATAAGATCGTAAGTGTAACCAATATTTATGGCCAGCCGGCTGGAAACACTCGCTCTGCCGAGATTGATCCTTCCGGTGAAAACTTCTATGATCCTGCAACCAAAACCATTAAGGTTAAGTTCTTCATGAAGCAGCCCAGTGTAATTACTACTGCACCCCACATCAGGGTGAAGTTTAACTGGACTATGAAGAGAACAGGTGACAGATAATAGTTTCTTTTCGAATGTCAAAAAAGGCTGCCTGAAATATGGCAGCTTTTTTTTTTGCCCCTGATACCGTGTTAACACGGTTGTACATGACCAGCTGTTTTGCAAGCTTGCGGTATGTATCGAAGTATTTGTACAGCATTGTTTCTGTTATCCTGGTTCCCGGCATTCAACCAGGAATTGCTGAGTTTTCCAGCCAATCACCCCGGTGCAGGAATTTTCAGCGACAGGTTTTCATCGCCCGCAATTATGCTCCTGCAACCTGCAGCACTTGGGCGAATCAATAACGTAGGTCTGCATATTGCTGCAACCAGGCCATATGGTATCCCTGGCTTGTCTTCGGCAGCTGCCCAGTTCACTTTTCCACTACAAACATTTGGCGGAGCCGGGCTGCATATTGGCAGTTCCGGTAATGATTATTTTCGACGGTTGTCACTCTCGCTCGCAGCAGGTAAGCAGCTTTGCCAGAATATTTCCCTCGGTGTTCTATTTGGCGCAATGCCAGTCAGCGTAGCCGGTAACAATCATACGCGATGGACAGCCGGGTTTTCATGCATATTAGGTAATAAGACAGGCAAGGTCGGAGTACATTACCTGTCTGAGTATCTCCACAATTTTCCTTCAAATGAAAGACTCCACTGGCTACGCTTAGGCTTTGGAAGAGACTGGTCAGAATTTTTGTATACCGATTTCGAAGTAACTATTGGCGACAATCGGAAAGTCAGTACGGTTACAAATTTCCGTTATGCAGGTATTTCAGGACTTGTTTCGGCGGTTGGCTTCACTACTAATCCAGGTGGCTATTGCATTGAGCTGGGGTGGACGAAAGGAAAATACAGTATTGTGACATTGACCAGATGGGCGCCTTCTATAGGTTGGTCTCCAGGCATCGGCTTATTATATGTAAAATGAAATCAACGCAGATGAAAGCTTTGGTGATCCTTTTTATTATGATTTATTCTGGTTCTGCAAGGCATTGCAGTGCACAGGAATTACCAGGGCAGGAGTCAGGTTCATTGGAAATGCTTGCAGCCCAAAATGAAAACGAACTTGAAAATGATGAACAGTTGTTGCAGCTGAGTTTTCTGAAAGGCCGGCAACTTAATATCAATGCTGTTTCGTTGGAACAGCTTTCTGTTTTCAGCTTCCTGACTCCATTGCAGTTGCAAAGTTTTTTTCAATACCGCCATTTGTTCGGACCTTTTATCAGCAGGTATGAACTCCAGGCAGTGCCGGGGTGGGATATCATTACAATCCGCAGGATTTTACCTTTTCTCTCCGTTTCAAACGATATCGAATCAGCAGTCAGCTGGAAGGAGATAATCGCAGAGGGGCAGAGTCAATTGCTGCTCAGGACCGGGTCCGTGGTAGAAAAGTCGAAAGGTTATATTCCTGACAGCGTGAGTCACAAAAAATATTCCGGCGATCCCTCAAAGTTTTTTTTCAGGTATACTTATCAGTACAGGCAACGACTATGGTGGGGCCTATCGGGTGAAAAAGATGCAGGTGAGGTGATGGGAGTGAAAAAAGGAATTGATTTCACTGGGTTTCATGTTATGCTAAGGGGAAATGGCTTTCTGAGAGTTCTTGCAATTGGTGATTATGTTGTGAATATAGGCCAGGGGTTAACGCAGTGGCAGGGGCTCGCATTTGGAAAGTCAGGTGAATCGATTCAGGTATTCAGGCAGGGCAACTTACTAGCACCTTATCGTTCAGCGGGAGAGTGGAATTTTCATCGCGGATTGGCTGGCTCATTTCAATACGGAAATTTTGAATTGACAACATTTATTTCTCACCGGAAATTATCCGGAAACCTCGTCAATGATACCTCTGTCGCTGCTATAAGCAGCCTGTCTGAAACCGGTTATCATCGTACGGCCGGTGAACTGGAAGACCGGAATCGTGTGCGGATGATTTGCATGGGCGCAAATCTCGAATATCGTCGGGGAAAATTACAATCTGGTATAAATATCATTCAATACAGGTTTTCCCATCAATTTATTCCAGCGAATGAACCGTATAATTATTATGCGTTCAGGGGTAAGAGTCTTTTAAACCCTGGCGCCCATTACAATTACCATATCAGGAACGCATTCTTTTTCGGGGAGGTGGCCAAGGGCTTCAAAGGGGCAGCTGTACTGCAGGGAATGATAATAAATCTACATCGCAGCATTGATATGTCTTTGGTTTACCGGAAAATCGATCCCGGTTACAAGGCGTTTTTTGCATCAGCACTTACAGAGGGCTCAAACGTAAATAATGAAACAGGCTTTTATCTTGGTATGAAGTTCATGTTAAGCAAAGGATGGGTTGTTTCTGCGTATGCTGACCATTTCCATTTTCCATGGCTGCGATTCAGGAATGACGCACCATCCTCCGGGCAGGAATATTTGATACAGGTTAACTGGACAAAAAAACGCAAATGGGAAACCTATATTCGTATGCGGTATTCAGCAAATCCAGAGAACGGCCAGGGAAATGTAGTGAACGAGACAGTTTCGAAAAGGATTTTTAATGCTCGTGTGCATGCAGAACTTACTTTGAACCGCCAGTTAGTGGTCGCTTCGCGATTTGATTATGCGGTTTATAATAAGGACAATCACCGTCAATTCGGCTTTGCAGCCTACGCAGATGCCAAATACCAGTTGGCAAAACCTTCCATTACCTTGTCTGTGAGATCCCAGTTTTTTAACACTGATGGCTATGAGTCCAGAATTTATGCTTACGAAAGGGATGTCTTATATACATACTCAATACCTTCATTTTTTGACTCAGGGTGGCGATATTACCTTCAGATCCAGGGTAAACTGCCACCATTGAGGATGCTTAAGTCATTAACTTTTTCCTGGTGGGTACGTTGGGCACAAACATTGTACAATAACAAATCGTCAATCGGAAGCGGCCAGGATGAAATTTCCGGCAATCAAAAGTCAGATTGGAAATGCCAGTTAATAGTAAACTTGCAGAAGCATGAATAGCAGTTTCTTTGTTAGCTTTGGAAAATTCAAACCTTAAAAAATGGACAATACCACCAACAACAATAATCAGTTGAATATTGAGATCTCTGAAGAAATAGCGGAAGGGGAATATGCCAATCTTGCCATAATTACCCATTCGCATGCTGAATTTGTGATCGATTTTGTGAACGTAATGCCTGGAACACCAAAGAGCAGGGTTAAGTCACGGATCATACTTACTCCACAGCATGCAAAACGTTTCATGAAGGCGCTGATTGAAAATATTGATCGTTTCGAAGAAGTAAATGGGGACATAAAAGATCTCGAAGAAGTTCAGATCCCTATGAATTTCGGTGGACCTGCAGCCCAGGCCTGATCCCTGTCAGATCAATCCCTGATCTGCGAAGCTGAAAAAGGCGTCCTGTCCAATAATAATATGGTCAAGCAGCTTTATGTCGAGCAGCCTGGCTCCATCCCTGATTTTTATTGTCAACTCTTCATCTGCTTTGCTTGGGCGTGTGCTTCCTGAGGGATGATTATGGCTGAGAATCAGGGACACAGCTTCGTGTTCCAATGCCTTTTTCAGAATAATTCTTGGATCGGCAATTGTAGCGGTTATTCCCCCTGTGCTGATGATCTCAGTATGCCGGATCCGGTTGGCGCGGTTTAGAAACAACACCACAAATACTTCCTGGCGCAGGTCCTGCAGCATTTGCTGAAGGTACCTGGCCACGTCTGAGGAATGCTTAACAATGGGAAATTCAACTGCCGTCGAGGCCTGTCGTCTCCTTCCAAGTTCCAATGCAGCAGCGAGAATGACGGCTTTTGCCTTACCAACGCCCTTAACTTTCATAAACTCATAGGCCGACAGCTTACCCAGTTCCATCAGGTTGTTCCGACCCAGCAGGAGCAGTTCCCGGGCCAGGTCCAGCGCCGATCTGTGGCGGCTGCCATTATTCAATAAAATGGCGATCAGCTCGGCATTACTTACCGACATAGGGTTTTTACTAAGTAGTTTTTCGCGGGGCCTATCGTCTTTTGCCCAGTCCTTAATTGAGTGGTTATGCTCTTGCATGAGGTAAGATTATATAATATTTTTATTCTGTAAAACAGGGTTTTAACCCGATTATCCAATTTTCAAGATCCTTTAGAAAAGCTAAAATCACTATCTATGAATGCCCGTACTTTTAACACACTCGGAGGGTTTCAGTCCATGCTCTTCTGCATTGGCATCTACGTAATTGCCCTCTTTTTTTCCATTTTCATCTGCTCAGCGATTTTCAAAGCCGTAAACAGCCGTGGCGGCATCTCAACCGTAAAGGTGACGCAGCCGGTATCTGGCAGCAAGGTGTTGGTCGCAGCAAGATGAAATTGGTCTGAACCAATCTAATTGCAGGACTCAGCAGGCAGGTAACACAACCCGCTTTCTGACTCCTGCTTTTTTATTTCAATCCGGTGATTCAGAGTGATTCCGGCTTTGAGCTTTTCTTTTATCTTCGCGGCACGAATTCTAACTTTCTATGCAATCGACTGCGAAAATCTTTTCAGGAACAGGATCCCAGTATCTCGCCGAAAGAATTGCCAGGTCTTATGGCATCCCTTTAGGAAGGATTAATATCCAGAAATTCAGTGACGGGGAAATTCAACCGGTTTTCCAGGAAAGTATTCGCGGAGACGTTGTCTTCCTCATTCAAAGCACCTTTTCTCCTTCAGATAACCTGATGGAGCTGCTGCTGATGATCGATGCCGCCAGGCGGGCCTCAGCTTACAAAGTGATTGCAGTGATCCCATATTATGGCTATGCCCGGCAGGACAGAAAGGATAAACCCCGCGTTGCGATCGGTTCTAAATTGATTGCCAATATGTTAACGGCTGCGGGAGCGGACCGGGTAATCACGATGGACCTGCACGCACCCCAGATCCAGGGGTATTTCGATATACCCGTAGATCACCTGGACAGTTCTGTCATTTTTATTCCATATATCGAGCAACTGAAGCTTGAAAACCTTACCTTTGCGGCCCCTGACGTAGGCAGTGCCAACAGGATCAGGGAAATTGCCAGTTATTTCAATGCCGAAATGGTAATCTGTGACAAACACAGGAAAAGGGCAAACGAAATAGCCAGCATGGTGGTAATCGGTGATGTGACAGACAGGGAAGTAATTCTTATAGATGATATTTGCGATACCGGTGGAACCCTCGCCAAAAGTGCGGGACTGCTCCTGGAAAAAGGGGCCAGAAGCGTCAGGGCAATGTGTACACACCCGGTATTGAGTGGTAAGGCTTATGACAATATCCAGAACAGCGTTCTGGAGGAGTTGGTTGTTTGTGACACCATACCATTAAGGCAGGAGATCAGCAAAATTAAAGTATTATCCGTGGCCGATCTGTTTGCAGTAGCCCTGAGGAATGCATTTGAACAGCGTAGTATTACCAGCCTGTTCATTCATTCTCAACGAAGAGATAAGTAAGAATTTTATTAATACAATCAACAATGAAGACAATTACAATCGAAGGACAACTCAGGACCGAAACCGGCAAAAAAGCCACCCGCCAGCTTCGCTCTGAGGAAAAAGTGCCAGGTGTAATTTACGGGGGTGCGCAGGAAGTTAACTTTGTTGCTCCTGCACGGGCTTTCAAATCGCTTGTTTACACACCGGAATTTATCCTTGCAGAAGTTAAGGTAGACGGAAAATCTTACCGCTGCATTCTGAAGGACCTGCAATTTGACAAAGTATCTGATGAGCTGATCCACGTGGACCTGCTTGAGCTGGTTGAAGACAAAAAAGTCATCGCCTCTCTGCCGCTGCACCTGACTGGTTCACCTATCGGGGTTAAAGAAGGTGGTAAACTGATCACCAAGATCAAATCGCTGAAAGTTAAGACGCTTCCTAAATACCTGAGGGAAAGCATAGAAATGGATATTTCCACGCTCGGTCTGAACGAAAACGTACGTGTTGAAGATGTAAAGGCAGATAACATGGAGATCCTGAACTCTCCCCGTATTCCCATTGCGTCAATCGTTATGACTCGTCAGCTGAAGCAGGAAGAAGCAGCCGCTGAAAAAGGCAAGAAGTAATTCAGGGTAGATAACTACCTTAAGGCTAATAGTTTAAAAAGGGTGTTCCGTATCGGACACCCTTTTTTTATTTGCCTGCGAATAATACCGATTTACCGCTTATACTTTGAAAATTTTGACTTTTTACTTTTGACTTTCTATTATCTTTCCGTAGGAATTATTAAGTGACTGGAATGAGCAAATTTCTGATCGTCGGATTGGGGAACATCGGTAGTGAATATGCCCAGACCCGGCATAATATCGGGTTTGATATTGTAGACACGCTGGTAAAGAAATATGAAGGCAGTTTCCGGGCAGACCGGCTTGCAGACGTTGCGGAGATCAAAATCAAGGGCAGGCAACTGGTCTGTATTAAACCGACCACCTACATGAACCTGAGCGGGAAAGCGGTTAAGTACTGGCGTGACAAGGAAAATATTCCCCTGGAGAACTTGCTGGTAGTGGTAGATGATCTGGCTTTACCTCTGGAGCGTCTGCGGATCCGGGGCGGTGGAAGCGATGGTGGACACAACGGCCTTCGTAGCATTCAGGAACTTTTAGGAACAACCGAATACCCCAAATTGAGGTTTGGTATCGGTAACAACTATCCGAAAGGCCGGCAGGCGGATTTTGTACTTAACAAATGGACCTCGGAAGAATGGCCCCTGGTAGTGCAAAAAATGGAAAAAAGTGTTGAGCTGGCTGAGCAATTTGTACTCACGGGACTGGCAAGAACTATGAACCTCTACAATAATATGGTCTTCAAGTTATGATTATTGTATATGAATAGTTATTTTCGCAAACCCTGGAGACTTACTCTTCTTATTCAATACAACCTATGTGAATCCTGGGCCGGAGAGGTCCAATTGTAATCTATGATTGTTCAATCATTAAACCCTTAGTGAATATGAAAATATTCTGCATAGGCCGTAACTATGTTGCACACGCCAAGGAATTGGGAAACGAAGTTCCTTTCGAACCGGTCGTGTTCATGAAACCAAAAAGCGCATTGCTGCAATCGCATACACCCTTCTATTACCCGGAATTCACAAACGAACTACATTATGAATGCGAACTGGTATTAAGGATTTGCAAAAACGGCAAATATATCCAGGACCGCTACGCAAGTAAATATTATGATGCTGTAACTGTCGGTATCGATTTTACAGCCCGTGATATCCAGGCCGAGCTCAAGGAAAAGGGGCTACCCTGGGAGAAAGCAAAATCATGGGACAATTCAGCTGTTATTGGCAAATGGGTTAACCTTGAAGAGGTCAAGAATAAGAAAGACATCAACTTTAGCCTGCAGAAAAACAAGGAGCAGGTCCAGATCGGAAACTCAGGATCGATGATCTTCAACTTTGACAAAATAGTTGCACATATTTCCAATTATTTCAGTGTAAACATTGGGGATCTCGTATTTACCGGTACACCCGATGGAGTTGGAGAATGCGTTGTCGGAGATGAACTGGAAGGGTTCATGGACGATAAATCCATGTTTAACATTGAAATAAAATAAACCGGAGTCGTAAAACTAACAGGTGTTCGTTTATATTTGCTTCCGATTGCACCTGTTATGATTGCCAAAGAAACTCTATTGCAGGCTTACCGCCATATGTGCCTTGTAAACAATATGGCGGTGACCTACGAACAGCATCGGTCTATCTGTAAATACGTTCACTCCACTTCCCGCGGCCATGAAGCCATTCAACTGGCCACAGCATATCACCTGCAACCTGCAGACTATGTAAGTCCATATTACCGTGATGAAAGTCTTTTACTAGGACTTGGTTTTTCTCCATACGAACTAATGCTTCAGCTGCTGGCTAAGGCCAACGACCCTTTCACGGGCGGGAGGGAATATTACTCACATCCGAACTATTCAGGCCCGGACAAGCCAACCATTATCCACCAGAGCAGTGCAACCGGCATGCAGGTGATCCCAACTACCGGCATCGCGCAAGGCCTGCAGTTCCGGGAGAAATATCTGCCGTCAACCTTACGGAAGAACGGGGATGGTTCATTACCGGTAGTTGTTTGTTCACTCGGAGATGCCAGCATAACCGAAGGAGAAGTGAGTGAGGCACTCCAGTTCGCAGTGTTGAAACAGTTGCCGATCATTTACCTGATACAGGACAATCGTTGGGGCATCAGCGTCTGTGCAGAAGAATCCAGGGCAATGGACGCTTATGAATATGCAGGCGGATTTTACGGTATGGAAAGGTCACGGATCAATGGAAGTGATTTTGTTGAAAGCTTCCATGCAATGGGAAAGATCGTACAATCAGTAAGGCATAACCGAAGGCCGCACCTGGTACAGGCAAATGTCCCTTTGCTGGGTCATCACACAAGCGGGGTAAGAAAGGAGTTTTACCGAAGTGATGCCGACCTTGATGCACATGCGACACGTGATCCCCGGATACTTTTAAGAAATTACCTGCTGGAGCATGGTGCGGGGGAAGAGTTAATTCTTGACCTGGAGCATGATGCAGCGAATACAATTTCAGAAGCCTTCCAGTTGGCTATTGCTGCGCCTGAGCCCGATCCTGCAAAAGTGGGCGAGTATATTTTTGTTCCGACCCCGGTAATTACAGAATCAGGAATCCGGGAACCGCAGGGGCGTGACAGGATCATGATGGTAGATGCCGCCCTTTTCGCCATCCGTGAAATTATGGCACAATATCCCGAAGCGATACTTTATGGACAGGACGTCGGGAAAAGGTTAGGTGGTGTGTTCCGGGAAGCCGCGACACTTGCTGACCAGTTCGGCGATCACCGCGTTTTCAATACTGCCATACAGGAAGCTTATATTATAGGATCAACTGTTGGAATGAGTGCCACAGGGCTGAAGCCGATTGTTGAAGTGCAGTTTGGGGATTATATCTATCCTGGCTTTAATCAACTGGTAACGGAAATTTCAAAATCCTGTTACCTGACCTGCGGAAAATTTCCGGTCCAGGCACTCATCAGAGTCCCTGTTGGTGCATACGGCGGAGGTGGTCCCTATCATAGTGGATGCATTGAAACAACATTGTTGTCTATAAAGGGCATCAAAGTTGTATATCCGTCAAACGCTGCGGATATGAAAGGTTTAATGAAAGCGGCATTTCTCGATCCTAATCCGGTCGTAATGTTGGAACATAAAGGGCTTTACTGGAGTAAGGTACCGGGAACGGAGTCTGCCCGCACAGTGGAACCCGATGAAAATTATATCCTGCCTCTCGGGAAAGCAGCCATTGTTTTACCTGCGTTCCAGCTTCGCGTTGAAGAAGGAGACAGTTGTTGCGTCATTACTTATGGCATGGGTGTTTATTGGGCGAAAGCTGCGGCAACTGCGTTGCCCGGACAGGTTGAAGTAGTTGACCTGCGATGCCTGTATCCGCTTGATGAAGACCTTGTTTTCGAAACTGTAAAAAAGCATGGTAAGTGCCTGGTGCTAACTGAAGAACAGCAAAACAACTCTTTCGCAGAAGCACTGGCCGCACGCATTTCACAAAAATGTTTTCGTTGGCTTGATGCTCCTGTTGAAGTTATGGGAGCTCTGAATCTTCCTGCTGTTCCGATGAATACCATCCTGGAATCAGCTATGCTGCCAAATGCAGAAAAAGTTCGTGACCGTCTCATGACAATGCTGGAAAATTAGAAGTCCGTGCATCTCCCTTATCTTGTCTGACCCGCTCATATATATTGTGTTTATGTTTTCATGATTTATCATCAATTTCATGAGTGAATGATGTATTAGTATTCTATCTGTTGTCTTTACCCTTCAACCAAAACGATGAAAAATAGAATGCTTAAGGGAGCGCATCTTACCGAGCGCAAGTGTCGCGAGATAGTTTATCTTTTCTGTGAGGACCTCACGGCCACCCAGATATCACATATTACCGGGGTCAGCAGGATTACGATCAATGCGTATCTGAAAATGATCCGGAGAAAGATCGCCAGCAGTTGCGAGAAGGAACATCCATTTTTCCCACATCGGAACGATAACAGCAACATACCTTCTTCAGTTTTTTTTGCATTCAGTAAATGGAATAATCACATCTATACTTCTGCGCTTGAAAGTATGAACAGGGACCAGATTTCCGATTTGAATAAAATGGATCCTGAACAGATGAAAGAGAAGAGCAGTCTCATGCAGGCAGTCGTTGATATCAGCAACTGGAAAATTTACCGCCTCGACCAATCCGCGAATGGCAACGGCCGTGCAGTAATGGATGAAATCTCAGGATTCTGGGGGCTGACCAAAAACCGTTTGTTGAAATTCAGGGGACTGAACAGGAACACGATTTACCTCCACATCAAAGAATGTGAATTCAGATATAACTACCGGAATGAAGACATGAACAGCCTGATCCTCCAGTTGATTAACCTCCGTCCTGCAGACTAACCGTACAACCATTCATGTTTTAAAAATAACCATTCGTCACAGTACCATATCTTACCACAAGATAACCGGAATATGCTATAAGCCGTGAAATGCTTATCAGCAGGGCATTTCAGCGTGTTGATAAGTATTGTTTGATAAGTTATCAAGTAATTAATCGCCTGTTAACATTTTTTCAGTTCCAACCTTTCTTCTTCTTTCCATTCATATAAGATTCAATCCGCTGGGAAATAATTCCTGATAAATTTTTATGAAGGCGAATTTGAAACGGTGAAGTTCAAGTTTTCATGACCGGAGAACATGCTTTGTAATTCCACCTTCATGCTCCTGCCTATTAAGATAATTTTAATTGGACAAAACTAACTTTTCTATGAAGAAAATGCTATGCTTATGCTTGCTGATGGTATTCGCATTGGCGAATACGTTAGCACAAGACCGCGTCCTCACAGGACGCGTTACTGACTCCAAGACAGGCGCTCCCATTCCAGGTGTTACTGTTTCTGTAAAGGGTGGAACGAAGGCAACACAGACAAGTCAAACGGGCGAGTTTTCCCTATCCGGTGTTGCTGAAGGAACCACACTGGTTTTTTCATTTATCAGTTACAAGACTTACGAGGCCAAAGTTCCTCCCAGTGACAAGATGATTGTTATCCTGGAAGAGGAGGCGAGCCAGATGAATGAAGTAGTTGTTACTGCAAATGCAATCAAGAGAGAAGCGCGAAGTCTCGGTTACGCCACTTCCACTATTAAGAATGACGAACTCACAAGGGGAAAGGACAGGAGTGTACTTAATTCCCTGCAGGGTAAAGTAGCTGGTGTTCAGATCACCGGAAGTTCAGGTGGTGTGGGAAGTTCAACACGGATTGTTTTCAGGGGCGGCACATCGCTCACAGGTAACAACCAGGCATTGATGGTGGTGGATGGTATTCCTATCGACAATTCGCAGATCGATGCCGGCGATAACCTTAACAACCAGGTTGATGCGGGTAACCGGGGCAACGATATAAATCCTGACGATATTGAATCAGTTACCGTGCTTAAAGGGCCGGCGGCTGCTGCACTTTATGGCAGCCGTGCTTCAAACGGTGCACTGGTAATTACCACGAAATCAGGAAAACTCAGGGGAGGAAAGAAAACTGAGATCACTGTATCAAGTGCATACAACTTTGATGAGATTCTACGCCTTCCGGATTTTCAGAACTCATATGGGCAAGGCGGAAAGAAAGAGCCGGATTCAAGAGAAAATTTCAGTTGGGGACCTGCCTTCGATGGCCTGGTAAAGCCGTGGGGACAACAAGTCGGTGATTCGATGCGCGTTAAACCTTACGTCGGGCTGGAGGATAACGTAAAAGAATTTTTTGACATCGGAAGAACGTGGACGAACAGCGTTTCGTTTTCCCAGAACAACGATAAGTCTGCCTATTTCGTTTCATTTAATAACGTTGATCAGAAAGGGATCATGCCCGGAACAGAATATCAACGCACATCTGTACGGCTGAGTGCCAATACTGAATTCTCCAATAATTTCTATAGCAGTGCCAGTGTCAATTATATTAAGGCAACGGGTGATCTTTCTATACAGGGACAAAGCGGTTCACCATACGACCAGGTGCTGCAAACTCCGCGCGACATCTCCCTGCTCGAATTAAAAGACTACAAGAATAAATTCAATGACCTGTATGGATATTATGGAGCCTACACAATTAATCCCTGGTACCTGCTTGGCGAGGATGCGTATAAAACTAATGTCGACAGGTTAATTGCAAACGTGCAGGTTGGTTACAGGGCTGCAAAATGGCTGGACATCAACTACAGGATCGGAACAGATTTTTCTGCAGACAAGAGGAGGCAGATCCAATCCAAGAGAATTATAACGGATCCCAACAACCAGAACTATGACAACAGGTTCCAGGGAAAATATGAAGAGACCACAATCAACATCCGTGAACTGACATCAGACCTGATGGCAACATTCAAGAAAAAGTTAAGTGAAGATCTGAACCTTTCCGTGCTTGTGGGACATAATGTTCGCCAACGCGATTTCAACTCCCAGATCAGTACAGCAAATGGCTTGATTGTTCCTAATGTATACACTTTAGCCAACTCGTTGAACAGGCCAACCGCAATAAACCAGATAATCAACAGGAGACTTTGGGGTATTTATACAGATATCAATTTTGCTTACAAGAATTACCTGTTCTTCGGCATAACAGCACGTAACGACTGGTCATCAACTTTACCCAAGGATAACAACAGTTTCTTCTATCCCAGTGCCAACGTTTCTCTCGTATTCAGTGAACTATTCCAGTTGCCGGAATTCTTTACATATGGCAAGCTGAGGGCAAGTATAGCACAGGTGGGTAATGATGCACCACCATATTCGTTGCAATCGGTGTTTGTGCCGGCGATTGTAACCACCGATCCGAACAATTCGTTAATAACTGACGGCTACCAGAATTCATTGATCAACTTTCCGCTGAATGGCGTTCCGGGATATACCCAGGGTGATATAATCGGCAATCCTGAGCTGAAACCGGAAATCACCACATCATTTGAGATCGGCGCAGATCTTGGATTTTTCAAAGACAGGCTTGGAATTGAATTTACTTACTATTCCAATGAAAGCCGTGACCAGATTGTAACGGTTCCTATTGCGGCATCGTCCGGTTATACCAACCAGACATTAAATGCTGGTTCTATTACCAATAAAGGAGTGGAAGTGCTGCTTCGTGGTCAACCCGTGAGAGGCAGAAACTTTACCTGGGAAATAACCGGAACATTTACACACAATCAAAACAAGGTGAAGGAACTCTTCTCAGGAATCGAGCAGATCAGCCTGGGTGGTTTCGTCGGCGCGACACTTGTTGCCAAAGTGGGTGAGCCATACGGATCGTTTTTTGGTGCAGGCTTTCAGAAAGATCCCCAGGGAAGAGTGGTGGTTGATGCCGCTACAGGGTATCCGCTTACTGATCCAATCGCGAGAATTCATGGCAATATTCAGCCCGATTACCTGGCAAGCCTTACTAATACATTTACGTATAAAGGCATCAGTCTTTCCTTCCTGCTTGATGCAAAAAAAGGTGGTGTGTTTTATTCGAGGACTATGTCCTTACAGGAGTTTGTCGGAACCGATCCACGAACACTATATAACAACCGTGAACCTTTCGTTGTGCCAAACAGTGTAATCGAAACATCCGATGGCAAGTTTGAGCCTAATACTACTCCGACACTCGACGCGCAGGATTACTGGACAAACTATTCCTCAAATAATTCAATCGGTCAGCTGATCGATGCCAGCTTCCTCAAATTAAGAGAAGTAAGTGTGAGTTACAGGATTCCGAAACAGTGGATCCAGAACTGGCCTATGAGTGCCATTATTGTTGGTGTAAGCGGAAGGAACCTGTTGCTGTGGACTCCATCTGAAAACACCTACGCTGATCCCGAAACAAGTTCGTTTGGTTCTGGTAACGTGCAGGGGTTTGAATATGGAACAGTACCATCGATCCGCAGTTACGGAGCGAATCTGAAAGTGATATTCTAATTCAAAAAATGATTGTATGAAATACAGCTATAAAATCATTGCAGCGCTGCTAGTAGCTGGAACGGTCCTGTCATTTCCCGGATGTTCCAAACACTACCTCGATGTAAACGATGATCCCAATAATCCTACCACGGCATCCGTTGATGTGATTCTGCCAACGGCATTGGGATACAGCGCATATAACCTTGGGAACCCCTTCCAGATCATAGGCGGTTTATGGTCACAGTTCTGGACGCAGGGGCCAACAGCAAGCCAATACAAGGCCTATGATCAGTATTCAATAAACAGTACAGACTTTGACAACCAATGGCAGGGTATGTATTCCGGTCCCATACAGGACTTTCGCTACCTGGTTGATGAAGGAACAAGGACAGGTAGTAACAACTATGTTGCTATAGGTAAAATAATGCAGGCATATATGTTCCAGGTGATGACAGACCTGCATGGAGATATTCCATTCAGTGAAGCTCTTAGTGCACCGGTGAATATTACGCCGAAATTTGATTCACAGCAGGAGATCTATGATGGCCTGATCAGGCTGGTGGACGAAGGACTTGCATTGATCGATGAGGAAAGCATTAATCATCCAGGTGAAGATGATTTCTTTTTCCATGGAGACATGTTTCTCTGGAGGAAGTTTGCCAATACACTTAAGCTCAGGATCTACCTGCGGCAGGCTTATGTACGCCCTGATGTTGCCCAGGCCGGGATAAGTGCGATGTACGCTGCAGGGGAAGAGTTCCTGGATTTTGAGGAGGATGCGTTTGTTCCGTTCAACACGGAACAATTCAATCAGAATCCCCTCTATGCGACTTATGAAGCACTGACTCCTGCAAACCTCATTGCAAGCAACACCAGTCTCGAATATCTGATTTCTATAAATGATCCGAGAGTTGATGTGTTTTTTGCACGGGCAACATTTGCACCGAACGCAGGAAACCATGCGGGCATTGACCAGGGTAATGGTGCCAATCTTACGGGCAACCAGGATGATGACAGTTATTCCAAGCCTGGTCCGGCGGTCGGTGGTCCCCCGACTCCGGATGATGATGATGGAGGTGCTGATGCACCCGTCATTTTTCTGAGCGCAGCTGAAAGTTTCTTTTTACAGGCAGAGGCAGTAGCCCGCGGCTGGGGTAATGGCAATGCCCAGGAATTATATGAAAACGGCGTCCTTTCTTCCTTCCTTTTCCTGGGATTAGATGAAACAGATGATTTTGCTCCATATATCGCCAGGCCACAGGTTCAGTTTCCAGCTGGAGGTTCGGCTGAACAGCAGATCAGGAGTATAATAACCCAAAAATGGGTCAGCTTCACGGGATCGCAGAATGTGGAGGCCTGGAGTGAATGGCGTCGCACCGGATATCCTGATTTCTTTGTGATTTCTAAAACCAGCAGCATCGGGAATTCCTTCCCGGTAAGGCTGTTATATGGCGACTCTGAAGTCAGCCGGAATCCAAACACTCCTCCGCAAAAAAGGGTAACCGATAAAGTTTGGTGGGATGTGAATACCACCGGTCAGAATTAAACCTTAAAACTGAATTGTATGCTATTCCATAAAATCAGGCTGAGCATTGTTGCAATGTCCGCGGTAGTTCTTATTACATCCTGCGAGAAAGACGACACTGAAAGCGTTTCGCGTGAAGTGAAAGTCAGTTACCCTGAAATAATCCTCAATGGGGATGAAGTTGTGATACTGCCGGTGGGGGCTTCCTATACCGATGCCGGAGCGATAGTTAAAGACGATATAACCGGCCAGGAGTCACCCCTCGAGGCGGTATCTGACAATGTAAATACAGCTGAACCAGGACTATACCTGGTAATCTTCACCGCTGCAAATGCAAATGGATTTGAAACAACTGTGGCGCGTAAAGTTGCTGTCACAGATGTGACCGGAACAACAGACAGGTCAGGAACATATGTGCGCCCGCAGACGGGGGTTGAAATGATCATGGAGCAATTAGGGGAAGGCGTTTATAAGATAACTAACCCGGGCGGGGCTGGCGTAGGGGTTAACACCATCGTTTATATGGTTGAAACAGAACTTGGAGTTTATACGGCTCCGGACCAGCCTACGGTGGAAGGAACGACCTCTCTTGATGAGATCTCATTTGCGGAAGGTGCTGCCTTTTGGCGTGTAAACAACGCGGGATATGGAACCCAGGTAAGGGAGTTTTATAAATGACCTCGATTTGCCGGCTCCGGCTGCAGCCCGGCATCTTCTCACGCAGCCGAAGTATAGATTTTCTCATGTGTGTAAGCAGGTAGTTTCCACTACCTGCTTTTCAATTATTTATATATCAACATGAACTGTTTATCCCGGTAATTATCCACTTGTGTATATTATGTTTTTGCTGCGCCAATTTGATCTGATATTTATCTCCGAACGCCTTCGTAATCTAGTAACCAATAACCTGTCCGGATGAAAAATAGAATGCTTAAAGGCGCACATCTTTCAGAAAGAAAGTGCCGGGAAATAGTGAACCTGTTTTGTGAGGACCTGACCGCTACCCAGATCGCAGCGATCACCGGGGTCAGCAGGGTAACCATCAACGCATACCTGAAAATGATCAGGACGAGGCTGGCAATGTATTGTGATGAAGCCTTTCCGCTTCAGCATTTGCCAGAAAATCATATTTCCCTGTTCCACAGCACAAACGGTCTTCCAAGGACACTATTTTTCGGGTTTACACGTTGGAATGGCCTGGTATATTCCACAGGACTCATGGAAATGTCAAAGGAAAACCTGATTAGCTGGCAAAAACAGCATTCCGGCGAAATTAAACATCAAATGAGCGCTATTCAGGCCGTGGCAGATTTCACAAACTGGAGGCTTTACCGGCGAGACATTATCTCCAGCGCCAATGGAAAACTTTCTTCTGATGATATTTCCGGGTTTTGGGGGCTTACCAGGAGCCGGCTCATGAAATTCAGGGGCCTGAACAGGAATACTTTATACCTGCATATCAAGGAATGTGAATTTCGGTACAATTATCGCAATGAAAATATGCAGCTTAAGCTGATGCAAATGATTCAGAAACAACCGTTGCACGAAATGCAACTACAGGCATAACGATTTTTTTTTCTCATGTGTGTAAAGCGGATAGTGTCTACTATCTGCTTTTTTTGTATTTACGTACCCGAAAATCAAAGCCAATGTCAAAAGTCATCCTGGTTACCGGCGCTTCCGGGGGATTGGGTAAATCAATTGCAGAACAGCTTACAGAAGATGGACATATAGTTTACGGTGCTGCCCGTTCACAGGCATCTTCGCAGGTCTCTTATCACCAGGTGGTTATGGACGTTACCAGCGAATCGGATATTCGTAAAGCAGTGGAAACTATTGTCCGCGAGCACGGCAGGATCGACGTATTGGTCAACAACGCCGGGCTGGGGATTGCCGGACCGCTTGAAGTTCTCGCCAGGGCCGATACAGAAGCGGTAATAAACACAAATATATTGGGAGTGCTTTTGACCTGCCAGGCCGTTCTTCCCCACATGCGCAGGCAAAAAGCTGGAGTGATCATCAACATTAGTTCCATAGGTTCTGAAATGGGATTGCCCTATAGAAGCGTATACAGCGCCAGCAAAGCTGCGGTAGACAGACTGACAGAATCCCTCCGGATGGAAATGAAGCCATTTGGCATAAGGGCGTGTATTGTACAACCCGGTGACATCAACACCAATATCAACCGGAACCGGTTAACAAGTGAATTGGCAGACAGCGAAGCGTATGGCAAGAGCTTTGCCCGTACAAACAGATTAATGAATGATGGAGTACGTAAAGGAATGGACCCGGTAAAAGCTGCACGACTTATATCTTCAATAATTTCTTCCAACCGGGTTAAGAAATTATACCGGATGGGCACTTTTTCCGAGCGGTTATCGGTAGTCCTGAAAAAGATTCTGCCTGCGCCGATGTTCGAGAAACTGATCAGTAACCACTACCAGGTGTAATACCCCTTGCGCGCAAAATGAAGCTCTCCCCAAACCGGTTTTTTACACTGTCAATTGCCTGGTATAAACGGATCATTTCCTGGGTGTCATCAAAGAGATTAATCTGGTAGTTGCCGGGAATCAGGTGGGTGAAGCGGATGCCAACCAGGCGCACCAGCATGCGTCGATCGTAAAGTTGCTGGAAAAGTGATTTTGCCACAGTAAGGATAATATGGTCAGCACCGGAATAGGGAATTGTTTGCTGTTTCGTAACCGTGTCAAAGTTGGCATAGCGGAGTTTTACGGTAATGCAACCTGTCAGCTTGTTCTGGCTTCTCAGTTCAAAGGCGATCCGCTCCGTCATTCGCGTTAATTGGGCGTTCAGGAACTGCAGGTCGATCGTATCCGTATGGAATGTCTGTTCAGTTGAAATGGATTTTTGCTCCCGATAAGGTTCAACCGGCGAATCGTCTATCCCATTTGCCCTCTTCCATAGTTCAAGACCATTGCGGCCAAGGAGGTTGTGCAGCATTTTTACCGGGATCTCACTTAGAGTCCTGACGGTTTCAACACCCATCCTGATAAGGAGCTCACCCGTTTCTTTCCCGATGCCGGGAATCTTTCCAACCGGTAATGGGGCGAGGAAGCTTTTCTCTGTACCAAATGGGATTTCCAACTGACCGTTGGGCTTTACTTCGTTGGTTGCAACTTTGCTCACCAGTTTGTTGCTCGCAAGCGCATAGGAGATGGGTAACCCGGTTTCGCGGTTAATCGTTTTTTTAAGTTCTGCCGTGAACAGGCTGCAACCGAAAAACCGATCCATTCCACTCAGGTCAACATAAAATTCATCGATCGATGATTTTTCGAATACCGGCACTTTATCCGCAATGATGTCTGTTACCATGCGCGAATATTTGCTGTAATCTTCCATGTCGCCGCTGATGACAATTGCCTGTGGACAAAGTCGCCTCGCAAGTTTCATTGGCATGGCACTATGAAGGCCGAATTTCCTCGCTTCATAACTGCAGGCCGCTATTACTCCGCGGTCGCCTGATCCTCCCACGATCAACGGTTTACCTTTTAATACCGGGTTTTTCAGGCATTCCACAGAAACAAAAAATGAATCCATGTCAAGGTGTGCGATATGTCTGTCGGCATCAATGAACATGTGACTTATAAGTACTTTTTTTAAGTCCTTTTTTTTCCATGCTATGCACTTCCAGGTTATAAACTCCGAACTCTTCGATGACGCGGCCGGAAAGCCTGTAAAAACCGTTTCCACGCAATGGAAACCTCGCGAGGCTGTCGGGGAAATGCACAGTATCAATCCAGTTCAATGTGGAGTCGATGAAGGTTCCGAAACACATTGTTTCACCCTTGACCGTCCTGACCGGCTTGGAAGTAATCAGGTAACCCAGCATCTCGATATTACATCCTTTGTGATCAGACATTGTACTTGCTGTTACATAATTTGAGGGATCATCATCCACAAGCGGAAACGGGTTGTGCAGAGGGAAATCCATCAACTCCATCTGGTCATATAAATCTTCCAACGGGTACACAGGTAGTTCAGGTAATTGAAATGAAACGGGTGGTTCAGGAAACATTGGGTTTGCCAGATATACTTTGTGATCGATGTGAGAGTGGAGGAAATTTGCTTCCCATAACAGGCTCTTTTTTGTTTTTCCAGTAAACCTTAATGCCCCGATGCGTATCAGGATATTCAAAAACTCCTTGCCTGTTTCCGTTCGCTCGATCAGGTCCTGGAGGTGCAGGTATGGTCCATTTTTTTTCCGTTCTTCAATAAGAGCCAATGCAAATGACTCTTCAAGCGATTTGATATGAATGAAACCAGTATACACATCGTTCCCCCTGATATTCGTAAGCCATTCACTGTTATTGACACAAGGCGGATAAATAGTTGCACCGGTTTTTTGAAGTTCATAGAAATACAGTTCCCTGCTGTAAAATCCGCCGAAGTTATTGATTACTGCAACCATGAACTCCTTCGGATAATATGTTTTTAAATAAAGGCTTTGATAACTTTCTACAGCGAAACTCGCCGAGTGTGCTTTTGAAAAACTGTAACCGCCAAAACTTTCAATCTGTCGCCATACTTCTTTGGAGATGTTTTCATCATAGCCCTTTTCGCTGCAGTTGACGAAAAACTTTTCCCTGATCCGCATCATTTCTTTGTTGCCCCGGTATTTGCCACTCATCGCCCGGCGGAGAATATCTGCTTCGCCCATATCAAGTCCCGCAAAAAAATGCGCCACTTTGATCACATCTTCCTGGTAAACCATAACTCCATACGTCTCTTCAAGTAAATCCTTCATGATGGGATGAATATATTCAAATGAACCGGGGGCATGGTATCGCTGGATATAAGCTTTCATCATTCCACTGCTCGATACGCCTGGCCGGATAATGGAACTTGCAGCTACCAGTGTAAGGTAATCGTCGCACTCGAGTTTTTTGAGCAGCTGGCGCATGGCCGGACTTTCAATATAAAAACACCCGATAGTATCCACCCGCCGGATCTGGTTTCTTACTTTTTTATCGTTCTTGAATGCTTCGATATCATGGATGTTTACTGTGATGTTTTGGTTTTCGCTTACCAGGCGTAGTGATTCCTTGATGTGTCCGAGTCCGCGTTGACTAAGGATATCGAGCTTGTATAATCCGACACTTTCGGCAACAAACATATCAACCTGCGTTGTAGGGAAACCTTTGGGTGGCATATGTACCGCAGTGTAACGAAAGATTGGCGCTTCACTGATGAGCATGCCTCCCGGATGGATACTCAAATGGTTTGGGAAATTAACCAGCAATTCCCCGTATTGAAAAATCAGCCGTTGTATCTTATCCTGGGCTTTTTCCTCGTCAAAGCGGATATTCCTGGAGTAATAACCTTTTACGGCAAGTGTGTCTATTTCAGATTTAGGCAATCCAAATACTTTTCCGAGTTCACGGATAAGCGCGTTGTACTGGAATGTTGTGACCATCCCCAGTAACGCCACTTGTTTCCTGCCATATCTTTTGAAAATATAGTCGATTACATCGTCGCGGTCGAGCCAGGAAAAGTCAATGTCGAAGTCCGGCGGTGATGAACGGTGCGGATTGAGAAAACGTTCGAAATACAGGTCAAGCTCAATGGGATCTACATCAGTGATCTGCAGGCAATAAGCGACAATGGAATTGGCACCACTTCCCCGCCCGACATAATAGTATCCACGACTTTGCGCATAACGGATAATGTCCCAGGTGATCAGGAAATAGGCATTAAAACCCATTTCATCAATAATGGCAAGCTCTTTTTTTACTCTTTCCATTGCAACCTTATTCTTCCTGCCATATCTCGTAAGGCAACCGTCGTTCGCAAGCTTGGCCAAAAGGATTTTATCGTCGGCCTGGGTTGCACTGAAAGTCTTTTTATTCTTGTCGGTGTGCAGTTCAATTTCCAGCGCACAGAAATCCATGAGCCTGTAAGTGTTGGTGATTATTGCCGGATAATGTGCGAAGGATTCGATTATCGAAGAAGGCGAGATAAACATTTCATGTTCACCGGCTTCCTTTTCTTTGGGCAACATTGACAACAACATATTGTTATCGATGGCCCGCAGCAAACGATGTGCATTGAAATGTCTTTTGTCCTGGAAGGTTACCGGGTGACGTACCACCAGTTTGTTCATGAATGATGCAAGGGGGAAGTTGAACAGCTTGGTAACTTCAGCCGGTTGAACGCCGAGATATTCATTCTGCTTCAGCTCCGCCGGTGACCTTGTTCCAAATGGATAAATGACAAAACCATCTGCCGGATCACGAAAGAAATGAGTTTCATCTGAATGCTCCGGAAACAACCCGTCCCGTTGCAGGTGATCAGATAGAAATTCGTTGATCCATTCAAAGCCCTGCAGGTTTGAGGCGATCAGGAGGTAACAGGTTTTGTCAGCATTACGGATCTCAGTCCCAAGTATTGGCTTGATTTTATAGTGAATGCAGTGCCTGTAGAAATCCCATGCATCAGTTGTGCAATTAATGTTGGTAAGGGCCAGGCAGCTCACGCCATGGTCAGCGGCGGCCTTAACCAGTTCTTCCGTGGCATAGGTACCATAGCGAAGACTAAAGTATGTTTTACAGTTCAGGTACATCAGGGCAAAAGTAGGGAAATGCTAAAATAATTAGCATTATTGTTCGGCGAATTCATGGCATATTCCACCGAAAATTCTACATTTCGAGCTGTCTGATTCTTGGGTAATATTGTGTTGGCACCAGCAACTGCTTTAATTTCCAGGCAAGATTGACCTTCCTGAGGAAGCGATAAAAAGGGAGCAGGATTTTCAGGAGAGAATTTCGATTGAAGTGCATCAGCCGTGCAACCTGATGCGGAACAACGAGCATTTGCGATTCAAGCAGGATCCTGTATCTCAGGCTCCCCAGGTGTTTGCGGTATTGTTTAAACAGGTCTTTGGTAAGTCTGCCATTTTGAAGGTGTTCGGCCTGGTGTTGTTCATACACGGGTAGCCATTCGGTGTAATTTTCCGGTAATGCAGGAATCAACATGTGTTCACCAACATCCCTGAAAGTTTCATATACATCCTGTTTTTCATTTGGAGTGAGTTTTCTCTCCAGTGCTTCGTAAGCGGAAATGGAGTAGTGGATAAGCATGAACAGGACGTCCCGGTATGCCCAGTCAGGAATTTTTTCGCCTCGCGCCGACTCGACGGCTGAATGGATGGACCGGATCCTGGCGATTGCTGCCAGTGCCTGTTCCCTTTCGGCGAAAATGATCTGTCTCGCGTATTCTACTGTCGTAAATAACCTGCCGATCGGATCAGCAGGTAGTTTTCCGGTGAAGTACAACCAATCCACCGCTTTGTTCAAGGCAAATTCTGCAGCGGAACCTGCAAAAATTAGCATGATGGTATCTGCTTTCGACCAGATCTTACGGATAATATGGTCTTCACGTACGAAGAATTCCATAGTTAAATTTCGGAAAATGATAGGCTTGGTTGACTTAGTGACACAAGTTTAACGTTTTATAAAAGCGCTTTGAGAAACAAAGTAAAATTAAAATAATTTACAAACAAAACAATAGGTTGGTTAGATTGCCGGTTATTTCCGTGCCACTTTAATTCTTTTTCATGAGACTAATTATCAAAAACATGGTTTGTCCGCGATGCGTTATGGTTGTCGAGCAGCTATTGGAAAAGAATTCAATTCCGGCCGTTTCTGTCAGGCTTGGTGAAGTGGAACTAACGTCTGAACCTACCCGAAAGCAACTGGAACAATTGTCGTCAGATCTTTCTTCCATGGGATTTGAACTTCTGGATGACCAGAAGAAGCAGTTGATAGAACGAATCAAGCAGCTCATCATCAAAAAAGTACAGCAGGGTGACATGGAAGATCATTTCAGTGTAAGCAAGTACCTGGGTAAACATATACATCGGGATTATTCGTCAATAAGCAAATTGTTCTCTGAAGTGGAAGGAGTTACAATTGAACAGTTTCTCATTCTACAGAAGATTGAAAAGGCGAAGGAGTGGCTTGCCTATGATGAAATGACCCTGGCTGAAATTGCTTTTGAACTGGGATACAGCAGTCCACAGCACCTTTCTAACCAGTTTAAAAAGTTAACCGGGATGACGGCTTCCGAGTTTAAGAAACTAGGTGTCGTGCATCGGAAACCGTTGGACAATGTGAGCGGCGATACCAATTAAGTATAAGTCTTTTCAGGAATTGTGTAACAGTCGGTTCTCTTACTGTGGCGAGATTTGCAGTGTTAATAACGTAAGAGATGAAAACGGCACCAATAGAAATAATAGAAACAGACAATACAGTTGCAAGGCGTGATTTCCCCCTGACCGGCCTGAGTTGTGCATCCTGCGCAATCAATACTGAAAAGGTGCTGAATGCACAACCGGGAGTAATGAAAGCTTCCGTAAATTTTGCAACCTCTTCAGCTTCCGTTGAATACCTGCCCTCGCTGATTCAGCCGGGTGCACTAAAAGCCGCAGTACAATCTGCCGGATATGACATGTTGGTCGAAGACGCCGGGGATGTTCGTAAGCAGGTGGAAGATGAACAACTGAATCATTTCCGTTCCCTGAAACGGCGTACGATATGGTCGCTGGTTTTGTCAGTCCCCATCATGACCATCAGTATGTTTTTTATGGATATGCCATATGCAAACTACCTGATGCTGTTATTGACATTGCCTGTTATGACAATAACCGGAAGGCAATTTTTTATCAATGCCTGGAAACAGGCGCGTCATCTTACTGCCAGTATGGATACGCTGGTTGCAATGAGTACTGGTATTGCATTTCTTTTCAGCGTTTTCAATACTGTCTTTCCGCATTTCTGGCATACACGGGGATTGCACGCCCATGTATATTTTGAAGCAGCAGCAACGGTAATCGCTTTCATATTACTTGGCCGGCTTCTTGAGGCCCGCGCTAAAGCCTCCACATCTTCGGCGATTAAACAACTGATGGGGCTTCAGCCAAAAACGGTCTCACTGGTACAGCCTGATGGACAGCTGAATGATATCCCCGTGAGTAGTGTTAAAGTTGGTGATATTCTTCAGGTAAAAGCGGGGGAGAAAATTCCGGTGGACGGCGCGCTGGTTTCAGGAACGTCATTTGTGAACGAAAGCATGATCACAGGGGAACCAATACCTGTCGAAAAAGTACAGGGAGATGCGGTTTTTGCTGGCACTGTCAATCAGCAGGGTAGCTTCCGCTTTGTTGCCCGCAAAGTGGGAAGTGAGACACTCCTCGCCGGCATTATCCGGATGGTACAGCAGGCCCAGGGCTCTAAAGCACCGGTGCAAAAACTGGTGGACAAAATTGCCGGTGTATTTGTGCCTGTTGTAATAGGAGTAGCCGTCCTGTCGCTGCTCATATGGCTGTTATTCGGTTCTGAAAATGCAATTACCCAGGGATTCCTGGCTTTGGTAACGGTGTTGGTTATTGCCTGTCCATGTGCGCTTGGACTTGCCACTCCAACCGCCATTATGGTTGGGATAGGTAAAGGCGCGCAAAATGGAATCCTGATCAAGGATGCGGAAGCGCTTGAACTTGCATATAAAGTAAACGCAATTGTGCTTGACAAAACAGGAACCCTGACAGAGGGTGTTCCTAAGGTTAATGGTGTTTCCTGGCATCGCGATACGGCCGAATACCGGAATATTTTATTCAGCATGGAAAAATCCTCAGGACACCCACTTGCAGACGCAGTGAGTAATTACCTGGAAGGAAATGCATCCTGGGTGGATATAGAAAAACTGGAAACCTTGCCGGGAGCCGGTATCAGTGGCAGGTATAATAACAGGCAATACTTTGCCGGAACAGAGAAGTTGTTATACGACAATAAAATCGTTGTTGCACCGGGTTTAAGGGCGTGGGCGCTTGAAAAACAAGCTCAGGCAATGACAGTAGTTTTTTTTGCTGACGAACAGAATGCTATTGCAGCTATCTCAATTAGTGACCGCATCCGGGAAAATTCAGCCGAAGCAGTAAAAGAGATGCAGAAGTTAGGACTTGAAGTGTATATGTACACAGGTGACAATATGCATACGGCTGCCGAGGTAGCAAAACAAGTAAACATTAAGTCGTTCAGGGCAGGAGCATTACCGGAAGAAAAGGCCGGTTTTGTACGGCAGTTGCAGGAACAGGGAAAAGTAGTTGCAATGGTAGGTGACGGCATCAATGACAGTCATGCACTGGCGCAGGCCGATGTAAGTATTGCTATGGGCAAGGGCAGTGATATAGCTATGGATGTAGCCCATATAACTCTTTTACAGGGCGACCTGTTGCGGATCCCCGCGGCGATAAAGTTATCCCGTAATACGGTCCGCACTATACGGCAGAATCTTTTCTGGGCATTTATTTATAACCTGGTTGGTATTCCGGTTGCAGCAGGATTATTATATCCAATCAATGGATATCTCCTTAACCCTATGGCGGCAGGTGCTGCCATGGTATTGAGCAGTATAAGTGTGGTGATGAACAGCTTACGATTAAAATGGTTGAAAATCTAACAATTAATATATGAAGAAATATCAGTTTAAAACGAACATCAATTGCAGTGGTTGTGTAGCAAATGTAACAGCGGTACTCGATGGTGAGAAGCGCATCAAATCATGGAGCGTGAATACATCCGATCCGTCGAAAATCCTCACTGTAGAAACAGAGGGGATAGGTGAAGCAGAAGTGCGTTCCATTCTGTCAAAGGCCGGTTATCGTGCGGAAAAAATAAATGACTAAAAGGAAATTATGAACCTATTTATTAAGTGTGTTCTGACTCTTTCCACATCCCTTTTGTTTTATGCATGTAACAATGGAAGTGGATCCGCAATCAACGACCAGAAAGGAAATATGTCAGTGAAATCTAAAGAGATGATGCAAATAAATTTTGAACCCGGTCCGGTTCATGCGGGGAGGGAAGTCGTTCTCGGGATGAGCCCGGTAGCGCCGGATTCCGGTACTTTTGACCTGGAAGTACAGCATGAAAAAAAGATACACCTGATTCTCGTAAGTGATGATCTCTCCTGGTTCAGTCATATTCATCCAGAGCCTGATGGCCACGGAAACTATACAGTGAAGACTATTTTCCCATTTGGGGGACGGTTTCATGCATTCGCTGATTTTAAGCCGGTCGGGGGGAAGGCTGTTGTTGAAAAAACTGAACTTAATGTTGAGGGCAAAACTGAAACACCAGCAATTTTCAACGTTCCAAAACTTACCGGTAGTTCAGGAAGTTATTCACTGGAACTTAAACCGGCAGGTGCTGCATTAAGAGCCGAAAGTGATAATCACCTGGTGGGAATTTTAAAAAAGGATGGAGTGGTCGTTGATGTGAATACCTTAAGTAATTACCTGGGTGCTAAAGCACATGTTGTGGTTGTCGGGCAGCAGGAGATAACTTTTATTCATGCGCATCCGCATGTAATGGGGAAGGAATTGGGAATGCATATAGCCTTTGACAAACCTGGCATTTTCAGGGCATGGGTGCAATTCAATGCCGATGATACATTACATACTATTGATCTGACTTTACAGGTTGTTGAAGGTGAGGCCCACGTTGCAGAAGCAGGGAATCCTCATGAGATGCACCACTAATTTTTTTTTCGTTTTCTTTAGGCGGTTTGGCAACGATTTTCTATTTTTGCGACCCGTTTGGCGAGGTAGCTCAGCTGGTTAGAGCATCGGATTCATAACCCGAAGGTCGGCGGTTCAAGTCCGCTCCTCGCTACTGAATAAATCCCGGAAGTTAATCTCCGGGTTTTTTTATTTCATGCTTTGCACAGCTCAGTGATTTCACGGAGGATGAAGACGGGTAGGCCCTTTGCACCCCCTTTGCACCCCCTTTCGAGGCCCTTTACAGTCGCTCTTAGCCTGACCACAACAACTGAACGGAAATCAATCACCAAAAAAAATAAGCCTTCCATAGAGATGGAAGGCCTCAACGATTGCTTGCCATATAAGCCCCTTGAGACAAGGAATTGCCAGGGGGAAATATGAATTAAAAAAAATTTAATACATTGTTCCTGAGGCAAATATGGCAAATAATTTTCTGTTCTTCTGAAGAATCACAAATTTATAATGATAAATTAATCTGCAATTTTGAAAATCAAACGTGCTTGGTATCGGAAACGCTCACATTGATTTCATTTGCATATGTGAATAATGCCTGTTCCAGACAATCCATCGCAGCATTAATCGACTCCACATTCAGTACATAAGCCAGCCTTACTTCGTTTTTGCCCAGTCCTGCTGTACCATAAAATCCTGTTGCTGGCGCAAGCATAACTGTCTGGTCTTTATATGAGAAGTCTTCAAGCAGCCATTGGCAGAATTTATCGGCATCGTCGATCGGAAGTCGGGCGATGGCATAAAAGGCTCCGCCGGGGTTCGGGCAGAACACGCCTTCCATGGCATTCAGCCTGTTAACCAGGGTATCGCGACGCAACAGGTATTCTGCTTTAGTGGCATCGAAATATGTGTCTGGAAGATCAACTGCTGCTTCGGCGGCGATTTGAGCAAAACCGGGCGGACTCAGCCTGGCTTGTGCAAACTTCATAACAGCATCCAGCAGGGACTTATTCCTGGTCACCAGGGCGCCGATCCTGGCACCGCATGCACTATATCGTTTGCTGATGGTATCCATCAGGACTACATGGTCATCAACCCCTTCCAGCTGCATGGCGCTGAAATGCTCGCCTGTATAGCAAAATTCGCGGTATGCTTCGTCTGCGAAAAGGAAAAGCTGGTGTTTGAGGATGATCTGCTTGAGTACTTCCATCTCTTCCCGGCTATACAGGTAGCCGGTTGGATTATTAGGATTGCAGATCACGATCGCTTTTGTGCGTGGGGTAATGGCCTTTTCAAATTCTTCGATAGGAGGCAACGCAAAGCCGTTTTCGATGTAAGAAGTAATCGGTTTTACCACCACACCTGCAGCCACTGCAAAACCGTTATAGTTGGCGTAGAAGGGTTCCGGGATAATGACTTCGTCACCGGGGTCGAGGCAGGCCATAAACCCGAACTGTATTGCTTCCGAACCACCTGTTGTAACGATGATCTGGTTGTGGTTTACATGGATGCCGACCTTTTCATAGTATTCGGTGAGTTTCCGGCGGTAACTTTCATTACCTGCACTATGGCTGTACTCAAGCACTTTGAAATCAGCATTGCGCACCGCATCCAGCATAGCCTTTGGTGTCTCAATGTCAGGCTGGCCGATGTTGAGGTGATAAACCCTGATTCCTTTTTTCTTGGCTGCTTCCGCAAAAGGTACAAGTTTGCGGATAGGCGAGGGCGGCATGGCAAGGCCGCGTTGACTAATCTGTAACATGCCGCAAAGATAATTGCAGATCAGTCCGGCTCACTCACTAATTTTTCCCGGATTCGCTGAAGTTCCAGGAGCTGGTCTTTGCTGAGCACAGGAAAAGATGTTTCTATGCGATTAAATTCCCTTGCGATTATGGCGGCAATGCATAGCCTGGAAAACCATTTATCATCAGCCGGTACCACATGCCAGGGTGCTATACTGGTTGAGGTTTCCCCAAGCATACTCTCATACGCAGCCATATATTCATTCCACAGGTTCCTTTCGTCTACATCTGCGAGTGAAAACTTCCAATTCTTTGCAGGTTCGTCGATTCTTTCCAAAAACCTTTTTTTCTGCTCTTTTTTACTCACATGAAGGAAGATCTTGATAATCACCATCCCGTTTTGCGCAAGGTTTTTTTCAAAACGGTTGATTTGTTTGTATCTCTTGTCCCAGAAGTCTTCGGTTATATCACTCGTTTTTTCAACGCCCGGCAGGTTTTCACCTAATATGTATTCGGGGTGAACCCTGGTAACCAAAACGTTTTCGTAATGGGAGCGGTTAAAGATCCCGATTTCACCGCGGGCGGGGAGTGCTTTATAATGTCGCCAGAGGAAATTATATTCAAGCTCTTCCACCGATGGTTTCTTAAAGCTGGTCACTTTAACTCCCTGGGGATTAAATCCACTCATCACATGTTTTATGGCGCTGTCCTTACCTGCAGCATCCATTGCCTGTAGTACAACAAGAATGCTGTAACGATTGTGGGCATACAATTTTTCCTGCATATCAGAGAGCATTAGTATCCCTTCCTGAAGCATTTCAACTCCCTGCTCCTTAGTAACGAATTTACCATCATGGTCGGTTTTGAAATCTTTATCCAGGGAAACTTGCTGATTTGGCTGAACGATCAATGTGTCAAGATAGTCGAGAAGCTGTTTGCTGTCCATTTGCAGGATGTTAATTTGAATATTATCAAAAAACCATGCCCGTGAAGGGCAAAAAAAATCCCCGCTGGAAGCGGGGATCGTATAAAATTATTCCGGATTATTTTCCGTCTTTCTTGCCCTTTTCGGTTTCAAACTTGGCGTATTGCTCAGCGGTGAGTACTTCTCCGCTTATACGCAGTTCAAGTGGCTGATCGGCGCCGGCAACTTTGACAAAGATTGTTTTTTCGAACGGCCCTGCGGCTGCCGCGTTGAAACCTGCCGTGATTTTATTCGCCTTACCTTTTGCTACCGGTTGTTGAGGCCAAACCGGGGTAGTGCATCCGCAGCTGGCAGTGGCAGTTTCAATTACCACCGGTTGTGCGGACACATTGGTAAATTCGAACTGGTGATTTACAGGAGTACCCTGCTTGATCTTACCAAAATTGAATTTTAGTTCACTGAATTTAACCAGGTCTTCAGCTTTTTTTGACTGGGCAAAAATGGCCGCACTGATCACAAAGGCGAATAAGGTAAGCGCTATTTTTTTCATACTTTTCGTTTTCTCTTGATATTAATTGGTTTGTTTTAGCAGTTGAACTGAGCTATTAACAGGCGCCGATGACATTGGTTTGCCCACCTGCCCTTTTATAACAATTGTTTTGGATTTGCCCTGGTTATATACAATAGTCACAGTTTTCTCAAAAATGCCCTCTGCAGCTGCATTATAGCCTACTTTGATTGCCCCTGTGCCCCGGGGAGGAACCGGGTCTTTTGACCATTCCGGCGTAGTACACCCGCAACTGGCCGACACCTGTTCAATCCGCAATGAGTCTGTTCCCCTGTTGATTAGCGTAAAGGTATAATGTACTGGCCGCCCGTGTCTTATTGTTCCGAAATCGTGAGCTGCTGAGATTTCCAGCGGATCGTTTCCGGAAGTTTGTGCACTCAGTCCCAGTGAGCCGGCAAAACAGCTTACAGCAACAATTAATAAGCGAACGGCAGGATTTCTCATTATTTTATATAAACGCAAGACAAATGTAGCTATTGTCCACGATTTTTCCCCACCGGGTAATGTCTTCTGCCGGGTATGACTAACGATTGTTCGCTTCAGCTGTTTTTCCATTAGATTTGCCGCATGGAAAAGCTCATGGACCAGGACCTGATAGCTTCAGAAAAACTTAGTTTCGACCATTTCCGGGAAGAAGTACTCCGCGATTACCAGCTGGCCTGCGAAAGCAGGGAAGCCAGCCTTATGGGTCGCAAGGAAGTGCTCACCGGTAAAGCCAAATTTGGCATCTTCGGTGATGGTAAAGAAGTTGCCCAGATCGCGGCCGCAAAATTTTTCCGGCCCGGTGACTTCAGGGCAGGTTACTACCGGGATCAGACGTTCGTTTTTGCCAGTAAACTGGCAACTGTAGAGCAGTTCTTTGCCCAGTTATATGCTAATCCGGATATCAACCAGGATCCCTTTAGCGCCGGCAGGCAGATGAATTCACATTTTGCAACTCCAAATGTTGACGAAGAAGGCAATTGGATGCCGTTGGCCTACCAGAAAAATGTTTCCAGCGATATGGCTCCTACAGCGGGACAAATGCCCCGTGCGCTTGGGCTTGCATATGCATCAAAAGTGTTCCGGAATGTAGATGGGCTGAAAGATTTCCCGGAACTATCCAATAATGGAAATGAAGTCTGCTTTTGTACAATCGGGGATGCCTCCACATCTGAAGGACACTTCTGGGAGGCCGTTAATGCAGCCGGCGTAATGCAGGTTCCGCTCGCGATTTTCGTATGGGATGACGGCTACGGCATTTCTGTCCCGAAAAAATACCAGACAACAAAAGGTTCTATCTCAGAGGTGCTGAAAGGATTTCAGCAAAGGGATGGATCAAACGGATTGGATATTTATCGCCTGAAAGGCTGGGACTATGCCGGCATGGTTGAGGTTATGGAACCTGCCATCCAAAAGATCAGGGATACTCATATCCCCGCCGTTTTTCATGTCGAGGAGATCACGCAGCCCCAGGGGCATTCCACATCAGGTAGTCATGAGCGTTATAAGAGTCCGGAAAGGCTGGAGTGGGAGCGGGCATTCGATTGCATCAAAAAATTCAGGGAATGGATCCTTGAAAACGTGCTGAGCAGTGAGGAAGAATTGAATGATCTGGAGATCAGGGCTAAAGAAAATGTAAGAGACGCCAAAAACCGGGCATGGTCAATTTACCTCCAACCGATCAAAGACCAGGTTACCCGTGTCCTTGAACTTACACGGAATGTGGTGCCGCAGGTTCCGGAGAAGGCCGCCCGGCTGAATGAACTTGTCACTCGTCTCGAAGCGGAAAAAGAGCCCATGCGCCGTGATGTAATGCATACGCTGCACCAGGTTATTGAAACATTAGGCAGGCATGACAGTGCGTTCTGGCTGAAAGACTATTACCGGGAACTTAAAGAGCTGAATGCCAGCCTGTATAATACCCACCTATATAACGAGGGACCCAAAAGTGCGCTTAATGTAACACCGGTTCCGGTGACCTACAGCGCAGATGCTCCGATGCTTAACGGGTATGAGGTTCTTAATCGTTATTTCGACCAGCTCTTCACCACTAATCCGAAAGTGATCGCCTTTGGTGAAGATGTCGGGTATATTGGTGACGTGAACCAGGGTTTTGCAGGGTTGCAGGCAAAACATGGTGAATTCCGGATTTCGGATACAGGCATCCGTGAACTTACTATAATGGGCCAGGGGGTAGGAGCAGCATTCAGGGGTTTACGGCCGATTGCAGAAATTCAATACCTCGATTACCTTCTTTACGGCCTGCAGCCACTTAGTGATGACGTTGCCACGACGCATTACCGCACTTCTGGAAAACAGAGTTGCCCGCTGATTGTGAGAACCCGCGGTCACCGCCTCGAAGGCATCTGGCATAGTGGATCACCCATGGGTATGATCATAAATTCTCTCCGTGGAATGTATGTCTGTGTTCCCCGGAATATGGTTCAGGCTGTTGGAATGTACAATACCCTCCTTAAAGCCAATGACCCGGCAATCATGATCGAGTGCCTTAACGGCTACCGGCTAAAGGAAAAGATGCCTGATAACCTGAACGAGTTCACCTTACCGTTAGGTATTCCGGAAGTGCTGCGTTCCGGTTCAGATATTACTATTGTGTCTTATGGTGCAACACTTCGGATCGTCCAGGAAGCAGCAAACATGCTGGCAGAGTCTGGAGTGCAATGTGAGATTGTAGATGTGCAGACACTGCTGCCATTCGATATCAATCATAAGATCCTTGAGTCACTGAAAAAGACAAACCGGATCCTTTTTGCGGATGAAGATGTGCCGGGTGGAGCAGCAGCATATATGTTCAACCACGTGATGGAAGTACAGGGTGGATACCGGTGGCTCGATGTGGCACCCAGAACTCTCACCGCCAAAGCTCACCGCCCGGCTTATGCCAGTGATGGTGATTACTTCAGTAAACCCAATGTTGAAGATGTGTTCGAAGTCGTTAAGGAAATGATGGCTGAATGAGGTGGAAACAACGCAGTGGCCTTTTCCCGGGTAACTGCGTTGTGACTGTTATTTAGTGTTGTTCTGGTCTACATAGTCAACCAGCTTCCAGATATCACTTCTTACCATTTTCCTTAGTTGCTCAACCATTTCGGTCATCTTCGCAAAGTCCACATTGTGAGGAATGTTATTGAAAGCTTCTTCGTACTTGGGATCTATCAGTGACTTCAGATCATCGAAGAAATTTGCCGTGACAAAATCACTGTCGGCATTTATTGAAACCGGTAACAGCTTTTCATATAGTCCCCAGTCTGTCAACGCATGCAGTTTGATCCTTTCCTGGTGAATAGGATAGTAAACATCCCGCTCAGTTTTTATATAATCCTGCACTTTCCCTGGAACGGTTTTCATGTAATCTATCTGCACATACTTTGAAACCGGTGTGTTTTCGTTTATCCCTGCCCGGTGAATATATACTTCTCTCTTTACAAGCGTGCGGAGGTCATTGATCTGTGCTACAAATTTATCAAAGCCATCTTTCGGTGCCCCACTAACAGCTTTCATGTAAAGGTCCCTGGTAGGAGTCGGGTATTCAACAAGGTCTGCAAAATTGGTGGAAACTGTTACCGCCACATAATCATACTTTTTTTCTTCATCACCGGTCATCAGTACTTCATAGAAATACCATCCAAGGATGGCCTTTTGTTTGAACCGGTATTCAAGCACTTTATGTGCAGTGTTTTTGACCATGTCCACATACGCTTCATTTTTTCCAGGTTTAACCTTAAAAAATGTGGCACTTACAAATACCTGCTGATTGCCTGCGGTCTGGGCATCTGCAATTGGTGTAAGTATCAAAAGCCAGGCGATGGAAGCGATCAGGATGAATAACCGTCTGCTTAAACTGTGCAAACAGTAACCGCGGAATAGATTAGCTGACATATTTCAAAGATTAAGATGAATAAATCTTTGTATCAGGCGCGGAGATGGGACGGAAAGGACAGATTATTGGTACTGGTGCGGAATGGCAATACAAGGTAAAATTATTGCTGAACATAGTCAATAAAAAAACCTGTTGCAATGAACAGGTTTTGATATTTTAATAAGGCGATCAGGCAAGATTGTGGAACACCTTCTGGACGTCTTCGTCCTGTTCGATCTTGTCAACCAGCTTTAAGACTTCCTGGGCCTGTTCTTCCGCCAATTGAACGGTATTCTGCGGTATCCATTCGACTTCGGCGCTTATTGGTGTAATACCTTTATCCTCCAGCGCTTTTTGCATATTTCCGAAGTCAGTGAACGCACATCGAACCACAAGCACCTCTTCACCGTTTTCACCGGTTCCTTCCCCAAGTTCTTCGAGACCAAAATCTATAAGCTCAAGCTCCATATCTTCTGCGTTCAGTCCTTCGGGTTTCAGCTTGAAAACGCCCATTTTTTTGAATTGGAAGCTCACGCTTCCGCTGTTGCCGAGTGTTCCGTTGCCCTTATTGAAAATAGCTTTTACGTTTGCTACCGTACGCACATGGTTATCCGTTGCTGTTTCAACCAGGATGGCAACGCCGTTAGGACCATATCCTTCATACAGGATCTCATCATAGTTCTCCATGTCCTTGCCCTGCGCACGCTTGATGGCTGCTTCCACGCGATCCTTCGGCATGTTTACCGATTTGGCGTTCTGGAAACAACGGCGAAGAGCCGGGTTGGTTGTAGGATCCGGACCTCCTGATTTTACTGCAATAGCAATTTCCTTACCTATACGGGTGAACTGCTTTGCCATTCTGTCCCACCTGGCAAACATTGTTGCTTTACGAACTTCAAATATGCGGCCCATTGTTATTTCTTATTCAAATGTCAATAGTCAAAAATTAATTTCCGGGCGAAGTTACTTTTTACGCGACGATTGACAATAGCCGGGAAATAAAAAAGCGGTCCGGACAGGCCCGGACCGCTTAATATTATAGAAAAAATTTATTAATCAAAATCAGCCGCCTTGGGCAGAATTTCGCCGGGCTTATGGCCAGGTTCATTCAGCTTGCTGTTTTTGCGGCTGTAGACAAAGTAAATCACCAGGCCCACGACCATCCAGATCATGGCAACTTTCAGGGTCTGGATGTCAAGCGCAATGATCATTCCTGTACAGATCAATACGCCGAGTATCGGAACGATCGGAACAAGTGGTGTCCGGAAGGGCCGTTCGATCTGAGGGTCAGTTCTACGCATAATCCATACACCTGCACTTACAAGTACAAACGCGAACAGGGTTCCAAAAGAGGTAAGATCGCCGGCAACGCTTCCCGGAACGAAAGCTGCGAACAGTCCAACAAATATGAACAGCAGCCAGTTTGCTTTATATGGTGTTTTGAACTTCGGGTGGAGATCGCCAAAGGCTTTCGGGATCAGTCCGTCATTGCTCATAGTATAAAAGATCCGGCTCTGGCCCATCAGCATCACGAGAATTACTGAAGAGAAACCTGCAAGAATCGCTACAGTAACTGCCGTTGCCAGCCAGCTGTAACCAGTCATGTAAGTCTGGATCGCATAGGCAACTGAAGCTTCTTTACCTGCAGTCTTGAACTCCTGCCAGGGGGCAACGCCTGTCAGTACATGGCCGAAGAGAATATAAAGGATGGTACAAACCACGAGTGAACCGAGAATTCCGATTGGCATGTCGCGCTTTGGGTTCTTGGCTTCCTGCGCTGCAGTACTAACGGCATCAAAACCGATAAACGCGAAGAATACAATAGCTGCTCCGCCAAGTACACCACCCCAACCCCATTTAAAGACTGAGTCATGTCCTGGCGTTCCCTGTGGAATGAGATAAGGAGTATGATTGTCAGGGTTGATGAACTGCCAGCCGAGAGCAATAAACAACAATACGATGGCAACCTTGATAAATACAATGATTGCATTCACAATTGCTGATTCCTGTGTTCCTTTAATGAGCAGGAGGGTGAGGGCAAGCAGGATAATAAGCGCAGGAGCGTTGATAATTCCGCTGGTAACCTGTACCAGCCCGCTCAGGTTTGCAGGAAGCTGTGCGAATTGTCCTTCCGTGAGTATCAGAGAACCGTCTTTTGCTGCCTTGATAAAGTCAGCGTTGAATGCAGCAATCTGGTTGATACTATCCTGTCCGGTCACCTTGTGAAGTGATTCGAACGGCGAGTGGCACCATTCATAAGGAATACTGCCTCCTAACAGGTTATTCAGGTATTCGCTCCAGGCAATGGATACAGTGGCAGCACCCAGTGCATATTCCATAATCAGTGCCCAGCCAATGATCCAGGCAACGAGTTCTCCCATGGTTACATAAGAATATGCATATGCGCTTCCGGCGATCGGAATCATTGAAGCAAATTCTGCATAACATAATCCAGCGAATGCACAACCAATTGCAGCAACTATGAAGGAAAGGGTCACGGCTGGACCGGAAGCTTCTGCCGCTGCAGCCGCAGTTCGTACAAACAGACCGGCGCCGATGATAGCCCCGATACCGAGAGCAACCAGGTTTGTTGCGCCCAGTGTACGTTTCAGCCCTTTTTCTGAATCAGCAGCCGAAGCCAGTAAGTGAGCCAGAGATTTTTTTCTGAATAAACTCATACAAGTTTTGTTGGTGTTTAGAGATCCTGTTAAGAAGCCCGTAAAATAAATAATAAATTGATTCCATCGCCCTAAACTTTGTCCCGCAGCGGATTTCCGACGATTATTTTGGTGGCGTCAGGATTTTTTCGAATTTTCGGCCTTCTTTTTCAAGTATATCCGCTCACGATGGCAAAACAAAACAGGTTAACTATATATATATTGGTAGCAATGCTGCTTGGTGTACTCGTTGGTTATCTCGTACACAACAATGCAGGGAAGGATTTTCTTACAAGTTTTGCCAACAATATAAAACTGCTGACTACCATTTTCCTACGTATGGTGCAAATGATCATAGCACCATTGGTGTTTTCGACATTGGTAGTCGGTATTGCAAAGCTCGGCGATCTTAAAGCAGTGGGTCGGGTAGGAGGTAAAGCTTTGCTCTGGTTCATTACTGCTTCTTTGACCAGCCTGTTGATAGGCATGGTACTGGTAAACTTCTTTAAGCCTGGTGCAGCAATCGATCTTAGTAATGCAGATGCCAGCGGTGCCTAGGATCTTATCGGTAAGACCAAAGTGTTTTCACTTGTCAATTTTGTTGAACATGTGTTTCCGAAAAGCGTCATTGAAGCAATGGCCACGAATGAAATTCTCCAGTTGGTAGTCTTCAGTATCTTTTTTGGTGTGGCTGCAACAGCACTCGGCGATTATTCAAAACCAGTGATCAAGGCACTTGACGGTGTAGCGCATATCATTTTGAAAATGGTGAATTACGTGATGGCATTTGCACCGTTGGGAGTCTTCGGTGCGATCGCTGCCGTAATTGCGGTGAAAGGGCTGGAAGTATTCCGGTTTTATGGTTTATACCTGTTCTATTTTCTTATAGGGATCGCGGTGCTATGGGCAGTTTTACTTTCGGTCGGATATCTCATCCTTGGCGGAAGAATGACGATACTGCTTAAGCGCATTGCGCAACCTTTGCTGATTGCCTTCAGCACCACATCGAGCGAAGCTGTTTTCCCTAAACTAACGGAAGAACTGGAGCGCTTTGGCTGTCGCGACAAGATCGTGTCATTTATCCTGCCCCTGGGTTATAGTTTTAACCTGGATGGAAGCATGATGTATATGACATTTGCGAGCCTGGCGATTGCACAGGCTTACGGCGTGCACCTCAGTACAGGAGAACAGCTGACCATGCTGCTGGTGCTGATGCTGACGAGTAAGGGAATTGCCGGGGTACCTCGGGCATCTCTTGTAGTAGTGACTGCAACCTGCGCCATGTTCAATATCCCACCGGAAGGAATTGCACTGATTATACCAATCGATCATTTTTGTGATATGTTCAGAAGTATGACAAACGTACTGGGAAATGCGCTGGCTACTTCGGTAGTAAGCAAATGGGAAGGCGAACTTGAAGGCTAAACTGTAGAATAGATATGATAAAAAAGTACAAAGGGTTCCTGTTATTGCTGATCGTGATCATGAACTGGCTGCCGGCTGCCGCGCAACCGGTCAGGGTAAGGTTTCTTAATCAGTATGAGTCACCGGTAAAAGAAATCTTCCTGGTTACATCATCAGGTTCCCAACAGTATGCTACAGATAAGGAAGGTTATGCATCGATTAGCCTGAATCCTGATGAACGTGTGCAGGTGACCGCTAGTTTGCATGACTCCGCCTCCTTCGTATACCGCCAGCTTCCGGAAAACAAAACAGTAACACTCAGCAAGGAATTTTCCTGGAAAGACCTGTTGAATCCCATGTTCTATATTATTTATGGCGGGTTATGGATGCTGCTGCTGATCGTTTTTGCGGAAACCGGCCTGTTTGCGGGTTTCTTTCTGCCGGGCGACAGTCTCCTTTTTGTTGCGGGCATTTACAGCACTAACCTGGCGAATGAATTCCTGAAAGCGGTCGGACTTGAAGGCATTGGCAACGAGTGGCTCAACCTGGTTATCCTGGCGTCTCTTGTCTCTTTTGCAGGGATCGTGGGCAATACGGTGGGCTACTGGTTCGGAAGAAAGATCGGTCCAGCCATGTTCCGCTGGAAAGACAATTTCTTTTTTAAGAAAAGATACCTTGATGAAGCGCATGATTTTTATGATAAGCATGGTGGCGGTGCAATTGTGTTTGCCAGGTTCCTCCCGATCGTAAGGACATTTGCGCCCATCGTTGCCGGAATAGTAGGAATGGATAAAAAGAAATTTGCGTTTTACAATATTGCAGGCTGTATTGCCTGGGTAGTCAGCATGATCTTCGCCGGTCATTTCCTTCAGATATGGGTAAAGAATCAATTTGGCTTTGAGTTAAAAGACCATCTCGAAGTTATCATCATCGTTATCGTACTTGTAACGACAGCCCCGGTTCTCTGGAAACTGATCTTCGGTAAAAAGAAACCATCATGAATCAAAATCCTTCCCCGAAAACCTCCGTATTCAACATTGCTGTTATTGTCGCCGCCCTTGGGTATTTTGTAGACATTTACGATCTGCTGATGTTCAGCATCATCAGGGTCGAAAGCCTGAAAGATCTTGGACTTTCACCGGATGGTGTACGTGACCAGGGCCTTTTCATCATCAATATGCAAATGCTTGGTCTGCTTATTGGTGGTATTTTATGGGGAGTGCTTGCCGATAAAAAAGGCAGGTTAAGTGTGTTGTTTGCATCGATCATCTTGTATTCCCTTGGTAACATCGCGAACGGCTTTGTTCAGACCGTTAACCAGTATGCACTGATCCGTTTTATTTCCGGAATCGGGCTCGCTGGTGAACTCGGTGCAGGTATCACCCTGGTGAGCGAACTGCTTCCTAAGAATAAACGCGGCGTCGGTACATCTCTCGTTGCCGGTATAGGACTGTCGGGCGCTGTTCTGGCCTATTTCATGAAGCAACATTTTCATTGGAGGATTTGCTACTTTATCGGCGGTGGACTCGGCATAATGCTTCTCTTCCTTCGGATTAAGGTTGCGGAATCAGGCATCTTCCGGGAAGTGAAAGAAAGTAATGTTGCCAAAGGAAACTTCCTGATGTTCTTCAATAATGCGGACCGGTTTAAAAGATACATATTGAGCATCCTGATCGGGTTGCCTACCTGGTTTGTAATCGGTATCCTCGTGAGCTTTTCCAGGGAGTTCGGAAAACACATGAATGTTCAGGGCGAGATTGATCCTGGAAAAGCAATCATGTACGCTTACGTTGGGATCTCACTCGGCGACGTGGCCATTGGCCTGGTGAGCCAGGTATTCCGGAGCAGGAAGAAAGCGCTTTACCTTTTTTACGGGCTGACAATTGCCGGAATGATCTGGTTCTTCAATCTGAACGGCGCCAGTACTGATGAGGCATACTGGGCATGTGCATTGCTTGGATTCGGAACCGGGTTCTGGGCTATATTCGTTACTATGGCAGCAGAACAGTTTGGCACAAACCTCAGGGCTACCGCGGCAACAACAGTTCCAAATATGGTCCGGGGGTCGCTGAATCTTATCACGTTGTTGTTTACCGGCCTGCAGGCATCGTATGGTTTTGTGCAGAGCGGAATCATAACAGCAGTAGTGATCCTGGTCATCACATTCATCGCTGCTGCCTTTACGAAAGAAACTTTTGGCAAGGACCTGAATTTTGTGGAAGTATAAACAAGGTATTATGAAGATCCTGGTCATCCGGTTTTCTTCCATTGGAGATATCGTTCTGACGACGCCGGTAGTCCGCTGTCTGAAACAACAGCTTGCGGGCGTGGAGATCCATTACCTGACGAAAAAGTCATTTATCTCCGTCCTTCGGGCGAATCCCTATATCGATAAGATTCACGAGTTATCACAGGACTTCGATGAGACTGTCAGGGCACTCAAGGCGGAAGGTTTTGATTTTGTTGTTGACCTGCACCATAACCTGCGCAGCATGAGGGTGAAGCGTGCTCTGAACTGCCGTTCTGCAAGTTTCAACAAGCTGAATATCCAGAAATGGCTGTATACGAATTTTAAGATCAACCTGATGCCAAAGCGGCACATCGTTGACCGTTACCTTGAAACGGTTTCTTCACTGGGCGTGACAAATGACGGGGGCGGACTGGATTATTTTATTCCGGAATCGGAAATAGTCAGTCAAAAGGATATTCCTGCCTCACACCAGCTTGGTTATATCGGGCTGGTGGTCGGGGCCGCACATGCCACCAAAAGGCTTCCCCTTCATAAACTGAAAGAACTGGTTTCCATCATTGATCACCCGGTGATCGTACTGGGCGGACCTGAAGACAGGGCCGTAGGTGATGTGCTTGCCGAAACAGATCCTTTTAAGATCTATAATGCGTGCGGAAAATTCAGTATCAACGAATCAGCCGACCTGGTACGGCAGGCAAAGCTGGTTATCAGTCACGATACCGGGCTGATGCATATAGCAGCGGCTTTTCGCAAACCGGTGATTTCTGTCTGGGGCAATACTGTTCCCGCATTTGGGATGTACCCGTATTACGGTCAGTCTTACAACCGCCCGCAAATGCAATCATTCGACATCGTTGAAGTAAACGGCTTACCCTGCAGACCCTGTTCCAAGATCGGATATGAAAAGTGCCCGAAAGGCCATTTTAAATGCATGGAGCAGATAGACCCTGCCCATATCCGTAAGCTGGTTCAAAAAATGCTGAATTCAAAATAATTATTTGGCATAGTTGCCGGTCCATTCGCCCGTTGCATCGAACAGGTTAAAACCAACCATTGAATCTTCACAGAAGAAACTCCTGGTCCATTCGTCTTGCAGGTTGAAGTAATTGTAGGTATTTGAACTTGTCTTAACAAGGTAGCCTTTCCACACGCCCTTGTCGTCAAAATCAAGCACTACAAACTGGTTGGCAATCACAAGGTAACCGGTAAGCCTGCTGTCCTTATCGAACATGTAGTACCCTCTCCAGTTATTGTTGCTCAGCGGGTGAAGACTGAACGTATACATTGGATTGATACTGTGGTTGCTCAACGGACTGAAATCCTTGTTGTATTTAGGATTGATGAGTTTGTTCTTTTCCGGATTGATACCATCATTCATGGAAGGATTGATATTCCAGTTGTGTTTTGGATTGATCCTGATGTTTTTGATGGGATTGATGCGGGGGTTGGCGTAAGGGGAAATTGCCAGGTTAAGTATGGGATTCCGCTGCGAAGGAAGTTCTGGCGCATCCTGCGCTACTGAAATAGTTACCAACGACAATAAAAGCACCGTGAGTAAGGGCTTGATCATACTCTTTTTGTTTGAATAGGTTTCAGAATTAAATGGCCTTGCGGCAATAAAAGGTAAATACCCGAAGCTTTAAATAGGCGTTGGAGAAGCTTTATATAGGTGTTGGAGCGGGAAGTATGTGATTACAAATCTAATCGATTAGTGATGGGAACAAAAGGAAAGCAGGAAAATAATTTTGAATATATTAAAAAAACCGGCCTATAGCCGGTTTTTACTATCATAACTAATTGCATTACAACGTGTTCAGTACTTCGTTCATTGCTCTGACAGCGTCAGCACTTTTATTAAAAAGAGCCTGTTCTTCTTCGTTAAGTTCAAAGCTTATGATCTTTTCCCAACCGTTACGTCCGATAATCACGGGAACGCCAAGGCAAATGTCTTTCTGACCGTATTCGCCTTCAAGCGAAACGCAGCAGGTAAACAGTTTCTTTTCGTCGCGTACAATGCTTTCTACCATTGCAGCGCCTGCAGCACCCGGTGCATACCAGGCGGAAGTGCCGATCAGTTTGGTTAACGTGGCGCCCCCGACCATTGTGTCAGCAACAGCTTCTTTCTGTTCATTCTGGTTTAAGAAACGGGTAACAGGTACAGAATTCCAGGTAGCGAAGCGGATAAGGGGAATCATTGTGGTATCACCGTGACCGCCAACCACAACGGCATTCAGGTCGGCAGGAGAGCAGCCAAGGCGCTGGCTCAGCTGGTACTTGAATCGTGCGCTGTCCAAAGTTCCGCCCATACCGATGATGCGGTTCTTGGGCAGACCGGTTGACTTCAATGCGAGTTGTGTCATGGTATCCATCGGATTGCTGATCACAATAATGATGGCGTCGGGTGAATATTTGAGGATATTGTCACAAACATTTTTCACAATACCGGCATTGGTTCCGATAAGCTCTTCGCGGGTCATGCCGGGTTTACGTGGGATACCTGAAGTAATAACCACAACACTGCTGCCTGCTGTTTTGCTGTAGTCATTGGTTGAACCTGTTATCTTGGTATCGAAACCGAGCAGGGCTGCGGTCTGCATCATATCCTGGGCCTTACCTTCTGCCAGGCCTTCCTTAATGTCAAGCAAAACCAGCTCCTGGCAAAGTTCTTTGCGGGCAATGTTATCGGCACAGGTTGCACCAACGGCTCCTGCACCTACTACTGTAACTTTCATTTGGAAATTTTATGCTGTGAAATAATGATTTGCGCAGCAAAGATATTAGAAAGTCAAAAGTCAAAATGAAAAAGTGAGAATCGGATGTTACTTGCCAAATGCACCAGCGATTTTATCAATCCTGGTTGACCCCGAAAAGCTGTTCAGCAGTTTTCCTTTCTTATCGTACAGGGCAATAAAAGGCAGGTCGCCGATCCGGAAATAAGACGGCAGAAAGAACTTTTCATCCCGGCCGATGTAAAGATTTTTCCAGTCAGCCAACTTGTAATTCTGATAAAAACGGGTAAGGTCTTCAATGGGATGATAGGTAGCCAGCACAATGTTCAGGTCTTTTAACCTGTCATATCCGGCCTTCATCCATTCAACCTGCTCCTGGCAGTGGTGGCAGTCCGGGCTGAAAAACATAATTAACGTGCCCTTATTGTTACTCAGGTTTTCCCGCTTGATCATCTTGCCGTCCAGCCCTTTGAGTTCAAACGGAGGAACAGTAGGGTAACGCAGGAAAGGGGCAGGGACGTTCTGACTGTCCTGGGCCAGCGAAGTAAATGAATGAAACATTATGAACTGGGTCAGCAGTATTATGATAGCAATACGGAGATTTTTCATGGAGCAAAAATAACTCATTCGTTCAGGCAGCCGCGGCCGGCCGATTTTAAGTTAACAGTTTTTTTAGCGAAATAATTTGCATTTCTACGAAAAATCCGTAGGTTTACGAAAACTTCGTAGATATGGAAAAGCTAACGCCTCAGGAAGAGCAGGCTATGCAGGCGATCTGGCAGGCAGGGGAAGGAAATGTAAAGGCCTTTTTGGAATCTATCCCCGAACCCCGTCCACCCTACACAACACTTGCATCAACCGTAAAGAACCTTGAGAAAAAGGGATACCTGAGCAGCAGCATGGTGGGGAATACTTATGTGTACCGGCCTGCCATAACCGAAGCAGAATACAAGAAGAGGTTCATGCGTCATTTTATCCGGGACTATTTTGATAATTCATATAAGGATATGGTAAGTTTTTTCATCCAGCAGAAAAACCTGAGTAAGGATGAATTGCAGGAGATCATCGAATTGATAGAAAAAGGAGAAACGAAAAAATAATTACAATGCTTGCTTATCTGTTCAAACTTTCAATCAGCCTGGCTTTCGTTTACCTGTTTTACCAGGTCTTCCTCCGGCGGATGACATTTTACCAGTGGAACAGGTGGTACCTTCTTGGGTACTCGGCGATTTGCTTTGTTCTTCCGCTCATAAATATTTATGGACTGATGGAAGAACACGAAACCAGCCCGGAATTTTTCAGGTATATCCCGTCAATAGGAGCGGAATCTGCCGTGGTTCCAAAGGCCGGGAATAGTATTGATCCCTATGTTGTTGTCTTCCTGGCGGGGGTAACGATAATGCTTATGCGGTTATTGGTACAGTACTTCTCTTTTATGAAAGTGTACAGGAAAGCAACCCTGATTGCCGGGGACTCTGTAAAGCTTTATGAAGTGAAGGAACCGATCATTCCATTTTCGTTCGGAAGGAATGTGTTCATTAATCCCGGTCAGCATGATGAGTCAGAGCTTAAGGAAATCATCCGGCACGAAATGATCCATGTAAAACAGGCGCACACAATCGATATTCTATTTACCGAACTGTTGGTCATCCTGAACTGGTATAATCCTTTTGCCTGGCTGATAAGAAGGGCCATGCGCCAGAACCTTGAATTCATAGCTGATAGCAAGGTGCTGGAACATGGACTTGATCCGCGGCAGTACCAGTACTTGCTATTAAAAGTGGTAGGGCAGCAACAGTTCAGTTTAGCCAGTCACCTCAATTTTTCCGCAATTAAATCAAGAATTGCCATGATGAACAGTATCAGAACAGCCAGGGTTCACCTGGTGAAATTTGCCTTTGTGCTTCCCCTGGTGGCAGTATTACTGCTTGCATTCAGAAAAGAAAGAGAAGCGCGCAAGGAAAAAGAAGAATTTTTGCAAAATGGTCAGAGCCCACTGTCCAGGTCCATAGCAGTCAATGACACTACTCCGTCCGAAAAGCTCCAATCCCACAGGGAAGGCTACGTGCTGAGTATTGCAGACAACAATGGTGAGTGCATTGTAATCTTCAAGGACAAAACCGGTAAGGTTGTGAAAGCAATGGAACTTACTGAATGGAATAAGAACAGTAAAGTTAATACACTTATATATGGTGAATTGCCTTCGGTACCGCCACCACCACCACCTGCGCCGGGAGCGCCGGTTCCTGTTGAAATAGTTGTGCAGCCGACTCCGGCCATAGAGGCTGCGCCAGGAGTTGCTGAGGCACCAAAAAAGACAGTTATGTCGCCTCTGAAAGTATATCCCGTAGTTCCCGCAGCGCCCGAAGCCCCCAGGTTACCGGCCAATGTCCGCAGCATTCAAATCAATAATAATAAGGTAAACGTGGAGCTCAAGAATGGCAGGACGGAAAAATATGACCTGGAAATACCGGCAGAGAAGGCTGCCTTTGAAAAAAAGTATGGTAAGATCCAGGAACCCCAACCACCTCTTCCTGTAAAAAGTATCCAGTTGCAACAGCCTGTTCAACCGGCACCACCCCCGGCACCTGTCCAGGATAAAGGGTCCGGAAGATTTGTGGTAAGAACGACAGGGGATGCTCCTGAACCAATATTTTTTATCGATGGCCGTGAAGCGGGCAGGGATGAGGTGAACCGGATCAACCCGTCAACTATCGAAAGTGCCAATGTTCTTAAGGGAGAATCTGCCACCCGGAAATATGGGGATAAAGGCAAAAACGGCGTAGTGGAGATCCAGTTGAAAAAGGCATCCGGTTCCGGAAAGCCAGCCAGTTCTTCCACATTCGGACTTTTCAACCCCTTTAAACCCAAAGTTGAGGAAAAGGATAAGTGCTGACGAAATCCCTTATTTGCCCTTGACCTTTTAACGAATTACAGTAGCTTTGCCCCCTCAATTATCATTAGAAAAAGTAATTCGTTATGGCAAATACATCGGATATCAGTCGTGGCCTTATCATCAAGCTCGACGGGAGTCTGTATAAAATCATTGAGTTCGGGGAGAACAAAACAGCACGCGCTGCAGCCAAGGTGTGGGCGAAGCTGAAAGGGGTTGACAACAACCGTTCCATTGAACAGACCTGGAACAGTGGTGATACCATTTATCCCATCCGCGTAGAGAGGAAAGCGTTCCAGTTTTTGTATAAAGATGACAGTGGCTACAACTTCATGGATAATGAGACCTTTGAACAGATCGTAGCCCAGGAAAGCCTGGTTGATGCTCCCCAGTTCCTGAAAGACGGCCAGGAAGTGTCTGTCCTGATTAACACGGAAACCGAGTCGCCAATGAGTATCGAACTTCCCGACAAGATCGTTCTCCTTGTCACTTACAGCGAGCCTGGCATGAAGGGTGATACGGCTACCCGTACGCTTAAGCCGGCAACAGTTGAAACCGGTGCTACCGTGATGGTTCCCCTGTTTGTTAACGAAGGTGAACTTATCCGGGTAAACACCAAGAGCGGTGAATACGTTGAACGCGTGAAAGAATAGTAATCTTCGGTTATTGAAGATAGTGTCCCCTCGGAAGAGGGGATTTTTTATTGTAGATTGCAGATAGAAGATTCTTATTCAATCTTTCCTATCTTAGCCGCCTAAATTGATCACCAACTGTAAATTCAGTACAATGGATTTCAAACAAATTCAGGAGTTGATCCGTCTGATCAACAAATCGAACATCGGTGAACTGACGATTGAAGAGAAAGGGTTTAAGGTTACGATTAAGCAAAAGCAAGACAACATCCAACAAGTGGTAGCAGCACCGGCCTACGCCCACCAGGCACCGGCCTTCCCTGCAGCACCTGCTCCCGCTCCAGCTGCGGCCCCGGCTTTACCGGCTGCTGACAGACCGAAAGCTGCTGAAACTGCTGCTGCATCCAACCTCATTACTATTAAAAGCCCCATGATCGGTACCTTTTACCGTCGTGCATCTCCCGATAAACCGGTTTTCGTGGAAGCAGGTGATGAAGTAGCACCTGGCAAAGTAGTATGTATCATTGAAGCAATGAAGCTGTTCAATGAAATTGAAAGTGAAGTAAAAGGCAGGGTTGTAAAAGTCCTTGTTGAGGATGCATCCCCCGTTGAATACGATCAGCCCCTTTTCCTGGTAGAACCTGCTTAATGTATTGCAATAGTCCACAGCACATGTTCCTTCATATGAAGGTGTATTGGCATGTGGACTATTACTTTTTAAAATCTGACAGACGATGTTTAAAAAAGTTTTGATCGCGAATCGCGGTGAAATTGCGCTCCGTGTCATAAGGACCTGTCGTGAGATGGGTATTAAGACCATAGCCGTTTATTCCACTGCCGATAAAGATAGCCTTCATGTGAAATTTGCTGACGAAGCAGTTTGTATTGGTCGTCCGCAGAGTTCTGATTCCTATTTGAATATACCTCACCTGATGGCCGCGGCAGAGATTACCAATGCCGACGCGATTCATCCGGGCTATGGTTTCCTGGCAGAAAACGCAAGGTTTGCGGAGATCTGCGGTGAACACAATATTAAGTTTATCGGACCCACTCCTGACCAGATCAGGTCTATGGGCGACAAAATGACCGCAAAGGAAACAATGATCCGGGCGGGAGTTCCTGTTATCCCAGGCAGCGAAGGATTGCTGGAAAGCCTTGACCAGGCACGTAATGTAGCCCGTGAAATGGGCTACCCCGTTATTATCAAGGCAACAGCCGGCGGTGGAGGCAAGGGGATGCGCGTGGTATGGAGCGATGAAGAAATTGAAAGGGCCTACAACACTGCCAAGGCTGAAGCACTGGCATCGTTCAAAAATGATGGCATTTACATGGAGAAGTTCGTTGAGGAACCTCGCCACATTGAAATCCAGATTGCCGGCGACCGTTATGGAAAGGTTTGCCACCTGAGTGAGCGCGACTGTTCCATTCAGCGCCGTCACCAGAAGCTTGTTGAAGAATCACCTTCTCCCTTTATGACCCCGGAACTCCGCCAGGCAATGGGCGAAGCGGCTAAAAAAGCAGCTGGAGCCATCGGTTATGAAAGTGTCGGAACAATTGAGTTCCTCGTTGATAAGCATCGCAACTTCTACTTCATGGAAATGAATACCCGGATACAGGTTGAACACTGTGTGACGGAAGAAGTGATCAATTTTGACCTGATCAAAGAACAGATCAAGATCGCGATGGGTGAACCGATCAGTGGCCGTGACTACGAACCGCAGATGCATGCCATCGAGTGCCGCATCAATGCTGAAGATCCTTATAATGATTTTCGCCCCAGCCCCGGCCGGATTACAACTCTTCACACTCCGGGAGGCCACGGCGTCCGGGTCGACAGCCACGTATATGCAGGTTATACCATTCCTCCTTATTACGATTCAATGATCGGTAAACTGATTACTATCGCCCGTACCCGCGACGAAGCGATCAATACGATGTATCGGGCATTGAGTGAGTATGTGATTGAAGGCGTGAAAACGACTATTCCATTCCACCTGCAACTCATGCAGAATGAAGATTTCAGGAACGGGAACTTTACAACCAAGTTCCTGGAGACCTTCAAGATGAAATAAGGAAGTAAAGGAAACAATATTGGAAGTGTGGTGCCACCGGCATCACACTTTTTTAATTTTTGCCCGCCCAGATCCCTTCGAGCAGCAACTCATTGAAATTCGCCAGCGATCTCAGCTTCAGGTCTGCTGCTCCCCAGCCGGCCTCATTGTATTGCTCGTGAAAGGGAACGACGACACATTTCATTTTTGCAGCTTTTGCAGCTATCATGCCGTTAAAGGAATCTTCGAAGCAGACACAATGAACCGGGGTGATATTTAGCGCCTCAGCACAGTTGAGATATACCTGCGGATGCGGTTTGCCGTATGCCAGCTCACCGGCTGAACTCATGGCATGCAGGTAAGGTCGGATGCCCAGTTTGTCAACGACTACTTCAATAAGTTTCATCGGTGATGAAGATGCCAGCCCGATGCGATAATTCTTCCTGATGAAGAAGTTCATGATATGGTCGGCTCCCGGCATCGGCTGACCGCCAAGCCGGATCTTCTCGATAGCGGATGCCTCAATGGCATTGATTGCTTCTGGTGCATGTACCAGGTCAACATTGAAATGGCGGAACCAATGGTTGATCCACTCGATCGTACGAAGCCCGGTACTTGAATGATACTGGCGAACACTCAATTGGATGCCAAACCTGGAAAGCGTTTCCATGCCGGCTTCCTGCCAGTAGGGCTCGGAGTCGATCAGCAACCCATCCATATCGAAAATGACAGCTTTCTGCAACATGCGCAAATATACGTCCGCACCTGCCAATAAACCATTGTATGTATCGGCAAATCACTATATTGCGGCATTGAATTTCCGCTCTAACTACAACCTTTGAATGCGCGAACTGATTGATCGATTGAAGCAGATACGGCTTGTCAGAAAACTGGTATATGCCATTGTAGGTGTGATTTCCTATCCCGGGTTGGTAATTATTAACAGGATCAGAATTACCGGAACTGAACATATTGAAAAACTTCCACGCAAGAATGTATTGTTCGTCAGTAACCACCAGACATACTTCGCAGACGTTATTACTTTCCTTCACATTTTCTGTGCTGTAAAATGGCGGAAAAGCAACAGGCTCGGCATACCTTACTATCTGCTGAATCCGTTCACAAATGTTCACTATGTTGCCGCAGAAGAGACAATGAGAGGAAGCTGGGTCAGCAAATTTTTTATACTGGCTGGAGGACTAACGGTAAAGCGCACCTGGCGACAGGGAGCCACCGAAGTGAGACGAGGTTTGGATCCTTCCGACACGAGAAAAATTGAAAGGGCCCTAAGCAACAGTTGGGTGATAACATTTCCACAGGGCACTACCAAACCGTTTGCTCCGGGCAGAAAGGGGACCGCACTGATCATCAAGAAGAATCGACCGATCGTAATACCAGTCGTAATCAATGGTTTCTGGCGCGCATTTACCAAACGCGGCCTGAGCTTTAAAAAGAAAGGTTCCCTTCTGACTGTAAATTTTAAGGAACCTCTCCATATCGATTATGATGCTCCCACAGAAGTGATCCTCGAACAGCTGATGGACTCTATAGAACAGAGCCGCAAATACATGATGAAAGTGCCGCATCTTGCTGCCACATTCCAGGCAAAACCCGAAAGTGCAAAAAGCTGATCCCGGTCCGGGAACCGGGTTTCCTTCTCATCTTACTGCACCTGGAACAATGCCTTGAGTTCTGTCGCATCATTCGGTTTCATTTTGCCACCCAGAATAAGGCGCAACTGCCTTCTACGTAAAGCACCTTCAAAAAGCTTCTGCTCGTCTTCTGTTTCCGGGGTAAGGGCAGGAACCGTACGTGGTTTGCGATTTGGATCAAGGGCAACAAAAGTATAATAGGCCTCATTGCTCTTGTATTTGTACTGGTGCGTCAGGTCTTCTCCCCAGACTTTCAGGTGTACCTCCATAGATGTATTGAACGACCTGGTAACTCTCGCTTCAATATGCACAACGTTTCCCAGCTTAATGGGGGATTCAAATGAGATATTGTCAACCGATGCGGTTACAACCGGCGCATTACAATGTTTACCGGCCGAAAGCGCTGCCGCAATATCCATCCAATACATTAATCTTCCACCCATCAGGTTGCCAAACAGGTTGGTATCGTTTGGAAGCACCAGTTCGGTCATTATTACTGAGCTCTCAGAAGGCTTTCGCTGTTCCATATTCGATTTTTAGAAGGTGCAAGCTACGTTATTAAACCGGATGCTTTAAACCCGGATGGCTTCGAGCCGGGAAAGATATTCGGGGTCAACATCTGCGCCAATACCGATCCCGTCCGGGAGTTCAACCAGGAACCCATTGTATCGTACCCCGTCAATCACCGGGTCCTCTTTATGTCCGAGCAGGCAGGTATCCATATCATAAAAGCGGATATTGTCAAAAGCAGTTGCAAAATGAGCGAAAGCGGTAAGTGCCACCCGGCTTTCCAGCATTCCTCCCATCATACAGGCGATACCATTTTGCTCACAAACTTCATTTACCGCTATAGCTTCAAGGATTCCGCCGCTTTTTGCGAACTTGATATTTACATAGCTGCAGCCCTTTGACCGGATTACCCTTGTTGCATCGTGCCGGTTATACACGCTTTCATCAGCCATTACGGGAACAGGAGACTGTATATTCAGATCAGGAAGGAGATGGTCATTATAGGTGCGCATCGGTTGTTCGCAAAACTGGATGTTGAAAGCGCCCATAGCGGAAAGCGCTTTCCGGGCACCTGCGGGGTCCCATCCCTGGTTGGCATCGATGCGAAGGGTGATCCCCGGCCCAACAGCTTCCCGGATCAGTTTCACCCTGCGGATGTCGGCATCCGGGTCTTTACCCAGTTTGATTTTTATGATCCGGACACCGCGTTCCCTGAATTCCACTGCCTGTGATGCCATAGCTTCCGGCTCACCGATGCCGATTGTAAGGTCTGTTTCCAGAGATTTCCTGGATGTTCCACCCAAAAACCGGTAGAGTGGCAGTCCGGCTGCCCTGGCCGCAATATCATAAAGGGCCATGTCGAACGCACTTTTTATTGTGGCATTGCCCGCGGTGAACCAGTGTAGTTCCTGCATCCGGGCAGGAATGTCTAGTGGGTCCTTGCCCTTCCAAAGCGCAGCAAAATCGCGGGCCATCACGAAACAGGTTGATTGCGTTTCCCCTACGATCATAGGAAAAGCCGAGCATTCCCCCACACCAGTGATGCCTTCGTCGGTATGAATGCGGATAAAGATATTCTGCGCAAACTCCATAGTACCGGTCGCAATGGTGAAAGGATGCATCGGTATACTATACCGGAAAATATCAATTGAAGTGATTTTCATATCGTGCCCGAAAGTAAGATTTTCGTGTTGACGCCTCATAGTTAAATCCTTTGGTATGTATTCGTTGATCAAAATCAGTGTTACGGTAAGTGATTGTGACTTTTTACTGTTTGCTCTTTACTTATCATTATTTTTGCGGCCAAAATTTGCCCGGAAATGGATGCTCTGCCAATGATCTCCTTTGACAATACCGAAAATGCTTTTGCCTATAAATCCGATAGTTCCCTGCGCAAAGCAAAACTCCTTTTCAGTACAATGGGTTACCAGGCGCTGGTAAAACTGGGAACCAGGATTACGCCATGGGCGATCCGTTCTGGACTACCGGTCAAGGGTATGATCAGGAACACAATCTTTGAACAGTTCGTCGGCGGCGAAACGCTGGAAGAAACCGCAGCAGTTGCCAAAAAGCTGGGCAATTTTCATGTACAGGTGATCCTTGATTATGGTGTAGAGGGTGGTGATTATGGCGAAGAAGGCCTTGATCATGCCTGCGAGGAGTTCATCCGGGTAATAAAATATGCCGCTACTCAGCCCAATATTCCCTTCATGAGCATTAAGGTTACCGGTCTCGCCCGTTTCGGGCTGCTGGAAAAGCTCGATAATGCAGCCCAGGCTAAAAGCGGGTTTGAAGGTAAGGTTCATACAGAAGTATTGAGCGCGGAAGAACTGAAAGAGTGGGACAGGGTGATCGAACGGATGCACCTGATCTGCAAAACCGCCGCGGCAGCAAATGTGGGCGTACTGATCGACGCAGAAGAAAGCTGGATCCAGGACCCCGTAGATGCCCTGACCATGCAAATGATGCAGGCCTACAACCAGGGCAAAGCCGTTGTTTACAATACGATCCAGCTTTATCGCCACGACCGGTTGCAATTCCTGAAAGACAGCTACCACGCAGCTGAACAGCAGGGCTTCCTCCTTGGAGCCAAACTGGTTCGCGGCGCTTACATGGAAAAGGAGAGAAAGCGTGCCGAAGAGCAGAACTATCCTTCACCCATTCAGCCGAACAAAGAAGCTACGGACCGGGATTATAACCTAGGGGTTGAATTCTCCATTGAACATCTCGATCGGATAGCCCTGATCGTGGCTTCGCATAATGAGCATAGTAACCTGTATGCGACAAAGCTGCTTCAGAAAAAAGGACTGCCGCTCAACCACGATCATATTCATTTTTCCCAACTGTATGGCATGAGCGATAACATCACTTTTAATCTTGCCAAGGCAGGCTGCCCCGTTAGTAAATATCTTCCTTTCGGCCCGATTGGCGACGTGGTTCCCTATCTCATGCGCAGGGCACAGGAAAACAGTTCTGTTGCTGGTCAGACCGGCCGGGAACTCGGACTTATTAAAAAAGAACTGCAAAGAAGGAAGTCCGCCTGAGTCTTCAAACATCCGGCCTGTAAGTTTTCCCCATCAGTTTAATTCTGGTATCATTATTGGTATTTTACCAATAGTGTCCCCGTTACTCCAACGTACACCATTATCCCTGATCCGTAGTTGAAATGAATGGTTTCGTAATTCCTCTCAATTTGTCTGGAATGATCTGAGTTTTACTTTAAACTGTCTCTTATGCTGCTGCTTTCGGTTTCGACCTACGAGGTCGGACGCTTCCTGCAAATCGCCGGCCTTATCAGCCTGCCCATAATTGTGATCACACTTTCTGTTGTTGCCTGGTTGCATTACCGCAAAAAGAAACTGGCGGCATTTGAATCAGAAACCATGGAGCCGGTATTTTGGATTGAACCACCCGGCGAGTCCACGGTATTAAAAATGAATGGGCCGGTGCGGGCGGACAATGGTTCGGCTATGCTTTACCAATGCACGCAAAAGTTGCATGCACAGCACCATTTATATGAAGCACTCCAGGAACGTTATAAGAAACTGCAGTATGAGTACGAGGTGGCAATGATGAGCAATGAAAAAACACTGATCCGCTATAACCAGTTAAGGGAAGAGAAAATGAACCAACAGCAGATGAAGGACAACCACAATGTAGTAGCGGAAAAGTTGCAGCAGGAGATTGATGAAAAGGAAGCGGAACTAAATGAAATGGAGATCATCATAAATGACTTACAGCACCGCATAACTGATCTCGAATCTGTAGAGATACCTGCGGTCAGACAGACGCTTCCACCAACACCAACTATAGAAAACCATATGACAACAGAAGAAAAATGCCTTCAGGACCTGCTTAACGAAAAACAGGCGCAGGTCGACTTCCTGCAACAGCAACTGAATATCCGCATCCGCAATTACCACGAAGCGGAGCAGCAACTCCAGTCCATCCGTGAACAGAATATTGCGGCTCTTCGCGACCTCGAACAACAACTTACAGCGGCAAACCACCAGTTGCAGAAAAAGAATGATGTGCTCCGGAACATTTTACAACAGGCTTCCGGTGAAGTCAACGAGGAGTTCCATGAAAAAAATGAGCCAGTGGTAACCCTTACAGCTATTTAAGCAATCAGCTGAACGATCTGCTCAAGGAATAATTTATCGGTTTCATCGAACTGGTCGAGTTCTGAGCTGTCAACATCCAGCACGCCGGCAACCTGTCCGTTCCTGAAGAATGGAACGACGATTTCCGACCTGGAAAGACTGCTGCATGCAATATGACCGGGGAATTTTTCCACGTCGGGAACGATGATGGTTTTTTCCTGTGCCCAGCTTGTACCGCAAACGCCGCGGCCTTTGCGGATGCGTGTGCAGGCTACAGGGCCCTGGAAGGGACCCAGCACCAGTTCGTTGTCCTTCACCAGGTAAAAGCCTATCCAAAACCAACCGAATTGTTCTTTCAGCGCAGCCGAAATATTCGCCAGGTTCGCGACCAGGTCGGGCTCTCCGTCCACGAGGGCCCGGATCTGGGGAATTACCGACTGGTATTGTTCTTCTTTGGTTCCCTTTATAATCTGTAAATCTTCTGCCATCCCCCAAAGATAGCTGCTTTGCTTTTGCACCAGGTAACAGGGCAATCTATCCACAAATTAATAACAGGCCTTTAGGTATTATCACCTGATAAAATGCTGTCAGGCAGCCTTTCCTTAACTTGCGTGCATGCAACAGTATCAGCAATTATTGCAATATATCCTGGACAACGGCACAGAGAAGTCAGATCGAACCGGCACCGGCACCATCAGTTGTTTTGGCTACCAGATGAGGTTTGATCTGCAGAAAGGGTTTCCTCTGGTTACAACAAAAAAGGTGCACCTGAAAAGCATCATCCATGAATTGCTTTGGTTTTTGAAAGGTTCAACCAATATCGCATACCTGAAAGAGAATGGCGTCTCAATCTGGGACGAGTGGGCTGATGAACAGGGCAACCTGGGGCCGGTTTACGGAAAACAATGGCGCAGCTGGGAAACAAGGGATGGCAGAACCATCGATCAGATCACCGATATTGTCAGCCAGCTGAAAAATAATCCCGATAGCAGGCGCATGATAGTAAGTGCCTGGAATGTTGCCGATCTTCCGGATATGGCGCTGATGCCTTGTCACACCATCTTCCAGTTTTATGTTGCAAACGGGAAACTCAGTTGCCAGCTCTACCAACGCTCGGCAGACGTATTCCTGGGAGTACCTTTCAATATTGCCTCTTATGCTTTGCTGACCCTGATGATGGCGCAGGTTACAGGGCTGCAACCAGGTGAATTCATTCACACTTTCGGTGATGTGCATATTTACAGCAACCATCTCGAACAGGTTAAACTGCAACTCGGAAGAACTCCTTTCCAGCTTCCGGAAATGAAAATTAATCCTGACGTAAAAGATCTCTTTTCGTTCCGGTTCGATGATTTTACCCTGGAGAACTATCAGAGCCACCCTGCTATTAAAGCACCTGTTGCAGTCTGATATTCATGTAAATTCATTTTTAGCCAATGACTCCACAGATAAATATTGTTGTAGCCGCAAGCGATAACCAGGTCATAGGAAAAGATAACCAGCTTGTATGGAATCTTCCGAATGACATGAAATTCTTCAAGAACACCACCTGGGGAATGCCTGTTATCATGGGAAGGAAAACATATGAAAGCCTCGGCAAACCATTGGCGGGCAGAACCAACATCGTCATTACTTCAAACCCCGGCTGGAAAGCTGATGGCGTAAAAGTTACCCATTCGATCGATGCGGCGTTAAAAGAAGCATTCTCCACTGATGCAAAATCAGTTTATATCATTGGAGGAGGCGAAATCTTCAAACAATCACTTTCCCGGACCGACCGCGTTTACCTGACACGCGTTCATGCCACCCTCGACGGTGATGCATTCTTTCCTGTGCTGCCGGAGAGTGAATGGAAACTGCATTCCCGGCTTGATTTTGAGCCTGACGAAAAACACCAGTACGCATATAGTTTTGAAATCTGGGACCGGGTTGCAGGAGGGCCGGACCGAACCTGAGTTTTACCATGGATAGTCGACCCTACAATTCTATCGGACTCCTCGTCCGCTACCTCTCCTATATCCTGACCGCGGGAAATGGTAAAGGTCATGGTATTCATTCTCCATTCGTATATGCTTTCATCCGTGATTTGCTGAACGATAAACGGAAATACTATGCATTCGACAGGGTTGAGTCACTGAGGCAAACATTGCTGCATGATCAAACTGCCATACCTGTAACAGACCTGGGGGCGGGGTCCGGCCGGGATAACGGAGCCAGCAGGAAACTTTCTCATATCGCTGCACACGCGGCAAAGGGAGCTAAACTCGGGCAGTTGCTTTTTCGTACCGTCAATTATTTTCATCCCGCGGTAATAATAGAACTGGGAACATCACTTGGAATTTCCACAGCCTACCTGGCATCAGCGAATTCCGGTGCCAAAGTGTACAGTATAGAAGGGTCGCCGGCAATAGCAGCACAAGCTGCGAAAAATTTCGCAACGCTCGGACTGCAGAATATCGAGACCCTGGCTGCAGACTTTGATTCGGCATTGCCCCGGTTGCTCAACAAACTTCCGGGTTTTGACCTGGCATATGTCGACGGCAATCACCGGTATGAGCCCACAATCCGCTATTTCAATCAACTGGTAACGAAAACTCATGCTGACAGTGTTATCATCCTGGATGATATTCATTGGAGCGGTGAAATGGAAAAGGCATGGGAGGAGATCAAAAATCATCCTTCGGTAACCTGTACCATTGACCTGTTTTTCCTTGGCTACGTTTTTTTTCGGCCCGAATTCAAAGTGCGACAGCATTTCACGATCCGCTACTGATAATTACTTCTCTCACGTGTTCTACTATCCGCAATATCACTTAAATTGTTCCTGAATCAATACCATTCAAATGATCATTGGTGTATTGAAAGAGCCATCCTTTGAATCCCGCGTTTCATTATTGCCGGAAGCAGTTGCTGCGCTTACCAAAAAAGGACATGAACTATGGGTGGAAAAAGGTGCTGGTGCACTTTCATTTTCAACTGATGAACAATACCGGCAGGCGGGGGCATCGTTGATGGACCGTGACCAGGTGCTCAAAGCCAAGGTAATTCTTGCCATGCACGCACCAGCAGGAGGATCACTGACACCCGGTACAGTACTTATCGGCATTTTTCAACCACTTTACCAGTTCCGTCTTATCCAGGAATGGGCCGCTGCAGGATTAACAGTCTTCAGTATGGACATGCTTCCGAGGACTACCCGCGCACAGAGTATGGACGTGCTGAGTTCGCAGGCCAATATTGCCGGTTACAAAGCAGTATTGCTGGCTGCGAATACCTATTCCCGTTACCTGCCTATGTTTATGACCGCCGCCGGTAGTATAGCTCCGGCAAAATTCCTGATTCTTGGTGCAGGGGTAGCGGGACTGCAGGCTATTGCTACAGCACGACGACTCGGTGCTGTTGTAGAAGTATTTGATACACGTCCTGCAGTTAAAGAAGAAGTGATGAGCCTTGGAGCAAAATTCATAGAAGTGGAAGGTGCGGCCGATGCATCTTCAGCGGGAGGCTACGCAGTTGAACAGGATGCTGCTTTCCAGGCAAAGCAGCAGCAGCGGATAGCCGAAAGTATAACACGTGCGGATATTGTTATTACAACTGCACAAATTCCAGGTAAGCCCGCACCGAAACTGATCACCAACGCTATGGTCAACAGCATGCGTCCCGGGTCAGTGATTGTTGACCTGGCTGCCTCAACCGGTGGGAATACCAGTCTTACCAAAGACAATGAAGTACTGGTGCATGATGGTGTCACTATTATCGGTAACTCCAATCTTTCCGCAGGTATGCCATCCGACGCAAGTAAATTATATGGAAAGAACCTGCAGAATTTCCTGCAGCTGATCACCGGTAAAGACGCAGTGCTCGACCTCAATTGGGAAGATGACCTGGTAAAGGGAACCTGCATCTGCTATGACCGTGAAATTATAAACGACAGGGTTAAAGCACTGACCACATAATTGATCATTTTAATTGTCCTTTATGCAAACCATTCTTGAAAAGATCTCACTGCACCAGGACTACATTTATATCGTTATCCTGATGATCTTCCTTGGGATCGAAGTTATTGGCAGGGTTCCGAGCGTACTGCATACCCCGCTGATGAGCGGCGCCAACGCAATTCATGGTGTCGTAATAATCGGCGCTATAATCGTGATGGGAAAAGCGGAACAGGATAATTATCTCGCGCTGGCGTTGGGCTTTATTGCTGTCATATTGGGAACACTGAATGTGGTTGGCGGATTTGTGGTCACAGACAGGATGCTGGAAATGTTCCGGCAAAAAAAACACTGATATTCATTTGACAAATAAAACTTACCACTTTGTCTTTTTCCCTTCTCACCATAAGTTACCTGATCGCTTCAGTAACATTCATCATTGGATTGAAAATGTTGTCGCATCCCGCGTCGGCACGCAGGGGAAACCTGATCGCCGCTGCAGGAATGGCTGTTGCGATCGCGGCAACAATTTTCCTTTACCGGGATGAAGACGGCCTTGGCCTGCGAAACTACGGTTGGATCTTTGGCGGACTTTTTATTGGCAGTATCGTAGGGACCCTGGCTGCCAGGAAGGTGAAGATGACCGCCATGCCCGAAATGGTGAGTCTCTTCAATGGAATGGGGGGAGCCTGCGCAGCTTTAATTTCCATCATTGAATTCAATCACCTTGCATCACGCATCCACCGGTCGGCTGAAATACTTCCTTCCGATATTTTCCCGCCATCAGCAGATTACAACCAATGGGTAAGCGAAGCCATAATTATACTCGCTGGCCTCATTATCGGTTCAGTGTCGTTTGCGGGAAGCATTATTGCGTGGGGGAAATTAAACGGCAAGATCCGCGACCTCGCGTTCCGGGGACAGCATGTGTTCAACCTCTCCCTTCTCGTTGTAATTGTGCTGCTGGCAGCGTGGTTATGTTCGGTGTATCAAAATGCAAACCTCCCGGTATTTTACCTGGTTTTCCTGTTATCCCTGCTTTACGGGGTATTTTTTGTGTTGCCCATTGGCGGTGCGGATATGCCGGTTGTGATCTCGCTGCTGAATTCTTTTACCGGTGTTGCCGCTGCCTGTGGAGGATTCCTGTACAATAACAAAGCAATGCTTACCGGGGGTATCTTAGTTGGAGCAGCTGGTACCTTGCTTACCATCCTCATGTGTAAGGCCATGAACCGTTCGCTTAAGAATGTGCTGATCGGGTCATTTGGTGGTGGTTCGCAATCGAAGCATGCAGCGTCGCCGCAGGGGTCGTTCCGGGAGATCAATCTGGCGGATGCTGCCGTTCTCCTCAGTTATGCAAATAAAGTAATGATAGTACCGGGGTATGGACTTGCAGTTGCCCAGGCCCAGCATGCCTGTCATGAACTGGAAAAATTGCTTGCTTCGAAAGGGGTGGAAGTTAAGTACGCCATTCACCCGGTTGCGGGCCGGATGCCCGGACACATGAATGTACTGCTTGCAGAAGCAGACGTGGACTATGAACACTTACTGGAAATGGAACAGGCTAATGAGCAGTTTCCAACTACCGATGTGGTACTGGTGCTGGGCGCCAATGACGTGGTAAACCCTGCGGCTAAAACTGATCCAGCTTCGCCCATTTACGGTATGCCCATTCTCGATGTGGAAGCAGCCAAAGCCTGTATAGTCAATAAGAGAAGTATGAAGCCCGGTTATGCGGGAATTGAAAACGACCTGTTCTTCCGTCCACGAACTTCCATGCTATTCGGCGATGCAAAAAAAGTGTTGCAGGATCTGACCGCAGAAATTAAGAATCTCTAATGCCTTAATTTTGCCAGTTCATCATCCGCTTCAATTTTGCCTATCAGTTCTGAAATCGTTAACGCAATTTCAAATGCACCCGGCTTCGACGAAAAATCATTTCGGGAGATCCATGAAAATGGCTCACAGGTTGTTTCAGTGAGGATTAATCCTTCCAAGTCCCCGGATAAAACAGCTTTAAGTTTTGACCTGGCTGCAAAAGTGCCCTGGAGCAGTTACGGCTATTACCTGGCAGAAAGGCCCATCTTTACCTTTGATCCTTTGTTACATGCTGGTGCTTTTTATGTCCAGGAAGCCAGCAGTATGTTCCTGGAGCAGGCGATGCGCCAACACCTTCAACCTGGCCAGCCGGTTGCCGCACTCGATCTTTGTGCCGCCCCGGGGGGGAAGTCGACCCATATCCAATCGCTGCTGCCCGAAGGCAGTGTGCTCGTAAGTAATGAAGTAATTCGCAGCCGCGTTACCATCCTTGAAGAAAATTTAGTGAAATGGGGCGCAGGCAATGTCGTGATTACGAATAGCGATCCGCGGGACTTTTCAGCTATGCCTGGTTTGTTCGACCTCATGGTTATTGACGCCCCATGCAGCGGCAGTGGCATGTTCAGGCGTGATCCGGCTTCAATGGACGGATGGAGCACTGACCTTGTCACACTTTGCAGTGAAAGGCAACAGCGGATCCTGGCTGATGCATGGCCAGCCCTGAAAGAAGGCGGTCTGCTCATTTACTCGACCTGTTCCTATTCAGTCGAAGAAAACGAAAGAGTTGCCGACTGGATTACAGAAACCCTGGGTGCCGAATCGCTGGGTGTTGAGGCGGACCCAGAATGGAATATTGTTCCCAGCAGGAGCGATCGGACCGGAGCAGCCGGTTATCGGTTTTACCCCGACAGACTCAAAGGGGAAGGGTTTTACCTGGCGGTCTTCCGGAAGACCGCTGTATCAGGTCATCCCGGGAGGATCTCAGGAAAACCAAAATGGGAAAAAGTTCCGAAGCTGGTCCGCGCAGGTATGCAGCCCTGGCTCGAAAATGATAACCTGGAATTTATTTCCATAAGTGACAATATAATTGCCCTTTCCGAACCTGTTGCCAGGATGCTCCCGTACATACAGCACCTGTATATCCGAAGTGCAGGAATTTCCATCGGTAAATGGGCTAAGACAGAACTGGTGCCAGCTCACCACCTGGCAATGAGTAATCTTCTTTCAGGTTCCATACCCGCAATAGAACTGGATAAAAATGCAGCCCTTCAATACCTGAGAAGGGAGGAAATACCTGCTTCCGGACCGGTCAGGGGGTGGTCACTCGTGAAATATTGCGGACATTCGCTGGGATGGATTAAAAACCTGGGAAACCGGGCCAATAATTACTATCCGAAAGAATGGAGGATCCTGAGGTCCGCTTAACTGGTTTTTGGCTCCAAGTTTGCCGGGAATGCCGCATATTTGCAACGAGTAAAATTCATTTCCTTATGGTACAAAGGCCGATTCTGTGGATACTTTTTTTAATGGTGTGGAGTGCTGGTTACGCCCAGTCGGATCTGCAGGTGCAGGGTAAAACGCCCACATTGTATCTTACTCATAAAGTTCAGCCCAAAGAAACCTGGTACAGCCTGGGAAGGCTGTACAATATAAGTCCGAAAGAAATCGCTCCGTTCAACAGTACCGATATCAATAAAGGACTATCTATTGGCCAGGCAATCAAAATCCCGCTGGTGCCAGCAAACTTTTCGCAGGATGACAACAAGGCCGGCGATGAAGTTTTTGTTCCTGTAAGATATAAAGTTAAAGAAGGGGAGTGGATGTTCAGGGTGAGTGCGAACAATAATAAAGTGCCTCTTGAACAACTGGAAAAATGGAATAACCTGAACAGGAACCAGGTCAAAGCTGGAATGGAACTGGTTGTAGGCTACCTGAAAGTGAAAAAGGACCAGTCTGCACTTGCTGGAAAATCTGCAGCAGATATTGCAACATCTCCAAAAGCTCCTGCGGAAGTGCCAAGGGAAACCAAACCAATTGTTGCGGTGGCTGACAACAAACCGGCAGATGAGAAGCCTGCCCAGGCCCCGGTTTTCAGAAATGCCGACGTAACTCCGGCGAATTCCGGTACCTCTGTCGCTGTGGTCGATTATAAAGGCGGATATTTCCGTTCGCAGTATGAGAATGCGGGCAAATCTACCCGCGGAATTGCCAATATCTTCCGTAGTACCAGCGGATGGAACGATGGAAAATATTATGCATTAATGGATAATGTTCCCGTGGGAACCATTGTACTGGTCAGCAACTCGGCTACTAACAAGGCTGTTTATGCGAAAGTGCTTGGCAATCTTTCTGATATAAAGGAGAACGCTGGACTGGCGATAAGAATCAGTAACGCTGCAGCAGCTGAACTTGGCGCTGGTGAAAATAAATTTAATGCAGAAGTGAAATACTAAAAAATACAAGGAAGTAAAAAGCCCCGGGTCTTACCGGGGCTTTTTTTATGCTGTATACATTTTGAAATTACGGCTTCAATTCGAGATGTAAAGTGTCAACCTTTGTGGTTTGTCCAAGTGTAACAGGTACATCCAGGGTTGCTGTCTTGAAAGTGTCCAAAGAGGGATAGTAATGGAAGGAATAGTTTCCCTGCGGAATATCCCTGAACATATAACGGCCACTGTCAGTGTATGTAGAGGCGATCGTGTCTGTGCCGAGAAGCGCATAAATTGTGGTGTTAACGGAATCCGGTGCCACAAATCCTTCCACAATACCACCCGACGGTACGAAAGAAAGCACCCTGATCACAGGCTTCAGGAGGAATTTTCCACTGTTGCCAGCCTCAACTATTGATTTGGCGGCATCGAAATCAAGGATCAACCGGTAAAGCACGCCTCCTGTGAGATCACTATGCACCTGTACTTTCAGTCCTGATTGTTGTGCGCTTGGGGTAGTAAGCATTTGTTTTGAACCATCTGCCATTATCAGGTAGTTGTTATCTCCAAGTATCAGCCTGAGTTGGGAAAGTTTACCCGATGGGATTGTCGCATCTGCGAGCAGGGTATCTTTTCCGTCTGTCAGTTTCAGGAGGTCATAGGTACCCGGGTAAATATGTGGCAATGACGACCATTTGGAGCTGTCGCCGTAATTGATCTGAATATCCCGGATATCTACCCAGACCTCCTTTACATCCGGATTTGGTGCATCCGTGAGCCGGATCTGGAGCCTTGCTTCATCGGGACCGGAATTGTTTTCACTGCAGGCCGCAAAAAAGAAAAGGCAACAGGAACTTAAAAGGCCTAGCAGAAAATGATTTGTTTTCATAATTGGGTTCTTTAGGTCAGTCATTATTCAAATTCCGTTCCTAAGTTTCGATTCGTATACAATTTTCGCTCAACGGGCACCGTGACCTACAAAATATCCTGATTTGAAAATGAAATTCAATCTGTTATTAATGCGCCAAATAGTTAATAACTATTCGGTCTTCGGTTATGGGGGCCGTTATCCGGTTTTTTCTTTATTTTAAGATCGCCCAAATAAAATTCCGTTATGAAGCATTTGTTTACAATCCTGGTTTGTCTACCGTTGATTCTGTCTGCGCAATCCACTCAAAAGCCGGTGTTACATGGCAGACATTGGATGGCAATTACAGGCAAGCCGTTGGCCGCAACTGCCGGTGCTGCCATTTTTCAGAAAGGTGGTAATGCAGTTGATGCTTCCTGCGCGATGCTCGCTGCCACCTGCACCATGTGGGATGTGCTTAGCTGGGGAGGCGAAACACAGGCACTCATTTATCACCCTAAACTGAAGAAAGTAATCGGGATAAATGCATTGGGTGTTGCACCTACCGGGGCGACTCCTGAATTTTTCACTTCGAAAGGAATGAAGTTTCCTCCTGAATATGGTGCACTGGCTGCAGTTACTCCGGGTACCCCGGGTGGACTCTGTACCATGCTTGCTGAATACGGGACCATGAGCCTGGAAGAAGTACTGAGGCCCGCAATGGAACTTGCCGACGGCTATCCCATTGAAGCGCAGACGGCAAATAGCATCGAACGCGAAAAGAACCGAATTAAAGAATGGCCATATTCCAGGTCCGTTTTCCTCACACACCCTGGAGAAAAAAGGGAAGCGCCCACCGCTGGTGAGATCTTTCGCCAGGCAGAACTGCTGGCAACACTTAAGAAGCTTGTTGAAACTGAAAGAGAGGCATTGAAAAAGGGCAAAAGCCGTAAGGAAGCAATTTATGCGGCAAATGACCGGTTTTATAAAGGAGATATCGCTGCCGAATTTGTCAGGGGTTGCCAGGAGCAGGGTGGACTTATAACAACTAAGGATCTTGCCGACTGGAAAGTGCGTATTGAAGAGCCACTTCACGTCAATTATAAAGGCATCGAAGTGTATAAGCTTTCACAGTGGACACAAGGCCCGATGATGCTGCAGGCCCTGAATATCCTGGAACAGTTTGACCTGAAAAGCATGGGATATAATTCTGCGAGATATATTCATACGGTTTACCAGGCAATGAATATGGCGTTTGCTGATCGCGACTTTTATTACGGCGACCCCTACTTTCCTCCTGCAGAGCCGATCCGGGGATTGCTTTCAAAAGAATATGCAAAGAAGAGAGCTGAAACCATGAATCCTGATAAAAATGATCCGGCCGTTCTTCCTGGTGATCCGTATCCATTTGAGAACGGCAGTAATCCTTTTATCCGGGATCTCGAAAAACGCATTGCAAAGGAAAACTCTACTGCTTCCATTGATCAGCAGTATCTCGACCAGGTATGGCGTGGCACAACTTCAGTGGAAGCGGCGGACAAAGACGGTTGGGTGGTATCCATTACACCAAGCGGTGGCTGGGTGCCGGCATGCATCGCCGGTAGAACGGGGATAGGTATGAGCCAGCGGATGCAAAGCTTCGTTTGCGATTCATCACTTAACCCATACAATGTTGTTGCTCCCGGCAAGAGACCGCGTGTGACCCTTACCCCGACACTTGCATTAAAGGACGGGAAGCCCTTTTTATCCTTTGCAGTTCAGGGAGGAGACACGCAGGACCAGAACCTGTTGCAATTCTTCCTGAATATGGTTGAATTTGGAATGAACGTGCAGGAAGCTGCTGAAGCACCAAATTTCAATACATACCAATTTTGGCTGTCGTTGGGTGACCAGGACCGCAAGCCTAAACCAGGCCAGCTGCTTCTGCAATCCGAAACTCCGGCCTGGATCAGGAAAGAGCTGATCCAAAGAGGATACAAGCTACGTTTCGAAGACCGGACATCCGGCCCCATAAACGCAATTTGGTTCGACTGGCAACATAATAGCTTCTGGGGTGGATCCAGCAATCATGGTGAAGATTACGGGATTGGGTGGTAAGCGCGAAAGTGGCGTTATTAATGATGGTTATTGCCTGATTTGATCTTTTCAGCTTTTACCCAGCCAATACGGATGGCAAAGAGCACCAGTCCGACGCGACTTTTTACCTGTAGTTTTTCGAACAACGCTTCGCGGTAGCCGTCGATAGTCCGTTCACTGAGCTTCATCGTTGTGGCGATTTCCTTGTAGGTCATCTCCGATGCGGCGTGACGGATGAATTCCATTTCCCGTTCGGTGAGCTTTATCACCTGCTCCGGCGACTTTTCTTCTTTATGTATGGTGTGAATCAGTTTGCCGGTCACGAAATCGGAATAATAAAATCCCCTTTCAATGATTTCAGTCATGGCCCGGTGTAATTCCGCCTGGGTGCAGTCTTTCAGCAGGTAACCCCTGCAGCCTGAACGGATCATCTGGATCACAGATGTCTCATCATCGTTCATGCTTAACGCGAGTAATTTTATCAGTGGGTAGTCGGCGGACAGTTCACGGGCTGTTGCCACGCCATTCAGTACGGGCATATTGATGTCAAGGATGGCAATGTCCGGCTGGTTTGCGCCGGAGGCCAGCGCGTCGATCAGGATCCGGCCATTGTTTGCCAGCAGTGTTACTTCAAATCCGGGTATATCGTTAATGAGATGGGAAAGCGATTCAGCAATAAGCCTGTGGTCGTCAGCAATGGCCACTGAGTACTTCCGGGATGGTTGGTTAGCTGGCATTTTGAGCAGATTTAGGGAGGGTGATCAGAATGTTTGTTCCTTTTCCGGGTATGCTTTTGATCTGCAGGTCAGCTCCCACCAGGGCAGCTCTTTTTTGCAGGTTTCGCAATCCCGAGCCCGCATCTGCAATATTACGACTTGTTGCTTCCACCTGGTCAAATCCTTTCCCATTGTCGTTAATTGCCAGTAAAAACACATTGACGGTATAGATCATACTCAGCTCGATGCGAGTAGCCGAAGCATGCTTCAGGATATTGTTCAGGATCTCCTGCACCATCCGGTAAATCACGATCTCTTTTTTGGCGTCGATGGCGAAGTCCTCACCTTCGGTAGTGAATTCACAGGCGATCATGGCGCTCTGCTGAATTCGCTGTAATTCAAAACGGATCGACTCGCGTAGTCCATATGAGGTAAGCATATCCGTATTCAGGCCCTTCGAAAGCATCCGGATATAACGGATTACATCACCCAGTATATGATTGGTATCGTGGATGCGCTTCAGTTGTGGACTGTCATCCATTTCCTTTTCCAGGATATTGAGGTTTATCCGGGCCACACTCAGTAACTGGCCCATGTTGTCATGGATCTCCTGGCTGATATCGCGCAGCGTCTGGTCGCGGCTTTCAATCTGTGTGGTAAGCACTTCCTTTTCATAAGCTTCCCTGAGCAATTCCTGCTCCCTCATTTGCCGTAGCCTTTTTCGCTGGCTGGAAAAGATGAAATACACGACAAAGCCACTTAGTGCCAGCATAATGATCACGGATCCCGCAAGGGAAAAAATGATCTCGACTCTTGTAGCATCATCCGGCATATCAGGTTTCGGCCTTTTGCTTCTGAAGAATAAAGTTTATGATGAATGAACTGTAAAAAAGCCATTCACTGACGATCAGGATAGGGACAAGTGCTTTCTGACCTTCGCCCTCGATAAAGTTATAAATCCCCAGGCTCAGGAAGGACGAAATCGAATTGATCAGGATGCCCATGGCTATCCAGAAAGAATGATGATAAATGGTTTCTTTCCAGTTATGGTTTTCAAAAAGGAAGGCAACGTAAAACAGGACCTGCAGGATGAGCAGTACGCTGATAATAATGATTACTAAAGTGTTCAGTTGTCGATCAGGATGCTGAAAATATATGGCGTTTATCAGGGCGATGATCCAGGTCACAGGTATGCTGATTAAGAAAGTCTTTCTTAGCCTGCCCATTTCGCCGGAAAGCGCCAAAGTCAGCAAGGCATAGTATAACGGGCGGAATACATGATAGTAAGGGTAGTTATTGCACAGCAGGCGCGCCATTGAAATATCCAGTATTTCCCCCGCAAAAGCCACAAGCAGGAAGTACCAGAAATGATGGTTCGTCGTCGTGAGCACCTTTTCCCGCGTATACCCGGCCGCGATGCCTACAGAAATTATTCCCAGTTTGATATACGTACTCACCAGCAGGTCCATAAGGTTCCAGGTAATTTAAGATTTTATTAGCGGCATTGTGTCGGACATGGGTAATATACAATAAAAGTGCTTGTCGCGGGAGGATTTGCCGGGGCGGAACTCTTGTATTCCATCGTTCCTTCTTTGGTGCCGTAGATCAGGAAGACGGGAGTTAGGTTAGTTGAATACTTGCCGTAGTATATGGAAAATCCGGTGAGGCCTTCAGTCTTCCGCAGTTCATCAATAACTTTGATGGGAATGAACATGCCATCACGGAATGCGTTTTTAAAAGCCTTGTCTTCCGCGAAATTTTTCTGCAGGATGTTTGCTGAGTCCTGGCTTATTTCCCGGTAAAAGTATTGTCCGTCCTGGGTTTGCGCTTTTGAGGACTTACATGCGACAAAAGCAGTTGCAATAAAAAATACCAGCATCAAATGTTTCATGGTCTTTGGTTTATAGATTAAAGATAAATTTATATAGCAACAAAAAGCCAGGGTGACTTGACAATCCCCTGGTGTGGTCAGAAGTAAGCACATCTACTACGATACCTCGTTTAGTCCTTTCTCTTTATTTTTTCGTGTTGTTGTTTTTTCCGGTACAGCACAATCACCATCGTCACGAGGGTAAGCGCTGCCATGCTCAACATCAGCCAGGGCAATGTGTGAAGCGAGAGTTCAAGCAACCTTTTCATAAGTCGACAATTTATAAGATGAGAGCCGGTAAGGCTGTGGCGTCATGTGACAACCACAACCATGACCGACCGAACCTGATTTCAATGTGAAAGTAAATATGACGGCGGTCATGGGAAAGGGTATAATCCACCGGTAGAAAGGGGAAAAATCCCGTATAGGTGACCGTTATAGTTTCGGAACAAAAGCTTATGTAAATTGGAAGTATTAGAAAAAAGCCTGGCCTGCTATTAGCAGGCCAGGGTTAAAACAGGAGTATGCTGCATTGCTCGTCCTGGTAAGTTTTTTCCAGTGGTTTCAGCGACAGATACCCGGATAAGGAATGGCTTAATGGTTATTCGATCTGGTTACATCCAGCACAGTAAAAATAGTCCATCTCCGATTTCGCCATAAAGGGTGTTATACACGGGAAAGGGGGGTGTTTTTCCCGTCCGGCTGTTAAATTTTTTCCATCCAGTCGCTGATCTGCTCTAACCGCTTCAATTCCCGGATACGATCTGCAGAGTGTTCAAACATGTACGATTTTACTGCATCGTTGTCTGCAGAAATATAATACAGGTTGATATACACATCCTGTTGGATCAATAGCCTGTTACCGTGCGCGTCTATAAGTTGTTGTGGTGTCTTTGTTGAATGAAGCCTGATATCAAACCGGTGATTGAGTATAGAAAACAGGCTTTCGTTATCCTGCTGGTTGAAAACATAGAATACATGTTCTACCAGGAACAGTTCTTTTTTGAAAAAGTGGAAGTAAGTTTTTACTTCATTGTTCAGGAAATTAGTAATGAACAGGTAACTCGATAATACATTGTGTGTGCCGTGATGCAGAACAGCATCAGGTTTACCAAGTTTCTTTCTTACCACATCAGGGTTGGAGCCGAAATCAATTCCATGTGAACGAATAGTTGAACTAACAGGGATTGAGGTTCGGTGACTTTCACTCTGAGAAAGGATGGAACTGATGCGATGAATGTTGGAGTTGCCTGTTGACTGAAAATCGTTGGCCTGATCATAGCCATAGAAGCCATTGTTTCTGGATAGGATGGATTTTAGGATTCTCATGGCACCAAAATAAAAGAAAAAATCCCGCCGAAATTTTTTACAGCGGGATTTTTTTTTATTGTTCTATCTCGGAAATTTTATTGTTTTCTTCACCTTTCAGATACGTCGGAAGATTTAGTCCTGCCATATTAAAAAGATCATTCAAGGGAGGAACGGTTTTCATCATTCCACTTACAAAGTTGGCTGTGGAAGTATTACCATCACCAGAAGCGTTGTCCCACACCGTTATCTTGTCGATCTTGATGTTTTTCACAGCTTCAACCTGTGTTTTTACGAGCTCCGGAAGCTTTTCGATTAGTAATAATTGGAATGCTTTATTCGGATCTCCACCTGCGGCTTTTACTACCTTCTCATAACCTTCTGCCTGCTTGGTCAGTATTTGAAGCAGACCTTTTGCTTCCGCTTCCATTTTTGCATAGATCGCATCTGCTTCACCTTTGGCATTCTCTCTTATTCTTTCCGCTTCGGCCTGCGCTTCAATTATCGCCTTCTGTTTAGCAATCTCTGCAGGCACGACGATGTTTGCGATCTGCGTTGACCTTTCCCTTTCAGAACGGGCGAGCTCGGCCTTTTGCTCGGCCTGGTATGCTTCTTCCATTGCACGTGCCTGCTGCACTTTTTCAGCTGTTACGGCCAGTCGCAAAGCTTCGGCTTCTTTTTCCCGTCTCGCAGCTTCTGAGTTTGCAATAGAGATCTTCGCAGCATTTTCACCGGTTACGGCAATGGCATTTGCTTCTGCCGTTTTTACCCTTGTATCACGGGCAGCTTCTGCCTTTCCGATTGATTCATCTTTTGCCGCACTTGCAATACTTACTTCACGGTCTTTCTGGGTAATGGCGATCTGTACATCTCTTTCCCTTAGTGTTTCTGCGATCTGTACATCTCTTTGCTTTTGTGTAGATGCGATCTGGATATCTTTTTCCCGATCAGCTACTGCCTTACCAGTTTCACCGATCTTCTCCTGTTCTGCCACGGAGATCTTTGCTTCGTTGATTGCTTTCGCTGCTGCTTCTTTTCCAAGCGCTTCAATATAGCCTGACTCATCTTTAATGTCGGTAACGTTTACGTTGATCAGTTTAAGACCGATCTTTTTCAATTCCGTATCCACATTCTTCGAGATGTTATCAAGGAACTTATCCCTGTCCGAGTTGATCTCTTCAATGGTCATAGTGGCGATCACCAGCCTCAGCTGTCCAAAGAGAATGTCTTTAGACAATTCCTGGATCTGCTCCGGTGCGAGGCCGAGCAATCTTTCTGCAGCATTGTTCATGCTATCCGGGTCTGTTGAAATGGCAATCGTAAACCGGCAGGGAACATCCACCCGGATGTTCTGGCGACTAAGTGCATTGGTGAGGTTGGCTTCGATCGAGATCGGCTTCAGGTCCAGGTATGCATAATCCTGGATTACCGGCCAGATAAAAGCACCCCCGCCATGGATACACCTGGCAGATGCGCCACCTGTTCTTCCATAAATAACAAGGATCTTGTCAGACGGACATCTTTTGTAACGGGAGAGGAGGGCGGACAGGGTAATAAATACCACTACCACCGCGATGGCAATGAGAATAACTGGAGACATTGTTTCAGATTTTAGCTACGAGTAGTAAATTTTTGCTTTCCACTTTTTGTATGCGGACCATTGACCCGGTTGGTATCCGAACATCGTCGGTTATGGCATCGAGCTCATGGAAAGAGCCTTTTATACTGATATGTACTTTCCCTTTTCCACTGCGGTTTTCAGGAATAGCCAGGTAGACTTCTGCAGTGTGGTCAATTGTTGATTCAAGCGAAAAAGTATTGTCTTCGGCTAGCTTGTGCACCTGGCCGATAAGAAAGAAGAAAATCAGGACAAACAAAATGCCTGTTATGATCGCCAGGCTGTATACGATCAGCTTGCTGCTGAAGATCGGGTAAAAGACAATTCCTGCCCAACTGAATCCCAGCAAAAAGTTGATAAGGTTCCTGAAGGAAAATAACTGGAACGGATGGTCGCTGCCTGATAAATCACTGTCAAAGTCAGCGGCAGTGCCATCTCCTGAATCAAGTCCGGTGAAAGTAAGAATGCTTTGAACCACGAAAACAAGGCTGCTGCCTATTGCCAAATACCAAAGTATCTTATGTGCCTGTTCCAGGTCCTGTAGGAAATCAAACATAGGTCGGGTTTATTCGGGTTACTCGGGTTAACAGGTAGCCAAAATATCTAAATTTTCCGGACGGCAAAAAAAATACCGCCCCGAAAGGGCGGTATCTGTAAGAAAATACGTGTTTTAACTTAGTTGACGAATTGTCTCCTGATAATGTTCAGCGCAGCGCCAGCCTTGAACCATTCAATCTGCTGTTCATTGTAGCTATGATTGGCTAGTATGGTTTCACTTGTCCCGTCTGCATGATGGAGAACAAGCTCAAGTGCTTTGCCCGGCGCGAAAGAAGGCAGTCCATTTATATCAATGGTATCATCTTCCATGATCTTATCGTAATCGCTCTTATCAGCAAATGTCAGCCCCAGCATACCTTGTTTCTTCAGGTTGGTTTCATGGATCCGTGCAAAGCTTTTTACAAGTACAGCACGTACTCCGAGGTGACGTGGTTCCATCGCGGCATGTTCGCGGCTGGATCCTTCACCGTAGTTCTCATCACCAACAACGATGCTGCCAATGCCTGCTGCTTTGTATGATCTTTGCGTTGCAGGAACAGGACCATATTCGCCCGACAGTTGGTTTTTAACGCTGTCAGTCTTTTCGTTGAAGAAGTTCACGGCACCAATCAGCAGGTTGTTGCTGATGTTGTCGAGGTGTCCGCGGAACTTGAGCCATGGACCTGCCATAGAGATATGGTCAGTCGTACACTTGCCCTTTGCCTTGATCAGCAGTTTCAATCCTTTAAGATCTGTGCCTTCCCATGCTGCGAACGGATCGAGCAATTGCAGGCGTTTTGAAGCCGGGTCAACAATAACACTGATCCCGCTTCCGTCTTCCGCAGGAGCTTCGAAGCCGGCATCTTCAACTGAAAATCCTTTTGGAGGAAGTTCATATCCTGTAGGGGCATCCAGTTTTACCTGTTCGCCTTTTTCGTTTGTAAGTGTGTCAGTGAGGGGGTTGAACGCCAGGTCTCCGGCGATCGCCAGTGCGGTTACCAGTTCGGGGGATGCCACAAACGCATAGGTGTTCGGGTTACCGTCAGCACGTTTTGCAAAGTTCCTGTTGAAGGAGTGGACGATCGTATTTTTCTCCTGCTTTTCCGCGCCCATCCTGTCCCACATTCCGATACAGGGGCCACATGCGTTGGCAAACACTTTGGCACCGATCTGTTCAAAAGTATTCAGGAAACCATCGCGTTCAATGGTATAACGTACCTGCTCTGAACCTGGAGTGATGGTGAATTCGGCTTTCGTCTTCAGGCCTTTTTCTGCTACCTGTTTGGCGAGTGAAACCGCCCTGCTGATATCTTCATAAGAAGAGTTTGTGCAGGACCCGATCAAACCTACCTCAACTTTTGTCGGCCAGCCATTACGCGCAGCTTCCTCTTTCATTTTTGAAATAGGAGTGGCCAGGTCCGGGGTGAATGGTCCGTTCAGGTGTGGTTCCAGTTCGCTCAGGTTGATCTCGATCACCTGGTCAAAATATTGTTCAGGATTTGCATACACTTCTGCGTCAGCGGTCAGGTGTTCCCTGATTCCGTCTGCGAGATTCGCCACATCTTCACGGCCGGTTGCTTTGAGGTACCTGCTCATGCTTTCGTCATAGCCGAAAGTTGAAGTGGTTGCGCCGATTTCCGCACCCATATTACATATGGTGCCCTTGCCGGTACAGCTCATGCTGGTGGCTCCCTCGCCAAAGTATTCCACAACGGCGCCGGTTCCACCTTTTACCGTCAGGATGCCTGCCACCTTAAGGATAACATCCTTAGGGGCGGTCCAGCCGTTAAGTTTACCTGTCAGTTTCACGCCGATGAGTTTCGGCATTTTCAGTTCCCAGGCGAGTCCGCTCATCACGTCGCACGCATCTGCGCCACCTACACCAATGGCGATCATCCCGAGTCCACCGGCATTAACGGTATGGCTGTCCGTTCCGATCATCATTCCACCGGGGAATGCATAGTTTTCCAGGACTACCTGGTGAATGATCCCGGCCCCGGGTTTCCAGAAGCCGATTCCATATTTATTGGACACAGAGGCCAGGAAATCATATACTTCCTTGCTTTCCTGTACTGCACGATCCAGGTCGACCTTGCTGTTTTCTTTGGCAACGATCAGGTGGTCGCAATGTACCGTTGAGGGTACCGCAACCTTGTCGCGGCCCGCTTGCATGAATTGCAGCAACGCCATTTGGGCGGTGGCATCCTGCATGGCAACGCGGTCCGGTGCAAAATCAACGTAACTTTTTCCTCTTTCGTAAGCCTGGGTGGCATCTCCCTGCCAGAGGTGGGCATACAATATTTTTTCTGTAAGGGTCAGTGGCCGTCCGACAACCTTGCGGGCAGCAGAAATGCGCCCGGGGAAGCTCCCGTACACTTTTTTGATCATCTCGAGGTCGAAAACCATAACTATCTCTGTTTGAAGTTTGCGGTTTATCCCGAAAATTCGGGTGGTAGTGTTGCCCGTCCAGGTCCCGTTTTTTGCTGTAAGCGGGTGTGAGGTTCGGGAACCGCGAATTTACCGAAAAAGCAATTCCCTTTCCAACCTTTTAACCAGTGAATTTGTCTGAAAATGTCTAATTTGGCTTTATGAAGAACTTCAAACACTTTATAGAGTGGCATGTGTTTGGTGTTTGCTCGTACCTGGGTGACAAGATGGGTATCGCGCCTGCAACGATCCGTAAATACTTTATGTACACTTCCATTCTGACTATGGGTTCACCCATAATCTTCTATATTATTACTGCATTCTGGATGAATATCAAGCAGTATATATATGAAGGAAAACGAAACCCGCTCCGGTATTTTTGACCGGTTGGCTGATGTTCCCTGCAAATTCGTATATCCGGCTCAGTAACCTTCGGCAGCGTCGTCACCTCTTTTGTCGCCGACCGCTTCTATTGTGCCGTCAGCCAGGATCCGGATTACTTCGGTTCTTCCGATCTGGCCCCTTTTCTTAATGGTATATCCCATTTTCCTCAGGCCTTCCAGCGTTTCTTCCGGGAAATCGTTCTCCACTGAAATAAGATCAGGCAGCCACTGCATGTGAAATTTCGGCTTGTTTACCGCATCGTCCGGACCCATATTGAAATCCAGCATATTTACGATGGTCTGGTATACAGACGTAGTAATCGTAGTGCCACCCGGTGTTCCGGCAACAATGTAGGGCTTGCCGTTCCTTAGCACGATCGTAGGCGTCATGGAACTGAGCATCCTTTTCCCGGGCACAATGGCATTGGCTTCACCGCCTACGGCTCCATACATATTCGGTACCCCGGGCTTTACGCTGAAATCGTCCATTTCATTATTTAGCAGGAAACCCGCACCGCCGACAACTGTATAACACCCGTAACCACCGTTCAGGGTTGTAGTAATGGACACAGCATTTCCCTGGCCATCTGCGACACTGAGGTGCGTGGTTTCTTCACTCTCTTTGGCCACTATGCCTGACTGGATCTCCTGGCTGTTGCCTGCCATATCGGGGCGGTATAACCGAAGACGGCTGCTGATATAAGCCTCACTGGTCAGTTCCTTTACCGGTACCTTATAAAAATCGGGATCCCCGAGATACTTTGCCCGGTCGGCGTAAGCAAGCCTTTCGATCTCTGTCATCAGTTGCACTGCCTTCAGCGAATGAAACCCATACTCAGCGATCGGGAACCTTTCCGTCATCTTCAGCATCATCGGCAATAATACGCCACCGCTGCTTGGCAATGGCATTGTAATGATCTGGTGCCCCTTATATGTAAATTCACTTGGAGTTCTTTCCTTAGCGTCATACTGGCTTAGGTCTTTCCTGCTGATAATTCCTCCACCCCGTTTCATTTCTTTCACCAGCAGCTTTGCCGTTTTGCCTTTATAAAAACCAGCCTGCCCTTTTTCACTGATTCGTTTAAGCGTTTGCGCCAGTTCCGGCTGGAACAGCGTATCTCCACCTCGCCATGGCCGGTCACGCACAAACGCAACCGGGCGCGTATTGTATTTAATGAAGTTGGGCCGGTCGTCATTGAGACTTTCTGCTTCCGACGGCGTAATTACGAAACCTTTTTCCGCCAGTTCAATGGCAGGCGCAATGAGTTGCGACAAAGGCAGCTTCGCATATTTCAGTGCCTTGAAGATACCGGCTACTGCGCCGGGAACGCCTGCCGCAAGGTGACCATTCTGGCTTTTATCCAGCACGGCATTCCCTGCCGGATCAAGATACATGTCGCGATGACCCTTTTGCGGAGCCTTCTCCCTGAAATCAATGGTGATGTTCTCACCCGTACTGAGATGGGCCACGAAAAATCCGCCGCCGCCGATATTTCCTGCTGCCGGGTATACTACAGCCAGTGCCAATTGTGTCGCGATAGCGGCATCAATAGCATTCCCGCCCTTTTTTAATACGCTCACACCTGCCTGGCTTGCCAGTGGATGCGCTGAAACCACCGCACCATTCCTCCCCGTAAAACTCTTTTGGCTGGCATAATTGTACGGATCCAGCTTCACAACCGGCGACTGCGCCGCCGCCGCAACAAATGCCCACAGGGCCACCCCCAGCAATAAACTTGATTTCATCTAACGGATGTTAAGGGATAAAAATAATGCTTTTATTAACCCGTCGGGTCTCACCCGTCGGGTCTCACCCGTCGGGTAAAAAAAGGTTAATACACCCAAAATGCGGAAAACGGAGTTTATTATTCAAGTGTAAGTGATCTGTGCTCGCGCCAGTAATAGTCGGCCTGAAGACGATGATGCTGCCTGATCTGTTCAGCGCCGCCGAAAAGATCTTTAAAGAAATTTGTAGTCAATATGCCTGGTTCTTCCCTCAGGTAATGACTATATGATGAGTATGGCCAACTTTCCCAGTCACTCGTGATTAAGTGGTGAAGAGGGTTTCGATGAATATACCAGAAGGTTGTAATGAGGTGAGCCTCTGTTTCAATCATGACCCGTTTGAATGGCCGCATAAACAGGCCACCAATTCTTTCATTGATGAAATTGAATTTTTTGGCATATGTACTTTGTAATCGATTCATCTGGCTAATGAAAAATTCAGGCTTAACCTCATCCCTGACTCTCACCAGGAGATGATAGTGATTGGACATTAGGCAATACGCATGCAGTTCTGCAGCGGGAATAACAAACTTCCCAATCCGGTCAAGGAAGGAATAATAGTCTGCGGGAAGCAGGAACAAAGGCTCACTGCCTACTGCCCTGTTGCAGATGTGAAAGAAGTGACCTGGAACGATTTTAGCAAACTTGGTACCCATTTTTGACAAAAGTTGCAATCTTCGGTTGCCCCTGCCAGCGTTTAATAACCCGATTTTCTTCCCGTTTTTCAACAGATGTTAACAATTGTTCGCCACCCGTCGGGTGGCACCCGACGGGTTAATTCCTTAGCTTCACAACTTCTTTTTTAAAAATAAACCGTCGATGAAACGATTTCTATTGTTGCTTGGATCAGCTATTGTCTCAGTTTCGGCAATGGCACAACTGCAATCCCCTGAACAGTTCCTGGGCTACGAAGTGGGAACACGGTATACCCCCCATTACAGGATCGTACAATATTTTCAGCATGTTGCTCAACAGGTGCCAAACCAGGTGAAGGTGGAGCAATATGGCGAATCAACGGAAGGCAGGCCTCTTCTCCTCGCGACAATCGCATCTGCGGAAAACCTTGCCTCGATTGAACAGATCCGGTTGAATAACCTCCGTCTCGCAAACTCGGCCAAGGATAAAATGGCGCCGAACGAGAATGCACCTGCAATAGTATGGCTCAGCTACAACGTTCACGGCAATGAAACATCTTCTTCGGAAGCGGCAATGATGACGCTGTTCGAACTGGTTAATCCATCAGGTCAGCGCGCAAAGGAATGGCTGAAGAATACGGTAGTACTAATCGATCCCTGCCTGAACCCGGATGGGCGTGACCGTTATGTAAACTGGTACACGACCATGATCGGCAAAAATGTAAATCCACAGCCACTTGCGCGTGAGCACCGCGAACCCTGGCCCGGTGGCAGGAGCAATCACTATAATTTTGATCTAAACCGTGACTGGGCCTGGCAATCGCAGGTCGAAAGCAGGTCAAGGGTGAAGAAATACAACCAATGGCTGCCACAGGTTCATGTCGACTTTCATGAACAAGGTTTCAATGAGCCCTATTACTTCGCGCCTGCCGCGGAACCTTTCCACGAGGTAATCAGTAAATGGCAGCGTGACTTCCAGATCATGATCGGGAAGAACCACGCAAAATACTTCGACCAGAATGGCTGGCTGTATTTCACCAAGGAAAGGTTTGACCTTTTCTATCCGTCTTACGGGGATACCTATCCGACATACAATGGTTCGATTGGTATGACCTATGAACAGGGAGGAATCCGCGCCGGGCTCGGCATCATTAATGAAGACGGTGATACCCTCACGCTCCGCGAACGTGCCCTGCATCATTTCACCACTGGCATCAGCACAGTCGAGATTACTTCGCTTAACGCCTCCCGCGTTGTACGTGAATTCCGGAGTTATTTCAACAATGTGATCAACCATCCGCCGGGTGAGTTCAAATCATGGGTTGTCAGGAACGACAGCACGGACCGCATGACCAGGCTGCAGGAACTGCTCGACAGGAATGACATCGACTGGTCGTACGCAAATACCGCTTCCCTTAAAGGATTGAACTATTTCACCGGGAAGCAGGAATCCTTCTCTACAACTCAGGGTGATATCGTTATCAATATCAACCAGCCAAAAGGAAACCTGATTAAGGTGCTGTTTGAAAGGACTTCTCAACTCAGCGACTCGGCAACTTATGACATCACTGCCTGGGCCGTTCCGTTTGCATATGGACTAAAAACTTATGGGGTACAGCAATATATTACCGGTACATCAAAAACGCCTCCTGCCCAAACGGCATCGCAGGCAGCAATGGCCAATGCTTATGCCTATGCAATAAAATGGGATGGACTCAACAGCGCCCGCCTGTTGTCTTCAATGTTGCAGAAAGGAATTCGGGTACGGTATGCTGAACAGCCATTCAACAGTGGAACGGAAAGTTTTGAAAAGGGAACCCTGCTGATTACGAAAGCATCCAATGCATCAAAGCCCGTACAACAGGTTCTTGAAGAAGCCGCAAAAAATACAGGCACAAAAGTTTACCCGATCACCTCGGGTTTTGTCGATAAGGGATTCGATTTCGGCTCTGATCGGGTGCGCACGATCAACGCGCCGAAGGTAGCCATGCTTGCAGGGGAAAATATCTCGTCCCTCGGCATGGGAGAGATCTGGCATTTCTTCGATCAGCAGCTTGGTTATCCCATTACAATAATGAGTGCGGCCGATTTCCTGAACGAGGGAATGAATTCATATACTGTGCTTATCCTGCCCGACGGTTATTATGACTTCTTCGGAAAGAAAGAAACAAATGAAGAGTTGAAGAGCTGGGTTCGAAGGGGAGGAAAGATCATTTCAATCGAAAGCGCTGTAGCCCAGATGGCCAAGGCCGACTGGGGAATAAAGCAAAAGGACGACGATAAGAAAGACGATGATAAAGACGAAGCGAAGAAGGTGGATTACGCTTTACTCCGCAAGTATGAGAACCGCGAACGCGATTGGCTCATGACAAGCATGCCCGGATCTATCTTCCGGGTGGAACTTGATAACACGCATCCACTGGGTTTCGGGTTCCCCGAGTTTTATTACACACTCAAGCAGGACACAAACATCTATGAGTTCATAAAAGAAAACGGTTGGAATGTCGGAGTTATTAAAAAAGACAATTATATCAGTGGATTCACCGGCAGCCGCCTGAAAGATAAACTGAAAGATGGTATGCTCATGGGTGTGCAGGAAATCGGACGCGGCCAGGTAGTATATCTTGGCGATAACCCGGTTTTCCGCAGTTTCTGGGAAAACGGAAAGTTACTTTTGTGCAATGCAGTATTTTTAGTTGGACAGTAAAGTTTCACTAATGAAAAAATGGTTAATAGTTACAGCCATATTCCTGGCAGGGCGGATCACCGCAACTGCGCAATCTCCGCAGGTTCAATCTTCAGCCGATATCCTGGTTGGCTTGCAAAAGCTGAAAGTGTTGGGCGCCGTCTTGTATGTGGCCGCACATCCCGATGATGAAAACACAAGGCTGCTTGCTTACCTCGCAAAGGACCGGAAATACCGCACCGGTTACCTTTCACTTACAAGGGGCGATGGTGGTCAGAATCTTATTGGAGATGAACAGGGAGTTTCACTGGGGTTGATCCGGACACAGGAACTGTTGGCAGCCCGTCGGATTGACGGCGCAGAACAATTCTTCAGCAGGGCCTTTGATTTCGGATTTTCAAAGTCCACCGACGAGGCCTTACGGGTATGGAATAAAGAAAAGATCCTTAGCGATGTAGTTTGGGTCATCCGTAAATTCAGGCCCGACGTGATCATAACCAGGTTTCCGCCCGACAATCGTGCAGGCCACGGCCATCACTCTGCATCTGCAGTGCTCGCAATTGAAGCAGTGAGGGCAGCTGCTGATCCCGCAAAGTTTGCCGACCAGCTCGCGTATGTTCAGCCATGGAAAGTGAAGCGCATCATGTGGAATACCTTCAATTTCGGTGGACTCAACACCCAAAGCGAAAGCCAGTACAAACTTGATGTTGGCGGATATAACCCGCTGCTTGGCAGGAGCTACGGAGAAGTGGCAGCAGAAAGTCGCAGCCAGCACAAAAGCCAGGGCTTTGGCGTTCCCCGCCAACGGGGATCAGCATACGAATATTTCACGCCGCTTGACAGCACCGCAGTTCCAGGCGACCTGATGGAAGGCCAGGCTACTACCTGGGCAAGAATCTCAATGCCGGAAATCGATAAAAAGATTGATTCCCTGGTGAGTGCTTTCCAGCCAGTCAATCCTTCCGCGATAGTTCCGGCTCTTCTTCAGCTACGGGAGCAAATCAGCGAAAAAGTCACGGACGATTACTGGAGACAACAAAAGGTAAAAGAGATCAACGACCTGGTTAAAGCAGCCACAGGGCTATACTTCGAGGCTGTGGCCAACCAGCAGATGGCTGTTACCGGAGATTCATTGCAGGTTACCTTCAATCTCGTAAACCGCAGCAATGTGCAGGTGAGCAATGTAAGGGTTAATATGGCTGACACCATGTTCCAGCTTACACCGTCTACTACCTATAACCAATTGTACCAGGCCGTGATCAAACAGGTGGTGCGGCAGGACTTTTCAACGGACCAGCCCTACTGGCTGAGGGAGCAGATGGATACCGGCAGCTTCAATGTGAATACCAGGTTACTGATTGGTTACGCACAGAACCCGGTAAACTCGATCAAAATAACTTACAGTATCGGAAAGTTCCATTTCGCGGAAGATCTTCCGTTGAAATATAAATATACAGACCCGGTCAAAGGCGAGATCTACCAGCCGGTCATCACAGTACCGCCAATTGTAGTAGGAGCAGTGCCACCTGTTTTGCTGGCAAACCTTAAACCGAAACATCCGCAGTATTTCCAGGTCAGCTACAAGCCATACGCAAATCGTGATACGGCCAGGGGAAGTATCCGGCTCGAATATTTAAACAGTGTTAAGCCGAAGGAAAAGAATCTTCCGCAGGTGCTTCCGCAAAACCGGTACATCCAGCAGGCATTTACCATTTCCTATGACTCATTGTTTGCAAAGGAAAAACCGGAAAGGATCTATCCATGGATTGAACTCCCCGATACGCACAAGAGCGTCCGATACAATAATGCGATGAAGCTCATCCAGTATGATCATATTCCTTCGGTGCATTATTTTACTCCGAACAGCATCAAGGTTATCCATGAAGAAATCATCACGGAGGGTAAGTTTATCGGTTATATCCCGGGCTCGGGTGACGGAGTTCTCGATGCTTTGAAGCAAATGGGCTATATGGTGGAAATACTTGATGACCAGGCGCTGGCTTCGGCCGATCTTTCGCGTTATGATGCCATCATTACCGGGGTTAGGGCATATAATGTGAAGGAGTCGCTCAATAATTATTACGACAAGCTGATGCGTTATATCGCCGGTGGCGGGAACCTGATCGTTCAATATAATACTTCGAGCCAGATCGGACCGGTAAAGGCAAAAATCGGCCCGTACCCGTTTAATATTTCCCGTACCAGGATCACCGATGAAAAAGCAATAGTTAACATAACCAATCCTAGCCATACCATCCTGAATTTCCCGAACAAAATAACAGCGAAGGATTTTGAAGGCTGGGTGCAGGAGCGAAGCATTTACCATGCTGCAAGTTGGGATAGCAAGTATGAAACTGTATTCAGTATGAGCGACCCGGGTGAGCAGGCTGACCTGGGAAGCCTGATCGTAACTAAGTATGGAAAGGGAAGCTTCGTCTATACGGGACTGGTATTTTTCCGGCAGTTACCTGCCGGTGTGCCGGGTGCTTACAGGTTAATGGCTAACCTCATTGCTTTAAACAAAAAGAAAGCGTTTTAAAAAGAAAGCAGGTTAAATGGCTACTCAAAATCAGGGCAGGAGAGATATAGGTATCGTGGTTTGCCTCGTACTCGGACTGGTGATCGGGATGTTCATCAAACGGGTACACATTGGACTCATTATAGGCCTGGGCCTCGGACTCCTCGCAGCAGGGATGATTTCAGGCAGAAGGAACAAATAATTTCACAATATAAATTACGATTGCAATGAGATCCGGAGATGATATTCCTGTATTCAGATCATGGCGGCACTGGTATATACTGGTGATGCTTTTCCTGGTGCTCCAGATTATTGGGTTTCATTTCTTCACCCAATATTTCTCATGAGCACAGCAGACTGGATTGTCTTAATTGTCACACTTGCGGGAATCATTGCCTATGGTCTCTATAGAAGCAATGCAAGTAAAAACCTGGATGGCTATTTCCTAAGCGACCGCACCATGCCCTGGTACCTTGTGCTCCTGAGCATAATGGGAACACAGGCCAGTGCAATTACATTCCTTTCGGCACCCGGACAGGCATTTACCGACGGGATGCGGTTTGTCCAATATTACTTTGGACTTCCGCTGGCCATGATCGTTATCTGCGTCTTCTTCGTGCCGATCTTCCACAAGCTGCAAGTCTACACAGCCTACGAATACCTGGAGCAAAGATTTGACAAAAGGACAAGGACGTTTACCTCCCTGCTGTTCCTGCTTTCCCGCGGATTGTCAACAGGTATCAGTATCTACGCGCCCTCGATAATCCTTTCTTCATTGCTGGGCTGGAATATTTACTGGACGAACATCTTCATGGGTGGACTTCTCATCATTTACACGGTAACAGGCGGGGCCAAGGCAGTTGCATACACACAACAACTGCAGCTGCTCATCATTTTCACCGGCATGTTCATCGCCGCCTACATGATGGTACACCTGCTGCCAGAAGGTGTAGGATTTATCGACGCCCTGAAAGTCAGCGGAAAGATGGGCAGGCTTAATGTGATTACAACCGGAACCAATGGGGAGGGGTTCGACTGGACCGACAGGTATAATATCTGGAGCGGACTGATAGGTGGTTTTTTCCTTGCCCTCTCATATTTCGGTGCAGATCAAAGCCAGGTGGGAAGATACCTCACTGCGAAGAGTGAATCGGAAAGCAAGCTCGGGCTGTTGATGAACGGCCTTGTGAAAGTTCCGATGCAGTTCTTTATCCTGCTGGTCGGCGTACTTGTTTTTACCTATTACCAGTTTAATCCTTCGCCTGTGTTTTTTAACCAGGCAGTTTCCGGCACGGTTGCCGATTCGGTAGCTCACCGGAAACTGGACGAAATCGAGGTGCGGTACCAGCAGAAAGCCGGCGAACAGGCAAAAATGGTAAGGGCTTACGTTGACCAGCAAACGAATACGCAATTACTGGATTCACTTTCTGCCAACCAGCGTTCCATGGAAGAAACCCGGACTGAATACAAATCTACTCTCAGGAGTGCGGTACCGGCTGCGGATATCAATGATACCAATTATGTTTTCCTCCGGTTCGTAGTCGATCACCTGCCGAAAGGATTGGTCGGACTTTTGATCGCCGTAATATTTCTGGCTGCCTGGGGAAGCATTGCAGCTGCGCTCAATTCGCTGGCCTCGTCCACCATGTGCGATATCCACCAGCAATATGCGCGGCCTCCGGATTCACCACTCGAAGAATATCGTTTATCCAAATGGTACACATTTGCCTGGGGCATATTCTGTATTGTGGTTGCACAGTTTGCCAACAATATGGGAAGCCTTATTGAGGCTGTAAACGTTCTGGGGTCACTTTTTTATGGCGTGATCCTGGGAATTTTCCTGGTGGCCTTCTTCCTGAAAAAGGTAGGGGCAGGACCTGTATTCTGGAGTGCTATTATCACTGAAGCCATTGTGATACTGCTTTTCTGGAAATCCAAAATCGGGTTTTTATGGCTCAATGCCATTGGCGCCCTCGTCCTGGTCCTGATCGCTTTAATGATCCATGCAACGTTATTGTTCTTCCGGCGGTCAAAGGCATAAACCACGCTGATGAGAAACCGCTTTACCTGGATCTTGCTGCTGGCATCAGCTATGCTCGCAATGGGTTCCTGTAAAAAGGAAAACGAACCATCCGGGCGCGAGTTACTGGGAGTGTGGGTAGACGTTAACCACCGTGCAGATACGCTGGTGATCACCCGCGAAAGGGGCGGTGTCGTACTGTTCGACAATTCCATGGCTTACCGTACTCACCCGCGTGCGCAGGAAATCAGGAATAGTTACAAGTGGTTTGTAGCGATGCAAAAAGACGAAATCGGGATTGCCTGGTTCGAACAGTCATCACTCATTAAAGATTATACCTATTTCCCATTCGAATGGCTGGAAAGAAATGACAAATTTGAAATCGAATCGCTCACATTCAGGCCATGGGTCAGTTGCCTGGGATGTAAACTCCAGTTTGAGAGAGTCAGGTAAAGAGAAAGGAAAAATTTAGGACGGTCGGAATAAAAAAAATCCTGCATTATGCAGGATTTTTTTATGCTCAGGAGTGAGGTCAGAAGTTATTTGAGTGAAGCGATCAGCTTTTGGTTGAGGGCAACGTAATCATCGTTCTGGGCTGCTTTTGCCAGTTCAATTGATTTGTTTGCAGTAGTGATGGCATCCTGCTTTTTGCCCAGCTTTGCCAGCGCATTGGCTTTCTGATGGTAAACCCAGAAGGCATTCGGATTCTGCTCGATTGCTTTATCCAGCCAGGTCACGGCCTTGTTCAGGTCCTTGTTGTTTTCCATGTAATACATGGCTGCCTGGAAATAAGGACGGTTATCCTTGTTCATCAGGTTGTCGATCTGGCCCATGATCTTCTGATCAATGTTTGCCTTAATGGGAAAGCTTACACTTGTGTTCTCCCACAGCATTTCCAGGTTCATGCTTGTCGCTGTTACATCATCAAACACGATGATGAAATTTTCCACAGTGAAAGGAACCTGTGCAGTTTTCACATTGATCCTTGCCACGTCCTGGTCCTGTTTGTAAGCCGCGGGGCTCGTTACATCAAGTTGCTTACTGATAATGATGGTCCATTCTCCCTGGCCAGGAATTGTGAGCAGTCCATATTTTCCAGCAGGAACTGGTTTGTCACCTACCGTAACATCTTCTCCAAAGGTTATGGTTGTCGCATTGTTAGCACCGGTACGCCATACTTTTCCAAAAGGAACGAGGTCGCCAAAGATCTTACGGCCACGCACAGCGGGACGTGAGTAAGCTACTTCAACATTTGACAGTGCAAATTCCTGTTTGATATTGGAAGACGGACTGGGTGCGGGAGTGCGCAACTGCTGTGCTTCTGCAGATTGAAGCAGGCAAATTGCTACAGAAAAGGAAAGCAATAACTTTTTCATGGTGGCATGAGTTTAAGTCTCAAAAGTAGGGCATAATGGTCAAAATCCTATCCTTACGGTTATACCTGTACGTTTCCCGTCGATCGGTTTCCAGCGGGGACCGTTTTCAAGCAGCTTTACGGCCTGGGAATCCAGTGCCGGATGCAGTGAGCGGATGACTTTTATCTCAGAAACCTTGCGAAGGCGGTTGATATTAAATTCCAGTTCCACCTCACCATGAACGGACCTCAGGCTGTCGGGTACCTTTTTGTTCGAGTTAAGGTACAGGCGGAAGGCTTCCCAGCCATTCGCAGGTTCAGCCACCGAAGCAGATTCTGTTCCGGTTGCATGTTCCACATTGCCTGCTGCAGGCTCATCGGCCTTTGCTGATGCTGCTGAAGCTTTCTTACTCCTTCTCGTGCCATTGTCCACCTGTACACCAGCAACCTTGCCAGAAAGTTGAATTTGGATTTCTTTTGAGGCTTCCGACTGCTCAATTTTCCGGCTGGCGATCGCATACCCTTCAGAAACAACGTTCAGGTTCACTGCAGAATCACCGGCTGGAAGCCGGAATCTGCCGGCTGAATCTGTTATGGCAATTCCAGGGATTTTGCCCTGCAGCTCCACCGACGCATCTGCAACGGGGCGATTTTCATTGTCCTTAACTACTCCATGAATAATTTTAGAAGGAATTTTCGGTTGCGCCTTTGCTTTAGACAATTCCTTCGGTGCAGATGCACCTGGCTCCTGGGTATACGGAAGTATTTGCTGCAAAGAATCGTGCACAGATCCTTGCATTGAATCAGTTATTACCTGTTTCGATTTCTCCTCCTGCTTGTTTGCCTGTTCCATGGCCAGCCGCGATTCACCTTGCCGGTTAAGCAGTAAATAGGCAAGTGCACCAAGGCTTACTACGATTATTGCGGCGCCCGCCAGTTTCCACCAGTTTAATATTACCAAATTACGACCTGGCCTGGTTCGCGTTTCAAGCCTGTACTGTAGTTCTTTCAAATCGCTTTGGATGCCACCTGACAGCCCTGAATACCCATCCATGGCATCTGCAAGGAATGGGTCATCAAGCGCTGCCTTTTCCATGGCATGCATTTCTGCAGGCGTGAGTTTACCTGTCCAATATTTTTCAATATCGGCCGCACTGTATGTGTTGGTATGTTTCCTCTCTTCTGCCATCAGCTGTTTTTATCCATGCAGTTTTTGAGATTCCTCCGCCCGTTCTGGATCAGGCTGCGAACCCTGTTCCAGTCCATGCCGGTAGAGTCAGAAATTTCCTTATACGATTTTTCATCCAGGTAAAACATCCTGACTGCCTGCTGCTGGTCAATTGCCAGCGCCTGCAGGCATTTCTCCAGCAGCCTGAAATGTTCTTCCTGCTGCAGCTTTCCATTCAGATGCGGATTTTCTGCCGATTGCACAAGCGATTCAGGCAATTCAACTGTTTTTAGCTGTTTATTGCTTCGCAGGTACATCAGGCAATGATTTTTTGCGACAGTATACACCCAGCTCCTGAAATTGTCCACTTCATGTTTTTTCAGTTTCACCACAAGCTCTTCGAAGATATTCATAACGGCATCTTTCGATGTTTCACGGTCTTCCAGGTATTTCAGGCATACACCGAAAACCAGGTCCATATACCTGTTATATAAAGTGGCAAGTGCCTGCAGGTCGCCGTGGTGCCGATATACGTCGACAAGTTCCTCATCAGTGGAGTCAGTACCGGGTATGGTTCGAAGAAAATTCAAATTTTCAGTTCAGGGCACCCGGCAATTTATGTAATTATTCAGATCACTGCATCCATTAGAAAACTTAACCAATGCGATACGCAAAATATGCCGCATGTATGATCAGCTGCCTGGTGCTGATCACCATATTCAGCTCTTTCTCAAACCGGGATAGCAATATCATCAATGGCTTTGTAAGGGATGCCGTTACGCAACAACCCATCGAAGCAGCCAGTGTATCAATAGAAGGCAGCAGAACTTCCACACTCACACTAAAGGATGGAAGCTTCCGGATTGAAATTGCAAGTACAAAGGCGGTACTTAGAATCTCATCAACAGGATTTACTACGCAGTCAATTACTGTGTTGGCATCGGGTCGAGTATTAAACATAAATCTCCAGCCGATAAGAAATGTAAAACAGCAGCCTTCGTCGAACAGGCTGGAAGAAGTGGCTGTTGCCGATAACGGCAGGGCCAGGCAGCAACCGTCGGTTGCTTTGCAGGGAAGTGTCGCTGGCATTGCGGTCCGGAACAATACTGGCCGGAATAAGAAATACTTTACCACGGAGCACAACACCGAAGAATATGATGGCATTACCGAGAACAGGTTTCATGACGTACTGCAAAGCCCGCTTTCCACATTTTCAATTGATGTGGATGCGGCTTCATACAGCAATGTCAGGAGATTCCTGAACCATGGTCAATTGCCGCCTGCAGGTGCTGTACGCACGGAAGAACTGATCAATTATTTCAACTACGATTATCCGCAACCAAAGGGTGAGGTCCCGTTTTCCATCAACGCAGAATACGGCCCCTGTCCATGGAACCCGGAACACCAGCTGCTGTCAATTGGTCTTCAGGGGAAAACCATTCCTGTCGACAATCTTCCGGCAAGCAACCTGGTGTTCCTGATTGATGTTTCCGGCTCAATGATGTCGGAAGAAAAACTTCCGCTGGTTAAATCTTCCATGAAGCTGCTTACCGACCAGTTAAGGGAGCAGGACAAAGTTGCCATTGTGGTGTATGCAGGCAGTGCCGGCCAGGTACTCGGTTCAACCAGTGGCGCCGATAAAAGAAAAATAAAGGATGCCATTGACGCACTGGAAGCCGGTGGCTCCACTGCGGGTGGTGCAGGGATTAAACTGGCCTACAAAATTGCAAGGGAAAGTTTTATGCTGGAAGGAAACAACCGCGTTATCCTTTGTACCGACGGCGATTTCAATGTCGGTGTCAGCAGCAACGCTGCCATGGAAAAACTGGTTGAAGAGGAGAGGGGAGACGGCATTTTCCTGACAGTACTGGGATATGGAATGGGTAACTACAAAGACAGCCGGATGCAGATCCTGGCCGATAAAGGAAATGGCAACCATGCCTACATCGATGGGATGAGTGAAGCAAAGAAGGTCTTGGTAAATGAATTCGGCGGCACACTCTTCACCATCGCGAAGGACGTGAAACTGCAGGTGGAATTCAACCCTGTTAATGTTCGCGCATACCGACTTATCGGGTACGAGAACAGGCTGCTGAATAAAGAAGATTTTAACAACGATAAAAAGGACGCAGGTGATATGGGCAGCGGTCATACGGTAACGGCATTGTACGAGATCATCCCTGCAGGTGTTCACAATAAATTTACCGACAGCGTCGATGCGTTAAAATATCAGCCGAAACAAAAAGCGACAACCGGCGCTTCAAACGAAATGCTTACAGTAAAGGTGCGATACAAATCACCGCGAGGTAACAAAAGCATGCTGACAGACATGGTTGTGCGCAAACATAATTCACGCAGGGATCTTTCCGCCAACTGGAAATTTTCAGCTGCCGTTGCCTGCTGGGGGATGCTGCTGAATAATTCGGGGTTCATTCAGCAGGCTGATCATGCGAAAGTGCTTGAACTGGCGCAGCAGGCCACAGGAGCCGATCCCGAAGGATATCGTGCTGAGTTCATCCGGCTGGTTAAAAAATCGCAGGCATTGAGTGCAGGAAGAAACAAAGACGCAGCAGCAGAAATTTTAACGCGGGAGTGACTTATTAAAGGCCGGGTGGTGGGAAGCCAGTGTCATCCGCAGGAATTCCCGGTCGAGGTGGGTGTAGATCTCCGTTGTAGTGATGCTTTCATGTCCAAGCATTTCCTGCACAGCACGAAGGTCTGCACCCCCTTCCACCAGGTGTGTAGCAAATGAATGCCGGAAAGTATGCGGGGAGATGTTCTTCCTGATCCCCGCTTTCGCAGCCAGGTCCCTGATCATCAAAAAGATCATGACCCTGCTTAGTGCTGCACCCCTGCGGTTCAGGAACAGGATGTCTTCATGACCATGCTTAACCGGCATGAACCGACGCGTATGTTCCATATAAATGTTGACCTGCTTTATTGCATTGTCGCCGATTGGTACAAGTCTTTCCTTATTCCCTTTCCCGATCACCCTCACAAAGCCGCTGTCAAGGAAAAGGCAACTGATCTGCAATCCGACAAGTTCGCTCACCCTTAATCCACAGCTATACATGGTTTCAAGTATCGCCTTGTTTCTTTCTCCTTCAGTTTTGCTGCGATCTATCGCATCAATAAGCATTTCAATTTCCTGGAAGCTGAGTGTATCAGGCAGGGTTCGCATTAATTTAGGTGCTTCCAGCAAGGCAGTCGGGTCAATGGTTGTCAGCTGTTCCACCAGGCAATACTTATAGAAACTGCGGAGCCCGGACACGATCCGGGCCTGTGAAGTTTGTGTCATACCCAGCTCTGCGATCCACCGGATGAATTTTTGTAAATGTTCCAGCTCGAGCTGCGCCGGGGTAAACATCCAGCCCTGCAGCTGAAGGAATTGGGTAAGTTTCTCAATATCATGCATGTATGCCTCGACGGAATTGTCGGACAGTGATTTTTCGAGTCTAAGCCAGGCCTGGAAGCCTTTTTTATATGTTACCCACATTTTAACGAACCTGAGTTTTCTCCGGCAAAATAACGCATTGAAACCTTTATATTGCGCTTTCTAAATTTTTCTCTGGCAGCATGATAACTCCTACTAATCCGAAGGCCGTTAACTTACGACAGTTCAAAAAAAAGGTTGAGGACAATAAACGAAAACTGAGACGGTTCCTGACCAAGCTGGAATCTCAACGACCTGCAGGCCTCGACAAAATGACTGTGGAAATTGAAAAGGAAACCTGGGAAAAAATAGACTGCCTCACCTGTGCCAATTGCTGCAAGAAGATGAGTCCCACCTTCACCACGAAAGACATCACCCGCATCTCCGCACACCTCGGCATGACACCTGGGGCATTCAAGGAAAAGTGGCTTTTCTTTGACAAAAAAGACAAGGACTGGATGAATGTAAAACAGCCCTGCCAGTTCCTCGACCTGAAAACAAACATGTGCTCGATCTACGAGGTGCGTCCCGCAGATTGCGCAGGTTTCCCCCACCTGTCAAAAAAGAAAGCAATCGACTACCTCCACGTTCACAAGCAGAATATTGAGTATTGTCCTGCCACTTACTCAATGGTGGAACGAATGAAAGAAAGGTTTCAGACATCCTCAAAATAATCAATCGACAGATCGCTACCTCTCAACCTGATAGATACTACATCAAACTGGATCCTTCTCCATTGCGGATGTTGTTCGAGAAATGCTTCTGCAGCGATCAGGATCGATCGTAACTTGGCCGGGTCAACCTGAACTTCGGGCATCCCGAATGCCGTCGATCGTCTTGTCTTGACTTCAATGAAATGAAGCCTGTTCTCTTTTGTGGCAATGATATCGATCTCGCGTTTCCCGCTACGCCAGTTGCGCTCCATCACCACAAATCCATGCGCTTCCAGCCAATCGGCCGCAATTTTTTCGCCACCTGTTCCAACTGATAAATGATTTGACAAGCTTTCCTGTTTGCAGTATTTTCGACCCTTAGCTATGACACAACAAAATAAAATATTTGCACTGGAAGGTAAAGTGCAACACTATCAATGGGGTGGTTTCACCTACATTCCAACGTTGTTATCACGGTCAAACGACGCACAACAGCCGTTCGCAGAATATTGGCTTGGAGCACACGCACAGGCGCCTGCCGTTCTGAAAAATGACGGTGCCCTTGATTCCTTCATCAAGGCAAATCCTGAAGTGCTGGGCGAGAAGGTAAAAAAACAGTTCGGAAGATTGCCATACCTGCTGAAAGTGCTTGATGTAAAAGATATGCTCAGTATCCAGGTGCATCCTTCCAAAAAAGATGCAGAAAAAGGATTCGCTGCGGAGAATGCATCCGGCCTGGCGGCAACTGCTTCCAACCGGAACTATAAAGATGATAATCATAAACCCGAGCTTGCAGCAGCCCTCGGCGAATTCTGGCTCCTGCACGGGTTCAGGTCACCCGGCTCCATGAAGAAGATGATGCAGGATGTACCGGAAATGATGTTCCTGCAAAACGATTTCGGCGAAGGCGATTACCAGAAAGTTTACAGCCGCGTGATGGAGATGGACCAGGATGAAGTCAACAAACGACTCCAGCCGTTGCTGGAAAGAATACTACCTGCTTACGAACAAAACCGGCTTGACAAGGACCATCCCGATTTCTGGGCCGCAAGAGCCGCGGTAACATTCAGCGAGCCGGGAAAAACAGACCGGGGAATTTTTTCGGTTTATTTGCTGAACCTCGTCAGGCTCTCAAAAGGAGAGGCTATTTTCCAGGACGCCGGGATTTTACACGCCTATCTTGAAGGCCAGAATGTGGAGATTATGGCCAATTCTGATAATGTATTGCGGGGTGGACTGACACCTAAACACATCGATGTTCCGGAACTGATGAAACATGTAAGTTTCAAGGCGGTAGACCCGAATATATTGACCGGAACCCCTGTAAATAAGGGCGAGGACGCATTTCTCACCCCGGCCGAAGATTTCGAACTGCATGTGATCAACCTCCACGGCGGGCAGAGTACGGAAAGCAAGGCGAAAACAGTTGAGATTTTCGTGGTGACTGAAGGTGAGGCCACGATCGAAGCCGCCGGGTCAATTTTATCGCTTTCCAAAGGTGAATGTGCAATGTCGGTAGCTGGCGCCGAACTGACCATCAGGTCATTGGAAGGAGCTGAGCTTTATCGGGCAACCGTTCCGCAGTAGCATTATTTCTATTATTTTTGCCTCAACATTGAACATTATGAAACTCAACAGATCCATACTGATCTCCCTCTGCCTGCTGATAGTCGTTGCAGCCCTGTATCGCATCATACCCGCGCGTCCTTTCGGATTCGCACCTCATATAGCCATGGCCATCTTCGGTGGCGCAATCATTAAGGACAGGAAATGGGCATTTGCCCTGCCGGTTTTCTCCATGTTCCTGAGCGACCTGATGTATGAACTTTTGTTCCGCGCAGGGATTAGTGATACACAGGGATTTTATGCCGGGCAATTCACCAACTATGTTCTCTTTCTCGGGTTAACCCTCGTTGGATTTGCCATCCGCAAACACGTTAGTACGCTAAGTATTTTCGCTGCTTCACTTGCCGGACCTACAATCTATTTCGTTCTTTCTAACTTTTTCGTATGGTTTGCCGGGGGTGGGTTCCAGCGCCCGAAAACTTTTGCCGGACTGATGCAGTGTTATGCCGACGGTCTTCCTTTTTACTATGGAAGCATAGTCGCTACCATGGTGTTTGGCGCGTTGTTGTTTGGGGGTTACTACCTGGTTGCAGGCGAAAAGAAGCAACTTCAGTCTGCCTGAAGTTTGCCGCGTTCGACAGAATAATATGACCGGACTGCTCCTTTCAGGGGTTTCCAGTTCACGATATCAAAATGTTTTTCACCAGACGATGAGCCCTGGATGGTATGAACCTCCAGGGCTTTTCTTTTTCGTTTCCAGCTGAGTGGCAGACCAGCCTTACATTCTTCCGGTCCCTTTCTCCTGTTCCGGATAAAAAAAGCCTTGTTGGTTCCGTATACGATCGCTGTGCCGTCGGGCTCTATACAAACCGCGGTTTTTTCATCTACTCCAATGCCTTTTACAACTGGCAAAGACCAATCAGAATTCATCCTGGCCAGCCAGGTCACAAGTCTGCCCTGCCGGTTGCGTTGTGTATAATGCTGGTCGGTTATTGTATTGGCAAGAAACGGAGCGAGAAGGAAGCTGTCGCGTTGAATGGTAACATTCGGATGATATGGATCATGCAGTGCCTGTTCCGAAGTGACAGATCCATTTTGCGCGGCAAAATAAATTCTTCCCAGAATTGCCGTTCCCGCACTGGTTCCGCCAACAGGTACTTTCTTCGTATTCAGGAGATAATTGATCGCATCTTCCACCGGGCTATCCTTCCAGTACTTCACATAGTTCCACTGGTCTCCGCCCGCGATAAACAGCATTTCGGCACCGCGGATCCTGGTAACTGCGAAGCTGTCGTAGCTTTTTTCCCGGCTATCGAGAATCAATGTTTCCACGGAATTTACTTTTCCAAGCGAATACAAATAACTGTTATAACCATCGGCACCGGATGACCTGATCACGACCACATCGCCGCCACCGCATTTGGAAATCATCCACCGCAAAGCTGCGTCAACATCCGTACTGCCTCCCATGAGCATGATGCCGCCAGTCGTAACCGCCTGTACATCAGCTGCATCCCCGGTAAGGTAGGAGGTGACCTGCGACTGTGCCATGCATAAATTAGAAACACCAAAAAGGAATAACGATGGCAGGAATCTTTTGATCATATTCATCGGTTTGGATAGAACTAGAAAAGCTGGTCCTGGTAATTCACTTCAGGTGCACGTGAATGCCGGTTCATGAGGTATTCATTCCGCCAGGCAATCACAGCTGCAAAAACTGCAAGGAAGAAGATGATGGACAAGCCCGTTGCAACGCTGTATTGTTCCGCGACCAGGCCTATCATCGAAGGGCCGGCAAGAAACCCGATCAGTCCGCCGCTGGCAACGGCAGAAATCCCGGTGACCGGGCTCACACCCGGAACTTTCGTTGCAGTGCTGAAAAGGATTGGAACGATGCAGGAGAAACCAAGTCCTATCAGGGTGAAACCGGCAATGGCAGTGGCTATGCTTCCGAATGAGATGGCAACCAGGAACCCTGAGGCAGCAACCAGGCTGCCGGTAATGGCCATCCTTTTGCTTCCTAGTTTTGGGATCCAGCTGTCACCATTAAAACGACCTATTGCCATGGCAATTGAAAAGCCTGCAAATCCTAGTCCTGCTACGGCCTTGCTGCCACCAAGTGATTCCTTCAGGTAAATCGCACTCCAGTCGGCTACACATCCCTCACCCATGAACGTTACAAAGCAGATAAATGCAAGTCCGATCACGCCGCCGGCAGGAAGCCTGAATGAGGTATCGGATTCAATGTGCTGGTTATAAGACAGCAGGTAGCCGCGAACCGAGATCAATATTCCGGCAAGTGCCACAGCAACAAAAGCGATCTGCCAGCCGGAAGGGATTTTTACGGCATAGAAAATTGCAGCGAGGCCGGCGCTGATGCCCCCGCCCAGGCTGTACATGCCATGACTTGCACTCATGATCCGGCGGTTGTGCTGTTTTTCGAGCAAGTCTACGACTGCATTTGTGGAAACGCCGTTCAGGAATCCCACCAGCCCGTTTGCATATAATGCGAGCCAAAGTAATACCGGCGTGAAAGCCGTGACCTGCAGAATGAAGATCAGGCAATACAATAAATGCCCGGTAAGCATCCATTTACCGACGGCAATCTTTTTAAAAACGAACGGTGCCGCCACCACGCCTGTTAATGCGCCGGCCGGTGCAAGCAGCAGGGATAATCCAAGGGTCGCATCGGTGAGTCCAAGCCGCAGTTTGATCTGGGGAATAGCCGCCACCCAGATCCCAAGCAGCACACTCGCAACTGTAAACAGGAACCCAATGGTGAGACTTGGCTTATGACGGAAATAAGCGATTGTATTGGTCAGCATAGATTTTTTGTAAGCACTAACTGGTGACGGCATTCAATGCCATCCTCCACGATTTTGGTGGGATAATGCTGAACAAAATAGTTCCAGCGGATATCTGAAAGTTCAAAGCCGAATTGCTGGTAAATTTTTAATTGCCGCGTACTTGAATTCCCGGTATTGATCTGCAGTATCGAGTAGCCAAGCCGCTTCGCACGTTCACAGGCCTCCTGCATCAATAGCTGTGCAATTCCTTTACCGCGGTATGTTGCCGCAACGGCAAGATTCCTGATCTCTGCTTTCTCCCTGGTTTCCGGTGTCATAGCGAGGATGCCGATTATCTTTCCTTCAGTTATGGCTGCCAGCACGAGACTGAATGAAATGTAGTTACGAACCCGGGATTCATCAGGATCTGCTTCAAGCAAAAGATGTATGGGCAATGGTGCCCCGTCGGGAACCTGTTCGATCACAACTTCAGGAGAAGTGGTTGTTTTGGCCATCCCTTCAAATATCTGGATTTTTTTTCCTGCGTCAGGAACTTTCTGCTTCGTAAGCAGTGTCGATGAGAAGGTCTTTACCATCGGCTGCTGTAGTGGCAAGCACATCACAACGGTTGTTGTATGGATTGTCTGCATGCCCTTTCACCCAATGGAAGCGAATGGAATGCTGCTGGGAAAGTGTGTGATAGCGCATCCAGAGATCCTTGTTTTTTTTGCCGCCACTGAAGTTGGTAGCGATCCATTTGCGCAGCCATCCCTGTTCAACAGCCTTCACAACATATTGGCTGTCGCTGTAGATCATGATCTGCAATCCTTTTTTGGTCAGCGCTTCAAGGCCGGCTATTACAGCCATCAGTTCCATCCTGTTGTTGGTCGTCAGCCTGTAACCGCCGGAAAGCTCTTTTTCCTTTGTTCCCCATTTCAATATTGTGCCGAAACCGCCTGGTCCCGGATTTCCTCTGCTTGCGCCGTCGGTGTAAATAATCAACATAAGAGGGCAAAGTAAGTAAAAGGAGTTGATGAACTGCGAGAATTCAATAAGTCAATGGTTGAATGGGTCAATCGCCAATTCATTCTCCTATACCTGAAATACTCCCGTTTTCAGTTGATCAATATGGGGATTGTGGTTCGCGGCATTGATACCTTCCGAGATGACCATACGCGTCTTGCCAGGATCAATAATATCATCTACCCAAAGCCGTGCGGCCGCATAATAGGGTGTAGTTTGTTTTTCGTAACGGCCTTTGATGTCGTTGAGTAATCGTTGCTCCTCTTCGGGTGGCACTGTTTCACCTTTTGCCTTCATGCCCGCAACCTGGATCTGCAGTAAGGTTCTTGCTGCCTGGTCACCGCCCATAACGGCAATGCGCGCAGTCGGCCAGGCATAAATGAATCTTGGATCATAGGCCTTGCCGCACATCGCGTAATTACCAGCCCCGTAGGAATTGCCGGTTACAATTGTGAATTTGGGAACCACTGAATTGGCCACCGCATTCACCATCTTGGCCCCGTCCTTGATAATGCCCGCATGCTCGCTTCTGCTTCCAACCATAAACCCGGTAACATCCTGCAGGAATACGAGGGGAATCCGTTTCTGGTTGCAGTTGAGAATGAACCTGGCTGCTTTGTCAGCACTGTCGTTATAGATCACGCCGCCAAGCTGCATTTCTCCTTTTTTATTTTTTACGATCAGTCGCTGGTTTGCGACGATGCCAACAGCCCACCCGTCAATTCTCGCATACCCGCAAACGATAGTTTTACCATAATCGGCTTTGAACTCATCAAACTCCGAACCGTCTGTAATGCATTCAATGATCTCCCGCACATCGTAAGGCTTTGCATTTCCTTCGGGGATTATATGATAAATGTCTTCGCGATTCCGTGTCGGTTCAACAGGTGTAACCCGGTCGTATCCCGCTTTGGCCGGGTTGCCAAGCTTGCTTACAATCCGTTTGACCTGGTCGAGACATTCCTGCTCAGTTTTGAATCGATAGTCTGCAATGCCGCTGATCGATGTGTGGGTGACAGCACCGCCAAGTGTTTCCACATCAATGTCTTCGCCGATCGCTGCTTTAACAAGGTACGGTCCTGCAAGAAAGATGGATCCGTTTCCTTCAACCATCAGTGTTTCATCACTCATGATCGGCAGGTACGCGCCACCTGCCACGCAGGCGCCCATCACGGCTGCGATCTGCGTAATGCCCATCCCGCTCATCCTCGCATTGTTGCGGAATACCCGCCCGAAATGTTCCTTGTCGGGGAAGATCTCATCCTGCATGGGAAGAAAAACGCCGGCACTGTCAACCAGGTAAATTACCGGCAAATGATTTTCCATCGCGATCTCCTGCATGCGCAGGTTCTTTTTACCTGTAATGGGAAACCAGGCGCCCGCTTTCACGGTCTGGTCGTTTGCCATAATCACGCATTGCCGGCCACTCACATAACCTATGCCCGCAACTGTGCCGCCGGCAGGACATCCCCCTTCTGCTTCATACATGTCATACCCGGCAAAAGCCCCGATCTCGACAAAATCACAGTTTTCATCCAGCAGGTAACTGATGCGTTCGCGCGCTGTCAGCTTATTTCTCTCATGCTGCTTCTCGATGGCTTTCTTTCCGCCACCAAGCCTGATCTTCTCCAGTTTTGTGCGAACCTCACTCATGGCAAGTTTCATGGCATCTTCATTGCGGTGCTTTTCGATATTCATGACAGGTATCAGTTATGGTGCAAAATACGGATTAGGAAGATATAAAAACAAACAGCTGTTAGCTTTTTCAGCTGGCGCGAACAATCTAATATTGCTACCAGTTTATTTGTGAATGTACATGGTCACACAACAGAAATACCGGTATATAGTTTTGTTCAGCCTGCTGGCAGTGGCGCTGGCAATTAAAATCTTTTCGTGGTTTCCGGCTGCGGTTGAACGTTATTATTCACAGGGTATCTATCCGGCAATTTCCCGGATGCTCCGCTGGCTTTTTGGCTGGGTACCTTTCAGTATGGGGGATATCTTATACGCCATTGCCGGGATCCTGATTATTTCGGCTATATGGAAACTGATTCGCGCCATTATACAGAAGCGGGTAAATTCATCCTGGCTGCTTCGGTCAGGCGTTCGCGTTATGACCTGGTGGCTGTGCATTTATATTGTGTTCAACCTGTTCTGGGGATTGAATTATAACCGCCTGGGGATCGCACACCAGGCCGGTCTTGAAGTTACCCGGTACAAAACAGCGGAGCTTGACACGCTGGTGAACCTCCTGATCGTTCGCATGAACCAATTGCGCGAAGTGTCCCTGCCCGAAAGGAATCCTTTGCTGCACAAACGAACCCTGTTTAAAAATGCGTTTGCTGCCTATTCTGTGCCGGACGGAGACGCGCCTTTTCTCAGGTATGGCGGTCAATCAGTAAAGCCTTCCATCTATAGCCATGTGGGAAATTACCTCGGGTTTACCGGGTACTACAACCCATTTACCGGTGAGGCGCAGGTGAATACGACGGTCCCGGTTTTCGTACAGCCCTTCACTACCTGCCATGAAATTGGTCACCAGATGGGCTATGCGAAAGAAAATGAGGCCAACCTGGCCGGCTATCTCACGGCAAGCCATAGCAGCAGGCCCGCATTCAAATATTCCGCTTATTTCGACCTTTACCTGTATGCGATCCGTGACCTCTACCAGCGCGATTCAATGAGGTCGCTTGAGCTGTTTGAACAGCTCTCACCGGGCGTGAAGGCCGACATCAGCGCCCTCCGCGATTTCAACCTGAAACATGTGGGCTTTATGGAACCCCTTGTCCGCAGCCTGTATGCACAGTTTCTCCGGGTAAACCAGCAGCCTGGCGGCATGATGAGCTATAACCAGGTGGTGGCCATGGTGATCGCGTATATGCGCAAATATGGCAAGCATGCCGTCTGCCCCTAGCCGCTTGCCACCCAAATAAAAATTTTGGCCGGTCGGCAAAATTTGTCGCATATTGGCGAATCAAAATATACATAATGAGAAAATCGAGTTTACTGCTTTCATTCGCCCTTGCTGCAACGGGGGCAATGGCACAAAGCAAGAAGACGACCCCTGTCACTCCAGCCGCGGATACAGCGAAGAAGTCCGCCCCGGCCGCTCCGGCCAAATCTTCCATCAAGGATAAAGTGAAATCCAGCAGGAAGGTTGATGGACTGTTTACCCTTTACCAGGATACCGTTACGGGAAGCCTGCAGATGTATGTTAGAAAGGACCAGCTCGGAAAAGATTTCATCTACCAGAGTTTCTCCATGGGCGGACCAACAAGTTTGTTCCTGCACCAGAACATGATCAGGGCTACATTCCTTTTCAAAGTGCAGAAATCATACGATAGACTCGAATTCCTGCAACAGAATACGAACTTCTATTACGATAAGAACAACGCGGTAAGCAAGTCTGCCAACGTAGACGTGAGCGATGCCGTGATGTTCGCCGACAAATTCAGCGCTGAAGACAGTTTAGGTTACCTGGTATCTGTTGACGGACTGCTGATCGGTGACAAGCTTGATCCCGTTAAACCCGTTTTCCCGCCAACCATTCCGCCCGGTGCAATTTTTAACCTCGGAATGTTCAATGCTTCCAAGAGCAAATACGGACTCGTTCGTTCTTTCCCGAACAATACAGACGTGATCGTTGAACTGGCATACGATAACCCTATGCCGCTGAATGGTGGTGGTAAGGACATTACAGATGCCCGTTATGTTCGCGTGAAAATGCAGCATTCATTCCTGGAAGTTCCTGAGAATGATTTCCGTGCCCGCCGCGACGATCCGCGCGTTGGTTATTTCGGAGCTGAAGTGGATGACCTGACTTCCATTTCCCCAACCCCATACAAAGATTTTATCAGCAGGTGGAATCTCGTTAAGAAAGATCCTTCTGCAGCCATCAGTGAGCCTGTTGAACCTATCGTTTGGTGGATAGAGAACACAACCCCGGTTGAACTCCGCGAAACCATTAAGGAAGCAGGTGAAAAATGGAATGAAGCTTTCGAAAAAGCAGGTTTCAAAAATGCAGTTGTGATGAAGATCATGCCTGACAATGCTGATTGGGATCCTGCTGATATCCGTTATAACGTGATCCGCTGGGTAAGCTCTGCAAACCCTCCGTATGGCGCGATCGGGCCCAGCTTCTTCAACCCACGCAATGGCCAGATCCTCGGTGCTGATATCACCGTTGAATGGAAAAGCGGTGCAGGTACACCAAACTTTGATGAGCTGTTCAATGGCGGTCTCACCGGTGCGGTAACTACCATGCCCTGGGAAAATATTGAAGCAGCCATGAAGCCCGGAGCTACTTACAACATGTTTGGCAAGAAGCACATGGCAAGCTGTAACCTCGCTAACGAACTCGCGACACAGTTCCAGTCAGGTGTTTCTGCGCTGGAAGTGCTCGATAACAATGGCGACGGAAACAGCAAGGAGACCATCAAGGAAATGCACAAGCAGTTCCTGTATTACCTGATCCTGCATGAAATGGGCCACACCCTTGGTCTGAACCACAACATGAAGGCCAGCCAGATGCTGACTCCTGCACAGGTTAATGATAAAGCACTTACTGCAAAAATTGGTCTGCAGGGTTCGGTGATGGACTATCCTTCCATCAACGTAAGCCGCGACAGGTCTAAGCAGGGTGATTACTATACGACCAAAGCAGGTCCTTATGACCTGTGGGCGATCGAATATGGTTATACTCCGTTCACTGCAGCGGAAGAAGAAGCAGGCCTGCGCAAGATCCTGGCCCGCAGCACAGATCCACAACTCACATTCGGTAACGACGCTGATGATATGCGTAGTCCGGGTGGTGGTATCGATCCCCGCGTAATGATCAACGACATGAGTAGCGATATGGTTACTTATGCTGAAGAGCGCTTCAAACTGGTGAACACGATGGTGCCGAAAATGAAAGCACGTTTCGCCCGTCCTGATGCCAGCTATGCAGAACTTCGTGGCCGTTACCTGATGCTGCAGTCTCAACGTATGCAGATGGCAAACAGCGTTAGCCGTTATATCGGTGGCGTGTATGTAGACAGGAGCTATCCTGGCCAGAATGCTACGGTGAAGCCGTTTACTCCGGTTTCTGCCGACTACCAGAAAAAGGCGATGGCATTGCTCACCAAATATATCTGGGCACCGAACGCATTCGAAACTGATACACAGTTGTTCCCTTACCTGCAGATGCAGCGTCGTGGTTTCAACTTCTTCGGATCAACCGAAGATTACAAACCGCAGAACATTGCAGTTACTGTACAAATGTCGCCGCTGGCACAAATCCTGCATCCGATCACACTCAGCAGGATCAACAACAGTGGACTGTATGGCAATACCTACAGCGTTGCTGACGTAATGAGCGATCTCGTTAAAGGGATCTTCAACGAAGACCTGAAAACCAACGTGAACCTGTACCGTCAGAACCTGCAGACTGAGTTCGTAAGAGGACTTGCTATGATTGCAAACGCCCCAATGGGTTACGACAATGCTTCAAAAGCAGCTGCCGTTTCAACCCTGAAAAAAGTAAGGGCTTCACTTACAACAGCAGTAAGCACCAACGAACAGAGCCGTGCTCACAGGACGAACCTGAACTTCCTGATCGACAAAGCACTCGCGGTGAAGTAAAAATCGAAAATGAAATAATCAAAAAAGGCAACCTGCGAAGGTTGCCTTTTTTTTACCCGTCGGGTCCCACCCGTCGGGTCCCACCCGTCGGGTCCCACCCGTCGGGTCCCACCCGT
>NZ_JSVC01000020.1 GCF_000814475.1 Flavihumibacter solisilvae | reverse complement strand
CAAACGGATTTTCCTGGAATATCATGGAAAATTCGATGAGTACTACAAACTGGAGGAATTGCTTCAGATACTTAGCCGAAATAACTTTCGTTATTATATAACCGAAGCGAATCGCGTGTATGCCACTCCTTTCAACAGGGGAAATGTCACTAACATGTATGACGTACAACTTAACATCTACTGCTTCAAATAGTATTAATGGGTGTAATTCAAAGACAAAGCATTCGGTCCACTGTCCTCATCCTGTTAGGGTTTGGTCTTGGTGCATTCAATATGCTTGTACTCGTACCCCGGATTCTGACGACCGAAGAACTTGGACTTACGCGGGTTATTACTGATGCAGGTATTACCCTGGCAACGCTTTGCACCCTTGGCTGTACTGCTGTGATCAATAAGTTTGCGCCGTTTTATAAAAGTCATCTTTCCCCTAAGAAAAATGACCTTCCTTTTTTTACCCTCACACTTTGTTTAACCGGCTTTGTGGTAATGTGTGTTGCAGGTTACCTGGGCAAGGATCTTATAGTCAGGAAATTCAGTGAACGGTCACCGCTATTTGTAGAATACAGTTACCTGGTCTACCCCTATTGTTTTTTCATGCTTATGTTCATGTGGATGGAAGGCTTCGCCTGGTCCTTCAACAGGGGTATCCTTTCAAATGGTCTTCGGGAGATCGTTCCACGTGTTGTTTTCCTGGCAATTCTTGTACTCTTTGTTGTCAAGCTCATCTCCCTCGACGTTTTCCTGCTGATCTTCTCGCTCTCCTATCTTCTGCCCTCTATACTGATGTTTATTGCGCTAAGGAGGACAGGCAGGTTTTATTTCCAGCCTGAACCCAGCAACCTGACAAACCGGCTAAGAGGGAAAATGGTAAACTTCGGACTTTTCGTTTTTGGCGCACATTTCCTTAATCTCCTGTCAAGGACTGTCGACACGTTTATCCTGTCGGCAAAGAGTGACCGGGGACTCACCGATACCGCCGTCTTTACGATAGCTACCTACATTGTTACATTGATGGAAGTTCCGCAAAGGAGTATGAATTCGTCAGTTGTGCCAGTTCTCGCCGAAGCATGGAAGAATAAAGACTTTGTCAAAATCAGGAATGTATACCACAAAAGTGTAAGTAATCTCCTGTTGGTCGGGCTCTTTATGTTCGGCCTTATGTGGCTGAACATCCATAATATCTCAGAATTTCTCGGCAAAAACTTTTCCGGTATCGAGGCCGTTATCCTGCTGATGGGCATCGGTAAACTGATCGACCTCGGTACAGGTGCCAACGGGCAGATTATCGGAACATCCAATTTCTGGAAAGTTGATTTTACCACGAATGTGATCTATACGCTGTTGGCCCTGCCACTGAATTATTTCCTGATTGCGCATTATGGCCTGTTAGGTGCTGCTTATTCTTCCCTGATCTCGCTGACGTTTTACAATATCCTGCGATTTGGGTTCCTGAAATATAAGTACAACCTCCAGCCCTACTCCAAAAAGGAATTCCTGGCGGTCCTGGTTGCAATCATTTGCGCGGCAATTGCCTATTTCATCCCCAGGATAGGGTCACTGTTCCTTGATGCTTTCGTCCGGTCAGTGGTGTTCACCGGCTTACTGCTTCCCGCTATCTACCACCTCAGGGTATCCGAAGAAGTGAATAAGCTGATTGAAAAATACGCTTTGATGATAAAAAGCAAAATCCGCACTTCCTGATAGTCACACTATAATTTGAATTTGTCCAGGTAATCCAGGTAAAGCCGGAGACCGGGCTTTTTGTCTTCACTCAGGCGATAATCGATGCACTTCGTATAATACTCCTTCATATCAAAATGAGGAAATGGATTCAGCCTGATCACCTCGTCAAGCTGCTGAAGACCAAAGCTGTTTGCAATATTAAATGCGTCAACAAAATTTCCATTAAGGCTTTTGTTGCTGAGCCATGCAGCAAACACAAATGGTTTTCCGGTAAATTGTTTCCAGGCCTCGCCAAGGTCATAAATGTAAGTGGCTTTGCTTCGAAGCTCAAGCGCCCTGTCACCTATCACTACCCCGGCGGTAGTTCCCTTGATGCGGTCGCGGAAATCCTCCCGGGTATCAGATATAACCGGGTCAATTTTCCAGAATTCTTTCATCAGGATACGAGCCAGCCTCACGGAAGTCCGGCTCTGGTAATCGAGGAGAACTTCCTTTATTTCATTAACCGGAACCTCACTGAAAAGACAAACAGAAGCCACGGGCCCGTCACAACAGATCCCGTAATCCGAAACAAAAAAGTGTTGTTGTAGCCGCGGAATAAGGGCTACAGGTACCAGGCCCACATCTATCTCATCGTCCAGCAACTGTTGTGCAATATGCGCAGGATAATCAAGTTTCAATTGAACGGCATCTGCCATCAGGCCTTTTTCAAGTCCGTATATCAGTGGTTTTGTATTCAGGTAACTCACCGCTCCCACTCTGATTTTTCTTTCCAATCGCTTTGATTTAATTTCGCAAATGTACAGGACATTCCAGTTTCGGAAAGCTTATTAATCAATCATGGAACTTCAAGCACTTACCGCCATTTCGCCGATCGACGGACGTTATCGCCACCAGGTACAGCATTTAGATGACTATTTTTCTGAATATGCGCTGATGAAATACCGCGTGATCGTGGAAATAGAATACTTCCAGTTCCTTGCCGACAACCGGTTTTTCAAGCTTCCGGCCAAAGCCAGGACTTTCCTGAAACAGGTTGCAGAAGAATTCAGTCCGAAAGATGCTGAAAAGATCAAGGAGACAGAAAAAATCACCAACCATGATGTGAAGGCCGTGGAGTATTTCATCAAGGAAAAACTCGACCTCTGTGATGCAGGACACCTGAAGGAGTGGGTGCATTTCGGATTGACATCACAGGACGTGAACAACACTTCCATCCCGCTTTCCTGGAAGCATGCGGTTGAATATGAGTACCTTCCCTCAATTTTAAATCTTAATAACCAGTTCCGCCTTCTGGCAGAAACATGGCGTAATATCCCGCTCCTTGCGAGAACGCACGGGCAGCCGGCGAGCCCAACCCGTCTCGGTAAAGAGATCATGGTATTTGTGGAACGCATCGAGAACCAGGTAGAACAGTTCATCAATGTTCCGTTTACAGCAAAGTTCGGCGGTGCAACAGGCAACTTCAATGCACACCACGTGGCCTTTCCACGGAAGGACTGGATCGAACTGGGTAACAATTTCGTGGAAGTGATCGGGCTGCAGCGGCAACAGTTCACCACGCAAATCGAACACTACGACAATCTCGCTGCTCACTTTGATTGCATGAAGCGCCTCAATACGATCCTGATCGACTTCTGTCGCGATATCTGGACCTACATTTCCATGGATTATTTTAAACAGAAAACAAAAAAGGGCGAAGTTGGAAGTTCTGCGATGCCACACAAAGTAAACCCGATTGACTTTGAAAACGCAGAAGGCAACCTCGGAATAGCGAATGCAATCCTGGAACATCTTTCCGCAAAACTGCCGGTAAGCAGGCTGCAGCGCGATCTGACTGATTCAACCGTACTACGGAATATTGGCGTACCATTCGCACATATGATCCTTGCTATCCGGTCAATTGAAAAAGGTCTTGACAAACTGGTATTGAACGAGAAGAAAATAAACGAAGACCTCGAAGACAACTGGGCGGTTGTTGCTGAAGCTATTCAAACGATCCTCAGGAGGGAAAATTATCCACAGCCATACGAAGCATTGAAAGACCTGACAAGGGGCAATGCAGAAATAAATAAAAAGACCATCCAGGCTTTCATCAAAAGATTAAAGGTGAGTGAGGAGACCAAGCAGGAACTCCTGAACATTACGCCGTCAAATTATTATGGTGTGACTCCGGAATTCTAAAAAGTTTCGGTTTGCTCAAATAAAAAAGGGAAAACGATCCTCACGGAAAGTTTTCCCTTTTTTATTTGAATTTCTACTTTTTAATTCTCTTTGTGGATCTCCGAAGTAAAGTGGAACTCGATATCCGGGTTATTTGTTCTTTCCGTATTCAGGAACCATTCGCTCTGCGCGAGGTACACCACATGTCCATCTTTATCTTCCGCAATGTTCGATGATTTGAAACGGGTGAAATCCTGCAGTTTCGAAGCATCATTACTTGTTATCCAGCAAGCCTTATAAAAGGGCTGCGCACGAAACTCAACGGAAGCACCGTATTCCTGGAGCAGTCGGTATTGAATCACTTCAAACTGAAGTTCACCTACGCAACCGATGATCTTTTTGTTGCCCCCGAACTGGGTAAATAACTGCGCAACGCCTTCATCAGTCAGCTGCAGTAATCCCTTTTCAAGTTGTTTTGTTTTCATCGGGTCTTTGTTCACCACCTCCTTGAAGATTTCCGGTGAAAAAGAAGGAATGCCGGTGAAGAAGAACTCTTCGCCTTCAGTAAGTGTATCCCCGATCTTGAAGTTGCCGGTATCGAACAGGCCGACCACATCGCCCGGGAAGGCTTCTTCGATCACATCCTTGCTACGGGCGAGGAAGCTATAAGGGTTGCTGAATCGCACATCTTTATCAAGCCGTACGTGATGGAAATATTTATTTCGTTCAAACCTGCCGGAACAAACGCGGAGGAATGCTATCCTGTCGCGGTGTTTTGGATCCAGGTTGGCATGTATCTTAAAAATAAATCCACTGAATTTATCTTCTTCCACATTCACGCGCCTTTTGCTTGTTTCCCTGCTTCGGGGTGTGGGCGCAATACGGATAAACGTGTCCAGCATTTCCTTAACACCGAAGTTATTTACGGCGCTTCCGAAGAAAACCGGTGCTACTTTACCTGCCAGGTATAGTGTCGAATCGAGCTCACCGTGAACCGTGTCCACCAGTTCAACATCCTCGCGCAGGATGGCGGCATCCCGCTCACCAAGCTTTTCGTCAAGTACTTTATCAGACAGATCTGCAATCTGCAGGGTATCTTCTTCCTCAGCTTTCGTGCTTGCCGCAAAAAGCCTGAGGTTCTTTGCATGCAGGTTATAAACACCTTTAAAGTCCTTACCGCTGTTAATAGGCCAGGTCATCGGGTGCAGCTGGATACTCAGTTCCTTTTCCACTTCTTCAATCAAATCGAACCGGTTTTTTCCGTCACGGTCCATTTTATTGATAAACACGATTACCGGTGTATCCCGCATACGGCATACTTCCATCAGACGGCGTGTTTGCTCTTCGACTCCGTTTACACTGTCGATAACCAGGATAACACTGTCAACAGCCGTCAGGGTACGGTATGTGTCTTCAGCGAAATCCTTGTGACCCGGAGTATCGAGCAGGTTGATCAGGATGCCATGGTATTCAAATGTCATCACGGAAGTGGCAACCGAAATTCCCCTCTGCCGCTCAATTTCCATAAAGTCGGAAGTAGCGTGCTTTTTAATCTTATTGCTCTTCACCGCACCTGCTGTCTGGATGGCACCTCCAAATAGGAGTAATTTTTCCGTCAGCGTTGTTTTACCTGCATCCGGGTGGGATATAATGGCAAAACTCCGGCGGCGTTGTATCTCATTGTGATATTTCATGACGGCCGCAAAGGTAAGATATGCGCCGGATCATGAATCATTTTGTACATTTCAGTAAATTTTTATATGAAAACACTGTTGGTACCCGTTGATTTTTCTGAGACATCAAAAAATGCAGCCAGGTATGCTGCTGCGCTGGCCGCCTCCCTGGGAGAAACAAAACTGATCTTTTACCATGCTTTTAATCCTGTAGCGGCCGGAATTGACGGCACCCCGCTCGATATCGACGTGGAAGCACGCCGCAAGATTGTCGAAATGGCACTGCATAACCAGGAGCTTGACCTTGCACCAGGACTTGCAACCGAAGTTATTGCCGAGGAAGCGGACTCCCTTACCGAGAACCTGGTAAAATATGTGCGGTATAACGACGTGGACGTCGTGGTTATGGGACTAACCGGTGCAACCCGGATTGAACAGATCCTCATGGGAAGCAATGCCCTCAAAATGGCCCATGAAGCGATTGTCCCTGTGCTGATCATTCCACCTGACGCAACTTTTAAAGGAATAAACAATATCCTGTTCGCAACGGATATGAAAAACGTAAAAGCAACCACTCCCCTTCGCCAGCTGCGTTCATTGCTTTCACTCTTTAAAGCAAACCTTCACGTGGTAAACGTTGACAGCGAACACTATGTTGAGCTGACGGAAGAATACCGCAGGGAAAGGAATACAATGGAATCCATGCTGGAAGGGTTTTCCCCCGAATTCTACTTTGTAAGGATCGGCGATTTCGTGGATGCAGTCAATACATTTACCGAAACAAAAAGCATTGACCTGATCATAACAATCCCCCGCAGGCACAATTTCCTCGCGACATTGTTCACTCCAAGCAATACAAAACGACTGTTGTACCATACACATGTGCCACTCGTTGCCATACATGAATAATTGCTTACATTTGGACGCTCTAATGCTCAGGATGCCTGCCATATTAACATTTGCTGCAATCACATTGCCGGTGAACTACTATATCCCGGACTAGCTTGCTGCTGCATCCTGACTGTTTTCCATCCACGGAGCCCTATAGTATCAATTTATTTTTTATGCCAAAAGACAATGCATTTGCATCAGTTACGAGTGAAATTGGAACATTAAGGAAATTGCTTGTCCATAGTCCGGACAGTGGCCTCGGAAAGGTTGTGCCCTCTAAGGCACAGGACTGGCTGTTTGAAGATATTGTTCACCTCGATACGATCAGAAGAAAAGAATACGATTATTATACTAAGATCCTGCTTTACTTTCTCGATCCTGAAAAGATCCAGGGAAGGTTGAAAAAGATTGATGGCAAGGACGGACAACGAAACTTTTACAAACCCGGCCATAAAGAATTTTACCGGTCTGAAAAAGTGATCGAACTGCAATGGCTCCTGGAAGAAATCCTCGAGGATCGCGAGATCCGCTTGACACTTATCGCTTCAGTTTGCGCTGTAGAAGGCTGTTCTTATGCCATTCAGCAAAACCTGATGGACTACCCCGCTGCCGACCTCGCCAAGATCTTTATTAGTGGCACTGCTACGGACAAATCGATGTTGTTTCCACCTATTCCGAATTTCATATTCACCCGCGACATCGGTATCACCATCAATAACCACATCCTGCTGAACAAACCTGCGAAGAAGGCACGTACCCGTGAGGCCCTTCTTGTCAGGTATATTTTCTTCAACCATCCTTTGTTTGCCAGTCTGCGCGAGAATATTATTGAACTTCCCGACACACACCAGCATTTCCTCCTGCCTAAGGAAGGCGATGAAAAAAAAGTAACACTTGAAGGCGGCGATGTGATGGTGGTAACGAAAGATCACGTATTGATCGGCGTTAGCGAACGGACTTCGATGGAAGCTGCACACCAGGCCATACACGCTCTTTTCGAGCGGAATGTCGTGAAGAAAGTGTCTATTGTAAAAATTCCTAAGAAAAGGGACTATATGCACATAGATACAGTGTTCACCCAGGTCAAAAGAAACGTATGGGTGATGCTGGGTAATTTTTCGAAGAAAGCGATCAAGAAAGAAGATGCTGATACCGTACAGCGAATCCTGGAAGGGAAAAAAGATGATAACAAAATCAAGATCATCCAGTTCAGGAAAAAAGACCTTGAGAACCCGGTTTACTTTGACAACCTGGAGGACCTGCTTAACGACATCAGCAGAAATGACATGGGTTGTGATGAAAAAACCAGGTTCATATATTCCGGGAACAATGAATTCCCTTTCGATGCCCGGGAACAGTGGACAGACTCATGCAACGTCCTTGCTTTGAAAGAAGGTGTTGTTCTCGGCTATGACCGGAACGACAAAACTGCAGATGCGTTCGAGAACGCCGGGTTCAAAATCCTGCATGCAAAAGAATTGCTTGACGAACTTGAAGCAGGTACCATCACAACTGATGAGATCAAAGACAGCCTGATCCTGATGCCCTCTGCAGAACTCTCCCGCGCCCGTGGCGGATTCCACTGTATGAGTATGCCGATTTACAGGGAGGAATTAAAAATTGAAAACTAAAAAGTAAAAAACTTTCAACCGCAGATCACGTGCAAACGACCAACAACCTTTTAATGATACGCCCGGTGAATTTCACTTTCAACGCCGAAACAGCGGTGAACAATGCATTCCAGGTGGCAGGCAAAACAGATGACGCCCAGGTTAAGGCTGAACAGGAGTTTGATGGCTTCGTTGAAAAACTGCGTCATTTCGGAATCCAGGTTACCGTAATTAATGACACACCTGTTCCTTATACACCCGACTCAATTTTTCCGAATAACTGGATCAGTTTTCATGAAGACGGAACTGTTATTCTCTACCCGATGTTCGCGGTGAACAGGCGGTCAGAAAGAAAACAACATGTAATGCAGGAGATCTTCGACAAATTTTTTCACAGCAGCATCATTGATATGAGCGGCGCTGAAGCGAATGATCATTTCCTTGAAGGAACGGGAAGCCTGGTATTGGACCGCGACAAAAGAATCGCTTATGCGTGCCTGTCACCCCGAACAGACCAGGCACTCGTAGATGAATTCTGCAGGAAAATGGATTACAAGGGCATTACATTTTTTGCCAGTGACAAAACCGGGAATGCAATCTACCATACCAATGTAATGATGTGTGTGGCCGACAGGTACGTGGTAGTTTGCCTGGACTCGATTCCGGACGCTAAACAAAGTCAGTCGGTTGTTGATGCAATTCTGTCCACAGGAAAAAAAGTCATCCCGATATCATTGGAACAGATGAACCGTTTTGCAGGCAATATGCTGCAGGTCAATAATAACGTCGGTGACAAATTTCTTGTGATGAGCACGCAGGCTTATGAATCACTCGATGAAAAGCAGCGTTCAGAACTTGAGTCATTCAACCCGATCATTCACTCCGATCTGACAACAATAGAAACAAACGGGGGTGGAAGTGCGCGCTGCATGATGGCGGAAGTATTCCTGCCGGAAAAATCAACCCATTAAGCGCTTCATCGCTTCACCGAATGACAGTGGACCAAAACCAAGCTCTTTTTCAGCCTTGCTGATGTTAAAACCCGTTAATAGGGGTCTTTTGCCAGGCTGGGAAAAATTTGCTGCGGTAACTTTTTCAACCAGGGAAGAATCATATTTATTATAAGCGGCAATTTCCATGGCCATGCCATAAGGTGTCATCCTGTCCTTCCCGGATAAATGCCAGATTCCTTCTGCCTTCGCATCAATAATTGCCGCAATACCTTCCGCAAGGTCCGTGACATAGGTGGGGGTCCGCCACTGGTCATCAACAACCTTAATATGTTTACCGGCTTCCAGGCTTTCCCTGATCCAACTGAAGATATTGTGCCTGCCACCCGAGGACTGGTTTCCATAAACCAGGCAAGTGCGAACGATTGCCCAGGGAATTGCAGATGTCTGCATCACTGCCTCAGCTTCCACTTTGGTATGTCCATACCAGCTTACGGGGTTCACATCATCTGATTCCGTATACATTCCCTTTTCCCCGTCGAATACAAAATCAGTGGAAAGAAATATGATGAAATTGCTGTATGTTTCGGCGTCAAGCAGCAAACGGGCAGTAGCTTCCACATTCAGCGCATGGGCCTCATTCTGCCGCTGCTCACATTCATCAACCTGTGTCATGGCTGCAGCATGCACAACTATGGTAGGTAACTCCCGGATCATGACGGTCTGCAACGCAAACGGGTGGGTAATGTCAATGTCATAATACACGAGCTGAGGGTCTTCAACCTGCAACCTGCTGGGGCCTTTTCCTGTCGCGATCACCTGGTACCCCTTCCTTAACAGAACAGTAACGAGCTCCTGGCCTACGAATCCATTGGCTCCTGTCAGCAAAACTTTTTCCATAATGCAAATCTACCGGCATTCTGCACTCTATCCCCTCATAATCATATCAAATCCTTATTTTTGGCCCGCCTTATCAATCGTTTGTGAAAAAACCAACTGCTTGCAAGCCTTTATGTGTATGTTAAACCAAACCAACTTTTTAATTAAATGAATGACAGTAAGGTCACTAGGATCGGTGTATTAACTTCAGGGGGTGATTCTCCCGGAATGAACGCAGCAGTAAGAGCTGTAGTGCGTACCGGCCTGTTTCACGGGCTTGAAGTTTATGGTATCATGCGTGGATACAGTGGAATGGTGGAAGATGATATATTTAAAATGGAATCACGTTCCGTGGCTAATATCATCCAGAGAGGCGGTACGGTGCTGAAAACAGCAAGGTGTAAAGAATTTTTTGAATATGAAGGCCGTAAGAAGGCCTATGAAAATCTCAAGAAAAGAGGAATCAATGGCCTTGTAGTGATTGGTGGTGATGGCAGCTTCAATGGCGCATTGAAATTCAGCCAGGAATTTGATATTCCCTGCATAGGGCTGCCCGGTACAATCGACAAGGATATTGCAGGCACAGATTTTACTATAGGATTTGATACAGCGGTAAACACTGCAGTTGAGGCAATCGATAAAATCCGCGATACGGCAGATGCACACGATCGCCTTTTCATTATTGAAGTGATGGGGCGTGATGCGGGTTATATTGCCCTGCACAGCGGAATCGCTACAGGGGCTGAACATATTCTGATTCCCGAGCGGAAAACCGATATTGACGCGGTTGTCAGCAGTCTGCAGGAAAAAGAAAAACGTAAAAAGCTGGTGAACCTGATCGTCGTTGCCGAAGGCGATGAATTCGGTGGCGGTGAAGAAGTAGCCAAGCACGTAAAGGCAAAACTTCCAAATGTTGATACGCGCGTGTGTATCCTCGGGCATATCCAGCGCGGTGGTTCACCAACATGCCTCGACAGGCTGATTGCCAGCAGGATGGGGTATCATGCTGTTGAATCACTGATGACCAATCGTTATAATGTAATGGTTGGCATCCAGAACAACAAAATGCACTATACTCCGTTGGAGAACGCTGTAAAAGCAAAACAAAAGATCAACGAAGAATGGATGAAGATCGTGAAGATCCTCGCATCCTGACAAACAAGCAAGCAAGCAACGAAACAGCATTCATATGTCTAAAAACGCCTCCAAATACCTGCACAAGCAGATGGACAAAGAAGCAGGCAGGCAGCACGCATTCAAAAGAACGAAAATTGTAGCAACTGTCGGACCGGCAAGTGACACCTACGAAAAACTCCTCGCACTGGTAAAAGCAGGGGTGAACGTATTCAGGCTGAACTTTTCCCACGGTTCGCATGAAGATAAAGCGCAGATCATCGACCACATCCGGAATATCAACAAAACTGAACCTTACAATATTGCGATACTTGGTGACCTGCAGGGGCCGAAACTCCGCGTTGGTGAAATCGAGAACAATGCGCTTTTTGTAAAGGATGGTGATGTGCTGACGTTTACCAATACCAAGTGTGTCGGTACAATGGAAAAGATCTATGTGAGCTATCCTAACCTCCATGCCGATGTAGTGGTAGGCAACAGGATCTTCATCGACGATGGTAAAATCGAAGTGGAAGTTGTGGAGATCACCGCGGCCAATGACGTGAAAGTGAAAGTAACATTAGGTGGAACGATCTCTTCCAAAAAAGGAATCAATCTCCCCGATACCAAAATATCACTGCCGGCCTTGACTGAAAAAGACCTGGCTGACCTGAACTTCATCATTGAAAAGCAACTCGATTGGGTAGCCCTTTCCTTCGTGAAAAGAGTCGAGGACCTGCACGAACTCCGCGCAATCCTCAATCGTCACCAGAGTAATATCAAGATCATTTCAAAGATCGAAATGCCTGAAGCGATCACCAACCTGCGTGATCTCATTCTCGAAAGCGATGGAGTGATGATTGCAAGGGGTGACCTTGGTATCGAGATTCCGATGGAACAGGTTCCGCTGATCCAGAAAGACATTATCCGGAAATGTATGCACCGTGCGAAGCCGGTGATCGTTGCTACACAGATGATGGAAAGCATGATTGACCGCGTGAAGCCCAACCGTAGTGAGGTGACTGATGTGGCCAATGCGGTTATGGAAGGAGCTGATGCTGTGATGCTCAGTGGTGAAACTGCTACCGGTCAGCATCCGGTACTGGTAATCGAGACAATGAGTAAGATCATCAACGAAATAGAAACAAAAGCATATTACTATAACCGCGAAGAAGACCTTACCCCTCAGCCCCACTCTCCTTCTTTCCTGAGTGACGCTGTTTGTTACAACGCATGTAAAATCGCAAAGGATGTTAATGCTGATGCACTCGTGGGTATGACTCAAAGCGGCTATACCGGATTTATGCTGTCGAGCTATCGTCCGCGCTCGCCACTGTACATCTTTACTAAGGAGCGCTCCCTGGTTAACCAGTTGAGCCTTAGCTGGGGTGTAAGGGCATTCTTCTATGAAGAAGAAGAAAGCCTGGATGATATCATTTCAGACCAGATCGAGATCCTGAAAGAAAGGGGCTTCCTGAAAATTGATGATGTCGTTGTAAATACCGGTAGCACGCCAGTCCTGGAACACCTTGCGACAAACGTACTTAAGATCACGAAAGTGAAATAAATACCATTATTGGTATTCGATAAAAAAGAGGCTTTTCCAATGAAAAGCCTCTTTTTTAATTTCCTGGCCTTGAATGACTTCTAAAAAGTAGCTTCCGCGCTTCCTCCGTGTATCAAAGCTGTAAATGGCCTGCGCCCGAAAGCGCTTCGATACATGCGGTAATTTCTGCAGGATCGACGGTGAAAGAATTTTGGGATTCCTGCATTCCGGGGTTTTCGTAGCTCATCCGGCTAAAACGGGTTGTCCGGGCAGAAGTATGGAATTCCTGTAATCCTGTTGCCGTAGCCAGTTGGCTGATATTACCGGACCGGATCCCTGAACCGGGCAAAATAATAATGCGCTGATCTGCGGCTTTAACCAGTTGCTGCAACATATCCAATCCCTGTAAAGCGGTATCGGCGAGTCCGGATGTCAAAATCCTGTTGCAGCCACATTGGATCACGTCTTCAAGCGCCTGCAGAGGATCGGGTGTGCGATCGAACGCCCGGTGAAAGGTTACTTCCATGGGATACGCCAGCTCCACTAATCTGGCGGTCCTGATTTTGTCAACAGTTCCGTCCACATTCAATAAACCGATCACTACCCCATCCATACCTGTCTCTTTGGCGAGGCGGATATCATCCTGGATTATCGTGTATTCCTCATCGTTATATAGAAAGTCGCCGCCACGGGGTCGGATAATAGGAAAAATTGGAATGCCCACAGCTTTACGTGCAGCCTTCATCATTCCCATCGAAACCGTTGTACCGCCTTCAGGCGGATTTGCACACAGTTCAATTCTTCCCCCGCCTGCCTTTTCGATCAGCGCGCAACTTTCAATATTGAAGGCGATTACTTCCAGTGTCATACCAGGAACTTTGAATCTTTTGTATACGGGCCTTCTGAAGTGTGAACGGCATAGTTGAAACCCTTGATCACTGAGTACGCGCCCACTTCGCCCTGCTTATTGATCGCGATGAACCCTGCCTGCAGGTTGCGGGCTTTTTCTAATCCATTACGTTTTACGATCCGCTCTACAGCTTTTTTGCAGGCTTCCTCAGGAGAAAACCCTGCACGCATCATTTCGATGATTGTATGAGAACCACAGATGCGTACGATTTCTTCACCGAGACCTGTTGCTGTAGCCGCGCCAACTTCGTTGTCAACATACAGGCCGGCACCAATTATAGGGGAATCTCCCACCCTGCCGTTCATTTTGAAAGCCATACCGCTTGTCGAACAGGCACCACTCAGGTTGCCGTTATGATCAAGCGCAATCATCCCGATGGTATCATGATTGTGAATCTGTCCCGGTTTCTTTTTCTCTTTTTTATCACGTTCCATGATATTCTCAACAGTGATCATGGGATCATATTTGGAAGTCTTCAGCCAGTTGCGCCATGCTTTTTCTGATTCAGCAGTGAGCAGGTTTGTTTTCGTAAATCCCTGCGAAAGGGCAAATTGCAGGGCACCATTTCCTACCAGTTGCACGTGCGGGGTCTTTTCCATAACCAATCTCGCAACAGACACCGGGTGCAGGATGTTTTCCAGGTACATCACCGCACCGCAATTCCCAAATTCATCCATAACACAACTGTCAACAGTTACCTTACCATCCCTGTCGGGTAGTCCACCATATCCCACACTCTGGTCAGCAGGATCTGCTTCTGTAACGTGAACACCTTTTTCCACCGCGTCAAGCGCCCGGCCTTTGGCTGCAAGAACTTTCCAGGCCTCTGCATTTGCTTTGGCATTGGGCGCCCAGGTTGAAACGACAATTGGCTTCGTTCCATAACCGGAACGGTTGCCCGAAGCTGCCTGCAGGCTCTCTTTTCCGACAAGAAAACCCAGGGAACTCAATATTGACTGCTGTAGAAATCTTCTCCGCTGTAACATGAAATACTGATTTGAACTTCAAAGTAATGCATTTACTCAATCATTCACTACTTTTAATCTTCCTCAGAATTCAACAATATTAACATGAGAAAACTCATTACAATTTTCTGTATTTATCTGGCTGTTTCCGTGCAGGGACAAACCATCCATACGCTGGACTCGGCCTGGATCCGTGACAATTATACCAAACTTGAAAAGATGGTGCCGATGCGTGACGGTAAAAGCCTCTTTACCGCCATTTATTTGCCGAAGGATGCTTCAGAGAAACATCCCATTCTGATGAACCGGACGCCATATTCCTGCGCACCTTACGGAGAAAAAAATTTCCGTGCGTTCTGGGAAGGTCACTGGAAATATTATATGCGTGAAGGCTATATCATCGTGCTGCAGGATGTAAGGGGACGCTGGATGAGTGAAGGTGAATTTGTTGATGTGAGACCTTTTAATAAGAACAAACAATCAGCTGCTGACATCGACGAAGCAAGTGATACATATGATGCAATTGACTGGCTCATAAAAAATGTACCGGCCAACAATGGCAACGTCGGTGTATTCGGAATTTCATATCCCGGCTTTTATTCTACCATGGCAGCTGCCAGCGGCCACCCTGCGTTGAAAGCAGTCAGCCCGCAGGCACCTGTAACCGACTGGTTCCTTGGTGACGATTTCCATCATAATGGCGCCTTCTGCCTGATGGACGCGTTCCTGTTCTATGCAGGTGGTTTCGGCTACCCGAGACCGGTACCTACAACCCAGGGCCCGGTAAGCAGTCTTTCAATGCCCAGGAACGATAATTATGAATCCTTCCTGCGGATAGGCGCGTTGAGCAATTTCATGAAATTGACCGGCGACAGTATAAAATTCTGGAAAGACCTGTACGCCCATCCCAATTACGACACATTCTGGAAAGCGCGAAATGCGCGCACCGCATTGTTCGATGTTAAACCCGTGATGCTTACTGTTGGCGGCGTGTTTGATGCCGAAGACACTTACGGGGCATGGAATACCTATAAGGCAATCGAGGCACAGAGTCCGTCGACCAATAACCGCATTGTAATGGGTCCCTGGTACCACGGCCAGTGGAGCCGCGGCGATGGCAGCTTTCTTGGCAATGTCAGGTTTGGCAGCAGAACATCTGAATGGTACCAGAACAATATTGAAATCCCGTTCTTCAATTACTATCTGAAAGGAAAGGGAGAAGAACCAAAGATTGCAGAAGCCACAGTGTTCTTTACCGGTGAGAACAAATGGAAACAACTTCCGCAATGGCCGCCAGCAGGAATTCAGCCAACCCCGCTCTACCTGCAGCCAAATGGTGGACTGGCCTGGCAGAAACCTTCAGAAGGCAATTCAATGAGTGAGTATGTAAGTGACCCGTCATCACCTGTTCCTTATACAGAAGATATTCACTATTCCCGCACCCGTGAGTATATGACTGATGACCAGCGTTTCGCGGGCAGGCGGCCGGACGTGCTTACTTTCAATACGGAAATTCTGGAAAACGACCTTACCCTCGCCGGACCATTGGTCGCCGACCTGCTGGTGAGCATCAGCAGTACCGATGCCGACTTCGTAGTTAAGCTTATTGACGTTTTTCCGGACAATTTTAAATACGATGATGCAATTGCGCAACCGGTCCGCACAAATGGAGGTTCATACCCTATGGGAGGCTACCAGATGCTGGTACGGGGAGAGATCATGAGGGGCAAATTCAGGAAGAGCTTTGAATCGCCGGTCCCCTTTAAACCGAATAAAACCGAACAGGTAAAATTCACGCTTCCCGATATTGCGCATACCTTTAAAAAAGGACACAGGCTTATGATCCAGGTGCAGAGCAGCTGGTTTCCGCTGATGGACCGTAACCCGCAACAGTTCATGAATATTTATGAAGCCCGTGATGAAGATTTCAGAAAAGCAACCATCCGGGTGCTTCACAATAGCAGCAATGCTTCATCCGTCATCCTTCCCATTGTTAAATAAATCCACATAAATGATAATTTTCAGACCGGCACCCATTACAACCGGTCTTTTATTTGCACCATCTATAAACTCATTATAATATGCGCAAGCTTGCTTTGATGTTCCTGGCGGGAATGGTTCTGCAGGGAGCATCCTTTGCCCAACAGATTTCCATCGTTCCGGAGCCGGCAGAAATGACTATGCCGAAAACCGCGGCTAAATATGTAATCAATTCAAACACGAAGATCAACCTCGTTGGTTCGGGGCTGGAAGAGTCAGCATCTTTCCTGAATGATTATATTCAAAAAGTGTACGGGTTCAAACTTGCCGTAGTGCCGAATGGCAAATCTGCAGGTATTACCCTTAGCTACGAAAAACAGGAGTACAGGTATCCAGGCGCTTACCGGATGCAGGTAGGCAACAAAGGAGTAAACATTGCCGGCGATAATGCAAACGGCGTTTTTTATGGCGTGCAGACACTCATTCAGCTGCTTCCAACAGAAGGCAGCAAGACCGCGTTACAAATACCACATGTGAATATCAAAGACTATCCACGTTTTGGATATCGCGGCATGCACCTGGATGTGAGCCGTCATTTCTTTGATGTGAACTTTGTGAAAAAGTACATCGACTACCTGGCGCTCCATAAGATGAACTATTTCCACTGGCACCTGACCGACGACCAGGGCTGGCGGATCGAAATCAAAAAATATCCGAAACTCACCGAAGTTGGTGGTTGGAGAAACGGAACAATTGTCGGCCGCTACCCCGGTACCGGCAATGACAACATCAGGGTCGGCGGTTTCTATACCCAGGACGAAATCAGGGAAGTGGTAAAGTATGCTGCTGACCGGTATATTACAGTAGTTCCGGAGATCGAGATGCCAGGACATGCTTCTGCAGCTATCGCGGCATATCCTGAACTCAGCTGCTTCCCCGGGGAAGCCACGAAAAAATATGTACCCGAAAACTGTGCATGGGCTGGTGATTCAACAGGCAAGCAGGTGATCCAGAGCTGGGGTGTTTATGATGATGTATTTGTTCCTTCAGAAAATACATTCAAATTCCTCGAGGATGTTGTTGATGAAGTGATCGCACTATTCCCCTCAAAATACATTCATGTTGGCGGTGATGAATGCCCAAAGACCAACTGGAAACGTTCCGAATTCTGCCAGAACCTGATTAAGGAAAAGGGATTGAAAGATGAGCACGGACTGCAGAGCTATTTCATTAACCGGATGGAAAAATATATTAACTCCAAAGGCCGCACGATTATTGGCTGGGACGAAATCCTGGAAGGCGGATTGGCGCCCAATGCCCTGGTTATGAGCTGGCGCGGTGAAGAAGGCGGAATTGCAGCAGCAAAGGAAAATCATGAGGTCATCATGACACCTGGTAATTTTGTTTATTTCGACCACTCGCAGACGAGAAACGAAGATTCGGTTACCATTGGTGGTTACACGCCACTTGAAGAGACCTACAGTTATGAGCCGGTACCTGCTGCATTACCTGCAGACAAGCAGAAGTATATCCTTGGTGCGCAGGCTAACCTGTGGACAGAATACATAAAGAATCCTTCCAAAGTGGAATATATGGTCTTTCCCAGGATGAGCGCATTGAGCGAAGTATTATGGAGTCCTGCTTCAAAACGCAACTGGAAGTCATTTGAGAAAAAGATCCCTGCCATTTTCAACCGTTACGGCAAATGGGGCAGCAACTACAGTAAATCCTATTTTGACCTGAAAGCAAATGTAGTTCCGGCTGCTGCAAACAAAGGACTGCAGGTAAAACTCGAAAGCCCGATTGCTGCTGCACAACCTGTATATATCCTGGAAGGTGCAGGATCATCTGCTGCAACTACGACAAAATACAATGGACCGCTGTCCATAACATCAAATGCGAAACTTACGGCCTGGAATGAACTAAAGGGTAAACCTGCCGGTGCAAAGGTTCAGCTGAACTTTACTACAAATAAAGCAACAGGGAAAAAAATCAGCCTTCAAAACAACCCGTCGAAAAACTATCCCGGACAGGGCGGCGCATTCGGACTTGTAAACGGATTACGTTCTGAAAAAGGAATGAACTCCACTGAATGGCTTGGTTGGGAAGGCAGTGACCTGGATGCAACTATTGACCTTGGTGAATCCACCAGCTTCGAAAAAGTCCAGTTGCACATTGCGGAATCTCATGGCAGCTGGATCTATGGCCCGGCAAAATTTGAGATTTCCGTTTCAGATGACGGCAACAACTATAAAGCTGTAACAGGTGGCCAGGCAACTAGCAGGGAGGACGGAAATTCAATGAAGTCACTCGAGGTATCTTTCCCCGCACTTAAAGCCCGTTTTGTAAAAGTGAAAGCTGTTAACTATGGACAAATTCCGGATGGTCAGGCAGGTGCAGGGCATAAAGCCTGGCTCTTTGCAGACGAAATCAGCATCCGGTAATTAATTTGATCTAACGTTTGCGCAGGAATTCTGACTCACATTATTCGTTTTAAAGTTAATTTCGTGACCTCAACAAATTTTCAACCAAAATGAGCATGGTAGATTCGTTCGAAAAAATTCCTGTCAAAATTTTTGATAATCTCAAACAAGGATCGGTTTTTATTGCACAGGAAATAGCAGGTATCATCAGGCGTAAACAGGCAGAAGGCAAAAATTGTGTACTGGGACTGGCAACAGGCTCATCCCCTAAGACGGTTTATGCCGAACTGGTAAGAATGCATCGCGAAGAAGGCCTGAGCTTTAAGAATGTAATCAGCTTCAACCTCGACGAATACTATCCACTCGACAATGACGCACTGCAAAGCTATAATCGCTACATGGGTGAACAATTGTTCAACCATGTAGATATTGATCCCAAAAATATCAATATCCCGAACGGGGAATGGCCAAAAGAGGAGATCAAGAAATACTGCGCTGAGTATGAAGCGCTGATTGAATCAACCGGTGGAATTGATGTACAGATCCTCGGAATCGGGAATAACGGTCATATCGGGTTCAACGAACCTGGTTCAAGCCGTTTCTCCCGCACCCGCCTGGTGACACTCGAAAATTCCACCCGTATTGCCAACTCTTTCGAGTTTGCCAATATTTCACAGGTACCGCGCATGGCTGTTACCATGGGCATTGATACCATCATGAAGGCGAGGAAGATCTACCTGATGGGATGGGGTCCGATGAAAGCGCCTGTGATCCAGAAAGCCGTAGAAGAAAATGTGACGGAGCAGATCCCTGCTTCGCTATTGCAACAACATAATGATGCCATTTTCGTGGTTGATGAAATGGCTGCTGCCGAACTGACCCGTTACCGCTCTCCATGGCTTACCGGCGAAATTGAGTGGACTCCCAAGCTGATCAAAAAAGCTGTGGTAAGTACAGCCCTGAAACTGGGCAAGCCAGTCCTCGGACTCACCAACAGTGACTACAATGACAGTGGCCTGGGTGAACTGCTTGTTGAAAAAGGGGACGCATATGAAATAAACCTCCAGGTGTTTTACCTGCTGCGCGACAGCATTACCGGCTGGCCGGGCGGAAAACCAAATGCAGTTATCCCTGCCCATCCGGAGCGCTCACTTCCCTATCCAAAGACCTGCCTGATCTTCTCTCCACACCCGGATGATGATATCATCAGCATGGGCGGAACATTCATGCGCCTGCACGACCAGGGACATGATGTACACGTGGCCTACCAGACCAGCGGAAATATTGCAGTAACGGACGAATTTGTAACAAGATTCATTGATACCGCAGTGGGCTTTGAAGAAATTTCGGGTATTGATTCCAGTAAGTCGCGCCAGGTTCTCAACAACGCGCAGCAGTTCTTCTCCGGCAAAAAGACCAGCCAGATCGATACCCCGGAAATCCGGGCTATCAAAGGATTGATCCGCCGCGGTGAAGCGAAAGCTACATGCCGTTATGTTGGAATAAAAGATAGCAATGTCCACTTCCAGAACCTGCCTTTTTATGAAACAGGAACGATCGAAAAAAAGCCAATGGGCGAAGAGGATGTGAAACTTACTATGGAACTGCTCAGGAAGGTCAAGCCGCACCAGATCTACGCGGCAGGTGACCTCGCCGATCCGCATGGAACGCATAAGGTTTGCCTGGATATCATCTTTGAATCAATGCGCAGGCTGAAAAAAGAAGGCGATGACTGGGTTAAAGATTGTTGGGTATGGTTGTACAAAGGCGCATGGCAGGAATGGAATATCGAAGAAATTGAAATGGCCATTCCGATGAGCCCTGACCAGGTGATGAAGAAACGATTCGGAATTTTTATTCACCAGTCCCAAAAGGATATGGTTCCTTTCCAGGGTTCCGATGCCCGCGAATTCTGGCAGCGCGCTGAAGACAGGAACGGCCATACAGCAAAACTGTATGCACAGCTCGGCCTCACACAATACGCTGCAATGGAAGCATTTGTGAGGTGGCACTACTAATCACGCATTAAAAAATTGAGGGAAATTTTGGTTTGTAATTTTTGGAATTTAGAACCGGTTTCCCTTATCTTTGCACTCCCTTAAAGGGAATGGCTCCGTAGCTCAACTGAATAGAGCATCTGACTACGGATCAGAAGGTTTCAGGTTTGAATCCTGACGGAGTCACTAAAAGCCGCTTTAACAGCGGCTTTTTTTATTGCCCAATCACTACGTACCCACGTTCCTGTCAGCGAAATTCTGACATCACATTCGCACTTCCGGCCATTTACATCCTTTCCATTCCTGCGGAACTTTGTGTCCAAATCGTTACAAATGGAAAAAATTATCATAAAAGAGAAATCTGAGAGCAGAACCAGCAGCAAACTGTGGACGGGTGCAGTCCCGGTGAGGCGTGCATTTAAGAACCGGATTAAAAACCTGCAATTCCTGCCGGTCAGCCTGTTCGGGTCTGTAATGGGTATTGCCGGGCTTTCGCTGTCATGGCGCGCAGCTTCCCCCCTGTTTGGTGCACCAATGATCATTTCAACTATTACCGGGGTTACAGCAATTGTAATTTTTGCCGTTCTGACTGTAGCATATATCATCAAGACTTACCTTTTCCGGGCAAAAACTTCCGAAGAATTCCATCACCCGGTAGTAGGTAATTTTTTTGGTACCATTCCCATTTCAGTGTTATTGTTGTCTGCTGTGATCAGGCCCTGGCACGCAGGCGCATCACTCGCCTTATGGTTAACCGGGGCAGTACTTACAAATGCTGTTGCGTACATGATCATCACGAGGCTGATGAAAAACAAACAGGACCTTCTGCACGCAACACCAGCGTGGCTGATACCCGGCGTAGGTACGCTTGACGTGGCGGTAACAGGCACCGGGCTTCCTTATAACTGGATGATGGAAATAAATATATTCAGCTTTGCTGTCGGCTCTGTACTGGCACTCGTGTTCTTTGTCCTTATAATATCGAGATTGATGCACCATGACCCGATGCCGGAAAGAATGACACCCAGCCTTATCATCCTCATTGCACCGTTTGCGGTAGGGTTCCTCGCATTCACGAATCTCATCCGGGATGTGAACCTGTTTGCCAGCGTGCTTTTCTATTTTGGCATATTCCTGTTCCTGGTCCTGTTCACTAAGGTGTTTCACAGGAACCTTCCTTTCATGATCACCTGGTGGGCCGTCGGGTTTCCCATTGCAGCGATCAGTAATGCGTCACTGCGGTATGCGGCATACGCCAACAGCTGGTATTCGACTGTGCTGGCCGGGATTATGCTGGGCATTCTGAGCCTCCTGGTACTTTATATCTTTATCAGGAGCTCTTTCCTGCTTGTGAAAGGAAGATTGCTGCAGGCATAGTCTTAACTTAACTGGGAAATTGTGGCCATGAAAAAAAAGCCCGGTTTGCTGACATTGGATCACGTAAGCAGCAGTTCCCTGTTCCGCGACCAGTTTCACCTGAATTATTATGGCGACAACTACCCTGTTTCCACAATTCCTCACCGGCATAATTTTTACGAGGTGCTCTGGTTTCCGCAGGGCAACGGAATACATTGCATCGACGACACATGTTTTCCCGTCAGCGGTAATGACCTGTTCCTTATTTCTGAAGGCCAGGTGCATTACTATAAAAAGGTACGCCACCTTGAAGGGTATATGCTTCTATTCCGCGACGTATTCTGGGAGTATGCGCTGGAAAGTCTTAATGCGTTAAGGACAACATTATTCAATCACCTGCTTATTAATGTGCACCTGCAGCTGCCAGAGGAAGACGCCTCAGACCTTACGCATTTACTTGGTGAATTCCTGAAAGAATACCGGCGGACAGACTATCCCGGTAAGGCAGAAGTCATGATCGCATACCTGAAGATCCTGCTGATCCGCATCAGCAATTTGCAGCGTCATGCAGCGGGTAATCCTTCCGCTAACCTCACCCTGGAATACAAACTATTCCAGCAGTTCATCGACCTTCTTGAAAAGAACTATAAAACTAAGCGGGAGGTCGCGTTTTATGCCGCTCATTTGCATGTCCCCCCCAGGAGACTTGCGACCATAAGCCGCCAGTTCGACCGTCGAAGCCCGAAAGAGCTGATCGACAACAGGGTAATCATCGCAGCAAAAAGACTCCTGCAATTTGACCCCATGCCAGTTAAGGAAGTAGCATACGCGCTAAGTTTTTCGGACCAGTACCAGTTCAGTAAATTCTTCAGGAAACATACCGCCGTTTCACCGGTTGAATACAGGTCACAAATGCAGAATGGGAAATAAGAATATCACTTTCCTGCCCGCAGCCTCCGTTTGAAAAACTTTTCAACTTCCACCGCAATAAATACGACCATGGAAACCCCAACAGCAATCAGGAGTTCCGGAAAAGTCAGCGGGCCGACATGAAAGAATTTTCCCAGTTCAGGGAGATAGATGATCATGAACTGCATAATAACGGTAAGCAACACCGCAAGTATAAGCGGGACATTACTCCATACACCAATACGAAACAACGATCGTGTTTCACTGCGAATGGCCATTACGTGCCAGAGCTGGCTGAAACAGAGAACCGTAAATACCATGGTCTGCCAGTTCTTCATCCCATGTTCCATTGCATACCATTGGGTACCGATCGTTAAGAGCCCAATAAAGAGCCCTACCCACATCACATGAATTCCCAATCCCTTTGCAAATACACTTTCGCCGGTCTTTCTCGGTGGACGGTTCATGGTATCCTGTTCTTCCTTCTCCGCTGCAAGTGCCAATGCCGGCAGGCCATCCGTAACGAGATTTATCCAGAGAATGTGTACCGGTAACAGCGGAATAGGCAAGCCGAAAAACGGGGCAAGGAAGATCGTCCAGATCTCTGCAGCATTCCCCGTCAGGATGTATTTGATGAACTTCCTGATATTATCATAAATACGCCTTCCCTCTTCAACTGCCCGGACTATAGTAGCGAAATTATCATCCAGCAATATCATGTGCGCTGCCTCTTTTGTTACCTCTGTGCCGGTAATACCCATGGCAACACCAATGTTTGCCTTCTTAAGTGACGGGGCATCATTTACACCGTCACCAGTCATGGAAACGAACTGTTCCTTTTTCTGCAATCCGTCTACAATCTTCAGTTTCTGTTCCGGTGAAACCCGGGCATATACGCGGATCTTCAACACTTCCTGTTCCATTTCCCTTTCTTCTTTCCTGCCAAGTTCCTGCCCGGTTATTACTTTGTGATCATCGTGTTCAATAATCCCGAGTTCCTTTGCTATCGTTGCTGCTGTAAGCGGATGATCGCCGGTGATCATTACCGGGACAATACCCGCCGTTTTGCATTTCCTGATCGCCTGTTTTGCTTCATCACGGGGCGGATCGATAAGTCCTGCCAATCCCAGGAATTCAAGATCCTTTTCCACATTGTCAGGGCTGATCTCATCCGGAAGCTTATCAACCAGTTTCGCCCCGAATCCGATGACACGCATGCCGCCCATTGCCAGTTTCTCTTCCTGCTTTTTTATTTCTTCCACCAGTTGCACATCCCTACTCATATTCATGATCGCTTCGGCGGCACCCTTGGTGATCACCCAGTATTTCCCTTCTCTTTCATGGATCGTCGTCATTGCCTTCCGTTCTGAATCAAAAGGGATCTCTTCAACCCGTTTGAACGGGGCAGTCGTTTTCGCATACTCAACCATCGCCAGTTCAGTGGGGTCACCTGTTTTTTTCCCATCTTTTTCTTTGAGGTCATGGTTGAGGCTCATGGCCTGCATGAATGCTTCTTTTCGTTTTTCGTCCGGCACCCAGATCTCCTGTACGATCATCTGGTTTTTTGTAAGCGTACCGGTTTTATCCGTACAAATAAAGGTGACCGAACCAAGTCCTTCTACGGCATAAAGTTTCCTGATCAGCGCATTTTGTTTCATCAGGCGCCGCGCACCGAGTGCCAGTGATACAGTTACCACTGCGGGAAGTGCCTCAGGGATCGCAGCAACGGCGAGGGAAATTGACGTGAGCAACATCCGGTTGAATTCTTCACCCCGCAGGTAGCCGATCATGAATAAGCCTATACATAACAGTATGATGATAACCGTTAGCTTACTGCTGAAATCCTTCAGTCTCTTTTGAAGCGGGGTACTGCTTTCCGCTTTTTCCAGCATCCCGGCAATTTTGCCCAGCTCGGTTTTCATACCGGTTTCTACAACTACACCTTTTCCCCGGCCATTGGTGACGTGAGTTCCCCTGAAGGCCAGGTTGGTACGATCGCCCAATGAAATATCCGCTGTGGAGCAGGTGTTAATTGTTTTATCGATCGCCTGTGACTCACCGGTTAGACTGGCTTCATTTATTTTCAGGCTGTGAATCTCGATCAGGCGCATGTCTGCGGGCACCAGGTCGCCGGCTTCCAGCAATACGATATCTCCGGGCACGATATCAGCTGCAGGGATTTCGGAAATACTTCCATTGCGAACAACATTCGAAAAAGGAGCAGCCATTTTTTTCAATGCCTCCATCGCCTGCTCGGCCCGGTATTCCTGGAAGAAACCAATTACTGCATTCAGGATGATGATGACCAGGATCACGATAGTATCGGACAATTCGCCGATAAATGCAGAAACTATTGCTGCAACTACCAGTACAAGTATCATGACATCGATAAACTGGCGGATGAAGATCATCACCGGATGCACTTTCCCTGAAGTCTGCAACTCATTCTTTCCAAACTCACTGGTCTTCTGCTGCACAGCTTCGTCATCCAGTCCATCTAAACTGCTTCCTGTTTCTTTTAATACATCATCTACCGACAGTGTGTGCCAGGGCTTCATTTATTTCCTGTTTTAACGTATACTGGTGGAGATCATTAATTTAGCACAAAAAGTTCGCCATACCGCCTAATACTCAGGTTTTTTATGAAAATTCAACTTTGGACCATCGGCAAGCAGCAGGACGCTTCCACACGCGAGGCGGTAGAAGATTTTACGGGGAGGATCAACCGATATTTTCCCTGTGAATGGAAACTCATTCCGCCTTCAAAGTCAACAGATCCGGTGGTTATCAGGAAGTCCGAATCGCAGTTGGTAATGCAATACCTTCAAAAAGATGATTACCTGATCCTGCTCGATGAAAGAGGGAAGATGATCAGCTCACCTGAGCTCGCAGTATTGCTTCAGCAAAAAGCAAATGAAAGCAGGAAGCAGATGATCTTCCTGATTGGCGGTGCATATGGTGTAGAGAAGATTATCCAACAGCGGGCCGATTTCACCTGGAGCCTGTCCAAACTGGTCTTTCCACACCAGATCGTCAGGCTGATACTTGCTGAACAGGTTTACCGTGCATGCACTATCCTGCGCAACGAAAAGTATCATCATGATTAACTATCTTTCCGCCTATGTTCAGTATAACCATCTCCATTATCATTATCACGAGTATCATCTCCATCGCCGCATTCAACCGCGAAAAGATAAAGGAAGACCTGTTGTTCTGGCCTGCAGAGATAGACCGGCGCAAACAATACTACCGGTTCGTTTCATGCGGATTCGTTCATGGTGACGTCATGCACCTTGCTTTCAATATGATCTCATTGCTTTCTTTTGGAGAATTCCTTGAGATCTACCTGTTTACTGACCTGTTCGGAAGCCAGGGGAAATACATGTACCTGGTATTATACGTGCTTGGCCTGATCTTTTCCGTGATCCCCGACTATTTTCAATACCGTAACAACTTTGCATACCGGGCGCTTGGAGCATCAGGTGCAGTATCGGCAGTTATTTTTGCTGCGATCATCCTGAAGCCGACCATGCCATTGCGTATTATTTTCATCCCCATAGATATCCCGGGTTATATTTTCGGATTCCTGTTCCTCGCCCTTTCCGCCTATATGGCAAAAAGGGGTGGTGATAATATCGGTCACCGTGCACACTTCAGCGGTGCGATTTTCGGTATCCTGTTTACGGTTATTGCTGCGAAACTTATGTCGGATTATGATGTCTTCAAGGCTTTTATCCAGGCCATTAAGTCGCGCTATTAAAGCGAAGGGCAAGAACTTCTGTCGTTCCCGGCCGGATCTTCACGCGGTTATCGATCCTATGCCCAATCACCCAGACAATTTTCTTATCTGATTCCAGCACCCAGATCCTGTCCTTTTCTGCCCGGCTGATTTTTGCATCGATGAAATAACGCGCCAGTTTCTTTTTTTTCTGCATGCCAAGCGGGTAAAAATAATCACCCTGTTTCCATGGACGCAACAGTAAAGGATAGCCGATCAATGAACTATCGAGCCATGCAATATTCGGATCTGCCGGAATTGACTGGCCTGAATAATGTACCGAATTCCACTCAAGCATTCCATCACGGAACCGGATGTCGCCATTTCCCTCAACGAGTGGGATCAACGAAGCGGTTTCCTGTTTTTCGGTTAGTACGAACCATTTGCGGTTATTGATCAGGCGATGGGTTGATGTTTCAATGAACTGGCCGGTCTGGCTGTCAGCCAGCGATGCCACTTCCCCAATTTGGCCCGCACTGAAACCATATGGATAAAGCCAGGCATGAAGTATTGCCTCTGTCCCGGGTAACTGCCGCCACTTCAAAATGGAGATCTGCTGATCAGGACCGTTATGCACAATGAGCTTTTTCAACAATGCACGCATTGAATGTTCGTAGAAGGACTGCACCTGGCGAAAATACCCGGCAGTATCATTGAGGTTACTGATAACTGAAGGGTATTGCTGCTTCACCAGCGGTACAACGGCATGACGGATAAAATTCCGCGTGTATTTAACAGACGCGTTGGAACTGTCTTCCACCCAGTTTAGTTTCCGTGCACGGGCGTAGGCCTCAATCACTGTACGTTCCGCAAATAACAATGGCCTCCTGATTCTTCCGCGCGAAGGGAGAATGCCATGCATTCCCGCAAGGCCCGTGCCCCGGAAAACATTCATCATTACTGTTTCGGCATTGTCGTTGGCGTGATGCGCAGTTAACAGGCAGTCAAAAGCATCCACGCCGGATTTACTTTCTTCCATGATGCTTTCCAGCCAGTCATATCGAAGTTCCCTGGCCGCCAGCTGAATGGACAACCCCTTGTCGGCTGCATACCTTTCCGTTTCGAAACGGTTCACAAAAAACGGAACGTCCAGGGATACCGCAAGTGCCTGGCAGAAATTTTCATCGCGGATACTCTCCTCCCCTCTCAGCTGGAAATTTGCATGGGCTATCGCGAACGAATAACCGCCTTCTTTGAGCAGGTTACACAATACTGTAGAATCCAGTCCCCCGCTGACGCCCACCAGCAGCCGGTCACCCCGGGAGAACAATTTTTCCCGGTTGATATATGCGCTAAAATCCTGAAGAAGGTTCATCATTTACATTAAAAAAAAAGAGTACTTATCCCCGTAGTTTTACGATAGAAAACTCCACCGTACTATCTACTTTAGTGTTTGTATTTAATACGTGATTTAACCAATATCCGAAATGCCAGTAAAAGGTTCTATAATATCCCTTATCGATAATCTGACCCTGTTAACACTCCTGTTCACAGTTGCAATTTTACTGATAAAAAAGTGTTGGAAGGACAAATTGCTGATGTGTATTCTGATTAATGCAGCATATAGTATTTTCCTTTTTATCCTTGGATTCTGTTTTCCCATGGACTCCCGTGAATACGACTTTGTTTCCAACCTGACAATCCACGTTGATACATTGAGTGGCTTGGGGTTCTTTTATTACCTGTGGGACGACTCACGTTTCCGCCGTTACCTGCTATTATCAGTCATTCCCGTCCTTGCAATCTGGCTGTTTACGTTGTTCTGGAAAGGATTTTCGAAAACCCCTTACTGGAACCTGATGCTGCCGTCCGTCTGGTATCTTGTGGCTGCACAGTACGGAATGGTTTTGCTTTACAAAAAGTCCAACTTTCAGGAAAGCACCCAGTATATCAGCAGGTTTTTACTGATAGCCGGTTTTCTCTTCTATAATTTTA
>NZ_JSVC01000002.1 GCF_000814475.1 Flavihumibacter solisilvae | reverse complement strand
GCTCCCAAGTCATTGGTGAAAGAAGCTTCGTTAGTCACTTCTGCTTCGTCTACTCCTAATTTGTCAACAATGATCTTTTTAACTCTAGTTGCGATGTCTGACATTGTAGTAAAGTTTAGTTACGGCTGCAAAAATATACTTTTTGAGTAAATAACAATTTTTGCCTCTTTTTTTAATTATTGAATGTCAAATCCTTTTTTCATTTCACAATTACTAACATTTGTAAGTAAAAACGGTACGAGTACCTGATTTTTGTAATTTAGGCAACTTATTTCTTCCAAAACCAATCGCGGATGGCACTTAAAATCATTGATTATGGCTCGCCTGAATATTCACAGATGATCCGGCTCCGGAATGATATTTTGCGCAAGCCACTTGGTCTCAGCTTCAGCCAGGACGAACTGGACAGGGAGCGGGAAGAGATCCTGATCGGTGCTTTTGAAGACGAAAAGATGCTGGGGTGCTGCATGCTGGTAAAGGAAGACAACAGCATTGTCCGCCTGCGACAGATGGCAGTCAGCAATAACCTGCAGGGAAAAGGGATCGGCAGGGCGCTGATGAACTTCGCCGAGAATATTGCGCGGGACAGGGGATTCAAGAAACTCACCATGCACGCGCGCAAGACAGCTGTAGGTTTCTATGAACACCTCGGTTATGAGGTTTGCGGCGAAGAGTTCCAGGAAGTCACCATTCCACACTTCGTCATGGAAAAGAAGCTCCGGTGATTTTTACCATCTACTGCCAATTCTTCACCTATTGCCATCCCATAGCCATCCTATAGCTATCCTATTACTTAAGGCTTTCCCCGCCTGGGCTGTTCTACGGTAAATTTTACAGGTTTCGTCAGGCTTCTGTCTTTTCACTTTCCGTTACTTTCCGGTGCATCCGCTGGAGGAATTGCAGGATGGTCTTCATATCCCGCTGGTCTTCCACCACCAGCAGGAAATTCTTGCCGGTCTGCTTCAGCCTTGCCTTATTGGTATCCGTCTGCAGGTAGGCCAGGATGCGGTGAAACAGGTCGGATTCAAAATACGGCGAATCGTGTTTGTTGATAAAGAAGCACTTCAGCGTTTCGTCGCGTAATAACAATTTTTCAAAGCCCAGCTCCACTGCGATCTTGCGAACCCTGACCGTATCGAAAAGGTCTTCCACCTGCTGGGGTACCGGGCCGAACCGGTCGTGCATTTCGGTGTGAAACGCCTGCAATTCCTTTTCGCTTTCGCAGTTGTCAAGGCGGGTATAAAGCGACAGCCTTTCCGTTATACTTTCCACATAACTGTCGGGAATCAGGATCTCAAGGTCGGTATCGATCGTACAATCCTGGACATAATCCTCCTGTTTCTCGATCTCCTCTTTGAAAAGCTCGCGGAAGGAAGTCCGTTTCAGTTCCCTTATCGCCTCATCCAGGATCTTCTGGTACATCTCGAATCCAATTTCGGCCATAAAGCCACTTTGCTCGCCACCTAGCATATTGCCGGCTCCCCGGATGTCAAGGTCGCGCATGGCGATCTGGAAACCGCTTCCCAGGTCACTGTGCTGCTCCAGGGTCTGAAGCCGTTTTTTGGAATCCGAAGGCAGCGTGCTCATTGGTGGTGCAAGCAGGTAACAGAATGCTTTTTTATTACTACGTCCTACCCTGCCCCGCAGCTGGTGCAGATCACTCAGTCCAAACTGGTGGGCATTGTTGACAATGATCGTATTCACGTTGGGAATGTCAACCCCGCTTTCCACGATATTCGTACAAACCAGGACATCATATTTTTTGTCGATGAAATCCATGATCCTTTCTTCCAGCACGTGGCCTTCCATTTGTCCGTGTGCATAACCGACACTCAGGTCGGGACAATGTCCCTGGATTATACCTGCCATTTCTGCCAGCCCATTCACCCGGTTGTGAATGAAGAATACCTGGCCGTTCCGTTCCGTTTCAAAATAGATGGCATCACGGATAAAGTCTTCATTATATACCTGTACTTCCGTCTGGATCGGCTGCCTGTTTGGTGGCGGCGTATTAATGATGCTGAGGTCTCTCGCTCCCATCAGGCTGAACTGCAGTGTTCTTGGGATGGGTGTTGCCGTTAGTGTAAGGCAATCAACGTTTGTGCGGAGTGTCTTGATCTTTTCCTTATGGGCTACACCGAACTTCTGTTCTTCATCGATGATGAGGAGCCCGAGGTCTTTGAACTTGACTTCCTTTCCGAGCAATGCATGCGTGCCGATGATGATATCGACCTTTCCTTCTTCAAGCCGTTTCAGCGTTTCCTTCTTCTCTTTTGTTCCCTTGAACCTGTTCACATAGTCAACGGTTACAGGAAAATCCCTCAGCCTTTCACTGAAAGTTTTATAATGCTGGAATGCAAGAATGGTCGTTGGCACCAGTATGGCAGCCTGTTTTCCATCCACCACTGATTTAAATGCTGCGCGTACAGCGATCTCTGTTTTTCCAAATCCGACGTCGCCGCAAACCAGCCTGTCCATCGGCGATGGGTTCTCCATATCCTTCTTAACGTCTGCAGTGGCTTTACTCTGGTCGGGTGTATCTTCATAAATGAAGGAAGCTTCCAGCTCGGTCTGCAGGTAAGTATCCGGTGTATGACGGAACCCCGTCTCCGCTTTTCGCTGGGCATACAGTTTGATCAGGTCGAAAGCGATTTCCTTGACTTTGGTCTTGGTTTTCTCTTTCAGTTTTGCCCACGCATCGCTGCCCAGTTTATTGACCTTGGGAACTGTTCCTTCCTTACCGGTATACTTCGAAATTTTGTGCAGTGAGTTAATGTTCACATACAGGATATCGCTGTCTTTGTAAATGATCCTGACTGCTTCCTGTAGCTTACCATTCACGTCGAGTTTCTGGAGACCACTGTATACTCCAACACCATGATCGATATGCGAAACAAAGTCGCCGGGTTGCAATTCGCGCAGGGTCCGCAGGGTCAGAGCCTTATTCTTGTTGTAAGCCTGCTTGACTTTATACTTATGATAGCGCTGGAATACCTGGTGGTCGGTATAACACACCTGTTTCAGGTCTTCATCTATAAAGCCCCCATGGATGGCAACGGGTATGGGAGTAAAATGGATCTCAGCTTTAAGATCATCGAAAATACTGTGAAGCCTTTCGAGCTGGCGCGGGTTCTCCGCGAATAGATACAGGCCGAAACCTTTCTTTTCCCATTGCTGAAGGTCTTTTATCAGTAGTTCGAATTGCCGGTTGAACGACGGTTGTGGCCGGGTATGAAACTGAATTTCAGTTTTGAGGTGACCAGTGATCGTGGAATTGCCTTCCATTTCAAGAAGGTGCATGGACTTGAGTTTATCTTCCACTTCAATTGCGGTCACGAATTCTTCACGGTTCACCGAACGCCGGATGAGTTTATCCTCTTCTTCTTCCGGCTGGCTGACGCTTTCCTGCCTGTCCAGGAACAGTTGCAGATCTTCTTCCTGGATCTCAATCCGTTCTTTCACGAATTGCCAGTCGTTCATCCAGACTGCGGTGTTATCAGGGAGGAAATCAAACAGGGTTACCGTCGCTTCTTCCGGCAGTTCAGCCTGCAGGTTAGGGATGATATTAACCTGCAGTAATTTTCTTTCGCTCAACTGGGTTTCGGGATCGAAGAGCCTGATTGAGTCCACATCGTTACCGAACAATTCGATGCGATAGGGCTTTTCATTGCCAAAGGAATAGATGTCGAGGATACCACCGCGAACGGCAAACTGCCCCGGCTCGTATACAAAATCAGTCCGGGTAAAACCGGCATCGGTGAGCTGTCCGTACAATTTCACACTATCCAGTACATCGTTCACTTTGATGCGGATAATGTTTCGGTTAAGCATTTCCGGTCTTACTACCTTTTCAAACAGTGCCTCGGGATAAGTGACCACGAGTTTTTTATTACCGCCGGAACTGAGCCTGGTGAGTGTTTCTGTCCGAAGCATCACGTGGCTGCTGTTCAGGATCCGGAAGTTTTTTTTATTCCTGAATGAAGAAGGGAAATAGAACAGGTCAAGTGCCCCGGTCAAGTTTTCCAATGTATTGTGGAAATAAGCGGCTTCCTCCGCATCGTTCAGAACAATGATATGATTGAGTTGTTCGGTGATGCTGTGGCGGAAAAGCGCTGAGACGATGAATTCCGGGGAGCTGCCGGAAAGATTTTTCAGTACCATGTGTTGAGGTTGGGACATGGTGAGCCTGTCCGCAACCTGAAAAATGCGGTTATCATTAAGGTACTGCTCCAGTAAATGTTCCAGATTCATTTATCACAACCCGCTGGTGAAGCGGGAACGGCAAAGATAATGATATGTAAATTTAAGGTATCTTAGTAAGAGCCTCTTTCTTCCGAAATGCCTATAATACGCGCTGTATGTTCAAATCCCTGCCAGTTCTTGCAATCATAGCTGTGTGTGTTGTCGTTTCAATTTATTTTTTGCGGAAAAACCCGTCGGAAACAGAACACAGGAAAATCTACCTGGGCAACGGAAAGAAAAAGAAAAAGACACAGCAGGAACGCGCGATGTTCACCGAGGAAAGGATAAAGTATGAGTATGATATGATCAAGGATGGTGGTACCGGGCTCATTCCCAGGGGAATTCATGAACGTGAACTGCAGCAGGCATACCGGTTGCCGGTCAAAGAACGTGACCAGAGCATGCGGCTGTCACCTTTCGCCGACAACAGTTATTCTGAAGCAGGTCCACACAATATCGGCGGTCGTACGCGGGCTGTTGCGTTTGATGTTCGTTTCGGTACGGCAGGAAACAGTGTTATAATAGCGGGAGCTGTGAGCGGTGGCCTGTTCCGCTCAGCAGATGGTGGCGCAAACTGGACGAGGGTAACACCGGAAAATGAGATCCACAATGTAACGGCCCTTGCACAGGACCCCCGACCTGGAAAGCAAAACATCTGGTATGCAGGGGGCGGTGAACCAATCGGCAATTCCGCATCACCTCCTGCAGGTGGCGCGTTTTACTATGGATACGGCCTGATGAAATCAGTGGACAACGGGGCTACCTGGCAACGGATCCAAAGCACGTACACAGGAACGCTGGAGGAATTTGACGATGTATATGACATTGTACACAAGATCATTGTAAACCCGGTTAACGGTCATGTATATGTGTGCGGCCACCGGCGGCTGATGCGCAGTACCGACGAAGGGGTAACGTTCGGTGCAGTATTCGCCGGTACGCAGCTTGCTGGAGCAGATAACGGGCAGATGGATATTGTGGCTACAAATACGGGAACCCTGATTCTTGCGGTAAATGGCGGGTTTCCGGAACAGTCGTTGCGGGGCGTCTGGCTCTCGAATACAGGCAACCAGGGTAGCTGGTCAAGGTTTGCAGGTGGACAAACGCTTTCTGGTGATTCCATTGTCGGGTGGCGGGGAAATTCCTATGGCAGCGGTGGTACTGTTTCTGAAGCGTCGAAGCGGATCCTGCTGGCCCTGGCTCCATCGAACAATAACATACTTTACACTTTTTATGAGAACGGGCTCTCACAGGAAGGCTCAAACGGCAAACCCGAAGCGGACCTGTTCAAGTTCGATTTCAGCAACAGTTCTTTCACCAATCTCTCCGCTAACATGCCCGATTTCAACGGCCAGCGTAATGGCATTGACCCGCTGGCAGTGCAGGGCGGATATGATATGCTCGTTGCCGTTAAACCAGACAATCCCAATGTCGTTTTTGTTGGCGGCACCAACCTGTACCGCTCCACAAACGGGTTTACGACCAAAACCGCTACAAGCTGGATCGGTGGCTATCAATACTGGGGGCCGAATACTACCGAGTACGATGTGGTTCAGTATGAAAACAATCACCCCGATATCCATAATTTAATTTTTGATCCTACCAATGCCTCGCGTGCATTGTGTGCAACCGATGGTGGATTGCACCTGGCGGAAAACATCCTGGCAAACGCAGGAGCAACCAAACCTGTAACCTGGCAGATGATCGGTAACTACCAGACCACACAATATTATCATGTCAATCTTGAAGTAAGGCCATCTGGTAACCAGGTGGATAATTTCATTGGTGGCATGCAGGACAACAGTACTTACCTGCGGGTTGCCGGCAACAACGATCACGTGAATGCAGGCAGCGGTGACGGAGGTGCAGCTGCGATAAGCAAATTCAATAGCTTCAGCGATTACATGATGTATGTGACGAGCCAGCTGGGCAGTATATCGAGACTGATTCCCAATGATGCCACCAACATCAGGCCGAATGGGCTTACATCGAATTTCAGCGGTGGCTTTGGCGAATTCGTTACCTACTTCGCTCTCGACCACGATAACACGGAGGACATGTATTACGTGAACTTCAACAGGATCTTCAGGACAACTGCCGCATCTTCGGTAACCCCTTCTACCTGGACCGAACTCACGGGGGTAGCGAACAGGGTGAACCCGGGCAACTCCAATGGTACGGACATAGGCATCAGGGCTATTGAATTGTCACGCGGGCCATATATGAGCTCACATGTAATGTATCTAGGGTCAACGGAAGGAAGGGTGTTCCGGCTGAACGACCCAAGGAATGTTGCGGTCGCCACGGCTCCGGTCGACATAACACCCCCTGTAATTGAGGATCTCATAACAGGTGGCACTTTGCAGAACGCCAGGGTGAACGTATCCGATATCGCTGTAAACCCTAACAATGATGACGAGGTAATGGTAGTGTATTCAAATTACCAGGTTACAGTGGGAACCACGACACATACTGATATCAATATCTGGTGGACCACCAACGCCAAAAGCTCTTCGCCGACATGGACGCTGATAGAAGGCAACCTGACGCTGCCGTCTATCCGCAGTTGTGTGATTGTAGCCCGTAAGGATCCGGCAGGCAATCCTTTCACTGAATATTATGTCGGCACTTCAGTGGGGCTTTACAGCACGCTGGGAGTAAAGGACACACTCAATGCCGGAAGACCGGTTACCTGGAAAAGGGAAGGCGGTTCAACGCTGAATTACTCTTTGGTCACTTCGCTGGCTTACCGTCCGCAAGATAACCGGCTGCTGGTGGGCACGCATGGAAACGGAATGTACTTTACAACCATCCCGTCCCCTAATTTTACACCGAACATCAATACAGGAACTGTTGATCCGGTGATCAACAACAAGAATTTTATCCGTTATTCATGGCCCGGAATTACCAGGTCCACCATTGGTTACCAGACCGGGAATATGTTCGAAATAAAGCGGATCACTGTCCAGGTTCATAACGTTAACGGCCAACTGGTATTCAGGAAAGAAACCGGGTACCAGAACGGTGATATTGATGTGGCCAGGTTACCAGGTGGCACGTATGTGCTTACCATAACAAGTGAGGACAACAAACAGCGATTTATAACGAAGTTCATAAAACAATAATCCATATGTTACAACCCTGGCAAACCGGTAAAGTTATCCGTATCGTGGATGAGTCCGCCAGTACGAAACGGTTCTGGATAGAAATGCAGGAGACTGAAAATTTCGACTTTAAGCCTGGTCAGTTTGTAACACTGGATCTTCCGATTCATGAGCAGAAAAACAAAAGGTGGCGCAGTTATTCAATCGCTTCCTGGCCGGATGGAACCAATGTGATCGAACTGGTAATTGTATTACTTGAAGGCGGGCTCGGCACTCACTATCTCTTCAACAGCATCCAGGAAGGCAGCCTTCTGACACTAAGGGGACCACAGGGAGTTTTCGTTTTACCCGAGGTTATTGAAAAGGATCTTTTCTTTATATGCACCGGAACCGGCGTTGCGCCATTCAGGGCGATGGTACATGATATCCTGATCAGGCAAAAGCCGCACAAGAACATCTACCTGATTTTCGGATGCAGGAAATTTTGCGACGGACTGTATGGAGATGAATTGAAGCAGCTGGAGAAGGAGTTACCTTCATTTCATTATATCCCAACTTTTTCAAGGGAGGAACCTTCAAACGGCGATTATCGCACGGGATACGTGCATTCAATATATGAGGAGATCTGCAGTAATGAAAAAAGGCAGGGCGTAGACAGCCCGTATCCTGCAAATTTCTTTCTTTGCGGATGGAAAAATATGATTGATGAGGCAAAGCAGCGAATCCTGGCGATGGGATATGAAAAGCGGGATATCCACCAGGAGCTGTACGGCTAAGCTCAGGCTTTGGCCTTGGTCTTTGACCCGCCTGAATCACCTAAACTTAGACTGATTACCGGCACTTTTATAGAAGAATCGTCTGACATTTCCGAGTTATGCTTATGTAATCGGAGGATTTCTGCGTGATTTTCAACCATTTCAGTTTCCAGCTCTAAAATTCTCTTTCTCGACTTGGCAATCTGACGGGAACGGAAGGCAAAACCTATCAAGGAACCTGTCAAGAACGCTGCGAACACCCAGACAAAGGCATTAGCGTTTATTAGAACAGACATCATAGATATTGGTTTGAGTCATTGTGGATATTCACAGGGTTACCCTTTATAAACGAACCGTTTATAAAATTATTGTCCGGCACTGCGGTCAATGGGAATTACTGTGAAGCAAGTTTGTTCTTACCGTTATCTGTCTGTGAGTCCTTTTCTTTAAGGGAAACCACTGGAGTGGCCGCGGGGTGGGAACTGTTCACCGAATCAGAAAGCTTTCGCTGAAGGGAAAGAATTTCCGCATGGTCGTCCATTTTTTCCTTTTCCAGTTCAAGGAGCTGCTTACGGAGCAGCTTCACCTGAATCCAACGGAACAAGAGTCCGACAGAAAATGCGAGGGCGCCGGCTAAAACAAGCAATCCTAGGTGTACAGTAATCTGCATATTGTTATTATAGGTCCCGGTCCGAAGGTCAGGGATTTAGGGTCTAACAAATATATAATTACAGAATGGCTTTGTCAACCAATTCTTTTACTGCCTTTAAACTAATTCTTTCCTGTTTCATCGAATCCCTGTACCTGATGGTCACTGTTCCGTCTTCTTTCGTCTGGTGATCTATAGTTACACAAAAAGGCGTGCCAATAGCGTCCTGGCGGCGGTAACGCTTGCCGATAGCGTCTTTTTCCTCGTAAAAACACCTGAAAGCCGTCTTGCATTCATTCATCAGTTCCCGTGCGATCTCGGGAAGGCCATCTTTTTTTACCAATGGTAAAATCGCAAGCTTTACCGGTGCAATCCGTGGTGGAAATTTCAGAATTACCCGGCTGTCAGGTTTTCCTTCCGTGCTTAGGTCCTCTTCTTCAAAGGCCTGGCTCAGCACCATCATAACGGTACGGTCAAGGCCGATAGAAGTTTCGATCACGTATGGAATATAATTCCCGTATGGTTTGCCGCTCTCATCAAGGTCATTATCGAAGTACTGCATTTTCTTCTTGCTGTACTCCTGGTGGTTCCGCAGGTCGAAGTCGGTACGGGAATGGATTCCTTCGACTTCCTTGAATCCGATCGGGAAGTCATATTCAATATCGCAGGCAGCATCCGCATAATGCGCGAGCTTCACGTGGTCGTGAAACCGGTATCTTTCTGCCGGGATGCCCAGGCTGAGGTGCCACTTCATGCGCTCTGCCTTCCAGTATTCGTACCATTCTTTCTGGGTGCCAGGCCTGATGAAGAACTGCATTTCCATCTGCTCAAATTCCCGCATCCGGAAAATGAACTGCCGGGCTACGATCTCGTTGCGGAATGCTTTACCAACCTGTGCGATACCGAATGGAATACGCAACCTGCCGGTTTTCTGAACATTCAGGAAATTGACGAAGATGCCCTGGGCGGTCTCAGGACGGAGGTAAATTTCACTTGCCTCTTCGCTCACACTTCCCAGTTGGGTGGAAAACATGAGGTTGAACTGGCGCACATCCGTCCAGTTGGACGTTCCGCTGACAGTACATTTAATTTTTGAATCTTCGATAAGCTGCTTCAGGCCGCCGAAATCTTCTTTAGCAAGAAGCTGATCCATTTTTGCGAGCAACTTATCCCCTTCTTCTTTCGGCAGGGTTTCTACATGCGCTTCGATAAGGTGATCTACCCTGTACCTTTTCTGGCTGTCTTTGTTGTCGATCATCGGGTCGCTGAAGTTGTCAACGTGCCCGCTGGCTTTCCAGGTGGTAGGATGCATAAAGATGGCTGCATCGATACCTACGATATTCTCATGCATCTGGGTCATTGATTTCCACCAATAGTCCCTGATGTTCTTTTTAAGCTCTGAACCGTTCTGACCATAGTCATAAACAGCACTAAGGCCGTCATAGATCTCACTCGACTGGAAAATGAATCCATATTCCTTACAATGCGAAATGATCGCCTGAAATTTATTTGAATCGGTAGCCATAAGTGGGCAAAGATAATAGAAAGTAAAAAGTTAAACCAACTTCTCATTGTCCCGATGGCGGTCGGAATCCCTGAGATTTTTCTTTTCGAAATTCTTTTTAAGGGCTGCCGAAAGGTCAACTCCGGTCTGGTTGGCCAGGCAAATGAGTACCCAGAGCACATCAGCCATTTCGTCGTCAAGGTCTTTCCCCTTATCTGACGACTTCCACGACTGTTCCCCATATTGACGAACCATGATCCGGGAAAGTTCACCAACTTCTTCCATTAATACGCCGAGGTTAGTGAGTTCATTGAAATAACGCACACCGACAGTCCGGATCCAGGTATCGACCTGTTGCTGCGCTTCCCTGATGGTGATGTCTTCCATTGCAAAACGGGTTTATTCTTTATTCTTTGAATCAATGCAGATCGTGACTGGGCCGTCGTTAACCAGCTCCACTTTCATATCGGCACCAAATATACCGGTACCAACAGGTTTACCGAGGTCAACCTCCACCTGCCGGACGAAATTCTCGTATAACGGGATTGCAGTATCCGGTTTCGATGCACGGATATAAGAAGGGCGGTTGCCTTTTTTAGTGCTCGCATGCAATGTGAACTGGCTGATCACCAGGATCCCTCCATCCACTTCCTTTACCGACCTGTTCATCACGCCCTGGTCATCATTAAAAACCCGCAGCTGCACCAGTTTGCTGCTTATCCAGTTTATGTCTTCCTGCGCATCGGTGTCTTCGAACCCGGCCAATACCAGTAATCCCTCCCCGATTGAATCTTTTACCTTTCCGTCAATTGTAACCGAAGCCCTGCTTACCCGCTGTATGACCACTCTCATAATTTGTGTAACTTTCTGGTGTGAATACCGAAAATAGATATTCTCTGCTTATCCTGTGCCTTACCTTGATGGTGATTGGCACTTCGTGCCAGAAAGAACTCAGCAGTGATTCGGCAGCAACTGCATATATCAGCATCCGCTTTCATCCTAAAATCAATGGTACGCCGTTCCGGTTGAACGAAACATATACCAATTCCTTTGGTGAAAGCTATTCGGCTACGATATTCAAATTCTATTTCGGGCAGATCGCGCTTTCCGGAAACCCACAACATTCGCAGGCTGTAAACGGTGATCCATATTACCTGGTCGACCTTGCCGACCCGTCAAGCCTGGAAATCAATACAACCATAAAGCCAGGCACGTATAACGCCATTTCGGTGTTGCTTGGGGTTGACAGCGCAAGGAACGTGAGCGGTGTCCAATCCGGGGCACTTGACCCCGCGAAGGGAATGTTCTGGACCTGGAATACCGGTTATATCTATACGAAACTTGAAGGTACTTCGCCTTCAAGCACTCAGGTGAACGGCAAGTTCGAATATCATATCGGTGGATTCCGGTGGCCTTACAGCGCCATCAGGAATTTTACCGTTACACTTACGGACACGGACACCTGGCAACTGCAGGAAGGCAAAACGCTGGAATTGGATATATCTGTTGATATGGATGCCTTCTTTAACTACAGCTACCCGGTACGGATAAGCGAAGAACCGGTTTGCATGACTCCCGGTGAGTTGGCCTACCAGATCTCCGGGAATTTTGCCGGGGCTTTCCAACTAACCCAATTCGATATTAACTGATGCGCAGCCGGATCCTGATAATATGGTGTATGCTGGTAGCGATAGCTTCGCTTTGGGGGTCGGGCTGCAACAAGAGCGACGACAGCCCCCAGCGGGCAACACCGTTGGATTTTCCAAAGCCTGCGGGATGGCCTGACACCAGGTACGATTTTGCTTCCAATCCACTCACCAAAGAAGGTTTTGAGCTGGGTCGGAAGCTGTTTTTTGACGGTCGGCTGTCGAAGGATGGCAATTTTCCCTGCGCAAGCTGTCACCAGCCCTTCGCTGCATTCGCCACTTTTGAGCACGATTTCAGTCACGGTTTCAATAACCAGTTCACTACCAGGAATGCACCGGCGTTGTTCAACCTGGCCTGGCATACTGAAATGCACCACGACGGCGGGATAGCAAACCTGGACCTGCAGCCACTGGCTCCATTAACTGCCCCAAATGAAATGGCCGAAACGATCCCATCAGTACTCGAGAAGTTAAATGCCGACCCCCAATATCAAAAAGACTTTGCCCGTGCGTTCGGCAGCCCGGAAATTTCGACCTCCACGCTTACAAAGGCCCTTTCGCAATTCATGCTGATGCTGGTATCCGCCGACTCAAAATACGACCGGGTGAAAAATGGTAGTGACCTTTTCAATGTAAATGAAGAAGCGGGCTATGCCATTTTCCAGCAAAAGTGCAGCAGCTGTCATACCGAGCCGCTGTTCACCAACCTGGCTTATGAAAAGAACGGGTTGCCTGTTAATCCCGATCTCAATGACCTCGGCAGGATGCGCATCACCGGTAGCAGCCAGGATTCACTTCGTTTTAAAGTGCCCAGCCTCAGGAATGTTCTAAAGACATTTCCCTATATGCATGATGGACGGTTCTGGAACCTGTCCGATGTATACACTCACTATAATGGCAACGGAATCTCACTCTCGCCAGTGGAGAGAAGCTTTCTTACCGAATTCCTGCGAACCCTTACAGATTCCACCTTCCTGTCGGACCAGAAGTTCTCAGGAGGTGAATAAGGGTGTAAGAGTGGACTTATGATTTCCGGCGCGACTTCGCTGCTTCGAGGGCTACGCGTTGCTTTTCCAATTCGGCAGCCTGCTGTTGGAGCGATGTACTGTTCAACATTATCTTTTCTTCAAGCTGGAGTTTTTTGCGTGACAGGTCAGTGCTGTCACTTAACAGATCAGAATATTTCTTTTCGAGTTTCCGGATATTATCTTCCTGCGCCATTATTTCAAGCTTCAGGTTAAAATCTTCCAGGTAAGGGGTGAAATCGTTCAGGAACTCCTTGCCGTCACCAACTCCATGGCGATCACCGGCAGAACGCGCAGAAACCATTTCATTCGGCTTTGCAAGAACGATATATACAACAGACGCATCTTTTTGCTTTCTGCTCTTGCGTTCTGTCTTTATGTACACATCAAAAATATTTTTTCCCGAACCGACAGGAACAGAACGGAACAACTGGTAATCTTTCGCTTTATTGGCTTTGAATCCTCTTTCTGCAAGTTTTTCGGCCAGGGCCGTTTCCACTGTTTCCGGCGGATAAGGAAATTCAATTACGGCAGCCGCAACATTTTTACCCTGGATTTCGGCCACTCCCTCAATAGCTTTTGGCTGTGCCAGTGAGGCCAGGGAGAAGAACATTGTCACCACGGTCACATATAAGGGTTTTATCATAAGGGGTTATTTAAAGGTGAAAGTTACAAAATCAAAGGGCGCAGTTGAAATCCGACTAAATTTGCCCAAATTCATTCATTCCTTTTGAGCGAAATAAAGAAACTGGCAGGACAAACGATCTGGTATGGCGTACCCACCATTGTCAGCAGGTTTTTGGGCTACCTGATGAATATGGCCCTCCCCTTCCTTTTTGCACAACCCGCAAAAACGGCGGATATCACCCAGGTATATGCGATAATTCCCTTCCTTAATGTATTATTCACATATGGACTGGAAACTGCTTACTTCCGGTTTTCCCAGGAAAAAGAACGCCAGCATTTATATAATACACTTTCGGTTTCCCTTTTTGTCAGCAGCATTCTTTTTACGGTCATTTTATATATTTCCCGGTTTTACATCGCCGAAGCATTCAACCTTACCGCACACCCTGAATACCTTAGCTGGATGTGCGGCATCATCTTTTTCGATGCGCTGGCTACACTGGCTTTTGCCCGGCTACGGCAGGAAAACAGACCCCGGCGCTATGCTTTTGTCCGCGTCGCAGGTATAGTAGTGAACCTCACCATAGTCTTTTTCTTTCTTGGCTTTTTACCTGGCTATACATCAAGACACCCTGAGGGCTTCCTGGCAATGATCCAGCGACTCGATATCGGTATAGGTTATTACCTGATCGGCAACCTGCTGGGCAGTATTGCGACTTTCCTGTTACTGATTCCGGAATGGAAGGAAGTGAAGCTCGAGTTTGATTCCGTTCTTTGGAAGGAAATCATGCACTATAGTTACCCGCTGATAATTGTCGGACTTGGGGGAATGGTGAACGAAATGCTCAGCAGACTGGTATACCAGCACCTGGTAGATCTACCCGCGGAGCAGGCCAAGCACGAGTTGGGAATTTTCGCCAATGTATACAGGTTGTCGGTACTCATCACCATAATGATACAGGCTTTCCGTATGGCGGCGGAACCCTTCTTTTTCAACCAGTCAAAGAACGAAGGTGCCCAGAAGAGTTATGCCCGGGTCATGAAATTCTTTGTAATTGCCTGCTGTTTTATGTTCCTGCTGATAGGATTGTATCTCGATGTCCTGAAATGGATCATCACCCTTAAGTCTGAAGCGTGGGGAGAAGGCATGTATATTGTTCCGATCCTGGCGATGGGAAATATTTTCCTGGGCATTTATTATAACCTGAGCATCTGGTTCAAGCTGACAGGCAAAAACCTGTCGGGGGCTTATATTACACTGGCCGGTGCCGTGATCACCATCATACTGAATGTGTTGCTGATTCCCCGACTGCATTACCTGGGGGCGGCCCTCGCAACCTTCTCCTGTTATCTTTTCATGATGGTTATCAGTTATATCCTGGGTCAGCGGTATTACCCTGTTCCTTATGCGAAGAAGAAACTGCTTTCCTACCTCGTGCTGGTGAGCGTGATCGTATTACTCCACCGACTGTTGCTGTATTTCTACAGTCCGCTTTGGTTCAGCATTGCAACAGGCACAATAATGCTTTTGGCTTTCGGGGCTTTTGTTGCAAAGGTGGAAAAAAGAGAGTGGACGAATTTGCGACGGGTCGGTAAGTCAATAAGTCAATGAGTGACAAATGACCTATGATTCGGGTAAGAGCCGAATATGGCAAACGGGTAATATGGAGTTGATTGTTTCAGGAAGCTGCAACGTATTCACTGAGCTTGTAAAAAGGGATTAAATTTCTTCTCATAACCGATTGTAGTGGATTCGCCATGGCCGGGGTACACTTTTACATCGTCGGGAAGCACGAAAAGCTGGGTGCGGATGCTGTTGAGCAGCTGCTGGTGATTTCCGCCTGGAAGGTCTGTCCGGCCTATGCTGCGGCGGAATAAGACATCGCCGCCTATCAGGAAATGTTGTGATTCACTGTAGAAACAGATGTGGCCGGGAGAATGGCCGGGAGCTTCAATTATGGAAAGTTCGTCGTTGCCAATCCTGATCTTTTCCTTTGGATCAAGAAAATGAAGAGGACCGTTGTAATTGCTGAAGGGCAGGTTCCATCGTTTACCCGCTTCAGGTGCATAATCCAGAACCTGTTTTTCGGCGGCATGAATATATAATTCGAGATCCCAGGTCTCATGCACAAACCTGTTGCCAAACACATGATCCAGGTGGCAGTGCGTGTTAAGCAACAGCCGGGGATGAAGCCGATGTTGTTTGATGTATTCTTTCAATACCTGCTCCTCACGCTGGTCATAACAGCCCGGATCAATTATGATGCACTCACTTTGTTCGTTATACAAAACATAAGTGTTTTCCATAATGGGACTAAATTCAAATTGGCGGACTGTTAACATAGCTCTATTATTTAAGAGGGATTTCACAGATAACCCTGAAAAACATAATTTTAGACTACAATCATTGGGTATGCAATTTCCGAAGAATCATTCGTTTTTGAGTGTTTGTTATACGATTGCTGTGATTTTCATCCTTTCCCTGTTGAACGCATTAAATCCCGTAAATGCCCAGGTCAATACAGTGGAATTTGGAAAGAACAGGGTACAGTATAAAAAATTCAAGTGGCAATATTACCAGACCGACAACTTCAACACCTATTACAGCCAGAAGGGCGAAAAGATAGCCCAGACCGTGGCAATGATCGCGGAAAAGGAGCTACCGGAACTTGAAACCTTTATGGAGTACGGCCTCCAGAGAAGGGCTAACCTGGTTGTTTACAACAGCTTCAACGACCTTCAGCAAACGAATATCGGGCTAACTACCGATTGGCAGACCAACGGTGGCAATACGAAACTCGTTAACAACAAAGTAGTCATTTATTACAACAGTGACCATGAAAACCTGCGCAGGCAGGTCAGGCAGGGTATTGCAAAAATTTTGCTTGACAATATTCTTTTTGGTGATGACCTGGGCGAATTTGCTGCAAACCAGGCATTATTAGACTTACCGAAATGGTTAACCGACGGATTTGTTGCCTATGCTGCGGAAAACTGGAGCACCGAACTGGACGACCGGTTGAAATCCGCTTTATTATCCGGCAGGTATCGGAATTTCTACCAGTTTGCGCACGACCAGCCGCTTCTCGCCGGTCATGCTTTCTGGAATTACATTGAAGAGATCTATAAAAAAGAGAACACCAAATATTTCCTTTACCTGGCGAGACTGTACCGTAATCTCAATGGAGCCTCCAACCGCATCTGCAAAAAGAAATTCAAGGATGTGCTGGCTGACTTTATGTTGTATAACGAAGACAAGTATTACAAGGATATCAAGGGACGGCGAAATAATCCGAAAGGCTCCATGCAGGTAGTTGAAGAAGTGAAAAAAAACAGGGACTTCTACAACTTCACCCCTAATCCCGTACCCCGGAGCCAGGCGTATGCAGTCGTTGAATACATTAAAGGCCAGCAGTGTGTTGCCTTCTACGAAGATTACAGCACCAAAAAGATCCTGCTGCGCAATGGTGTCCGTAACCTTGAAGCCAGGCAGGACCCGCATTACCCGCTGCTTGCGTGGAATGAAAAGGGCAACAAGCTACTCGTGGTCTACAATACGGAAGGCAAGATCCGGATGTTCACCTATGATATTTTTTCACGGCTCAAAAGGGATAAACTGGTGCTCGACCAGTTTGAACAGATCCAGGACGTTAAGTACATGCTCGATGACAATACTCTGTTGATGAGCGCTGTGCGGAACGGTCAGTCCGACATCTATACTTTCAAGATCGACAGGGAAAGGATAGAGCAGATCACAAATGACAAATATGACGACCTCGACCCCACGTTTGTAGCTTTCCCGAATAAATCGGGAATCCTTTATGCGTCAAACAGGCCGTCTGCCACCGCACCAACTGGCGACACCATTGTTCCTTCAAACAGTCGTTACAATATTTTCCTGGTAGACAATTTCAATAAGAGTGAATTCAAACAGATCTCACAGCTGACAAAGCTGAAATATGGAAACGCACGCTTTCCGACACAGTATAATACATCACACTTCACTTTCGTCGGTGATGAAAACGGGATACATAACCGCTTTGCAGGCTTCTTCACTACTGAAAGGGCAGGTGTTGACACGATTGTTGTTGTCGGTGATGATATCCTGAGAAATCCAGGTCGCCGTGATATCGACTCCCTCCTGCGCTTCTATGATAAAGCAGAACCTGATACCACTTTCTCCATGTCAATTACCAGTGATTCTGCTTATGTGTTTCCATTGACCAACTACCAGAGTGGACTTGTAGAAACAAAATCAGCTGGTGAAAAAGATGTGGTTAGTGAAGTTCGCCGTGAGGGTGACCTGAAATTCCTTTATAAACTGAAGGTGGACGAAAACGCACTGAAAAGAAGGAATGTGAATCCCAGGCCAACCGATTACCGCAGGCGCAGCATTGATAAAATGCGGGTTGCCAGTGGTGAAGCGCTCAAGTTCCAGGTGCCTGACAGTACTACCGATTCAGCCCGCAATGCCGTGAGTGAATTTGAATCTGAATTCGGGCGCGACAAGGCTGATTCAGCGATCCAGCAGATGATCACCAGGGGCCAGCAGGAAGAAAGCCAGCCTTCAGTGTTGAAAAGGGCCGGACGATTTGATTACCGGTTGAAGTTTTCAGTGGACCAGGTAACAGGGTCACTGTTCAATAATGATGTGTTGATAACCAGGTATGAGCCATTTACGGGCGCACTACCGGTAACGAACAGTTCAAACAACGGCTTTAACGGTATGTTCAAAGTGACGGTGTATGACCTGATGGAAGACCTTCGATTCACCGGGATGGTCCGTGCACCATTGATCAATACTGCAGGCCAGGGAATTCCTGTTGTGGTAGGTGATCCCAATATCTTCGTACCAGGATCACAGTCACTGTTCAACAGTGGTTCCGAATACCTTGCAAGAGTAGATTACCTGAAGCACCGGTTTGACTATTCATTGTTGTACTACAGGCGAACAGATGTGGGTAGTACTGTATTCCAGCAAAGTTTCCTTGTTCCTGCTAAGTTGTATACCAACCTCTTCCAGGGTGGTGTAAAGTATCCTTTCGATAAGCTAAGGAGCATCAGGGCGAACGTTGGTGTGCGGATGGACAAGATCGTTACAAAGGCATATGCAGGTCCGCCAAGCACGATCGCCGAGCCCGATAAGAAAAAAACATTTGGCCTTCTGCGCCTGGAATATATTTACGACAACTCCGTTGAAAAGGCAACCAATATCTGGAATGGTCTTCGTTACAAAGTGTATGTTGACTACAATACGCAATTGAGCAAGGTGGTTTATGCAGAAGGCAAGACCAGTTTCAATTTTGGATTTGATGCGCGTTATTATTACCCGATCATTGGCAACTTCATCTGGGCCGGGCGTGCAGCAGGAGACGCTTCATGGGGCGACCAGAAGATCCTGTATTATCTCGGCGGACAGGACGGATGGCTATTCCCCAAAGCAAATACAGAAGTTCAACCGCAGGATCCTACCTATGCATTCCAGGCACTGGCCCTGAACCTGCGCGGACACAACCAGAACATTACGAATGGCAACAATAACCTTGTTATAAACAGTGAGTTCAGGTTCCCGGTATTTACGACATTGTTGAAGAGACCTATCAATAATGCATTTGTAAGGAACTTCCAGCTGACCCAGTTCGTTGACCTTGGTACTGCATGGAACGGCAATTACAACGGGATTGCCCGGCCTTCAAAAGTGTACCAGGAAGGAAATATACTTGTACGCATCAAAGCGGGTGGAGTTGGTCCATTTGTCGGCGGTTACGGTTTCGGTGCAAGGAGTACGTTACTGGGTTACTTCATGAGACTTGATACCGGTTGGGAAATGTCCGGGTTCTTCAAAGGAAGACCTATTTGGCATTTTGCACTTGGTGTTGATTTCTGATCCATCATACTGAATAAAAAAAACTGCACATCGGTCGATGTGCAGTTTTTTTTTATTCAGTACAGCAATAATTATCCTATTGAGCGGATCATTTTTTCAAGTGCGTCCAGGTGCACTTTGAATGCTTTCTCCCCCGCTTTTGTCACGGAGTAAGTGGTGTTTGTTTTCCTGCCGATAAATCCTTTCTGAACCTTTATGTATCCGCTTTCCTCCAATGTTTTAACGTGCGTCGCAAGGTTGCCGTCGGTAACATCGATAAGTTCTTTAAGTTCATTGAAGTTCACTGATTCATTCACCATAAGTGCGCTCATTATCCCCAGCCGGATACGGCTGTCGAATATCTTGTTTAAATGCTCTATCGGGTTCTTCATCATTTTCAGTTACCTGTTCGTTCATATTTCCACCACATGGCAATGCCGTATACGATATGCAGCAATCCAAAGCCAATAGCCCAAAGGGATAATCCCAACTCCGGCAACCACAGGCTTATCAAGCCCGTTGCCAGTTCCGCATAACCCAGGTACCTCACTTCCCCGATGGTGTACCGGCTGCCATTGATCAATGCCAGTCCATAAAAGATCAATGATACTGAAATAATTATATCGTATTGTTCCAGGCTTACCAGTCGCAATATTACGAGCCCACCAGCTAACATGGGGAACAAGGTATTCCACAGCAGCCTGCGTGCTGCCGGTCCCCACAGAACACCGCCGTCACGGCGACTGCGCAAAAAGGTGAAAAAAAATGCCGTGGCAAACGCCGCCGCAAAAACCAGCGAGGCGATTACCAGCAGATCAGTTTTCAGGCAATCAATACATTGGGATGAAGCGCTGTTTGCCTGTGCATGAAAGGCGTTGATCCGTTGCCAGGCGAACCAGGTTCCTGCAAGCCCGCAAATGCCCGCCGATATGCCGCTCCAGCCACTGAGACTGATAAAACGACTGCTTTTTTCCATCATGTTGCGGATGTCCTGCAGTGTATTCAGTCCGGAAATATTCGTTGACATAAAAGTACTTTGGTCTTCAAAGTAAGCACTTTGCATCCGGATCTCAAAATTCTTCCCGCTTTTACACAACTGTTAAATGTTAAACTGCGTTAATGACTTGTAGTATTTTTGTCTCCTTATGGAATTGAGACCCAATAGCATACGTGCCGTCGGGGTGCTGACTTTTCTTCTTGGAACCTTATTCGCCGAGGCACAGAGCAGGACCATCCGTGGATACGTTAAAGATAAGCTGAGTGATGAACGCATTCCTTTTGCATCAATGAAGTTTACCCGGTCCCACCAGGGCAGGCTTACAGATTCTGCAGGTGCTTTTTCCTTTCATTTCGATACATGGCCAAATGACACCCTGGAAATCACTTATGTGGGTTACCAGGATGTCCGGATCCCGATCAACCCCGAAGTGGCTGCAAGGTTCAGCAATGACAATGGCGCGTCCTTCGAACTGGTAGTAGCGATGGAGCGGGGCAAGGTAACGAGCGAAGTGGTGGTGAAAAAAAAGATCGACCGAGGCTACCTGATGTGGAAGCGGATCGTAAAGAGAAAGCCTTTAAATGACCGTTACAGGTACACCAGCTTCTCCTATGAACTGTATAACAAACTGGAGCTTGATCTCAACCGCATCAAAAAAGAAAAGCTAAAGGAGTTTGGTCCGCTTAAACCGTTCGGATTTATTTTCGACAATATAGATACTACGGAAGGCCAACCCTTTCTGCCAGTGTACCTGACAGAAACAATTTCAGACTATTACTACCAGAAATCGCCCTGGAAGACCCGGGAGATCATTAAGGCGGTTAAAACGATCGGCATCAACAATGAGAGCATAAGCAAGCTTCTTGGCGGAACCGAGCAGAATGTGAATGTGTACAACAATTTCATCCCGGTATTCGACAAGCAGTTTATCAGTCCCATCAGCGATAACGGCGACGCATATTACAGTTATAAAGTACTGGATACACAGTATGTTGCCGGGCGGCGGCTGATCCATATGCTTTTCACTCCGAAGAGAAAAGGCGAAAATACCTTCAACGGGGACTGCTGGGTGCATGATACCACCTGGGCGATCCAAAAAATGACGCTCCATCTCAGCAAGGAAGCAAACATCAACTTCGTTGACAAGTTAAGCCTGATCCAGGAATACAGAATGATCAATGACAGCACCTGGTTCCTGGGTAAGGATAAGTTCGTTGTGGATATCGCTCCACTCGGCAAAAGTGGTTTTGGTGCCATCGGGCGTAAGACAACAACCTATCGGGATGTGATTGTGAATGAGCAGTACATCAGAGACAGTATCTCTAAGAACAAGGTGCAGTCTGAGATCCTTTTTGCACCGGGTGCCATGCAAAAAGCCGACACGTTCTGGTCGGATTCACGACATGAAGAGCTCAGCAAAAATGAGCAGGGCATTTACGCCATGATAGATACGCTCCGGAAAATGCCTCTCTTTAAGAGATATGTAAATACCATCAACTTCCTGGCCACAGGATACAAGAATGTGGGCAATTTTGAAATCGGCCCATGGTATAACTGGTTCACCGGAAACCAATGGGAAGGTTTCAGGATGCGTTTTGATCTCGGCACCAACCCGAAATTCCACAAGGATCTTTACCTGCATGGTTACCTTGCGTATGGTTTTGGCGATAAGGCATTTAAAGGAAAGCTGGAGGCAAAATATATCCTGACGCGATCACCAAGGTCACATATCCATGCGAGTTTCACGAAAGATCTTGACAACGGGCAGGTGTATTATGATGAGATCAGTACAGACAACATCTTTGCCCTGGCGATCCGTAAGCAGGGAGTCCCTATTAAATTCATGCAGATCCAGGAAGCCAAAGTGGAATATTTCAAGGAATGGAGTCCCGGCATCTCTGCGACTTTCATGGCCATAAACAAGAAATTTGACCCGCTGATGAACCTGCCGCCAAAGGAACTATTTGAAACGAATGGCGGAAAGGGAGAAGCGCTGAATAACTTCGAAGCCGGAATCCGGCTGCGGTTCGGTTACAATGAAAGATTCCTGGAAAGTAATTTCAACAGGTTCAGCCTGGGAAGCCCGTATCCTATTGTTGAATTCCTGTACGCCAGGGGAATTCCCGGGGTGTTTAACAGCAATTATAAATATGACAAGTTCTACCTCAGCGTATCTGATTACATGAAGATCGCACCGTTTGGCAGTCTCTACTATAATGTATTCGGTGGAAAGGTTTCAGGCACATTGCCATACATGATGCTTAACGTAATACCCGGCAACGAAATTTATTACTATAACAAGTATGCATTCAACCTGATGCAGCGCTGGGAGTATATCGGTGACCAATATGCGGGATTCAATATCGAACACAACATCGGCAATGGCCTGTTTCGTTATATCCCCATAACAAGAAAGCTGAAGTTCCGCCAGTTCTGGAGTGCCAAGGCTATTACAACTGATATAAGCCAGGCCAACTATAACCTGAATTTCCTGACACCAGAAAACAATTTCAAGAACCTTGGCGGAAAGATGTATATGGAATTGGGCACTGGCGTGGATAATATCTTCAAGGTGTTCCGGCTCGATTTCGTGTGGCGCGTACTACCTCAGCCACTGCCACCTGAAAAGGTTGCAAGGTTTGGTGTCTTTGGCAGCTTCAGGTTAGCTTTCTAGAACTGCGATAATTTAATAAGCGAATAGCTTAATAGGTCAATAAGTGAACGAAAAAGAATCACTTATTGACCTATTGACTTATTGACCTGAATGTAATTCGCATGACGAACGGATATCTTGTGGTTTTTGCTTATCTTAAAATGCAAAACCCAGCCTGCATGCCGGAAAAATTTATCCTCGCGCTTGACCAGGGAACTACAAGCTCAAGAGCCATTCTGTTTGACAAAAACGGGCACATAATCCAGGTTGCACAGAAAGAGTTCACACAGCTTTATCCACATCCTGCCTGGGTCGAGCATGATGCAGAAGAGATCTGGGCTTCACAATTTTCTGTGCTTGCAGAAGTGATCGCAAAGGCGGGAATCACCACCAGTGAAGTAGCTGCAATTGGAATTACGAACCAGCGCGAAACTACGGTTGTATGGGATCGTTCCACCTCCAGGCCTGTCTATAATGCAATTGTGTGGCAGGATCGCAGGACTGCAGACTACTGTGACCAGTTAAAAAATGAAGGGCTCACTCCAATGCTCCAGGAAAAAACCGGCCTGGTGCCTGATGCTTATTTTTCAGCAACCAAATTGAAGTGGATACTTGATCATGTGCCGGGGGCGAGAGAACGGGCTGTAAAGGGTGAACTGGCATTCGGAACCATCGACTGCTGGCTGTCGTGGAAACTTACTAACGGGAAGGTACATGTGACAGATGTATCCAACGCATCCCGCACCATGCTGATGAATATCCAGACATGCGAGTGGGACACGGATCTCCTGAAACTTTTTGATATTCCGGCATCATTACTACCCGAGATTATTCCCAGCAGCAGGATCTACTCCGTTACCGAAGCGATAGTAAAAAATGTAAACATTCCATTAGCCGGAATTGCCGGGGATCAGCAGGCTGCATTATTCGGCCAACAATGTACACAGCCGGGAATGGTTAAAAACACTTATGGAACAGGTTGTTTCCTTTTGATGCATACGGGAGAACAGATCGTGAGGTCGGCCAACAACCTGTTGACTACAGTCGCCTGGAAAATCAATAACCGCGTTGAGTATGCTGTCGAAGGAAGCATCTTTATCGGCGGAGCGATCGTGCAATGGCTTCGCGACGGGCTGTACATGATCAGGGCTTCTGCCGATATTGAAACGCTTGCAACCGGCGTCAGCGATACGAACGGAGTTTATATAGTTCCGGCATTTGCGGGCCTGGGGGCACCACACTGGAACCAACAGGCGAGAGGTACGATTTTCGGTCTCACCCGGGGAACATCTAAAGCTCATATCGCAAGGGCGGGACTTGAAAGTATTGCTTTCCAGGTTCGGGATGTATTGAAAGCAATGGAGTCAGATGCAGGTATGCCTATAAAGGAGATCCGTGTAGATGGCGGTGCAACGATCAATAACCTGCTGATGCAATTTCAATGTAATGTGCTGCAGGTACCGGTTGTACGACCACAGGTTTACGAAACAACGGCACTTGGAGCAGCATATCTGGCAGGACTGGGAGTCGGGTATTGGGAAAGCATTGCGGATATACAGCAGCAATGGAAGGCTGACAAATATTTCTACCCGGACAAGACCATGGAGGAAATGGAACCCCTGATACGGGGCTGGAACCGGGCGATCAAAGCCAGCATAGCCTGGGCTGACGAAACATGACCCTATGAAACGTTCAGAAATGCTAAGCAGGATGAACTCCAGGTCGCACTGGGACCTGTGCATAATCGGTGGAGGGGCTACCGGCCTGGGCATCGCCATTGATGCATCGTCACGTGGATACAGTACAATCCTGGTAGAGCAACACGATTTTGCAAAAGGAACATCATCACGTTCAACCAAACTCGTGCATGGAGGCGTAAGATACCTGCAGCAAGGAAATGTAAAACTTGTGATGGAAGCGCTGAAGGAAAGAGGTTTGCTGCGACAGAATGCACCACACCTTGTAAAGAACCAGTCGTTCCTGCTACCGAATTATAAATGGTGGGAAGGTCCATTTTACGGACTCGGACTCAAAATATATGATTGGATGGCGGGCAACCTGGGGCTGGGGCCTTCGGTAATTCTTTCGCGTGAAGAAGCATTGCAGCATGCACCTACCCTTGACCCGGAAGGCTTGCGCGGTGGCGTGTTATTTCATGATGGTCAATTTGATGATGCGAGGCTGGCCATCAATATGGCGCAGACTGCGGCCGGACAGGAAGCTGTTGTGCTTAATTACATGAAGGCAGAAAAGCTGCTGAAAACAAATGGAAAGATATCGGGTGTGCTTGCCCGTGACCAGCTGAATAACGACTCTCACGAAATACTTGCAGGCACAGTAATCAGCGCCACAGGTATCTTCACTGATGTGCTCCGGCAGGAAGATGACCCATCGCGTTCGCCGGTGCTGACCATGAGCCAGGGAACACACCTGGTTGTAGACAAATCCTTCCTTCCCGGTGATACGGCAATCCTTATTCCGGAAACTTCCGATGGCCGGGTGTTGTTTGCCGTGCCCTGGCACCAGCAACTTATCATCGGAACAACCGACATCCCGGTCAGCGAACCTGTCGCCGAACCAATTCCGAAAGAAGAGGAAATTGACTTCATATTGCACCAGATAGGTAAATACCTTGCCGGTGACCCCAAACGTGAAGATATCCGGTCGGTGTTTTCAGGGCTTCGCCCGCTTGTGAAAGGCTCGGCTGCAAGTACTGCCGCATTATCGCGGGATCATTTTATCGAAACGAGTGAGAGCGGACTGATCAGCATAACCGGTGGCAAATGGACAACTTACCGGAAAATGGCTGAAGATGTGTTGCGGGTTGCCATTCAACAGAACAGGCTGCCCGATATACCATGCGTAACACAGGATCTGAGTATACATGGCGCACAGGTTGTGAATGGGTATCATGATGCGGCTTACTATTATGGAAGTGACCTGGCTTTTATCCGGGAAATTGAACATCATGAACCCGCGATGGCTGAAAAGATCCATCCTTCCCTCCCCTATTCCAAAGCCAGCATTATATGGGCGGCACGTGAAGAAATGTGCATGACCGTTGAAGATGCTTTATCGCGAAGGACAAGGGCATTATTGCTTAATGCAAAAGCTGCAATTGAATCATCAACGGTGGTTGCAACATTGCTCGCCAAGGAATATGGTCATGGAGATGAATGGATAGAAGAGCAGGTATCCGCTTTCAGGTCGGTTGCTCTTCACTATCTACCCGAAATACAAACTAAAACCCACTGATGCATCCCTACCTGGCTGAAGTATTAGGAACACGCTGTTGCATTCAACATGGTAAGCTAGTCGTTTCAAACATTTCCCATTGCATGCAGGAGTACTTCACAGGTCCGTTTAATTTCTTTTTTAGAGATCGTCAGTGGTGGTGCAATGCGCAGGCAATTTGCAGCAAACAGGAACCAGTCTGTAAGAACACCATTCTCAATGCAGCGGTCAATTATCCTTTTACAGGTCTCTGCAGTATCAAACTCCACAGCAATCAATAAACCGCGTGACCTTACCACCCGGATAGCAGGGTGCTGAAGCAACTGGCGGAAAAGAACTTCTTTTGCGGCCACCTTTTCGATCAGGTCTTCCTTCAGCAATACTTTCATCGCAGCCATACCTGCTGCACAACAGACAGGATGACCACCAAAGGTTGTGATATGTCCAAGTACCGGCTTGTCAGTTAGTGCATCCATCAGCTTCTTGTCTGTAATAAAAGCTCCCAGTGGCATTCCGCCACCCAGCGCTTTACCAAGGAGAATTATATCCGGCACAATTCCAAATGCCTCGAATCCCCAAAGGTGACCGGTGCGTCCGAACCCAGTCTGAATTTCATCCATGATCAGCAAGGTGCCAACTTCAGAACATCGTTTGCGCAATGCCGATAGCCACTCCTTCGAAGGTGCAAATATTCCCCGTTCCGCCTGCACAGTTTCCAGGATCACACATGCCACATTATGGTCGATACTGTCGATCATGGAAAAGTCATTATACTGCATATGCAATATGCCTGGCAGTAAGGGACGAAAAGCATTTCTCCAGTATTCGTCCCCTATTATACTCAGGGCACCCTGCGTTGAACCATGGTACGACTGGTTGAAAGCGATAATCGTTGTGCGCCCTGTAACACGTTTGGCAAGCTTCATGGCACCTTCCACTGCTTCCGCGCCTGAATTGGTGAAGTACACACAATTCAATGAATCAGGGAGGTGATCTGTAAGCAGCTTTGCATATTGTACCTGCGGCGTTTCGATGAATTCCCCATATACGAGAAGATGGAGGTATTGGGAAGTCTGCTGGCGGATTGCTTTGACAACCCTTGGATGGCAATGACCGACATTGCAAACACTGATGCCCGCGATCAGGTCTATATATTCCCTGCCGGATTTATCTGTGAGCGTAACACCGCTCGCCTTAACTATTTCCAGTGCAAGTGGTGCAGGTGAAGTTTGTGCGACGTGCTGCAGAAAGATCTGCCGTTGATTCATAATCAGCTTTATTGCACAAAGATGCTGATATTTGTATCAAACCTCAGACATATTATGCCGCTTATAATGCATGTAGACGGAGTGTATCCACAGTTTGGTGTGAATTGCTACATCGCACCAAATGCCACGATCGTCGGAGATGTTGTAATGGGAGACGACTGCAGTGTATGGTTCAGCGCAGTTGTAAGGGGAGACGTGAACAGCATCAGGATGGGAGACAGAGTAAATATCCAGGACGGCGTTGTAGTACATGCAACATACCAGCAAACCAAAGTTATACTGGGAAACAACGTTTCTGTAGGACATAACGCCATCATCCACGGGTGCATCATTCATGATAATGTTTTAGTGGGAATGGGAGCAATCATTATGGATAATGCGGTTGTTCACAGCAATACCATCATAGCTGCGGGAGCAGTTGTACTGGAAGGCACGGTATGCGAACCAAACAGTATTTATGCTGGGGTGCCGGCCAAAAAGATAAAAGACATCAGTGGAAGCCAGATCAGTGGTGAAATTGACCGGATTGCGCACAATTACATGCGCTATGCGGACTGGTTCCGGGAACAAAAGGGAGAAGAAACGCGGGAACAAAACGGGTAACTGGCATACTATTTTCATGACTTATTCGTTTCTAAATAAAAGTGATATGAAATTCACCCGGTCAGGAGCCTTGTTATTAACCTTCGCATTTGCCTGCGTATTGATCTCATGCAATGCGTCGCGTAAATCCGGTTGTCCCAGCAATGGGAAAAATGTGGGTGCGGAAAGGCTGCTCAACGGCGAAAAAGTGCCGAAAGCGAAGAAGTTTAAGGCTTAGTGCCTTTTTGATCCGTTACCTAAATCCTACACATATGTGCCCCGTACTCCACACCCATGATGGTTTCACTGAAGCCGTAATTGATGAAGATGGCGGACTTAAACGATTTTATGAAGTAGCTAACCTGCTTGCCGAAGGACTTAAAGTAAGGTTCAGTAACAAGGTTGACGATTTCGATTCCCTGATCTGGGATTTTAACTACCGTGGAAATCCGCTCAGCCTGCATTATAACATCTATACCGGGATCTGCCTTTATCCGCAAAAGGTAAGCAAAGCCCTGGCTAATCACAACAAGGCTGTATCTGATGTGGCGCAGTTCCTGGAATCAAGACTGTTGATCAATACTGCTAAAAAGTTCATCAGCTGACCTGTCCTTCAGTAATCTTTTTCATCTATTGAGTCCAGTATGGTGCAATAGCTGACATAGCGGTCTATGTCAATTGTATCGTTACTGACAGCTGCTTTAACAGCACACCCCGGTTCATTCATATGAAGGCAGTTGTTGAACTGGCAATCGTTAAGCACTTTCCGCATTTCCGGAAAATAGTGTGACAATTCCTGCCTGGTAATGCCTACCAGGCCCAGTTCCCTTATACCCGGCGTATCAATAATACGTCCTCCGTCCGGAAGGTCAAACATTTCTGCAAATGTGGTCGTGTGCATTCCTTTACCACTCCATTCACTCACCTCCTGTGTGCGTAAAGCCATTTCCGGGAAAACAGCATTGATGAATGTGGACTTACCCACACCCGAATGACCACTGATCAATGTTGTTTTGTTCTGCAGAATGTCTCTTACAGCTTCAATGCCTTTATGTTCTTTCACACTGATCAGTTCCACGCGGTAGCCTATATCTGAATATACCGATTCAAGATGCGCATATTTGTCTGTTTCCTTCTTCCTGTAAAGATCAGCTTTATTAAAAACAAGAATTGCAGGTATATGATAAGCTTCAGCTGTTACAAGAAACCTGTCGATAAATCCCTGTGATGTACGCGGTTCCTTCAGAGTTGCAAACAACAGTGCCTGGTCAAGGTTAGCGGCAATGATATGGTGCTGAACTTTACGGTGTGGAGATGTGCGCGTGATATAATTTTCCCTGTCGTAGATAGATGTGATGATCACACTGTCTTCCTTTTCATTCTCCATTTCCGCATCCACCCAATCGCCGACAGCAAGCGGGTTAGTCGACGTAATGTCGCCGATCTTGAACACTCCCTTGATCCGTCCGTTGAATTGCTTTCCGGTCTCGTCTTTCAGGATATACCAGCTGCCGGTGGACTTATACACTCTTGCTTTGATCATGGGAATTTTTTTAAGACCGTAAAGCGCAGGACCCATTCGAGCATGAGAAAAAATAGCGCTGCTATAACAAGCGGAAGGAATCGTTCGGTATATCTGCGGATGGCAGTGACTTCAATCGTGGATTTCTCAAGCTTGTCAATTTCCGCATATACCTGTTCGAGACCTTCATTATCCTGCGCACGGAAATATTTTCCACCGGTTTCATTCGCGATCTGGGTGAGCAGCTTTTCATCGATGTTCACTTTTTCCCTTTGCATTACAATAGAGCCGTCAGAAGCCTGTACAGGTATTGGCGCATACCCTTCTGTACCCACTCCTATTGTATATACTTTAATGCCGATTTTTTTGGCAATCTCTTTTGCAGTAACAGGAGGAATCTGGCCACCATTGTTCTCTCCATCGGTCAGCAGAATAACGACCTTGCTTTTGGCCTTGCTGACACGAAGGCGGTCGGCACTCGTTGCAAGCCCTGACCCTATCGCAGTACCATCTTCAAGCAATCCGCTCTGGATACCGTAGAGCTGGGTCTTAATGACAGATTTATCGGTAGTCAATGGACATAAGGTGAAGCTTTCGCCTGAGAAGATTACGACTCCTATCCTGTCTGTTTTGCGTGTATCAACGAAACGTGCAGCTACTTCCTTTGCCGCTTCAAGCCTGTTCGGGGTAAAGTCCTGCGCAAGCATACTTCCGCTGACATCAATGCAAATGATGATATCCACCCCTTCCCCGCTAACCTGTTCTTCATCAAATCTTGTTTGAGGACGCGCCAGAGCCATAATAACGCAGGCAAGCGTAAGCAACCTTAACACGAAAGGAAAGTGTGCGAGCCTGGTTTTCCATCCCCTGTTATTCGTCGAAATGGATTGTGTCGTGGAAACCAGCAGAGTACCCGCCAGGGAGCTGTGCTTTTTCCAATACCACCAGCCAAGCAGTGGAATGATCACAAGCAGCGACATGACCCAGGGCCATGCAAAATCCACACTTTCAAAATACCGGGTGATCAATTGGTTTGTTTTTGATGAATTTGCTCATTGATTCCTTCAATTGCATGCTGAACTGAATTCAACACTTCTTCATTTTCACCGGATGACGGCTGATATTTTGCAAATTTAACTGCATCTACCAATCTGAGTGACTGCGCGAGACGGATTGCCTGTTCTTTATTGATATATCGTTTTATCCTGACCACAAGCTGATCATTTGTACTGTCCGGTTCCAACACCAGTTTTTCTTCACGGAAATAATCGCGAAGAATGTCATTCAATTCGATATACAGATTTTTTACGTGCCCGTTGCTCTGCATCAGTCTTGGTTTAAGCGCAGACAATAAAGACAATGCCTTCTCGTAGGCTGTCATTACAGGACCTGTCGGAATTTTGGCCTCAACTTTTTCTTTCTTTTTCCTGGTAAGCAGGTAGATCAGCCCAGCTATTGCGAGCAATGTCACAATCGCAATTATATAATTAACCTTGTTGGTTTCAGCAGCCGGCACTTCGATAATATCCCGGATATCATGATAAGGCTTGTTGGGATCGGCGTTGCTGTATTCAACACTTACTGGTATGGAATCTGTAAGGTAACTGCTGTTCTTCACCTGGAGGGAAAGCCTGGGAATGGTCCAGCTGCCCGAATCAAATGAGGTGATAGTTACCAGTTGTTTATACAGTTTTCCCTGTACCGCATCAAGGGTATCAACAGAACCTTTTGCCAGCCATTCAAAATGATCGATGGAATCCAGGCGGAACCAGGTGTATGATTCTCCTTCCGGAAGTTCAGCTTCAAGCTGGAGAACGATTGGTTCGCCGATAAGGATACGGTCCCGGTTAACGGAAGCTTTCACCCGCACCTGCTGCGCATATAACATGGTGCATGACAGGGTGAATATGATAGTCACAATTGTTTCTTTCCTGCTGAATCGCATATTCCGATCTAGGTTCTTCCGATAAAAAATTTCTGTAACACTTTAACGTAGTCTTCTTTTGTGGAGATGTGCAGCAAGTCGCACCCTGCACGGGTGAATACCTGCTTACACCATTCCGAGTGCCGGAAAAAAGCGTCCTGGTGTGCTTTCCTTACCAGGTAGTCAGAGGTATCGATCCTGGCTACCTGTCCGCTTTCAGCGTCTTCTATTTCAAGGACACCGGCATCGGGAAGTTGCATATCCATCGGGTCATATACTTTAATACCAATCACATCGTGTTTCTTACCGGCGACCCTTAATGCATCCGCAAAACCCGGATCAAGAAAATCGCTGAGGACAAACACAATACATTTCTGCCTGGTCGTATTGTTGAGATAACGCAGTGCCCGAGAGATATCAGTACCTTTCTTTTTTCCTTCGCGGGTAAGCAATTCCCGAACTATATACAGACCATGGTCCCTTCCCTTTTTTGGCGGGATGTATTTTTCGATGTCTTCACTGAACAGGACGCTGCCCACTTTGTCATTGTTACTGATTGCCGAGAATCCCAGCACGGCACCTATCTCGGTAACCATATCCTTTTTCCTGGCGAGCACTGTTCCAAACAACGAGCTGGCACTGATGTCAGCAAGAAGCATCATTGTAAGTTCCCTTTCTTCTTCAAACAGCTTGCTGAAAGGATGATTGAAACGGGCGGATACATTCCAGTCTATAAACCTGATGTCATCACCTGCGGTATATTCCCGCACTTCCTTGAATGACATGCCACGGCCTTTGAACGCACTGTGATACTCACCTGTAAACAGGTGACGTGTCAGGCGCTTGCTCTTGATCTCAAGTTCCTTTACCTTTTTTAGTATCTGTGAAGTGGTTAACAAAGTGAATATGTGAATTTGTCAATGAGTGAATGAGAACTCTCTCAAGGCACCTGTATTGTTTTGAGAATATCTTCGACAACCTGCTCAACGTTCACGTTTTCCGCTTCTGCTTCATAAGTAAGACCAAGGCGGTGCCGCAAGACATCTTTCGCGATCGCTTTCACATCGTCCGGAATAACGAAGGCACGCTTCGACAGGTATGCGTAGGCTTTGGAAGCCAGTGCCAGGTTAATGCTGGCACGTGGTGACCCGCCATAGGAAATCAGTGGCTTTAGTTTACTCAGGCCATATTGTTCCGGTTGTCTTGTAGCGAAAACAATATCAAGGATATACTGCTCTATTTTTTCATCCATATAAACCTTTCGCGCCAGGTCTTTCGCTTCGATCATTTCACGCATCCCGACAACCTGCTGGATCTTCGGCGTCTTGAATCCCTGGACATTCTGCCTGATGATCAGTTGTTCTTCCTGCTTTGACGGATAACCCACAATAACCTTCATTATGAAACGGTCTACCTGCGCTTCGGGAAGCGGATAGGTACCTTCCTGTTCGAGAGGGTTCTGGGTCGCAAGTACGAGGAATGGTTCTTCCAATGGATAAGTGTTATCACCTATCGTCACCTGCCTTTCCTGCATGGCTTCAAGCAGGGCACTTTGCACCTTGGCCGGGGCCCGGTTGATCTCATCCGCGAGGATGAAATTGGCAAAAATGGGTCCCTTCCGCACCACGAATTCATTTTTCTGCTGGTGGTAGATCATGGTTCCTATAACGTCTGCAGGGAGCAGGTCCGGTGTAAACTGGATCCTGCTGAAACGCGCATCTATGGCCTGTGCCAGGGATTTTATGGTGAGTGTTTTTGCGAGTCCGGGCACACCTTCAAGCAATACATGCCCATTACTCAGTAAGCCGATAAGCAAGCGGTCAAGCATATGGTGCTGGCCAACGATTACCCTTCCCACTTCATCACGCAGGCGATCTATGAATTCGCCCTGATATTGTATCTTTTCATTCAGCTGACGGATATCCTCCGAAGTAGGTAACATAGTGTAACTTTAATAATGTAAAATACGAACTCTATGCTTGCAATTCCTCTGCCAATGTATTCAAAATCATTTCGGGGACTAATATTTTTTTGCCGGCACAATAAAATACCCTTTTTCCTGTTATTAAAGGCAAAATCCACCCTTATGATCAAAAGCATGCGGAGTCCCTTGCTTTTTTTAGGTTGCTTGTTTTCTCTGGCCATGCTCTCTTGCGGGAAGGATAACGACGAACCCTCTTCCAAATCAAAAACTGAATTACTTACCGCACAGGTATGGAAAATCTCAACTGTGGGACTGGATATCGACAAGAACGGGACAGTAGACTTTCCTTATCCCCTGGAAGATTGTGATAAGGACGATAAGTTCACTTTCAAAACCGGTGGCACCGGTATAGCTGACCAGGGCACTTTAAAGTGTGATCCTGCCGATCCTCAAACCACCGACTTTACCTGGGCTTTCAAATCGAATGAAACTATATTGAATGTGTCCATTCCCAATTCACTGTTAACAGGGGATATGACGATCAAAACCCTCGACGCCAGTACGCTTGAAACGTATATTGATGTCGTTGATCCGGACACACAGGCGAATGTTCGCCTCCATATCAAACTGATTCATTGATTCATCTGATTACATCAATCCTGCATTAAGTTTTTATCTGCTGATTTCATAAACAGAGCCCCTGTATTTCTATACGGGGGCTACAATTTTTATGGGGTTGACGACTTTACACCTAGCTTAAATATTTTCCTACGATCGGCAATCTTCTTCCTACGCCGAATGCTTTTGAACTCACGCGGATGATAGGACAGAACTGGTTACGCTTGTATTCATTTGTGTTCACAAGCTTTAGGACCCTGTTAACCAGGGCGGCATCAACACCCATCGCAATGATCTCCTGTGGCCCCTGGAAACGCTCGATATACTGATACAATACTTTATCAAGCAAATCATACTCGGGCAGGCTGTCGCTGTCCTTTTGCCCGGGGCGCAATTCCGCCGACGGTGGTTTGGTGATGATATTGCCCGGGATAATCTCTCCGTTCCTGTTGATATAACGGGCGAGTGCAAACACCTGCATTTTATATACATCACCGAGTACACTGAGACCACCAGCCATGTCACCATACAAGGTGCCATATCCTGTCGCCAGTTCGCTTTTATTGGAAGTGTTCAATAGTATGTATCCAAACTTGTTGGCGATAGCCATGAGCAGGTTACCACGCGTGCGGCTCTGCAGATTCTCTTCTGCCACACTGAAAGGCAACTCACCAAATACAGGTTCCAGTGTTTCCATAAAGGAATCAAATACCTGCCTGATTGGAATAATATCATAAGGATTGCCCAGGTTAATACTCAGCTGTTCTGCATCAGAAACAGAATGAGTAGTCGAATACTGCGAAGGCATCAGCACAGCCCTTACATTGTCTTTTCCCAATGCATCGCACGCAATGGCGAGGGTAACTGCACTGTCAATTCCTCCACTGCTTCCAAGGATGGCTTTGTTAAAGCCCATTTTACTGAAGTAATCCCTGATGCCAAGGATGAGGGCATCATAGATCTGGGCGATATTTCTTTGGTCCGTCAGATAATCAATCACCTTGTCCGGATCTGTCACTTTTGAAACCCGCATTTCCTTATCCAGTTTTTTCAACTCCACGTCGTGAGCAGATTGCTGATGATCGCGCTCGTTCAAATCTATTAACCCGGTATCTTCTTCGAAATATTTCATTTCTTTTAGCAGCTCGCCTTTCGCATTGTAATATACACTTCCACCATCGAAGACTACTTCCGTCTGTGATCCAACGCAGTTGCAATAGAGCATTGGCAAACCATATTTCAACACATTCGCTTTTACGATTTCCTTCCGGTCTTCATCATGATCATAATCAAAAGGTGAAGCAGAAATATTGATCATCAGGTCCGGCTGCTGTTTCATGAGTTCATCCATCGGACTCACGCGATAAAGGGGATTTTCGCTTAATGCCCAGATATCTTCACAGATGGTGAGGGCGATTCGTCGGCCCTTGAACGGGATTACATTCCAGGAATATCCCGGCTCGAAGTAACGGTATTCATCAAACACGTCGTAAGTTGGCAGGCAGGTCTTGTGCGCAACAGCCTTAACCTCTCCTTCATAAAGAAACCATGCGGCATTGAAGAGGTCTTTCCCTTCGCTTACTGCGTTTCGCTGCGGGGCGCCGACAATAACTGCTATATCCTGTGTATATGCCCTGATCTCATCGATTGACAGGTAACACTGGTCGATGAAATCTTCAAACTCGAGGAAGTCGCGGGGTGGGTACCCGCAAACACACAGTTCGGAAAAAACAACCATGTCTGCTCCCGCTGACCGGGCCTCCCTAATGGCCTTAATGATCTTTGCAGTATTTGCACTGAAATTCCCGATATGATAATTCTGTTGCGCCAGTACGATCTTCATCTGAATAAATTTTCCCGGTTATCTTTATAGATACGAATGTACGTTACGGTATAACAACAAAACAAATGATCAAACGTTTCGGATTTATGAAATACAGCAGGCTCCTCGTCTTCAGCATATTATTCCTCCATGCTTGTAAAGGTGGCGTTAAAAATAGTCCGGATGTTTCCGGGATCAAAGTGGATACCCATATCGAAAGGTTCGACAGGGATTACTTTTCCCTGGATTCAAACAGACTTGATTCGGGCCTGAAAACGCTGTCTGCCAGGTATCCTTATTTCATAAATGATTTCACTGCCAATATTCTCGGTGCCGGACTGATGAATGATACTAATGAAGTTCTGCGTTCCGCCAACCGCCATTTCTTTACCAGTTATTACCAGGTATACACTTCTACAAAAAAACAATTTGACGACCTGTCTGCTGTTGAAAAGGAACTTAACAGTGGCTTCAGGCATATTAAATATTATTTCCCACGGTATGAAGTACCGAAATTCATCAGCTATCTCGGGCCGTTTGACGCCCCGGGAGCAGCCATTACAGAAAGCGCTGTAGCCATCGGTCTCCAGTTGTATGCCGGGCAGGATTTTCCCTTTTATACGTCGGTTGAAGGACAGCAGCTTTTCCCGGCTTATATCTCGAAAAGATTTGAAAAAGCATACATCCCGGCAAATTGTGTAAAGGTTGTTTTGGAAGACATTTACCCTGACCGGAGTGAAGCGCAACCCCTTATCGGGCAAATGATCTGGAAAGGAAAATACTGGTGGCTTACATCCAGGATGCTCCGGGAAACTGCCGACAGTATAATTACAGGATACTCGTCAAAACAACTGGAATGGTGCCGCGAAAATGAAGGGACAATCTGGAACCTCCTGCTGCAGAATGATCACTTATACAGTACCGAACCTGCCATTATCCAGATGTATATTGGTGATGCGCCCACAACACAGGGATTCCCATCCCTTTCACCAGGCAATATTGGCCAGTGGATTGGGATGCGGATCATCGAAGCATACATTGAAAAAAATCCATCCGTAACTCCCGAACAACTGCTCGCATTATCACCAGGTGAAATTTTCGAAGCAGCGAAATATAAACCGAGGTAAAGTCAGAAAGCATTGCAGTGCATTCACCTGCTGTTATTCGTTATCTTCCTTCGAAGCAGTTCTCTTGTTTCCTGTTGATCGGTAATGTTTGCAAAAGCGTCTTTCGGCACGAGAAAGAATGAGCGGTTATCAAAATAAAGGTGAAAGAAATATGGCGTTTCGATGAACTTGCTGAAACGCTGCCAGGGCCAGTGCTGGACGCCTCTTTCAGTCGTGAGGGTAACATCATTTTCGTTGATGGTCATCATGAATTCATCACGGAAAGTGTGCGATCGTTTATAGATGCTATTGGGGAGTATACGCCAGATCACAAGCATCAGCGCCATCCACAGTGTTGAGAAAAGAAGGAAAGAGAATGGCTGGATCTTTTTCAGGTAAAGCAATACCGCAGCAGCGATAGTAAATACGTTAATAAGAATCACGAGGATCCTTATTTCTACCCGGGTAAAGAAATGATACCGTAGTGCCTGGATTACCTGCTTCCTGTCGTATGAGAATGAAATTGTCATTGCCTGTTATTTTGCTTTCAGTTCCTTTTCGTTTACAGACCAGGTGGCGATCTCTGCACCTTTCAGATCCTTGTACACGACGGTGAGGGTTCTCTCACCTTTTGACCCCGTAACTGATATCCTGCCAAAATTCTGCTTTTGATCGATACCTACAATGCGGTAAGGATTGTCTTTTTCCGGACCAAAATTATGTGACCCGGAAGTTAACGGAGAAATGGTAATATCAATGAGCGGGTAATTGCCCGGGCGGTTTACTTTAATGATCTCACTGTGATGCCGGTCACCGGTCATGAATAATACGCCACTGATCTTCTGTTCCGCGATGAAACCAACAAGCTGGTTATATTCAAAGGGAAAGTCGAGCAGTTTATCCACTGCAGAAACCGGGTTCAACACCTGGCTTCCGACTGCTATGACCTTGAAAGTGGCATTGCTGAACAACAACGATTGCTTTAACCAGTTTAGCTGATCCGCACCAAACATCGTTTTATTGGGATTCGGCTGGCCGTTTTCGGTAGGTGGCATCCGGTCCGGGCTGCGCCAGGTACGGTCATCGGTGAGAAAGAAGTCAACATCACTATAAGAAAGTTTTGTGTATATACCTTTACCGTCTTCCCCATAGGAAGGATTACCCCAATAGCTCATAAAAATTTTCCTGCTTGCATCCTTCAGATGGTAAATGCTCCCGATGTCATTGGGTCCGAAATCGTGGTCATCCCAGATGGCATAATGCGGCATTGCTTTCAGGAAGGATTGCAGGATCGTCATACTCCGATCGCGGCTTGCCCTATACCACAATCCCCATTCACTGGAATAATCAGCCTCGCGGGTGTACCAGTTGTCACCCAGCCATAACATAAAGTCGGCTTTTTCATTTGCCATAGTACTGAAGATGGAGGAGTCCTGGCCGTACGGTTTGCCGGGGCGGTCAAAGGCAGGTTCGTTGAAATATGTGCAGCTTCCGGCAAGGAAGCTGAAGTCGGGTGCCGGCTTTCGGAATTGCCAGAGTTCCTTTGTAACAAATGAGCCGGTATAACTGGTTTCCCTGCCATTATATATGATGCGGTATTGGTAGCGGGTATTCATTTCAAGACCGCCGATCTCAGCCTGCATGGGAGAAAACCTGTCATAGCCATAAATCTTTGTAAACGGCACCTGGGAACTGCTTTTTTCACTCTCTTTCCAGTATTTAACGGTAGCCGATTTCAGATCGCTGCCCGCCTCGAACCAGATCCGCGCGGTACGTAATTCCACCTGTGCAAGCATCGGACCTGAGACCACTCCTGTTTTTTCCTGCGCCAGGAGCGGAAGGCTGTATGCCAGCAACAAGATGATGATCCGTCTTTTCATTCCTGTCTGTTTGAGGCTGCAAAGTAGTAAAAGGGTAAAAACAAACCACCCCGGCTCTTTGGGGAACCGGGGTGGAGTGTCAATTCATTTACCAATCAGGCTTAGCGAATAGCCCGGCACTTCTTGTATTTGTGGTTGGCAGCCTCACTCGGAGTAACCGCCCTGCTACAAGATGTGAGCAAAATCGCCAAAGCAAAAATGGCCATCAGTTTTTGCATACGGTAGGGGGATTTAGTTAACGATACGGATGAAATAACGCATTACTATGTCGGAAAGATATGCCAAATCATAAATAAATACAATTTATTAGGTCCTTCTACCTCTCAAAAAAAAAATGATCCACCTGTAAAAACAGGCAGATCATGGTATTAGAAACCGTCCATTAAACTAATTAACTGCAACCGAGGCTGTTTCCGCAATTCAGGCACTTATAGCAGGTACCGCTGCGTATGGTCAGGTGACCACATACATTGCAGGCCGGGGCATCACTCTGCATCGATTTATTGGCTGCATTAAGGGCGTCCAGTCCGCTTCCGTTTTCCACCTTTACCGGTGAGCCTGCTTTTGCAGTTCGCGCCGCATCGGGATTGCTTTTCGGCTGCGCTGCCGCAACAACACGCACATCACTCAGTTCCGGCTTTTGTTCCTGTATGTCATCCCAGGCTTCTGTTCCGGTATTCATTACTTCCGGCTTATCGAGCACATGAACCAGGTCGGAGCGATCGAGGTATTCATAGGCCAGTGACCTGAAGATGAAGTCAACTATGGAAGTAGTACTCTTAATATTCGGATGGTCTACCATTCCGGCCGGCTCAAAACGGGTAAACACAAATTTCTCTACAAACTCTTCGAGGGGAACACCGTATTGCAAACCGATAGAAACCGCAATTGCGAAACAGTTCAACATACTACGCATTGTTGCGCCTTCCTTCGCCATATCGATAAAGATCTCACCCAGTGTATTATCACCATATTCTCCTGTGCGGATGAACAGGGCCTGGCCATTGATCTTGGCTTTCTGCGTATATCCCCTTCGCTTGGCGGGAAGTGTTCTTCTTTCTACGATCCTTGCCAGCTGGCGTTTCAGTTTTGTATCCGGTGAAGCCTGAACCCTTTTCTGAACCTCATCAAGAAGTTCTTCAACAGTCAGCTTTCCGAGGTCTATGATGTTTGATGCAGCAACGGGAGCAGCAGTCTCAGTTTCAGCTGCCTCTTCATCAGTTTTCTTTTTCTTGTCACTTTTATTGCTCAGAGGCTGGCTTAGTTTAGAACCATCCCGATACAGAGCGTTGGCCTTAAGACCAAGTTTCCAGCTAAGCATATAACAATCTGCAATTTCTTCCACGTTCGCCTCGTTCGGCAGATTGATGGTTTTCGAAATCGCACCGCTGATGAACGGTTGTACTGCAGCCATCATCCTGATATGTCCGTGCGCATGAATATACCTCTCCCCTTTCTTGCCACACTTGTTGGCGCAATCGAATACTTTCAGGTGTTCAGTTTTCAGGTAAGGTGCACCTTCAACAGTCATGGTACCGCACACATAATCATTTGTTGCGTCGATCTGCGCATCTGTGAAGCCCAGCGCTTCGAGTAGATTGAAGTTCCAGTCGTTGTATTGTTCCGCTGTAAAACCAAGTCTTTCCAGGCAGGCTTCGCCCAATGTAAACCGGTTAAACACAAAGCCGATCTCAAATGCACTTTTTACTGCTTCGTCGAGCTTTTTGATCTCTTCCGCGATAAAACCTTTTTCACTGAGTGACTGGTGGTTGATGAACGGAGCACCGCTGAAGCTTGCTGCACCTACAGCATACTTAATGATGGCATCCATTTCCTTTACACTGTAACCAAGGTTTTTCAGCGCTGCAGGAACTGATTGGTTGATAATCTTGAAATAGCCACCGCCACTGAGTTTTTTGAATTTTACCAGGGCGAAATCAGGTTCAACACCAGTAGTATCGCAATCCATAACCAGGCCGATCGTTCCGGTAGGAGCGATAACGGTTGTCTGCGCGTTACGGTAACCGTTTTTCTCACCAAGCTGCACAGCCTCATCCCAGGCCTTTGTTGCCGCTTTCAGTAAGTAATCAGGGCAATATTTTGCCTGGATACCCATTGGCTTGATACCAATGTTTTCATACGCTTCATTGGCATCATATGCCGCTGCCCGGTGATTGCGCATTACGCGGAGCATATGGTGCTTATTCTCTTCGTATTTCGCGAACGGTCCGTGGATACCCGCCAGTTCTGCAGATGTTTTGTATGCAGTGCCGGTCATAATTGCGGTGATGGCACCTGCAATTCCCCGTGCTTCTTCACTGTCGTAAGATATACCGCTTACCATCAGCATGGTTCCCAGGTTTGCGTAGCCGAGACCGAGGGTACGGTAATCGAATGAAAGCTGCGCCACTTCTTTCGAAGGGAATTGCGCCATCAATACAGAGATCTCAAGTACAACTGTCCATAGACGGCAGGAATACGCATATCCTTCTACATCAAATATGTTGGTATCTGCATCAAAGAACTTCATGAGGTTGGCAGATGCCAGGTTACAAGCCGTGTTGTCGAGGAACATATACTCGGAACATGGGTTTGAAGCCCTGATAGGACCACCTTCTGGACAAGTATGCCATTCGTTGATTGTAGTGTCGTATTGAAGACCGGGATCAGCACAACGCCATGCAGCGTAGGCTATCTTATTCCAAAGTTCACGGGAGGACACTTTTTTCATTGTCCTGCCATCGCTGCGGGCCTTCAGTTCCCAATCTTCATTTTTCTCCAGCTTTTCGAAGAAACTGTTGGGAACGCGAACTGAGTTATTTGAGTTTTGTCCGCTTACTGTGCGGTATGCTTCACCTTCATAGTCACTTGCATAACCTGCAGCAATGAGAGCGGCAACTTTCTTTTCTTCCTCTACCTTCCAGTCTACAAACTGAACTATCTCAGGGTGATCCAGGTCAAGGCAAACCATTTTAGCGGCGCGACGGGTAGTACCACCACTTTTAATGGCCCCGGCTGCACGGTCACCTATTTTCAGGAAACTCATCAGGCCTGAAGACGTTCCACCACCACTCAGCTTTTCACCCTCTCCCCTGATATTGGAAAAGTTAGTTCCTACACCTGAACCATATTTAAAGATCCTGGCTTCCCTTACCCACAGGTCCATGATACCGCCATCGTTCACCAGGTCATCTTCCACACTCAGGATAAAGCAGGCATGCGGCTGCGGGCGCTCGTAAGCGGATGTTGACTTTTTCAACTGGCCATCAGCATGGTCTACATAATAGTGACCCTGGGGTTTACCCGTGATGCCATAGCATTCGTAAAGTCCTGTATTGAACCATTGCGGACTATTAGGTGTGCAGGCCTGGTTGAGAATGGAAAAAACCAGCTCTTCGTAGAAAACCTGAGCATCCTGTTCTGTGGCAAAATACCCGTTGCGCTCACCCCATACGCGCCAGCAGTGTGCCATACGGTGGGCAACCTGTTTGGACGAGGTTTCACGGCCAAGACTTCCATCAGCCTGCGGAACGCCGGCTTTACGGAAATATTTCTGGGCGAGAATGTCTGTAGCGATCTGGCTCCATCCTTTTGGCACTTCTACATTGTTCATTTCAAATACTACTTCACCGCTGGGATTCCTGATCACAGAGGTGCGGTAATCGTATTCAAACTGATCAAATACAGGTACGCCTTCTTTCGTGAAGCGACGGCTGAACGACAGCCCCTTGGCTGCGGGTTTTTTTGTGGCCATACAATATTTTGGGTTGACTGAAGGTTAAGAAAATATGAAATCCAAAATCCGAGTGTGAAGACGAAAATAATCGGCTCCCCACACATTCACTACCCGGAAATATCCACCTATGTGGATAATGATTGGGGAAAAATTCGTCTTCCAGTACAGGGCTGGATTTGCGGAAAATCCGGCATTTCAAAATCTTTTTTTTGGGGTTTTAACGGTCGGTTTTCCGTAAAACTGCATTAAAAAACTACGTCGGTATTTTAACAGGTGAAAAGCCGCGCCGGTTGTAGATTTGGCGGCTAAATTTAACCGCTCCGATGAATAAGTTTTTGGTGCTAAGCCTGTTATGCATTGGTTTACAAGCATCTGTATATAGCCAGAAGACAAATACAGGCTGGCTGGCCTCGTTCAATACCATTACAATAAGCAAAAAGTTCAGCCTGCATGCTGATATACAGTTCAGATCGGGTGACGATTTCAATACTATGCAAAGCCTTCTTTTGCGTCCGGGACTTAACTATAAAATTTCTTCCCGGGTCACAGCTACTGCCGGTTATGCGTACATACTGAACCGGCGGTCTATAGACGAAATAACAGGATATGCACCGGAACACAGGACCTGGCAACAGCTACTGGTCAGTCAATCTGCCGGTCCATTAGCGATCAGCCACAGAGTGAGAATGGAGCAGCGGTTCATAAGCAAAACCGTGGTTGATGGGGACGAGTTAAAACAGGACGGCAATATATATGCGAACAGGTTCCGCTACTTTTTCAGGGGGGTTTTACCCTTTAATGGCTCGGTTCCCTTTACAAAGGGGGTGTTTGCAGCGGTCCAGGACGAAATTTTTCTGAATGTGGGAAACAATTCGGCAGTGAACGGCCGGAGTTTCGATCAGAACAGGGCCTACCTTGCCCTTGGATATCGCCTGAGCCGGCGGCTCGATCTTGAAGGCGGGTACCTGAATCAATATATCCAGGGCCGGGGCGATTCCTTTACGAATAACCATGTCATTCAGCTGGCTGTATACACACGCTTCTAAGGTCGATTGTGCCATACCAGCATTTTTTTGCATTTTTGTGACCAGCCATTACCTTTTGAATGCAGCAAGGCATCTATACTCAAATCCAGGAAAAGAAAAAGACAGGTCAGAAATCGTTCGCCGTATTGGTTGATCCAGATAAGGTTCAACCCGATCAGCTGGAATCACTTGTCCGGCATGCCATCGATTCCAGGGTGGATTATTTCCTGGTGGGCGGAAGCCTGGTCATATCAAATCACCTGGATGAATGCATTCTGGCTATCAGGGAACAATGTGACATCCCGGTAATCCTGTTTCCGGGCAGTCCATCGCAGATCTCCAGACATGCCCAGGCACTACTTTACCTTTCGCTGATTTCCGGCAGAAATCCGGAGCTCCTGATCGGTCAGCACGTAATCAGTGCTCCCTTCGTGAGGCAGAGCGGCCTGGAGATCATGAGTACGGGTTATATGGTAATAGACGGGGGCGCGCCCACAACAGTATCCTACATTAGCAATGCTTCGCCAATACCGGCAGATAAAAATGAAATAGCACTCTGCACTGCGCTTGCGGGGGAAATGCTCGGGATGAAGCTTATTTACATGGACGCGGGCAGCGGCGCAAGAAAACCAATTCCGGAACAGATGATCGCCGCTGTTGCTGCGCAGATTACCGTTCCGCTTATTGTGGGTGGTGGCATAACGGATCCCGAAAAAGCTTACAGAAACTGTAAGGCTGGTGCTGATATTATAGTTGTGGGAAATGCATTGGAAAAGAACCTTTCCCTGATGAGTGAAATGAGTGCAGCCGTCCATTCCGGAAGTTACTCCACCTTACCTTAAAATGATCCTGGATGGTGTTTTCGCACCAGAAATGATCTCACTTACGGAGGCAATTATGCCATTTGCCAGCAAAGCCATATTCGTGAAATCGATCCGGCCGGGTTCATCGCAGGGTTTATGGTAGCATCTTTCTCCATCGTCACTGGAAAGAAAGGTATGGGCAGGTACGCCAAGAGCTGCAAAAGAAAAATTATCTGAGCGGGCAAAAAGATTGTCTTCCCTGTCGCCCCTCAGCTTAATACCCGAGTCTTTCATTGGTTTGCCTATGATTTTCACCATATCCGATTTACCAATGCCGGTCATAATCAGTTTCTTCCTGCCGATCTGGGGCACGCCAAGCATTTCCAGGTTTATTCCGGCAACATATTTTGCCGGATCTATATTTTCTGTAAAAGCTGCCGAGCCCAGTAAGCCTTTTTCTTCCCCGTTGAAGGCACAAAACAAGATGCTGCGTTCATTCCCGCGCCAGCCGGCATAATACCGGGCCATTGCCATCAAAACAGCGGTGCCGGAAGCATTATCGTTTGCACCGTTGAAGATGCTGTCTCTCTTCAATTTCCTGTCAGTTCCCAGATGATCAAAATGGGCAGAGAACACAATGATCTCATCCGGCTTCGAACGGCCCGGCAACAGTGCAATTACGTTGCTGAGCGTATTGAGGGAATCAGCGGAATCAGGATAAAATTTTTGTTCAAAGGAATCGTTGGCTGCCGGGAGTAATCCGAGTTGTTGGAAGTAAGAGCTGATAAATGCGGTTGCCTTCCTGTTCTCGTCACTCCCTGCACGCCGGCCTTTCATACTGTCGCTGGCCAGGAACGAAACTAATTGACGGAGTTCATCTTCCTGAACGGGCACATTAAGTTGCTGCGACATTGCTACCTGAAGGCAGAACAGGAGTACGGCGGTAAGCAGTAAACGCATTAACGTAATTCGCTTGTATTGACGCGCGATGGGGTATCAGTCCCCTTCACTATTGACCTTGAGCTGAGTGCTATAGCCCTGATAATTTCTGTCATGTTGGTCATATCAAGCGTTTCGAATTCATCATCCGCAGTATGGTAAAATTTCTCACTGTCCATTTTTGATGTGCTGATGGTATGCGCAGGCACACCGAGGCGCGCAAGAGTAGCATTGTCTGAACGATAGAACAATTGCTGATCAGGATAGGGATCCGGATGAAACTGGAAGCCTGTGCCTTTCAGGTTCTGCTCCATGATCTTTCCCATGTCAGATTTCTCAAAGCCTGTGATGTAAGCAGAGTTCTTACCCCATTTACTTTCTGTTCCAATCATTTCTATATTGAACATTGCCATCACTTTCGCCGGATCGAATTGCCTTGAAAAATATTGTGAACCGTAACCGCCTGATTCCTCAGCTGTGAAAGCAGCAAAGATGATCGTACGTTCGTTGTCTTTCAGCTGACTGAAATATTTTGCAAGCATAATGACTGCAGTAGTGCCGGCAGCATCGTCATTCGCACCATTATAAATGCTATCGCCATTCAGCGGTTTACCAATACCGAGATGATCATAGTGCCCGGAAAAAATTACATATTCATCTTTCTTTGAACGCCCTGGCAGTATGCCAACCACATTGCTTAAAGGAGCTTTGGAAATCTCATGTTTGGCGGTGACAGTAAATGTGGAGGGTGCCTTATTCCCAAGAACAAAAACGGTACTGTTTCCGGTTTCCATCATCTGGCGCTTGAAGTAAGTCAGGCGCTGAAAATTCGCTGCAAATGACGTATCAACCAGCACAAGGCGGTTTTTACCTGAAATGATATGTTTATGCGCTTCAGAAAACAGCTGTGTTTTCGGGTCAATTGTTACAATCTCATAGCCGGATGCCTGGTCTATGGAAAAGGCTTCGCTTGTTGTAACTACTATTAGGTTTTTCAGTTCAACCGGCTGGCCATCAAAAGTGGCTGCAGCTTCGATAAAACGAGGACGGATAACCGAAAATTCCTGCAGGTACCCGTTTCCGCCTTCCGGCTTTTGCAAACCTGCCTTCTCAAACTCTGAAGCTATGAAGCGGGCAGCTTTATCGATGGCAGGAGTAAATACTTTACGGCCCTGCATGTCATCAGACGACAGGGTTTTTTCTATCCTGATTACATCATTGATATCGATATTAACCTTTTGATTCTGGGCATAGGAAATACATGCGGCTGTAGTTGCTGCGAAAAGCAGAATAGTTCTTTTCATTAATGTGGGGATTAGAGGCTCATCATTTCTTTGAACTTCACCGTTTGCCTTCTGCTTACCTCGATTTTTTCTCCTCCTTTCAGTTCGAGCAGCAGGCCGCCATTGAAGTACGGTTCAATTTTTTCTATCAGTCGAAGGTTGACGATATGCTTCCTGTTGGCACGGAAGAATACTTTTTCATCAAGTCTTTCTTCGAGTGCATTCAATGACTTTAGTATAAGCGGCTTATTGGCGCCGAAGAATACTTTTGCATAGTTTCCTACGCTTTCGAACAGCCTGATATCGCTGAGGCGAACGAACCAGCAACGTTCTCCATCCTTCACAAATACCTGGTCGTTTTCACTCAGCAGGCTGCGGTTTGTCCCGATTGCCGGTGACATCGCTTCCTTCTCTTCTGCGATATGCAATTTGTGAATTGCGTCTGCAAGTCTTTTTGGTTCAACTGGTTTCAGAAGGTAGTCAAGTGCATTCACTTCAAATGCCTTGAGCGCATATTCATCGTAGGCGGTTGTAAAAATGACGTGAGGTGCTTTTTCAAGTTCACTAAGCATGTCAAAACCTGTTTTGCCAGGCATCTGGATATCAAGGAAAACAAGGTCAGGTTGCAGATTCTCGATGGATTCAATTCCTTCAGTTGCGTTCGCGGCCTCACCTACTACTTCAATTTCCGGGAAATCCATCAGTAATTTTTTCAATTCGGTACGTGCGAGGCGTTCATCATCGATCAGTACAGCCTTTATCATATGTGTTAGTTTATGCTGAAATGGAAACAGGTATCTTGACACATGCTTCAACCAGGTTCCCGTTTGATTCGCGGATACTGAAGTCAGCTTTATTTCCGAACAGCAATTGCAACCTGTTACGGGTACTGCTGATGCCAAATCCATCTCCATTGAAAGCACCGCCATTCAGGTGGCCGGTATTCTGGACCATTAGCTCGTGGTAGTCCTCCTTGAAGTCGGAGATAATCCTCACCACCCCACCGCGCATTTGTTTTCCAATGCCGTGCTTGATAGCGTTCTCTACAAGGGTCTGCAGCATCATGGGCGGAACGGGCTGATCAAGGGTATCTTCATCCACATCATATTCAACCTGGAGCCTGTCTTCAAATCGGATATGCTCCAGCGCGAGATAATCCCTTACGATGTTCAGTTCTTTCTCGAGCGGAACGGTCTCTGATTTTTCAGACTGCATGCTGCTCCTGAGAATATTGCTGAGTTCAGTTATAGCGGTCCGGGCCCGTTCAGGATTTTCATCGATCAAAGCCCTGATGCTGTTTAGTGCATTGAAGATGAAATGAGGGTTGATATGCGCTTTGATCGTCTTGAGTTCGAGCTCCTTTACCAGTGCCTCCAGTTTTAACGTATCCACTTCCTGTTTCCTGCTTTTCGCTACATAATGGTAAATGTAATAGATCAGGGTCCATGGTATGATGAACAGTCCGATATCAAGGGTGGAAGCGAGCAATTTCGTTGAAAACTCGATTTTCCTGGGAACCTCTGACTGGACGTTGAGGAAGCTCACCAGTCCCATATATAACAGGCTACAGGCCAGGCTGGTAACAATAATTGCAATGACCATGCGTGGAATTACCTTCTCCACCGGCAGCAGCAGCCATTCACTTTTCCGGATATACGCCCGAAGGATATGCGTACTGAAGATCCCGGCGCTGAAGATCAGGAAAAGCCTGACAAAGAACCGCGAATCTATTTTCGAGGGCGAAAAAGTGTACGCGAAAAAAAGCATGGACAGGGTAACGAAGGTCCAACCCAGGACCTGGCAGAGCCAATAATATTTATAACCACGTGGGAGCATGAGACAAATCTAGCTGTTTGGTCGGGCACTAATATACTGAATTGTATTAATGGCCAATAGGGGGTATTTAGGGGGAAGTGGGTAGGATGGTCGGCATGCTTCCAAATACGTATCTTTGGGCATTATCGGCAACCGAATGGAAATTAAACAGGGTCAGCTATTACAAGGCATAGGTTCTCCCGCAGACCTGAAAAAACTGGGCAAAGAGCAGCTTCACCAGCTCTGCGATGAATTACGACAGTATATTATCGACGTGGTGAGCGTCCACGGCGGACATTTTGCTGCCAGCCTTGGCGTGGTAGAACTTACCACTGCACTCCATTACGTGTATAATACACCGTATGACCAGCTTGTATGGGATGTAGGCCACCAGGCTTACGGGCACAAGATCCTCACCGGCAGGATGGATAATTTTGCTACAAACCGAAAGTATGGCGGACTGAGTGGATTCCCCAAAAGGTCTGAAAGTGAATACGATACATTTGGCGTCGGTCATTCCAGCACTTCCATTTCCGCTGCACTTGGCATGGCCATGGCGGCGAAATATAAGGGTGAGGACCGGAAATCGGTTGCGGTAATAGGTGACGGCTCCATGACCGCGGGAATGGCTTTCGAAGCGATGAATCATGCAGGTGTAACCGATGCAGATGTGCTCATCATCCTGAATGATAACTGCATGAGCATTGACCCGAATGTCGGTGCGCTTAAGGAATACCTTACCGATATCACAACATCCCCGGCATACAACAAGCTTAAGGACGATGTCTGGAAGGCACTCGGAAAACTGCCGGTAGGCAAAAACTTTACGCGGGAAATGGCCAGTAAGCTGGAACATTCCATAAAAGGGATGGTCAGCAAGAGCAGCAACCTCTTCGAAGCCTTGAATCTGAGGTATTTTGGCCCGATCGATGGACACAACATCACCAAGCTGGTGGACACATTAAGTGACCTGAAAAATATTCCCGGACCCAAGATCCTTCACGTGATCACTGTTAAGGGAAAAGGTTATGCACTTGCCGAAAAAGACCAGACCAAGTGGCATGCACCCGGACTATTTGATAAGATCACAGGTGAGATCTATAAAAAAAGCTTCGATACCCCCCAGCCTCCGAAATACCAGGACGTATTTGGACATACTATCCTGGAACTGGCGGAAAAAAATGACCGGATCTTCGGCATTACACCGGCCATGCCTTCAGGTTCTTCGCTGAAGATCATGATGGACAAAATGCCGCAACGGGCAATTGATGTCGGTATTTGCGAACAGCACGCCGTAACGGTCAGCGCCGGTCTCGCCACACAGGGAATGAAGGTTTTCTGTAATATCTACTCATCATTCATGCAAAGGGCATACGACCAGGTTGTACATGATGTGGCGATCCAGAAGCTGCCGGTTGTTTTTTGCCTTGACCGCGCAGGACTCGTAGGAGAAGACGGGCCCACGCACCACGGAGCATATGATATCGCCTACATGCGCTGTATACCTAACCTGGTCGTGAGCGCACCAATGAATGAAAGCGAGTTGCGGAACCTGATGTATACAGCCCAGCTCGACGAAACGGAACACCCTTTTGTCATCCGGTATCCGCGTGGTGAAGGAGTTATGCCCGAATGGAAGACTGAAATGAAGGCAATCACTGTTGGAACCGGGCGCAGGTTGAAGGAAGGAGAAGAAATAGCCGTGTTGTCTTTGGGCCACCCGGGAAATTTTGCTGCTTCGGCCATCCGCGAGGTAAGACAATACGGGATCAATGCAGGCCACTACGATATGCGCTTTGTAAAACCACTTGATGAAGCTATGCTTCACGAAATTTTCAAGCGTTACAGGAAGATCATTACGGTTGAAGACGGAACGATTACCGGTGGTTTCGGATCTGCCGTCCTCGAATTCATGAGTGCACACAATTACCAGGCGCAGGTCCGGATCCTCGGAATTCCTGACCGCATTGTGGAGCACGGTACGTTAAAAGAATTGCACAGGGAATGTGGCTTTGATGCGAATGCCATTGCAGATGTTTTGAAAGAGATGATGAAAGAAAAAGTAAGCGTATCCTTGCACCAATAACGGGACCTGTGGTTTTAACTTTTTCACTGCAATACAGACCAAAATAATTCAGGCAGGTTTATCGTTAAGAAAAGAGCAGCGTGATGCGCGTTATGCAGTCCACAATATGAAAGTGATAAAAGGTCTTACCCTGCTGATTATTTGCCTGGTGCTGATTCCGGCGGCACTGGCGGTTCACTTTGCGCCTGCGGGAGGCGAACCTGAACATACAGTTTCTGCCGCTACCTTTGATAGACTGAAAAGGCAGTCCGCAGACCTTCTCTCCTACACCAGCAGGTACAATTACAATTCCTACTATTGCTTCATGGTAGACATGAGCCTTCCTTCCGGGAAAAACAGGTTCTTTATTTATGATCTGAGGAAAGACAGCATCAGGGCAGCGGGACTAACTTCACATGGATGCTGCGGTGAGGCATTTCTTACGGGAAGGAAGTTCTCAAATGGCAAAGGCAGTAAATGCAGCTCACTGGGAAAATATATGATTGGCCAGTCTTATATTGGAAAATTCGGGCGGGCTTACCGGTTACACGGACTTGAAAACAGCAACAGCAATGCGTATGAAAGATATGTTGTACTTCATGCTTTCGAGTGCATTCCCGACAGGGAAATTCATCCTTACCAGCTTTGCCAGAGCGATGGCTGCCCTACAGTTTCGCACCCGATGTTTCGTCGTCTCGACAGCCTTTTAAAGTCAAGTACGCGCCCGGTGTTACTACAGATATTTGAGTGAATCCTCAGGTCGCGGGAAAAAGGAAATCCACCGCATCTTCCTGCCTCTCATCATTCCATTCTACTATAAAGTTATTGCGTCCTTCGCCGGTCATGATCCGCATATATTTCTGTTGCACCAACTCCAGCATGCTCAGAAATGAAAAGATCGCATGGATCCGGTTCTCGCAATGTTCAAACAGTTTTTCAAACGAAAGTGTCTTCTGCCTGCGGCAAAGGTCAAGCACATTTTCCCGGCTTCTTTCCATGGTGTAATTGTATTGCACCACGGTGTGAACAGGCTTGTTATTCCGTTCGTACACTTTCTGCATTACCTTTTCAAAAGACTTCATCAGTTTGAAAAGTGTGATCTGCTGAATTTCTGTTCCCTCGGAAGATTCCTCTCCAATTGAACCCAATTCGCGGGTAATATTGCCTCTTTTTACCATCAGCATACGAACTGCTTCCATTTCGGCAAGTTCGGCAGACGCCTGCTTGTATTTCTTGTATTCGAGGATTTTATCGATAAGTTCCTGGCGGGGATCAATTTCATTGCCCTGGGCATCCATTTCCTTCCTTGGAAGCAGCAGCCTGGCTTTAATCCGCATCAATGTGGAAATGAACAGGATGAATTCACTTGAAAGTTCTATGTTGAGTTTTTCCTGGCTATGGATATAATCCAGGAAATCATTGATGATCCTGGTAATCGGTATGTTATAGATATCCAGCTCATCGCGTTCGATGAAGAACAGCAACAGGTCGAATGGACCTTCAAACTGAGGTAACCTGATCTGGTAAGATTCCTGGAACGCCGCCATACAAACTCTTTTATGAAATAAAATAATGTCCCGGTGGTCAAAGTACAACCAAACCGGGACATGACAAAGGTACAAATATCGATGCTATGGCTTACAGTTTCGTCGTAAAACCAACACCAAGCAATGACCTCAGCTGAACACGCGCTGCATCTTTATCCGGTCCGAACTGCCTGACGTCATCATCATATATAAGATCAAAGTTATAGGTAACACTCAGCCACTTATTCACTTTCATGATTACAGAGTTGGTCCAGAAGATATCGATATTCTGGGGTTTGGCACTTCCCTTTTCGTCTGTAATCGGGTCCCTTTTTGAAACATAACTGGAGAAAAGGTCGAACCTGGATTTATAGGTGACATTTTTCATCACTTCCTTAATAAAGTTGGCCGACAGATATGCACCAGCCTCAAAAGTTACTTTTCTTCTTGGGTTAACACCATACTGGGCGGCAAGCGGGGTTTCCTGTCCACCATCCGGGAGGGGAATGATGCCATCTTCATAATAGTAGCTGTAAGGATCATTGCTTACCACCACCCATCTTGCCGAAATCGGCGAGAGGAAGATGCTGAAATATGAAGCAGGTTTCCATTCAACACCCGGCGAAACCAGGATATAGGCAGGCGCGAACAAGCCGGAAATACGCCGCTTGATGTCTTTACCTAAATAGTCATAATCATACCCGTCAGTGAACTGTGTACGAAGGTTAAACACGCCTGCAAGAGCCCATTTGTCAGTGAGGTTATGGCCGGCTTTACTATAGAAGTCTATTTTGTCGTCGGTTTTACGTGTGCCCAGTGAACTGGTACGCTGCATTGCGTAGCCGAGATCGAGCATATTGTTCCAGAAGAACCTGTTCTTTTTCTTGTTAGCAAAAAGCGTTGTATAACCTGCAAGCGAGAACGAAGATTTTTCAGCACCTGCGGCCCAGTTATCACTGCTACCCTGTGCAAAATTGATGGAAAGTACACCGCCTTTTCTCCAGCCTTTCGCGTTGTATTTGTAGGTGGTATCGTCATAACTGGCGCGTTCCGAATCCCTTTTCATTCCACTGACATTGGGATCCTGTGCAGAAACGACAGCAGGAATAATAAGTAAGACAGAGGAATAGGTTAACAGTCTGGTTAAGCTTCTCATAATCGAGTATTAAATTAAAAAAAACGGCATTTCGGATAACTCCAAAATGCCTGAACAAATATATAAAGGAATCGTTATTTCTTTTTCAGTTCATCCCTGATTTCAGTGAGCAGTTCTTCAGTTTTGGTAGGCCCCGGTTTCGCATTTGGATCCTTGCGCAATATAGCTTTGATGAAAAGATAACATACAAGGGCAACGATCACGAAATCCAGTACTGAAGTTAGGAAAGCTCCATATTTGAAGGTTATGGCTTCACTGACTACCTTGTTACCTGCATCCACTACTGCGGGCTTGATGGTCCACACCATCTTGGAAAAGTCCTTACCACCGGTAAGTAAACCAAGAATCGGAGATACCAGTCCTTCCGTAAATGAACCTACCAGTTTCGTAAATGCAGTTCCCATCAGGAAACCGATGGCAACATCAACGAGGTTGCCTTTGGTTGCAAAAGCTTTGAAGTCGGCCAGAAATCCCATGGTAATAAATATTAATAATTAAAAATAACCGGTTTATACATCAGGAGAAAAACTATTTTCCGGAACGCCGATGGATATCCGAAAATATAGAGTCAGGGGATGAAACAGCAAAAGCTGCCCATTTGCCGGACAGCTTTTACCTTATTGTGCAGATTGTATTCGCCCTGCGTTATACCGCCATGATTTCCTTCTCTTTGGAAGTGAGATGTTTATCTACAAGTAAAATATACCTGTCGGTTATTTCCTGTGCGTTTTTTTCCGCATCTTTCGCTACGTCTTCGCTTAGGCCGTCTTTTTGCAGTTTTTTGATTTGTTCGATCGCTTCCCTGCGAATGTTCCGGATAGCTACTTTAGAATGCTCACCTTCCCCGTTACAACGTTTCACCAGTTCCTTACGGCGTTCTTCGGTGAGCGGCGGCAGGAACATCCGGATAATCACTCCATCGTTCTGAGGATTAATCCCGATGTTTGAATTGATGATAGCCCTTTCAATTGGCTGAAGCATGTTTTTTTCCCACGGTTGAACCGTAAGTGTGCGGGCGTCAGCAACCGAAATATTGGCAACCTGGTTCAAAGGTGTTGCGGAACCGTAATAGTCTACTACTATGCCATCAAGCATCTGGGGATTGGCTTTTCCTGCGCGGATCTTGACAAGTTCCGCTTCAAGGTGCGAAATAGCTTTTTTCATGGATTCTTCTGTGCTGTCCATGATGAATGATAGATCTTCTGACATTGCTTATAAATTAATCGGGGCAAAACTAAGGAAATGCCTTTATTTCTGCTGTAACACCGCGTCTTCTGTCAGTGGAACGATTTTTTTCGGATCCTTTGCTCCCTCCTGTTTAAGGCTGGCTCCTTCCACTTGTTTTACACTTGTGACAAACAGCCTGGGCCGTTGCTGGCGGGCATAGTACATTATGCCGATAAGGACGGCAAATATGCCAACCAGGATCGCCATCAGCCAGGTACAACCGATATTGTGGAATAGAAATGCCATTGCAATACAGGCCGCATTCAGGCCGAGCAGCATAATGGCAATTGCACGGTGTGAGAATCCGTTGTCGAGCAGGAGGTGATGGATATGATTCCTGTCGGGAGAGAACGGAGAGCGGCGACGGAACATCCGGATGGCAAACACCCTTAATGTGTCGAGCAAGGGAACTACGAGCACGCCGAAACCGACCGCCGGTGCAGCTTTGATAGGGATCAGGATGCCGGGGTTAGATGCCACATTTATGAATTTTATGACCAGGACTGCATTGATCAGTCCAATCAGCAGGGAACCTGTATCCCCCATGAATATGCGCGCTGGCTGAAAATTAAAAATGAGGAACGCCAGTATGGATCCGGCCAGTGAGAATGCAAACACGGCATCAGCAGTATGACCCACACTGATAAAATAGATCCCGAATACGCAGGTGGAAAGTAATCCAAGACTGCCCGCAAGGCCGTCAACACCGTCAATCAGGTTAAAGGAGTTGATGATAACAATGACCGTGAGATACGTAAACAGCAGGCTGAACGTATCAGGCAGATCATGGATTCCCATGAAGCCACCCATGCTGCGGATCTGCAGGTTTCCATAATAGATGACTATAAATGCGGCCAGTACCTGGCCGATAAATTTCTTGATCGGAGAAATAACAATTATGTCATCTTTTAGCCCCAGGTAAAAAATCACTACCGCTGCTGCAAGAAAGTATTGCAGGTCTTTGCCCTCCTGGAAATTCGCTATCAAAAGTGCTGCAAAACAAAACCCTGCAAATATGCCGAGGCCACCAAGTGCAGGTATGGGTGCCTGATGCACTTTCCGTTCATCCGGGATATCATACAACTTCTTCATCGCCGAAACCCTGATAATTACCGGAATCGCAAGAAACGATACAGCAAATGAAAGCGTTAAGGCGAGTATTACATCAAACATGAAAATTGTTTGTTGGTTAATTTATTGCTATTAAACAGGCGACCTTAACGCCGCCAAGATAGTTCAATTACCTCAGAAAAAATTGAGCCACAGATATACATGAACGAAAAAACGGGCCATTTTAGTCTGAATATTCCGGATTGCAGATAGCGCTAAATGGGTTAGATTTGCCCCACAAAAATTGTATATGGCTAGTTTACAGGAGATTGCCTCACAGATTCGCCGGGATATAGTAAGGATGGTACATGGTGTTGCGAGCGGTCACCCGGGTGGCTCACTTGGCTGTACCGAGTATTTCACAGCACTCTTTTTCAAGGTGATGAAGCACAATCCTGCTTTCAATATGAATGGTACTGATGAGGACCTGTTTTTTCTTTCAAACGGCCATATTTCTCCTGTTTACTACTCAACACTTGCCCGTTCGGGGTATTTTGATATAAAGGAGCTGGCTACATTCCGCCGGATCAACAGCAGGTTGCAGGGACACCCCGCAACACATGAGCATCTTCCTGGAATCCGGATCGCCAGCGGTTCACTCGGCCAGGGCATGAGTGTAGCCATCGGCGCCGCCCTTACGAAAAAGCTGAATGGTGAATCTAACGTAGTTTATTCGCTGCATGGAGATGGTGAGCTGGATGAAGGCCAGAACTGGGAAGCTATCATGTTTGCTGCACACCATAAAGTAGATAACCTGATATCTACTATTGACTGGAATGGCCAGCAGATCGATGGTCCTACGCTTAAAGTAATGAACCTCGGCAATCTTGACCAGAAATTCCTGTCATTCGGCTGGGAAGTGATCATCCTCGAAAACGGTAACGACGTGGACGCAGTGGTGGAAACTCTTGAAAAAGCCAGGACTTTTGTTGGAAAAGGAAAGCCCATTGCAATCCTCATGAAAACAGCGATGGGCAAGGGTGTTGACTTTATGGAAGGAAGCCACGAATGGCACGGGATCGCTCCCAATGATGAGCAGCTCGCAAAGGCACTTTCCCAATTGCCCGAGACCCTGGGTGATTATTAAGTTCCTCCGGATCAGCTCCGCAACTGTACCGGTTCCATAGCGCCTTTTTTTGCCGGGAACCAGGAAGCGAGGAATGATACTACTATCACCGTTCCAAATACGAGCAGGAAATCACGCGGGTGAAATTTTACGGGATAATAATCGATCACGAATGTTCCACCTTCCAGGGCAACCAGTTTGTATTTGACCTGTGCCCAGCAAATAATGAAGGCGAGGATGGTACCGGCAATCGCCCCTATCGCGGCCAGCAGGAAACCTTCACTGATGAAGATCGATTGAACGCGACCGTTGGTGGCTCCCATAGCTTTTAAGACCTGAATATCTTTCCTTTTTTCCAGCACCAGCATGGTCAGTGACCCGATCATGGTAAAGGCGGCAACCACCAGGATCAGCGACAGCACGCCATAAATCACCCATTTTTCCATTTGCATGATACTGTATAGTCCCTGGTTTTGCTGGTAACGGGTCAGGACCGAAAATTTGTTTCCGAGCAGGCCGGCTATTACCCGTCTCACCTCCTCTTCATCTGCACCTTTATCGATGGAAATCTCCAGCGCACCGAATTCATCGGGTGCTAGGTTCAGCATCCTGCGCATGAAAGGGAGGTTGGTAATGACATACTTATTGTCGAAGTCCTGCTGAATCGCAAAGGATCCCGATGTATATAAGTTTTCGGCGCTTAATGACTGCATAGGATCAACTGCATTCATACCTGCCCCGCGCCTGGGTAAATAAGCTGTCAGGGGCAGCAGGGTGCGGTCGCTCCAAAGGCCAAGTGCGTTTTCAATACCTACTCCCAGCACCGCAAAAGGTTTATCGGCGTCACCTGTGGCAAATTTGCCTGCAAATACCTGGTCGGCAACGGTAGTTACTGAAGTATAATTGCTGTCGACACCTTTCAGGTAGGCGATCGTTGAGGCTTCCCCGTTTTTCAGCAGGGCTTTTTCTTCCATGACCTGCGACCAGGAAGCCACACCCGGGATACCGGCAATAGCTTTAAGCTGGCTACCGGAAAGCTTCATCACTTTTCCTGAAGCCGGTACAACCTTGATATCAGTGTAGAAGGTGGCATACAGCGATTTCACCAGGTCTTCAAACCCGTTAAAAACACTCAGCACTACAATCAGCGAGGCAGTTCCCACAATTACGGCAGAAACGCTTACCCAGGCAATGATATTTATCGCATTGGTGGATTTTTTCGACTTGAAATAGCGCCAGGCAAATAGGAAATTCACTCTTCGGTAGGTTTGTTTTGATCTGGGTTATCCTTATTGATCTGTTTGAACAGCTCTTCCATTTTATAAACCTGGTCAAGAGTATCGTCAAGGTAGAACTGCAGTTCGGGAATCCTTCGAACCTGGTGTTTGATGGAAGCTGCCAGTTCCCGTTTGATTTCCCATGCCCGGTCAGCCAGTTTCTTCATGGCTGCGGCCCTGTCCTTCACCTGGAATAAACTTACATATATCCGTGCTTCAAGCAGGTCGGGAGTCATCTTAACGGATGAGATGGATACCATACCTCCATCCATCATGGTAAGGCCAAGATGCTGAAATACCGTGTTCAGTACTTCCTGTACCTCACCTGCTACCTGTTTCTGTCGTTTCGATTCTTGCATAGGGGAACCCGGTTATTTAGGGCAAAGATGCGAAGAAATTCATAGGCTGCCCCCAAATTGTGTAGGTTTGCAGTTTCTTATTATTTCAGCAGAATGAAAAAATTCTCCAGGATCCTTAAATATCTCTCACATAAGAAGGGGAACATCGCCCTTTATTTTCTCTTCAACCTGTTATCGATTCTCTTTTCGCTGGTGTCGCTGGCCATGCTGGCCCCGTTTCTACAGTTACTGTTCGGACTGGAAAAAACTGTTGATGTGGAACCGGTTTTCAACTGGTCTGCTTCAGGGCTTATGAACTACATGAAGTTCCACCTCAGCCAGCTGATACGCGTGAGTCCGGTATATGCGCTGAAAATGATATGTATAACTATCATTATCACAATATTCCTCAAGAACGCCTTCCTCTACCTGTCCTACAGGGTGCTCGCTCCCATGCGGAACTATGTAATGACCAAATTAAGGGCGGACCTCTACACGAAAATCCTTGAACTCCCGATCGGGTATTTTACTGAGCAGCGTAAAGGCGACATCATCAGCCGGATGAGCAACGATGTAAATGAAGTTGAATGGAGCGTGGTAGCCGCACTGGAAACACTGATCAAGGAACCTCTGACGATTATCATCGTGCTGGTATCCCTGATTTTCCTGAGCCCTGCCTTATCCCTTTTTCTTCTGATCCTGCTGCCTGCGATGGGTTTCATCATCGGAAGGGTGAGCAGGTCATTAAAGCGCCAGTCGACCACAGCCCAGGAGCAACAGGGCCTGCTGTTATCGGTGCTGGATGAAACCCTGGGAGGTTTGAGAGTGATCAAAGCTTTCAATGCGGAAAAAATCATTGGCAATAAATTTTTTGGCATAAATAAACACCTGAATCATATCAGGAATTCGATGAATTTCCGCCGGGACCTTGCATCACCGATGTCAGAATTCCTTGGGGTAATGGTATTGACTGCAATTCTCTGGTTTGGTGGACAACTGGTATTACAGAAACAAATCCTGGAACCCGCAGCATTCATCACCTACATCGTTTTTTTCACCCAGATCATTAACCCGGCCAAGTCCTTTTCAAATGCATTTTATAATGTGCAGCGGGGAAGCGCTGCCGTGGAAAGGATCGAAGCAGTACTGACTGCCCCGGTGAAAGTCCAGGAGGCCCCGAATGCCCGCGAGCTTACCTCTTTCAATCACAGCATCGAATTCAGGAACGTGTCTTTTGCTTATGAGGACACCCTGATCCTCGACGATATCAACCTGGTAATCGAAAAAGGCAAAACCATTGCGCTGGTTGGATCCTCCGGTTCCGGTAAATCAACCCTGGCCGACCTGGTACCACGTTTTCATGACGTAACGAAGGGCGAACTGCTGATTGATGGCATCAATATCCGGAATTATACACTGAGCTCTGTACGTGAGCAGATGAGCATCGTAACCCAGGAGCCGATCCTGTTTAATGACAGTATCGCCGGTAATATTTCTTTGGGACATCCGGAAGCTGGTCAACCTGCCATCGAACATGCGGCGAAAGTGGCAAATGCCCATAACTTTATTTCCATGAAGGACGAAGGGTATGACACCAATATCGGTGACCGGGGTAGTAAACTCAGTGGTGGTGAACGCCAGCGCCTCACCATCGCCAGGGCATTGCTCAAAAATCCCCCGATCCTGATCCTGGATGAAGCCACGTCATCGCTTGATACAGAAAGCGAAAGGTTGGTACAGGATGCAATTGATAACATGATGCAGAACCGCACCAGTATTGTAATTGCCCACCGCCTCAGTACGATCCGGCATGCAGACGAAATCATCGTACTGCAAAAAGGAAAGATCGTGGAAAGAGGAAACCATGAAAGCCTGATCAGCCAGAATGGTTTTTATAAACGGCTCGTAGAAATGCAGGAAGTAAAATAGATTTGACAAAACCCGATACACACATGAATAAAACAGCATTGCTTGCCTTTGCCCTGGCCCTCTGCACAGGCACACAGGCCCAACAAAAATCCGTCACTTTTGACCAGGCATTCAGGGGAACTCCGACCAACCTGATGAAACCCCTGCCAACATTCAGCAAATGGGTCGACAATTCCCATTACATTGAAACCAGGAAGTCTGCCGATGGAGCGACAAAGCAATATTCGGTTGACATAAAAACAGGGAACTCCACAGAGTATACAGGCGCTGTTGGTGAAAAATCCGCAGCTGTTCCGGCGATAGCTATCACAGGTGCAAGGAACCAGACCGCATCTCCCGACGGTAAATATTTCGCTTACACAAAGACCGATAATAACCTCTATGTAATGGAGGTCGCAACAAAAAAAGAGACCCGCCTTACTTCAGACGGCAATGATTCACTGCTGAATGGATATTCATCATGGATCTACTTTGAAGAGATCCTTGGCCGCCAGACGAGATACAAAGCTTTCTGGTGGAGCAATGACAGCAGGCAACTGGCTTTTATGCGGTTCGACGAAACAGGCGTACCGGTATTCCCGATCTATGTTGCAGATGGCCAGCATGGGTACCTGGAAAATAACCGCTATCCCAAACCTGGTGATAAAAACCCGAATGTCCGTATTGGCATTGCACATCTTGACAACAACAATATCACCTGGGCGGATTTCAATGAGAAGGACGACCAGTATTTCGGCACTCCTCTCTGGACTCCAGGTGGTCAGCTCTGGGTGCAGTGGATGAACCGCGGACAGGATGAACTGAAGGTTTATGGCGTAGATATCACTTCGGGACAAAAATCACTTGTTTACGAAGAAAAGCAAAAGACCTGGATCGATCTCGATGATACTGACAGAATTGAATTCATTGCTGATGGCAGGCAGTTCATCGTAAAAAGTGATGAGTCAGGCTGGAGACACCTTTACCTTCACGACGCAACAGGCAAGCGCATTGCCCAACTGACAAACGGCGACTACACGGTAGGTGAGATTTATAAAGTTGATGAGAAAGCCAAACGAGTTTATTTCGGCGCACGCAAGGAAAACAGTGCCCGGTGGGACCTTTACAGTGTTGGATTGGATGGGAAAAAGATGCTTCGTCATTCGTTCGGTGAATATTCTTTCAACGGCATGAACATTTCCCCTGATTACAAACATTTCATTACCACGTATTCAAACTTAGCGACCATTCCCACTGCTGTTGTCGTAGATATGAAAGGAAAGATTGTAAGGGAAATCGCTTCGGCAAATGGAACTGAAGCCGCTAATTATACCCTTCCTAAAAAAGAACTGCTGCGGGTAAAATCAGCTGATGGACTGTTTGACCTGCCGGTGCTAATTACCTACCCGGTAAACTTCGATCCCAACAGGAAATATCCTGTACTGGTAAGCATTTACGGAGGACCAAATGCCGGGCAGGTTTACGACCAGTACCGCATGAGTGCAACCGAGATCTGGTGGGCACAGGAAGGCCTGGTACAGGTTTCCTTCGACAACCGCAGCAGCGGTCACTTCGGTAAAAAAGGAATGAATTTTATTCACAGGCAGCTGGGCAAGTACGAAATAGAAGACTTTATGACCTGTGCAAAATACATGAGATCACAGCCCTGGGTAAACGATAAGAAGATTGCCATTACAGGGGGATCATTCGGTGGTTATATGACCTGCATGGCGCTTACCTACGGAGCTGATGTTTTTACGCATGGCATTGCGAATGCGTCTGTTACCGACTGGCAGTTGTATGACACCCATTATACCGAAAGATTCATGGATACTCCTGCTGAGAATCCTGAAGGCTATAAAAACACTTCTGTTATGACTTATGCTGACAAATACAAAGGCCTGCTGCGAATCGTTCATGGCACCACGGACGACAACGTACACATGCAAAACAGTATTCAGCTGATCAATAAGCTTGAAGACCTTGGCAAACACTTTGAAATGATGGTTTATCCAAACGAACGCCACGGTATCGGTGGAAACAAACAAACCAAGCGGATGCACCTGATCTCGGAAAACGCAGCGTTCTACTACCTGCAGTTACTCGAGAAACCTATTCCGGCTGCTTTCTGGAAGAAGGAAGTGAAGGGTTTCTGATCATTGGAAAAAATTATCCCGGAAGCGATACCAGATTTTGGTATCGCTTTTTTTATTTTGGGGACATATCAGTACCAATATGTCAATAATTAAAGCAACACTCGAGGATGTTCCGGCTCTTGTTGAACTCATCAACAGTGCATACCGGGGTGAATTTTCAAAGAAGGGGTGGACGAGTGAGGCTGACCTGCTTGTAGGCGGGAAACGAGTGGATGAGATCCATATGACCAATATGATCCTGAAAAAAGGGAGTATGGTACTCAAACATGTAACTGCGACCAACCAGATTACCGGTTGTGTTTACCTTGAAGCACATGGTGACCACCTGTACCTGGGCACATTAACGGTATCGCCGGTTGAGCAGGCAAAAGGAATCGGAAAACAATTATTGAAGGCTTCGGAAGCAGAGGCAGTACTGCAGGGAAAGGATTACATCATAATGACAGTTATCACGGTTCGTCCTGAACTTATAGGGTGGTATAACCGTCATGGCTATGTGGACACAGGTATACGCAAGCCATTTCCACACGAGCCCTGGCAGGGCAGACCCAGCCAGCCGCTTGAGTTCATGGTGCTGAAAAAAATGGTCAGGTAACGAGTGCCGCGACCGGCCTGGTTACCTGACCACCAAAATTATTTATTCATGGTATTTTTTGCCTCGATACTGAGCGTGGCATGTGGCACTGCACGAAGGCGCGCCTTATCTATCAGTTTGCCTGTAACGCGGCAAATACCATATGTTTTATTCTCAATGCGCATGATTGCCTTTTCGAGGTGATCGATAAAGGTGATCTGCCGGCTTGCCATCTGTGCAAGCTGCTCACGTTCCATGCTGACACTTCCGTCTTCCATGGTCATGTACCTGCTTTCACTCTCGTCACCACCCATCTCATCTTTGCGGGTTATCAGGCCCTGCAGGTAAGCCAATTCCTTCTTTGCTGCATCAAGTTTCTTATTGATCAGTTCCTTGAACTCTTGTAATTCTGCATCACTGTATCGCATAGTTGGTCCTGTTGGTGTTGAAGTATTCTGATCGAGCACACTCTTCGTAAAATCAGGATTATACGGTTGCACGGTCTTTGTCTTGATTTCCGGCATCACCACCTTGGTCGGTCTTTTTTCCGGGGGTGGGGCCGGTTTTTTAATGGGTATCGGTGTAGTTTGTTTTGAATCGTCTTTTACTGCGGGCTTAATTGGGGCAGGTTTAATTGCCTGGCGGATTGTTTTTACCGGCGCTTTTTTTTCAGCTGCCTTTGGGGCGGCTTTGGCAACAGCTGCCGGAGCTTTCACTTCAGCTGCTTTTTTCACGGGTTCTTCTTTCTTAGGTGCAGGTTTAACAACCGGTGCAGGTTTTGGGCTTACGGCTTTTGAAGCTTTGGCAACAGCTTTCGCGGGAGTGGCTTTGGCCGGAGCTGCTTTAGAGGCTGGTGCCTTTGAAGGAGCGGCTTTGGCTACGGGTTTGGCTGGTTTAGTCGCAGCTTTCTTAACCGGCACAGCTTTTTTCGCTACGGGCTTCGCAGCGGCTTTTTTAGCTGGGGCAGGCTTTTTGGCCGGAGCAACTTTTTTGGCGGCGGGTTTAGCGGCCTTTTTCTTTGTTGCCATACATTGTTCCTTTTATCCGGTGATGAATTGTCTGTTTATCAGGATCGGGTTGCTTTGTCAACCCAAACTTTTATAGCTTGTTCATTTACTTCTATGGCCGTTCCTTCTTCAAGTTCTTCAACCAGCTCCAGCTTATCGGCCAGTACTTCGGCTTTTATATAGTGGCCAAATTGCTTTATGGAGTCTGCAAGTGTTCCTGCCTTTGAAAGTTTTACCAGAATCCTGTCTGTCAGATCATAGCCATTGTCCTTCCTAATCTTCTGGATCCTGTTGACCAATTCTCTCGCATTTCCTTCTTGTTCCAGTTCCGGAGTTACAGTTACGTCCAGCGCCACGGTTAACGGGCCTTTTGAGCTGACCATCCATCCCGGAACATCTTCACTGGTTATTTCAACCTCATGGATTTGTAATATTAAGGGTTCGCTATCAATTTCCAAAGAATATGAACCTTCTTTTTCAAGTGTTGCGATTTCTGCCTGGGTGAATGCATTGATCGCTGAAGTCACCGCTTTCATTTTATTTCCCAGCCTCTTACCAAGTGCCTGGAAATTTGGTTTTATTTTCTTCTTTATAAATCCGTCTGCATCAGTCAGATACTGCACTTCTTTCACATTCACTTCGCTTTTGATCAGGTCTTCCACTTTCTGCAACTGTGTCTGCATGGAGCTGTTGAGTACCGGAACCAGTACGCGTTGCAATGGCTGGCGGACTTTAATATTCACCTTCTTCCGGAGCGACAAAACGAGCGATGAAGCATCCTGGGCCAGTTGCATCCTTTCCTCAAGGGCCGGATCAATTACAGAAGTATTTACCTCCGGGTATAAAACATGATGCACTGAACCCTCTGTGAATCGATTGGAAACGGAATTAAGGTTACCGAACAGCCAGTCAGCAAAGAATGGCGACACAGGGGCAATAAGCCTTGAAATGGTTTCGAGGCACTCATACAAGGTCTGGTAAGCACAAATTTTATCATGTTCGTATTCGCCTTTCCAGAACCTGCGCCGGCAAAGTCGAACATACCAGTTGCTGAGATGTTCATCCACAAAATCTTCAACAAGTCGGCCGGCAATGGTCGGCTCATAATCGTCAAAAGCTGCAGTCGCCTCTTTCACCAGGGTGTTTAACGAAGAAAGGATCCACCTGTCTATTTCCGGACGTTGATCGAGTGGGATATATTTCTCAGAAAAGGAGAACTTGTCGACATTGGCGTACAGTGCGAAAAACTGGTAGGTATTATAAAGCGTACCAAAGAACTTTCGTTGCACTTCCCTGATCCCTTCGAGGTCAAATTTCAGGCTATCCCAGGGCGAGGCGTTTGTGATCAGGTACCAACGGGTTGCGTCAGCACCAAATGTTTCGATGGTTTTGAAAGGATCCACAACGTTCCCCAGGCGCTTACTCATCTTATTTCCATTCCTGTCAAGTACCAGCCCGTTCGAAACCACAGTTTTATACGCAACACTATCATACAACAGTGCACCCAGTGCGTGAAGGGTATAGAACCATCCACGGGTCTGGTCTACTCCTTCCGCGATGAAATCTGCGGGGAAGTTCTGGTCGAACGGCGCGTTGAAAGGACGCTCATCCCCTGCTGCGAGTTTTTCCTGGTTAAGTCCCCATTGTGCATATGGCATGGCGCCACTGTCAAACCACACATCAATCAGGTCAGGCTCACGGCGCATTGGCTTTCCGGATGCGCTTACGAGAATTACTTCATCCACATAAGGTTTGTGAAGGTCAAGTATGCCATCATGCAGGTAATGCTTATTGATATCTCCGCCGAGCACTTCATTGGCCTTGCGGATTTCCGTATTCAATTCATTGATCGACCCGATGCATTTTTCTTCTGAGCCATCTTCAGTACGCCAGATGGGAAGCGGGGTACCCCAGAAACGGCTCCGGCTCAGGTTCCAATCCACCATATTTTCAAGCCAGTTGCCGAAACGGCCCTCGCCAGTTGCTTTAGGTTTCCAGTTGATGGTCTTATTCAGCTGTACCATCCGGTCTTTGATCGCAGTGGTCTTGATGAACCATGCATCAAGCGGGTAGTATAAAACGGGCTTGTCTGTCCTCCAGCAATGGGGATAGCTGTGTTCATACTTTTCCACCTTGAATGCCCGGTTCTCTTTTTTCAGCTTCACACTGATATCCACATTGACGTCCACATACGCGGGATCATCCTTGTAATTCTTTACAAAACGTTTGCTGAACTCACCCAGTCCGTCCACAAACTTCCCTTCCCGGTCCACGAGGGTGAGAATCCCGATGTTATATTTCCGGCCGACCTTATAGTCATCAGCACCGAAAGCTGGTGCAGTGTGAACGATACCTGTACCATCTTCTGTTGTGACAAATGTATCGTTAAGCACCCGGAACGGATCTCCGCCGGCACGCTGTGCAGTATTAGCATCGAATGGCAGCAGCTGTTCATATCGACACCCTTCGAGGTCACTTCCCTTAAACTCAGAAAGAGTCTTCCAGGGGAGCAGCTTCGACTCAGCAGAGTAATCAGCAAAGTCCGCATTTTCTCCCTCGGCTTTGAAGTATTTTGCTACGAGCGCCTTCGCAAGCACGACAGAAACAGGCAGATGTGTGTATGGATTGAATGTGCGGACCAGGACATAGTCAATTTTTGGTCCGGCTGTCAGTCCCAGATTGGAAGGCAGGGTCCACGGAGTTGTTGTCCAGGCCATGAAGAAGACCTCTTCGTCGCCGGCGGCGTCAAACAGGAAGCGGCTTTTGTCATCGCGGACTGCCTTGAACATGGCTACTACACTGGTATCCTTGACATCTTTGTAGGTTCCAGGCTGGTTAAGTTCATGTGAGCTCAGGCCGGTGCCTGCTGCCGGTGAATATGGCTGAATGCTGACGCTCTTATACAATAATCCTTTTTCGTATAACCGCTTCAGGCACCACCATAGTGTTTCAATATAATTATTCTCAAAAGTGATGTAGGGATCGTTCAGGTCGACCCAATAACCCATTTTATTGGTCAGGTCATCCCATTTGTCCTTGAACCTCAGGACTGCCTGGCGGCATTTCTGGTTATATTCCTCAACGCTGATGGTCTTACCGATATCTTCTTTTGTGATGCCCAGTTCTTTTTCAACGCCCAGTTCGATTGGAAGTCCATGTGTATCCCAGCCGCCTTTTCGCTTCACCTGGTAACCCTTCATGGTCTTATAGCGGCAAACCAGGTCTTTTAATGTCCGGGAAATCACGTGATGGATTCCGGGCATTCCATTAGCACTTGGCGGACCTTCATAAAAAACAAAGGGGGTTGCTCCTTCGCGAAGGGATACGCTTTTTTCAAATGCCTGATACTCAGCCCATTTTGTCAGAATTTCGGCTTCGATGGAGGGTAGATTCAATTGCTGGTATTCACGATAGCTGGCTGCCATATAAACTCGCTGATTCTTAACTACTTATAAATTCAATATTCGAAATAGACGCGAAGTTACTGAAATTCTACGGCTGTTGCTCCGGTGTAATGGCGATTCCCTCCTGAATGGTTATTCGTGAATTGTCCCATATCCCATCAAAATCGGGAACAATCTCCACAAATATTGGCGGCTCTTTTCCTACCAGGCCCCCTGAGCCCGACAAGTCCTGACCAAGGAATCATTTTTGAGTTTTTCAGCAGATATAATAAATGGAAACACCCCGAAGCAGTTAACATAATTTCAATACGTTAAAATTGACCCTTGCTGTTTCACTTTTTTCCACACTATTAACGTTTGGCACAGTTTCTGAAACTATGAATTTGAACAAAGCAACGAAGAACATACTGATTTGGTCAGTATTCAAAATATTCCTGAAGTCATCAGGTAAAAATTTCTACGGTTTAGGGTTTAGGGGTTAAAATAGGGGGTAGTCTTGCCCCCTTCCTCTTTTTTAGGACCTGCCGGTTGATACGCAAAGCGCTTTATTTGCTCCCTTTATTTTCCCGGGTCCAACGGTAAACCCTAATCGCTGTCATCAGTAATACTATAAGAAGCGCGAGTCCTACAAGGCCATAAACCAGCCCCATTCCCTGTTTTACCACCACAAGCATAACAATCGCGAATAAAAAGACGGTTGCCACTTCATTCCATAGCCGAAGTTGATTGGATGAATAACGAAAGTCGCCGTTCATTTCCTGGCGGAAGATCCGGTGCAGGAACAGGTGATAGACGTACAAACCTGCTACGAAGATGAGTTTGATCAGCAGCCACCTGCCTTCCGGGGCAAGAAGGACTGCCTCCCAGTTACCGGTAAAAAGTACCGACAGTCCAAAAATTAAAGTGAGAACTGCAGAAGGCCAGGTGATTCCGAACCAGAGCCGCTTCATCATAATAGAGAATTGTGACTGGAGTACCTGTTTTTCTAATTGAGGCTTTTCCCGTGCTTCGGTGTTATAAATGAACAGCCGGGGCATGTAAAACAGGCCGGCAAACCAGGTAACTACAAAAATGATATGCAGTGCTTTAATATATAGGTACAAGCTGAGTCGGTTTTATCAACTGTTATATGCCGTTATGAGACCATTTTTCCAGGGTGCTTACCCAGGCCGGGTGACTGTTCAGGCAGGGGATCATGGTAAATTTTTCCCCTCCTGCATGCAGGAAAATCTCCTTTCCTTCTTCGGCTATTTCTTCCAATGTTTCAAGACAATCGCTCACAAAAGCAGGGCACGCTACCAGCAGGTTCTTGATTCCTTCACCTGGCATTTCCTGCAGTCTTTGCGCTGTATAAGGCTTCAACCATTCATCCCGGCCAAGCCTGGACTGGAAGGAATGACTGTATTTTGATTTCGGAATATCCAGGGCAGCCGTTACCCGTGCCGTCGTTACCAGGCATTGATGCCGGTAACAATGCTGGTGTGCAGGTGAGTCAACTGAACAGCAGTCCGCTGATTTCAGGCAGTGATTCCCCGTAACATCATCTTTATGAATATGTCTTTCAGGTATTCCATGGTAACTAAAGAGGATATGGTCGTATTCTTCCTTTAAATAAGGTGTAATACTTTCTGCCAGGGCGTTCAGGTACCCCGGCTCATCATAAAAGGGCGGAATGATCTCGAGACGGAACTTGTATCCACCTTTCTTATGGCATTCCTTCGCATATTCAACAGCAGTTTCATAGCTGCTCATGGCGTACTGCGGGTATAGGGGAACAACTATCACTTCTTCGAGGCCGGGGGCCTTTTGCAGCAATTCGTCGAAACCCTGGCGAGGTGAAGGATTTCCATACCGCATGGCGATGGCAACGGGCTCGGCTATACGTGACTGCAGGGCAGCCTGGAGTTCGCGGGTCAGCACGATCAGTGGTGAACCTTCCGGTGTCCAGATCGACGAATAGGCTTTTGCCGATTTTGGCGCCCGGAAAGGGACGATAATGCCTTTAACCAGCAACAGCCTCGACAAGTATGACATATCGATCACCCGTTCATCCATAAGGAATTCATTCAAATACCTTCTTACGTCCTTTACAGATGTCGAGTCGGGTGAGCCGAGGTTCATGAGCAGGATTCCACGCTTCATATTAACCGAAAAATTAAGATTTAAGATGCAAAACTACTTCTCCTGACGCGGACGAAATTAAATAAGCAATTCATACCTGCGAAATGACAATTCACTGACCGTTGAAGACGGTATACAGGTAATATGACAGTTCACTGACAGTTCGTATAGGGTCTTTTCCACCGTTAGAGTTTAAATTTGTGGCGGAATTGAGCTATGAATATGGGAGACTATCCAAAAGACCTTCAGCATTTCTTCGTCGCCGGCATCAGTTATAAAAAATCTGATGCGGCTGTTAGAAGCCGATTCGCCATCAGCCACGATCAATATATCCGCATCATTGAAGAGGCGAAAAAATCGGGTGTTGCAGAATTATTCGTTCTCTCCACATGTAACCGCACCGAAATTTATGGTGTTGCCCGTGATATTGAGCAACTGGTAAGCCTGATCTGTGAAGCAACCGGTGAACCAGCAGAACTTTTCCGCCCGATCGCTTATTTACACCGTGGTAAGGAAGCCATGCAGCATCTTTTTGAAGTAGCAGCGGGACTGGATTCCCAGATACTCGGCGATTATGAGATTGTGGGCCAGATAAAACTTGCCGTGAAGTTCTCAAAGGAAAGAAACGGCATAGGTCCATTTATTGAAAGGCTTTTCAACCAGGTACTTCAGACTTCCAAGCTTATTAAAAATAATACCGCGCTGAGCAGTGGTACGGTTTCCGTTTCTTTTTCGGCAATCCAGTACCTGAAAGAGCAGGTGCCGGATGTAGCTTCCAAAAAAGTGTTGCTGATTGGTACCGGGAAGATAGGTGCAAATACCTGCCGCAACCTGATTGATTACCTGGGCTGCCGACAGATCACGCTGATCAACCGCACACACGAAAAAGCCGTAGAGCTGGCGAATGAACTTGGCATCTCCGCCCTCTCATCCGATCACCTCAATTCCGCCATTACAAGCTCCGATATTATCATCGTTGCAGCCAATGCCAGCGACTACCTTATAACTGCTGCACACCTCGGCAATTCCAGCCGGCAGTGGATTGTTGATCTTTCCATTCCCAATAACGTTCATCCGGAAGTGGGTAACCTCCAGGGCAAAAAACTCCTGAATGTTGACGAGCTTTCCCGCATCAAGGATGAAACATTACAGAAAAGACTCGAAGAAGTGCCTAAAGCACTTGCCCTCATTGAAGAACAGTCGGCAGAATTCCTCGAATGGTGCCGGATGCGCAAGCAGTTGTCAGTTCTTGGGGTGGTAAAACTCAAACTCGAAGAGATCCACACCCGGGGGCAACAATCTTCATATGGATATACGACCTGTACTACCTTCACATCAGCGGATGAAACGGCGGTAAGGATCCAGAAAGTGTTGAATACAATGGCTGCAAAAATGCGCACCAGGAACGAACGTGGATGCCATTACCTGGAAGCGATCAACGATTTCATTGCATTCGCTGCAAATTAAGATGACAAACAAGATGATCAGAATTGGTACAAGGGACAGTCAGCTGGCCATGTGGCAGGCTATACGGGTACAGGAACTCCTGAAAAACAAAGGCTTTGAAAGCGAGTTGGTACTCATCAAAAGTGAGGGAGACCTTGACCTCATAACTCCACTATACGAAATGGGTGTGCAGGGTGTCTTTACACGGACACTTGACTCAGCACTGCTTGCAGGCAGGATCGACATCGCAGTACATTCCATGAAAGATGTACCCACGCAACCAGCAAAAGGAATTGTTGCTGCCGCAGTGTTGGAAAGGGGAAACTATATCGACCTGCTGGTTCCTAAGAACGGAACAGCATTTCTTGAGGATACCGCATCGCAGGCGCTGGTAGCAACAAGCAGCATCCGCAGGCGGGCGCAGTGGCTCCACCGGTACCCGCAACACAATATCACCAATCTGCGGGGGAATGTAAATACACGTCTCCGTAAACTAGCCGAATCTGACTGGGACGGTGCCATTTTCGCCGCTGCCGGTCTTGAAAGGACCGAACTTCGTCCGGCCAATGCAGTTTCGCTCAACTGGATGTTACCTGCACCTGCACAGGGCGCGATCCTGGTCGTATGCAGGGAAGATGACGCTGCTTCACTTGAAGCATGCAGCTTACTCAACCACGCGGAAACAGCAATATGTACTAAAGCGGAAAGGGATTTTTTGCGTGTACTGATGGGCGGTTGCTCCACTCCCATCAGCGCCCTGGCTGAGATCTCAGACGACACGATACGTTTCAGGGGAAATATATTCTCTTACGATGGCAGGGATCACTTTTCCATAGAGCTGGATGAAAAGCTCGGGAACGATGCCGGCGATATCGGCATAAAAGCTGGTAAAAGAATACTTGAAGCAGGTGCACACAAAATAATTGAACAAATCAGGAAGAGTGGATAACGGTATCAGGATATTGAGCACCCGGCCGCTCAGCGACGAAATTATCGAAGCTGCAACAAGCCGTGGTGTGGATATTACGGTACTTTCATTCATAGATACCGCTTCTATCCGGACTACGGAGGTCATCGAGGAGATAGAACACGCATCCACACAGATTACCACAGTAGTCTTTACGAGCATGAATGCCGTGGAAGCAGTTGCGGAAGTGCTGCAGGGACTACGCCCTGAATGGAATATTTTCTGCATTGGAAACTCCACCCGCAAGCTTGTCGAAAGATATTTCGGTGAGGAATTTATAACTGCAACAGCCAATGATGCGGTGAGTCTCGCAGAAACGATCATCGAAGAAGGAACAGCAGAGGAAGTAATCTTTTTTTGCGGCGATCAGCGCCGGAACGAATTACCGGAGTTATTGCAGGATGCAGGCATAGAGGTGACCGAAATTATTGTGTATGAAACTATCGAGACGCCTCATCGCTTAAGTGAAGAATTTGCTGCGGTGCTCTTTTACAGTCCAAGCGCCGTAAATAGTTTTTTCCGGTATAACCGGCTTGGTGAACATACCCTCGCTTTCGCAATTGGAAAAACAACCGCAGTTACAATACAACAATTCAGCAGGAACAGGATCGTCATAGCTGATGAACCCGGAAAAGACCAACTGGCCTGGAAGGCAGTGGAAATGCTGAATACTGATAAATAAAAAGCAATTTTTACGGATATGATTCAGAATGACCTGATTTTACGTGCACTTAATGGAGAGGAAACAGAAAGAGTACCGGTATGGATGATGAGGCAGGCTGGCCGCTATCTTCCTGAGTATATGGTATTGCGTGAGAAATATGGTTTCTTCGAAAGATGCCAGACACCCGAGCTCGCATGCGAAATTACCCTTCAGCCGGTTGATATTGTCGGCGTCGATGCCGCTATTCTTTTTTCCGACATACTTGTGGTTCCGCAGGCAATGGGCCTTGAAGTGCAGCTTGTCGAAAGCAAAGGCCCCATCCTTCCGCAACCCATACAACAGGAGAAGGATATGCAGCGCATAATGGTGCCGGATGTAAATGAAAGGCTTCACTATGTTTTTGATGCCATTCGCCTGATCAAAAAAGAACTGAACGGACGGGTTCCGCTCATCGGTTTTGCAGGTGCGCCGTGGACATTACTCTGTTACATGGTGCAGGGCAAGGGATCCAAGACATTTGACGAAGCAAAAGCATTCTGTTATGCCAAACCTGAGTTGGCGCACCGCCTGCTCCAGATGATCACAGATACGACAATTGCTTACCTGAAAGGCCAGGTGAAGGCGGGTGCAGATATCATCCAGGTATTCGACAGCTGGGGTGGATTATTGAGCCCGCATGATTTTGAAACCTTTTCTCTGAAATACATCAGGCAGATCGTTGCAGCTCTCAAAGATGAAGTGCCTACTATCATATTCGCAAAAGGTGCATGGTTCGCGCTCGAAGAAATGGCGGCGACCGGTGCACATGGACTAGGTATCGACTGGTGCATTCAGCCACAACGCGCAAGAACATTCGCAGGAAGAAATGTGACCTTACAGGGAAATTTTGATCCGGCGAAACTGTTGTCGCCTATCCCGGTTATAAAGCAGGAAGTTGAGACAATGCTCACACAATTCGGAGGCCACCGTCATATTGCGAACCTGGGCCACGGTATCCTGCCGAATGTGCCGGTAGATCATGCAAGAGCCTTTGTTGATACGGTCAAGTCATTTGACAAGGCCAGGTTTGAAAAAGAAAAAGTAGCCGGATGAAACAATCCTGGATCGAATACATTCACGAACTTCAGGACCGCATCTGCCAGTCCATCGAAACCTGTGACGGAGAAGCCCGGTTCCGGGAAGACAAATGGAACCGCCCGGAAGGTGGTGGCGGAAAAACACGCGTGATAGCCAACGGTAAGGTATTTGAAAAAGGCGGCGTTAATACTTCCGTGGTAGAAGGCAAAGTGACAGATAGCATGCGTACCTATCTCAAAATAAACGGAGACGGATGGTTTGCCTGCGGACTAAGCCTTGTTTTACATCCATTCAATCCGTTTGTGCCTACAGTACATTGCAACTACCGGATGTTTGAATTATATGATGAGAAAGGAATGGTAATTGACCGCTGGTTTGGCGGAGGCACAGACCTGACACCCTATTATCTTTTCGAAGAAGATGCACGACATTTTCATCAATGCTATAAAGACGCTTGCGATAAGTTTGACTCCGGGTTTTATGCACGCTTCAAAAAGACATGCGATGACTACTTTGTGAATACACATCGCAATAATGAAAGACGCGGGATTGGCGGAATATTTTATGACTACCAGCGTCCGGACGAAAACAGGAATGCTGATTTCTGGATGCGCTTCGGACAGCGATGCGGCGATAGTTTCATCCCTGCTTACCTGCCGATTGTTGAAAAAAGAAAGGATATACCCTTCACTGCGAAACACAAATACTGGCAGGAGATCAGGCGGGGCCGATATACTGAGTTCAATCTCGTGCATGACCGTGGTACTTTGTTCGGGCTGAAAACAAACGGCCGCACTGAAAGTATCCTGATGAGCCTGCCTCCTACTGTGCGATTTGAATATGACCACAAACCTGAACAAGGTAGTGAAGAAGAAAAATTGTTGATGGCTTGTTTAGAACCGAAAAATTGGTTGGCGGAGCAAGCGAATAAGGTAACAAAATGATCAACAGAAAAGAAATATTATGTACCTGCAAAGAAGAAACAGAATATTAAGGAAATCTCCGGCGATCCGTTCAATGATAGCGGAGACAAGGTTGTCGCCTGACGATTTTATTGTACCGCTCTTTATTGACGAAGGAGCGGGTATCAAAACAGAAATCCCTTCCATGCCCGGCTATTACAGGAATAGTCTTGACAATACGGTTAAAGAAGTGAAGGAGTTATGGTCAATGGGACTGAAGAGTGTACTTCTCTTTATAAAATGTTCCGATGAACTGAAAGATAATACGGGTAAGGAAGCGTGGAATTCAGACGGTCTGATGCAGCGGTCAATTAAGGCAATCAAAGATGCAGTTCCTGAAATGCTTGTAATGACCGATGTCGCCTTGGATCCGTATTCTTCTTATGGCCATGACGGCATCGTTGAAAACGGGCAGATCGTTAATGACATTACAGTAGAGGCGCTTGTAAAGATGAGTGTCAGTCATGCGCAGTCGGGAGCAGACTTCGTAGCGCCAAGTGATATGATGGATGGACGCATCGGTGCAATCCGCAAAGGGCTTGAAGGAAGCGGGTTCAGCAATACCGGCATCATGAGCTACAGCGCGAAATACGCGTCATGCTTCTATGGACCATTCCGCGATGCGCTTGACAGTGCCCCGGGGTTTGGCGACAAGAAAACATACCAGATGGATTATTCCAATCGCGTTGAAGCGATCAGGGAAACGCTTATGGATGTAGAAGAAGGTGCAGATATTGTGATGGTGAAGCCTGCGCTTTCATACCTCGACATTATCCGCGAAGTAAAAAACAGTGTGTCTGTTCCCGTCAGTGCCTATAATATCAGTGGTGAATATGCCATGATCAAAGCCGCAGCAAAGATGGGCTGGATCAATGAAGAAAAAGCGATCATGGAAACGTTGACATCAATCAAACGTGCAGGCGCCGACCTGATCGCCACATATTTTGCCAAAGACGCAGTGAGGATATTGGGGTGACAGGCAGATTTATTGACTTATTCACTTATCTATTTATTGAAATTCCATGAATACTACTACCAGTCAAACTCTTTTTGCCCGTGCGCAGGAATCAATTCCAGGCGGTGTCAATTCTCCGGTGCGGGCATTTAAAAGCGTCGGCGGAACACCGTTGTTTATTAATCATGCAAAGGGTGCATACCTGCATGACGTAGACGGGAATTCGTATATAGATTATATCGCTTCCTGGGGTCCCATGATCCTGGGTCATGCATATGAACCCGTGGTAAAAGCGATCCAGGAATATGCTACCTATTCCACATCGTATGGCGCACCAACTGAACTGGAAATCAGGATGGCCGAACTGATCAGGAGCATGGCGCCGAATATAGACCTGATCCGGATGGTCAGCAGCGGAACAGAAGCGTGTATGAGCGCTATCAGGGTTGCCAGGGGATATACGGGAAAAAACAAGATTATAAAGTTTGAAGGTTGTTACCATGGACATGCAGATGCATTTCTCGTTAAGGCAGGGAGCGGCGTTGCTACATTCAACATCCAGGCAGTACCAGGGGTAACAGCAGGTGTCAGTACGGATACGCTTACCTGTGCCTACAATGATATCGAAGCAGTAAAAAAGATCTGCGCAGGTCATATGGGTGAGATCGCCGCAATTATTGTGGAGCCGGTAGCCGGGAACATGGGCTGTATCCTGCCAGAGAAGGGATTCCTTGAAGGGTTAAGGAATATATGTGATGAGGAAGGCATTGTGCTCATCTTTGATGAGGTGATGACGGGCTTCAGGTTATCAAAGGGCGGTGCGCAGGAGAAACTGGGAATAGACGCTGATCTCATTACTTACGGTAAGGTAATCGGTGCCGGTATGCCGGTTGGAGCTTTCGGGGGAAAAAGAAAGTTTATGGAAGTTGTGGCTCCCCTGGGAAATGTGTACCAGGCAGGTACACTTAGCGGTAACCCGATTGCCATGATCGCGGGGTATACATTGCTGTCCGAACTCAATAACAATCCATCGCATTATGCGGAGCTTGATCAAAAAACCACTTACCTGAAAACCGGACTTACAGAAGTGTTGCAGGACTGGGGACAGCCATTTGTGATCAACCAGTTGGGATCGATGATCAGTGTGCATTTCAGTGATGTGCCGGTGAGGGATTTTTCAACTGCATCTGAGGCGAACAACGACCGCTTTAAAAAATATTTTCACGCCATGCTCAACAGGGGTGTCTATCTGCCTCCATCTGCATTTGAAAGCTGGTTCCTGAATAATGCGCTGACAAAAGAGGACCTTGACAAAACAATTCAGGCCACCAGGGAAAGTCTGCAGGAAATAATTTAGTAATTTCAGAAAAATCATTGCCATGTTATCAAAAACAATGCAGGAGGCACTAAATAAGCAGGTTCAGATGGAAGCCGAATCATCCCAGGCATACCTGGCAATGGCTTCATGGGCTGACATACAACCGGGATTGCAGGGTGTAACTGCTTTTTTTTACAAACAGTCGGACGAAGAGCGGGTGCATATGCTTAAACTGATCACCTTTATCAATGAGAGGGGTGGTTTTGCCATTGTTCCGCCGCTCGAGCAGCCGATCCTTACGTTCCGGAGCCTTCAGAATGCCTTCTCCGAGTTTTTGAAACATGAAATAAAAGTAAGTGATAGTATTAATGACATTGTACACCAGGCTTTGTCAGAAAAAGATTATGCAACCCACAACTTCCTGCAGTGGTATGTAACTGAGCAAATGGAAGAAGAGCGCCTGGCCAGGACACTTAATGAAAAGCTGGAGCTTATTGGCGAAGATAAAAGTGGTCTCTACCTGTTCGACAGGGACATTATGGCCTACCGTGGGCCCGGAAAATAACAGATCAATAAATTTGCGGGGAATCGCACAGGCGACTGTTAATGGAGCAACAGTTCACAGGGCTTGATTCCGGTGTGCTTCTTGAAGGCAGTAGAAAAATGCGAAATCGAGGAATAACCCAACATCAGGGATACTTCTGTCACGCTTAAACCTTTCTCATAAAGAAGGTAACGGGCGTGTTCCATTCGCTGGCTTTGATAAAAGTCGAATACGGTGGTACCATACAATTCCTTGAAACCTTTTTTGAGGTAGCATTCATTGATGGCAACCTTCCGGCTGAGTTCCTTTATGGTAAGCGGTTCACCTATATGCTGCAGTAATACTTCCCTTGCTTTTTCGATCTTTTCCCTGTCGGCATCATTAGCCAGGAACTTACAGGAGAAAGCAGTTTCCTCCTTTTCACCGATCATGCATTCCAGGCTGTACAGCAAAAGCATCTGCAGCTGTGCATTGATGAAAATGTTTTCCATTGAACCGGAATAAGTATGGTTCAACAGGGCTTCCAGTACCATCCGGGTCCGGCTACAAAGGGAAAGGGTCTTGGAAAACGACGACGCATGCCGGAAGCTCACTATTTCGTCCGGTAAATTCTTTCCCTTTCCGGCATAACTGTACTGGGATAAATGGGTAGGAGAAAACACAAAGCTCAACACATCGATACTTGAAGCCCGATGTTCACAGGCCAGCGTCTGGTTAGCTTTACAGTTGTTACATTCCGAAACCTTCTCCCGACAATACATATTACCGGATATGCAAAAGCGTAACTCTATATAATTCTGGCTGCTTTTCGGTTCCACACGGTGATAAACGAGCATGCCCAGGTCATCCATATCCCATTGTGGCACTTTCCGGTACCGGTAAATGGTATACTGAACAGATCCGGGAATCTGCTGGCCTTTCTGGTGCATCAATTCGAGTTCATCGTGCATAACCGGTGCTTTCCGGGCCAGTGACAATATATCGGGTGCCTGATGCATGGGGCGACAAAAGTACATCAAAATGCCTTATTGGAGGCAGAACATCGAAAGCCCGGCAGATTTTACAGTTTGCTGACAGAGCGGGCCTGCAGGTGATTTCACCCTCCTTTCTACCCGTTTTCCACATTGCCATTAAGGGCGTTAAAAACAGCCGATCTACCCTTGCTTTTCCGTACATTTGCCAATAGCACAATTTTATTTAAAACAGCGATTTACAGACAGATAGTATGAGTATTGAAACCCCCGAAAAAACGCTTACCAGTCCGAGTGGTTATGGCGCTGATAGCATCCAGGTACTTGAAGGCCTGGAAGCGGTTAGGAAACGACCGGCCATGTACATTGGTGACATCGGCGTTAAGGGATTGCACCACCTGGTTTATGAAGTGGTAGACAACTCCATTGATGAGGCCCTTGCAGGATATGCCAAAAACATTATCGTCAACATACACGAGGACAATTCCGTTTCTGTTTCGGATGATGGCCGGGGAATCCCGACCGCCATGCACACCAAAGAGAAAAGAAGCGCACTCGAAGTGGTAATGACGGTCCTGCATGCCGGGGGTAAGTTCGATAAGAACACCTACAAGGTATCAGGCGGTCTGCATGGTGTGGGTGTGAGCTGTGTGAACGCACTGAGTACCCGTCTTCATGTAACTGTTGAACGCGAAGGAAAAATCTTTGAGCAGGAATACAGTATCGGCGTGCCGAAGTATGCCGTTCGGGAGATCGGCACTACCGACCAGACAGGTACCAGGGTACATTTCTGGCCGGATCATTCGATCTTCACCGTCACTATTTACAACCGCGAGATCCTCGAAGGTCGTCTTCGCGAGCTGGCATTCCTGAATCGCCGGATCAGCATTACGCTTAATGACCTGCGCGAAAAAGACGACAACGGCCAGCACTATACGAATACTTTCTACAGCGAGGGTGGTATCGTGGAATTTGTTGAAATGCTCGATGCCAGCGCAAACCGGACTTCGCTTATTGCCAAGACATTGTATGTCGAAGGCTATGATGAGGGGTCACATGTATCCGTTGAAGTGGCGCTTTCATATAACAACGATTTCAAGGAACATATCTTCAGCTACGTAAACAACATCAATACCATTGAAGGTGGTACCCACGTAACCGGCTTCCGAAGGGCGCTGACACGGGTGTTCAAAAGCTATGGTGATAAGGAAGGCATGTTTGAGAAAGCCAAGATCGAAGTGGAAGGAGATGACTTCCGCGAGGGCTTAAGCGCCATCATTTCGGTTAAGGTTCCCGAACCGCAGTTCGAAGGCCAGACCAAAACAAAGCTGGGAAACAGTGAAGTGAGCGGTGTGGTGGAAACAACTGTGAGCAGGGCACTCGATTCCTACCTGGAGGAAAATCCCAAGGAAGCGAAAAATGTAATCAGCAAAGTAATCCTCGCAGCACAGGCAAGGGTGGCAGCCCGGAAAGCCCGCGAAATGGTGCAGCGGAAAACTGTTTTGAGCGGTGGTGGTTTGCCTGGTAAACTGGCGGATTGTTCAGAAAGGGATGCAGAGCGTTGTGAGCTCTACCTGGTGGAAGGTGACTCGGCGGGCGGAACTGCAAAGCAGGGCCGTGACCGTAACTTCCAGGCTATTCTTCCACTCAGGGGTAAGATCCTGAACGTGGAAAAAGCCATGGAACACAAGATCTATGAGAATGAAGAGATCCGCAATATGTACACCGCGCTTGGCGTAACCGTAGGAACTCCGGAAGACCCGAAGGCCCTCAACCTCACCAAGCTGCGCTACCATAAGCTGATCATTATGACCGATGCCGACGTTGATGGCTCGCATATTGCAACACTGATCCTCACTTTCATCTACCGGTATATGAAAGAAATGGTTGAGCAGGGATATGTATACATTGCACAACCACCTCTTTACCTGGTTAAGAAAGGAAAGGAACAGGCTTACGCATGGGGAGAAGAGGACAGGAAAATGCTCGTTGAAAGACTCGGCGGGGGTAAGGAAGACAGTGTAAACATCCAGCGTTATAAGGGTCTTGGTGAAATGAACGCTACCCAGTTATGGGAAACAACGATGAACCCGGATACGAGGTCATTGAAAAAAGTAACAATCGAAAGTGCTGCAGAAGCAGATCGTGTGTTTAGCATGCTGATGGGTGATGAGGTCGCACCACGCCGCGAATTCATTGAAAGCCATGCGAAATACGCAAAAATTGACACATAATTTTAAAATTGTCGAAATAGGGCACTGATTTTGTTGGTTTTGGGAATTTTTGGCTAGCTTGTAAGCCTTTGAAATTTTAGATTTAATATTCACTAACCATAAAAAACAATTAATCATGGCTGATATCAAACTGACCGCATATAATGTGAAGACAAAGGAAAAAGGCGTGGAGATTAAAGAAGCGGTGATCACCAAAACCGCCCGTGGGGGTTATATGGCCCAGGGAAATGACGGCAAAGGAAATAAGCTGACCACAATGCTCAATGAAGAAAAAGCATTGGCTGCCATCAAAGCAGGAATCGCAAAACAAGGCTGGTAATAAAAATTACCGCTTATTCAATAAAAAAACATCATTCCAATCCAAAGGAATGATGTTTTTTTATTACCCGAATATTGACATTGAAGCCCTCCCTCCTCCTATACCTGTTACTGTTATCCGCTTTTTCCGGAATTGCCCAGCCGTCGCAGGTTGACAGTCCCTATCATATCAATGGTTCTGCATACAAGGAAAACTGTAACTGTTACACGCTAACGACTGCTGAAAATTTCCGTTCCGGCTCAGTATGGAATATCAACAAGATCGACCTGAGCCAGCCGTTTGATTTCAAGTTTGATGTTAACCTCGGTTGTATTGATGCAAATGGCGCGGATGGAATGGTCTTTGTGCTTCAACCGATCAGTACAAATATCGGCAGCTCCGGTGGCGGCATAGGTTTCCAGGGCATTTCACCAAGTGTGGGCATTGTGATCGATACCTGGCAAAACACTGAATACAATGACCCCGGCTACGATCATATTACGATACACCTGAACGGCGACATCAACCACAGCAGCAGTAACAATCTTTCCGGGCCTGTAACGGCACTTGCCAACAACGACAACATCGAAGATTGCCAATGGCATATTCTACGGGTAAGCTGGAACCCGCTCACAAAGATCATAGCTGCTTCAATGGACGGGGTTGAACGCGTATCCGCAACCATTGACCTGGTATCCCGGGTATTTGCAAATGATCCGCTGGTTTTCTGGGGCTTCAGTGCTGCAACAGGGGGCAGTGTCAACCACCAGCGCTTCTGCACTTCACTACGATCCACATATGATATTGTTTCGTCTGCTGAAACCTGCGCACCACAGCAGGTCACATTCAACGAAAACTTCTCCTCATTCGGCAGCATCGTAAAAACCTACTGGGATTTTGGTGACGGATCATTTACCTATGAACGAAATCCTCCCCCGCATGCATATCCGAACCCTGGCGTTTACACAGTTGGCGCAAGCATCCTTGGAAATAATGGCTGCTGGTCGGACACCTTCAAACAGGTAATCACAATTGGTTCAATCCCGGTTGCCGGTTTTAGTGCTCCCGATACAATCTGCGGACACAGTCCTTTATCCCTGGCAGATACTTCATATGTGCAATTTGGAACTATCAGTGAATGGAACTGGATTATCGATGGCAATACATTTTCCGGTAAATCCCCTCCCCCGCTCCAGGTGAGTGATAAATCCACCGCAGAGATCAGTCTCGCGGTAAAAACAAAGGAAGGCTGTGAATCGGCAATCGTGAGCAAAACAGTTGCATTACTGGAACTCCCCGCCATCAGCCTGGCAGACTCATCAGATAACTGCGTGGGAGAAGAATTGCTGCTCCAGGTCAGTTCCACCAACCCAGGCAACCCGGTTGTGAACTGGCAATGGTCACCGACAGGCACGAATACGGCATCTGACTCCTACCGGTTTAGGCCATCTGCGGCGGGGTTATATACGATATCAGTGACAGGCCGGGGTGAGAATGGGTGCTTCAGCGACCTTGTAAAACATTCGGCGGCATTCTACCAGACCAGGGCTTTCGCGGGAAGGGATACTGTAGCTGCTGAAAACCAGCCGGTGCAACTGAACGGAACAGGTGGCACTTATTATGTTTGGTCACCTGCAGGCGGACTCAGTGACCCGGCCAGGCCAGACCCGGTTGCCACTAATAACCGGCAGGCTACCTACGTTCTTACCGCCTATTCACCAGCGGGTTGTGAAACTACAGATAGTATCACCATCAAGATATACAAGGGTCCGGAGCTTTACATGCCAACAGCATTCTCGCCAAATGGAGACGGCCGGAATGAGCGCTACCGCTTTATCGCCGTCGGCATGAGATCGCTTCAATATTTCCACATTTTTAACCGGTTGGGACAACAGGTATACAGCAGCACCAGGACGGAAGGATGGGACGGCACTATCAATGGGATAAAGCAACCTGCCGGAAACTATACATGGACCATCAGTGGTACAGATTATAACGGCAAGCAATACCTGAAAAAAGGCAGCTTCATACTGATCCGATGAATTGACCGGATTACTTAACTTTAAAACGTTAACTGAAAAACATGAAATATCTATTCTTTTCCTTAAGCGTATTATTGGCCATGCAATCTGAATCAAGCGCCCAGCAACAGGGTGATCCGAAAGCAACTGAAGTCTGGCAACCAGTACCTCCCGTTATTGAACCGGGAAATGCACAGAAAGCTCCTTCTGATGCAATTGTATTATTTGACGGCAGCTCCCTTAATGAATGGGTCAGCGCGAAAAATGGCGGCCAACCGGGTTGGACAGTCGAAAATGGGATCCTGACCGTTAAAGGCGGAGCGGGCGACATCAAGACCAAACAGCAGTTCAGCGACTGCCAGCTGCATATTGAGTGGAGAACACCGGCTAAAGTAGAAGGCGAAGGCCAGGGAAGGGGCAACAGTGGCATTTTCCTGATGGAGCAATATGAATTGCAGGTTCTGGATAACTACAACAATAAAACATATTCCAACGGACAGGCAGGAAGTCTTTACAAACAACTCATCCCGCTTGTTAATGCCTGCCGTAAACCCGGAGAGTGGCAAAGCTATGATGTGATCTTCACAGCACCCAGGTTCAAAAGCGACGGTACACTGGAAAGTCCGGCTCGCATCACTGTACTGCATAACAATGTGCTTGTACAGAACAATGTTGAACTTACCGGCAAAACACTGTATATCGGAAAACCGTTTTATGAAAAACATGGTCCCCTCAGCATTCAATTGCAGGATCACGGTAACCCGGTCAGCTTCAGAAATATCTGGCTGAGAAAATTATAAGAAAGGCAGGGGCGTAAATTTTCCGTTAAGGATCGTTTGTGATTGTACGCCAAGCCAACTTTCCAGCAGGGTCGCATAAACCTGCCTGAAATCAACCTTGTAACGGATGTCACCATCGTCGAGGTCTGCAAGATCAGGAAGGTCGTTCAGCAGGCCCTGCTGTTTTATTTTACCACCCAGAAAGAACATGTTGTTGGCAGCACCATGGTCTGTTCCGCCACTTGAATTCTGTTCCACCCTTCTGCCAAATTCTGAAAAGCCTGCAATAAGAATATCATCAAACCGCGAGTGCCGTTTCATATCTGCAACAAAAACAGCAATGGCTTCGTCCAGATCCCGGAACAGTTTCTGTTGCCTCGATTCCTGTGCTGCATGGGTATCAAAACTGCCAACAGATAGATAATAGACACAGGTATTGATATCAGATAAAATGAGTGAGGCAATTGTTTTGAGATCCTTCCCGATACTGGTTCCCGGGTACGCCGCAGATACAGGGAACTGCCTGCTGTTTTGAAAAATGTAACCGGCATTATTCACAGTGCCTGCCAGTGTCTGGTAGAGGTAATCAACCGTATGTGAGGAATGTTCATGTTCGTGTGAGCTGACGAGTTTAGTCAACAAAGGATCCTTTGCCGTGCGGTACAACCTTGCAGCATCAGTGAATGCAATTCCGTTATGTATATTGCCTTTCAGGCAAAGACCCAGCACTTCATCAATTTCGAGCGCCTGTGAGGGATGTTCGCATGAAGCGCATTCCTGATCCAGGTATCTTCCAAGCCATCCGGTATTTAAATATTCAGTTGAATTGCTGGCGGTATGCCAGATGTCCATGCTTCGAAAATGTGACCTGTCAGGCTGCGGATAGCCAACACTGTTCAGGATGCCCATATTACCTTCATCAAATAAAGTTTTGAAGTATGGCAATGCACTATTGACTCCCATTTCATCCGTCAGGTGCAAGGCACGTTCCCTTTTAATTCCAATTCGTGGCCGCGAGCGGTAATACAGGTCATTGCGGTAAGGAATAAAAGTATTGAGTCCATCATTTCCACCGGTCAGCTGCAACACTATAAGAATCTTATTTCCCGCGGGAAGCGCTCCCGGACCTTCAAATGCCTTCAGCATCCGGGGAACAAACAAAGATGCGGCAGCGAGTGACCCGGACTGGATAAATGATCTTCGTTTAATCAGCATAGTTAGTTAGTTTGAATCAGCACATTTGGTATTCAGGTGTACTCAACAGGTTCAGTGAAACAGACATGATCATTTTGTCTTCCGGATCTCCGGCATTCACATTGTGAAGCATACTGTCAGATGATGGCGATGAAGGTGACTGTAACCAATAACCAGTTAATGCCTGTATTATCTTACTTCTTTCCTTTTCTGCAAACCCCGCTGCGAACGTGGTCCATGCGTCCTGCTTTTTAAGAGACAATAAAGCAGGAAGGCGAAGCCTGAACAATAAGGAAGCTCCGTCTATCCATCCCCGCCCCGTTGGCCAGCCCGCTACACCTGGCGGCACGAAGAGTGTCTGTCCCAGCACGCGCTGAATCATCAGTTGCGATGATTTTTCATAAACAGCCATAGGGAACTGCCTTCTCACCCCGGCCAGCAATTCAACAGGTGATTTAATCCGGTTGCCAATAATGGATGGATGGTAGAACCAGTCGCTTAACAGGATATCCTCCAGGAGTGACCGGATGTTATAGCCGGATTGATAGAATCGTTTGGAAAGCCAATCTACATGGGCCGGGTCAGGGCTTTCGCTAACATAGAACCGGTACAGTTTTGTAGTGATGAAAGTAGCTGTCGCCGGTTGTTCAAGGATGATATCGATGATGTCGTCGCCGGTAAAATTTCCCTGCCTGCCGAGAAATGACTTCCGGCCCTGGTCATGAAGCTGTTTACGGAAAACAAATTCACCCGCTTTATCAGTGCTCCACCCGGTAAAAGCACGGGCTGATTCCTGCACATCGGCTTCCGTATAGTAGCCCCTGCCCATGGTAAAAAGCTCCATCAGTTCACGCGCGAAATTTTCGTTCGGGTGACCTTTCCTGTTCTGGTTATTGTTGAGGAAATAAACCATTGCTGCCGACCTGCTGACGCCCTTGAGGAGAGTTCCGAAATTTTCCAGGGCATTGGTACGGATAACATGGAGCAGTTTTTCATGAAGACGGGGATCACGATTGCGGCAAGCGAAATGACCATGCCAGAAAAAAGCCATTTTTTCACGCAGCTGTGCTTTACCGTTGCACATCTCATCAAGCCACAACAGGTTCAGTACTTTTACCTCTTCCCGCTGCAGCTTACGCAACGCATCATCCGGTAATGTTCCGGGCATTATCGGCTCTCCGGAAGCTACCGGCTCCCTCTGCACGCTTATCGGCTTAATTATTCCCGCAGATGCCTGGAGAAGTTCATGATAAATGCTCCTGGGTGTTGAGTTTTTTAAGGCATTGACATCGCCGGTTGAAGGACCAAATGCAGCCCGCCACAAAAGATGACGGTTATGGATAAGGTGTTTTTTCACTTTCAGGATTTCTGGTTTGACCAGCCACATGATCAAAAGTTTAAACGTTCATTACAGTGCAGCAGATCAATTTTACTCATTTACCCTGAAATGCAACGTGGTATTGATTTTTGACACTGAACTTATCTTGAATTTTTAATAATTTCCAGATCACTACACATCTGTTCACCATTAAAACGTACTGAATGAGAAAAACATTTTTAAACATCACTGCGGCCACACTTTTGCTGGCAGGATGTACCAAATCTGACCTTGGGAAAACCGGCAATGAAACTGATGAGCCGGTAATGGCAGTTACCCAGCGGGAATGTGCTGCGATGGAAGTTTTGGAGCAGGACATCAGGGAGAACCCCTCACTCGCGGTAAAGATGCAGGAGATCGAAAGTTTTACGGCAAGGATGATCCAGTCACGGAGCATGCAACTTGCTGCCACCGGCACAATTACCATCCCCGTTGTGGTAAATGTGATCTACCGTACCGCAACTGAGAACATTTCAGATGCACAGATCGCTTCGCAGATAAGTGTGCTGAATGAAGATTTCAATGCGACAAACAGTGACTTCAGTAAGACGCCCTCCGTCTTCACCTCTGTGGCAGCAAATGTCGGCATTCATTTCACCTTGTCGAAAGTTGTACGCAAGTATGCAAACAAGCGTAGCTGGCGCACTAACAACGACATGAAGAAAAGTGCAAAGGGCGGTATTGACGCGACAGACCCGGCAAACAACCTGAATATCTGGGTAGTCAATGATATGGGAGGAATTTTGGGATATGCGCAGTTTCCTGGCGGAGCGGCAGCAACGGATGGCGTGGTGGTAGCCCAGCGGTATTTCGGAAGAACGGGGACTGCTACAGCTCCTTTCAACCTGGGCCGGACTGCAACCCATGAGGTTGGTCACTGGGTTAACCTGCGTCACATCTGGGGTGATGCAACCTGTGGAAATGACCAGGTTGGCGACACCCCTTCACACAATGCTGCAAACTATGGTTGTCCATCCTTTCCACATTACAGCACATGCGCTGGCAGCCCGGTTGAAATGACCATGAACTATATGGATTACACGGACGATGCCTGCATGTACATGTTCTCAAATGGCCAGAAAAGCCGGATGCTGGCAGTTTTTGCAACTGGTGGACCAAGGGCATCATTTGCGGATTGAGTGAACCTACTTGCGACTTATCGGTAAGTGAATAAGTCAATAGGTCAATAAGTGAATATTTCTAAGCGCGACCTCAGATTTATTCACTCATTGACCTATTCAGTTTTTGACTTATGAATTATTGCAGATCAACCACCAATTCGTTCCGCGCCGAAATAAGAATGCAGAACCTTAGGCAGCTTTATTCCGTCTTTATCCTGGTTATTTTCCAGCAGGGCGGCAACTATGCGGGGAAGCGCCATGGCACTTCCGTTCAGTGAATGCAGCAATTGCGATTTACCGTTGGCATCTTTGAACCGGATCTTCATCCTGTTGGTCTGGTATGACTCGAAGTTTGAAACGGAGCTCACTTCCAGCCATTTTTCCTGGGCAGCACTGTATACTTCAAAGTCGTAAGTGAGGGCCGAGGTAAAACCCATATCCCCACCGCATAACCGAAGTATCCGGTAAGGCAGTTCAAGTGACTGGATCAGCTTCTCCACATGTGCTACCATTGCATCGAGCACTTCATAACTTTTGTCGGGGTGTACAAGCTGAACGACCTCTACTTTATCGAATTGATGCAGCCGGTTCAGACCACGCACGTCTTTCCCATAGCTTCCCGCTTCCCTCCTGAAACAAGGTGTGTACGCTGTCATGCGGACGGGAAGCTCGGTTTCCTTTAAAATCTCATCGCGGTAAATATTGGTAACCGGTACTTCGGCAGTAGGGATCAGGTAAAAATTATCCTCCGTAGCATGGTACATCTGGCCCTCCTTGTCAGGAAGCTGGCCTGTGCCGTAGGCTGATGATTCATTAACCATAAATGGCGGCAGGTATTCTATATAACCGGCGGCAGTGTTATAATCAAGAAAATACTGGATCAATGCACGCTGAAGCCTGGCTCCCTTGTTTTTATAAACCGGGAAACCACTGCCTGTGATCTTGTTACCCAATTCAAAATCTATCAGGTCATATTGTTGCACAAGATCCCAGTGCGGTTTTACTTCACCGTTGAACGCGGGCCTGATGCCACCTTCCCTGACAACTTCATTGTCTTCGGGTGTCTTTCCCTTTGGTACGAGTGGTGATGGCAGGTTTGGAATCTGGACAAGGATCGCATGAATGGAAGATTCTATACCGTCCAGTTCTGCCACATCATCCATAGCTGCTTTCAGGGCAGTCACTTCCTGTTTCTGCGTTTCCGCTTCTTCCTTTTTCCCTTCCCTCATCAGGTTGCCAATCATTTTGGATGCCGAGTTGATCCTTGATTGAATTTCATCCCTTTCAAACTGCAGTTTCCTACGCTTTTCGTCAAGAGCCAGCAATTCATCGACCAGCTCGGGCCTGGAAAAATTCCTGACTGCCAGCCTTTCTTTCACGAGATCAGCATTTTGCCTGATAAAGTTCACCTGTAACATCTCAAAATAAATTTGCCGCAAAGATAAGCGTCAGGGGCGGTTATCTTTGCCATTATGAATTTACATGATGACCTCCAGGTACGCTGGTGGAACCTTGAAGCCAAACTGGTGGAACGATTCGGAAAGAAGCCCGATATGGAAACAATTCTCTTCCTGGTGGGAATCCAGGAATTCGGCGAGATCCGCGAGAAATTCAGCAAGGAACAGAAACAGGACCTGATGCATGTTGCCGTATGTTCCCTGCTGTCGCAGAGCGGCTATTATGAGTATGCCGGAACCGACGCTGATGGCTGGCCGCATTTTAAGCAGCTGAAAACCCTGCCTGTTTTAAATCCAAAGGAACAGGAAGATTTCCTGAAAGATCACGTATTACTGTACTTCGAAAAGCAGGGTTTCTGAGACCCAAAAAAATGGTCCAAATGACATACCACAGCCGCCTTGTCCGGAACTGCCTTATACTGGCCTGTTTCGTATCTGCCGTTATACCTGCCTGTAATCCAAAGCTTGGTAACGGGTTGCGAAAAAAGGATCTTTCAAAGGATGTGGTCCTCGAAACTACCAAAGGAAATATCACTTTACGCCTGTATGAAGAAACGCCGGCACATCGGAACAATTTCCTGAAACTCGTGAAGGAGGGATACTATGACAGTGTCCTCTTTCACCGCGTTATACAGAACTTTATGATCCAGGCCGGTGACCCGTTGAGCCGGAATGCTTCAGACACAGCAGAATTGGGAAACGGCGGACCGAACTATACGGTACCTGCAGAATTCTGGCAGCCTTATTTTCATCATAAGGGGGTATTGGCTGCAGCCAGGATGTCCGATGATGTAAATCCTACAAAAGCAAGCAGCGGCAGCCAGTTCTATATTGTGCAGGGAAAAAAATTTACGGACGCGGGACTTGACTCAGTGGAGGTTTACCGGTTAAAAGGGCGAAAAATTCCTGCAGAACATCGTGAGGTTTATAAGACAGAGGGCGGTGCACCCCATCTCGACCAGAACTATACAATTTTTGGCGAAGTGATCGCCGGGCTCAATGTTGTTGACAGTATCGCATCTGTACCCACAACCGGCCGCCAGGGCGGGGATCGGCCATTGCAGCCGGTTCGCATTATCAGAGCAAAACTTGTCAGCAAATAGCCGTTTCAAAAATTCGCCCCGGCTTGTATCTTTTTCCCATATTTGCACTACAAAAAATTACCTGATGAATATTCCTGATAAGTTACGTTACACCAAAGACCACGAATGGGTCAGCCTGGAAGGAAATGTTGCCACAATCGGTATTACTGATTTTGCACAAGGCGAACTTGGTGACATTGTTTACGTGGAAATCGAAACAGTTGGTAAAGCCCTGGAGGCCGAAGCCATATTCGGAACCGTAGAAGCGGTTAAAACTGTTTCCGACTTGTTTCTTCCAGTTTCCGGAACGATCAACGAGGTGAACCCTGCGCTTTCCTCAACACCGGAGCTGGTAAACAGTGATCCTTATGGAGATGGATGGATGATTAAAATGACCGTAAATAACCCAGCTGATGTTGAAGCACTGCTCGACGCTGCCGGTTATAAAACGATTGTCGGATAACCACGATGTTACAAATATTCAGGAAGTCATATTTCCCGGTAGCATGGGTTATCCTGCTGCATGTTCTGCTCCTTTTTCCCGACAGGGAATTCACGGAAAGAAAACTCATCGTTATTCCTCACCTTGATAAAGTTGTCCATTTCGGATTGTACTTTATCCTGACAGGATCATGGATGATCTTTCTGAACCTGAAGGGGGATATAATTCCCCAGAAAAAAAGGAACCGGGATCTCCTGATTATTTTCCTTGCAGTACTTGACGGACTCCTGATTGAATATCTCCAGCAATCAAAATGGATCCAGCGCGACTTCGATTGGTATGATGTGCTGTTTGACGGGATCGGCGCTGTAGCAGGGGTTTTGGCCGCTTCTTACCTTTTCTCAAAGTTCTGGGCACAAAAAAAGCCCCTGTAGAAACAGGGGCCGTAACCAAAACTAACTGCTTATGAGAAAATTGACTGCTTATGTGAGAGTCAAAAACTTAAATCGCTTTCTTTAGATATATAACGCAAAATAGTTGCCAGGAGTTGTGTGCCATTAGTTAAAGAACTTTGAAATCTACCTTTCCTCTCTTTTCTTCTTTCACTCCCTTCAACACCACAAAGAAACGACGATTATATTTTCCCCGCAACTAACGAAGGGTTATTTTATAAATAATTAACAGGCACACCCTGCATCTGCCCTGAATTCCGTCGATTTCAGGCATCTGCATACCACTTATAGGTAGGTTTACGGAAATTATACGTGTACCACTGACACTTATTTCACCAATGGTTACATAGGAATTTTCCTAACCTGTAAAATTTACCGCTTTTTTACTGCTGATTGGTCAGTTTGCCCGCATTCTCGGCGAACTGGAGCTGGTCAATAAATTCCTGGATGCCCCCGTTCAGCACTGCGTCCAGGTTGTAGGAGGTATGGTTAATCCGGTGGTCAGTTACCCTGCCCTGGGGGAAGTTATAAGTCCTGATTTTAGCGCTTCGGTCGCCGCTGCTCACGAGGCTTTTCCGGTGCCTGGCAATTTCTTCTTCCTGTTTGCGGACTTCCTCCTCATACAGTTTCGTCCGGAGCATTTGCATTGCCTTCTCCCGGTTACCAAGCTGGGTACGTTCGGTCTGGCAAATTACGACGGTACCTGTCGGAATGTGGGTGAGCATCACCTTGGTTTCCACTTTGTTTACGTTCTGTCCACCTGCTCCCCCGCTCCTCGCGGTTTCCATTTTTACGTCAGCGTCCCTTATTTCGACATCCACGTCTTCCGCCTCTGGCATTACTGCAACAGTAGCAGCACTTGTGTGCACCCTGCCGCTGGCCTCTGTGGCCGGTACCCGCTGCACCCGGTGTACCCCGCTTTCAAACTTCAGGGTTCCATAGACTTCTTCACCGATCACTTCCACGTTCACTTCCTTGAACCCGCCAACCGTTCCTTCGTTTTCACTGAGAATTGCTGTTTTCCAGCCTTTACTGTTGCAATAGCGCAGGTACATGTCGAGCAGATCTCCTGCAAACAGGGAGGCTTCATCACCGCCCGTTCCTGCCCGGATCTCCAGGATTGCGTTCTTATCGTCCTGCGGATCTTTCGGGATCAGCATCTGCCTGATTTCGGCGGCGAGTTTTGCTTCCTTTTCTTCCAGTTCAGGCAATTCGATCTTGGCGAGTTCACGCAGCTCCTCATCGTCGCCGCCTAAAGCTTCACGATATGTTTCCAGGTCAGCCAATACATTTTTATAAGAATTGTAGGCGTTCACAATCTTCTCAAGGCTGCGGTACTCTTTGCTCATCGCACCGAATCTTTTATTATCGCTCACGATCGCGGGGTTCGTCAACGCAATTCCCAGGTCGTCAAATTTCGCCTTGATCGCTTCCAGTTTGTCTAACATAGTTCCGTTGTTTGATGCCGCTAAATAATTAGCTTCGGCGGGCAAAATTAACTCAATTAAGGGATGGGATTTCGAAAATTCAGGGGATCGCAGTTGTTTACGGGGACAGGCTTTGCCCCGGATGATTCCGTATTGGTTACGGATGAAGGCGGAAAAGTGGAAGGAATTGTTCCGGAAGCTGATGCAGGAAGTGATATCCAGTTTGTTGAAGGCATCATCAGCCCGGGATTTGTTAACTGTCATTGCCACCTTGAACTCAGCCATCTTAAAGCTGTCATCCCTGAAGGCACTGGCATGGTACCATTCCTGATGGATGTAATGCAGCGACGGGGGGAAGGCGCAGAAAGAATACAGGACGCAATTACACATGCAGAACACCAGATGTGGGCTACGGGCATTGTTGCAGTCGGCGATATCTGCAACACCACAGATACATTGACGAAGAAAAGAAAACCACTTCTCTTTTATCACAACTTCGTCGAGGTCAGCGGATTTGTTGAGGCTGGAGCTGCCGGCCGATTTTCGATAGCGGAGTCAGTGGCAAGGCAAATGGCCGATACCGGCCCGACAACCATCGTCCCACATGCGCCGTATTCCGTTTCACCTGCGCTATTCAATTACATCAGTGCATCTACACCGGAACTGCCGATAACTATGCATAACCAGGAAAGCAAGGATGAAAATGATTTTTTCCTGACCGGCGACAGCGGGTTCCGGAAGTTGTTCGAGTCGCTAGGGGTGAATCTAGATTTTTTTATCCCGCCTGGCGTTTCAAGTATCCGTGCTGTTCTGCCACATCTCCGTACCAATGGTATTCTTATACTTGTACATAACGTAGTCACTTCAGCAGAAGATATAGCCCAGATAAAACAACATAATAGCGACACCTACTTTTGCCTATGCCCTAATGCCAACCGGCATATTAATGATTCAATGCCTCCCGTAGATCTGCTGATAAACAATGGTTGCAAAATAGTTTTGGGAACCGACAGCCTGGCTTCCAATTCCCAGTTAAGTATACTCGAAGAAATCAAGACACTCCAATCTGCATACCCTTCATTACCGATTGAACAGTTGCTTACCTGGGCAACATCAGAAGGAGCAAATGCGCTCGGAATCAGCGACAGGTTTGGAAGTTTCGCACCAGGAAAAACACCGGGAATTATCCAGATCAATAATGGACAAAGTATCAGGAGGCTGTAAAATTATTCAACCAAATTGGGCAAAAAGCGTGTCGTTCATGCACCCCCGTATGTGTCGTTCATGCACTTTTGTAGCTTCCGGCATGCTTCGGAGACGCTTCATTATGGCTTCAAACATGCTTCAAACATGCTTCCAGGAAGCTTCCCGGATGCTTTTTTTATGCTTGGTTTATTCTTCTAGACGGCTCTCTCACGGCTTTGTGACGGCTTCCGGCAGGTTACCTATCTGAAGCATTATACGCAAAAGCAAAATAATACACAAGCACTATTTCATAAACCAACCAAAAAAGGGAATAATCCGACAGAAAAGCGGAATAATCAGTTTATAAAGGTTGGCAATATCGGGCAACTGCTTAAGTTGGAGAAAAGTAATTCGGCAAAATCCCAACTAAAAATTCGTTTTTCTCAACCAGAATTTAGTTTTCAGACTGCCTACCTACCTGCAAACTTAAATGCCTGCACATCCGGGAAACATTGTTGGCGCGACCAGGTGAACGAAACCTATCGATCTGTCGCAGCTGGAAGCCTGACGAAAAATGTGCTGCCTTCACCAGGATTGCTGACAACCGAAATATGTCCATTCTGTGCTTCTATGAATTCCTTGCTTATAGCCAGTCCAAGACCGGTTCCGCTTTTCGTTTCGCCCGGCACTTTGAAATACCGGTCAAAGATGCGCGGTTGATATTTTTCGTCGATCCCTTTTCCGTGATCGGTCACTGAAAAAACCACTTCACCATTTTCAGCAGTAATCTTTAATTCGACCGTAGTGTTATCAGGTGCAAAGCGAATAGCATTGGACAACAGGTTTACCAAGATCCAGGTCGTTTTCTCTTCGTCTGAATAAACCAATGGCAATAGTTGCTGTTCATTGAAATTGATGTTAACTCCTTTCGGTACTGCAGAACTGTTTACTGCATGGATTGCGTTCTCAGCTATTTTTTTTGGTGACACAGACTGCATCCGCAATTGAATATTCCCTGTTTCAACCTGTGCCATATTCAACAATTCGCTGGTTATTTTCAGAAGCCGGTCCGTATCATCACCAATGCTTTGAATAAGTTCCTGCTGCTCATTGTTGGTACTTCCGACGCGCTTGTCATTCAACAACTTTGTACTCATCCTGATTGCGGCAAGAGGCGTTTTTAACTCGTGTGATACTGTAGCTATGAAATTGGTTTTGGCTTCATTTAATTCATGAAATGGCGTGATATTCCGAAGCACAATAACATGACCCACAATTTCCTCTTCGTCTTTAACATCCAGCATATCCTTCATGAAATAACTTTCTTTTCCGTCAGCATAGATCTTCAGTTCACTGCTTCCGTTTTCCTGCAACAATGTCCGCATCAGGTCGTTGTGCACTGCCAGGTCAGGAGCGTATTTCCCGACTATTTCAGGCTCCTTTAACCCGATCATCTTCTGGGCAACTTCATTTAAGAAAAGGATATGCTTTCGTTCATCCAACCCAACAATCCCGTCCCGCATCTGGTTGATGATCGTCTCAATCCTTTTCTTTTCGAACTTGATCCTGGCCAGGTTGCTACTTTCGAATTCATCCAGTTTCTCTGCCATCCTGTTGAAAGTTTCTGCAAGTTCCCCGAACTCATCGCCCTGCTTCAGATAAATGCGCTTCCTGTAGTTCTTCCGGGAGATCTCTGCAATTCCTTCGGCCAGGGCACTGATCGGGCGGGAAATAACAGAAGGGAAATTCAACACGAACGAAAATGCAATCAAAGTGAGAATGGTAAAAAGTACCGACAGCCAGATATTCGCCTTCTCTGCAGTTCCTGTAGCAATTTCATTTTTCCGTTGAATAGCATGTTGATTGAGCGCCTCCAACTGGTATAAATGATTTCTCAAACCGTTTATTTCATTTATATCCCGGTTCTGCCTGTACTTTTCGAAGCCTACCCGTAGCGCCATCGTGGCTTCCTTTTCTCCCGGCTCAGTTACATTATTTTCCTGTTTGGCCAGGTTGCTTTCAAACAAGTCCAGAGAGCTTGCATTCAACGAAAGCTCCTCCGACGCCCTTAGCATGTTGTTACAATAAACCAGTGATTCGTAATTGTTTTTCAGAACCACATTGGCATCATTCTTCAGTTTGTTAATATGGAAAATACTAAGGACACTGAAGAGCAGGATCAGCAAAAACAGGAACCCAAGCCCGAGAGATAATTTAGTCTTGATACGCATGATTAATTCAGGATAATATTACAATATCAATATCTGCAGCGGATAATTTGTTCAGCAACTGGTTGAAAACCGCAGTATTCAGTATTACGCCCGCCAACGACAAATGAGGCTTACCCAGGCAGATGGTAGTCGATTTCTGTTGCTCAGCTACTTCGATTATTCCCCTTGCGATGTTGTCATTCTTTGCTTTTATCACCTCTGCTCCAAGTTCTGTAGCCAGCTTGAAATTATTGATCAGGTGTCGTTGTGCAGCAAGGCCTATCCGGTTTCCATCCTCCCGCGGAGTCTGCACGTACAATACGGCCCAGCGTGAATTATAATAGGTTGCCAGCCTGGCTGTTTTCCTGATCACCTTCTTTGCGATTTCATGATTACTGCTGATACATGCGAGGAACCGCTCACTTCTGAGGTGTTGGTAACGTGGCAGTTCAGTCTCTATTTTCCGTTCAACCTGCGAGGCTACTTCCTTTAAAGCAAGCTCCCTTAATTGCAGGATCTTTTCCGACTGAAAAAAATTCCGCATTGCGGTTTCGACCTTATCCTTCGTATAAATCTTGCCCTCCTTTAAACGGGTGACCAGCTCTTCTGCGGTAAGGTCGATATTGACAACTTCGTCCGCCATCCTTAACACGCTGTCCGGGATCCGTTCACTAACCTCAATTCCGGTTATTGATTTCACTTCCCCATTCAGGCTTTCAATATGTTGAATATTGATCGCACTGATGACATTGATACCTGCATCCAGGATTTCAATCACATCCTGCCATCGCTTTTCATTTTTACTTCCTTCGATATTGCTGTGGGCCAATTCATCGACGACCACCACCTCAGGGTGCAGGTTCAATACTGCCTGCTTGTCGAATTCATCAAGCTCCTTCCCCCTATAAAAAAGTTTCCGGCGGGGAATTAACGGAAGGCCGGCCAGTAAAGCTTCGGTTTCACTTCTTCCGTGCGTTTCAATATAACCGATCTTTACGTCAACCCCGTTTCGCAGGAGCGTCTGGGCTTCCTGCAACATGCGGTATGTCTTTCCCACACCGGCACTCATGCCAATATAAATCTTGAACTTACCTTTCCGTCTTTTCCGGATCAGTTCGAGGAAATGTTCTACGCTTTCATTCTCTTCCGGCATAAGCGATCCTTTAGTTGTTAAAATGAAACTGCAATTGATGCAGTAACCATAGTATTCGCATCTGTAGGTTGCAGTTGCTTTGTGAAGACATTATCCCTGCTCTTCAGCGATCTTGCCTCTAACCTTATCAATGCATTTGAAACCGGTGCGTAGTCGATATTTACGGAATACCCTGCTGCCTGGAAACCATTTTCTGTACCTGATGCGATAATCACTCCTTTCTCGTCTTTGTAATATTCACCTCTCGCAGCAATTGTCCATTTTTCACTCAAAGGATAACGAAGGATCAGGACCGGGGTATACCAGACATTCATATTGCTGCTTCCCTTTTCCTTTTGTTCAGACCCGAGATCGAAACCGGCGGTTATACCCAGTTTACCGGCAGTGAAGATTCCATAAAGGTTGTGATAGTAACGCATCAGCCTTACACTATCAGGTTTGTCTGTTCCTATAAATGTACTGTAATTCAGCAATGCTTTATCGCTGGGCTTGAACTGAACCTGGGTTCCAAAACTCATCAGTGAATTCCCATCTACGCGGTTAATACGCTGCCAGCCGTTTAAAACCAGTCCGCTCAACAGCCATTTGCTGTCAGCTGAAGTCCAGGTGAGCTTTGCACCGCTTTCGTAATAGGGTGAGTTGTCTGCGACAATGCTACGGGTCAGGGTCCAGCAATCTTTGCTGATGGCTGATTCAAATCCGATATGCGAAGTGAAAATACCTGCATCAAGCCAGAGGTTTTGTTTTTTTGACAATTTCACACCGGCATTCGCTTCATATATGTTCTTTAAAACGCCTGGTTCTGCAGCATAGTTAGCATTCATGTAGGTGCCTGCAGCCAAAGCAAGGTTAGCCCTAACTCTTTCTGTATTGTAGCTGCCCTTAATAAAACCAAGGTTAAGGTTAAATTCATTATGCCGGTTATGACTGTACATGAATCCGGGTTTGGTATTGTTTTCCGGCTTATTGAAATCATAGGAATAATACGCTTCCACATAACCGCTCACTGAAAACGGAGAGGGTTTTTGCTCTTCCTGCCCAAAACTCTGCAGGCTTGCGATTAAAAAGGCGCCTACCACTGCTCTTTTCATTTATCTTTTGTTTTTCTGTTTATTGTAATTGATCCAAGGCGATGTTAAGTTTCAATACATTTATTTTCTCAGGCCCAAGGAAACCCAGCAAAGGCTTTTCTATGTGGCTTTCGACCAGGGACGCTACTTTCGATTCATTGAGGTGCCTGGTGACAGCGACACGTTTAACCTGCACCCTGGCACCGTCCGGTGAAATATCGGGGTCAAGACCACTGCCAGAAGCGGTTACCAGATCAGCCGGGATCCTTGAGCGCTCAATACCAGGATTATGTAAAAGGAATGTATCAATCCGGTCGCTGACAGTTTTCAGGTATTCAGGATTGGTCGGCCCCTTGTTGGATCCGGATGAGCCGGCTGCATTATAACCGGCGGCTGAGGGCCTGCCCCAGAAGTAACGATCCTCGGTGAAGGACTGACCAATATTTTCATAACCAACCACTTTCCCATCTTTCGAAAGCGTTTCTCCTTTTCCCTTTCCCAGAGCGAATAGTGCTACACCGGCTATGAAGAGAGGATAAATAACAGACAGCAACACCAACATAATAGTTGTCAGCTTTAAAGATGTTATGAGATACTTTTTCATGCAATAAACATTGTAACAATGAGGTCAATTAATTTGATACCAAAGAATGGGATGATAATTCCACCCAAACCATATATAAAGAGGTTTCTCCGCAGCAGTGCCTTTGCTCCAATGGGCTTATAGCTTACACCCTTCAGCGCCAATGGGATCAACAGCGGAATAATGATGGCATTAAAAACCACCGCAGAAAGAATGGCGCTTTCAGGACTGTGCAGGTTCATCACGTTAAGCGCCTGCAACGAAGGAATTGAAGCAATAAACAGCGCGGGTACGATTGCAAAGTATTTTGCAACATCATTGGCAATCGAGAAAGTAGTTAGGGTGCCCCTGGTCATCAGCAATTGTTTTCCGATCTCAACAACCTCTATCAGTTTAGTCGGGTCATTATCGAGATCAACCATATTACCTGCTTCTTTCGCAGCCTGGGTGCCACTATTCATAGCCACTCCAACGTCAGCCTGGGCAAGAGCGGGAGCATCATTCGTTCCATCGCCCATCATAGCCACCAATTTCCCGTTCTGCTGTTCATGGCGGATATAATTCATTTTATCTTCCGGCCTTGCTTCCGCAATGAAGTCGTCAACGCCGGCTTTTTCAGCTATATACTTTGCAGTGAGCCGGTTATCACCAGTGACCATAACAGTTTTAACACCCATTTTCCTGAGACGTTCGAAACGTTCATGGATACCTGGTTTAATTATATCCTGCAGTTCGATCACGCCAAGCACCTGGTCATTCTGGCTAACTACGAGCGGCGTTCCGCCATTCGATGAAATGAGGTTAACCCTTTCTTCAGTAGCAGGAGGAAAATTTTTTCCGCCCCTTATCACGATATTACGGATAGCATCGTACGCACCTTTACGAATTTTTTGCCCATCCAAATCGATACCGCTGCTTCGTGTTTCAGCTGTGAACTGCACATAGGTCACTGCCTCTTTTTTCATCACAGGTGCTTTGATTCCTTTAACCTGGCCAAGTTCAACAATTGATTTCCCTTCCGGAGTTTCATCAGCCAGGGAAGCAAGTACACACGCTTCAATGAACACATTCGCATCAACTCCGGTGGCCGGCCAGAAATTAGTTGCCTTGCGATTTCCGATGGTGATCGTTCCGGTTTTGTCCAGGAGCAGTGTATCGAGGTCTCCTGCAGTTTCAACTGCCTTTCCACTCTTTGTGATCACATTAGCACGTAACGCGCGATCCATTCCCGCAATCCCAATTGCACTCAGCAATCCACCAATCGTAGTTGGAATAAGACAGACAAAAAGGGATACAAATGCAGCGATGGTAATAGGTGTGTTCGCGTAATCAGCAAATGGTTTAAGCGTGACACATACGATGATAAAAATCAACGTAAAGGTGGCCAGGAGAATCGTTAGTGCAATTTCGTTTGGTGTCTTCTGTCGGCTAGCACCTTCCACCAGCGCGATCATCTTGTCAAGAAAGCTTTCACCGGGCTCCGTGGTTACACGTACCTTGATTTTATCACTCAGCACTTTTGTACCCCCGGTCACAGATGACTTGTCGCCACCGGACTCCCTGATCACTGGTGCGGACTCTCCAGTGATAGCCGATTCATCAATTGTGGCAATACCTTCTATGATCTCACCATCCATCGGAATGATATCTCCCGATTCACAAAGGAAAACATCGTTTTTTCTCAATTTGGAGGAGGGAACTACTTTCACTTCGTTGACAAAGATTTCACCGACCGGCTGAATCAATTTGGCATGAGTTTCTTCCCTTGTTTTACGAAGACTTTGTGCCTGTGCCTTACCCCTGGCCTCCGCAAGCGCTTCGGCGAAGTTGGCAAACAGCAGGGTCAATAACAGGATGATGAAGATGGCAAAGTTATAGCCCAGGCTGCCCTGTGACTTCTCTCCGGCCATAATCCAGATACATACTGCGGCCATTATGAAAGTGCCTATTTCAACGGTGAACATAACGGGGTTATGTACCATCTTCCGTGGGTTCAGTTTTGATACAGACTGTTTCAGGGCTTCCCTGACCAGTGACGATTCAAATAATTTCGATGCTCTTTTATGCTTTGACATTTCTTGACAGGTTTGATTGGTCTATTCTATTGGTTGAAAAACTCCGCTATAGGACCCAATGCAAGGGCCGGGAAATAAGACAGGGCATTTATGATGATAATAACAGCGATGGTCATCAGTCCAAATGTGTATGAGTCAACTTCAAGTGTTCCGGCTGAATCGGGGACATATTTTTTCTTTGCCAGCAGACCAACAATTGCAATTGGTCCGATAATAGGCAGGTATCTTGCCAGTATCAGCACTATTCCTGTACTTACATTCCAGAAGATGTTATTATCTGCCAATCCTTCAAATCCGCTACCATTGTTGGCGTTGGCTGAAGTGAATTCGTACAGCATCTCGGTGAAGCCGTGATATGAGGGATTGTTGAGCCAGTTTCCGGGCTGTACTGCCCACGCCATTTCAGGGTGATGCGCATAGAAATAGGCGGCCAGGGCAGTTCCACCCTTTATCAGGAAGGCGGACAATAGTGTAACCAAAGCTGTAATCTTCACTTCCCTTGCTTCTACTTTGTGTCCAAGGAATTCAGGTGTCCTTCCTACCATAAGCCCGGAAATAAAGACTGCTATCATCAGGAAGATGAAATAGTTCAGTAGTCCCACTCCCACCCCGCCATACAGGGCATTGATCATCATGTCCAGGATTATCACAGCCCCTGACATAGGAGTCAAACTATCGTGCATACCGTTTACTGATCCGTTGGATGTGGAAGTAGTTGCCACACTCCAGAGTGCTGTAGCAGCTGCTCCAAGGCGGACTTCCTTCCCTTCCATACTACCATTCTGCGCAATGCCCATCTTATCAATGGCCGGATTGCCTTTCATTTCATAATAGATATTGATCGTACAGAAGGCAATAAACATGACCGTCATAACGGCGAAAATCACCCGCGCAAGCTTTCTCCGTTGGAGGTAAAAACCCAGTGAAAAAACGAGTGCGATCGGGATCACCACAATGCTGATGATTTCGACGATATTCGTCAGGTAGTTCGGGTTCTCCAGGGGGTGCGCCGAGTTCACTCCAAACCAGCCGCCTCCATTTGTACCCAGCTGCTTTATTGCAATCATACCGGCAGCGGGACCGCGTGACACCTGTACGCTGTCGCCCTGTAAGGTTAAGATGGAATCCTTTCCATCAAAACTGGCCGGAGTTCCATTGAAAGCCAGTATAACCGCAACAACAATTGATAAAGGAAGCAGGATCCTGGTGGTGGATTGTACCAGGTATACCCAGAAATTTCCGAGGTTATTGGTGGTCTTTTCCTTAAAACCGTTGAACAGGGCCACCAGGCAGGCAATACCGGTTGCAGCAGTTACGAATTGAAGAAAAGTAATTACAAATAATTGGGTGAAATAGGATAGCCCGCTTTCACCGGAGTAGTGCTGGAGGTTACAGTTAACCAGGAAACTGATGGCAGTATTGAAAGCCAGGTCAGGCGACTGGTTAGCGTTACCATCGGGGTTTAGCGGAAGGCTGCCCTGGAAGCACAACAATAAAAAAGCATAAACAAACCACAACATGTTGATGGTAAGCATAGCTTTCAGGAATTGCTTCCAGTCCATCCCTTTTTTCGGATCAATTCCACTAACGCGATATATAAACCGCTCCAGGGGAAGCATAAAGTCGGTAAAGGTTGGCTTTCCCAGGAATACATTGGCTATGTATTTACCCAGTGGGTATGCCAGCAAAAAACAAAGAAGGAGCGTAACCAACACTCCCAATATTTCAGTGTTCATCGTAACGAGTGTTTAAGGTTAAAATTTTTCCGGTCTTACCAACACATACACCAGGTATATTAAAACCAGGATGCTGATAGCGAATAACAGGTTGAACATGGTGATTAGAATTTTTCAAAGAAATCAATCGATTTAAAGAAGATCGCGAAACATATCAGTCCCGCAGCCAGGAGAACAGCTAATAGCATTTTTGTATCATTTAATGGTTATTGTATGATTTGCCATACTGGAGCCAAACGGGGTGCCGGAAGCGAAGCTGTTCACAGGTTTTTGATGAAACCGTTAACTGACGGGCATTCCAACGAAAAGGGCAGTTACTATTGGGGGGAAGGATAAATAAAAAACCCTTCCAAAATGGAAGGGTTGCCTTTCAAAATGACAGGTCGTTCATGCAGATCCAGGAATTACCGTTCATGCCCAAATCACTACTGTTTCACTGTGAAATCACTAGTGTGGAACCTGGATCTGGTATTCTTCTATTTTGCGGTAGAGTGTAGTGAGGCCTATGTTGAGCAGGCGGGCCGCTTCAGTTTTGTTGCCGCCGGTATGTATAAGTACACGCTGGATATGAAGCTTCTCGACACTTGCAAGGTCAAAAGCAGACAGGGTACCGGTCGCCTGGCGCGTCTCCTGTTTATCGAAGTCAGCAGGCAGGTCCTTAACAGTTAATTCAGGACCGGCGGCAAGGATCACGGCACGCTCAATCACATTTTTAAGTTCCCGGATATTTCCTTTCCAGTTGTGGTCCTTCAGCAACCGGATGCACTCAGCGTCAGCCCCGGAAATTTTACTATTGAGTATAACTGAGAACGCTGCAATGTAATGTTTAGTGAGATCTGGAATATCAGCCCGTCGTTCATTAAGTGACGGCAACCCGATTGAAAACACGTTAAGCCGGTAAAACAGGTCTTCACGGAACCTGCCCTGCTGCACTTCATCCTCAAGGTTCCTGTTGGTCGCAGCAATAATCCTGACGTCTGCTTTTATAACTTTCGTATCACCGACCTTGATGAATTCCCGGTTCTCCAAAACCCGTAATAGTTTCGTTTGCAGTTCCAGTGGCATTTCCCCGATCTCATCCAGGAAAAGCGTTCCCTTAGCGGCTTCTTCAACCAGGCCTTTCTTATCTTTTACCGCACCGGTAAAAGCGCCGGCCCTGTGACCAAATATTTCACTCTCCAGCAGTTCCCTTGAAAAAGCGCTGCAATTGATGGCTACAAACGACTCCTTCGAGCGCTTACTCGCCTGGTGTATGGCCTGGGCAAATACTTCCTTCCCGGTGCCGGTTTCACCGAGCAGCAACACCGTCGTGTCAGTTGGCGCAACTTTCTCAGCCAGTCCGATGGCTTTCCTGATGGGTTCCGACTTACCGATAATTGTTTCAAAAGAATGCAGCTTTCCAACCCGGTTATTTAAACTGGTAACCTTCTTTTGCAAAGCGACCAACTCATCTGCCCGGTTTAATAATGGAATTATCTTCTCATTGTCATCACCTTTAACAATGTAGTCAAATGCACCGTTCTTCATCGCCTGCACTCCGTCAGGAATGTTGCCAAATGCGGTCAGAAGTATGACGGGGATGCCAGGATATTTCGACCTGGCTTCAGAAACAAAATCCACTCCGCTTCCATCAGGAAGTTTAACGTCACATAAGATGATGTCAATGCTGTTGCGTTTCAATGTTGCTGTTGCCTGCGAGAGGTTATTGGCTTCAAAGACGGTAAAGCCTTCCAAACCAATTATCCGCTTCAGCAAATTTCTTAGCTTTTCTTCATCATCAACTATAAGGACATTTGAGGCTGCCATAAAAATATAATGTGCAAAACTAATCAGATTGCCTGTTATCCCAACACTTCCTGTAGCACAGGCAGCGTACGCAGGTGTCCGAACTCCGGCACGTGTAACATGTAATACTTCTCATAATGTTGTAACAAAATGCGACGTACCGCAACCGGCAGACCGATATCCTCAAGCTCAGACGGATGCATTACGCGGAGCAGCGTTGCAGTCGTTTCACTTAATTGTCCATCAAGATAGAAGCTGTGCGCAGGATGCTGCGCCACAAATATTCCTTCTTCAAGGTCTAGAATGTTACGGTTTACACTATACTCATCCGGAATCCTGAAACCAAAAAAGGCCGGCAGGTGAAGGGCAAAGAATAATGGGAAATTAGCCACAACCGAAGACGGTGCCTTATCGAGATGTAGCAATACGTCTTCAACAAAATAGAACATGTCCGGATTGGGTTCAGGTTCGCGCAGGCATTTTTGCAATAGCTCAACCATGAAGGTGGCGACCGATCCTTTGAATACATCGAAAAAAATATGTTCGTACAGTACACTCCATTGGTATTCCTTGATCCGTTGCAGGTTCTTCTGTTCATTGTGATATACCACCAGGTCGAGCAACGCACCGGGCTGAAACAAATTCGCTTTTGTGCCGGCCTTTTTTGAAGAAGACCTTACACCATTGACGATATAACTCTGCAGCCCGAACAATTCAGTGAAGATTGAAACAATCACACTGGTTTCGCCATACTTTACAGTTCGTAACACTATTCCTTTTGTAGTATGATTCATCATCGTTGAATGAATACAATTTTAGTAACCAGTTGTTCCTTCCTGGACTCATCTGTTGTAAATACCAGGTAAACGCCGGTTGAGATCTGCCGGCCATTGAGATCGCGGCCGTTCCAGGTAAATTGTCCGCCATTGGCCCTTCCCTGCGTGACCAGCCTGCCATTCAGTTCGGTTATCTTAACGATCGCATTGGTAACAAGACCGCGTACTGCAATCGTACCATTATAACCAGGCGGTACAGGATTCGGGAACACCAATACATTCCCGCTGCCCGTACTTACCTGCGTGGCATCTCCCCTGTAGCTGCAGATTCCTTCAGCAGTCGAAATAACTACTGTGCCATCCGGGTCAATGGCAATCTTACGCACATCATTGGAAAGAAGCGGGCTGTTCGATACAGTGAAACGCAAAATTGTTTTTTCGCCCCCGGGGGAAATCAGCCAAAGCCCGTTTTTTGTACCTATCCATTTCCTGTTTGCGCCGTCGACAGCCATTGCCTGCACAGCCTCACCCTTAAACAGGTAACCCGCAAAATTATCAGCCTGTACTACCGGCAAAACAGCTTCACAACCAGTTGAATTAAACACCTGGTCAGGACATTGCACAATTCCTATACCATTGTCGGTTCCCACCCAGATAAATCCAAAGTCATCTTTCACGAGACTCAACACGTTGTTGGATGGCAGGTTACCGTTTCCTTGTCCGGCACGGTAGTACCTCCATTGATCGTCACCGGTATTATCGTTTGAAGCTCCCGCGTTATAACAAAACAAGCCATTTCCAGGGGAGATCATCCATTTTTGGTTCAGGTCATCAATGATCAGATCAGCAACAGCATAATCACGGTACATAAAGGGGATCGTGAATTTCTGCACCCTGTTATCGGGGTATAACAGCACCAGGCCCTGCGCTGCGCCATCATTACTTATCCAAAGATTGTTCTCATTATCAGATGCCAGTCCTTTTACCCTGAAAGAATTGGGATCGTTTGCTGCCGGTGAAATGACATTTGGCATGAGGGTGAATGTTTCATTATGGATCCGCAATAAACCACCACCCGAAACGGATCCACTCCACGTAACATTTCCCTTGTCAATTACTAACGGACCCGGGCGACCGAAACTGGCAGGTATCGGTTGTCCACCGCCGTTATAAACCGTCCAGTTATTATCCCTGAACCTGCTGATCGAAGTTCCTGTAGCGGCCCACCAATCGCCCCTGCCGGCAATTATGTCACCCGAGCCGACTGAACCAGGTCCACCAGGTACGATCGCCTCGACAATAATATTGTTCATTTCAAGCAGTCCGGCCAAACTATCTGCCACCCAAAGTGTAGTGCCTGTATAAATGGCCTGGAACGGAAATTGGATCATAGGGTTGCTGACAGTCGTCTCGACTGAACCGTCCGCATACAGCACCTGTATGGATGCATTACTCCCTTTTCTCCGACTGATCAGCAGGCGGTCGCCGGACCATTGAATATGCTTCCATGTCCAGTCATCTGAATAAACCTGCTGAAACTGCGCATCTCCCTGCCGATACAAAGTTGAACCCGCCTGCACATATATTACTGAATCCTTTCCCGTTAAGACCCTTTGCACTTCACCCGTTGGTAACCCGGCTGTTCCGGAAACCGTTTGCCAGTTCCTGTAGTCAGCAAGGTTTACTCCTGCAGCAGGCGCCTTTTTCAAACCTTCAAGTGTAGCTGCATAATAAAAACTTCCGGCCCTGACCGCGGCATTGACTTTTGTAAATGCTCCATTGTTGCCAATAACCCAGGTATCACCAATTTCCTTTTTAACCAGGTTAAGAACTATGATGCCATATCCCGCTGAGAGCAGGCAGTTCTCGCCGGATCCGCTGATATCATAAATGACTTTATCTGCATCGACCTGTTTATCGCGGTAAGCCGGCAGATTTGTGATGCCCTGATTTTCAATTATATCAATATTGCCATGTCTGTATATGGCAACCAGTTGTCCCACACCGGCATAATGGATCAGTCGCATACCTGTTTCAGCAAGCCCTTTGATCCTGCTGAATCTTTCAACCTGGTCATTCTGCCTGTTGACTGAAAAAAACGCATACGGAGTTGCCGCGTAAATCTTTTCTCCATCATCAGCAAGGGAAATGGCACTGTTATAAGGAAGGTGCTCCTGCCAGCTTCCTATGGGCTGAGCAATGAGGGCTACGGAACAACCGAAGAAAAGCAGGAAACAGATGACCAGGTAGCGCATATGTTTCAAAGTTAACCGAATTCGGATGTGGAATTGTCCCGGCAATAAAGCTAAAATGGCTTTCTTTGCCTCTTATAAACAGCAAAACCGGCAGCACATGTGGTATAAACTGGGCTCATTTGTTTTAAAGTACCGATTGGCGTTGATCACCTTGTTACTTGCAGCAACCGCATTTATGGGTTATCATGCCAGCAAGGTGCAAATGAGCTATGATTTTGCCCGGGCGATCCCCACCGACAATCCTAAATACCTCGACTATATCGCATTCAAGCAACAGTTTGGCGAAGATGGCAGGCTTTTAGTGATAGGGGTCCAGACAGATAGGCTGTTTACGAAAGACGTGTTCAATGATTACCGCCGGCTCCAGCAGCAACTGAAGAATGTACCGGGAGTGGAAGACATACTTGGAATTGCAGGTGCGGCCAACCTCGTCAAAAATGACAGCACGGAAAAGCTGGAAGCAAGGAAAGTGTTTCCCGATGGAGAGCTCGACCAAATGCAGATAGACAGCGGGAAAGCAATATTCGAAGGACTGCCGTTTTATAAGGGATTTTTGTATAATGATTCCAGTCGCGCTTACCTGATGGGACTTACAATCAACAAAGAAGTTTTAGGGTCACACCGGCGCACCAAAGTGGTAAACGACATCCTGCAGCTGGCAGACGCCTTTGGTAACAGGCACCAGATCGAGATGCATTACAGCGGGTTGCCGTTAATCCGCACACAAATGGCGGACAGGATCGCAAAAGAAATGAAGTGGCTGCTGGTCGGTTCATTGGTGTTGTCTGCAGTTATCCTTCTTGTATTCTTCCGCAGTTTCAGTGCAATGCTCATCTCACTCGCTGTAGTGATCATGGGGGTAATCTGGAGTGTTGCCACCATTCAACTGATGGACTATAAGATCACTCTTTTAAATGCGCTTATTCCCCCACTCATTGTAGTGATAGGGATTCCAAACTGCATTTATTTCCTGAATAAATACCATATCTCATATAATGAAACCGGGGTCAGGAACGAAGCGATCAGGACTATGGTCAGCAAGATGGGGATCGTAACTTTATTCTGTAATATTTCTGCAGCAATTGGATTTGCTGTTTTTGCCCTGACCAAAAGCGCCATCCTGAAAGAGTTTGGCGTAGTGGCGGGACTGAACATCATGATGCTGTTCTTCATTTCCCTTGTGTTCATTCCGGTTACATTAAGCTTCCTGCCTCCACCAAAGGACAGGCATACCCGTTACCTGGAAAATAAATGGCTGCTTGCGGTACTGGACCGGTTGGAGATCTGGTCGCTGAATCACAGGCGGGTTATTTACATCACTGCAATAGTGATGACGGCAGTAGCCATAGCCGGCATGACCAGGCTGAAGTCCGAAGGGTTTATTGTAGATGATCTTCCCAAAACTGACAGGATCTATACCGACCTGAAATTTTTTGAGCATCATTTCAAAGGAGTAATGCCGTTGGAAATCGTGGTTGACACGAAACAGAAGAACGGATTGAGAAAGAATACCATGCAATTATTCGAGCGAATTGATTCGTTGTCGCGGTATATCAGTTCCCGCCCGGAAATGGCCAAGCCCCTCTCGATCGCAGAAGGCATCAAATTTGCCAGGCAGGCATACTACGATGGCGACAGCAGCAACTATGCGCTACCCAATAGTTTTGACATCAGTTTCCTGTCAGGATACCTGAACCTGAAAGGATCAGGCAATGAAAATAACCAGCTTGGCAAACTCGTAAGTTCTTTCATGGATGACGAAAAGCGCCAGACCCGGATCAGCGTCAGCATGCAGGATGTAGGCAGCAAAAGACTCCCCGAGATCCTGGGTGAAATAAAAGACCGCACGAACCAGTATTTTGACAGCAGCCATTATCATGTGACCCTTACCGGTAGCAGTATTACTTTCCTGGAAGGGAGCACTTTCATCATCAACGGACTGAAAGAAAGTATTTTCTGGGCTTTCCTGCTGATCGCGTTGTGTATGCTGTACCTGTTCAAGTCGGCCCGGATCCTGTTATGTTCCCTGATCCCTAACCTTATACCATTGGTGATCACGGCGGGAATCATGGGCTGGGCTGGTGTATCGCTGAAACCTTCAACCGTATTGATCTTCAGTGTGGCATTAGGGATTGCGATCGACATTACGATCCGGTTCCTTGTAAATTATAAGCAGGAACAGAAGGGGAATGGCCAACTGCAGCAGGACATCGTTATCGAAACCATTCATTCGACCGGCATCAGCATTATTTATACCTCCCTGGTACTCATTGCGGGGTTTGTCATTTTTTGTTTCAGTGGATTCGGGGGTACTAAATCACTCGGCTGGCTTACTTCACTCACGCTGGTTGTAGCAACCATCACAAACCTGGTTTTGCTGCCTGCCCTGCTCATTGATCTTACCAGGAAACCAGGAAATGTGAAAAAATTATCTTGATTGCCGTCAATATTTCAACGCTAAGTATTTTCACTTATCCAAGGTCGTTAGTAAGACTAAGATTCGATTATTACGTGTGAACCTTAGGTTTATACCAATTATGTATTTCTTCAATATGTAACCGAAAACCGTCTTTCGCCGGACTTCTTCTTCTCAAGTCATTCCCGTTCATAAGCAGCATGCGCCGTTCATCATGTGTCACAAAGGATGCATTGATTACATTTAGAATCAGTTAAACCAAAACACACATGAGAAAACTCGTCTTGCTTATGCTGTGCATTATTATGCTCGGCGGGCAACAGCTGTTTGCCCAATCCCGAACCATTTCGGGGAAAGTCACGGATGCACAGGGAAAGCCGGTCCCGAAGGCAACCGTATCGGTTAAGGGAACTTCTTCCGGCACAACTTCAGAGGAAGATGGAAATTTTACATTGGTACTTCCCGAAAAAGCCAGGGTGCTTATCATTTCTTCAGTAGGAATGGCAACCCAGGAAATTGCCATTGGCGACAAATCAACTTTCGCCATTTCGCTCCGGACAGACGACCGCGACCTCCAGGAGGTCGTGATAGTTGGTTATGGTATGCAGCGCCGCCGGGATCTGACCGGAAGTGTTGCCCAGATCAGCGGCAGGAATATCAAGGATGTTCCAGTGCAGAGCTTCGACCAGGCACTCAGCGGCCGTGCTGCCGGTGTGAGTGTGACAATGCCGAACGGCCAGTTGAACAACCCGCCGGTAATCCGGGTAAGGGGTGTCAATTCCATCAGCCTTAGTTCCTTCCCGCTGGTGGTTGTGGACGGGATTCCGACCTTCACAGGTAACGTGGGTGGTACTGCCTCCAACAACGTACTTGGCGATATCAATCCTTCGGACATTGAAAGTATGGAAGTCCTCAAGGATGCGGCAGCAACTGCGATCTATGGATCAAGGGCTTCTGCAGGTGTACTGCTGATCACAACTAAAAAAGGAAAGCAGGGCCGGGCGAGGGTTAATTATGAAGGATGGATGGGCTGGACAAAGCCGTACAACCTCATCCCTATGCTGAATGCGCAGCAGTACACAGACATTAAAAACGAAGGACTTGTCAATGCCGGTACTCCACCCAACGGAACAAGCCGCGGCTTCGCAACCCAAACCGACGCAAACGGAAACCTCATTGACACTGACTGGTATGATTTCGTTTACAGGACAGGGTTCTCGCATAACCACAACGTGAATGTTGCCGGTGCAAACGACAAGACCAGCTATTACCTTTCTGCCGGCTATACCAGCCAGGAAGGTATGCTTATAGGCAACGATTTCAGGCGGCTTTCCACCAGGCTGAATCTTGACCATAAGGTGAACAACTGGCTTACACTTGCCGGAATGTTCAATTACACCAACTCCAAGAACATTTCGCCCAACTCAGGTTCATTACCTGGACAGGCATTCGGCATCGCCGGCCTTGGCCGACTTCCACTCGTGCTTGCACCCAATGTGGCTCCTTACAATGCTGATGGCAGTTACAATATCAATACAGCAAGCAACACGGTGGGCCAGGGAAACAACCTGACAGCACTTTCATTCTACAACCCGGCCTATATCCTGAAGGAAAACAAATTCAACTCAGATAATGACCGGATCCTGGCAAATGTATCTGCACAGATCAGGCTGATGCGCGGGCTTACTTTCCGGTCCAATTACGGAATTGACAACCTGCTAGTCACCAACAAGGAATTCAGGGCGGCCGGCCATGGCGATGGTGTACAATTCGGCGGTGCGGCACAATTCAGTACGCAGACATACCGCAGGTGGAACTGGCAGAATATCCTGCAGTTCGACAGGACCTTCAGTGATCATACCATTGGAGTACTTCTAGGAAATGAGCAGCAGTACACCTCACAGGAAGGCACAAACGTAGACAGGCGCGGTCAGCAGGATCCGATTTTCGATGAGTTCCAGGGAGGATATAATTCAGTGGTTACTGCCCCGACCATTGGTGGAAACTTTTACGGTGAAAACTATCTCGCATCGTTCTTCGGCCGTATGAACTATGACTACAAGAAAAAATACCTGCTTTCACTGAATGCCCGTCGCGATGGTTTCTCGGCCTTTGCACCCGGCAAGAAATATGGTAATTTTTACGGTGCATCAGCAGGCTGGTCCATCACTGAAGAAGCTTTCTGGGGTGGCCTGCGTCTTGACAATGTTGTGAACAACCTGAAGCTCAAGGCAAGCTATGGCCTCGTAGGTAACAACCAGGGACTTGGTGATTATCCATTCTATGCTTACTATTCTTCCGGCCTTTATGGTGCCCAGGCGAATTTATTCTTCAACCAGGCCAGCAACTATAACCTCAGCTGGGAAACTTCAAAGAAACTCGATTTAGGTCTTGAAATAAGCCTGTTGAATAACAGGATCAATTTTGAAGCAACGTATTTCAACAACAATATTGACAACCTGATCCTGAACGATCCGCAGGCGCCTTCACGTGGTATCCCCGGCAACACGATTCCGACCAATATCGGTCGAATGGTGAACAACGGCTGGGAATTTACCCTGAATACAACGCCTGTAAGAAACAGGGAAGTAACCTGGAATTCCAACTTCAACATCACGCTGTTGAAAAATGAAGTAAAGGAACTTGCGACAGGCAACTCCGACATTTTCCCAGGAACTTCCGGTCTTGAAACACCAAGTCTTGTACGCGTAGGTGAATCAATCGGTAGTTTCTATGCAGTAAGAACCGTAGGTGTTAACCCAGAGACAGGCCAGCGGATCTTCGTTTACCGCGATGGCCGGAAGGTTCAGTATAACCATGGTGCACCCGCAGCTTCAAGATGGACATTCCTCGACGGAACTGTTGCTCCACGTGGTGCCGACCAGGCTTCAGATGGTGTGGTGATCGGTCCTGCATTGCCCCGTTGGACTGGCGGATGGGATAACACCGTGCGTTGGAAAAACTTCGACCTCAATATCCTGTTCTTCTTCTCCGGAGGCAACTACGTGTATAATGGTACGAAGGCCGGCCTGAGAGATAACAGGAACTGGAACAATGCAAGGGAAGTAACAACGCGCTGGACAAAAGCAGGTGAAATAACTGACATCCCACGTTATGTATTCGGCGATAACGTTTCAAACGGATCTGCTCTCGTAATTTCCGAAAACGTAGAAAAAGCAGACTTCCTCAAGGCGAGAAATATCGCGCTCGGCTTTACATTGCCATCTTCAGTTGTTGAAAGGGCGGGACTTGCAAGTTTCCGCATCTATGCTGCTGTTCAGAATGCATTTACAGTTACAGGCTACAATGGATTCGACCCGGAAGTTTCCGCAAATGGTAACGGAAACGGTAACCCCAGTGTGGATCGTAACTCAGTTCCCCAGGCAAGGACAGTTGTATTCGGAGTGAACGTTGGATTTTAATTACTGCTAATCAAATTGACATGAAAATGAATTTCAAAATATTATCAGCTGTTGCGTTCGCAGGAATTATCCTGGCATCGTGCAGCAAATCAAGACTGGAACCTGTTCCGCAAACATTTATCATCGACCCGGAAGGATTTAAAACACCAGAACGTGCACTTCAGCAGGTGAATGGTATGTACTCCGCATTAAAAGCCGGGCAGTTTTATGGTGGTCGTTACCTTGTTTACCAGGATGTAAGAGGAGAAGAATTCCTGAACATCACAAACAATGGTGTGACTGCTTTCCTGACCTGGAATTTCACAGTAACTCCCACTTCAAACGAAGTGCAGAACTTCTGGTCATCTGCCTACGCTGCAATCAACAGGGCAAACGTTGTTATTGCGGGAGTTGAAGGTTCAACCATCAGTGATTCATTGAAGAATGATTACATCGCAGAAGCAAAGGTTGTCAGGGCAATTTCCTACTATTCCCTCTTACAGCTTTATTCTCGCCCTTTTGCGCAGGGTGGAGGCTCTACACCTGGTGTGCCGCTGCGGCTTAATGCAGAAACCGGACTGACAACGGATGACGACCTGACAAGGGCGTCTGTATCTGATGTATATGCCCAGATCATCAAGGATCTGAATGAAGCGGAAGCAGACCTTCCTGCAAAATACAGTTCCGCGACCTTAAATACAACCAGGGCGCATAAACATAGCGCAATTGCATTGAAGTCGAGGGTTTACCTCACTATGGGCAACTGGGCAGGTGTAATCGCAGAAGGAAATAAGATCGTTTCCGCTTCAGCGCCATTCCAGGCTCCGGCATCTGGCGTGGGACATAAACTTGAGCCCAGCATCGCGACGGTATTTACCACAGCGGTTGGATATACGGGTACAGAAGCAATACTTTCCATGCCCTTTACTGCTACTGATGTACCGGGAACACAGAACAGCCTTGCAAGCTATTACAACCCTGGTCCAGACGGAAACGGTGATTTTTCACTTAATACGGTTGACGCGGGTATTGCTGCAAATGCAGGTTGGAAATCTACAGATGCAAGAAGGGCATTCAATGTTCCCAATTCAGCTGGCACAAGAACTTTCCTGAGAAAATGGCCACGCAACGCAGGTACCAATCCAGACTGGACACCTGTAGTAAGATATGCAGAGGTAATGCTAAACCTGTCTGAGGCACTTGCCCGTGAGAATGGCCTTGATGCAAGGTCAATTGCGCTTCTCAATGCGGTACGCCAGCGTTCAGATGCCAGCACCACGTTCGCACCGGCATCAGTTGATGAGCTGATCAGTGCGATTCTTACGGAAAGAAGGATCGAATTATTAGGTGAGGGTTTCCGTACAACGGATATTACGCGTACCGGAACTGATTTCCCTGCAAAAGGATCAGTAAGCTCTTTACCATCTTCTGCGCCTCAATATATCTGGCCGATCTCAAATGCAGAGATCATCACCAATAAAGCAGTGCAACAGAACAACGGATATTGATTAGGTTTTCATTCCATAAAAAAAGCGGCCAGTGGCCGCTTTTTTTATTTGCACTACATTACAAATTCTTATTTCAACACTTCGCTGAGTTTCTGTTCAAGATCAAACCCACGCAGGTTTTCAGCAATTACAACTCCTTGTGGATCCAGCAGCACATTGAAAGGAATACCTTCGAATCCATACACTTTTACCGATTCACTGTCCCAGTATTTCAGGTCACTCATATGAGCCCATGTAAGCTTGTCCGCGCTTATGGCCTTCAACCACGGTTCCTTTTCCTTATCAAGCGAAACGCCGAGGATGGTAAAGTTTTTGTTCCTGTATTTGTCGAATGCACGAACAAGGTTTGGATTTTCCTGGCGACAGGGTGCGCACCAGCTTGCCCAGAAATCTACCAGCAAGTACTTTCCACGGAAGTCGCCGATCGAGATTTTCTTTCCATTGACATCAGGCATAGTCAGGTTCGGAGCTTCCTTTCCCAGCAGGCTTCTTGTTGCACGCTGCTTTTCCATCTCTGCCAGCTGTGCCTGTTGTGAATCATAAGTCTGTTTGAGTGACTTCAGCATTCCATGTTGAGGAAAACGTTGGAGGGTTGCATTCAGCACCGATTCAAAATCCGCTTTCGGCATAGAACGGAATGAAAGTCCAAGTGCGAACATGCTAACTGAAGGGTTCTTCGCATTTGCGATGAAGTCTTTCATGTAAGTGTTCAATGATGCAACTGACTGGTTTTTCTTTTCAGTTGCGGCAAGAAGCAGGCTATCAGAAGAAGCGAACTGTTTAAGACTGTCCAACTCCGCAAAGCGGTTATTTACCTGCTGGCTGCGATCACTATATTCCTGGATGAAATCCTGGAGCTGTTTACTACCTGCAGATCCCTTCACCGTATAGTATCTGTCACGCTTCGACATATCCAGGTCAACCTGGATATTCTCCGCATCATTCACCACCAAAAGCACAGGACCATTTTCAACCGAAACCTGGTACAAGCCTTCCTCTTTAGATTTCCCTTCCAGTTTAACGGATCCTTTTGAATCTTTTAATGAAACAGAATCAAGTATTACGGGTACACCGTCTCCACCATATGGAATTTCCTCAAGCAGGATCTTCCGCTTTTCCATTGGAGGCAACCTGTCGGCGTTCTCATAATTGACACTAACAGTGAACTCCCCGCCAGTTTCCGTATTTCCGCATTTTGCCATTCCAAATGACAACACAGCAACTACGATCCATAGTTTTTTCGTGATCATTATCTTGAATTATTCAGTTTATTGGTTTTGTTCATTCAGCCTTTTCTCGAGCATCACCGTCGCTATCTTGGGATCAGCTTTTCCTCGTGAGATCTTTTTCACCTCACCCATAAAGAGGCCTATAAGACCCTTTTTGCCTTTCCTGTATTCTGCAACCTTGTCCGGCATTTTTTCGAGTACCTGCCCTATCCATGCCTCAATTTCACCGGAGTCTGCATTCTGCAGCAGGTTTAATTCTGAAGCCATTTGTTTCGGATCAGCATCAGGGTTATCAATCAATCGGGGGAATAAACGCGACGAAGCCGAGGAGAAACTGATCTCGCCCGATGTCACCAGGTTTACCAGGTCTGACAAGTTGCCGGACTTAAGCGGGAAATTTTCGATTTGCACTTGTTGCTCATTCAGCCAGGCTTTAACCGGGCCAAGGAGCCAGTTCGCGATTGACTTGTACTGGTTATTATGACTAGTTACCGCTTCGAAGTAGGCTACCATTTCTTTTTCTTCGCTCAACAGGCGGGCGTCATATTCAGGCAGGTGGTAATCCTCCATAAACCGCTGCCGGACAGCATCGGGCAGTTCAGGCATCTCAGACCTGATGGAATTCAACATTTCTTCCGACACGATGAATGGTGGAAGATCTGGGTCAGGAAAGTAACGGTAATCATTTGCTTCTTCCTTTGAACGTAAAGCGAATGTTGTACCCGTGTCTGCATCAAAACTTCTTGTCTGCTGTATGATCGTTTCTCCGTCTTCCAGCATTTGCATCAACCTCGCCGCTTCAAAGTCGATTGCCCTTTTCACGTTACGGATCGAATTGAGATTTTTTACTTCAACCCTGGTTCCGAGCTTTTTCTGACCTTTTGGCCTGACCGAAATATTTGCATCACACCGCATGCTGCCTTCTTCCATATTACCGTCGCAGATGCCGAGGAAGCGAACAAGCTTCCGGACCTCGGTCACGTAAGCATAAGCTTCTTCCGCACTGAAGAGGTCAGGCTCGGAAACAATTTCAATCAACGGTACACCCGCGCGGTTGTGATCAATGGCAGTTTTAAGCGGATCCGCATCGTGAATGCTTTTGCCGGCGTCTTCTTCGAGGTGGATATGATGCAGCTGAACGGCGCGTTCATTGCCGGAGACATTTATCCGGACAATTCCGCCCTGGCAGATATTATTGATGTGTTGGGAAGTCTGGTATCCTTTAGGAAGGTCAGGGTAAAAATAGTGCTTCCGTGCAAACCAGTTGGTGCGGCTGATTTCTGACTCGCAGGCCAGTCCCATCCGGATAGCATACTCAACAGCCGTACGGTTGAGTCGGGGAAGTGTACCCGGATATGCAAGTGTAATGGCGCTGATATGGGTATTGGGCTCTCCGCCAAAACTCGCATCATCGCCACAAAACAATTTGGTACGGGTCTGTAATTGTGCATGTACTTCCAGTCCGACTACCAGCTCATATTTTTCCTGAAGACTCATCCTTAACACGGTTGGTTCACAAAGCACAAATGTACCCATTCGGGGGCAAAGGAAAAGCAAAAGGGCGCCGTTGGGCGCCCTCTGCCAGTTTTATTATGGTTTATCCGGTTCTGAAAATCAGAGTTCTGCTGTTTTCAGTTTGCGGGGAATTTTGAGCTCAGCCTGCATTGGTTTGTTGTCACGCAGGTATTTTATGGGCATGCTAACCTTTTTTGCATCCCTTGCTGCCCGGGTAATTTCTACAAGGTCAGTCACACTTTTAATGTCCTTGCCATCAAGACTGGTGATGATATCGCCCTCTTCCAGTCCGGCTTTTTCAGCTGCCGATTCGTCGTCAATATCAAGCACTTTTACTCCCTTTCCATCATCAGTGTCCTGGGCTTTCAGGCCAAGTTTCGGCTGTCCGCCGTTATAGCTGAAATTGAAATCCTGGTTAAAATTATGCTCGAAATTGTGGTCAAAATCATTCTTGAAATTGTACACGTAAGGCTGGGTTCTTTTACCAAGAGTAACGGTTACCGTGCTTTTCTTGCCACCGCGCAGGTAGGTAACAGCTACCTTGTCATCCGGCTTGCGTTTGCCGATTGCCTTGCTTAATTCTTCGGGAGTGGTGATTTTCTGGTCACTTACGGTGGTAATGATATCGCCGGTTTTCAGGCCTGCTTTCGCTGCGCCGCTTTCTTTTGTTACTTCCGTAATTATAACTCCGTTCTCACCTTTAGTTGAACTGACACCGAGAAATGCTTTGTCGGGCTCTATGGTAAATGCCTGGCCATCGCCGGACCATGACCAACCTCCCTCATTGAATGCAGAACGGGGAGTACGTGGAGTTGCAACCCTGTAACGTCTGCCATCGATGATACTGATGTCATTTTTCAGGATGGCCAGATCGTCATCATCAAATTCGTTCAATGGCTTTCCATTTACGATAACCTCATCACCCTTCAGTTCAATCACCACCTTAACATCCTTTTCCTTATCCATTCCACCCTTCCGCTTAATGATCAACTGATCATATTCATCCATCTTCTCAGACTTTTTGGGCTTTTCCTTCTCTTTTTCCTGGGCAGAAAGATTCACAACTGCCAGGGTCATAGCACCCAATAAGAAGGCAGGCAGGATCATTTTTTTAATATTGCTTTTCATATACGTCGTTTTTCGTAGATCAAATATAATAGAAAATCCGGAACTACGAAATATTTCGGAAAAGACTTTAATAGAGGGTTGATTGGGCTGCGGTTGGGAGGTTGCAGTCAATGAGGGAATAGGTCAGTAAGTGAATTAAGGAACAGGACCGGGTTAACTGCCGGCCTGTTCAAGTGCTGATTTTATTGATTTTATTACGTCCTGGAGTGCGGATGCGTCCTGTCCACCAGCGGTGGCAATATTTTTCTGGCCGCCGCCGCCGCCTTTGATCAATGGCGCCACATGCTGTTTTATCAGCTTTCCGGCATCGAGCTGCCTGGCAGCTACAACGGTATCCGAAATACCTACCGCAACGAAGGGCTTACCGCCGATATTCGAAGCAAGTACAGCAACATAATCATTCAGGTTGTTCCGCAGGTCAAAGCATAATTTTTTCAGCGCATCTGCATTACTTACTTCGACAATATCGCCGATAAACGTAATACCGTTAATGATCTCATCTTTCTTGAGCAGCTCGTTCCGGATGCCAACCAGTGCGCGATTCTCCAGGCTTTCCAGTTGCTTACGCAGTGTATTATTTTCAGTGATGGTATTGTCTACCGCTTTCAGTAAGTCTTTTGGAAGCTTTAGCGATTCTCTTACCGAATTCAGCAGCAAGAGCTGATCAGCGAGCCATTTCTCCGCCGACTCGCCGCTAACTGCTTCAATGCGCCTCACCCCTGCAGCAACAGCACTTTCATGTTTGATCTTGAAATACCCGATCTCGCCGGTTGCATTTACATGTGTTCCCCCGCAAAGCTCAACAGAATAGCGCTGATCCATTACCACCACACGTACATGGTCGCTGTATTTTTCTCCGAAAAGTGCCATTGCACCCATCCCGATCGCTTCGTCTTTCGGCATCTCTTTTATCTGCACCGGGAGGTTCATCCTTACCTTCTGGTTAACCAGGGCTTCTATCTTGCTGATTTCTTCTTCACTTACTTTCGCGAAATGTGAAAAATCGAACCGCAGGTGCTCCTCATTTACAAGTGACCCTTTTTGTGCAACGTGCGTACCAAGTACCTGGCGAAGCGCCGCATGTAAAAGGTGCGTGGCCGAGTGATGCGCTTCTGTACGGGAACGCTTTTCCCTGTCCACCCTTGCGGTAACAAGACCGGTAATATTAATTGGCAGTTTGTCAACAAAATGGATAACCAGGTCATTTTCCTTTTTGGTATCCACCACAGATACTTCCTCGCCTTCAAAATACAGGCACCCGGTATCGCCCACCTGTCCACCACTTTCTGCATAGAAAGGTGTTGCAGCCAACACCAGCTGGTATGCTTCCTTTCCCTTCGTTTTTACTTTCCGGTACTTGATGATCTTTGTTTCGATTTCAAGTGTATCGTAGCCTACGAACTCCATGAGTGCGTGATCGTTCAGTATAACCCAGTCTTCAGTATCCACTTGCGTCGCGGCACGGCTTCTTTCCTTCTGCTGCTGCATTTCTTTTTCAAATGCAGCTTCATCCACCAGCAGGCTGTTTTCCCTGGCGATCAGGCGGGTAAGGTCAACCGGGAAACCATATGTATCATACAGTTCAAAGGCGGCTTTTCCATCAATCGTAGCGGAAGCGGAACTGCGCGTGACGCCAATAATATCATCCATTTTCCTGAGGCCCTTGTCAAGCGTGCGCAGGAAGGCATCTTCTTCCTCTTTTACCACCCTGGCAACAAATTCTTCCTGCTTATGCAATTCCGGAAATACTTTTTCAAACTGAGTGGCAAGCACCGGTATCAGCCTGAACAGTAATGGCTGCTTGAATTCGAGGTAGGAATAATAATAACGGACTGCCCTGCGGAGGATCCTGCGAATCACGTAACCCGCGCCAGTGTTGGAAGGAAGCTGGCCATCGGCGATAGTGAATGCTATGGCGCGGATATGATCTGCTATTACGCGGAAGGCAACATCTGCGCGACTGTCACTATAACCATAATGCTTACCCGTAATATTTTCCGTTGCGGCGATTGTTCCTGTAAACAGGTCGGTGTCATAATTGGATGATTTGCCCTGCAATACCCGAACAAGCCGCTCAAGTCCCATCCCTGTATCCACATGACGCGCCGGCAGCGGTGCAAGGGTTCCGTCTTTCATCCGGTTGAACTGGATGAATACATTGTTCCAGATTTCTATTACCTGCGGATGGTCTGCATTGACCAGCGCTTTGCCATCTGTTGCCGTCCGTTCTTCATCAGTCCTGCAATCGACATGGATCTCTGTGCATGGTCCACATGGACCGGTATCCCCCATCTCCCAGAAGTTATCTTTCTTATTTCCCAACAGGATCCTGTCCTCCGAAATCCAGTTCTTCCACTCTGAAAAAGCTTCATCATCCCGGGGAATATTTTCTTTTACATCACCTTCAAAGATTGTTACATATAACCTGTCCTTCGGAATTTTGAAAGTATCCGTCAGCAATGACCAGCTCCATTCGATCGCTTCCTTTTTGAAATAATCACCGAAGCTCCAGTTACCAAGCATTTCGAACATGGTGTGGTGATAGGTATCAACGCCCACTTCTTCAAGGTCATTATGTTTACCACTTACGCGGAGGCACTTTTGAGTATCAGCAACACGTTTGTCGGCGGGTAACTGGTTGCCAAGGAAAATATCCTTGAACTGGTTCATGCCCGCATTGGTGAACAACAAGGTGGGATCGTTCTTTACGACTATGGGAGCCGATGGAACGATCAGGTGACCCTTCGATGCAAAAAAATCCAGGAAGCCTTGTCTTATTTCAGCGCTTGTCAACATATTTCGGAATGATTCTTGAATGAAATTGACCCTTCGCCTGCTATATTTGTCTAAAAGCCGGTGAAAGTGGTGCAAAGCTAAGCAATTGAGGCTGAGCAGGCATATATGAAAAAAATCAAATATTACTATAACCCTAATTCACTCCGGTACGAAAAACTGGAAACGCCGCTCCATGTAAAGTTGTTACGTGCATTGGGGTTCATCGCCGGTTCTCTTGTAACTGCACTCATTATTGTTTCCATCGCGTTTCAATATCTCGATTCACCCAAAGAGAAAATCCTGCGCCAGCAATATGAAAAGGCACGTGAGAATTATGACGTGCTTACCACTGAAGTGCACAAACTGCAAACGCAGATGGTGGAGCTGGAAAAGCGTGACAACGAAGTATACCGTTCCATCTTTGAAGCATCACCAGTTCCTGACAGTGCGCGGGTGAAGGAGATGGAAAAACTGAAAGAGATCCAGCTGGTGCAGAAAATGGATGCAGATGCATTATACACAGACATTGTCGGCAACCTGAACAACCTGATCAGGCGCGTAACCTACCAGAATCAATCATATGATGAAATTGAAGGTTTCATCAAGAATAAGGAAATACTGCTTGCTGCCACGCCGGCGATCCAGCCCGTAAATAACAAGGACCTTAACCGCATTGCCTCAGGTTTCGGCTACCGCATCGACCCCGTTTACAAAACCGTAAAGATGCATGCCGGGCTCGATTTCGCTGCCCCGCAGGGAACGCCGATCTATGCTACCGCGAACGGAACAATTAAACTCGCAGGAAATACCGGCAACGGTTACGGCAACCACGTAATCATCAACCATGGCTACGGATACGAATCCCTTTACGGTCACATGTACAGGGTGAGTTCCAGGCCGGGCCAGAAAGTTAAACGTGGTGAAATTATCGGGTATGTGGGAAGCACCGGAAAATCAACCGGTCCGCATCTTCATTATGAAGTACATAAGAATGGAAAGAGACTTGACCCGGTTTACTTTTTTTACAACGATCTTTCTCCTGAACAATACGACAGGCTGTTGAAAATGGCCGCATCCAGCAACCAGAGCTTTGACTGAGTTATCCACAGGGTAATTTCGGCCGGATTATTGCGGCAAGGCAATATTATCTTTACGAGCAGGATATGAAGCCTTACCAACAGATAAGCATGGATTTCGGGTTCACTGAACCTCCCGCTCCGCAAACTACAGTGCAGCCAGCTGCTACTGCTATTCCGCCTGTGAAAATCCCGGTTGTTGATGAGTCTACTGTTCTTACCATCCGCAAGAAGCCTGGACGCAAAGAGAAAGAGAAAGTCTGGAAGTCGGCTACACCTGGTAAAAGAGGCAGAAAATCATTGAAAGATATTGCTGCAGAAGCTGACCTTATTGAAATTCCCGCTGATGAAATTCTTTTCACGAAACAATACTACAGTATCGGTGAGGTTGCGAATATGTTCCGCATGAATCCCTCCCTCATCCGTACGTGGAGCAATGAGTTCGAAGGCATGCTCCAGCCCCGCAAGAACAGGAAGGGAGACAGGTATTTCAGGCCTGAAGATGTGAAGCTTCTACATCTTATTTATCACCTTATCCGGGTGCGTAAATTCACCATGGAAGGTGCACGCGAACATCTTCGCCTGCAAAAGAAAAAAACTGAAAAACAGTTTGAGATCATCCAGTCGCTGCAACAATTCAAATCCTTCTTATTGGAGTTGCGGAGTAGCCTATGAGTTTCGGGAAAAAGTTACCTTAAGGATTCCTGGCCAACGATCATCACTTCTTTTCTTTCGCCCGCAAATTCTACATTTAATCCTTCGAGAAGTCTTAAAATTTCCAGGTTGACCGTCTGCTTTAATTGGTTGAAATCGCCGATCGGTATCATTACCGTGTAATACTCGATATGTATAACAAATGCGGTAGCAGTGATATCACTGAGGAATGTAACGTAGGTTTCAATTGCGGGGTGAGAGAGAATGTTTTTGATGCCGCCTATTACATGATCGAGCTTTACGGATGAAGTCTGTAGCGAAATCTCGAGTTTAAGATCTGCCCTGCGTTGCGTCCGGAGGGTAAGGTTATCCATGATGCTATCGACCATCTGCTTATTAGGAACTGTGACAAAGGTTTTCTGATCTGTCCGTAATCTCGTACTCCTCAGGCCGATCTTTTCAACGGTTCCGGTTATAGCCTGGACCTTTACCATATCACCAACATGGAATGGCTTGTCGAAGAAGATGATAAAAGAAGCGATCAGGTTTTCAAGACTTTCCCTGGCTGCGAGGGCTAGCGCACCCGCAACGATACTAAGTCCCGCGAGATAAGTTGTAATGTCTTTGTTGAACGAAAACCGGATCACCAGCAGGATCCCGACTATCACCAGGATAGCCTTGAAGAAATCCTTGAAGAAGACTACCATCTGGTTATCTGCCACATCCGGTGTAAGGTTCGCCTTCTGTTCCATGAGCATCGCGATAAAATCGATGATCCTTCTTAATAACCAGATGAAGATGATAACGAATATGCCTTTGCCAACACTGTCGACAATCGTCCTGAAGCTGATATGGTATACTTCAAAATCAAGTGACCTGGGGAAATTCAATTTGTCGAGCGCGATCATGGTTATAGTCACGATCAGGAAGACCTGCATAGGCTTCAACAGCAGTTCAACAAATGATTTCTGGTCAATCTTCCACGACCTGTGCCTTATGATCTTGAAAAGCAATCGTGAAATTGTACGTGAAAGATATTTCTTCAGCAGAATTACCAGCATGATAGTACCAAAGCAAACCAGGTAAGCCTGGATACTGTTGTTCAGGAATTCATATGCTAAGAGATCATTCATTTCACTGGTTCGTTTTTATAGTATACACATACAGTACATTGCCTTTGAGAATATAAAACAGGTCTCTCGATACCTGAACTTTAGTAACGCCTTCCAGCATTGAAGGCAGTGGTTCTTCCCTGATATCAAGTGTACCGGGAACATAGCTGGCAAGACTGTTACCTTTCCTGCCTAATACCCGGTTGCCTGAAACCTGGACGTCTGTCCATCCCAGCAATGCTACTTTATTCCGGACTGTTCCGAAATAATCAAGCACAAAAAGTCCCTTCTCCGGATCATAAAGATAAACCAGCCGGTCAGCATCTGTTATTATTATGGGAGACGGGGGAGAATCAAACAATACCCTGAAATCGGCAGTTTCACTGATCACATTTCCGTTGTCGTCCATCCTTTTGAGTTTACCCTCAAGTTCGTCGTAGATCCACACACCATTATCATAAGACTGGCCGATTGCTTTTGCCTGCAAAATATTGTTCCTCCTGGCATCGATGGTATTACGCCTGTTTAAAAACCTGTCCAGTACCACTATCGTACCAAAATCTTTATAAAACAGCAGCACTTTCAATGGGTTCGAAACATCAATGGAGGAGAGTTTCCCAAATTTCCTGATTTCGTTATATACCGCTACAGAATCACCTGCCGGTGATAATTTTTTAAGTTGGCCGTTGGTGTTTACAAGAAATATGTTTCCGAGATTATCAACTGCGAAATCTGAAATATCCTGGCCGAACTTCCCTTTAAGCGCAAACCTGTCCTGCTGCGCATAAGCGAACCCGGTAAAGAGCAACATGACAAGTAAGACGGCTGTTTTCATGACGGGTAATATTTAAGGCTTAAATGTTCACCATCAAACACGGCATAACTGTCGTAACGGATCCAGTCGCCGAGGTTAATATAGCGGCTGTTTCCGAGTTGAAAATCTATTGGCAGGTGCCGGTGTCCGAATATGAGATAATCAAAATGCCTTTTCTGCAGCACTTCCTTGCAATAGCTGATCAGCCATTCATTTTCTTCGCCAAGGAAATGTTCATCATTTTGTCCCGTTGCTGCACGGCTCCTGCGGCTCATATAATTTGCCAGCCCAATGCCCAGTGTAGGATGCAGGATTCCAAAGAGCCACTGGCAGAAGGGGTTCCGGAAGATCTTCTTGATGAATTTATAACCATGGTCGCCTGGTCCGAGCCCATCGCCATGTGCAACCAGGAATTTCTTTCCGTTGAACTCAAAGTATTGTTCCTGGTGATACACAGGGATATTCAGCTCCTGTTCGAAGTAGCCATTCATCCACATGTCGTGGTTGCCAACAAAGAAGTGCACTGGGATACCACGATCTGTTATTTCCGCGAGCTTGCCCAGCAAGCGTACATAACCCTTGGGCACAACCGACCGGTATTCATACCAGAAGTCGAACAGGTCACCCACAATAAAGATCACGGCTGCGTCTTTTGAAATTTCGTCCAGAAAACGGACTATCTTTTTTTCCCTGGTTAAACTGGCTTCATGATTCGGAGAACCCAAATGAAAATCAGAAAGAAAATATACCTTTTTGCCTTCCGTAAGCTGCATGCCGCTTTATACTTTTTACTATTATTTTTTACTTCTCCTGTATTCCAGAACATCGCCTGATGCCACAACCGGCCTGCCTTCCACACTTCCGTTGAACCAATAGATCCAGGCTTCGGTACTAACATCATTCCCCAACCTTACGGTTGCCCTTTCGCGCCTGTAGAGCGGGGCTTCCCCAGCTTCAGGATAGATTCCTTCATAGTCGTCGAGCTGGCCCATTGCCCACTCAAACTCATCCATCTCTCTTATCCGGTAAAGTTCACCTACAATTGTCGCTTCCGTATTGGCAGGTATCGCAGCAGGGTATTCACCCATGTCATAAAGCAGGCCTTTAACGCTGGCCTCCCCGACATAAGTAAAGTAACGGCGGATATATTCATACGCGTCGTGCTGGAATCCCCTACGGAGCGAGCCATAAACAAACAACTGGTAATCGGGAAGGAAATGCATGCAAGGAATAAGTTTGTGAACAAATTGACTATGGTTCAGATCCCCAGTTCATCGACCAGGAAAAGATAAACTTCTTTCGGCCCGTGAACACCTACGACGAGGGTCTTCTCGATATCTGCAGTCCGGCTGGGACCTGATGCGAAGGTAATCATAGAAGGCAGCGAGGAACCATATTTATCTTTAACCATCTTAAGTCCATCCCTGACGTCATACACCAGCTGGTCAGTGCTGGCTATGCAGATATGAACAGGCGCATAGACGCTTGTTGTGCGACCACTTTCCTGGGCAGCACTCATCACAATTGTACCGGTGCGGGCAACCAGGAATTCACAGGTGGTAATGCTTGCATCACAGGTGTAAAGATCCCCCGGTTTATCGGTAGTCGCGTTATCCCATCCTGACCCGCTGAACATCTTCAACAAGGCGCTTTCCCGGCAATAGACTTTTTTGAAAGACTCCTGCTGGAACAGGTGTTGAAGCCGGAGTACCAGTTCCTGCTGGTCGACGCAAAAAACGAATTTTCCCTGGAGGTGAGTAAATGCAGATGCAAACAGCAGTTCCAGGTCTTCGCGCTGTGGCTGGAAAACCGACTGACTTCCTTCACTTGCAGGAAAAGGAATAGGCGTTGATTCACTCAACGCCTTCCTGATCTTTTTAAGAATATTTTCCTTTGAAGGTGATACGTTCATATAACCTTAAACAATAGTAGGAGTTTCTTCAACGTCCAGGGTTTTCTTTTCCTCGAACGGACGCTTTCCAATAAGCTGTTCAACGTCGCTCTGGAATAACACTTCCTTATCGAGCAGCTTTTCGGCCAGGATACCTACCTGCTGCCTTTTTTCCGTAAGTAGTTCCCTGGTACGGTCATATGCTGAATCGATGAGTTTCCTTACTTCTTCATCGATAAGCTTTGAAGTTTCTTCCGAGTACGGCTTGGTAAATGAATTTTCCTGTTGCGGATCATAGAAGCTTACATTCCCGACTTTGTCATTCATTCCATACACAGTCACCATGGCGTAGGCCATACGGGTGATCTGCTGCAGGTCATTCTGGGCACCGGTTGAAATCTTGCCGAAGAAGATATCCTCTGCTGCCCTGCCGCCCAGGGTCATGCAGATCTGGTCCATCAGCTGGTCTGTATTATACAGGTATTGCTCCTTCGGAGTATACTGCGCATAACCAAGTGCTGCCGTACCTCTTGGAACGATGGTAACCTTCAGCAGCGGGTAAGCGTGCTCGAGATACCAGCCGCAAATTGCGTGGCCTGCTTCATGGTAAGCAATGATCTTTTTCTCATCGGGAGAAATGATCTTGTTTTTCTTTTCCAGTCCGCCAATCACCCTGTCCACCGCATCCTGGAAGTCAGACATATCAACTGCTTCCTTACCCTTACGTGCGGCGATAAGCGCAGCTTCGTTACATACGTTGGCGATATCCGCGCCGGCAAATCCCGGTGTCTGTTCTGCAAGCTTATGAATGTCCACATGTTCTGAAACTTTGATAGGTTTCAGGTGAACCTTGAAGATAGCTTCCCTTCCTTTCACATCGGGCTTATCGATCGAGATCTGGCGGTCGAAACGTCCTGGACGCAGTAACGCACTATCGAGTACATCGGGACGGTTCGTGGCTGCAAGGACAATAATTCCGCTTTCGCCACTGAATCCATCCATTTCCACGAGCAACTGGTTAAGGGTGCTTTCCCTTTCATCATTGCTCATAATGGCATTCTTTCCGCGTGCACGGCCAATAGCGTCAATCTCATCAATGAATATGATACAAGGTGCTTTCTCGCGTGCCTGTTTGAACAGGTCACGAACCCGGCTTGCGCCGACACCCACAAACATTTCAACGAAATCACTACCACTCAGGCTGAAGAACGGAACCTGTGCTTCACCGGCCATGGCCTTTGCGAGCAGGGTCTTACCGGTTCCGGGAGGACCAACAAGCAATGCGCCTTTGGGGATCTTACCACCGAGACTGGTGTATTTTTTCGGATTCTTGAGGAAGTCCACGATTTCCATCACTTCCACCTTTGCTTCATCAAGTCCGGCAACATCATTAAAAGTGATATTCACTTTAGTGCCTTTGTCGAAAAGCTGTGCCTTCGATTTGCCGATATTGAAAATACCTCCGGGTCCGGCGCCGCCGCCGGCTCCGCCACCCATTTTACGCATGAGCAGCACCCAGATAAGCACTATGATGAAAATAGGTAATACGAACTGGAAAATGGGTGCGAGCCAGTCGCCCTCCGTATCGTCGATACGGGGCACTTCCCTGACCTGGGGGTTCTTGGCATAAAAATCCCGGAGGTCGTCCGTAAATATTTCAGGTTTGGCAATGGTAAATTCAAACTGTGGGCCTTTGTCCGTGGCAGCGTTGAATCCTTTCGGCAGCTTACTCTGGTAATATTCTTTCTTGAGGCTGTCGGGCTTAATAAAGACGCGGACCAGGTTTTTGTTGCTGATCAGGACAATCTTTTCAACATCTCCCTTTGCGAGCATATGCTCATTGAATTCTGCAAAGGTGATCCTGCGGGCATCCGGAGCAAAAGAGCTGAACAAGTTAAAACCAAGAAGTATAACAGCTAAAGCGCCCCAGATCCAGTAAATATTGAATTTAGGGCCCCTGCGTGGGTCATTTCCATTTCCGTCGGGTCTGGGTCTCATCCTGTTAAATCCTCCCCTCTCATTTGATTTCAAATCTTCCTGTGACATATTGTGTTTGACTATAAAGAATTACTAATGCATATGGGGCCACATTGTTCAAAATGGCCCCTTTTTTATTACTTATACTCGGTCAATGGCGCATCACTCCACATTTCCTCCAGCCGGTAAAACTTCCGGGCTTCGGGCTGCATCACATGCACGACCACATTCACGTAATCTATCAAAATCCACTGTGCCGCCTGCTGTCCCTCATGCCGGTAAGGATTTTCCCCCAGTTCAAGCTTCACTTCATGCTCTACGGCATCGGCTATAGCTTTTACCTGGGTGGTCGAAGTTGCCTGGCAGATGATGAAAAAATCGGCTACGGCTTCGTGTATTTTGCGGAGATCGAGTGAGATTATATTTTCTCCTTTTTTGTCCTGGATCGCCTTTATAATGGATTTGAGGATCTTCGAATTCTTGGTTAAGCGGGTCACACTATTTCGTTGACGAGAAGCTAAAGCTGACAATGGTTCCAATAATCTTTTCTTTTAGTGGTCAAAAATAAACCGGTGCCGGTTGACGGGCGGCAGCATCCCCGTTCAAATTAAGGAAAATCCTACATTCGCCACGTTCAAAAATACTAATCTTTTACGCAACCTGATGGCCGCTCAACATATAGGCAACCGGATCACCGTCCTAACTACAGTAGACAGCTCCAACAACTATGCCATGGACCTTGTTCACAGGCGACTGGCAACTCACGGAGAAGTCATTTTTGCGCTTGAACAAACTGCGGGGAAAGGCCGGATGGGCCGCAGCTGGGTAACGACCAGCGGGGAGAACATAATTGCCAGTTTTATACTTGAAACCAACACCCTGCCTGCTGATTCCGTATTCTGCCTGAGCATGGCTGTGGCGCTCGGATGCCACGACTGGCTTCGGCCGTATGGCGGCGATGAACTTTCTATTAAATGGCCAAATGATATTTATTGGCGTGACAGAAAGGCAGGCGGAATCCTGATTGAGAACAACTGGTCGGGTTCTCACTGGCAGTTTGCCATAGTGGGAATAGGCCTGAATATCAACCAGACTGTTTTCGACCCTGCCACCACCCGAGCGGTGTCGCTTAAACAGATCACCGGTCGTCATTTCGACCTGATGGAGATGCTGAACGGCCTCTGTGCCAGTCTTGAAGCCAGGTGGCAGGAGCTTATTTCCGGGGGTAAGGAAACGATCCTGGCCGATTACAACCATTTTTTGTTCGGGAGAGGCAGGCAGGTTCGGCTAAGCAAAGACGGGAATTCATTCGAAACCACTGTCAGGCACGTAAATGCATCCGGGGAACTGCTAACTACTGATACAGAGGAAAGGAAATTCAGGGTGGGCGAAGTGCAATGGGTCTTTTAGGAGATCCTGGCGGATTGCCGCGAACTGGGAATGAACACGTAACTATCAAAACTCTCGTCATATTCGGCCGCCCTGGCCTCCACTTCGAACCTATTCTGGCGGTAACCATTTTTCAGGTACTCCCGGAAATACATCCACAGGAATGGCAGGTATCCGAGTTGGCTGAATTGTTTAACATGGGCCAGCTCATGCCGTAACCACCGCCGGTTCTGCAGCAACTCCTCCATGCTGGTATTGTGCAGATGTATGGTAGAGCCCAGCACCATGGCCATTTTTTCTGACCGCAGGCGCCGGGCCGCAATTCCTGCCCATATAGAATTTTCCTTTATGCGATATTTCACTGCCTGAAAATACGAAAGCAGACAGAATCATTATTCGACACGAGAGCTGGAAATCGAAATATCCGCCCATTGCCATGCTACATTGAATCGCCTACTAACTTCCGCGGCTTCCACGTCCTTTTCCTGGCCTGCAAGTGCCTTATACAATCCCATCAGGGACCAACCGTTCTCCTTGAATGTTTGCAGATCGTCGCGGAAAACCTTTTCCGCCCCGGCATACTTTTGTGCTTTCAGTAACCAGTGGCCGCGCGTAAGCCTAACTGAGAAAAACCAATCGGGCGGTTCGGTATAATTTAGCCTGTCTTCGATTTCAATAGCAGCAACAAAGAGTTTATCTGCTGCATCGAACCTTCTTCGCCTTGCCAGGATTTCCCCTTCCAGAACATTGGATGCTATCCCTGCGAGGTCTGCAGCGCTGTTCATATCCCAGATCAGCATTTTCTTCAATGCTGCATCCCCTGCGATGATTTTCAGTAACTCCAGTTCCCGTTCGGCAGCCGGCAATTCATTGGAAGCAGCGAAGGCCATTCCCCTTGCATAGTGGTAAATGGAACGCGGGTACAGGAGGCTTTCACCCGGGGCTGATAAGGCAAGGATCTCCTTCCACCTGCCAAGCTGCACCAATACGTAATAGGGAATTATGTAATAATGCTGCAACGTGATATTTTCTGCCAAATATCTCTTGTCAGTGACTGCTGACACCCGCCATGCATTGCGGATTGCTTTTTCCGAACTTCCCTCAAGAAATGCACAAGCTGCCAGGAAATGAATATTATGCGGATATAATAACATCGGGTAACTGCCTTCCCTCCTGCACTGACTGATATATGCGCTGTCCGCCGAACTTGCCTGCTCATTTACCAGCACCCCTTTATGGTAATCACCTGTCCTGATGTAAATATGTGAAGGCATATGCACCAGGTGGCCGGCGGCAGGCATCAGTTCCGGCAACCTGCCTGCATAAGGCAGTGCTTTCTCCGCATTCTTCGAAGCTTCTGTAGCATGGATGTAATAATGAATGGCTCCGGGGTGTGAAGGCCATTTGCCCAGGATCTCTTCCAGAAGGTTAAGAATAGCGGGTGTCCATGGTTGTGGTGTTCCGTCCTTCAGCCACAAATTCCATGGGTGTTCGTTCATCAGTGCTTCAGCATACAGTACGGCAATTTCCATGTCATCGGGAAACCTGATGGCCAGCTTTTTCATGGCCGTTGCATAAGCTTCATTGAATGGCGACATGTCAGTTGCCGGCTCTGAAGGATAACGCTTAGCCACAGCCGCAATTAATCCCTTTTCCTTTTCATTCACATCCTTTGCATAGAATTTTGCTTTGTCAAGGTAAGCGTTGATCTCAGCAAGGCTTGTCGGATTTAATGCTGCGTTATAATTCGGTCCCAACACCATCACCATTCCCCAATGCACCATGGCACATGTTGAGTCGAGCTTCAATGCAGATTTAAATGATCGGCCTGCTTCACCATGATTGAACGCGTACATCAGCGACAATCCCTGGTTGAAGTATTGTTGCACCCTTGCTGATGTTGTAGTGACCGCGAAATGAAGATTGCCGAGTCCACTGAAGATGGGGGCGTCTCCATTATTCATCAGGGCGGTGTCGATCGACGGTCCGCAATATACAGGTATACTGATTCCTGTTTCCACGATTTTCGCAGGCCGCCGGCCATTTGCGAAAAACAGTCCAACTATAATAACACCACCTATAAAAAATAAATGTTTCATAACAGATGTTTAAATTGTCCGGCCACTATTTGTCGGCATCACCGATAAATGCGACCAGGTCGTTTGCGAACCGTCGCGGCTCTTCCCAATGAAGTGCATGACCGGTTCCTTCATAAACTATTAATGATGATCCGCTGATCGCTGCCAGCAATTTGTCCTGGTCTGAACGCGGGCAAAATCCATCTTCCGCACCCCAGAAAATTGTAACCCTTTTGGTGACTGCAGAGAGTTGCTCCGTGTAATTGACTGATATCAGTCCCTCCAGGGCAGCCCTCCATACAAATGCAGGAACTTTCAATGACTCTCCTACCATTGTATTGAAATAGCTCTCAGGCACCGGGCTTGCTGTGGTGCTAAGTTGGAAGTCATTTGCGAATGACTGATCAATGGGATCTTCCAGGTTTATTACTGCCTGGTAAAATTCGCTTATGGGCGCATTACCCGGGTAGCCTGCAAACGCACCGATCAGAACGACGCCTTTCACCTTTCCTGGATAACTAAGAAGAAATCTCTGGGCAATTGTCGACCCCATTGAATGGCCGACTATATATGCCTCACTGATTTTTTCCGCATCCATAAATGCGGCGATGTCATTGGCAAAATCTTCAGGCTGATAACCTGCAGGTGGTTTGTCAGAATCGCCATGCCCCCTTAGCGTAATGGCATATGCATGAATGGATTTGGGCAGGTGTGGAAGCACCAGTTTAAACGATTGCCAGGAATCGGTGATGCCGTGAAGAAAGATGACCGGAACGCCGTTTGACTTACCCGTTTCCACAAATTCGAGCTTCACCCTGTTGGGCAACTCAATAACTTTTTCCTGCGCATTGACAGTACTGAACGCTGCCGATGCCAGCATTACAGCCACGAATAATGAACTCTTTTTCATAAATAAGGTTTTTGGTTCAACGAGGCACAAATTTCATTGAACCAAGCCCATTTTTCAATCCCTGAATCAGGTAAGAATATCACCGAATCCGGTGACTAGACAATGCGCTGGTGAATTGCTTTTGCAACCACTTCTGTGAGGGAAGCAACGTGAAGTTTTTCGTAGATTTTTTTTACGTGCGAACGCACGGTCTCATAACTGATATTGAGTTCGGCAGCGATCATTTTATAACTGAGTCCATTGACAAGGCAGGATAAAACATCTTTCTCCCTTGCTGTAAGGTGATAGTCCGGTATATCTTCCGGCCGGACAGGTTGCGGCAATTGCTGAAGCTTGTTCAGAACCTTACGGGCAATTGATGGAGACATGGGTGAACCCCCGAACTGAAGTTCGCGGATGGATTCTACAAGTTTCGTATTGAGGTGATTTTTCAGGATGTACCCGGATGCACCGGCACAGATGGAATCAAACACGCGATCATCGTCTTCAAATACTGTCTGCATGAGTACCTGTACGTTCGGAAATTCCTTCCTGATCAGGTATACCGCTTCTATGCCAGTCATTCCCGGCATTTCAATATCCATAAGAACCACATCCGGCTTCGATTCCCTGATATCCTGCAAACAATCGAGCACATGGCAATAAGAACCTGAAACAATAAAATCAGGCTCGGTTTCGAGCAGCATTTTTATGCTTTCCCTGATGTTCTTGTTATCATCAAATATTGCGATACGCAGGCTCATGCTAATTTGTTAAACAAATGTAACCAGATAAGTTTCTGCTGGCAATCCCCAAATCAGGGTAGGCCAAACCGGAGCGAAACAGAAGTTCCCCTGCCCGGCGCTGCGTCCAGTGCCAATGTTGCGCCCATTTCTTTCGCCCGCATCTGCATATTCCTTAAACCATTTCCGGATAAAGTATGTTCATGGGTTTGAATCACCGCAACAGGATCAAATCCCTTCCCGTTATCTGAAATTTTCAGATCAACTTTTTCCTGGCGCATGGTAATGTCTACAGCCACTTCAGAACACTCTGCATATTTTAAAGCATTGGTAACAGCCTCTTTAAAAATGAGATAAAAATTCTTTCGCTTTTCCATTCCAAGGTTGAGACGTAATACCGATTCATCATAGTCAAGCCGGAAACCTATTCCTGAAGCCTTCATCAGTGGCCTGGCAAAGGATTCCATCCGTTGGATTATCTTTTCCATATGGTCATTCCTGGGATTGATGGCCCATACGATGTCATTCATTTCTGAAATCATTTCTCCTGATGTAACACTGATCTTCTCCAGGGTCTCATCAAGTTCATGCTGTTTATGCTGTTCCTTATAAATTTTAGCAACCTGGCTGTAAACTGAAATGCTGCTCAGCGTTGATCCCATATTATCATGGAGGTCCTGCGCAATGCGGTTCCTTATCCCCTGCCGCTTAACCAGCTCATTGATCCGATACCGGTAGATGCCATACATTATGGCGGCGAGACACACCACCAGAATCGTATAAAACCACCAGGTCGTCCAGAATGGCGGAACGATATAAATGTCCAGAACAGTTTGCCTGCCCGACCAGATCCCAGGCACGGTGCTTGCCCGCACCCTGAAAGTGTAATGGCCTCCGTTCAGGTGTGTATATGGAGCAATTGTCTGATCGCCTGCATCTATCCACTTCTGGTCGAGACCTTCAAGCATATACTGGTAATATACCTTCCCCTCATACCATGGTGCCGAGTAGTGAATGCTGAAAAAATTTTCGTCATGCTTCAGTTTCACTTTTGTCTCTTTATATAACCGTTCTGAATACGAACTGTCATAGACCAAAAGATTTGTAAGCAGAACTTCAGGCTGTTCCCTGTGCAGCGTTACTGAATCCGGATGAAAACGGATATAGAAGCCCAGTCCCCCACCGTAGAGCCATCCTTCTTCATCCCGGTACAGATCACCTTTCAATCCACCCGATTTCTCCATATCAGGAACGTTGAACGACATAAAGCTTTTCAACACCGGGTCATAGCGATGCACTGTTCCATTTCCAATCATCCAGATCTTCCCACTTTTATCGATTGCTAACCCTTCAAGCAGGTTAGCGGAAGTGGTGATGTGATCAAACCGCCCTGTTGCAGGAGTGAAACAATTCAGCCCCCCGCCAAATGTTGTCAACCAGATCTTCCCACCGGCGTCTGACTCCATGTCGCCAACATGGTTATTACTGATGGAGCCTGGATCAGCAGGATCGTTCATGTAATAGCGGAAACGGTGTGTCTTCCGATCCCAGGCAGCAAGACCTGCTTTTGCTGTTCCCAGCCATAACCTGCCGGATGGATCTTTGTAGATTTTTTTAACAAGATTGTCGCGCAGGTCAAACCTGCTGATGATCCTGTTTATTGAATCAGCCCTGCTGATCCATCTCTTATTTACAAGATCATAATAGGTAATGAAGTGCCCGTAGGGAGATACAACCAGTGCGGGCCGGCCGTTGACAGAATCCTCAGCCATTGAAACAACCCGCGACGCGATTATCCTGTTCATCACGACATCTTCAGCGGTGTTCGGAAGCAGTTCAAACCGCATATTTACCGGGTCAAAAGTAAAAAGCGAATAATCTGCCCCCAGGTACATGTTACCGTGCTGGTCTTTAAAGAACCGTGTTACGTTTACAGCCTTGCCGCCGTATTTTATCGGGAAGTGGCTGAATTGTTCGCCTTCCCTGATGAAGACCCCATCACTGGTGGCAATCCATAACTTGCCATCTGCACCAGTCGTAAAATCATTTACGACCGACCCGCTATATACACCGGGCAATGCAGGCAGAAATACCTGCATGAAGTTCCTGTTACCACTCATCGAAACACTGACGCCCTTGTCTGTTCCGACCCAGATATTATTATTCCTGTCGCGATAAAGACAGTTGATCGTATTTGAAGCAACAGTGCCCTCGCGGGATGAGCTGTGCTGGTTGCGGTAGAATTTGTTCGATTGCAGATCCAGTAACAGTAGTCCTGACTTTTTTGTGCCGATCCAAAGGTTGCCGGAATTATCTTCTGTGAAAGCCGTGGCTTCATCCTTACCCAGGCCGGGGTTATTTTCCTGGTTCGCCCAAACTTCTTCCTCGCTGGTGGATGCACTGTATTTATAAACCGCGTTATCCCATGATCCGAACCAGATATTATCCCTGTTGTCCTTGTATAAGGTTGTTACTGTAACATGTGGAAGTTTACGGTATGGGTTTAAGTACCGGTCATCGTTTGTGACCCGGAGGGTGACAGGATCAATGATCATATAACTTCCGCCCTGCCTTCCTGACCAGATCATTCCTTTTCCATCCATGCAGACATCTGTACAGGTTCGTTTAGAGCCCGGTTCAGCAGGCTGGAATTCTGCTGTCCGCGTATCGAATCTTACCAGGCTGGCACCGCTTGTTGCGAGCCACAGGTATCCACGCCTGTCGAACAGCATTGCATTCACAGTATTTACCGGGATAGATGAAGTATCTGTCGGACTATGGCGATATAACCTGAAACGTTCTGAAGGCCTGGCCCTATGGTCAAATCGGGTGATCCCTCCATCGGCGCTGGAGATCCAGATGACCCCGCTGCTGTCTTCGAGAACATCGGTAATGATATTTCCGCTGATCGATGAAATATTATCCGGTGAGTGCCGGAAGATTTCGAACCGCTGGCCATCATAACGATTGAGGCCGTCATCAGTGCCGATCCAGGTAAAGCCCTGCCTGTCCTGCATGATGCAATTGACCTTATTATGAGAAAGGCCGTTCTGCGTACTGATGTGGGTGAAGTATTGCGTGTTTGCCTGGCCGCAAACATTTGATATTATCAGTAGCAGCTGAAAAACTATACAATAAATGCGCGGATGCATTTTAAGGCCATCTTACCACTCAAATTACTCAAATTAGGTGGTAATATCAGCAGCTATTATCTCCTCTGCATGTTGTTTGTTTTTCGGGCGAAGGAAAACGTGACTGATCTTTCCCTTTGGATCTATGATAAATGTAGTGCGGTGAAGGCCCATATATTTTCGGCCATACAATTGTTTTTCACCCCATACGCCGTATTTACCGATGATTTTCCTGTCCGGGTCAGCGATCAATGTAAACGGAAGTTCGTGACGCGTTTCGAATTTTTTGTGGCTTTCTACAGGGTCAGGGCTCACTCCTATTACGGTGAATCCATGTTGTTGTAACAAGGCATAATTGTCGCGCAGGTTACAGGCCTGGACGGTACATGTGGGTGTCATGTCCTGGGGATAAAAAAACAGCACAACTTTCCGGCCTTTGAAATCAGAAAGGGCGACGGGGTTACCGTTCTGGTCATTGCCCTTGAAGTCAGGGGCTTTTCTACCTTTTGCAAGTGGTGGCATCAGCGCACAAAATTTATTTCTCGTTCCGTAATATTTCCAGCTTCATCCTGTGCAGTTATTTTAAGCGTATGTGCACCAGGTCCGCAAAGTTCATCAAATTTATAGATGTAGGTTCTGCCTTTATCATTGCTGAACCGCAGCCATTTACCGTCAAGTTCCGTGCGTAAAACTTTTGTGCGGCCAAGGTTATCACTAACGGTAAAGGCCAGCCGCGAAGCTGCAGCAAGATTAGATCCCGGTCCGAATCCAACAGGCTGGATTACAGGCGGTTCGTGATCGGTAACCAGGGCGAAGCTGCCAAAATCCCTGAACCTGGCCATCGCCCAGTCGTGCTGCCAGCTCACTTTCTGCACATCTTTCCGGCTGCCGCCAGTGCGTAGCATTACCACCCGGTCCTGGTCTGCAGGCGGCACGGGATTAAGGGGTTTAATCCTTACAATCATGGAATCCTGTAGGGGGACCGACAGGCTGCCTATCGTGTGAATTGCCGAAATGGCACCCGGTGATTGCGCTTTTTTCTGATGCCCAATTGTTACGGAGTCATATAATGTCCTTTCCCCGATGATGAATTCACAATCTTCCGACTCAAATACATCAACCATCAGGGGATAGAATTTTTTTCCGGCGGGGTCATTGTGCTGCACCCTGGACCCATTATAGCGGAGTACAGTTGTCACAGTAGAGCTGTTGCCATATGCATCCCTCGCCACTATGGCCAGGTTATGTGGCTGTCCGTCACTAAGATCGATCACACCATCCCCACTATAACGATGATAGATCGAATTCAGGTAACCTGGTAGTTCAGTGAGATGTTGCAGGAACGGTCCGCCGCGGGACTTTGTAGCATAATCTATGTGTGCGTTTAGGTACCTCGTAGCGTCATAGCTGATCTGGTCCATCCTGAATCCTACGACCGCGCTGTCATTGTTCAGCAGAATGGCTTCAAAGATGCCATTCTGGTTGGACGAGCCTGTATGGGTGTCGAAAGCGCTGATAGCCAGGCTCACTTTCGGTACGGAAACGGTGATGGGTGCGGTCGTATAGATGCCGTTCCCTTTTGATGTTACAGGAATGAGGCGGGGCGATTGCTCATAAATGCTTTTGGTTCTATCGTAAACGGCTAACCGAAGAATGGAGGGCCGCGTATTGTCTGCGAGCTCAAATCCGAAGAGCATCGGGTTGAGATTTACGTCATCTGATGTGCGGCGGATCTCAAAATGCAGGTGGGGGGCCTGCGATCCGCCGGTATTGCCACTGAATGCGATGAAAGATCCCTTTTTTACGGGGAACAAAGAGGCGGAGAGTTCAATATTAAGCGCCCAGGATTCCTTCTCGTATTGTTGCTGTTTCACCCAGTTCTCGAGTTCAGGGAAAAAGTCATTCAGGTGACAATAAACAGTCGTTAAACCGTTGGGATGGCTGATATAGATGGCCCTGCCGAACCCTGATGGTTCAATTTTCACCCTGGAAATAAATCCTTCTGCTGCTGCATAAACCTGCAGGTTTTCCCTGCGGAGGGTTTTCAGGTCGAGCCCCATATGATAATGGTTGGGGCGAAGTTCACCGAAGTTGCCGCTAAGGTCGATGGCCACATTGAGCGGATTTCTGAAATATCCTTTCGGGTAATCGGGCATACTGTTGAATTGTGCATGCACTGAAAGGGTAAGCAATAAAAGCGGTAAGAGGAATCGGACCATCAGCAGGCTAATTGTTTTCAAAAACTGCAAATCTAACGATTGCCACAATCTGAGGCATGATGATGATCCGGACGGGGTCGAAAATGCCCCGTGCATAGCCGAATTTCATTTGGTTGTTTAAACAACTTGTTAAATCATGATGAAATCCGGAAAAGTGTAATCATTTTATAAACATGGAACAGCGTTTGATGTTAATTGAATGTCTATGTAAACTGAACGGTTATTAAGATTAGCGGCAGCATTTATTAACTGAGTAAACAGAAGGGTTATGAAAAGATTCCAACAAAGAGCCATCGTAATGGTAATTCTGGTGATTGCCTCAATCATCGGGGCGATTAAAGGAGAAGAAGCAAAACAGAAATGGATGTTCAAGATTCTGAGCAAACATGATGAGAAACAATCGCGTGCGGTCCGAAAGATGGATCAACGGAACGGGAAGGTATTGCTCGATGACATTGAAATGTCGGCTTATCATAAAAGCTGAATCAATAAATATCTCTGCACAAGGCCTTCCCTCTCGGGAGGGCCTTTTTCATTTGAGCATATTGGCTTTTGCGGTTCGGGTTGCGCCCGATTCGGCTAGTCCTGGCCTCATTCTGAAAATTTATCACGGAATTTCCTTCCCGGGCTGTACTTTTGCGCAATTTATTTTTCCGCAACCATGCCAAAAGACAATTCTATAAAATCTGTCCTGATCATAGGATCAGGACCCATTATCATAGGTCAGGCCTGTGAATTTGATTATTCCGGAACCCAGGCTGCGCGCAGCTTAAGGGAGGAAGGGATAAAAGTGATCCTGATCAACAGCAATCCGGCAACAATCATGACGGATCCGATGATGGCTGACAGGGTTTATTTGCTTCCATTAACGGTGGAAAGTATCGAACAGATCCTTGAAGAGAATGAAATTGATGCTGTGCTACCAACGATGGGTGGACAGACAGCGTTGAACCTGGCAAAAGAGGCGGAGGACCTCGGGATCTGGGAGAAGAACAATGTGAAGCTGATCGGGGTGGACATCAAGGCAATCGATAAGGCGGAGGACCGCGAAAAATTCCGCCAGTGGATGATCCAGCTTGGTGTACCTGTAGCAACTGCAAAAACAGCCAACAGTTTTCTTGAAGGAAAGGAATTTGCCCAGGAGATCGGGTTTCCGCTGGTAATCCGTCCCTCATTCACGCTCGGCGGAACAGGTGGAGGATTCGTACATGATAAGGACGAACTGGATGAGGCACTGAACCGTGGTCTCCAGGCCTCTCCTATACATGAAGTTCTTGTAGAGCAGGCTGTTCTGGGCTGGAAGGAATTTGAGCTTGAGCTGCTGCGTGATGCCAACGACAACGTTGTGATCATTTGTACGGTTGAGAATTTCGACCCTATGGGTGTGCATACAGGGGATTCCATTACTGTGGCACCTGCCATGACGCTGAGCGATACAGCTTTCCAACTCATGCGTAATACTGCCATCATGATGATGCGCGACCTCGGCAATTTCTCCGGTGGCTGTAATGTGCAGTTTGCCCTGAATCCCCAGACTGAGGAAATCATTGCCATCGAAATCAACCCGCGGGTGAGCCGTTCATCTGCCCTTGCATCCAAAGCCACAGGTTACCCGATCGCCAAGATCGCGGCAAAACTTGCCATCGGCTATACGCTTGATGAACTCGAGAACCAGATTACCGGGAGCACTTCTGCATATTTCGAACCTGCGCTTGACTACGTTATCGTTAAGATCCCGCGCTGGAACTTCGACAAATTCAAAGGCGCAAACGATACACTCGGCCTCCAGATGAAAAGTGTGGGTGAGGTAATGGGTATCGGCCGAAGCTTTACGGAAGCTGTCCAGAAAGCCTGCCAGAGCCTTGAGAACAATGCTGTCGGACTCGGCTATTACGGTAAAAGCCAGATGCACGCAGAAGAGCTGATAGAATATATCAAAACACCGAAGTGGGACAGGATCTTCCGGATCAAGGATGCCCTGATGCTTGGTGTCAGTGCCAATACCATTGTAAAGGCAACCAACGGTATCGATCGCTGGTTCATTTATGAGATCCAGAAGATCTGCAACATCGAAAAGGAACTTGCTAAATATAAATTTGCCACACTTCCGACCGAACTGCTGAAAGAGGCCAAACTGCATGGCTTCAGTGATGAGCAGATCTGCCGCATCATGCAGGATGGCACTGAAGATGCCCTGTACGAAAAAAGGAAAGCAGCCGGCATTAAGAGGGTCTTCAAAATGGTTGATACCTGCAGTGCGGAGTTCGAAGCGAAAACGCCTTACTTCTACTCTACTTTCGAAGAAGGAAGTGCCAACGAAAGCAAACGCAGCGACAAGAAAAAGATCATCGTACTCGGTTCAGGCCCGAACCGCATCGGCCAGGGTATTGAGTTCGATTACTGTTGTGTTCACGGATTGCTGGCGATAAAGGAAGCAGGTTATGAGGCCATCATGGTCAATTGTAACCCCGAAACAGTATCAACTGATTTTGATATCGCAGACAAACTGTATTTCGAACCCGTTTACTGGGAGCATCTCTGGGAGATCATTGAACATGAACAACCGGACGGTGTAATCGTACAGCTGGGTGGACAAACAGCATTGAAGCTTGCAGAGCGACTCAATGAGAAAGGCATCAATATCATCGGTACTTCCTACGATAATATGGACATCGCGGAAGATCGCGGACGCTTCAGTGACATGCTGAAAGACCTGGGAATCCCTTATCCTGACTATGGTACTGCATTCAATGTTGACGAGGCGGTTGAAGTAGCGAATAAAGTAGGTTATCCTGTCCTGGTTCGTCCCTCGTATGTACTGGGTGGCCAAAGGATGCGCATAGTGATCAATGATGAAGAAGTGGAAAAGGCAGTTGTAAGCCTGCTGAAACATATCCCTGGTAACAAGATCCTGATCGACCACTTCCTCGACAGGTGCCAGGAAGCCGAAGTGGATGCAATCTTCGATGGTGAAAACTTCCACGTGATGGGTGTGATGGAACACATTGAACCTGCGGGAATTCACTCAGGTGATTCCAACGCAGTTCTGCCCGCGTTCAACCTTACGCCTATGGAAGTGACGACGATGGAATATTATTCTGAGAAGATCGCACGGGCACTGAACATCAAAGGCCTGATCAATATCCAGTTCGCTATCAAGAATGGCAAAGTATATGTGATCGAAGCAAACCCAAGGGCATCACGGACAACGCCGTTCATTGCCAAGGCTTACCAGATCCCTTACCTCAACATTGCCACGAAAGTGATGATGGGAACGCATAAACTGACTGAATTCGAGTTCGACAAAAAACTCAACGGGTTCGCGATCAAGGAACCTGTGTTCAGCTTCAACAAGTTCCCGGGTGTAAATAAGGAACTCGGACCTGAGATGAAGAGTACCGGTGAGGCTATCCGCTTCATCAAGGATCTTAGGGATCCGTACTTCCGGCAGTTGTACAAGGACAGGAGCATGTACCTGAGCAAATAATTAAAACCACTATGTGGTGTTTATGGCAAACCCGAAAGAACAGTGTTTCTTTCGGGTTTTTCTTTTCCGACAAGTTGACATGAACAAACATTTGAATGACACCTCAATTGGACCTCAGATTGACCTCGGCCACCGGGGAGATATAAGGCATTTCCGAGGTGTCATTGAGGTGTCAACGGGCTTCGAACCGGATTCGTCCGGTGACCAAATGACAGCCCATCAAAACTGGAATAGTGTTTGAACATTGTATATGCAAATACTGTTACACCAAACACAAAATCACCTGGTATGAACTACTTACAAGACTTTAACTGGAGATACGCTACGAAACGAATGAACGGAAAGCCTGTCCCGGCTGACCAATTAAATAATATTCTTGAAGCGACCCGGCTTGCGCCCTCTTCCCTTGGTCTTCAACCATTCGACGTACTGGTAATCCAGGATCCGGAACTGAGAGCGAACCTGTCTCCCGCCATCTATAACCAGCCGCAGGTAACGGAAGGTTCAGCCTTACTGGTATTTGCCGCATGGAAGAATGTAGCACCCGGGCAAATTGATCAATACCTGGAAAACATCGCTTCCACAAGAAATATTCCCCTAGAGTCGCTGAATGATTTCAGGAAGATGATTGAAGGAAGCATAACAACCCGGACAGACGAACAGGTTCATCAATGGGCTGCAAGGCAAGCCTACATTGCATTAGGGTATGCAACGGCAGCTGCTTCATTTGAAAAGGTGGACAGCACACCAATGGAAGGATTTAATGCAGCAGCGGTAAATGAAGTACTGGGTCTGGATGGGAAAGGGTTGTCCGCAGTAGCTGTGCTTGCATTGGGTTACCGCGACGAAGAAAATGACCACTTAGCGAATGCTCCAAAGGTTCGCCGGCCTGCATCATCATTTTTTACGGTTTATAAAGGCTCCTAACGGAGCTTTTTTTTATCTTCATAGCATGCAAACAAGGATCCGGAACATCATTCAGAACCTTGATACTACAATGTATGGCCAGCCATGGTTTGGCAGGAGTTTTATGAGCATTGCCCGTGAAGTGGATCCGGAGATCGGGTTTGAAAAGCCTGTCGGCCATGCGCATTCCTTACTCGACCTCCTTTACCATACCCTCACCTGGTCAGATTTTACATTGAAGAGACTGGAAAATGACCCACATCACGACCTCCATTCTTTTGAGAAGATTGACTGGCGTGTCATTGACCCTGCTGAAAATAACTGGGGCAAAGGCCTTGCACTCCTTGATGCTTCTACCAGGTCCATCCTCGGCAACCTGCAGAAACAAAACGATGACTTACTCGACCAGAAAGTGGAATTTCGGGAATACAATTTCGATTTCTTATTGAACGGTCTCATCCAGCATAACATCTATCACCTTGGGCAGATCGCCTTCCTGCACAAATTGCTGAAACCTTAATACCGTTTTTTCACGGTTGACACAAGCATTCCGCAAGGTTACCTTGGTGGTGATTTTAGTGATCATGCCGAGAAGCACTTCGACTCAATATCCCTGGAAAAATGCACCTTTCATTCGCCTTCTTCCTCCCTTTATATGCGGCATATTATGGGGCGATATCCATGGTCCAGGTTTCCAATTGATCATAGGACTGGTCATAGCATGCAGTATGCTGGCACTTCTCCTGTTCAACAATTTTAACTGGTTCGTCTATGCTGCCAGGTGGCTGGCTGGGATCCCCGTGAACCTTTTACTTTTCTGCTCGGGTCAGCAGGTTTTTATGAGCCGCCAGCTGCGGGATGATAACCAATGGATCGGCCATAAACTGGATCATGCAGTTGCCATTGCAGGCACACCTGTTTCGCTGCCTGAGCCGGGTGCCAAATTTTCAAGATTCGGATTCGAATGTGCTGCAGTAATTGATTCTGCAGGAAATGAATTAAGGGTCATTGGTACAATCAACATAAATGTGAATGAGCAATCACTCAGAACTTTTATGCCAGGCGATACCTGGCTGATCAGTACCTCTTCAATCAAAGCACTCATTCCAACAGATAACCCGGGAAGCTTTGACTTTGCCCGATATTGCTTCCGGAACCAGGTTTTTCACGAAGCTTACCTTGATCCTGAGCATTGCCACCTGATACGCAAAGCACATTGGTGGAACCTGAAAAAGATACTGGCGGCAGGACGCATGTCAGCTATGAATGCAGTCAGGAACACTATGCCAGAAGAAACGAGAGCATTGGCAATGGCCTTGCTCATAGGCTACCGGCAGGAGATGGATAAAGAGCTGTTGAAAACCTACACCGATACAGGAGTCATTCACGTAATTGCAGTTTCAGGGATGCATCTTGGCCTGGTTTTCCTTTTGTTGCAAACCATCCTGAAATTTTCGGAGAGAAAATTCCGGTTCACCAGGTGGACCAATTCAGTGTTGATACTTGTTATTATCTGGTGGTTTAGCGGAGTCGCGGGTGGCACAGCATCTGTTGTCAGGGCTGCAGCGATGTTTACGTTGGTACTGGCTGCCAGGCTGACCAGGAAATCCTGTACAGGTATCCATTCACTTTCCTTATTTGCATTCCTACTATTGTGCTATCGGCCATCATGGCTATGGGATGCAGGTTTCCAACTTTCGTTCCTGGCGCTTTTGGGCATTTTTTTATTCCAGCCGGCGATTGAAAAAATCTTCAACATCAGGAACCTGATTCTCAAACACACCTGGCAGCTTTGTTCAGCAACGCTGGCAGCGCAGCTCACAACCTTTCCCATTAGCATTTACCTGTTTCATCAGTCCCCCTTATACTTTCTTCCGGCAAACTTATGGGCCGTTCCATTGTCAAATCTGGCATTGGTGTCTGCATTGATCCAATGGTTGGTCACTTCTACCGGCATTTCAATTACCTGGGCTGGCAGCATGTCAAACCTGCTCCTTAAAACCATGAATGCAGGAATAAGGCATATCAGTGACCTTCCGATGTCAGTAGTCACAGATTTAAATTGGCAACTAACGGAAACGCTCCTTATTTACCTTGTAATATTTTGCATGGCATGCAGGCGATATTTACAAGTCGGCAAACTGTTCATTGCAACCCTGTTTCTTTTCTGCATACTGGCCGGCTTCCAATTAAACACAAGGATGAAGCAGTTCCATCAACAACGGATTATCGTATATCACCTGCGCGGAAAATCGGTAACGGACCTGGTAAATGGAAGAATGGCAATCCGTCTCGCTAATTTGACCGGACATCCGGCACCAACTGCCGCAGCAAGATATTATGGCATCCAGACCGTCCGCCACTCGGCCTCTTCTTTATTCAGGACAAGCAGGATCCTGGTAGCCATTCCTCGAAACAACAGGGAAATACTTCCACTCCTTAGCTTAAATCCCGGCTTCCTGGTAATCACAGGCAGGATCTTCGACCTGACGAAGTGGAAACATGCGATACCGGACAATACAACCTGTATTCTTGACGGCAGTATCAGGGAAGCGAAAGCTGCCGAATGGGAGCGGGCTTTGCGCCAGTCCGGAATCCCGGTCCATAACACCTGGATAGCGGGTGCCTTTCAAAAAGACCTGAACAAGTTGCCGGGGTTGCCCACATTTTTTGAGGGCGATACCGTAGCTTTGCGCCTTCGTTAACCAGGCCTGTGCAGCCTGCATCAACCTGCTTGCCCTAACCGATAACCAGTCAATCTCAGCGTATGACCAAAAAAATTCAGTCAGCATTGATCTCCGTTTTTTACAAAGACGGTCTGGATGCTCTTGTCCGCCTCCTTCATGAGCAGGGCGTAACCATTTACTCTACCGGCGGAACCCAGCAATTCATCGAAAAGCTGGAAATACCCTGTGTTCCGGTAGAATCCGTAACGTCTTATCCTTCAATCCTTGGTGGACGGGTCAAAACGCTACATCCAAAGGTCTTCGGGGGTATCCTGGGCAGAAGGGCCAATGAGCAGGACATTGCTGAAATGAAACAGTTTGAAATCCCGGAACTCGACCTGGTTATTGTTGATCTCTATCCCTTCGAAGAAACTGTGGCCAATACCTCTGACGAGAAATCCATCATCGAAAAGATAGATGTTGGGGGGCCATCCATGATCAGGGGAGCTGCCAAGAACCACCAGGATGTCGTGGTTATAGCTTCAAAACAAGATTATTCCTTTCTCGAAAATATCCTACGGGAACAACAGGGCACAACAACCCTGGAGCAACGTCGCCACTTCGCCGCCAAGGCCTTTGAAGTATGTGCCCATTATGACGTGGCAATTTCCCAATATTTCACCCCGGGTTTTGACAACTATTTCCTGTCGTCAGTCCCCAAGCCAAAAATTATGCGTTACGGTGAGAACCCTCACCAGCAGGGCGTTTTCTATGGCGAGCTTAATGACATTTTTAACCAGCTGAACGGAAAGGAACTTTCATATAATAACCTGGTTGATGTAGACGCAGCAGTTCAGCTGATACAGGAATTCAGTACTGACAATAATGAACAAATGCCCTACACCTTTGCCATCATCAAACACACAAACGTGTGTGGTGTATCGCAGCGGGAATCAGTAAAAAGTGCCTGGGACAGCGCGCTTGCAGGCGATCCTGAAAGCGCTTTCGGCGGTGTACTGGTTTGTAACGGAATCATTGATGTAGCTACAGCACATGCCATTAATGAAATATTCTTCGAGGTACTGATTGCACCTGGTTATGATGAAACTGCACTGGAGATCCTGCGTGCCAAGAAAAACCGCATCCTGCTGCAGCAGAAAAAGCCAGTAGGCGTGAAGCAACAATTCCGCTCACTGCTAAATGGTGTACTCATGCAGCAGATTGATGAAGGGAATTATACAAAATGGGAAGAAGCCGGTGGCAGGGAAAGCACGCCGGAAGAAAAAGCGGATCTCGAATTTGCCAACCTCATTTGCAAGCACCTGAAGAGCAATGCGATCGCACTGGTAAAAAACAGGCAGCTGATCGGTAAAGGATGCGGACAAACCAGCAGGATTGATGCGCTCAGGCAATCAATCGAAAAGTCAAAGCAGTTTAATTTTGATCTTAACGGAGCGGTACTGGCCAGTGATGCATTTTTCCCGTTTTCGGATTGTGTGCAGATGGGACATGAAGCAGGGATCACTGCCTTCATCCAGCCCGGAGGTTCCATCAGGGATAAGGATTCTATAGAGTATTGCCAGAAAAACAACCTGGCAATGGTAATGACCGGAATGCGGCACTTCAAACACTAAAATTGCAGCCGGGCATTCGCCCGGCTTTTTTTATGCGCAGGCAACTTAACATGATCAACCCCATGCGGCTCACGGAAAAGGGCACACGCAGTAAGGCGCTGCTTGCATTAACGCTTGTGAGCATCACCTGGGGTACTACCTGGCTTGTTTCCAAAGCTGGTGTTATGTATATGCCTGCATTGCAGCTGGCCGGGTTAAGACAACTGACCGGCGGGCTAATCTACATAGTCTATTTCATCTCGAAAGGAAAAGCCTTTCCCCGTGGCAGGCAGTGGATTCCCGTGATCATACTCAGTATACTGAACTTCCTCTTAAGCAACGGGCTTACTACGTGGGGAGTGAAATATATCTCAAGTGGACTGGGAGCGATTATCGGTGCCGTGTTTCCACTATGGATGGTTGTAATAGCACTGATCAGAGGAAACTCCTCCCTAAACAGGAAATCACTGATTGGGTTCGTCCTTGGCTTTACGGGAATCTGCATCATCTTTGCCGATCACCTGCACGATTTCATGAACGCCAATTTCAGGTTTGGCATTTTCCTCTCAATTACGGCCACCCTTACCTGGGCATTCGGAACAATATATACAAAGAACCAGGCCGATTCTTTCAACCCGTACTTCAGTATCGGAATTCAGATGGTCATTGCAGGTTTCATGCTCACAAGCGTCAGTCATGCAACGGGCAATGTAATTCCCATAACACAGATACCGGTTATTTCCTGGCTCTCTATAATCTATCTTGCAGTTGTCGGATCAGTGATCTCATTCATGGCATATATCTATGCCCTTCAACACCTGCCGACAGAACAGGTATCCATCTACGCCTATATTAACCCGCTGGTTGCGGTATTCCTTGGCTCATGGATCTTTGATGAAAAACTGAACGCGTTTATTGTTTTTGGCGGCCTGATAGCATTGTGTGGCGTGTATTTAGTGAATGCTGAATTCAGGAAAAACAGGGATCAGCCGGCGTCCCAGTAAGCATCTTCTTTCATGAAGATCTCATAAAGATCTTTCCACTCCCTGTACATGGGATCGCTGCCCAGGAAGTTGTTGTGCCAGATAGTAATGAAACATCCACGAACTTTTTTAACTGCAGCATAAAACCGCATCAATTCAGTATATGCCTGCTGTGGCGTATGCTTTTGTTCGTAATAAGAATTGGCATCCATGAAACAGAACGGGTAAAGCATTAAGTCGGTTGCGGAGTTGGTCGTAAGGTTGAACCAATAGTATGATGAAGCCATAGAAGCGCGAAAACCATTTATACTTCCATAACCCATTGAAAAATCCTGTCTTATACCGCAGCGGTAAAGTCGTTCATACGTGCCTGGCAAGTTGAGCTTGATATAATGCTGGCGGCTTTTTGTGATTGACAGGTCGGCAACTGCTTCCATCCACTCCTTTTCCTCTTTTATGATTTCGTCAGTGGCAGCGATGCTGCTTTGCCATGAAGGATGAAGGCCAACCTTATGCGTCGCTGCGTAATAATGGATCAATTCCTGGAATGGCCTGGTATCAGTAGGGATATTCCTGTCATACCCCTTTTGCTGTTGTGCAACGAGAAAAAAATAAACAGGGTTTACACGACAGTACAGGTGAAGGGCATCCAGCCATTCATACGCGTCGTAAGGATCTTTTTCTTCCCCACGCAATACGTTCAGCCGTTGAAAAGCTGAGCTGTATTCCTTGCGTAAAATGGAGCGGAAGAACCCGCCGGTATTACGTTTCAGGCCTTTATACCGGTATGCATACATCATATCGATATCATAGGTGGGAATGAAGGTGAAATTTTTACGTCTGAAGATCGCAGCAGGAAATTTTTTCTTTAACAAAACTTCGAGTTGCATCAGCCAGTTATTGACAAGGGGTTCCTGCAGAAATCCTTCACGCCAGGCAATGGATGCAGTATGGGGGAAACATCCGAACCGGTCCGGTTCAAATGGAAGGTATTCCTCGTAGCGGCTAACGAGGAAAAAGATCGCAGCAAAGATATCAAAGGGAAGATCATTGCCTGGTGAAGCGAAGAATGCCTTCATTCCATACCAGCTGAAGCATTCGGGTTGCTGTGACCTGACATTGGATTCGAATAAAAGTGATACCGGTACAATATGAAATTCAGCCTGGGTTACCTGCTTTTCGCTGTAATTGATCCGCACTCCTTCGTACAGGGAAAAAACTTCACGGTCGCTTGTAATTGTAGCATCGGTAATGCATAATTCACGGCTGATCAGATCAACCATGTACTGCAATCGTGGGCTATGTGCCGTGGAAAATATCAGCATGAACTCAGGAAAGCTTATTTTTTTCGCGCCAGAGCTGGTTAAAACTTTTCTCGGGGAAGTCGATCGGCCCCCTTGTAGAGGACCAGCCTTTGACAAGTTTATTGACCATCCAGTTTTTTACTGATGCTTTCCCTTTATTCATCCATTTCCTATTTGATACACCCACTTTCCACGCCTTCCATGCAAGCTTCTCTGCAAATGGTGCGAAGCCTTCCCTGGCTGCTTCATGCCTGTTTTCCAGCAGCAATTCATGGAGGTTGATTCTGACAGCGCATACCTCCGTACAGTTGCCGCATAACGAGGAAGCATGACTCAGGTGTTTCCAGTCATTCAACCCCTTTAAATGGGGTGTGATGACACTACCGATCGGACCACTGTAAGTGGTTCCGTATGTATGTCCACCAATGTTCTTATATACCGGGCAGGCATTCAGGCATGCGCCGCACCTGATACAATACAGGCTTTCCCTTGTTTTCGGATTGGCGAGGAGGTTAGTACGCCCATTATCCAGCAGTATTACGATCATTTCTTCAGGACCGTCAGACTCTCCCGGCTGCCTGGGTCCTGAAACAATAGTATTATAAACGGTGATTTGCTGACCTGTACCATATGTTGCCAGGAGCGGCCAGAAAAGTCCAAGGTCATTCATGGTAGGAATTACCTTTTCAATGCCTGCGACGACGATATGCGTTTTAGGCCATGCGCAGCTGAGCCTTGCATTCCCCTCATTCTCGGTTACAGCGATTGCGCCAATATCACTGATGAGGAAGTTCGCACCGGTCAATCCCACTTCCGCCAGAACATATTTTTCCCTGAGTCTTGCACGCGCTTCGAGCGTCAGGTCACCAGGGCCCAGTTTCGGGTCGGTTCCTAATTTGTCGGCAAAGAGCCTTGCCACGTCTTCCTTGCTCTTGTGCATGGCTGGTGTTACAATATGGTATGGAGGCTCACCGTCGAGTTGTTGAATATATTCTCCCAGGTCGGTCTCGACGCTTTCGATATGATTCTTTTCGAGGAATTCATTTAGTTTGATTTCCTCTGTTACCATGCTTTTGCTCTTTACCAGTGTGGTGCAGTTCTTTTCCTTACAGATACGAAGGATTTCACGACGTGCATCCTCTGCATTTTCGGCCCAGATCACTTTTCCTCCCCTGGCAGTAAATGCAGATTCAAAATTTTCCAATTGCTGATCAAGCGTTTCAAGTGCCCGCCACTTGATATTTTTAGCCCGCTCCCGGGCAAGCTCCAGGTCACGGAACTGGGACTTACCGACGGGAACAACCGCATTGTATTTGCCTATATTGAAATTGATCTTTTTGCGATGGTCAAGATCGGCCGCCTTCTGATTGCTTTTGGCCAGGAACACTTCTTTTATCTCATTGCCCATACGTTCGAAATTACATTTTTCATTCAACCTTGTACTATGAAAGTCGTAATTCTTTTCGGATGGACAACCCTTCTCAGTGGTACATCTTGTAGTATGCGTCGAGCGCATCGTAGTATTCCTGTCCGTATTTCCGGATGATGGGTTCCTTCAGGAAAACGTAAACCGGAACTTTCAGCTTATTCCCCAGTGAACAAGCCGCGCTGCAGAGCGTTTCGCGGGGCTCATAATTGACCATATCATATTCTTTTCCCGCTTTAATGCGGATGGGAAAGAGGTGACAGCTGATGGGTTTTTTCCACGTGGTTTTACCATCATTATACGCCTGTTCGAAGGCACATTTGATGACACCCTTTTCATCGCGGTAGCCATATGCACACATGCCATTATTGATAGCGGGCGTAACCCAGCCGAACTCTTTGTCGTACGAGTATCTTCCCTCCTTCTCTATCACCCTGACACCTTCAGATGTGAGATAGGGTTTAACCACTTCGTAGACTTCATTAATAATGTCAAGTTCCTTAACGTCAAGGGGAGCACCCGTATCGCCGTCTTCGCAGCAACCGCCTTTACAACTGGAAAGGTCACATACAAATCTTTCCTCTACCACTTCATCACTGACCAAAGTATGTTCGATTACGATCATCCGGCTTTTTTTTGCAAAGTTAGTTTATCACAATTTATTACTGTCCTTTTTAGACAAGTTACTGGTACGGAACGGGTTGTGACGATTGCGCCGCCGCTTATTCACGCCACCGCAGGGTGTTTACCAGGTGTTTCAGGTCCTCTTTCAGGAATGCATTAACAGGTCGCAGCGAGTCTTCGTTGGGTGTGGCGTCGAAATACAATGCGCCGCGGAGAAAATGTTTCACCGAATCACTTACCAGGAACTGATTTGAGGTGGCAGTATTGCCGCCAATCCGGAAAAAGACCCCATCTATGCCAGCTGGAGTTTTGAATGCACTGTCTTCAATTGAGCTCGCTTTATAAGAATGTTTGAATGAAAGTGTATAGGATCCGTTCAACAATTTTTCGAAGGTGTTTACACCAAGAGAATCCACATATTCTCCTTTGGCATTTTTTACTTTGTACCGGGCATTACCGCCAATGCGGTTGTAGCTTATATAGATGCGCCCGTTATAGTCAGGTATATCGATATTGATCCAATAGGGGTTTTCCGGCTGTTCCTCGAAAAAAGTACTGTCCTGTGAAATTCTGGCATACACGGGGTATTCAAAAGTGTAGGGAAACCCCGGCCTGTCGAATGCCTGGTACCGGTGTTCGGGAAATTTGATCGCATAATAGCCACGGGGTTTCGGAGTAAATGGACTATTACATCCGAGTGTTCCTGTTAATAATACTGCAGCAAAAAAGAGTTGGGTTATGCTTTTCGGGGAAATCTTCATCAGGTCAAATTATTGGCTAAACGATGCTTATGGTCACCTTCACTTTCTGGATCCTGTTTCTTAAAAGTTCGAGGACGGTAAACTGGAAATCGCCTACGGCTATGACTTCATTTTCGGCAGGAATCTTTCCTGATACTTCGAGGATGAGTCCGGCAAGGGAATCGCTGTCACCTTTCACCTCTTCAAAGGTGCTGAGCGGGAGATTCATGGCTTTGCACACATCATTGATCATGGTGCGTCCTTCAAAAATATAGTTGTTTTCGTCGAGTTTCCGGTTCGGACTTTCTTCATCATCAAATTCATCCCGGATATCGCCGATGATCTCTTCCATAATATCTTCGAGTGTCACGATTCCACTGGTGCCCCCGAATTCGTCGACCACGATCGCGAAGTGAGTCCGGCGTGAACGGAAGTCCTGAAGCAGATCTTCAATCATTTTCTGTTCATGCACAAAATATGGCTGGCGCATGAGTGTATGCCAGTTAAAGTCATCCGGTTCATCGATATGAGGCAGGATATCCTTTGTATGAATAAGGCCCATTACTTCATCGAGACTGTTCCGGTACACCGGAACCCTTGAGTAATGAAGATCTTCCAGTTGCTTAACCAGTTCCCCGAAAGAGATATGGTAGTCAATGCCACTAACGTCGAGCCTTGTACGCATTATCTGTTTAACTGTAAGATGGCCGAACTTGGCAATACCCCGGAGGATGTTTTTCTCTTCTTCTGATGCGTTGCTATCGTCTTCGAGTTCTTCAAAATGATTGCCTGTGTAGTCGGCACCCAGAGATTTTTCTATCCTGTCAGTCATTCCCACGAGCCAACCGCTTATCCGCTTGAATAACAGGTGCACGATTTCAACGAGGTAAGACGAATCACGGGCGAAACGGAGGTTATTCTGTGAGGCATATACTTTTGGAAGCACTTCGCCGAACAGTACGAGAAAAAAAACAACCAGGAATAATTTAATGGCGACGATAAGTGCGTGCGGTTCCTTGACGGGAAGCAGCTGGTCGATCAGGAAACTGGAAAGAATGATTATGGTAATGTTAACCAGGGCACTGCCTATCCGCATCGATCCCATCAGGAGCTTCGGTTCGTCCAACAGGTGTACAATTCTCCTCCAGCTTGATCCCTGCTTGGTTTTCAGCATATTAACATCACGATGGGAGAGACTGAAGAAAGCCACTTCTGCTCCGGAGAGGAAATAGGAGATTACCAGCAGTACCAGGATTATGATTACCAGGAGGGTAGTGCCCTGAAGGTTTGCAGCCAGAAAGAAAGGGCTCCACAACAGTGTTATGGAGGCATCAACCGAAGCGTGGTCCAAAGCTGTTCTTTTTTGTTAACAATGCTATTCCGCCAAACAAGCGTCTGCAAATTTGCATTAAATTCCCGATTCAGAAGGGCAGATCCTGATTTGGTTCCGGTGGAGCATCTGAACTGCTCATTCCTTCAAGTCCCTCGCCAGGCAAACCGCCATTTACATGGCCGTGAATGTCAGATCTCTTATCGAGCATGATCAGGTTATCACCAACTACTTCGGTAGCGAATTTTTTGTTCCCTTCCTTGTCTTCCCAACTGCGTGTACGCAATCTTCCTTCAATGTAAACAAGGCTCCCTTTATGCAAATATTTCTGGGCAAGCTCTGCTAATCCGCGCCATAACACCACTGTATGCCATTCCGTCTGGGATATCAGTTTTCCTGCCCTGTCCTTGTAAGTTTCTGTTGTTGCAAGGGAAAACTTTGCTACTGCTATATTTCCCTCCAGGTATTGTACATCCGGGTCTTTCCCCAGGTTACCGATCAACATGACCCTGTTTACGCCTCTCATATGGTTGCATTTGAGGTTTTAATTCGCCTGTTGTGTGATAGTCCTCTTTAAAATTAATTTTTTTTCAGTGTATTACATTCTATTTTTTGCGGTTAACACGCCTTTTTCAATGTATTTTAACCTACGTTCACCCGACGGGTGGGACCCGACGGGTGAATGATGCACAACAAACTGATATGAGGGGGGTTATGCGAAAATCAGAGTGGGTGTTTTTCCAAGTAACGGGTAATAAAGCGGGGAAAGGCAAAATTCCCGAGTTGTTTCCTGGTAATAAACCGGAAGCCAAGCTGTTCGGGAAGCGGATGATCAAGTTCCATATGGATAAAGCAACCATTAATTTTCTGGTGTGTCAGTTGTTGAGAATATTGATCGGAGACCGAAATAATATTTCCCTTCAACCTGTTTCCATAAGCGTTACGGACGGCGTGCATTAAGTCCTTCTTCTCCCCTTTCATGGCTTCCTCCGTTTCTACAAGGGCCCATTCATACAATGAATGCCAGATATCGCTATCCGACCGTTGCCTGATATAAAACCCTCCTTCGTAAGAGAATATATAATAATAGAAAAACCTGGTACGGCGAACGAGCGACTTTGATTTGACCGGCAGTTGCTCAGCGATTCCGAGTTTATTTGCTTCACAATCATTTCGCTGGACACAAACCTGGCAAAGCGGCTGGCGGGGTTTACAGATTGTGGCGCCAAAATCCATGATCGCCTGGTTATAAGTGCCCGGTGAGTCAGTGTCGAGGAGTTCATTGGCGAGCCTGGTATATAGTTTTTTCCCTTCCGGCTGATCCACAGGTGTGGTAATGCCAAAATAGCGGGAAAGAACCCGGAAAACATTGCCGTCAAGGACTGCATGCGGTAAGCCATATGCGAAAGAGGCTATGGCTGCGGCGGTATAAGGTCCTATTCCCTTCAGGGAAAGGATTTCTTCAAAAGTATCCGGGAACCGGCCGTTTCTTTCAAAGGCGATAAAACGGGCTGTTGCGAGAAGATTCCTGCACCTGCTGTAATAGCCCAGGCCCTCCCAGAGCTTAAACACGTCTTCATCAGGTGCCATGGCCAGGTCACGGATCGTATGGTATTTTTCGATGAAACGATTGTAGTAGGCCAACCCCTGTTCCACCCTTGTCTGCTGCAGGATCACCTCGCTGAGCCAGATCCTGTATGGATCCCGTTCGCCCTTCCAGGGCATGGTACGGAGGTTGCCCGATTGGTTCCAGTTCAACAGGAGATTGGTGAATGCTTTTTGCATATTTCAGAAAACTCGGAAAAATATTTCAATTTAATTCAAAATCAATAAATTGCATAAGTGTTGTATGTGTAAAAAGATTCACTTATATTAACAAACAAATTCATATTTGTTAAGAGATCCGGGGATTAATGTGACGACATTCTGCTACTTGAAAATGACTCAAAACAGGTGAAATATGAGAAAGGCCGACCTCATCAACCAAATTGCAGAAAAAACAGGCATTCCAAAGGTGGATGTTCTGGTAACCCTTGAGGCAATGTTCAAGGAAGTTAAGGACGTGTTGTCACAGGGTGAGAACATTTACATCCGGGGTTTCGGAAGCTTTATCACCAAGAAACGCGCGGCAAAGATCGGGCGTAATATCAAGAAAAATGTTGCGGTTGAAATTCCGGAGCATTTTATTCCTGCCTTCAAGCCTGCAAAAGAATTTGTACAGGAAGTAAAAAAACTTAAAACAGTTAAGGAAGGACAGCCAAACCCGGACGAAGAGATGTAATTTCGCCACCTTAATTGGATTAAGGTGAAAAAAGAACAGTACATTTTAATTGTCGGCGCTGTGCTGCTGGTATTGGTGATTTATTTTTTCGGGAAGACCGTTCCACCGGGTAAAGAAACATCCGCCAGTGCGGCTACTTCAACGCAATCATTTGATATCCAGACGGCTATTAAAGCCGCTACTGCCCAACTTCCCACGCATCAGCAAACTTATGTGAACGGACTGTCGCAGGCTGTAGTGCGGGGAGACGTAAAAGCGCAGCAAATTGCCACTTACAGGCAGCTGGCCAGCTTCTGGAGCGACTCCGCCAGGGCTTTCCTTCCTTTTGCCTATTATACGGCAGAGGCCGCCAAATTGGAAAATTCTGAAAAAAGTCTCACCTTTGCAGCCCAATTGTTGCTGGATAACCTGCGAGGGGTTGAACAGCCGGAGATAAAATCCTGGCTGGCCGGCGAATCGAAAAAGCTGTTTGAAAAGGCACTTGAACTTGATCCGGGGAATGATTCCCTGAAGGTTGGACTGGGAAGCACATACATTTTTGGTGCTCCTGCAGGCGATCCACAGGAAGTGATGAAAGGGATACAACAGGTGCTTGAAGTGAGCCGGCGGGATTCATCCAATATATATGCACAAAAGATGCTGGGCATTGGAGGGATAGTTTCGGGGCAATACGACAAGGCAGTTGAAAGGCTGGAAAAGGTTGCCCGGAGCACACCACATGACCTTGAAGTGCTGCTGATGCTTGCGGAAGGATACGAAAGACTGGGAAAAAAGGATAAGGCGACAGATTGGTACAAGCATGCGGCAGAACATGTGGAGAATCCGGCGCTGAAATCTGAGCTGAATAAACGAATTCAGCAATTGCGATAAATTGAATTGTTAACTATAAATCTTTGTAAAGATGCCTTGTGGTAAAAAAAGAAAACGTCATAAGATTGCTACGCACAAACGTAAGAAGAGGTTGAGAAAGAATCGTCATAAGAAGAAGAACAAGTAATATTCTAAGCTATACTACCTTCTTTAAGCCGGAATATGTAAATTTATTCCGGCTTAATTTCCTTTAGCTGAACCGTTTATTTCCCGGTCATCCAACCGATTATTGCAAAAAACGGATACTGGCGAAGTACAGAAACCACTTCAGCTGTTTTCCTTTTGGTGAGATTGGACTGATGTTAAAAGATTACTCGCTTGAACAAGGAATTAATTATTAACTCTGCGCCACAGGGCGTGGAGATCGCTCTCCTGGAAGACAAGAAGCTGGTGGAACTGCACAACGAAAAGGCAGATGCCAGTTTTGCTGTTGGGGACTTATACCTGGGCAAGGTCAGAAAGCTCATTCCCGGTTTAAATGCCGCATTTGTTGATGTGGGATTTGAAAAAGATGCTTTTTTACACTACACCGACCTGAGTCCTTATGCAAAATCGCTGCTGAAATTCACCCAGCAATCAATCAGTGACAACACTGCCGGCGGTTTCGACTTTGCGAAATTTGAGGTCGAACCGGAAATTGTTAAGACAGGCAAGATCAATGAAGTGCTTGGCGGCAAGCCCAATGTCCTGGTTCAGATCCTCAAGGAACCCATTGCAGCCAAAGGTCCGCGCCTGAGTTGTGAGATATCCCTTCCCGGCCGTTTTGTTGTTATTACCCCATTCAATGATGTTGTGGCAGTTTCGAGGAAGATTCATTCTTCTGATGAAAGAAAAAGACTGCAAAAGATCATTGAGGCAATCAAGCCCAAAAATTTCGGGGTTATCGTACGAACTGCTGCGGAAGGTAAGAACACTGCAGAATTGCACGAGGATCTGCTGGCCCTGGTCGAAACATGGAAAGCCATCCAGCAAAACCTGAATGGCTCTGTTGCACCGGCCAAAATCCTCAGTGAGCAGACGAAGACCACGAGCATGCTCCGGGATCTCCTGAACGAGGATTTTAACCGCATAGTTGTCAACGATAGAAATATCTACAACGACACCAAGAGTTACATTCAGCGCATTGCCCCCGACAAAGCAGACATTGTTTCCTACTATCATAATGGCGCACCGATTTTCGATCAGTATGGCATCACCAAACAGGTAAAGGCCGCATTTGGAAAAACGGTCAACCTTCCCAGTGGTGCATACCTGATTATTGAGCATACGGAAGCGCTGCATGTTATAGATGTGAACAGTGGCTACAAAAGTGTAAGCAATAACCAGGAGCAGAATGCACTGGAAACTAATCTTGAAGCTGCAGAAGAGATTGCAAGGCAATTGCGCCTTCGTGACCTGGGTGGCATTATTGTGGCCGACTTCATTGATATGAAGCTCCCCGAGAATAAGAAGCGGCTTCTTGATGCCATGGAGAATTATATGAAGCCGGATCGCGCCAAACATGCGGTTCTACCCATTTCAAAATTCGGATTGATGCAGATCACCCGGCAGAGAATGAAGCCGGAGATCAATATCAACACCATGGAAGTATGCCCCAGCTGTAACGGAACGGGTAAGATCTCATCAACACTCGTACTTGAAGACGAGATCGAAAAAAATCTTAACTACCTCATTACCCACAAGCACAGCAACCTTACACTGGTAGTACATCCTATCATGCATGCCTACCTGACAAAGGGCTGGATCTTCAGTAAGCTCTGGAAATGGAAACGCGCATTCAAACAAAACATCAAGCTCCATTCAAATACCAATTATCACCTTACAGAGTTCCATTTCTTCGATGCACATGAGGAAGAAATAAAACTGTAACCCGATTTCAAATAATTAAAAAACCCGCATGAATCATGCGGGTTTTTCTTTTTCTGAATGTTCAGGTTTTATTAATAACCTTCGTTTTGTACCAGGTTACCATTTACTTTAATCTCGCGTTCCGGAATTGGCAGTACCAATCTCGAAGAGTTCCAGGACAATGGACCAACGGCGATTTCGAGACGTTTCTTATCATGCAATAGGTTTCCTTCGAAAGCAAGCTCAAGCTTTCTTTCCAGGAGGATCTGATCCAGAGTCAGATCTGCAGCGTCAATTGGGTCCAGCCCTGCCCTGGCCCTGATCCTGTTGATATCTAGATGAGGAGCAACGCCACCAATCGGATCACCACCCAAACGGAAATTTGATTCTGCACGGATCAGGAACATTTCAGCAAGTCGCAGGATGTGTACATTCCCATAAACCATGTCGAACTTACCGGTGTAAATGGAACCACCGTCCGCATAATAAACTTCCAGGCGGCCATCATTTTCTTCGTACTGGCTGAAGTATGAAGGATCAATTGTGATATCACCTCTTCCCATGGGCGAGAAATAAGTATTGAAATCATTCACACCCTGCGTGTTGTTTACCTGCATGGCAAAGACATCTTCTGTAGTATTGGCTACAGGTACTGTTGCAGCGTTATAATTCACGGGGAATGCCTCAGCATAAGTGCCCGTCAGGCTGTTTGTACCATCTTTGATGGCACGATCGGCGGCAGCAGCTGCATTTGCATAATCTCCCTGCTGAAGATACACACGAGCGAGCAGGGCTGATGCAGAAGGCCTGTTTGCAAAAATTGTCTTTCCGGTGGACAATTGTCCTTCAGCCTCGGTGAGGTCCGTTATAATCTGGGCATATACTTCGGCGACGGTGTTGCGTGATACTTTTGCCGCATCTGCGAGATCTGCCGTTGGTTTAAGTACAAGTGGCACGCCCGGATTTGAGGAAGGATTTCCATCATTCCATGCTTTTGCGTATAAACGCACGAGATCGAAATACACGGCTGCACGAATGAATTTGGCTTCACCTGCTACTTTATCTTTTTTAGCGTCAACCACCTTGTCAATGGCATTGAGAACATTATTGGCCACGTTGATCGCTTCATAAGATTCTGTCCAAGTATCCTGTACAAAATCATTATTTACAGGAATCTGCTTGTTATAAATCTGGGTAAGCCCCTGGAACGTTCCGGACCAGGTGATCTCATTATCATTACCAAGCAGTTCTGAATAGACGAACATATCTCCTCCATAAACTTCCGCATCGCCAAGCCTGGAATAAGCACCAACAAGTGCAGATTCCACATCAGAGCTGGTCAGCAGTGCCTGGTCAGCGTCAACGCTCGCAAACGGAGATTTGTCAAGCCTTTTTTCGCAAGCGGTAAATGCCACCGTTAAGGATAACACCCCGCCGATAATTCTACTTTTATTGAATAACATAATTTTCTTTTTAAGGGGTCTGATTAGAGTCCAATGTTCAATCCAAATACGATAGTCCTCAACTGGGGAGCTGAATAAAAGTCAACCCCCTGGTTAATATTGGTAGCCTGGTAATCGGCGTTAACCTCCGGATCCCATCCTTTATAATTAGTAATGGTGAACAGGTTTTGTCCCCTTACATACACACGCGCCCTGTCAATCTTGATCTTGGAAATAACAGACTTGGGAAGGTTATACGTGAGAGTAAGTTGTTTTACACGCAGGTATGAAGCATCATAGAGATAACGGCTGGAAGGATCAGTTCCGTTTGCAAAGAACAATCTCGCTTCAGGTACCCTGGTCTTATCGCCCGGCTGTTTCCACGCAGCAAGCTGATCAGTTGTCTGGTTGTCAAACCCGTTACTACCGCTGGCTGACATGTACTGGCCACCACCATCGTATACATCGTTACCCTGAACGCCCTGGAGGAAGATGTCAAATTCAAATCCCCTGAAAGTGAAGGTATTCCTCATACCATAGATGAAATCGGGATTCGGGTTTCCAATCACGACTTCAGCAGCTTCATTATAATTATTAGTTGGGGTACGGTCGACCTTACCATCAGCACCTACAGTGTTCTTATACCAGATCGCATCACCGGTTTCCGGATCAGCACCTGCGAACTCGCGTGCAACAAACACACCAAGAGGCTGGCCTTCACGTGCGCGGTTATAGTTGCCTACACCAAGTTCCTGGCCCTGGAGATCCGTTACCTCGTTCCTGTTCAGACCGAAATTGATGTTGGTTGTCCAACGGAAATCACGTGAAACAATATTCTGTGTATTGATGGTGAATTCAAAACCCTTGTTCTTCAATTTCCCAAGGTTTTGAAGCTGAGAAGTAAATCCGGATGTACCAGGTACTTCAACCTGCAGAAGAAGGTCAGTAGTGTTACGAACGTAGTAATCGAGTTCAAGGCTAACCCGGTTTTCGAATATGCCCAGTTCAGCTCCGATATCAAAGCTGGCAGTATTCTCCCATTTCAAATTCGGATTACCCAGCTGCGAAGGCCTCTGGCCTGGAATACCACCATAAGCACCATCACCAGTCCAAAGAGTCTGCCATGAATAGTTACCAATCTCAGCATTACCTGTAAGACCGTAGCTGGCTTTCAGCTTCATGAAGCTCAGCCATTTTACGTTTGACAGGAAGTTTTCATCAGAAATAATCCAACCTACTGAGGCAGCAGGGAAGAAACCCCATTTGTTGTCTTTACCAAATCTTGAAGAACCATCAAAACGACCACTCACAGCAAGGAGGTACTTGTCCATCAGTTTATAGTTCGCCCTTCCAAAATAAGAAAGGAAGCTAAACTCATTGGCAGTGGAAGTTGCATCAGATTTCGTGCCTGCGCTGGTCAGTTTTTTATATGCCGGAGACGGGAAAGCCTCGGCTGTATTTCCCTGGCTGAAATAATCCTGTTCCTGGAAGCTCATACCAACTACGGCGTCAATATCATGTTTGTCTTTGATATTAGTCACATACCGGAAAAAGTTGTTGGTATTGAAGTTCAACACCTGGTCAGCGTTAGTGAATCCACCACCACGCGGGTAGGTTGTATTTCTTTCAGTGATCGGTCCATAATAACCTTCTTCTGTCTGGTTCAGCTGATCAAGGCCAAATTCAGTGCGGAAAGAAAGTTTGTTGGTGATCTGCGCTTGTCCATATACGTTACCGAGGCTACGATTCACTATTGTGTTGTAATAAGCTCCCTTAACACTGAGCATCGGGTTATAATAAACCGGGTAGTTGGTGTTTGGTCCGCCCGGGTTACCCGCACGGTTGGGATCTGATTCACCACTCAGCAACCCTGTACGAGGGTCGATTGTTGGTGTGATTGGTGACAATGCAACAGATTGCAGCGGAGTAGAAAAGGCGTTATCGTCTGAAACCCTGTAATTGAGGGTACGGGCGAAACTCAGGTTGGCACCAACAGTAAGCCAGTTCGTGAATTTATGGTCGAGGTTTAGACGGCCATTGTATCTCTTGAGGCTGTTGCGGACAATAATACCTTTCTGATCGAGGAACTGGCCAGCCATATAAAAAGTGGTCTTTTCGTTACCACCTGACAGGCTAAGGTCATATTCAGAAATCGGCGCACGCTGGAAAGCTTCTTCCTGCCAGTCGGTATTTACCTTGTAGGTCTGGTAATCATCATTCCCTGCGCTGTATCTTCTCAGCCTGCTTTCCACAAATGCAAGGTTATCGTCAATCGCTTCCTGCTCGGAACCATATCCGGAGATGCCATATTTATAGTCATACTTACCTGCACCAACAGCAGCCTGCCTGAAATATTCAACATACTGCTGAGAATTCAGGAACTCACGTTTACGTGTAGGCTCCTGCGTACCGGTAAAAAATCCAAAATCCACCTTTGATTTTCCGGCCTTTCCTCTTTTAGTGGTAATCAGAACCACACCATTTGCTCCGCGTGCTCCATAAATGGCGGCTGAAGAGGCATCTTTCAGGATTTCAATCGATTCAATATCATTGGTATTAAGGTCTGAAAGAGGGTTGGTTGCAGCACTGTTTCCGGAGAGGTTATTTGTAATAACTGGAATACCGTCAACCACATAAAGGGGCTCGTTACCGGCAGTTACAGAAGAAGCACCTCGGATTCTTACCTTAATTCCCTGGCCGAGTTTACCATTGCCCTGCTCAACCTGCACCCCCGCCGCGCGGCCCTGAAGTGCACCTTCAAAACTCGTTACGGGTGTGTTGGCCAGCTCTTTCTGGCCAACTTTGGCAACCGAACCGGTAAGGTCACGTTTGATTTTTGTTCCAAATCCCACGACAACTACTTCAGATAGTGAATTGTCGGCGGAACTGAGCGAAAGGGAGATGTTATCACTTACCGATACTTCCTTTTGCCCGAAGCCAACAGAAGAAATTATGAGGGTTTTAGCGTCTGCGGGCACATTAAGGGTGAATGTACCGTCAGCTGAAGTGGCTGTTGAGATATTGGTTCCTTTTACGGAGATGGTGGCCCCGGCGAGCGGCGTCCCATCCTTTTGATCTGTGATTTTACCGGAGATCTGCCGGTTCTGCGCCTGCACCGTCAGGGCAGTCAGGAGTAGGAAACTCCACATCAGTCCAGTTAGTTTTTTCATTGGAGCCATAGACGTCTTGTTAATTTGTGCCAAAGATATTGGCGGTTAAAGGATCGTTAAATTCAATAATAGGGTCATTTTTTCATTAATAGCGGTAGTTTTACGTTTTTAGTACGTTTGCTTGTCTAGTTTTATGGGATTTTCACCATAAACCTTCTCAAGGACAAACACTTACGTCAAATTGCTGCTGCACATTGAAAGGAATATTAAAAACCCCGGCAGGAATACCAGGGCCTTATACATGAGAAAGCCAATACATATTAAATATATTATTTCTTCCGGTAATCTTATCTAGAATTTGCCGTCCATCCAAAGAAAGCAGTGCTCTGCATGACTAAAAGGGCTTTGGGGCACAAAAAAATCCGGTCCCATGCCGGAACCGGATCTAAGCTGTTATTATTCCGCAGTTATTCGCGGTTACGGCCCTGGTAAATCAGGATATACTGAATCAGGGTAACAATTGAAGCTACTGCGGCAACCACATAAGTCATTGCAGCCCATTTAAGTGCATCTTTAGCCATTGGCTGCTCCTGTGCCGTTGTGATATTGGTACGTTCCAGCCAGGCCAGCGCACGGTTACTGGCGTCAAATTCCACCGGCAGGGTCACCAGCGAAAAAATCGTGGTAAGTGCAAAAAGCACGATGCCGGCCAGCAGAAGCGCCGGGAAAATTTGGATCAGGAAGATGCCCGCAAGCAGGATCCACTGTACAATTCCAGAACTGAACTGCACTACCGGTACCAGTTTACTGCGCATGGTCAGCCAGGGATAGGATGTGGCATGCTGTACGGCGTGCCCGCATTCATGGGCCGCTACAGCAGCAGCCGCTACATTCCTGCCCTCATAAATATCGGGGCTCAGGCTTACTGTTTTCGTCAGGGGATTATAATGATCGGTCAGGAACCCTTCTGACGGCACCACTTTCACATCATAAATCCCGTTCTCTCTAAGCATCCTTTCTGCGATTTCCTTTCCGGACAGCCCGGAGCGGAGGCCGGTCTGGCTATATTTCCGGATCTTACTCTTGAGGGCAAAGGAAACCAGCATACTGATCCCGACAAACAGCAGGGAAACAAATAGAATGGAAGGTGTCATAATATATTCGAATTAATAAGGTGTATAAGTATAACAAAGCTATGACCAAATAAGATTTTTGACATTTTCGGCCATTTCGGGGCGTGTTCGCCAGCCTTTTTGTCACCTGTAAAAATCTCATTAAAAACGGACTGCCAAATTAGCGGCCGGCCTTTTGCCAGATAATTTCGTTGGCAATTATTTTATTGTGTATCAATAAGTTATACAGGCAACTCCTCAGTTTTAAGGTAGTTTAAGGGACGGTTAAAAGTTATTCACAGGACTAAAAATTTATTTTGAAATGTGCCCCTTATTCGTAATTTAGTGCAAGAATTTAATGGGTTAGTAAGTAAAGGGTCAGCAGCAATGCTGGCCTTTTTACTTTCAGGTTGTTTCACTCTCTCCGATCACTTTTCTTCCCTTTACCTTTGGTTCATGAGTAAAATCAAGTCCTCTTTTTTTTGTCAGCAATGTGGTTATGAAAGCACGAAATGGTTAGGAAAATGTCCCGCATGCCAGCAATGGAACAGTTTTGTCGAAGAGATCAGGCATAAGGAAACAAAACAACAGACTGCCGGCACGCTCTGGAAACAGGATGATCATAATTCATATAACGGAGTAACGAGATTACAGGATATTTCCATTAGTGAGGAAAGCAGGATCATATCGCCTGATTTAGAATTAAACAGGGTGCTTGGTGGCGGTATTGTAGCTGGCAGCATTGTGTTGGTTGCAGGTGAACCTGGAATTGGTAAATCAACATTATTCCTCCAGATAGGATTACAGTTACAACAAACCAGGGTTTTGTATGTCAGCGGGGAAGAAAGCGAACAACAGATCAGGATGCGGGCTGATCGTCTGCCATTTTCAAGTGAAGAATTTTACCTGCTCACGGAGACGAATACACAGATCATTTTCCAGGAGATCAAAAAGCTGAAGCCCCAGTTGGTGATCATTGATTCGATTCAGACTTTACACACAAACTTCATAGAATCCTCACCAGGAAGTGTATCGCAGATACGGGAATGCGCTTCGGAATTGCAACGGTTTGCGAAAGAAACATCGACGCCCGTTTTTCTCATTGGTCACATTACAAAAGACGGGGCGATTGCCGGCCCGAAGATTCTTGAGCACATGGTTGATACCGTGTTACAGTTTGAGGGTGATCGTCACTATGCATATCGGATTCTGCGAACCCTGAAGAATCGCTTTGGAAGTACTTCCGAACTGGGTATTTACGAGATGGCTGCAAACGGGATGAAGGGAGTACTCAATCCAAGTGATATCCTGTTGTCACATAAAGAAGACCAACTCAGTGGGGTAACGGTAGCTGCCACAATTGAAGGCATGCGACCATTCCTGATTGAAGTACAATCGCTGGTCACGCCGAGCGTATACGGCACTCCGCAACGCACTGCAAGTGGTTTCGATCTTCGCCGGCTTCAGTTATTGCTGGCAGTCCTGGAAAAGAGAGGAGGGTTTCAGTTTGGGATGAAAGATGTTTTTCTGAATATAGCGGGTGGACTCAAAGTAGAGGATCCTGCGATTGATCTTGCCGTTTTGTGCGCATTGTTAAGTTCCTACGATGACACTACTATTCCTCACACAGTCTGCCTTGCAGGTGAAGTTGGTTTAAGTGGCGAGATCCGAAGCGTGAACAGGATTGAACAGCGGATTGCGGAAGCTGAAAAACTGGGATTTGAAAAAATGATCATATCGAGGTACAATCAGAAGGGAATGTCAAAAGCAACACCTGGTATCGAGATTATTCCGGTCAGCAGGGTTGAAGATGTTTACAGGATACTTTTCTGATCGGGTGAATATACCCTTGCAGGAAGAATTGCGCCGCGGTATTTTGGCGAATGTCCGGTTATTCTTTCTCAGAAATCATCCGCGGTTTCATTCACCTGGTGTTTCCCCACAATTGTGCCTGTTGCGGGTCCGACATTCTTGCTCCTGCAAATGGCATTTGTGCCAACTGCCTGCACGAACTACCCGAGACCGGATTTCTCAACTATCCGGGAAATGCCGTTGAAAAGATCTTCTGGGGACGATTGGATATTAATCATGCTGCTGCTGCCGCCTATTTTACCAAACAGTCAGTAGTGCAGCAGGTATTACACCATGTCAAATACAAAGCAGGAAAAGAAACGGGTTCGCAACTCGGCAGGTGGATGGGATACAGGTTGAAGGAATGTAACTGGTTTAACGAAATTGATTGCCTGTTGCCTATGCCCCTGCACAAGAAGAGAATACAGGAAAGAGGATATAATCAATGCGATCTGCTTTGTGAAGGAATTTCCTCGGTGACCGGCATCAGGCAAATTCCAGGGCTATTGATTCGTCGTGAAGCAACAAATTCACAGACGAAACAGCACAGAACTGAGCGTTGGATGAACATGCAGGGCGTGTTCGAAGTGGATAGTCGGAACTTGTTGCAGAACAGGCATGTATTACTTGTTGACGATGTGGTAACTACAGGGGCAACACTGGAAGCAATGGGCAGGGAACTTTTGGCAATACAGGGACTGAAACTCAGCATATACTGCTTTGCCTACACCCTTCCACTCTAAAATGTGTAACGAGTGTGCCTAAGCGAACAGCACCTTCCCGGGCGGACGGAATTTGATTGCTGCAAACAATAATAAGTACGGATATTTGTAATTCAACAATAAACCTGACAAGTATGATGAAAACTTTGATCATATCACTGATATTAATAGGATTCACCGGCATCTACGACTTCAAGGTGAAAGGGCTTGATGGTAAGCAACTTGACCTCGCAGCATATAAAGGGAAAAAGCTCCTGATTGTGAATACCGCCTCCGAATGTGGTTATACTCCGCAGTATGCAGACCTTCAGGCGCTTTATGATAAGTATAAAGATAAGCTTGTGGTTATCGGCTTTCCCGCGAACAACTTTGGAAAACAGGAGCCTGGCAGCAACAGTGAAATCCAGACATTCTGTAAAAAGAATTACGGCGTCACTTTCCCAATGGCAGAAAAAGTTTCTGTAAAAGGGGACGATATCCATCCACTGTTCAAATACCTCACGGAAGAAGCTGAAAAAATGGGTTTTAAAGATCCGATCAAGTGGAATTTCACCAAGTTCCTGGTTGATGAGCAGGGAAAACTCATTGCTGTATATCCATCCAAGGTGAAGCCCATGAGTGAAGAAATTACCAAGCACCTGAATTAACACCGGGAGAAGATGCGTTTTGAAAAGGTAATTGGTCAATCGGAAGTGAAGTCCAGGTTGACAGAAATGGTATTGCATAACAGGTTGAGTCATGCGCTGCTCTTTCTTGGAAAGGAAGGCACAGGCGCCCTATCGCTCGCTTTAGCATTTGCTCAATACGTTATGTGTGAAAAAGTACAAGAGCAATCACTGACTGATGCTTGCGGTGAATGTGCTGCCTGTATCAAGGCCTCTGCAAATGTTCACCCTGATCTTCATTTCTCCTATCCTGTCATCCCGAAAAAATCGGGTGATAAACCGGTAAGCGCAGACTACGCAGCAGAGTGGCGGACTTTTATCCAGTCGAATACTTATGGAAACGTATACGACTGGCTGCAGTCCATCAATGCAGAAAACCGACAGGGCAATATAACTGCCGATGAATGCAACGACATTATCAGGAAACTGAATCTGAAAACCTTTGAAAGCAGGTACAAGATTCTGGTGATGTGGATGCCTGAATTTCTCGGCAAGGAAGGGAACAAGCTGTTGAAGCTGATTGAGGAACCTCCAGCCAATACGCTCTTCCTGCTGGTAGCAGAAAATGAGTCCTTGGTTCTTCCTACAATTCTCTCCCGTTGCCAGCTTGTTAAGATTCCGGCTTTTGACGATCAGGACATCGTGAATGCATTGCTTTCACAAGGCACTCCGGAAGCACAGGCGCGTCAACTTGCGGCTGTCAGTGAAGGAAATTACCGGGATGCGCTTAACCATTTGCATCAATCAGGTGAAGACTGGATGCACCTGACCCGCGAATGGCTGAATGCGATATTAAGAAATGGTCCTATCGCGCTCGTGAAATGGATCGACGAGACCAGCAAAATGGGCCGGGAAAAACAAAAACAGTTCCTGCGGTATTTCAACCATTTGCTGGAACAAAGTGTGAGGATCAGGGTCCTGGGAGAAAACAGTCAATGGGCAATGGGCTTACCGACACCGGAGAGGGACTTTATCCTTCGGATCAACAAAATGGCTGACCTTTCGCAACAGGAAGCAATTGTCGAAGAACTGGACAAGGCGGCATATTATATTGAGAGAAACGCTAATGCGAAAATGCTGTTTCATGCGCTAAGTATCAAGCTTTTCCATATCCTGCGGGACAAGGCAAGGGTAAGTGCTTGGTAGTTTTAGGCTATATTTGTTTAATTTAATTCATTCACATTCATTTTATTAAATATATGGGTTGTAGTAGTTGTGGTACGGGGACCGGTAAGCCGGGCGGTTGCAAAAGCAATGGAGGATGTTCCTCCGGCGGCTGTAACAGGATGAATGCTTATGACTGGTTACAGAATCTACCCTTTGCAGATATTGAGTCAGTATGTAAAGTGGCGGAAGTAAGTTTTAACCGCGGCAGCAGGAAAGATTTTTTCAGGAATAATACGCTTCAGCAATTTGAGAAAGGTGAACAGGTAACTGTGGAAGGAGTAAGTGGAATTGATGTTGGGGAAATCACTTTAACCGGGGAAATTGTACGGTTACAATTGAAAAAGAGAGGCATCAATGAGTTTGATCCTGAGATGAAGAAGATCCTTCGCCGGTCAAATGAACGGGATCTTGAATTGCTTGACATCAACAAGGCGAGGGAACCGGAAGCGTTGATCAGGGCGAGGGCAATTGCGAGGCAACTTAAGCTGGAAATGAAAATCAGTGAAGTGGAGATCCAGGCTGACGGAAGAAAGGCTACTTTCTTTTACATCGCAGATGACAGGGTAGATTTCCGGGAACTGATTAAAATATATGCCGGTGAGTTCAAAGTCAAAGTTGAAATGCGCCAGATTGGTGCCCGGCAGGAAGCGGCCAAAGTTGGCGGCATAGGCAGTTGTGGCCGTGAACTCTGTTGCAGCACATGGTTATCAGATTTCAAAAGTGTCAATACTACCGCTGCCAGGTACCAGAATCTCAGTATCAACCAGACAAAGCTGAGTGGACAATGTGGCCGGTTGAAATGCTGTCTGAATTATGAGCTCGACACTTATCTCGATGCATTGCAGGGATTTCCCGAGAGGGCAGATACAATAAAAGTTGCACGTGGCATTGCCACACTTATCAAAAAGGACATCTTCAAGAATCTTATGTGGTATGTATTGCCTGAAAGCAACAAGCAATATCCGCTGACGATTGAACGGGTGAGAAGAATATTATCACTTAACTCCCAGGGTGTAATACCTGAAGAACTCGAAGCTGTTGAAGTAACAAGTTCCAAACCTAAGGAAGTGGAACCGGAATTTGTTGATGTTGTGGGACAGATCAGCCTGAGAAGTCTTGAAAAAAATGACCGTCGCAGGAAACAGAACCAGCAAAAACAAAAGCAGGTTCAGCGTGGTGGAGGCCAGCAGCAACAGCAACAACAGCCTGCAAAAGGCCAGGGCAACAAACCCCCAAGACCGCAGCAGCCGCAACAACAGCAACAAAAACAGCAACAGCAGCCAAGGCCACCGCAACAAAACCGGCCACCCCAGCAGAATCGTCCGCCGAGGCCCCCACAAGAGCCTAAAAAAGACGGGTAATATTACCGTTAAGGTTAATCGCGGTAATTGAGCGCAGGCTTTCGATCACCTAACAAGGGCGCGTAACGGAAGTTGTCGCCCCTGGCTTTTTCAAATTCTGCTTTTGCCCGCTGAATGAGATTATTATCATGAAACAGATCGATCGCAGTCAGGGTCATTGCCCTGGCTGCGACCATCATAGCTTTAGTTCCAATTTCCGTTCCGCCACAGGCTACTGCCTGCCAGCTATGTGCCGGAGTTCCCGGCACCCAGGTAGCGGCAACCATTCCTACAGTTGGTACGTTCCAGCTTACATCGCCAACATCAGTTGAACCCATTGAAAGGTTCGACAGCCTCTCAAGTGGTTTGACCTTTTCTGCAAGTGAAACAGGCGGCGCCTGGAAACCGAGGCTACCCTGGATCTTTTCGGCAAACATTTTCTCTTCAGCTGTATATTGTATTCCGCCAATTTCCACCAGGTTTTTTTGCATAATGCCGGCAAGCTCATTGTTGATAAGGAGATCATATGTACCGCCAATGATCTCATAATCAGTCCGGGTTCCGGTACCTGTTGCTGCGCCTGTTGAAGCATTGACAACCCGCTCAAACAAATCGGCTACAACTTTCCTGTTCGGATGCCTCACGTAGTAATATACTTCCGCAAAGTCCGGAACTACGTTTGGCGCTTTGCCCCCATTTGTGATAACATAATGAATCCGTGCGTCAGACGGGATATGCTCACGCATCATATTTACCATGAAGTTCATTGCCTCAACCGCATCCAGGGAAGACCTCCCTTTTTCGGGTGCAGCAGAAGCATGCGCCGATTGTCCATAAAATCTGAACTTGGCAGATTTGTTTGCCAATGCCCCGTCGAACTTGGTACCGTTCTGATCACCGGGATGCCAATGGATCGCAACATCCACATCGCGGAATAATCCTGCCCTCACCATATACACTTTTCCGGATCCCCCTTCTTCAGCGGGAGTTCCAAACACTTTGACGGTTCCTTTCCATCCATATGTTTCAATCATTTTTTTCAGTTCAATTCCCGCAGCCACGGAAGCTGTGCCAAAAAGATGGTGGCCACATGCATGCCCAGCCTCTTTGCCTTCGATCGGGAGTTTTTCAGCAACTGCCTGTTGTGAAAGTCCTGGTAACGCGTCGAACTCAGCAAGAATCCCAATTACCGGCTCCCCGCTGCCATATGTTGCAACAAAGGCGGTCGGAATTTCGGCTACACCTGCTACCACGCTGAAGCCGGCTTCTTTGAGTGTCTGCTGAAGTAATGCCGAGCTCTTTACCTCTTTATATCCTACTTCAGCATAATCCCAGATCTGCAGGGCAATTGTTTTATATTTATCGTAGTCATTTAACAACTCCTGTTGTGCACGCGTTTTCCATTGTTGAGAAGCCGAAGCGGAACTTTTCTTCTGAGAAAACAGGCTACCACCCAACAGCAGTAAAAAGACGAAGGAAAAGAGTTTTACCAATTTGAACATGATTCCGGATTGATTGGTACAATTTAGGTTATTTATGAAAAAACCACTCCTGATATCAGTTGCCGTATTGGGAATATGGATCTTTTTTGCCCAGGGCTGTCTCACCTTCCGCATGCCTGACAAAAAAGCGGTTGCTGCTTTCCGTGAGAAGGGTATTCATTTATCTACAACTACAATATTAGTAGGGGGTCACCGGATCCATTATGTACAAACTGGAAAAGACAACCTGCCGACACTGGTATTCATTCACGGCACTCCCGGAAGCTGGACTGCATTCGAACCTTACCTGAAAGACAGCTTACTCCTCAGCCGTTTCAGGCTGATCAGCTTCGACAGGCCTGGATTTGGGTACAGTGACTATGGAAATGCTTTACCGTTGGCTGAGCAATCGGAACTTCTGGCTCCGGTGATCCGGTCTTTACGTAACGGAAAGCCAATGTGGCTGATCGGTCATTCACTGGGAGGGCCACTGCTGTTGCAATTGGAACTGGACAATCCGGGACTGTCGACAGGCCTTGTGCTAATTTCGGGGAGTATCGATCCCAAAGCGGAAAAGCCCGAAAGGTGGAGACCGATCCTTTTCAAAACACCACTCAATATTCTGGTACCGGGCGCAATGCGACCTTCGAACGTTGAGTTATGGTACCTGAAGAACGATCTGAAGGAACTTACGCCGCGTCTTCCGGGAATTCATTGCCCCGTATATTTTATCCATGGCCGGGAAGATACATGGGTCCCTCCATCCAATGTTGCTTTTGGATTGTCGCGGTTAACCGGAACATCCCACCTCGATACACTTTGGATGGAGGGAAATCATTTTATCCCATGGACGCGTTTTGAAATCATCCGTGACAAACTGTTTTCGTTTGCACGTTAAAAATATTCGCGAGGCAAACTATTACCAGCCATCACCATCAAGCATATTTCCGAGTCCGCCCAGGATACCACCCTCCTCCTTACGATTTGTCGTGCCATACTGCATGATCCTGCTGGCAAGACGGCTGATGGGAAGGGTCTGGATCCATACTTTACCCGGCCCGCGGAGAGTTGCAAAGAACAAACCCTCACCCCCAAAAATGGTATTACGGATACCGCCTACAAACTGGATATCAAAATCTATGGTCTGCGTGTAGGCAACTACACATCCAGTGTCGAGCTTTAGTATTTCGCCTGGTTGTAATTCCCTTTCAAATACGTGACCACCGGCATGAACAAAAGCCATTCCATCGCCTTCCAGCTTCTGCATGATAAATCCTTCACCGCCGAAGATCCCTGTGCCGAGGCGGCGCTGCAGGGCGATGCCAACACTTACACCTTTGGCTGCACAAAGAAATGCATCCTTCTGACAAATGATCCGACCACCCAATTGAAGGAGATCAAGCGCAATAATTTTACCCGGATAAGGAGAAGCGAAACTCACTTTCTTTTTGCCATGTGTAACGTTGGTAAAAGTTGTCATAAACAAACTTTCACCCGTTAGAACGCGCTTACCCGCACTAACCAGCTTGCCGAGGAAACCGCCTGTCTGTTGCCTTGAGCCATCACCGAAAATAGTTGCCATCTGAACCCCCTCATCCATCATCATAAAACTTCCGCTTTCAGCAATGGCTGTTTCTTCAGGGTCCAGTTCAACCTCCACATACTGCATTTCTTCACCGTAAATGCGATAATCTATTTCGTGATTTGTTCTCATGTAATATTTTAATTAAGCTGCTAATTTAAATCATCAGAACCAGCTGCCAACAAATGCCTGGTATGCCGGATTTTCCGGATCGCCTTTTACTTTTCTTCTTCTCCTTGCCACTGCAATTCTTTGTTGCACCATTGTATAGAGTGACATCACCAGGAAAAGTGGAGTAATTGGCGGAATTCCTGCCATGCTGACCCACTTGCCACCAAACTGCCTGCGCATTGGTCGCCTGAGTCTTTCTGCGATCAGGTACATCGCCGGTACAATTACCAGTGTCATGAAAAAGGCGAAGGCCAAACCGAAGATGATGGTCCACGACAATGGCTTCCAGAATACCGCGTTATCACCGCCGAAGAAGATGTGTGGATCCAGCTCAGAAAACAGGGAAATGAAATTGATATTGAAGCCAACCGCCAGCGGTATCAATGCGAGGATTGCAGCGAGTGCCGTAAGAAGGACGGGAATTATCCTTGTCTTACCCGCCTGGATAAGCGCTTCCCTGGTCTTCATGCCCCGGGCACGCAGCTCGTCGGCGAATTCAATCACAAGGATACCATTCTTCACTACAATACCTGCCAGCCCCACGATCCCGATACCAGTCATTACTATACTCACTTCCATCCGCGTTATTGCGAATCCAAGCAATACACCAATAACACTGAATACAATCTCCGTAAGAATAATTACCGGCTTGCTTACTGAGTTAAACTGAAGCACGAGAATGAACAGGATAAGCATAAGCGCGATCACGAGTGCTTTAGCCAGGAATGCTCCAGTTTCCGCCTGCTGCTCTCCTTCGCCGGTCTGCCTGATGGTTACACCTTCATCCATAAGGTGGAATTTTCCGATATGCTGTGCGATACGCTGGTTCACCTCCGTCGGAGTGTAACCACTCAACACATTTGAACGCAGGGTTATCACCCGTTTGTGGTCTTTCCTTTTTACGCTTCCCAGCGTGCTGGTATAATCAACATCTACCAGCGAGCTGATGGGGATCCGTTTTATCTGGCCACCACTGGCAAAATCGCGGAAAACTATATTCATGTTCAGCAGGTCGACAAGGTTCTTTCTTTGAATCTCATCATTTCTCAATTGGATCTTATATTCATCTTCACCATCCTTCACCTTAGAAATTTCCCTTCCGAACAATGCCGTCCTGATCTCCATTCCCACCTGGGCAGAAGAGACTCCTTCGATCAGTGCCCGCTCACGATTAAGCTTGAGTGAAATTTCGGGATTATTGAGGTCAACGTCCATTTTCAGTTCTTCAACTCCGGCCACCTGGATGGAATCAAGATAGTTTTTGAGTCCCACTGCGGTTTTAATGAGATTGTCAAAGTCTTCGCTGGCAATCTCAATGTTCACGGGTGGCTCTGTTGGTGGACCGCCCTGTTCCTGGTCAACACTTAATTCTGCGCCAGGTATGCCTTTAACTACGGCCCGGATAGAATCGAGGTAAGGCTTGGTAGAAACGCTATGGCGTTTTTCGAATTCGACAAAAGACACCTGTACGCGGCCAAGTTCCGGCCTCGTACTCCGGTCGCCGCTCATTGGATCACCGGCACCAACGGCAACGTTGGAAATCACGGATTCAACAATAGGATTCTGTTTTCCGTTTTCCATCCCAAGCACCTTGTACACCCGCTTTTCCAACACCTGTGTCACGGAATCTGTATAGGATACAGCGGTTCCGACAGGGAGTTTCAGGTAAACAAATACAAAGTTGGGATCGCCTGTGGGAAAGAACACCACCGGAACCTTCCTGATGCCGAAAAGAACGAAAGAAAATATCAGTAACCCAAATGTAGCAACGAGCAGGTAAACAGGTCGCCAGCCTTTGAGTGCCCAACGAAGCATGGATTCATAGTGTGACATGATCCAGGGAAGCGCTTTGTTCTGGAAGCCATGAATGAGATCTGACAGCACATAAGTGTTGAACACCGCGAGAATTACAAAGAACAGCAAAAGGTTACCCCAGAAGAAATTCCAGTTTGTTGTACCTGCAGCTTCTGACGGGCTGGTAAAACCGCTTAGGACAAGAATAAGGCCAAGCCCGGTTGCTATCCAGAACCCTTTCTTTTTGAAGATTGCGGATTTTGCTTCTTCTTTTTCATCATGCACCATGAAGTCAACGGCAAAAACGGGGTTCATGATAAATGCCACCACCAATGAAGCGGTAAGGGTAAATATCAGCATGGTGGGCAGGTAGACCATGAACTTACCAATGATCCCAGGCCAGAACAGCAGCGGCACGAACGGAGCAAGTGTAGTAAGCGTACCAGCAAGTACCGGCACAAACACTTCTCCTGCGGCCATCATAGCAGATCTTTCCGCATTCAATTTTCCTTTCGCCTGTGAGAAGATGCGGTGGGTATTTTCAATAACCACGATGGCATCGTCAACTATGATACCCAATCCGAACAGCAAAGCAAACAACACGATAAAGTTGAGCGTCACATGTGTTCCCACAATTAAATCAGCAGCAGGGAGGAAGAGGAATGCCACAAACATACTAAGCGGAACACTTAGCGCGACAAAGAACGCGTTCAACACGCCCATGAAGAACATCAGGATGATCAAAACCAGGATGAACCCGATTACAATGGAGTTTACGAGGTCGTTGAAAGAAACCCGTGTCGCCTTGCTCTGGTCGCCTGTAATCACCAGTCCAAGGTCCTTGGGAAACTGGGTGGCCTTCATTTCATCCACAACCCGTTTCACGTCGTCTGATGTTTCAATAAGGTTTTCGCCGGCCCGCTTTATTATATTCAGGGTGATCACATTCTTGCCATTCAGTCGAGCATAACTTTCCTTTTCCTTCACAGTATCTTTTATAACGGCAATGTCCTTCAGATAAATCGGGGCACCGCTTGTGTTACGCACGATCACCCTTTCGATATCGAAGCTTGTTTTGAATTGTCCTTTCAGCTGCAGGTTGCGCTTCATGTTTCCGACTTCAAGCAAACCGCCGGAGATATCAAGGTTCTCACGGGCAACCGCATTGGCGATATCATCAAACGTGATATTTGATGCCTGCATGCGCGCGTTGTCAACATTGATCTGGAATTCCCTCTCCGGAGCTCCTACCAGGTCAACCCGGTTGATCTGGGAGAGTTCCTCCAGCCTGTCCTGGATATCATCCGCATATTCCTTAAGCCGCACAAGGTCGTAGTCCCCACTTACGTTCACATACATGATCGGCTGCTCGGAAAAACTCACTTCGAGAACAGTAGGTTCTTCAGTAAGGTCGGTAGGAAGGTCCTTCTTCGCCTTATCAACCGCATCTTTCACTTTCTGTAGTGCAATATCGGTTTTGACATCTGTATCAAACTCTATGATGATGGCGCTGAAGTCCTGTTGTGAAGTACTTGTAGCCTTATTGATCTTTGCTCCCGTAATGCTCTTGATCTCTTTTTCGATCGGCCGCGTTACCAGGTTTTCGATGTCTTTCGGCGAGTTTCCAACGTATACAGTCTGAACATAAATAGTTGGAATGACGATATCCGGGAACTGCTCCTTTGGCAGAGTCACAAACTGGAATACACCGGCAAGACTCACGAATATCATCATCAGGTAGATAGACGTTTTGTTGCGTATGCTCCAGGTTGTCGGCCCAAAGTGCTTGAATTTATCTTTAATATTTTCTAGTGCACTCATAAAGTTGATTAATAGTTGAGGACTCTGTTGGTTTGAGGTCTCTTACTGTTGTGTACTGATAAGCTGGCCATCATATACTCCCTGGAAACCGTCTGTGATCAGTGTGTCACCGGCCTGGAGGCCATCGAGGATCTCAAGTTTATCAGCATAAAGTTCTCCCACTTTCACCACTCGCTTCCGTGCCTTAAGCTTTCCATCTTCCGTGGTTGCAACCAGCACAAATTTTCCTTTCTCATCATTCTGCAGTGTATTCATGGGAATCGAGATTGCCTCCTTCGCAGTATAGTCCTGGATCCGTACGTTGGCAATCTGGTTGGGTCGGAAGCTTTTGTCTGCCGGCATCTTTGCCTCGATGTAAAAGGAACGGCTGTTCGGGTCGATCAGCTTTCCGGATACCGTTATTTTTGTTGTAATGGTCTTAGCGATATCAGGCAGGGTAACCACCACAGCACTTCCAACTTTTACCCTGTCGATGTAATTCTCCGGTACCTGCGCCACAACTTTCAGGTTGCTCGTATTTACTATACGGATGCCGCTTGTCGGAGCACCGGTAAAAGTCTCACCAACTTTAATGTTCACTTCATCAGCAACACCGCTGATCTCTGCATATACATTTGTCATGGCCAGCTGCTCATTAAGTATAATGATCTGGCGTTCGGCCTGGTCAACATTATTCTTGGCTGTTATCAGCTGCACCTCGGTACCGATGTTCTGGTCCCACAGGTTTTTTTGACGCTGGTGAAGGTTTTTTGCAAATTCAAGCTGGGTTTTAGCTGTAACTATCTGCTGCCGGATAACCGCATCTTCAAGCTTCAGCAAAAGCTGACCTTTCTGTACTGCATCACCGGTTTTGACATATATAGATTTTACCTGCCCTCCTATTCCTCTAGGTGTTACAAAGGAAATATTCTCCGCATCAATTTTACCCTGTAGATCTATGAAGTGACTGAAAGGCGAAGTGGAAAGCTTCGAAAGGGAAACAAGCTTTGGCTTCTCCGCAGGAACAGCTGACGGGTCCAAGGCAAGAATTTCCTTTTCCAGCGCTGCCTGCTTTTCGGTCAGGTTGGCTTGTTGTGATTTGACTTTTTCCAGTTCTTCCTTTTTCTTGTCCAGTTCGCTTTTTGCGCTACCGGAGCCACAGGCAAATGCCAGGAGGATTAAGGTGCCTGCGGCTACACGGTTAATGATCGTTTGCATAAAATGCTATTTATAATTTTCAGGATTTGTTTAGAATATCTTGCCGACTGCTTTCATATAATCCACTTTAGCAATGGCGGCGTCATAAAGAGCGGAGAAAAAATTTGTCTGTGCCGTTCTCAACTCCGTCTGTGCTGTATTGATTTCGGTATTGGTACCAAGTCCCTGGTCATACTTTTTCTTCGTCTGGTCAAATACGTCTTCTGCAAGTTTCATGTTTTCGCGCTGCGCCGATACTGCAATAATCGCATCACGGAAACGGTTTCGCGAAGAAGCCACATCCCTGTCAATGCTCAGCTTCAGGAGTTCCATGTCATAATTTGATTTCTTCACTGCAGATTTTGCCTGTTCAATCTGAGAATTTCTTTTAAACCCATCGAAGATGGGAACGTTAAGCTGCACACCTATAAGACTGCTGGAATACCACTTATCCCTGAACAGGTTGAACTGGTCACGCATTGCCATGGAATTAAGTTGCCCGAAAGCAGATAGTGTCGGCAGGTAGCTGTATTTATATCGCTTTACGTTGAATTCATTCAATTGCTTCCCAATCTCCAGCAACTGGAATTCACGCCTGTCGCCGTAGTTGTATGCAGTATCAAGGATCTCCGACTTCACCATCTCTTCTGTAAGCTTTTCAGTCAGAATTACACTGTCTGCGAGTGGCATGCCAAGTAATACCTTCAAACCCAGAAAGCCATTATTCATCTGGGTTTTAAGTTTGAGGCTATCAGTACGGAGGTTGGTCAGCGTAACACTTACCTTGTCCACATCGAGTTTTTCGGCGAATCCATTTTTATAGATTTCACGGGTATCGTGATGAAGCTTTTCAAACCTCAGGATATTGTCATGGTAAAGATTGATCTGGTATTGCGCGATCAGCAGCTGGTAATAGACCTTGTAGATATTAACAGCTATATTCTCTTCTGTTATTTCCGCGTTTTTACGGGCGAAGTTCATGGCTGCGTCACGGGCCTGGAGACCAACGAATACCTGTCCGTCGAACAGGATCTGTTGCAGTGAAAGACCTGCGTTGGCATTCCACTTAGTCCCAAACTGTGCGGCAATGATGCCGAAGTCATCCGGTGCTTTTATCGGGTTACCATTTGCATCACGAACGCCTTCCTGTTCCAGCACGCCATATGTTCCGGCTGCTATGAAGTTCGGAAAGCTTTGTACCGCCACGCGTGGAGAATAGTTAACTGCAGCGGAGCCATTCAGCTGCGGTAAAGCATTTGAGGTAACCTCGCGGTTCACCTGGTGCTGTATGCGGATGTCTTCCAGGGCTTTCTTGACTTCAAAACTGTTCTTACGTGCATACTCAACTGCTTCACGCGCACTCATGGCATGAACCTGCTTTTCTACCTGTGAGCGGGCTGTGGATACGAGGCAGATAGTTGCCAGTAACCATATCCAGTGTTTATTCATTTTCATGTTGAGCCGATTTAAATCTTTTTTCTTTTTTGTTGATATTTCAGCACGAGCTTATAACCTTTCAGTGTCACGATTCCGAACAGGTAGTGCTCGATAACCTGTTGTTCCACATCGGCGAGCGTGGCCTTCTGCCGAACCAGGAACGACTGATCGAAGGGCATCAGCATGCTGTCGAGTCTCAATCTTGCAATGATCTCAACGTTAAGCTCGGGCCGATACAACTCTTCCCCGATCCCCTTTACCAGGTTTGTACGGATGACATTATATAGATAATCATTCTTGTGTTTTTCGAAATGCGTATAGGCGACCGGGTGATATTTCCTGAGATCAGGGATTACGGACGGGTTCATAGTCCTGAACATTTGTTCCGCCATTTCCATGGCCCTGAACATTTCATCTATTGCATTGATGGACTGCTGCCTGTCAAGGTCACAACGGGTTTTGGATTCCCCGATCTTGAACAGGATGACCGCGCTGACGAGCTCTTCCTTATCCGCAAAATATTGGTAAATAGTTTTTTTGCTGATGCCTATTTCGCTGGCGATGTCATCCATACTCACACTCCTGATACCATACTGCATAAACAGGTCTTTTGCCCGCGCCAGTATCCTCTCCCTATTGTCAATTTCAGTCATAATGGAAGGGCAAAACTATGGAAACTATTTATGTAACAAAAGTTTCCATCAAGATATTTTACCATTTAAGGAAAATAAACCGCACACCCTTACTGATGTTTAAACAGGAATGAGGCCATTCCAATTACCGCTAAATAACCCTTGCTGACAAGCCTCTCATTTTAGTAGGTTTGCAACTGAAACACTATTATGGACATTCAACCGGTAAGAACCGATGGCTGGCGGTGGAAAAAAATCTTCCAGTATTTTTTGCAGGGGGTTCTTGTGACGGCACCAGTTGCGATCACTGCATATCTCATTTATTGGTTTGTCAGCTCAATTGACAACCTGGTTCCGATACTGCAGGTCAGGGATCCTTCCGGTAAGATCATGACACGGAACTATGGGCTTGGCTTTGTGGTGATCATTGTGACACTTGTCGTAATAGGCTACCTGAGTTCCAATTTCATAACCAGCAGGGTGTTCAGCTTGTTTGACCATTGGCTGGAAAGGGCACCAGGCGTGAAATTCATTTACAGTTCGATCAAAGACTTCTTTGAAGCATTCGCGGGCAACAAGCGAAAGTTCAACAAAGCAGTAGTGGTATCCGTATACCAGGAAGATGTATTCCAGATCGGATTTATTACGGATGAGGATGCCAGTGAGTTTGGATTTAAAGATTACATTACGGTATATGTACCGTTGTCATACTCGTTCGCGGGACAGACCTTTATCGTACCAAGAAGCAAGGTGCGTACCCTCGACAATATCAAGGCAGCAGATGCCATGAAGTATGTGATTTCAGGCGGGGTTGCAGAGCCGGAACCCATACAGGAACAGGAGGAGGTGGTGCACAGGTAAGTGCGAAATATATCATGATGAAATGGGGTTTGACGCTGGTGCTGATGTTGCCGGCGCTTCAATTGTATTGCTGGGGTTTTTACGCCCACAGGTTAATAAATGAAAATGCAGTTTATCTTTTACCGCCGGAAATGCTGGTACTGTACAGGAAGCAGATAGGTTACCTGCGTGATCATGCTACGGATGCAGATAAACGTCGCTATATTCTGAAGGCGGAAGCGCCGAGACATTATATTGACCTTGACAGGTATGGAGACTATCCTTTTCCGGATCTTCCACGAAAATGGACTGAAGCGGTAAACAAATATGGAAAGGACACGCTGATCCAACATGGCATTCTGCCCTGGCGAATCCTGGAAATGATGAGTTCACTGACCGGTGCATTCAGAAAACATGATGGGTCATCTATCTTGAGATTATCTGCTGACCTTGGACATTATATCGGTGACGCACATGTTCCATTGCATACAAGTTCGAACCACAACGGCCAATTGTCGAACCAGCATGGCATCCATGCATTCTGGGAGAGCAGGCTTCCTGAACTGCTCGCAGAAAAGGAATGGGATTTCTTCATTGACAAGGCTGTATACGTCCACAACCCCGCGGAAATGATCTGGAAGGTAGTGATGGAAAGTGCCGCCGCCGTCGATTCAGTGCTAACTATCGAAGCAAGCCTGTCAGTTAACACGGCTCCAGATCTGAAATATGCCTATGAATGGCGGAATCGCCAGTTGATCAGGCAATATTCCGGAGTGTACAGCCTCAGCTACGACAGGCGGCTAAATGGAATGGTTGAACGTCGGCTCAGGCAGGCCATTCACATAACCGCCAGTTGCTGGTATACCGCATGGATCAATGCAGGTCAGCCAAACTTGTCGGCATTGAATGAAAAGCTCCCACCTGAACAGGTATTGGTGGTGGACAGCTTGGCCCGGTTGTGGCTAAATCGGGCAGTTAAATCACGCTCCTGCGATTAACGCTGTCTTCGTTTCACATTTTTTCAGGAAATTGCAGCCTTACCAAAAGGAAAGCACGTGGTACATAATTTTAATGCAGGACCATCCATCCTGCCGAAAGAGGTTTTTCAGGAAGCAAGTGAAGCTATTCTCAACTTCAACAATATGGGCCTTTCCATCCTGGAGATCGGTCACCGTACAGATGCTTTCCAGTCCGTTATGGACGAAGCGCAGTCTCTTACCAGGGAACTGATGAATCTTAACGCGGGTAAAGAAGTACTTTTTTTACATGGCGGTGCCTCCACACAATTTTTCCAGGTTCCCATGAATCTGCTCGATGAAAAGTCGGGCGCGGCGTACCTTGACTGTGGCGTTTGGGGAACAAAGGCCATCAAGGAGGCAAAGCTTTATGGTAATGTCGAAGTAGTGGCGAGTTCGAAAGATCGCAACTATTCGTATATCCCTAAAGGGTATTCCATACCTGATAAGGCCAGTTACTTTCATTATACAACTAACAATACGGTTGAAGGGTCGCAGATGCATGCTATTCCTGAAACCGACATTCCGCTTGTTGCGGACATGAGTTCCGATATCCTTAGTACGGACATGGACTTCAACCGCTTTGCACTTATTTATGCCGGAGCCCAAAAAAATATTGGTGCAGCGGGAGTAAACGTGGTGATAACTGATCAGGAAATCCTGGGAAAAGTTTCCCGGAAACTTCCGGCAATGATGGATTACCGTGAGCATATCAAGAATGGCTCAATGCTGAACACACCGCCAGTGTTTGCGGTGTACGTTTGTATGCTGACACTTCGCTGGTTAAAGAAAATTGGTGGGGTAAAGGCAATTCAGAAATTAAATGAAAAGAAAGCAGCCCTGCTTTACGACACTTTGGATCAGCTTCCTTTGTTCACACCAACGGTCGCCAAAGAAGACCGTAGCCTGATGAACGCCGTGTTTACTATGGCTGACGCTGACCTGGAGAAAGCGTTTCTGGCTACTTGTAAAGCAAATGGCATGTACGGAGTTAAAGGTCATCGTTCGGTTGGTGGATTCCGGATCAGCATGTACAATGCCCTGCCCTATGAAAGTGTTGAGGCGGTCACTGACCTTATGAAAGATTTTGCAAACAAAAACGGTTAACAACAGATCGAATTAATATGGCAACTATACAACCATTCAAAGCTTTACGTCCACACACATCCTTCGCGGCTGCTGTCGCTTCCCCACCCTACGATGTACTGAATTCATCTGAAGCCGCAGTTCAGGCGAAGGGTAACGGGAGTAGTTTCCTTCATGTTACGAAATCGGAAATTGACCTTCCGGGGATCAGTGACATTCACAGCGCTGAAGTTTATGAAATGGCAAAAACGAACCTGGAAAAATTTATTACTGACGGGTTGTTGCTGCGTGAAGACAAACCCTGCTATTACATATACGAACTGGTGATGAACGGCAGGGAACAAACGGGCCTGGTTGCAGTATCATCCGTAGATGACTACGAAAATGATATTATCAGGAAACATGAGTTCACACGACCGGAGAAGGAGCAGGACCGCATCAACCATATCCGGACTACAGGCGCACAAACGGGCAATGTTTTCCTGGCTTATCGGGATGTCCAGGAAATTAACGACATTATTGAAAACTGGAAGCAAAACAAGCCCGCATATGATTTTACGGCCCAGGATAATATCTCCCACCGGGTGTGGGTGGTAAATGAGGATAAGACGATTAACCTCATCAGCGAGTTGTTCCGGAATAAAGTACCCAATACTTATATCGCCGATGGACACCACAGGGCCGCTTCAGCAGCGAAAGTCCGCAAGTCTCTTGAAAAAGGGCATAGTGAAAATGCGAACTACTTCCTGACGACGCTCTTCCCCGCAGACCAGTTGCATATCATGGATTACAACCGGGTGATAAAAGACCTGAACGGACTGACCGAGGCTGACTTCCTTCGCGCATTATATGATGATTTTGAAGTGGAGAGGATGCCCGCGGCTTTTTCCCCGACAAGGCTGCATGAATTTGGAATGTACCTGGGCGGCCAATGGTTCAAGCTAACGGCAAAGGAAGGAACATACAAAACCGACCCGATCGGTGTTCTTGATGTTACTATATTATCCGAACTGGTGCTGGACAAACTGCTGGGAATCAAAGACCAGCGTACAGACAAAAGGATTGATTTCGTTGGAGGGATCAGGGGATTGGGAGAACTTGAGGGCCGCGTTAACAGTGGCGAAATGGCCGTAGCTTTCAGCCTGCACCCTGTCAGTATCCAGCAATTGTTTGATATTGCAGACAGCGGGAATGTAATGCCTCCCAAAAGCACGTGGTTTGAACCAAAGCTGAGGGATGGACTATTGACCCATTTAATCTATTCATAATAATTCGAGATGGCATGAAGATTAGTTACCGCAATATTATGCTGTTGCTTACGGGAGGTATCCTGTTCGCAACTACAAATGGCTATGCGCAGGAAGAAGATGTCAATGCCCTGCGGCAACATGCCCGCGAATACATGCAGTCCGGTGATTATTCAAATGCTACGCTGGTGCTGACCCGCGCCCTGGAAAAAGAGCCGGGCAACATAGAGTTAAAAAATGACCTGCTCTTCAATTACTATCTCGGGCGGGATTTTGGCAAAGCCGTGGAGCTTGGAAAAGCGCTCACTGAAAAGCCGAACCCGGATGTACGCAGCTTCCAGCTGCTGGGAATGACGTATAAAGCAATAGAGGAACTAAAGGAATGCGAAAAACTATATAAAGCCGGAATAAAACTTTTCCCAAACAGCGGCGTCCTGTTCAACGACTATGGCGAATTACAATGGAACAGGAAAAAGCTGGAAGAAGCTATTGAACTGTGGGAAAAAGGTATTAGCGCCGATCCGAATTATTCAGGTAACTATTACAATGCAGCCAGGTATTATTATGTCAGCACAGACAAAATCTGGGCACTGATCTATGGAGAGATATTTGTCAACCTGGAAAGTTACAGCAGGCGTACACCGGAAATAAAACAACTTCTCCTCGACGCCTACAAGAAATATTTCACCAATATGAACGGGCTTAAAGCACCCGACAAAGGGAACGGGTTTGAAGTTGAATTCGCCAACCTTTTAAATAAACATGCGTCCACAGTCAGTGGCGGGGTAACCACGGCAAGCCTAACCATGCTCAGGTCAAAATTTGTAATTGACTGGTACCAGAAAGATCCCCCACGTTATCCGTTCAGGTTGTTTGAATATCAACGGCAATTGTTGCGCGAAGGCTTTTTTGAAGCATATAACCAGTGGATCTTCGGTGCAGCCCAGGATTTGCCGGCGTTCCAGGCCTGGACCCAGCAAAATCATAAGTCGTACGACTCTTTTATTCAGTTTCAAAAAGGTCGTGTCTATAAAATGCCGGGCAGCCAACAATATCGGTTCAACTGATCCATCCTTTCATTCATCTGACTTTCAAGGAAATACGATTAATTTTGGGAACATTAGCATTTCCTTAATCAATGTTTAAACACTATTATTTGATTTTCCTTTATCTTTGTGGTACACAAATCGAAATTATTAACACAAATCACCATGAAAAAAGCAATCTTTCTGGGCGCTGCGCTTTCAGCACTGACAATTGTAGGATGTAACAATGCACCTGAAGCGGACCAGGCGGTAACAGGAGAACAACAAGAAGCGGCAGCAACCGGCGGAACTGCGTTCAACATTGACACCACAGGAAGTTCTGTGGAATGGCTGGGTTCAAAACCGGTAGGCCAGCATAATGGTCTTTTCAAGATTTCCGAAGGTAACTTTTCTGTGGAAAACGGATCGATTTCAGCTGGAAGCTTTGTCATCAACACAGCCAGTCTGACAGACCTTGACCTTAAAGCAGGTGAAGGAAAGGAAAAACTGGAAGGGCATTTGAAAAGTGCAGATTTCCTGGACACCGATAAATTTCCAACTGCGAAATTCGAGATCACTTCTGTGGCGCCGCTCGCAAATGACAGCAGCGCAACACACACGATCAGTGGTAACCTTACCCTGAAAGACAGCACAAAAAACATCAGTTTTCCGGCTAAACTGACCATTGCAGACAACAATGTTCAGGCACAGGCCAACTTCAACATAGACCGTACTCTGTGGGGTCTCTATTATGGTAACGACAAAAGCCTTGGCGATAAATTCATCCGCCCGGAAGTTAACATCAAGCTTAATATTACAGCCAACAAATTGTAAGTCGCTTTTTTAGTGAGGTTTTGCGTTTGATATAAACCGGCAGTCAGACTGCCGGTTTTTTTATTGTCCGCCACTACTTATATTTGAAAGGCTTAACAATAATCCTTACGATTGCACTATGGATCAACCCAGAAGATTATTTGATTGCCTTCAGTTCAATCTCGCACACAATCCTCTTTCCGATATGCTTGCCGGAAAGGAAAACGGGAAATGGAGGACATTCAGCACTTTAGAGGTGTCGGAAACCGTGAACCAGCTCAGTGCGGGTCTGCTGGGTTTAGGTATCGGCGGCGGAACAGATCTTACGCCGGAGGGAAGGGACAAGGTCGCCATACTTTCAAAGAACCGGCCTGAATGGATAATAGTGGACCTGGCCGTTCAGCAGATCGGTGCAATTCTTACACCAGTTTATCCAACTATCAATTTAAAGGAACTTGAGTTCGTATTTAATGATGCCCAGGTAAAAATGGTATTCGTTAACGATGAGGATCTTTATCATAAGGTATTGAGTATTCAACCCAGGGTTCCAAGCCTGAAATATATCTTTACATTTGAAAGTGTTCCGGATGCATCGCATTGGAGAGACCTGATAAGAACAGCATCGCAGGAACACCTGAACCGGATAAGCCAGATCGCAGAAAAAATCGGATATAAGGATCTCGCTACAATTATTTATACTTCGGGAACAACCGGTACGCCCAAAGGGGTGATGCTCTCACATGAGAATATTCTCAGCAATGTCATGAGCAGTATTGAAAGTGCATTCAATGACATTGGAGTCAAAGGCCAGCGGGCATTGAGCTTTTTGCCCCTGAATCACATTTTCGAACGAATGGTCACTTATATCTATTTGTATTCCGGGACTTCGATCTATTACGCTGAAAGCCTGGAAACAATTGGTGATAATCTCAAGGAAGTAAAGCCCACACTTTTTACAACTGTTCCCAGGTTACTTGAGAAAGTTTATGAAAAGATCATGCTTAAGGGTATGGAATTGACGGGTGTAAAGCGGAAGTTATTTTTCTGGGCCCATTCACTCGCAGACAAATTCGAAATTAACGCCAACAAGGGGGCCTGGTATAATTTACAATTATCGCTCGCAAACAAAATTGTTTTCAGCAAATGGAGGGAAGGATTAGGTGGAAACATAAGGGCGATAGTGAGTGGCGGTGCGGCCTGCCAGGTAAAGCTGATCCGCATATTTACGGCCGCTGGCATTCCAATTCTTGAAGGTTACGGGCTGACGGAAACATCACCAGTCATTTCTGTAAACCGGTATCCGGAAAAAGGACGGAAGTTCGGATCAGTGGGTCCGCTGATCGACGGCATAGAAGTAAAGATTGCGGAGGACGGAGAAATCCTTTCCAAAGGGCCTAACATCATGATGGGATATTATAAGCGGCCTGACCTGACTGCAGACGTGATCAGGGATGGCTGGTTCAGTACAGGCGATATTGGCTTGTTGGAACAAGGCAAATTCCTCAAGATTACGGATCGTAAAAAGGAAATGTTTAAAACAAGCGGCGGCAAATATGTTGCCCCACTGCCGATTGAAAATAAGCTGAAGGAATCCTTATATATCGAACAGCTGATCGTTGTAGGAGCAGAAAAAAAATTCGTTGGTGCACTGATTGTTCCATCGTATCCAAATCTGAAAGACTGGGCAAAGTCCCGCGGAATAGTTTATACAACAAATGAAGAACTGATAGCTCATCCTAAGGTGATAGAGATGTATAAAGACCTCGTTGAAAGCTTCAACAAGTACTTTAATCACGTTGAACAAATCAAAAGGTTTGAACTTCTTCCAGCCGACTGGACCATCGATTCGGGCGAACTTACCCCTAAGCTCAGCCTGAAAAGAAAGGTAATCATGGAAAAATATCATGCCGCCCTGGAAAGGATTTATCGATAAGGTTTAGACTTTTGCACGGATTTTGCTAATATTGGCAGATAAAAAATACCCTATGACTATCCGAACCGTGCTGGCAACAATTGCCATTGCTTCAATTGCATTCACTGCATGCACCCGTAAAACGGTCGTAATCCGAGATCATCACCACCATCATTCGAAGCCTCTTCCTCCCGGCCAGGCTAAAAAAGTTTATGGTTCCAAATCTGCAAAACCATACGCGCCGGGGCAGCAGAAGAAGCACAAACACAAACATAAAGACTAATATTCCGTATATATCGGTTTTATTTAATAAGCCTGATCCCGTGATCGGTTATTTCGATAACCTTTTGCCGGAACAGGTTTCCTATTGCCATTTTGAAGGTTTTCTTACTCATCCCGAAATAATCATATATGTCTTCCGGGTCTGATTTATCGTGGTAAGGCAGGAAGCCTCCCTGTGTATTGAGGAGGCCAAGGATCTTATCAGCTTCAGAACCGACACGATTGTACCCGGGTTCGCCCAAAACGACATCAATCTTATTTTCCGGCCTGATGGTTTTAATAAATCCCTTAGCCCTGTCGCCCACCTGGATATTACGATAAATCTCATTGAAGTGCAGCACACCGGTGTGCCTTCCGTTAATAATAACCGTATAACCGATATCAGTACGTCTGTAAACAAGAATATCCACAAGATCCTTTTCCTTTACCTCAAGGTTGTCATTACTGAGAAACGATTCAATTTTTTCAGTTGCTGCAACCCTCCCGGTCTGCTCATCCACGTAGATCCGGACAATATACATTCCCCCGACACGCATCACAGAGATCTGCCTGGAACGAGGCACGAAAATGTCTTTCATTAATCCCCAGTCGAGAAAAGCACCCTGCCTGGTCACGGAAACTGCTTTCAGCGCAACGATATCGCCGACGATTCCAGCAGGCTCCTGGGTTGTAGCGATCAACCTGTCTTCTGAATCATGGTATATAAACACTTTTACTTCATCGCCAGGCTCTAGTCCCGGTGGCACAAAACGTTTTGGCAGCAGAATGCCATCAGCTCCGTCATCGAGGAACACGCCAAATTCGACTTTTCTTAAAACTTTCAGGGTATTATACCGTCCGACCTGTATCATAATTTAAAAACCATCAATACTGAGTAAAGGTAGTCTTATTCGATGACTACCTCATGAACGGTTTCAGTGTCAACCAGAGGAATAATTGGTTCATCCTGTTTTTCACCATTCAACCTCACTATATAATTATGATCTGGATTTCGGTTGTTGATGTAAGTAATGTTGTATGTCGCTGCCCCAAATCGATATTTTACTTTAAATGATTCCCATGCCGATGGAATACAAGGTTGAACGGAAAGCCGGTCTGCATCTTTAGTAATACCCAGCAGGTATTCGATAATGAATTGGTACATCCATCCTGCCGAGCCGGTATACCATGTCCATCCTCCCCTGCCACTATGTGGGTCACGGGCATAAATGTCGGCCGCAATCACATATGGTTCCACCTTATATTTCCGCATTGTCTCCGGTGAATTTCCATGATTGATCGGGTTTACCATGCTGAAAAGCTCCCAAACCCTTTCGTTGTTTTTAAGCAACGCATTGGCCATAAGTGTCCAAATGGCGGCATGTGTGTATTGGCCACCGTTTTCCCGAACCCCGGGAACATAACCTTTTATATAACCAGGGTTCAATGGGGATTTATCGAAAGGCGGTTCCAGCAACTGGATTATGCCTGTTTCTTTCCGTACGAGATATTTACTTACTGATTCCATGGCCATCCTGCTTCTTTCCGGATCACCGGCCCGGCTGATAACAGACCAGCTCTGTGAGATGGAATCGATCCGGCACTCTTCATTTTGTTTTGTGCCGAGCGGAGTGCCATCATCGAAGTAAGCTCGCCGGTACCATTCCCCATCCCACGCATTTGCTTCAATATTCTCCCGCAGCTTTTCCGCTTCTTTCGAGCATTCAGCTGCAAAATCCTTATCCTCATTCAATACAGCGACCTTTTCAAACTCCTGCAGTGTATAATATAAAAAGAAACCAAGCCACACACTCTCGCCCTTTCCTTCCCTGCCCACATGATCCATACCATCGTTCCAGTCTCCTGATCCGATCAGGGGAATGCCGTGTTCACCAAATCTGAGGCCATTGCGGATAGATAGCTTGCAGTGCTCATATAAAGTTTCGAGCAGGGGAGAATGATGTGGCATGTCGTAATATGATTCTTCGTCATGATTAAGCAACCTGCCCTCAATAAATCCAATTCGTTCCGATAATATTGATTTATCTCCGGTAGTATTCAGGTAGCGGCACAGCACATATGGCAACCAGAGGTAGTCATCAGAACAACGCGTTCTTACTCCCCTGCCTTCCGGTGGGTGCCACCAGTGCTGAACATCACCCTGGGGAAATTGCCTCGACGCATGCAGCAGCAATTGCGACCTGACTAACTGTGGACGCGAATGAAGTAATGAAAGAACGTCCTGCAACTGGTCGCGGAATCCGAACGCACCGCCCGACTGGTAGTAACCGCTTCTTGCCCAGATCCTGCAAGCCAGCGTCTGGTAAGTCAGCCATCCGTTGGCAAGGACGTTCGTGGAAGGGTCAGGCGTCTGCACCTGTAATGAATCAAGGGTAGCATCCCAGAAATCCTTAATCATCTGCAATGCATGGGCAGCCTTTTCAACACCGGCAAATGACTTTACAAGGTGCACGGCACTGTGCATGTTATCAGCAGTTCCCAGGCGAAACACAATCTCTTTCTCTTGTCCTGCAAGCAACTCCAGGTTTATTTGTATGGCCCCACAGGGATCAATAGCCGCACCGGTCTTGCCGGAGAGTTTTGTTCTTCGCATTGCTTCCGGATTCCTTAACGTACTGTTTCTGCCAATAAACTCAGACCTGTCGCAGGTAAAATTGCGCGATGGATCATCGGCTACAAAAAAAGTAACCCTTTCTGCAAATACCGTATTGTAGCGGTTTGTCGCAAACAACGCCCCGGTCTCCTGGTCTGCTTCTGTAACTACATGCATAACAGATTTATGCCTGAGTTCACCTAACACCCATTCCATATAACCTGTGAGCGATAATCTTCTCGTACCTGTACCGAGGTTGCGGACCTTGAGGAAAAAATACTTGATACTTTCCTTGCCATCAACAAATACCTGCATTTCGCTCCTGATATTGTTTTCAATATGTTCAAAAGTGCTGTAACCGAATCCATGCCTGGCGATATATGTTGTATTTCCAGGGGCCGGCCAGGGAAGTGGTGACCAGAAATGGCCGCTTTCCTCATCACGTAAATAAAATGCTTCACCAGAAGTATCGCCGACGGGGTCATTATTCCAGGGAGTGAGCCGGTATTCATGTGCGTTTATCCCCCACGTATAGGCGGAACCGCGCTCGGAAATAACTGTGCCGAATTTTTCATTTGCCATTACATTCACCCATGGCGCCGGAGTATACTGGTGAACAGAAGTTACAATAACATATTCCCTGCCATCGGGTGAAAATCCACCCAGCCCGTTACGAAACAGCAAGTCATCAGGTACTTTAAGAAATGCGCTATTTACATGCCTGGTATCAGATGACGCTACAAGCTGAGCCGGTATTGCTTTGGATGAGGGACGTTTAACCATTTGCTCAGTCAATGGTCCTTTTGAATCATCAATAATGACCCGTGCCACTGTTTTAAAAAGGATGCGGTCTTCATGCGAGATCTGTTCAGCAGAACGGACGAAGATCCCGCCTGGCTTATCGGCAATGAAATTTCCACCCGAAGCAGTAATAAGACCAAGAATTTGCTCCTGAAGTGCCTGGCGGTAAGTACCATAATCTTCATTCCAGATAACCAGGTCAACAGCAAGCCCTTTTAATTTCCAGTAAGCATGCGCCTGTACCAGCTGCTTTACCATGGATATATTCTCGGAATCATGGACATGCAACAACACAATGGGTATGTCGCCGGAAATGGAATAACTCCAGAGACCGGATTGCCCCCTGAAGTTTGATTTTATAACTGCGGTATCCGCACGTAAAATGGGATTTGCAAAGATGATGGAACTGGCAATGCGGTTATACAATTGTGCATCAGCTTCGGTAGCATTGATCTGTCGCAATATCACCTGGCTATGGGTCCAGGACATTTCAAATGCACGATTCTTCAGGTTCCTGTCCTGGTATTTTGCCATCAATCCCGTGCAGACCTCCCTTGAATCTCCTATACCTATAACCATATCCACTACTGCTGACTGTCCGGGCTTTAATAACAATCTGTATCGTATGGAGACGATCGGGTCAAGTACAGGTCCGTCTGACCCCGAAAGTGCAACAGAATCTTTTATTACCCTTGGATTGTTGGTCGTATTGCCTCTTCCAATAAACTGCATCCGGTCTGTTTCATAGGAAACTTCCTGTACTTCTGCATCCTGCACCGTCATCAGGTGAAACATCCACGGTGGCTGCTCTGTCTTTGATCTAGGTCGTCTAGTGCACATGATCACCGGCTGGTTCGGCACGATTTCAGTCTGAACAAACAGATTACTGAACGCTGGATGGGCTGCATCGGCAGCAGGACTCGCCAAAACCACTTCGGTATAACTGGTAATTTCAAGGATCTTTCTTGCCTGGTTCCGGTTGGTAATGCGTACCCGTCTCATTTCAATATCGTCTTCCGGTGAAACTACTACCTCCGTCCGCGTTTCAAACCCCTCATCATGACGTTTGAATTCTGCATGTCCCTGTGAGAATACTGCCTGGAAGTTCTTTGCCTGGCGATGCGTTGGCTGATATGTATTCGACCAATAATTACCTGTTTCAATGTTTTTAATATAACAGAAAACTCCCCAGTTGTCGCAGGTTGTGTCCTCCCGCCAACGGGTAACTGCAATCTCCTTCCACCTGCTGTAGCCTCCGCCGGAATTTGTGATCATCACCTGGTATTTGCTGTTCGACATCAGCTGCACCTCGGGTATAGGTGTGTCCGGCGTACTGATAACACGCATTTCAGGGTATCCTATGTCGATATGAGTTTCACCGATATCAGAAGTATGGGCATAGAAGATAGAGGCGCGTGGAATCCGTTCCTGCAACAATAACAGAGTTGCCTGGAACTGGGGTTCTGCCTCAAATCTCTTTTGCATTGGCTTGTCAAGCAACAGGTAGGCTAGCGAAAGGAAGCCCATACCCTGGTGGTGGACCATGAAGGAGCGGACGATTGCGTGGGATTGACCTCGGGGCAGCCTGCTGGTCGTGTAATCGATCGCTTCAAAAAAACCATAACGACCCTGGAACTTATGATCTGTAAGCACCTGCAGGTTACGCTGTGCTTCTTCCGGATCTACCATGAGCGCCATCATAGTTGCATAAGGGGCAATCACCAGGTCATCGCCGAGCCCGCGCTTTAATCCAAGTCCAGGCACCCCGAATGCCCGGTATTGGTAATTAAGGTTTACATCAAACATGTTATAACCTGACTCAGACATACCCCAGGGAATATTGCGCTGACCTCCATACTCTATCTGCCTTTCTACAGTTGCACGGTGAGTCTGATCCAGCAGTGTATTTTCATATGTCGGCATGACCAGCAGGGGCATAAGATATTCGAACATGGAACCACTCCACGACAAGAGTACGGGATCACCGCTCGTATTCGTGAGAAGCCTGTTCAGGGCAAACCAGCTTTCCTGTGGAAGTTTTCCCTGTGCTATAGCTACAAATGTGCATAAACGTGATTCAGATGCAAGCAGATCATAATAGCTGCCATCAGCCCGGTGGTCATCAACATTATACCCGATCCGAAGAAGATGCCGAGACTTATCATAAAGGAAATTGTATTCCACGTCTGCCATCGTTTCACAATTGCGGGTAAGTGTATCAACCAGCGCCAGTCGGTCGCGGGCAACTGACGAAGCCTTTTTAATATAGTTCGTCGCTGCAAGCAGCCATTCCTTTTCCGCCACAGTATTCTCGATGGAGTTGTATGACTGGATCCTGGGAATCCATTCATCCTCAAGTTCAGCAACCTGTGAAAGTGTACGGGGAAGGTCGAGTTCTTTAAGAGTTTCGAATTCAACCGGCGCTTCGGAAAGAACGAGCCACGGAGCAATAGTAAGAAGGTCGTCAATAGCATTTTCTATATGCTGCAGCAGGCTGTTTAGCCACCATACATATTCTTCGTCTCCATGACCTGGTGAATCAGCAAGTGCTTCAGTGCAGGTCAGCAGATTATACAGGGAAAGCTTTACGGACCGAAGTGTTCCTGGTTGTACAAGAACTGCTTTATCAAATTCGTCCCGGAATTTACGTAGCCCTGCAATCTCACTTTTCCCCGAGTGTTCGGCTAAGATGTCAAATGTATCGCGAATACCCTCGAATAACCTCGGATGCACGACCGACCTCCCGGGAATTTCGAGAAGTCCCTGGCGTAGGGTCAGTATATGTCCGCAAAGGTTACCACTGTCAACTGACGAAATGTACTTCGGGGGCAGGGGATTAAGACTGATTGTGTCGTACCAGTTGAAAAAGTGTCCCTTGTACTTTTCCATCCGGTTCATTGTACCAAATGATTTTGACGTTCTGTCAAGCAGCTGGCTCATCGGGATATACCCGAAGTCATAAGCTGCAAGGTTTGCCAGGACAGAGATACCCATATTGGTAGGTGAGGTCCTGTGAGCGACTATCTCCACGGGATGTTCCTGGTAGTTATCGGGAGGTAACCAGTTGTCTTCTTCGCCGACAAATCGTTCAAAAAAAGCCCAGGTCTTGCGTGACAGGCGTCGCAGGAAACTTTTTTGCTTATCATTCAGGTCAGGAACCTGCGGCACCACAGGCAGGCTCACCCCCCATGCAATTCCCGGTGAAATACCCCAAAGGATCAGCAGAGGTGCGGCTACTGCTACTACTGTGGGCGAGAAGTAACTGAAAAAAATAAATGTAAGAAATGCGATCGCAGGTCCGCTCCACATAATGAGATACATTGCTGCCAGTGAATTTGTGGGCTGCGATGAATGGTCTGAAGAGGGCGTCCATTGGAGCAAACGCTTGTTCGTTATACACATGCGCCATAGGGTCCTGAATATTGCATCCAGGTTGTACCAGGCTTCAAAGGGAAGGGTTGAAAGCGTAAACAGTGCCAGTGAGATATTACCTGTACCCGACTGTATGCATTCACGGATATGAGCTTTGAAACTTATGTCCTCGGGCTTATGCAACACATCCCAGATGATCAGCAGTAACACCGGGAGAAAGATGAGACTTATAATAATGATAGTCCATAGCCAGGAATACGATAACCAGGCCCATGACAAAATAAACAGCGCGGTAAAAGCTAAGGGTACCAGGCTCCTGCGGATATTATCAGAAATTTTCCAGCGTGACAGGCCAGAAAGCCTGTTTCTCATAAGTCGTTTGCTGGTGCCGGGTACAAGTGGCAGGATCCAGGTTGCGATCTGCCAATCGCCCCGGATCCAACGATGGCGCCGATTAACATCGGTGAGGTAACCTGACGGGTATTCTTCATACAACTGGACATCGCTCAGTAATCCCGATCTGACATAATTTCCTTCGAGCAGGTCATGGCTCAGGATACGATTCTCTGGAAACCTTGCTTTTAATACCTGTTCAAAAGCATCGACGTCATAAATCCCTTTGCCTATAAAAGAGCCTTCCCTGAACAGATCCTGGTATACATCCGAGGTTACCCGGGTATAAGGATCCAGTCCCGAATCATTCGCATGCAACCTGGCATACCAGGAACTGTTGGCCTTTGGAAGACTGACAGCAACACGCGGTTGTAAAATGCCGTAACCGTCCACTATACGTTGCTTGTTTCTTACGTAAACTGGATGATTTAACGGGTGGGCCATCGTGGCAGTAAGTTTCCATGCTGTTTCCCGCGGCAGCTGGGTGTCGGTGTCGAGCGTAATTACATAACGCACATTGGTAAGAAAGCTATAATCGCCAACGATCGCAGAAAATGCCGTGCGTTCGGCACCGCGAAGGAGTGCATTAAGGTCGCCAAGTTTACCCCGCTTGCGTTCATATCCCATCCAGCAGCCTTCACGCGGATTCCATTTTCTTGGCCGGTGGAACAGGTAAAAGATTTCGCTGCGCCGCCGAAAATATTTTTTATTCAGTTCACTTATCCTGCTGCAGGCATAAGCAACCAGGTCATCATCGCCAGGAAGGGATTCTTCTTCCGCATCACTGAAATCTGTCAGCAGAGCGAAATGCAGGTTCTCATCCGGATTCGCCAGGTATCTCACTTCCAGCCCCTCGATAAGATGATCTACACTTTCGTCGTCTGAAATGATTGTCGGAATCACAATAAGTGTGCGGGTTTCAGGTGGGATTCCCTTTGAGTAGTCCATCCTGGGCAGCAATTTCGGTTGGGCCAGGAGGGTGATGACCCAATTAACCACCAATACCGCAAACTGACTGTTCGCAGTGATAAGGAAAAAACCAAAAATGGCAAGCTGCCAGTACGGAATCGAATCCCGCCATGCCATTTCAAGCAACGCACCCGAAATTATCAGCGTTAACAAAACTATTGAGGTAATATAAGCGCCAACGGGAATCCGTTTAAGTAAAACTTTCGTGTGGCCAAAAATTCCCCGCTTCATCTTCGCTTTCGCCTCCGTTTCCGCCAATCCTTTGTCAACTAAATAATAACCTACATGACTCTTTCTCGAATGAACCTCAGGGTGTCCATTGCTCTGTGCTGCAAGGTCAATTGCAATCCGGGCAACTTCGTATTCCGAAAGTTCGCTGTGCTTCGCAATTCTCTCCACAACGTGACGATACCGGTCACGTGTGGCAAAATCCATCTGCGAGTACACGCCACCGATATCCTGCCGTAAAGCCTGGTCAACCAGGCTGATCGTTTCGACAAATTCCTGCCAGTTCGTGGAACTCAGAAAACGCAGGCTACCGATGCTGTTGCTCATCGAAACCTGGTTGGCGGCCTGTTTCTGGTTCTCAAAGTTTACGAGATCCCCTGCCGATTGGCCGGTTTCCGCAAGCTCCTGTTCAAGCCATTGCAGGGGTAATGCAAGTGCCGGCCCTTTCCCCTGTAACCTTCTTGTGAATTCTGCAACAAACGGACTTTCCATTGGCGGGTTTGACCTCGCCATGTCAGCTATTTCCAGGATGAGGTTCTTGGGGTTTTTCTCTGCAGCAGCTATCATTTCTTCCGCCCAGAAATCTGCAAGATTCTGGTCAATTTTATCCAATGCAATCCTTGAAGCAACCCTCCGGAGATTCTCCAGCAGCGCAAGTCGCAACATAATCGGTATAGCCCAAAGTTCACCTAATGTCAGTTTAGTCACTGTCTGGTATGCGGCTACAAACGAACTGAGGGTCCTGAGGTCAACCCGGCCATCACTGTGACTGATGATCTCTAAAGCAATGTCATAAACGCGGGGAAGACCTTCAGATGGACCATTCGCGAGTCTTGGCAGACTCTGGCTATATCCTTTTGGCAGGTGTTTTTTGCCGATAACTATCTGTTCTTCGAGCAAATAGAAATTATCAAGCAGCCATTCTCCTGCAGGGGTGATGATCCGGTTGGCTTTTACTGCTTCGACAAGGAGATTGCGCACGATTAGAAGGACCTTTTCATTCTCCGCAAGTCTTTTGAGCAATTGATCAGGTGCTCGTCCTTCAGCGAGACGGTGGGCAGTGGCTACTATGCGCCCGCGCTCCTCCATCTGGTCTGTACTCAATAACTCGGACCGGAGAGGTTCTTCGTATGCATAATTCTTCATTGGGTTATCGCCGTTGAAGTATTGCCTCATACGTAAAAGGATGTCGTAAACGGTGTTCGTATTAACTTTCATTATGGACACTTAAAATGAAATCCACTACTAATCCGTCAATTCCGCAGTAACACCAGAAGGAGTTCAGTAATTCTGAGTATAAAATTAACCACAAAACTATGCCAGAAAGGCAACGCGGCATTTTAGACTGAAATCCGGAAAATTGTAGAAATAATGCCCTGCTTTACAAATTCCGGAATGCTCATCTTAGATTTAGTCATGAAATGGATTACCAGAGAGAAACCGAAAATCGACCGTATCGCATGCCCATGGCTAATTGTCAATTTTATTGACAGGGACGCTGAGTTCATGTATGTGCCCTTTGACCGGGTACTCGAAGAAGCGAAGGCTAACCAGGCAATTCCCTTCGACATACCTGGTGTCGAGCTTACGCATAAGGGCGACCAATGTACTTTCGATGCTTTGATCAAAAAGTACCGCCTTAAAGATCCGGCATTGGATACCCTGGCAGTTATAGTCCGTGCTGCTGATACAGACCACCATGAACTTTCGCTCCAGGCACCCGGATTATGGGCAATATCTGCCGGACTTGCCTATAACTTCCAGGACGATCACGAACTTCTCGCAAAAGGCATGACGATCTATGACGCACTGTACAGCTGGGCAAAAAACCTACAGCATGTGCAACATACACAGCAACCTTTTGAAAATACACTGCTGAATGTTTTAACGAACCTGAAACCTGCGTGGGCAATCGCATTGAGGGAGATGATCCAGGACCAGATTGATACTGGCATTACCCTGAAAGAACTTTCCAAAAGCCTCGACATAAATCCTTCCTATTTGTCCAGGGAGTTTTCGCGTCACTTCCAGAATCTTTCATTTGGAGAATATGTCAGAAAACAACGAATCGACAGGTCTGTTGAACTAATGCGCAATCCTGACTATTCCCTTACAGAAATCGCTTACCTGTCAGGATTCTCCGACCAGAGTCATTTTACAAGGATCTTCAAAAAACTTAACGGACAAAGCCCTTCTGCCTATCGTAAAAAACTGCTGAAAAGTAATAAAAGTCCAAATGAGTAAGTATCATTCTATTCCTTTAGGGTGTGCCTGGATAAAATTGCGGGATGAAACGAATGATCAATCTGTTTTTGGTAATTACAGTTGCGGGTATCCCCTACAGCGCTTTTGCACAAACTAACCAAAGTGTATATCCGAAAGTAATGGGATATGTTGGCATCCTTCACCCAATTGTCAGCTATTCAAAAGGAGCGCCTGTTTATAATTTTGATGGATACTACGTGGGTGGGCTCCCCACTGGCATTAATATCTGGAAGAACGGGAAGATAGGCTTCTCCGCTGAATTCGTACCCTTTGTACGGGCAGAAAAGGGGACCAGTAAAATGAGCAATTTCCTTTTTCACCCCGGTGTGCTGGTTGCACTGGGAAATGGCTTCACCTTTGCGGGACGTGCCGCATTTGAGACCTCAGGAAGGTATGGGTTCACACCAGTTCTAAACAAAATTGTGAAAAAGAACAGGCAAAGCAACTGGTTTGTCGCGATACCTGTTCCTTTTCGTTTTGGGAATGATCACCCGGCTACCATTACTATCGGGTTTCAATTCGGAATTTTATTCTGATGCGCGCAACTAATATAATTCACTGAATTTTTTGGGAGTTGGCACAACATTCCTGACCGGCCTGGTCGATTTCAGGAATGCATAGATGGCCTGAACGTCCTGGTCATCCAGCTTACTGAAATTCTGCCAAGGCATTGGCGGAAGAAGATCGCGTGTGCCGTTAAGGCCTTTCAATTTTCCACCCATGAATGCTTTTTTAAACTGTTCATAATTCCAGCTGCCGATGCCGGTTGGATCGCTTGTAATATTTGCGGCAAAGGATGCGCCCCAGGGACCAACTATTCCCGTAAAGTCGGGACTGAATATCACCCAGCCCTTCTTAACTTCTGTGCTGTCGAAATCCGGAAGCTTATTGCCTGAGGTATAACCAGACAATCTTCTTTCCTGGATGATTTCGGGGCCATTTGGTCCCATGGACTTTGGAGAATGGCAATCATCACAGAGCATCGCGTTTACCAGGTACCCGCCTCGCTGTACGAGGTCAATGTTTGAAGTTATTGCTTCTTCGCTTTTACCTTCTTTTGCCACACCCTGCCTGCAGGCAGGTACCAGTATTGCTGCAACTGTAACGATTGCCAGCATTACAAACACTAACTTTTGCATAATAGATAAGGTTTAAACATTCTTAGGTAGCAAAGACAATTTAACATGCAAAATCGCCGACGGCAATATGTTAAGGCATGGACTGAAGAAACGACTGTGTGGATTCGCTGATGCAAGCGTTGAAATGATGGTCACCCTGTTGCTGACTGATTCCAGACAAGTGGCATTACAACCATGAAATTTTTTTCTCCTTCGATCACCTGGAAACCGTCCTGTTTGAGCAACCGGTATTTGGCCCTGATATTATTGAGACCTATCCTGGTTGATTTTTCCTTCTGCATTTTCCGTTGAAGGTTGTTATTGATGACAAGCTGTTTGGCTGAAGTTGTGAAGATCTCAATGGTCAGCGGTTGCTGTCGGCTTACCACGTTGTGTTTTACGGCGTTCTCCACAACCAGTTGAAGAGCAAGGGAGGGAAGTATATAGGAAGAATATTTTTTATCGATTTCCATGGTAACCTGCAGCCCATCACCATGGCGCGTCTTCAGCAACTGGCAGTAGCTTTCAATAAATTTAAGTTCGGAATCCAGGGTTGTGATACCGTGTTCATTACTGCGAAGAAGGTATCGGTATACTTTACTTAATTCATTCAAAAAAACCTCTGCCTGTTTCTTGTCTTCCGAAATCAGGCTCGAAAGGGTATTGAAGCAATTAAAAAGAAAATGTGGATTTACCTGGCTCTTCAAATTGTCAAACTCCTGCACAATCCGCATCTGTTCCAGTACTTCCTTTTCGGAAAGACTTTCCTTGTATTTACCAATGATATATATGCCTTCAAAAAGTGTACTAAATATAAGGTTGACGCAAAAACCCACGACAAGCGCCCATTTTACACTGTCAGTTGTTAAACGGAATCCGAAAAGACCAAAGGCATGATATACGAATAATATGATCAGTACAGAAGGAGTCATTACGATGACATATACCGGTATCTTCAGCATTACCCGTTTAAAGGTCTGGCTTAACAAAGGAAATTTTTGCCAAATCAGGTGATCGTACTGGTAATGCATATACCATGACCCCATTCCCATTAAAAAAAGTAGGGGAAAAGAAAAGAACCAAAGCTGGCTTTCATAATATACCCGGTCCCCAAACATGATGTAATGCATCACAAAATCGATGATGGGCATCGACATCAGGAAACTGTACAATTGATGTTTAGGTGGTTTATAAAATTTCATACAAAGGTTTCCTTAGACTCTATCAGGGGGATAATGATCTTCCTTTCGGCATCCGATTCTTCAATCATGATTTTTGGCTCATTCAGTAGCTTATACTTGTCGATAAGGTTATCCAGTCCTTCCTCATAATCAATATTGTCACGTCTTATTTTCCTATGCACAGAATTTTCTATTACAAGGGTATGGCTACCGCCGCTGCCAATGCGAATTTTCAGGGGGTCAGCAGCACTTGTGCTGTTCGTATAGATCGTATTTTCAAGTATCGCCTGCAGGCTAAGCGGAGGCAACAGCATATGTTTATCTTCGGCACGCACTTCAATGCTTGCATAGATCGCATTTCCAAACCTTGCCCGGATAAGATACAGGTAAGATGTAACGAACTTCAGCTCTTCTTCAAGTGTGACCAGTAATTCATCGTCGCCACGGAGCATATACCGGTGCACCTTTGTCATTTCGTTGAGAAATTTCTCTGCTTCGGTCTCGTCTTCGCTGATCAGGCTTGACAGTGAATTAAAGCAGTTAAAAAGAAAATGGGGATTTACCTGCCCCTTCAGGCCGAGAAGTTTTGTTTTCTGGTAAACATTTTTCAATTGTTCGGTTTCAGTAACGGAAATTTTCCAGCTGTGCCAGTTGGCTACAGCTTCATTAATAAAAGTGAGAATAGTGCTTGTAATGCAACCAAAAAGAACTGCCCACCAGAACATACTGGTACGCGGCTCGCAAACGTTCACGGCAAGTGTATTAAAGTATGAATACATGCCGGTGACCATAAGCACATTCATGAGATAAAAGATCGGCAGCATAAGGCCGATCCGGCGAAATAAATCACTGTTATCCGGAAATCGCTTCCTGATCAGGTATGAGACAGTGCGGAAAAGATAATAGGCGAAAAAAAGATACAGGGCAGAAAGTGAAAATTGCAAAAGGAAACGTTGCCAGGTGGTAAAAATGCAGTTCCCGAAAATTATAGAATTAATTACGGGTACATAAGGGACCATGATCCATATAAAAGCAATGGGCTCCCTTTTGCTGTACTTCTTTAACGCCATGTGTCTAATTTACCATTAATTGATCCGCTTCAAACCCGTACTCCCAGTTTTATTTCGGTCCCGCTTTTACCTGATTGAATATTAAGTGTTGCATGAATAGAATTTGCACGGGTCTTCATTTCGGCGAGGTATTTAAACGTAGACCCATTGGACCTTTCCAGCTCCACGCCTGACGCCTGGATGAACAGGTACAACTTGCCTTTTAAATAGTAAAGATTGACCCGGGTTTTCGGAGCACGAAGTACTTCGACAAGCGCAAGGATTGCAAGTTTATATATAATTATGAATTCCAGCCTGATCTTCATTGAAAGGTTGAGCCGGTGTATGGTCTCATCTGCATCAACCTCAACCTCAACGTCGTACCGGCTTCTCATTGCCTGCGCCACTTCATGAATCCGTTCAACTGTGCGGGGCATGTTATCATTTACGGGGTCAATGCTCCAAAGCACGTCGTTCATGGCTATTACCATATTGCGGCTCTTTCGCTGAATCTCGTAAATATATTCTTTGGATTTCTCCGGCTGGGTATGCGCCTTCATTCCCGCAATCTCACTCAGCATACTGATGTCCTGGAGCGTGGTATTGACATCCTCATGCAAATTGCCAGCAATAGCTGTGCGCATCTGGTGTTCAGATCGCATACGCTGTTGTCGCTGACGATCGAGCCAGAAAAGTCCCGCTGCTATTGCAAGGCCGATGAGGGAGTAAAACCACCTTGTATTCCAGAATGGCGCTTTAACAGTAATATTCAGCCGCGTAATCTGCCCTATGCTGCCGTCCGGATTGTTGCAGCCGGTTTTAAAAGTATAATCACCTGGCGGCAGGTAATTATAAATTGCCTGTGACTGGTTACCTGCTTTGACCCAGGTCTTTTCGAGACCTTCCATCATATAGTAAATGGGATACTCATTCTGGTAGGTGAGTGTTGAAAGATCAATCACCATTGAGGTCTCGTCATGTTGCAGTTCCACTCTTTTCAGTTTCATCACTGAATCCAGCTTGAGTGGATTGCTCATCAGCGACATTTCACTTATGAAAACCCTGGGAGGCACATACTCTGAAATGGTGACGGAATAGGGATTGAACAGGAGGATGTCATGCGCCGTCCCGAATGCGATCCGACCATCGGACAGCTGGCGAGATGAACCTACGTGAAAAGCGTTGGTATGCACTCCATCCGCAGAATTGTAAAGACTAAGCTTGCTTTTGACGGGATGAAAACTCACAATTCCAATCCCGGTCGACATCCAGATATAACCATCCTTGTCTTTGACCAGGTTTGTGATGTCATTAGTCTCCAGCCCGTTTTCTGCAGAAAAATACCTGAACTTTCCTGTACGGATGTTCAAAAGGTTCAACCCGTTGGCAGCAATTACGAAAATGCTGTCATTATACTGGATAATGTCGGTAGCATTGATGCCACGCAACACTGTCCCCGGCATCCCTTCCATTTTGTAATGTGCAATGATCTTTCCCGATGATGGATCGAGTCGTAATAAACCGCTGGTTGTTGTACACACCCAGATCACTCCTGAGCTGTCCCGGTAAAGCCTGTTGACGGTTGATTGCAGGCGATGTAACACAGTTCCTGACCCTGTTGACGGATTCCATTTAACCACGAACCCCCGCTGGGTTCCGAACCATAGATAACCTTTTCCATCATCCACCACCTGGCGAATAGTACTGCTTTCAAAGATGGAATCCTTGATTTTGCGCGTCTTCCCGGTGGAGGCATCATAAGCGAATAAAGTACCTTCCTGGTTACCTCTCAGGATGTTTCCATTGGACAATTGCACCATGCACCAGGTCATTCCCTCTCTTTCATTGAGTCCCTGCTGTACGACCTTCGACTCAATGGCTTTGAATGTACTGTCGTAGGAAAACATTCCGCTTCCCCATGTACTTACCAGTATTTTACCATCCGAAGTCTGCATTATCCCGGTAACGTCAGGCTCAAAAACGCTGTCCCTTGAAGGCCGCCTGTTCTGAACCGCCCGGAACAACTGCGCAAATGGATTGAAGCGGAACAGACCCTTATTTGTACTGATCCACACATTATTTTCTCCATCCTGGAACAACTGGTTAACAACATCATACCGTATGCTGTATTCTCCGGGAAGATTGTTTGCAACAACCTGTAAATCCGAGCCATCCTTTTTCATCCTCGCAAACAGGTTGTGCCCGGAGAACATAATGGAACTGTCACTCAATTCGGATATTGCACGCAGTTCGTAATATTTATTATTGATCGAACGGCCAAGGATGTTTTGCCATTCTTTTTTGTACCCGGTTAAAGTATCCAAACTCCAGATCTTCATTCCGGAATTGGGCCAGCTGGTCATCCAGAAACGCCCTGACCTGTCGGTATAAGTGAATACCACGGTCTGTGCATTTCCAAGAGTTTCTATGATCCTGTCCTTATCCGCATTATGCCCCCTGTAGCTCATCAAGCCTGCATGTGTATTGTATTTTACTAATCCGGAGTCACAGCCAATCCAGTAGTTACGTTTAATATCCTGCCAGATATGTATAGGTTTCCATCCTTTGGGAAGGGTGAAACGGTTATGCTTTTCTGCAAATTCGCGATGTTCTTCATTGTAGGTAAATACGGCGTTACCCACAGCTGCCAGCATAAGCTTTCCGTCCCGGTCGAGATAAATACCTGCGCCTGATTTATTGAGGATCTCCCTGGGATACTTTACCGGAACCTCATGAAAAGTGAGATCCCGGGTGTCGAGCCAGCCTATCCGTGTGCCCCCCAGGAGCAGCCACAGACGATTTTTCCAGTCAAAGGCGATGTTATAGATCGCACCATCAGGAATGGATGTAGGGTTACCAGCTTCATGACGGATAGTAAGGAACCGATGGCCATCATATCGCTGGAGGCCGCTGGAAGTAGCGATCCAGATATAACCGCTGCCATCCTGCTGTACAGCCATGACATTGTCAGAACTCAACCCGTCACTTACACCCAGGTGTGTGAAAAGAAACTGCTGGTGTGGCTGAGCCAACAAGCCTGAATAACCAAATACAGCCAGAAATATTAGACAGATAAATCGGAACAAGGGGCAGGGCGTTTACTTTTTCAGCTCTAATATACCTATACTTACTTCAAATGCCCGCCAGACCAGCTATTTTTCTCATTGCAGCTCGCGGAGCCACTGTTCTGCAAATGGCCTGGTTACGGAATATACCTCCTTACCTGCACGGAAAACCTGTTTCCAATCATTCGCCTTTCCTTCATAAGCTGAATTCACGAAATATTTTTTACCGCCTTTTTCCGTTAGCGCAGCATCGAAATCTACTGTCGCTGCCAGTTCAAGGTATTTCGACAGGTATTTACGAATCCTGATCTTATGATCTGCCGGGTTTTCTTCTTCCCATTTTTTCAGATCCTGCTTGTAACGCTCCACCCTGTCGTTGTACGAATAGACCTCATATTGGTACATGTTTTCGATCATTTTACTGTTTGGATCCTGGTAATCCTTAAGCGTCTTATGCAGGAGGTCTACGGTCGGCCGAAGTGATTTTTCCATTTCCGGCATTTTCTTAATAGTCTCTTCCGCACCGCTGATGCTTTTTTTCATTTCCTCTACTTTCTCGTTGCGGATATCTTCCTTTGTACGGGTGAATTTTTCCGGTTCAACAGGGCGTGAAGCAGTTCTTTGTAAGTCATATTCCTTGCGGAATGCCGGACTGTTTACGTATTCCTTTGAATATTTAAGCAACTCGGCGGCCAGGGTAGCCCGGTTACCCGCAGCGATCTGTTTCAGGTTGCGAACGCCGTAATGCTCGAGATAACCATACAGGAAACTGTTTCTAATCTTATCAGTTCCTTCTTTCTGTGAGATACCCAGCTGCTTCCAGAGATCGTCCGAAAAACCAGCTGAATAACGGAAGGAGAACAGGAACGCACAAGCCAGCAGCAATGCCGCCGTGAACAATATCTTTTTCATATCAAAGGTTTAATGGCTGATGATTTTTGATCAGGCCATAAAATTGCTTCACCACTGAGCAAAAAGAAAATGCCTTATGAATGAATTGATAAACCCCTTGTATGAACTGTCAGGTAAGCGGCACAGTGATGTCTATCCGGCATCCTTTATCCGGCTCACTCTGCAACTGAATTTCGCCGTTATAGGATTCTACCCGGTTAATGATATTGGCAATACCTATGCCCTTCTTCTTTTTGCGGACGTCAAAGCCCACACCGTTATCGGTCACGGCCATTCGAAGGTAATTTTCGCAAACCTCAATATAAATGTTCACCTCCGTGGCACGGGAATGTTTCAGTATATTATTTAACAGCTCCTGTAAAATCCGGTAGATATTCAGCTTGAGATCATTGTCAATCCTGAATTGTAGAGGTACATTATACTGCACGGAAATATCCAGCCCGGCATTGCGTGCCAGTTCATTTGCGAGCGACTGGATAATATCTTTCAGGTTGATCCGCTTCAATGGAGTTACGTGCTGGTGACTGAGCAGTCTTATTTCCTGGATCGCGGAATTCAGCAGTTCAATCGACTTCTCTACGAATTCGAGCCTTTCTTCTACATGATCCCGGGCAATGGCAAGATAAAGATTAGTACTTGCCAAAATCTGGTTCACATTGTCATGTAACTCCTGTCCAATCTTGTTCCTTTCCTTTTCTTCTGCCTCTATCATTGCCCGGGTGATCTTGCGTTGCTCCCTGATCCGCTGGGCAAGCATCCGCTGCTCAAGCGCCTTCTTTTCTGTCAGGTTCGTCATGGCAAGCAAAAAGCCCGAAACATTTTCTTCCTTATCGTTCGTCGGAAAAATCTTTACATCGTACCAGTGCAGGCTTCCGTCAGGTTGCACATACTTGGCTTCGTAATTCACAGCCCTGCCACTCAGAACTTCGTTGATCCTGCGAATCAATTCGGCATGTCTCGATGCCGGAAAATAATCCGATAGCGAAGAACCAAGCTTTGCCTGCAGTCCGAGTTCCTCCCGTGCAAATTTTACTGCCGCATCATTGTATGAAACCAACCGAAGGTCTTTGTCTGCGAGCGCATATACGGTATCAGTTGTGTGGAAAATGGCATTCAGGTTCGCCTGCGACTCATGTAATGCATTTTCTGCATTCCGCCGGTTGAGGAAAATCCGGATCATTTCGGAATGCATATTGATCATTTTCCGCTCCTCGGTAACAAATGGACCTTCAATTTCATCAGGTCTCTCTTCGAGGTAAACAATTTCCACAAAACCCGGTATGTTGTCAGAAGTTATGAACCCGGAAAGCTGTTTGTGCGGACCGTCTACATAGTTTGCGGTACGATATTCTTTATCGCCCACCACAATCCGTGCAGCTGCGATATCAGAATATCGCCAGCCGCCAGGCAAAATTGAAACTATCTGCTGAAGTACTTCATTAATGGAAAGATCTTCGGATTGCACCAGCTGCCCCGATTTGTAAAGTGTTGTCAGCTCCTTTATCCGCTCTTTCAGTTCATAACGTGCCTTCTCTTTTTCCTTTTCAATGCGTTTCCGTTCGGTGATATCGACTAAGCTGCCCCGGACTAGTTGCCTGTTTTCAGACGGCAGGCGAACCAACCGGACTTCACAGGGAATCAACTTGCCTTCTGAATCCTTATGCATCCATTCAAATGAAGGTTTCGCTCCTACCAAAGCCTCCTGCAGCTTTTCCATAGCTGCAACATCTGAGCGCCTTCCGTCCGGTTGGTAAACAGGACTGAGTTCCTCGGGGCCCTTGGTCAACAATTCTTCCTGCGACATCCTGAACAGCCGGCAGGCACTTTCACTTACGTTGACCATCCTTCTTTCTACCAGATCATATACAACGAGGGCCTCAGGTGCATTTTCGACCAGGATCCGGTATTTGGCCTCACTTTCACGTACAGATTCATTGGATTTTCTCCTTTCAGTAATATCTATCAATGTGCCAATCACGGCAATTCCGCCTTTAAGCCGGGTTCTGCTTCCAAAAGCTTCCACCCAGATCACAGATCCGTCCTTTTTGATGCCGCGAAATTCGTAACGAAGACTTTCAATGTCGTAGTCAAGCCGGCTTCGGAGATTGGATTCGACAAATGGACGATCTTCCTCCAATACAAGGTCCATTACCGGCATTTTCCTGATAAGTTCTTCCTGTGAAAAACCAAATATTTCAGCGAATGACGGGTTTATATATACGAACCTGTCATTCTGGATCATATATACACCAACGAGACATTTATCAACAAGCGTTTTGAACCTGGCTTCCACTTCCTTTTTTTCCTGTTCCGCTCTCTTTCGTTCGCTGATATTTCTCGTTGCGACATAAACACTTTTAACGAAACCGTCTTCATCCTTTACCGGGGAGTAACTGACACGCACCCATTCAGGGAGTCCGTGTTTATTTATGCTAAGATCATAATCTACCTGCTCTCCCAGGAATACGCGGGCAAAACTCGAACGGATTGGCTCCGTTGTATCGTGGGGAATGACATCAAGTATATTGGTACCAACACCGACCCTGTGGCCCCAGGCCCGTAGGAGATTTCTTTGCGCGGCTTCATTGATGAGTGTAACCTGATAACCGCGGTCAACCATGTAAAAATTGTCGGAATCACCTGAGAGCACCTGTCGCAGGTTTTCTTCCGTTTCGCGTTGACTTGCTGAAGCCTTATTCAATTCCTCACAACAAAATGACCTGATATCAGCTGCAAGGCCCCTATCAAGTTGTTCTACCCGAGCTAACAGCAACTCCAGCTTTTCCTTCTCACGTGACCGAATAGCCATATTTCTGTGTTGGATTTTAAACGCGCGAAGGTCCCTAATATTTTTGAAAAAATACATTTATTATGCCCCTTACCCATGAATTCAGTATATTTACGTAACCAATTACGTATTCAAATACTTATCATGGAATTCTATAACAGGACCGGGAAAATGGCTATTGGCAGCAGGCTGCGCCGACTCAGTGATGCCATAACCGACCAGGCAGCAGAGGTGTATCGTTTATACGGGGTCGACCTTCGCCCCAAATGGTTCCCGGTGTTTTTTGCCCTTTCTGATGGCAAAGCCAAAGGCATTATGGAAATCGCCCGGGAGATAGGCCACAGTCATCCATCGGTAAGCAAGATCGTTCAGGAAATGATGCGGGAAGGATTGCTTAATGAACGGCCCAAGGAAGAAGATGCACGAAAGACGGTGGTTATATTATCGCCGGCAGGACTTGAAATCAGGGAGAAGATCCAGCTGCAGTACCTCGATGTCAACTCAGCCATTGAACGAACGCTGGGGGAAACGTCACACAATCTCTGGAAGGCAATAGAGGAATGGGAATATGTCCTGGAACAAAAAAACCTGCTGGAAAGAGTGAAAGATGAACGGAAGAACCGTGAGTCGGCGGGGGTTAGTATCGTTCCCTTTAACGATAATTACCAGGCCGCCTTCCGGGAACTGAATGAGCGTTGGATCAAAGCTTATTTCCAAATGGAAGAAAGCGATTACAAGGTTTTGGATCATCCGAAGGAAAATATCACTGATAAGGGTGGCTATATTTTTATGGCATTGTACAATGGAAAGCCTGTCGGCACCTGCGCCTTGCTCAAAATGGACGACAATATTTATGAACTGGCTAAAATGGCTGTGGCACCGGAAGCCCAGGGCAAAAACATCGGCTTACTTCTGGGACAGGCGTGCATAGCCAAGGGAAAGGAGCTGCAGGCTGACAAGCTCTACCTGGAAAGCAACACCCGGCTTACCCCTGCAATTAACCTGTATCACAAACTTGGTTTCAAAAAAGTAACCGGCCATCCCTCTCCCTACGAACGCTGCAATATCCAGATGGAGCTGGTTCTGTAAAAACTGCCCTTCTACCCAACCAAAGTTTCATTTTGGTATATCCTTTAAGGTAAAAGCCAAAGATTTGTCAGACAACCTTCCAACCATATTAAAGGGATGTTGTTCCGGCGACAGGTCATCACAGGCGAAGTTGTACGAAATGTATGCCCGAAAGATGATGGGAGTATGCCTGTGGTATTCAAGGAACCGGGAGGAAGCTGAAGAGATCCTGCAGGATGGGTTCCTGCGTGTCTTTACATATATCGGGAAATTCCGGCATGATGGTCCGCTGGAAAACTGGATCCGGAAGATCATGGTAAATGCCGCATTACTTCGTTTCAAAAGCAAACATCCTCCTTTAACCACACCGGTGGAAGCAGTTGAAGTAATCTGTCCCGACAGGTACAGCCACGTTTATGCCATACTCGAGGAAAAAGAATTGCTTAAGATCGTTCAATCTCTTCCTCCTTCCTACCAGATGGTTTTCAACCTTCATGTGCTCGAGGGCCTGAAACATCGTGAAATAGCCAGTATTCTGGGAATATCGGAAGGAACTTCGAAGTCGAACCTGTTTGCCGCGAGGGCATTCCTGCAAAAGCTTTTATTGTCAGAGGAACTTGATTGTGTAACCCAAGACCGTATGGAGTATGAGGAGAAGAATACATAAAACAGATGTAATATTCCGCCATGCCTACCAGACACTCGAAGGAGTGCCTTCCGTCCATGTCTGGAAAAAAATCTCAAGCCGCCTTGACGAAATACAACCGGAACAGACGCGGCAATTCCTGCCAGGGAAAAAATATCTTTTACTCTTTGCGCTGTTACTTCCGTCACTTGTATTGCGAAGCCCGCTTGTTGAACCTGTAAACCCAGGCCCGCCGGAATTGTCAACTGCCAGCAAGAATATGTTACCGTCATCCAGCGACAGCTATCGCTTTCCCGTCAGGCAAATCAAAAATACCAGCACGGAAAACTATAACGCAGCTAAAACCAAATTGCCGGAAACCGAGCATTTCCCCCTTCATGAAACAACGCCTTTTATATTTTCAGTCACACCGGGAACTCCGGTTGTTAACCCGGCATCAATGCAACCCGGCAACCTGTCCGCTACACTTGCAAAGCCCATCAGCATTGAAATAACATCCCGAAGGCTGTCTCCCGTCTTCAGGCCATATTGGGAGGTCACATTATTTGCTTCGATTGACCATGCAGGTTACCAGGTCGACAGTGATCTTCCACCGCTGCAACAGCAGGACAAGAAGAACATACTTGAACGTGAACGGAATGAACCGTCTTTATCCACAGGCATACTGGCCACATGGCGGTTCCACCAGCGGCTTGGATTACAAAGCGGATTGTTCTACTCCCTGACATCCATCCATATTGATCCGCAAGTCCTGTTCGCTTCGCAGGCGCCTGATGGATCAATCGTGTACAGGTATAATACTTCGGCAGGCTATGCGAACATAGCCAGCAAGGGTTCGCCCGCTCCTTCAATTGGAGACAGCATGACTACAACAGAGGCGAAGCTGAATTTACACAGCATAAATCTGCCGGTGTTACTTCAGTATGAGCTGGGAAAGCATAAACTGAAGTTTACGCCTTCAGCCGGAATCGCAGTGAGCCTAATGACGAAAGCGGTGCTCAAAACAGAAATGTCAGACAACAACAATCGTGAAAAAGAATTTAGTGAAAGTCTCCGGGGTACCAGCAAATTTTATTGGTCCGTGATGGCTAGCGGAACAGTTTCATATGAGATCGGCAAAAGTTGCAGGATTTATGCGGCACCAATGTTCCGGTTTGCAGTTTCGCCGATCACCAATAACAATATTGTAGAAACATTCCCTTACAGCATCGGACTCGCAGCCGGAGTAACGATGAAATTCTGAGACACACCAACTCAACTAAAATGAAAAAGCTGATGCTGCCATTGGCGCTGGCATTTATTTGCCTGCATGTCTGCGCTCAGCAGACAGATTTAGATACAATTCTGCCAAGGTTCCTGAGTGACCGGGGCGAAGGCATTCCCACTTCTATGTTTGGTACTTACATCAGGAAAAGAGAAATCATCATTTACCCATTTTACGAATATTACTATGACAGGAATTATGAATACAAGCCACAGGAAATGGGCTACGGGAAAGATGTTGATTACCGTGGAAAGTACACCGCCAACGAAGGAGTGATCTTTATTGGTTATGGCATCACCGACAGGCTTGCCGTTGAATTTGAAGCATCCATAATTTCAGCTGAGCTTGTTAAAAACAAACAGGACGATTCAAACATGCCGGAGGAAATCGCTGAATCCGGACTGGGCGACGTGGAAGGACAGCTAAGGTATGTGTGGAAGAAAGAAACTGCAAGAAAGCCGGAGATCTTTAGCTTCTTCGAATATGTTTTACCACTTCAGAAAGATAAAAAAATCATCGGTACTTCCGATTGGGAGTTCAAGTTGGGAATTGGTTTTATAAAAGGATATTCCTGGGGCACTCTTACAGTCAGGACAGCAGTTGAATACGATGGTGAAGAAAGCAAAGTGGATTTTGGTGAGTATGCAATAGAATACCTTAAACGCGTATCCGGGCTATTCCGGTTTGCAGTAATCATTGAAGGTTCGCAGGATGAACTGGAGTTGATAACCGACATGCAATTTCATGTTAGTGACCATGCATTCATTCGAATAAACAACGCATTTGGAATTACTTCAAAGGCCACCGACTATGCCCCTGAACTGGGCGTTGTTTTCCATTTTTGAATATTGGCTATCTTGTCCAGATGAAACAGGAAACTTCAGCTATTACTCCGGAAGTACTGGAACTTGCCGGAAAGCTATGGGAATACCATCACATGAACCATACTATGCGGCCTGCTGATTGCATTTTTGCGCTCGGCAGTCATGATCTTCGGGTTGCGGACCGCGCAACTGAGCTCTACCTGGAAGGGCTGGCGCCACTGGTAATATTTTCCGGTGGACTGGGGAATGTTACACGGGGCATCTGGACTGAAACAGAAGCTGACCAGTTTGCAGGTATTGCCATCCGGAAAGGCGTACCGGAAAGCGCTATCCTGGTTGAAAACAAGTCGACCAATACTGGTGAAAATATCCTGTTTACACAGCAATTGCTAAAAGAAAAAAACCTGGATCCCCGCACTTTTATAGTAGTCCAGAAGCCCTACATGGAACGTCGCAGCTTTGCTACATTCAAAAAGCACTGGCCGGACAAAGAGCTGCTGGTCACTTCACCGCAATTGAGCCTGCTTGAATATCCAAATGAAGAGATCCCGATGGAAAGAGTGATCAATATCATGGTCGGGGATCTTCAGCGCATCAGGATCTATCCGGCAAAGGGATTCCAGGTGCACCAGGACATTCCCGACAACATCTGGAATGCTTATGAAATGCTTGTTGACCTGGGCTTCAGCAGCCACCTGGTTAAGGAGTGAACTTATCGTGACTGCACCGCTGGCATATTATGACTCCGGACCGGCATTTCGAAAATCGTAACTTATAAGACAGTCATTCATCACCTAAAACTGCTTATATGCTTACGCAAATCACCAGGCGCCTGACGCTGTTGCTGATTGCATCAGCCAGTATGCAACTAATGGCACAGGTTACGACGCCACGACCACAGAGCCCCGCTGCCGAAGTAAAACAAACCATCGGCATTTCAACAGTTACAATCAACTATTCGCGGCCTGCCGTAAAAGGAAGGGAAATCTGGGGCGCTCTCGTTCCTTACGGTTGGAACAAACAGGGATTCGGTGCCAATAATGAATCGCCCTGGCGGTCCGGTGCCAATGAAAACACAACTATCGAGTTTTCAAATGACGTGGTTGTAGAAGGCCAGAAAGTACCCGCAGGCAAATATGGTTTGTTCTTTGTCGTGAACAAGGACAATACCGGGGAAGTGATCCTGTCTAAAGACAGCAGGTCATGGGGAAGCTTCTGGTATGACGCAAAACATGACCAGCTCAGGTCTCCAATTAAACTCCGGCAGGTGGCACATACCGAACTGCTCACCTTCGACTTCATGAACATCAACCGCACTTCTGCAGAGCTCGTACTTAATTGGGAAAAACTTCAGTTTCCGGTAAAAGTTGAATTCGCCGTTGACGATATCGTCATGAACAATGCTGCCGAAGAACTGAAAGGACCGGTGGGTTTCAACTGGATGGGCTATGCCAGCGCTGCAAACTATGCCTTGCAGAATAAGGTCAATTATGACCAGGCGATTCAATGGATAGACCAGGCGATCGCGCAAAATAATAGTTTCGCAACAATGAGCATAAAATCGGCACTGCTGAAAGAGACCGGCAAGACAGCTGACGCCGACAAAATGATGAAAGATGCCGTGGAGGTAGCAACCGAAAATGAATTAAACCAATATGGCTACCAGTTACTGGGACAAGGTCAACACGACAAGGCTATTGAGATCTTTACGCTGAATACAAAGCGGCATCCCAAAAGTGCCAATGTATGGGACAGCCTGGGCGAAGGCTACGCGATAAAAGGCGATAAAAAAAATGCGATCATCAATTTCAAAAAGTCACTCAGCATGAATCCGCCGGAAAACGTCCGTGCGAATTCAGAGAAGTACCTCAAACAATTGGGAGGCATGTAGTAACCAATTTTCCTGGATTACGGTCGCGGCGGACGCGGAACGAGCATGTGCATAATAAGCCATGCAATAACATAAGCTATTCCGCAAATCAGGAACATAATGGCATAACCGGTGTTGAGTTGGCCAAGTGCTTTAAAGTGATCGAACAGCATACCGGCGAGTTTAGCAATAAGCATTCCGCCAAGTGCACCGGCCATACCACCCATTCCTGTTACCGACGCGACTTTTTCCTTTGGAAACTTATCTGAAACCGTTGTGTACATATTAGCGCTCCAGGCCTGGTGAGCAGCTGCTGCCACTCCTATGATGAAGATCGCCCACCACATTCCCAGCTGTCCCAGCTTCGACGCGAATACAACCGGAACAGCACAACAGGCATAAATAAACATAGCTGTTTTCCGGGCACGGAATACAGTCCAGCCGCCATTGGTAAAATAAAGTGGAAGCCAGCCTCCTGCCACACTGCCGACCGCTGCCAGTGTATAAACCAAAGCGACGGGTAAGGCTATGGCAGTGCCTTCGAGACTATATTGTGCCTTTAAAAACGCAGGCAACCAGAACAGGTAGAACCACCAGACAGGATCAGTCAGGAACTTGCCTAAAATAAATGCCCAGGTTTGCCGGTAACCCAGCAGTCTGAGCCACGAATCATTCTCATTTTGAGAATTACTCTGCGATGGTATCGAACCTGCAGTTCCTGTGGCAGTAGATTCTTCATCCTGTATATATTGCAGTTCTGATTGACTGAGCCTTTTCTGCCGCCCGGGAACTTCGTAATAGATGTACCATACAATAATCCAAAGGAACCCAATTGAACCCGTCAGGATGAATGCCATTTTCCAACCCCACAATTCTGCGATTAGTGGAACGGTAAGTGGGGCAAGGATGGCACCGACGTTTGTACCGGCATTGAAAATTCCAGTGGCAAGCGCCCGCTCTTTCTTAGGAAACCACTCTGCAACGGCTTTGATTGCTGCAGGAAAGTTTCCGGCTTCGCTTACTCCCAGTGCAGCCCTTGCAAGAATAAATCCACCAGTGGTTTGCACAAACGCGTGGCCAACTGCAGCAATACTCCAAAGAAAGATGGAAACAGCATATCCCGTCTTAGTACCGGTCCTGTCAATTACCCTGCCGATTAAAAGCAGGCCAATGGCGTATGTGAGCTGAAAGGCAACCACGATATTGGAATAGTCCGATTCTGTCCAATGAAAATCTCTTTCCAGGTAAGATTTCAGCAGGCTAATTACAGCACGATCGAGGTAATTAATGGTAGTGGCAAAAAACAGCAATCCGCAAATGACCCATCGGTACTTACTGTTCACAGCAGGCTTAAGTGTTTCAACAATCGTTGGCATGTTTCAAATTAAAAATTCAAAAGGGAAATTCAAAAGGGAAAGTGCGACCTATCTTCCGGGAGGCACGATGCTCTGAACGAGGCGCAGGGCATTTCCAGCCGCGACAGAGAGGCCGTCATAATCATTATTTTCAATGTATGATTTTTTGATCAGCATACTTCCCATACCTACTGCTGCAACACCGGAACCAAACCAAGCAGTAAGATTCTTTTCCTCCGGCTCCACTCCTCCTGTAACCAAAAAGGACAGACCAGGAAATAATTCTTTTACTGAACTGATAAATGCCGGCGTGAGCACATTCCCGGGAAACACTTTTACCAGTGTTGCACCGTGTGTTTCTGCCATTGATATTTCGGTTGGAGTCATAGTACCAGGCACCCACAATAATTTAGCGTCTGCAACTGTCTCAGCTACTGAAGAGTCTATAGTCGGGCAAACAATAAAGTCTGCACCTTCACCGATAAATTGATGTGCATCACTGGCTGACTTGATTGTGCCTATGCCAAGCAGCATTCCCGGCAGCTCCGCATCAACCAGTTTCCTCAGCCCGGAAAAATTCCGCCGTGCATGTTCGCCCCTGTTGGTATACTCGACAGCCCTGAGTCCGCCTGCATACAGGGCTTTCAGGATCCGACCGCTTATCTCAACACTGTCCTGGTAAAATAACGGTAGCAATTTCTGCTGCAGCAGGAAAGCTGCTGTTTGATGTTTATCAGGCATGTTTCATCTTTTGCAATATGGATTCAATTGTTGAACTGGTACAGTCACCCGCGATAAATAATTTATCAAATGCCGCGGCTGTGGCAAAGTCCAGGGTGCACTGCTCCCTGTATTTATTGAAGTTGCCGTAAATAAGTCCTGCCATAAAGCAATCTCCACTACCGACCTTGTCCACTATTCCAGTTGTACTGTACTCGGATGAAACGAATAATTTACCTGAGCTATACATGGTTGCATAATACTGCAAGCCAGATTCGTTTTCAAAGCGGAATGTGTTTGCCACCTGCCTGCACCGTTGAAACTGCAGCATCAGTTTTTCCGCTGATCTTCCGGATTCCTGCACAAGTGTTGACTTGTCTCGTGCCGCGTCAGGATCTACCTCTATGCCGAGCATCTTTTCGGCAGCCCAGATATTTCCCATAATCACGTCGCAGTGTTGCACGAGAGCAGGTATGACCTCAACAGGCGCTTTACCATATTGCCAGAGCTTGGCCCGGTAATTCAGGTCAACAGATATGGTGATGTTTTTTCTTGAAGCGGCGTCCAGTGCCTCAGCACAAACAGCTGCGGAATTGGCATTCAATGCAGGTGAAATGGCTGAAAAGTGAAACCAGGACACCTCTGCCATTTCCTTGTCCCAGTCAATTTGCCCGGTTTGCAGGTTGGCAAAAGCTGAACCAGCCCTGTCATAAATCACCCCTGCATGTTTCAGTTCAGCTCCCCGGGGCAGGTAGTAGGCACCCATCCGCTCACCTGAGAACATTATAGCATCAGTTTGGATATTCCGCCTTTTCAGTTCCGTAATAATTTCTGCGCTTATCTGGTTGTCGGGAATTGCAGTGGCATAACGTACAGGAACACCCCACCGGGCGAGTGCCGTTGCGGTATTTAATTCCGCTCCGCCCACATACACAGGCATGGCAGCATCTTCAATCCAGTTGTTCCCATAGGCAAATCGTAACAAAGGCTCGCCGAAACATAACACTGTTCTCATATGGCAGTTTACTTGCAGTTGCTCTAAGTTATGGTATCCTGAACAAACTACTTTCGGACGTTCTGTGTGAAGCATCCATCGCAGTTTCCATCTCCCGGCACCGGCCCGGTTCTCTTGCAGCCAGGTCCACGGCTTCGCCCGGATCTGACCTCAGATCATACAGTTCGGTATGATCCGGCTTGCCATTTTTGAAATAGCGGATGGCCTTCCAATTGTCCTTTCTGACAGCCTGCCTGAATCCATTCTCATAAAATTCCCAATAGAGAAAATCATGTTTTGGCTGCGCCTGCTGTAATAAGGCGGGATAGAAAGAGATTCCATCATTTTCCGGTGCCTTTGCACCGGTGATACCGGCAAGGGTAGGTAAAACATCCCAAAATGCCCCGATATAATTGCTTGTAATATTGGCGGCAATTTTTGCGGGCCAGCTGACAATAAAGGGCACCCTGATACCGCCTTCATACAGATCGCGCTTAATACCACGGAATGGCCCGCTGCTATGAAATACTTCCATAGCATCCTGCATCGTACGACCTCCTTCAATATGGGTACCGTTATCACTGGCAAATATCACGATCGTGTTTTTGTCCAGTCCTTTAGACTTAAGCAACTCCATTAGACTGCCGACATAACTGTCCATACCTGTGATCATGGCAGCATAGGCAGCTCTCGGGAAAGGCTGCGCCGCATAATGCTTCCCGGCAGGATGGGCTGTTTCAGGTGCAAACCTGCTGTTGCCATTTTTATCCAGATATTTTTTCAGAAAGCGATCAGGCACAGTCAGTCCCGCATGCGGCAGTGTATATGAAACGTATAAGAAAAACGGATCGCGTTCATGCTGCACAATAAAATCCCTGGCATATGTAGTAAACAATTCATTGAGATCAGACTTTCGTGCAGGCTGCTTAGCGGTTATGCCATTCTGCATTATCCAGATGGAATCAGATTCCTGGTAATGCCCTTCTACGTGATGGAGATGACCGGCGAAATAATCCCAACCTTTTTTCTCCGGCACTCCCGGAGTGTTCTGAAGTCCAAGACCCCACTTGCCTACCATTCCATTAACATAGCCCTTTTGCTTCAGCACCTGGGGAAGGATGGAATCCGCTTCACGCATCGGCAATTCACCGTTGCCCCTGATATACACATGCCCCGTATGCTGACCGGTCATCAGGCTTGCGCGTGAGGGTGCGCATACTGTGCTCCCTGAATAAAAATCCGTGAACCGCATTCCCCTCCTGGCAAGTGCATCTATATTCGGCGTTTGGATTTTCTTTTGACCGTAACAGCCGAGGTCTCCATATCCCATATCGTCTGCAAGGATAAAAATGATATTCGGTAATGGTTCGACAGCACCTTGAGCATGCAAGGTGTAAGCAAATCCAACGGTACAAATCAATATTAATACGTTACGGAACATGATTCATGTTTGTTATAAAGTGACTCAAAATTAACAGGGCAAAAATTCACAAACCGGACGCAATCGTTTGCTTATGTTTAGATGCGGATACCCACTCTAAAAACGAATATATTGTAGCTTGTTTGTATTATCATTTAAATCTACCCAGCCATGATTTCCAGGCTTCTTACCATAATTGTTATCACGCTTGTTTCCTCAGCCGGCAATGCGCAATCGGGCGACTGGCTGGTAAAACCTGTGACTGCAACTTCTCAGATCAAACTGTCTGCTGATAAGAAAGACCTGATGATGAATAACGGTCTTGTACAACGTAGTTTCCGCCTGGCACCAAATGCTGCCTGCATTGATTATCGAAACCTGGTGAATGGCCAGCAGTTGCTGAGATCTGTTCAACCGGAAGCAAAGCTGGTAATTAACGGAACGCCGTATAACGTTGGCGGTTTATATGGGCAGAAGGAAAATGCATATCTGCTTCCGGAGTGGATCGCGAATTTTACAGCAGGCCAATCCGATTTTCAATTCTCTGGTTATTCCATTGATGACCTTAAACCTTTTGTGAACTGGAAACCGACTACCTGGGCGATGAATAAATATCAGCCCCATGGAAAAGTTTTAACCATGAGTTATAAGTCAACTGTCCCTGAACTCACCGGGTTAAAAGTAAACGTACATTATGCATTGTATGATGGCCTGCCGCTCATAGCCAAGTGGCTCACACTTGAAAATAGCAGCGGCAAAGGTTTCAAAATAAACCGTGTGATAAATGAAGTGCTGGGAATGGTAGAGGAAGAAAGTGCGGTAGTTGGCAGCCCGGCACAGATGCGGAAACCACAGGGTATTTATCTAGAGACCGATTACGCATTCAACAATGCCATGCGGTATGATATCAGTGATCAAACCACACACTGGAAAACTGATTCATCATATACTTCGCAGGTGAACTACAATTACCAGACACCCTGCCTGCTTGAGATCTACCCGGATAAGGCCCCGGGTGTCGAGCTCAGGCCAGGTGAATCTTTTACTTCGGTACGAACCTTTGAATTACTGATGGACAGCTACGACCGTGAACGTCGAGGACTCGCGATCAGGAAAATGTACCGCACTATTGCACCCTGGACTACCGCCAATCCGATTTTCATGCATCTTGTCAGCCGCAATGACGAGGAAGTTAAGACGGCCATCGACCAATGTGCCGTAACTGGTTATGAAGCACTGATCCTGAGTTTCGGCAGCCACATCAACATGGAAGACACATCCGTAGAAAACATTGACAGGTGGAAAAAGAATGCGGAATATGCTCATAACAAGGGAATACTGATCGGCGGTTACTCTCTTTTCAGCTCAAGGCGCATCAGTGACGATGATGATGTGATTAATCCCGCTACAGGTAAACCAGGGGGAGCTTTTTTTGGCAATGCCCCTTGTTTTGGCAGCAAATGGGGATTGGCATACCGGGACAAAATAAAAAGCTTCTACTCGAAAACGGGATTCGATATCTGGGAAAATGATGGGCCCTATCCCGGGGATGTTTGTGCGTCGACAACACATCCCGGCCACCAGGGACTGGATGACTCACAATGGAAACAGATGCTGATCCAAAAAGAATTATACCGCTGGCTGAATGAGAAAGGTGTGTATATCAATGCGCCCGATTGGTATTTCCTTGATGGCACGCACAAAATCGCCATAGGTTACCGGGAGGTAAATTTCTCTCTTCCACGTGAGAACCAGATGATACTTAATCGCCAGAATATTTTTGATGGAACATGGGAAAAGACGCCATCCATGGGCTGGGGATTCGTACCGTTGACAAAATACCAGGGTGGTGGTCCGGAAGCAATTCTTGAACCATTGAATGATCACCTTAAAGATTACGAGCAGCTGATGATGCAATATTACGGAGCAGGCGTTCAGGCATGTTACCGCGGACCAAGATTGTATGATACCGATGCGACCAGGCAGACCGTGATCAATGTAATCCGTTGGTATAAAAAATACCGCGACATTCTGAACAGTGATATAGTTCACCTTAGGAGAGCTGACGGCCGCGACTGGGACGGCATTCTGCATGTTAACCCAAGCCTGGGTAACAAAGGTTTGCTAATGATCTACAACCCCACAAAAGAAAAAATAACACGCAAAATCGCAGTGCCCCTGTATTATACCGGGCTCACCAAAACAGCTAGGATCAGTGAGAAGGGATCAGCTCCGCAGCAATTCACGCTGGATCGCAAATATGAGGTTGAACTGAAGGTCACTTTGGAGCCCGGATCGTATTCCTGGTGGGTCATTGAATAGGGGATTTTCCGTATCTTGATCATACGCTTTACCATCAGGAGGAGTGTATATGTTGTCGCTGTCAGAAAACATTCTCAGGATCATTTCTGGGTTTGGTATCCTCCAGGGGATACTACTGGCCGCAATAATTTATTTCCACAAAAAGAGTGACAGGTCGGTAAACACTTTCCTTGCGCTGTATATCATCGCCGCTTCCCTGATCCTCACCATTCCTTTTATCATCCATATCGTAGGCTGGCAACACAGCTTCTTTATCCAACCTGCGCCATTCCTTACAGGGCCACTGGTTTACCTATATCTCCGAAGCTTCAAAGGAAGGATAAATTTGCGCAAGGCAATTCCACACTTCATCCCGTTCATTTTATTCTTTTTCATTGCTTACTATAACATCAACAAGTTTGCAAAGATCTATCCTGATGAAAAAGTGGTGCCACCGGGTCTCATCCAAAGCCCGACGACAATCCTGATTCTCTATTTACGGCCTATGCACCAGCTGGTCTATTATTTCATGGCGCGGCGTGTACTGTTGTCCTACCAACGTTCCATTCATCACTTGTTTTCGGAAACCAACAGGATTGAATTAAACTGGGCAAGGTTGCTGATCAATGGATACCTTGTGCTAGCCTGTATATTTGTCCTGGTCTTCCCATTTGCTGTGTTCTTCCCCGAACATGTAGCAAAAATCATGTGGTTCAATTTTGCGTTTGGAGCACCATATATTTATCTCGTGACCTTTAAAGGAATAATGCAGCCTACCATCTGGCAAGTGCAGCCGGAATCTAACAAGGAGAATGTAGAGGTTGAGATCAATGATGTAGAAAACATGGAAACCGAACTGGCCGACGAGAAAACAAAACCCAGCCGCACGGGATTCAATCCGGAAAAAATTGAGGCACTCGCTGCAAAGGTGGTGGCTCTCATGGAGCATGAAAAGATCTTCCAGGAACCTGAGCTCACGCTCCAGCAACTGGCACAGAAACTGGGCACTTCGGCCCATCTTCTGTCGCTGGCCATCAATGACGGACTCAAAAAAAACTTCTATGACCTGGTTAACGGGTACAGGGTTGAGGAAGCCAAACGCCTCTTGCTTGATCCGAAGTCTAATAATTACACCGTTCTCTCCATCGGCTTTGAGGCAGGCTTCAATTCAAAGACCACCTTCAACACTGTGTTCAAGAAATTTACAGGTCTGACTCCCACTGCCTACAAGGAACTGCAGGGACAACCTGTATTGTAAAGCGACAAATTAACAGGTGATGCAACCGCAGACAACGTTATTTTGCAGGCAGGATGAAGTTTATCTTTTACGGCAATTATTTTTACGGGCTTTGTGCAGTGGCGCTTTCAATAGAAGCTGCCCTGCAACAGCGGTACCCCCTGAATGACCCCTGGTATTACCTGTTTGTATTCCTCCTGACCATCTTTTATTACATGTACCCCTATGTCCGGAAGACTACCATGACCGGCCGAAACCCCCGTTCAAACTGGTACACCCGGTATTACAGTCTTATGCGCACCAACCAGCTGGCAATCGGATTGGCACTCGCAATCCTGGGTACTGCTTTTCTATTGAAATTTGGAAAACATCTCATAACAATGTCTGTCAGTCATTGGTTGTGGATACTGGTGTTCCCGCTGGCAGGCCTGCTTTATTATGGCGTAAACCTCCTGCCGCGGGGGTTTAACCTGAGGAACCGGGGATGGCTCAAACCCTTTGTGATTGGTTTTACATGGGCAGGACTTGTAAACATTTACCCTGTTATGTATTATGACATTACACATGGCCTGTCGTTTACTACTGACCTTGTAAGCCTGTTTCTTTTCCTGAAGAATTTTATGTTTATTTCAGTACTGTGTATAATGTTCGATATCAAGGACTATTCAACTGACTATATCAGCAGCCTGAGGACATTTGTTGTGCGTCTTGGATTGCGTAAAACCATTTACAGCATATTGCTTCCACTGTCGGTGATCGGCCTGGGCACGTTTGTCTATTATGCAGTCAAAAACCACTTTCACCCAATGAAAGTGGTCCTGAATGTCATTCCCTTCCTGCTACTGCTGGCTGTGGCTTATTCTTTGCTGAAACGACGAACCATCCTGTATTTCCTGGTTGTTGTTGACGGCCTTATGCTGATCAAAGCGATCTGCGGAACAATCGCCATGGTGTACTTTTGATAACAGAGAAGTTGATACCAGCCTGCTTACTGCATTGCTTTAGAAGTATATACCTGCAATTCAACAATCCGTCCGTCGCTGTTAAACCGCCAGTTTTCCTGTAACAATATTGAATCGGCTTTCCCATTTGTGTCCGACCATTTTTCTATGCCCCAGGACCTTACCCAATTGTCACCTGTAGCGGAGTCTGCAGTCACAATCTCATTATGCGCAACGTTATCATTTGAGGCCAGTAAGCCCCTGTAGTATTTTAACCGCGAAAGCAATGTGTCGGAACTGATGTTCCATACAGTACCATCGGAGAAGCGGAAAGATACCGTATCTGCGAAATAAGACTTGTAATTTTCCCAACTGTTACTGTCATAGGCTTTCCGGACCAGGGCCACCTTATTTTTATAGACAGATTCACTATCAGTAGCTGCCTTTTCGGAACAGGACATTGCAATAAGCAGCAGCATACAGGAGAGGATTCCCAGGCTCTTCTTCATTTTTTTTGCGAATGAAAATAATGAAAAATTGCCAGCGGTCATTCGGTTTTCAGGCTTTTCACCGGATTTGCAGTAGCAGCCTTTACTGCCTGCAAACTCACGGTCAATAATGCTACTGAAATAACAAGTATACCTGCAGACGCAAAAAGCCACCAGCCTGGCTGAATCCGGTAAGGATAATTCGCCAGCCACTTTTCGGCAGCAATCCAGGCAATTGGAAAACTCATCAAAAGGGAAATCACCACAAGTTTCAGGAAATCTTTTGACAGGATAGTAGTGACACTTGCGACGGAAGCTCCAAGCACCTTGCGGATTCCGATCTCTTTTGTCCGCTTTTCAGTTGACAACACAGTCAGGCCGAACAAACCGATACAGGAAATGAAGATCGTCAGGATGGCACTGAATAACAAGATCTGCTTCCATCTCGCTTCAGATTCATAGTACCTGAGATTTTCCTCATCGGCAAACTTAAAGATGTAAGGGTCTAATGGAAACTGTCCCTTAAACACTTTTTCCATTCGCGGCAATACCGACGCAATAGAGTTTGGCCGAACCCGGATCAATACTTTACCATAGGGGTTGCCAGGTTTCATTGTGAAGAGTTGCGGACCGATCTTATTCTGAACTCCTTCGTAATGATAATCTTTTACGACTCCGACAACAGTATACTTTTCATTCCTGTACCAGAAATCCACTTGTTTGCCAAGCGGCTGTTGCCATTGTGCCTCTTTCACGAAACTCTCATTGACAAGTATCGAATTATTGGAATCGGAAACCAGTTCCGGGCTGAAATTTCTCCCCTGCACAACCGGGATCTGTAACAGCGGAAGATAATTTGCTGACACCGTTTCATACGCAAAGCCAATTTCTTTATCGCCATTTACCCTGGCCCTTGTTCCCCAGCTGCCGCCATTTTTATAGCACACCTCGGTTATGCCGGGTATCTTCATTAGTTCCTGCGTGAGCAGTTGGGAAGTATTGTGGGGGAATGCTCGGTTCTCTGTATAGATCACATTGGAATCCTCATACCCAAGATCTTTTGTTACGAGGTAATTGAACTGGGAAAAGATCGTAAGCGTGCCGATTATCAGGAAGGTGGCGAGCGTAAACTGGACTACCACCAGCGATTTCTGAAGATAGTTCTTGCCCCCCATATTAAACCGGCTGTACAATGTCTGCACCGGGTTATACCGCGACAACACCAGCGCGGGATAGAAACCAGCAAGCAGACCTGTAATAAGGAAAAGAATAAGGTAACCGGTTATTAACTCGGCATCGACCAGGTAGCTGACCGAAAGCGCTTTGTTCGACAGGTGATTGAAAACCGGCAAAACCAGGTGCGCTAAAAATATCGCCAGGATGAAAGCAATAAAACACAGCACAAATGATTCGCCCAAAAACTGGATAACCAATTGCCGCCTCGCACCACCTATAACCTTTCTGATCCCGATCTCTCTTGCACGTTTAATTGACCTGGCAACAGTCAGGTTAATAAAATTGATACAGGCAATAAGGAGAATGAAAATGGCAATGCCGGATAAAATATATGAATACATTGGGTTGCTCGCACCAGTCAGTCCGTTACTTGCAGGTAACTCCTTACTGAGATGCATATCAGTAAATGGCTGCAGGAAATAAACTGACCTGTCCTTCATATTATATTTCTCTGCTATCATTTTAATGGAAGCCGCGGCATCGGTTTCATAAAACTTCTGCATGTTGGCTTCAATTGCTTTCACGTCCGCACCTGGCTGCAGCTTAACAAAAGTGTTCAGGAAAAAATTAAACCAGTTTTCATTGTCAGCTTCATCCTTTGCCGAAACTTTAATTGGAAGAAGTACGTCGAACCTTATAGATGAATTCTCAGGACAGTTTTTTGCAACACCCGTAACCACATACGGCTTGAACTCATCTTCTTCTTTAAGCAGAAGGGTTTGACCTATAACATCAACATTACCGAATTGCTGCCGTGCCATTTTCTCTGAGATCACCACATTATAGGGATTGTCGAGGGCACTGGAGGGATCCCCGGACAAAAGTGGAAAGCTAAAAACATCAAAAAAAGCAGTATCCGTGAGGAACACTTGCTGGGACCTGATTTCCGTTGCAGTCTTCAGGTCACGGTAATGTTCCTGGTAACGTACAAAGTGTTTTATCCCGGCAACATTCGATGCAAACCTAGGCCCCTGGAAATATCCTGAAAATCCATTTTTTTCACTTACGCCATCGGGCCTGATGTTTAAATATCCCACACGATATACCTGCTCCACGTCCCTATGGAACTTGTCATAACTGGCTTCATCCTTAATAAATAAAAGGATTAGCATGGCACATGCCAGGCCAATACTCAGGCCCGACACGTTGATTAAGGAATAAACCTTATTACGTTGGAGATTCCTGAAAGCGGTAATAAAATAGTTTCGCAGCATACAGAACTGGCCCCAAGCAATATGCCAATACGTATAAAATTGGAAATCAATTAATTAAGTTGCATACTGCCAGTAATGACTGTACGAAAGCGAACAGAAAAGTTGCAATAGCGGACATCGCAACAATCCATCTCAGTCACCAAGGGAAAGCGAATTGCTGACGAAAGCTATCTGCCTGCTGTCGGGACTCCAGCTGGGTGTATTAATGGTTCCCTGTCCGCCGAACATGTATGCAATAACTTTCGGTGCGCCACCGGTTACCGGCATGAGACGCAACATTACCCGCTTGTAAAATGGATGATCTGTTGGGTTTACTGTATTGGGAAATGACAGGAATACGATCCATTTATTATCAGGCGACGGATGCGCGAACCAGTTGTTGTATTCATCAGATGTCAGCTGTTCCTTACCTCCGCCATCAGGCTTCATTCGCCAGATCTGCATGGTACCGCTTTCCGTGCTGTTAAAATAGATCCATTTCCCATCAGGCGAATATTCCGGCCCGTCAGCAAGCCCTTTCTTTAAATGTGTAAGCTGAACCTCCTTCCCCCCATTGATATTTTTCCTGTAAATATTATACGCGGGTCCATGGCCTGTCCGCTGCGCCGTGTAAACCACTTCTTTTGCATCTGCACTCCAACCATGAAGATATGAAGGTGTACTATCTGTAACCAGCTTCGGCTCACCGCCTTTTAACGGTAGGTAGTAAATGGTGCTGCCGCCTCCTGGAAAGCCATCCCTATGCGAACTGATGCCCAGCCACTTTCCATCCATTGAAATCACATGATCGTTATTGTTCCGCTTAGCTATACCCGTATTAACCTGTTCCGGTTTTCCACCTGTTGAGGGAAGTGACCAGATCAATCCTCCCTGGTTAATTAGCAGCCGGTTGTCGCTGGTCCAGTTAGGCGCTTCGAACCTGCCGTCATCCTCGTGCACAATCTTTCGCCTTCCGTCTGAAACAGTCATTGTTTCCAGGCGACTGCCCAAAACACCATCACGGTAACCATTGTGCAAATCGGGCACCGTTCTTTCAATCCGTACATTCCAGGCCTGCGCTGTTTCGAGCTGGTTTTCATCGTGACTGCATACGAATATTCCAGCGATCACATCATCAGGAAGATCTGTAGCTTCGGTACGACCCACTTCCTCCAGTGGTTCACCCGGGTGTGCAACACGCATAATAAATTCGCCGTTTAGCCGCTCAAGCTGGATGATCTGTGTCGCTGATTTCTTAGTAAAGCTTTGGTCTTCCGGGTCTCTCATTTCAGCAGCTTTTGAACGCCGCCATTGCATCGTTACCAGCCCGTCGCCATGTACGGTAGCCGTCATATGTGCCGCATCGGCTGAAGTATCTGCCCTCACCATCCATCCCAGTTTTCGGTGCGGATTCTTTCCCTCGCCTTCGAACCGGAAGTTGGCAGTAAGAATAAAGTCTCCTTTTAGTTTTTTATAGGAATACCTGAATTCATCCCGGCCAAACCAGATGTTATATCCACCACCGCTGATCCGGTACGATTGCCCGTTAGCATCATAGTCAGTGGTTCCTTTTACTTTGGGATTACCAATGTCAACGCTGTAATTAAAAACTCCGCCCGTCTGGCCGGCGACGGTTGTAAACTGGATCAATGCAAGAAAAAATACAGTAGTCAATTTCATATAACTCATGATTTTTGTTGCGCGAGAAAATCCCTGATCACTTTACGCAATTGGGTTTGTGTCGTTTCCAGCTTGTTAACATCAGCACACCATGCATAAATCCGCATCTCATACTTTTCATCCCCCACCGGTTCCAGTATGATCTGCGGTTCGCGGGAATGCAGCATATTCGGTACCGCCAGGATTTCACTTTTCAGTGTACGCCTCAAACTGTCTTCATTGATGTCGCCATCAACTTTATACACCTGTTCAATGCGGACATGATTATTGCTCAGGGTCCAGTTCACGATATTCTCAGACAGCAGATCGCCATTGGGAATAATTACCTCAGCTCCGTCTGCTGTGAGTATCGTACTTGAACGGACACCAATCTCTTTTACCCGCCCCTTCCTGTTGCCGATTTCCACCATATCTCCTATCCGGAGCGGCCGGTCGAAGATCAGTATAATCCCGCTTACAAAATTGTTAACGATGCCCTGGAGACCGAGACCCACACCAACACCTAGAGCGCCCAGTATCACTGTGATCTTGTCAACCGGCAAACCTGAAGCTGCAACTGCCAGCAGGAATCCACCAGTGAGCAATATAAGCCGGGTGATGAGAAGTTTTGACCGGTGCCCCTTATTATCGAAAGCTGCATCATCCCCGGTATCGCCCCAGAAATAAGCAATGTATTTCTGCAGGAAGTGTGCAAGCCAGATAATAAACAGGAACAGCAATACACCCCTGATAGTAAAGGTGAAACTTCCTATATTCCTGGGGGAAGTGAGAAACCCTGAAATGCCATCAGAAATGCTCGTATACATGTTCATGTTAGTGGTAAAGCTGACCAGCCAGATGATCACAGCGAGCCAGAATACTACCCGGTCAATGTTTTTCTGAATGGGCAGGTAGTCGAATGTCACAGGGTATTGATTGCGAATACGGCTTGCCTGGATCTGGAGCATCATGGCTTCGCGAACAGAAGGCACGAAGATGGCGAGGCCAAGCGCCTGCGTAAATGTATATATGGCAGTGGAACTGAACAACTGCGAAAGGGTAACCCGGCCGAATATATTGCTGACAACCGCAAGCAAATGCAGTAATGCATATAAGAGAATGGCCCCGCGAATCAGCCTGTTTTCTTTGAAAAATGTCCTGAAATGACGGAGTACCAAAATGGCGAGAACAATGGAAGCACTATTGACACCAAGGTTCCAGTACCGTATCATCGCATAAGGCAGCCCCAGGAACCGGCTGAAACTGTATGATAAGAATATCAGGATAAACACACACCAGTAAACGAAGAATATCCGATGCTTCTGTTTAAGGAAGAAGACCGACAATACCGCCATCAGCAGGAATCCGACTGTTTCGAGGTAAAGTGCCGGCGCATTGAGATCAAACAGCGGCGCCAGGTTCAGTACAAAAACTAAAGAAACGAGTAGGGGTAATGGGCTTAGAAAACGGAATTGCAGATCATTCAATGCATCCATTTTACCTAGCTGCTTCAGGCTCCTGAAATTATAGGCAACCCAGGCAAAGAATGCGAGACCGATAACCAGGAGAACCATCTGCTCACCCCGCATGTTTGAAAAATAATAATTCGCGATGTAATTCTCCTGTTGCAGTCCACGCCTGAATTCACCAGTCCTTCTCGATCGACTTGTACCGGTGCGGGGTTCCCAGATATAACGCCGTTCCTTCCCAAATGCCCTGGACCCGGCACTCCGCAGGAAATTTTCTACCTGGTTCTCAAGTTCTTCTGCGTTAATCCTGTTTGCGGTTACATGGGCTTTCAGTGAATTGATACGCTCGTTGGTTAGCGTGAACAAACTGTCTGCAAGCTGGCGCTTAGTACGCAGTTCCCGGATCGCGGGACGGAATTTCGCCCTGAGTACAGAGTCACGAAACATACTGCGCAGGATGGTGTCCTTACGGAGGTTACTGAAATCCCGCCTGAGGCTGTCCATCCGGGCATCATAACTGTTGAGCCGCTCTTCATAACGACCCTCATCTTCGACAAGGTGTTCCAACAAGGCACCGAACATCTGCAGGTTCCGGATGTTGAGATTTCGATCCTGGCTGACAAGCCGGCTCTTGATAATATTAAGCACAGAATCGTCTTCCCTTAACTTGTTCCCGATACCATCCAGCGAAGAAAACGACCCCGTAATTACCGGTACTTTATTGAAATACTGGAAACTGCGCTCGAGCGACAGCAGGTAGTCGCCCGGAGTAGGTTTATTACTTTCGGCGAACAGAGTGGAATCCATCATGCGTCGCCGTTGCCTGGCCGTATCCTGGGCTTGCCGGGCTGAATCCGGGCTTTGGGCGAAAGAAACAAAAACGTTTAAACATAAACTAAGCAGTACAAATAAATATCTGATCGTTGCCATATAATCACGGGTGCGTTGCGGTAAAAATAAATTACTTTCAGTTCAGGCAATACAAAAGCCTCTATGGATGCTGAGAAACTACTTCATAGTAGCCCTGCGCAACCTTATCAAAAGCAAGGGATACTCTGCCATCAACATCGGCGGGCTGGCAGTAGGAATGGCCGTTACGATCCTGATCGGCCTCTGGATCTGGGATGAATTATCTTTCAACAAGTATCACCAGAATTATGACCGGATAGCCCAGGTGATGCAACACCAGACATTCAATGGCGAAATCGGAACCCAGGTTGCAAACCCGGCTGTGATGGCAGGTGAGATCCGCCGCAAATACGGAAGTGATTTTAAGTATGTTCTGCAATGCTCATGGAACTTCCAGCATACACTCGCAAATGGTGACAGGAAGTTCCGGCGCGACGGCTCATTCTTTGAACCGGAAGCACCGGATATGCTTTCCCTCAAAATGATTAAAGGAAGCAGGAACGGTCTTAAAGACCCTTACACTATTCTCGTTTCCGAGTCAACAGCTAAAACATTATTCGGTAATGAAAATCCACTGAACAAAACACTTCGGGTAGACAATAAGGTTGACGTGAAAGTTACCGGCGTATATGCGGACCTTCCTTACAATACTTCGTTCCGCGACCTTACATTCATTCTTCCCTGGTCGCTTTACCTGATCCAGAACCCGTTTGTCGAGAAGATGGAAAACCCTTGGGGAAGTAACTTCACCCGTACTTTCGCCCAACTGGCCGACAATGCCGAAATGGAAAAAGTGTCGGCAAAAATCAGGAACGTAAAATTCGATGTCGTCGGCGAAGATGAGAAAAAATACAAGGCCCAGGTGTTCCTGCAGCCTATGAGTAAATGGCACCTGTACGACGATTTCAAAAATGGTGTCAATACCGGTGGGCGCATTCAATATGTCTGGCTGTTTGGAACTGTAGGCGCTTTTGTACTCCTGCTGGCCTGTATTAATTTCATGAACCTGAGCACTGCAAGGTCAGAGAAAAGGGCCCGCGAAGTTGGCGTGCGTAAGGCGATAGGATCACTTCGCCAGCAACTGGTATTACAGTTCTTCAGTGAATCGTTCCTCGTGGTATTTATTGCCTTCCTGCTTTCACTGGGATTGGTGCTGCTGGCGCTTCCACTATTCAACGAGATTGCTGATAAGAAACTGTCACTGCTCTGGTCAAACCCCTTCTTCTGGTTGCTTGGTTTGATCGTCTGCCTCTTTACAGGGTTAATAGCCGGCAGTTATCCTGCTTTATATCTTTCGTCATTCAAGCCGGTTAAAGTTCTGAAGGGAACATTCCGGGCAGGACGCTTTGCATCCATTCCGCGGGAAACGCTGGTTGTACTGCAATTCGCGGTCTCTGTAATCCTGATTATAGGTACAATAGTAGTTTACCAGCAGATCGAACATGCACGCAACAGGCCCGTAGGATACAACAAGGAAAGCCTGATATCTGTAGGCGTAAACGAAGTGATCCACGGCAAATTTGAAGCGCTCCGGCATGAGTTGAAAACCAGCAATGTGTTAGTTGAGATGACGGAATCCTTTAGTCCCGCTACCGCTGTATGGAACAGCAACGGCGGGTTTAACTGGGAAGGAAAAGATCCTAACCAGGCAGTGGACTTTCCAAACAACGGCGTCACCCATGAATTCGGGAAAGTGATCGGCTGGGAGATCTTGCAGGGGCGCGACTTTTCACGCGAGTTCGCAACTGACAGCTTAGCCTTTATCCTGAATGAATCTGCCGTAAAATTCATCGGGTTTAAAGAGCCCATCGGCAAAGTATTAAAGTGGGAAGACAAGCCTTATATAGTTGTTGGAGTAGTTAAAGATATGCTCGTGGAATCGCCATATGAACCTGTCAGGGCAGCCATGTTTCACGTTTCTCCTGAACAGGGGAATGTCCTCACTATGCGGGTTAACCCTGCACTTGCACCCGGTGTCGCCAAAGAGCGGATCGAGAATACTTTCAAAAAATATGATCCGGCTTCCGTCTTTCAATTCGATTTTGTTGACGAGGAGTTTAACCGGAAGTTTGGCGAAGAAGAAAGGATCGGCAAACTCGCGACCAGCTTTGCTGTCCTGGCCATCTTTATTTCCTGCCTCGGACTCTTCGGTCTTGCCTCTTTTGTTGCTGAACAGCGGACAAAAGAAATAGGAATCCGGAAAGTATTGGGAGCTTCTGTTACCAACCTGTGGCAATTGCTTTCAAAACAGTTCCTGGTGCTGGTGGGTATTTCACTGTTTATTGCCGGTCCCCTATCCTGGTACTTCATGCATAACTGGCTGCAGCATTATACGTACCGGACAAGTCTGAGCTGGTGGATATTCATCGCTGCCGGAGCAGGTGCGTTGATCATTACTTTGCTTACTGTGAGTTTCCAGGCGATCAAAGCTGCATTGATCAACCCGGTGAAAAGCTTAAGAACCGAATAAACAATATATATGCGGAAAGCTATTTATGCCTGCCTGTTACTGCCGGCACTATTATTTGTGCAGCAACTTCAAGCCCATAATGGCGTAATCGCCTATGCATATCCGCTAGGCAAAATAATTGTTGATGGAAATTTGTCCGACTGGCCCCAGGATGGCCGCAGGTACTCAGTCAACACGCTGCTGTCGGAGACAAAACCTAGTGGCGACGACGATTTTTCCGCCTGGTTCCAGGTAGGATACCGACAGGATAACAGGTCATTTTACCTTGCATTGACTATTACCGATAACGACTTTGTTGAAGACACTTCCGCAAACGTGCGGTTTAATTCACAGGATTGCCTGGAACTCTGTATTGATGGCCGCCACCTGCCTTTCGGTTCAGGTGTAGCCTCCTTCATGTACAGCAAGAAGTTGCGGAATATCAATAATTCATTTTACGATCCGTTCACCAGCAAGGCTTCCTGGGATATAATGGAAGTGGCGGTTGCCAGGAACGGAAACACGCGGACATATGAATGGAGAATCGCCCTTGGAGACCAGTTCGAAGTGGGCAAATCGATCGGGATCGATTTCAACATCTTCGACAAGGACACAGACGGAAGTTTTACTGCTCATGGATGGGGAAAGGGTAGCATGAAAATCCGGAACCCTAATCACCTGGGTGACGTATTACTGTTACCGTCGAAAGAAAAACTGGCTCATGTACAGGGCAAAGTCAACTGGGACAATGGCCTGAACGAGAAACTTCCCGGGAGCGTAAGGCTTATTTCGACTGATCAACCGAAACGCTGGATCCAGGCAGAAGTTGACAGTACCGGAAACTACCTCACAGAAGTGCCGGAAGGGAAATATGATGTCAGCTTTACCGACGACTATTACCGTACCGACAAGCATGTCTATAGTACCGCACAACAGGCGCCACACCCGGTTGTTGCAAAAGCAGGAAAGCAAACGGTTATAACCCCTCTCATTCTCCGGGGTATACCCGCTCCTGACCTGATACCGGATAAGGGAGTGCTGTTTAAATTTGATGAAGCAACTGCCGCACGGGTAGACAGCTTCATCAGCACATACCAGAAATACTATCTCATTCCCGGAGTTTCACTTGCCCTGGTAAAGGATGGCAAAATGATCTATCACAAGACCTACGGAGTACGCAATGCCGTAACCGGTAAACGGGTTGACGACATTACTTTATTCGAAGCTGCATCCATCACAAAACCTGTATTTGCTTACGTTGTTCAGCGACTTGCAGAGCGGGGCACGATCGACCTGGACAAGCCTTTATACCAGTATCTTCCCTATGCAGACATCGAATATGATGAGCGCTACAAGTTGATGACAGCCCGGCACGTACTGACACACAGAACTGGCTTTCCGAACTGGAGATCGATGAATGATGACGGTAAACTCAATCTCCGATTTACTCCTGGTACTGACTTCAATTATTCCGGCGAAGGGTTTGAATACCTTAAACTCGTTGTTGAAAAGATCACCGGCAAAAAAGTGGAACAGGTTTTACAGGAAGAAGTCATAACTCCGATAGGGCTTTACCATACTTTTTTTTCCAGGAACGATTCACTCAGGGCAATGGTAGCCAACGGCCACTACGACATGCTGCCAACCTTCGATGATCTTAATGAGTCACCCGGCATGGCCTGGTCAATGCGAACAGAGGCTTCGATTTTCACAAAATTCATGATCAACCTGCTTGAACAAAAAGGCCTTGATGCCAATACATATTCAACCATGTTTAAAAAACACTCGGATTACAAATACGACCCGGGTGAAGAAATGCCCAGGTATCCTTCCTACATGGGAATGAGCCTTGAGATCCGTGAAACGCCTTACGGCAAAACCTTTGGCCACGGCGGCAACAATGGTGATTTCAAATGCAAGTTCGAAGTATACCAGGATCTCAAAATGGGCTATGTCATCTTTACCAATTCAAATACATCCGACGCATTGCTCGAGGCTTTCCGTTCATTCCTTGTAGAAGGAAAGGATCCGTCAACAGCTGCCCATTGAGTTAAGGTCAATGCTCCGTACTGTCCGGACACTCTCGAGGAAGTGTTCGTCGTGTGAAACAACGATCAGGGTTCCCATATACTCATTGATAGCTGCAGTCAGTATTTCCATGTTCTGGATATCAAGGTTATTTGTCGGCTCATCCAGGATGATGATATCCGGTGCATGTTCGCTGATGGTCAGGCAACAAAGTGTCAGCCGCATTTTCTCGCCGCCACTAAGTGAGACACCTGCTTTGTCCCAGTCTTCCTTCGTAAACAAAAAACGATTCAGCCTGGACTTCAACTCATGTTCCTGCAGACGCGAATGATTGAATCGCCCGACCTGTTCAAAAACGGTGATATTGTTATCAACAATGGAATAATCCTGGTCGATATACACTGTTTTATCAATGGCCCGCTGGATGGATCCTGAGACCGGCTCAATGTCACCGGTGATCATCCTGATCAGCGTAGTCTTACCTGATCCATTATTGCCTTTAAGCGCTATCCTCTCACCACTCAAAACCTGGAAATCGATTGGATTATCCCATAATAACCGGGTGCCATAACCGAAATTGACTCCCTTTGCACTCACCAGGATCTTTCCCTTGTGCAGGGTGGAGTTGTCAAAGCCAAATTTCATTTTATCCAGGTCCGGCAATTCCTTTCGCAGCTCATTCAACGCGTCCGAAACCGCTCCTACTTTTTCGGCATGAATGCCCTTTAGTCGTGCAGTACTGTTCTCTGCACTGTTCCGCATGCTGTTGATCAGAATAGTGGGCATTCCGGCCTTTTCCTGCTTTTTCTTTCCTCGTGCGTTATGACGCTGTTGCTTTTCGGCAGTTTCACGGGCTGTTTCTTTCGCTTTTCTCAACTCTTTTTCCTTTGCCCGGAGCTCATGGTCAAATGCATTTTTCTCCATCTGTTTCTGTGCCCTGTAAAAACTATAATTACCACCGTAGGTCGTAAGTCCATTCTTGTCAAGTTCAACTACAGTATCGGGAAGATCCAGCAATTTCCGGTCGTGACTGACCACGAGCATTGTACATTTACTGGTCTTGAAAAAATCATACAACAATCGCCTGGCTGAAAGATCAAGATGGTTGCTCGGCTCATCAAGCAAGGCAATTTCCGGCTGGTGAATAGCAATGCCTGCAAGAAAGACTTTTGTTTTTTGTCCCCCGCTGAGTTTACCAATCGGACTTCCCAGGTCAAGCCCATCAAGATCCCAGTATGCTAAGGCCTCCCTGCAACGCTCTTCAATGGTCCAGTCTTCATCCAGGTTTGCGAGGTTTTCATTTGTTACATGGCCTTCGGTTATCTCACGCAGTGCCCGGAGCTTTCCGTCGACGCGTAAAGCACTTCCAATACTGTATTGGTCAAACTGGCCGAACAGTTGGGGAATATAATACGGTAGAGAAGAACTGGTCACAGTACCTGAGGATGGCTGCAGTTCACCGGCCATAATCTTCAATAATGTGGACTTACCTATTCCGTTCTTACCGACCAATGCCATTTTGTTCCGGCCTCTGATGGTAAGGTCAAGGTTTTCGAATAACAGGTCTTTATTGGGATGGAAATATGTTAAATGCTGAAGAATAAGCATAATTTCTTTGTTGAAGGTGAAAAATCATAAGTGTGCGCTTCAAAAAGAAATTAATTCTACATGTTGAATGATTGCGTGAAGATGCAAACCTACAATTTTTTACAAATACGTCGTTGTACATTTGCAACTCCTTTACAAACTATGAAACATTTACTCCTGGTCGCCCTGGCCATCACTGCCTGCCTATCTGACTGTTTTGCCCAACAGCGTACTGCACAACGACTCAACGACAGCTCCATCCTGACTTCGGACAGTGTACAACTATACCTGAAAATTGCAGGCAAGGGTATTCCCTGCATTTTTGTTCACGGAGGACCGGGTGCATGGAGCTTTTCCTTTGAAGCCATGGGCGGTAATGCACTTGAAAAGAATCTTGCCATGTACTATTTCGACCAGCGGGGTTGTGGCAGGTCTGGCTCTCCTGCCAACAAAGATTACAGCGTGGAAAGGATGGTCAATGATATTGAAGAGATTCGTATGCTATCGGGGGTGGATAAGGTATATGTCATGGGCCACTCCTTCGGCGGCATTCTTGCACATTCCTATGCGCTCCGGTATCCACAGCATGTCAAAGGGCTGGTCCTCCTCAACTCAACACTTTCCATTAATAATTCCCTGATTAACCAGATTCAGTTTATTAATAAATTGCTGGGTGAAAATGTAATGGTGACCAACAGAGATTCGATCATGACACCATTCATGGAAGCAAAGTCTTTGCTGAGCAAGCGGCATCTCGATTACAAAATGCTGTCCGATAACAAGGCTGCCGTCGATAGGCTGGACAGTATCGACAACTGCATGCCCCGCAACTATACTTTCGCACAAAACGCCCTGAGCTCACCAGTGTATTTCCGCGATTTCACTACAGAAACGCAACAGGTTAAAATGCCTGTACTGGTCATCTCCGGCACTAAGGATAACAATATCGGGCCCGACCATTACAAGCTGTTCAGGTACCCAAATCAGAAAGTTGTGAAGATCAGTGGCGGACACATCCTCTATTATGAAAAGAACAGGGAGTTTGTCCAGGCGGTAACCAACTGGATTAACAGGTAGATCAATATTTTCAGAATAAAATTTTGATATATCAAATATTCGCCTAATCTTTGACATATCAATTAATGGCATGTCAAACAAAACAGCGGTTCAGTCAAGGCTCTCAGACGTCATTTTTTACAGTATAGACAAGGCAATCAGGTCTTACCGGCAGTATGCGCAGAAGCAGATCAGGGAAAACGGGTTTGACATTACAATTGATCAATGGCTGGTATTGCAGGCACTTGTAGAGAACCCGGGTATCAAACAGCAGGACCTGGCAGAAATGGTGTTCAAGGATAATGCATCCGTGACCCGCATCATTGACCTGCTGGTAACGAATGGCTTCCTGGAGAGGACAGTACATGCAACAGACCGGCGGAAGACAAACTTAACTATCACAAATAAGGCGGTAAACATGTTGGAATCAATGAAACCGGTAATCGCAGCAAACAGGCGTATTGCACTTAAAGAGGTAAGCGCTGCGGATATCCAGACGGTTAAAAGAGTCCTGGAACAGATCGCCGAAAATTGCAAACGATGAAAACTCTACCCCGACAACTGGTACTGCTCCTGGCATTGCTGCTGTTTAGCACGCAGATGCGTTCCGGCAACAGCAACCGGACGGGCATGCACGCGCAAACCTGTCCGAACGCACATATATCTCCGGGCCAGGCAGTTAATGATAATGAAGAGGAGATGGACCAGTCACTGATGACTGAGTACCGCATCGGCAACCTGATGAGTATTATCTGATCTTATCTTTCCAGTTCTTTAAACCAACGGATCGTCGGTGGACTATCCACTCCGGCATCTTCCATGATCTTCTTTAATTCCGGCGATTTAACCCGTGCTTTCGCTTTTTCCGGATCACTCACAACGAAGATCACATATACCATATTTGAGTCATTGAGATCACGCGCTATACCACGGTCTATCAATCCGTGCGAAGCCCTGGTTGCTTCTCCTTCCGCATCATAGGCTTTGAGCCAGGCAGCATAGTCCTTTACATGGTGCGCAATTGAAAGTCCCTGGGTGTATTGACTTGGAGCATCCCTCATCCGAACCACTTCCACATAAGAATAACCGGGTGGACTGCTCACTCCGGCTTTCTTCATCAGGTCTTTTACCTTGTCCTGCTTAAAGAACTCCTTGGATTTTTCAACATCTTCAACTTTATCCATCACAAATACCATATTGGAATCAGTCTCCAAACGTCCCATTACGAAATGGCTGATTCCATACTCCCGGCGAATGGTATCGCGATTGAAATATCCTTCCCTGGATTTATCAAAATTCTTGATTTTATGTTGTATGACCACCGCCTTGAACGGAGTAAAAGTGGGCTCAGCCGTTTCAGTTGCAACTGGTGAAATGGTTGCGGTATCGGCCGTTTTTGTTTCTTCTTCCTTAGGAGCCTGGTTTCCGCAGGAAAATAAAAACAGGACAGGACAGATGGCAAGGATAGCCGGAATTCGCTTCATCGGTATGTGTTTTAAAATTAAGCGATTTGTACGCGGGGGAACGGCATGGTCAGGTAAGCTACCTAAATTCCGCAGAAAATCAAAATGTGGTTATACGGTAAAACACACCCGTTTACTACCTTTTGACCATCGTTATTCTTTCCCCATATGCACCCTGGTCCATATAGACAAGTTTCAGAGTTGAATTACTCAGTTCCATAATGTCGTAGGGGTCTCCTTCAATTTCAAGCTTTGTATCGCTGTCAAGAAGTCGCCAGGAGAGTGTATATACCTGCGGATCACTGTCCTCACATTTTGAAGGCCCCTCATCAAAATCCAGGTCACCACTGGTCTTGAACACAAGAAAATCATCCTTGTCACAATCTTCAAATACGAGGCTGTAAACATCAATTTCAAAAGTGCCATCACCTAATGTATCGACTTCATATCCAGATATTCTCCAACTACCGGAAGTGAGGATTTCAGTCTTTGTCGGGGGCTGGTCATTATCGTCTTCACCGCTCTTTTGACATGCGCCAAACGCAAGGCATAAAACCAGGGCTGCAAAAAAGAACTTTTTCATATTGTGGAGGTTTGAAGATGGCAGGTTCATTTCCATCAGTAAGGTTGCTCACACGGATTACTGGCTGATTTATGAAGTTTTTACAGGCTAAACGGAAAAGAAGAAAATTCCACAAATGCCGGGAAGTATTGGACCCGACAACTGACACTCGATTTTCGGTTAGGAATATGTGTTTGTCTGGCGGTTACTTTAAGTTAATACATTTTTTCAAGCATTGCAATAGTTTATTTGATCAGGCTTACAGCGAATTCCAGGTCTTTATCAGTCCCATTTAAAAGGTCGCTGATCGATCGGCCTGGCCGGTATTCCGGCATAATACAACCATCCTTGACGTTCCTTCCGGGGGCGCCAAATACAGTTGGTAATGCGAAATCATAACCAGTAGCCCCGCTGCTGACGTTGTAAGTCCATCTATTAACACAAAAACGTTTCCGGGAAACCCACCAGGTGAAGACTGCTGTTCATTCATTCCGAAAAACTGCGGAGAATTCGTTGTGGAATCAGTTATCAGGTGCCTGCCATTATTAGATGCCAGAAATTTTACTCCCCGTTTGAAATCATCAGTAAATATCTTTTGTTCAGTCTCCATTGCAAATAGGAAACGGAACGCTGTTATTGCTTGCGAGATAGATATCCTGGCCGATTATCCTTACATCGAATGGAAACAATAATGCGCTGGCCGAATCACTTTTTGAGATCGGTCATCAGGTAACCTTCCTTCGCCCGCTGCGGAGCGCGGTTCAGGTAGAATTGCCGGTCCTCAGGTGCCCATGTTCCCAATCCGTCGACATACCTGTTGAACATGCAGAATGATGCCGAAATAAGAACAGTATCGTGGATCTCACGGTCTGAGGCACCCGCTTCCCGGGCTTTGTCGACCAGTCCGGACGTTACCTGCTTCCCGCCCTGCTGCACTTTGGCAGCAATGGCGAGTAAAGCAGTCATTTTTGGCGAAACCATGTCCGAGGTTCCGTTACTTTTTATGGCATCGATTTCTTCCACTGAACATTCGAAATAATGACCTGCCAGTGCACCGTGTACCTGCTGACAGAAATGACAATCATTCAGGTATGACACATAGGTACCTATCAGTTCACGCTCACCCCGTGTCAGGGTATTGTCATCATCGCGCAACAGGATTTCTGCAAGGGCATTCAGGTGCGCAGCTGTTTCCGGTCGATACGCCATCAGTCCGCGTATGCCCGGAAGGTCATTTTGCAAATCGATATGTGCCATATTGGTTGCGTTTATGATTGAATTGGTTGTTGAGGTAATACGTATCCTTTTTCCACCATTCTTACACCCATTTCCGCATAGGCTTCCGGCTCCTGCGGTGTAAGTGTGGCCAGTCCGTCAACGTACCTATTGAACATGCAGAACGCTGCTGCTATCAAAACTGTATCATGCAGCTCCCGATCCGTTGCGCCCTGCGAGCGGGCCGCAGCAATATCATCTGCGTTAACTTCCTTACCAAGTACCTGCACTTTACCAGCGATATGCAACAGGCTTTTCATTTTATCACTGATAGAAGAGGCTTGCATGTCCTGCAACACTTCATCCACCAGTCCACGATCGCCATCATACAGGCATCGGGCCGCTGCAGCATGACTGTTTGAACAAAATACACATTCGTTAAGCCGCGACACGTAGGCGGCGATCAGCTCTCTTTCCGCCTGGGTCAGCGGCGATTCGTCACGCAACAGAACCTGTGCAAGGTCATAAAGATGTTTGCCGGTTTCGGGCCGGAACATTACAAGCGACCTGATACCAGGTACTCCTTCGGGAACATTGATGTGTGCCATATAAATTCTTTTAAGTTGTTTTCTTTAACCAGAAAGTGGAAATAAGTCCAAGTGGAAATACTAACGAAAAAATATAAAGCGCGTTACCAAAACCTCCGAGCACCGTAACGAGCAGACCGACAAATAATACAGCCGTTGCAGTAAACAACCTGCCTATATTGAAACAAAAGCCGGTGGCCGTGGCCCGCACAGGCGTCGGAAACAGTTGCGGAATGTAGGATGACAACACACCCTGGCTGGCACCAAAGAAAAAAGCCAGTATGCCGATCTCAGCGAATACAAGCCCGGTAACATTATTATTGGTCTTAAAGAGCAGGAATGACAGCAATGCGCACACAGTAAAACAAACCATCATCGACTTACGAGGTCCAAGCCATTTCACCAGCCATCCCGAAAAGAATCCACCGGTCAGTCCACCTACCCCGAGGCACATCATACTCAATCCCCGCTCCCTGCCCGCATCAGCTGATATGGATAGCTGTTGCACCCATGTAGGTAACCAGGAAAATATAGCCCACAACCCTATGAGCATTGAACCGAACGTAATAGAGCCGGTGATCAACTCACGTTTATGAACGTTCGAAAATGGAGTAGCACTGCCCGTACCTTGCTCTTTCTGTTTCTTCCAGCTCTCTGATTCCTGTAAAACCAGGCTGCCAATCAATGCCACCAGCAGGGGAACTATGCCGATCATAAATCCCTCCCGCCACGAAGGCAGGAGGTAATTAATAAGACCGGCTGAAAAGATCCCCATCGGGAAGGCTATGGAAAGGATCCCGACAAATACCGCCCTGCTGCGTTCAGGCCACACTTCGCTCAGCAGCGTAAAACTTACCACAAGCACACCGCCCACTCCAAATCCGCTGAAGATCCGGCAGACTGAGATCATCCACCAGGTTGACATGAACCCAGTAAGTAGTGTAAAAGTACCGTAGCAGGTGATCGCAAGCAATAATGCCTTCTTCCTGCCGATCCGGTCACTGATGAATCCCCAGGTAAACCCGCCGATCGCCCATCCGTAAATGAACAGGGCATTGATATACCCACTTACTGCATTGATATCCGAATTGCCATCGGATGGCAATTCCCTGACCACCACGGGCAGGTAAACCGACATCAGCGTGGAAACAGTGCCGCCTACCATACTTGCTATAAAGCAAAGTATGTAGAGGACTAAATAATAGTTTCTGCCTTGAATCATAATGATCATTTTAAGAGTTCATCAAACGTGATGGATACATAGTAGATGGCGCCGATGGAAGGTGAACCATATGCCTGGGAAACCTTATTGTTGAGGATATTGCTTCCACCCACTTTGATCATGGATTTAAGCGACGGCAGCTTTTTGTTGAACTGCAGGTCTACCAGTGAATAACTGCTGATCCTTCCGGGACGCATACCATTGAAAGTACCGTACCAGTCAAATGCATCCTGCCAGTGCCATGCAAGGTTGAAGCCGAAGTTCCTGTATGCATTGGTGTTTCCGAAACTCATGTTTGTGCTGTACTTAGGCGTATTGAAAGCAGGTACATTGTTTGGATTTGCATCGCGCAGATCGAAAGATGACCAGGTCAGGTTGCCGCCCAGTGTGTACCCCTTCGGCATCATATACGTTACGCCCGCAGAAAGCCCTTTTGAAGAAACCTTGTCAGCGGCGTTGGTATATAACTGATATGCATGCACGTCGCCGTTGATAATATCGGCAGCCGCATCGAAATTGATGCTGCCATCACCTCCCGTAACACTGTGCTCAGGCTGGATAACCACGGTATTCAGGATGAAATCGCGGTATGTCGCATAATAGAAATTGATATCCACAAGCAAGGTGTTCTCAAACAATCCTTTGTAGCCAACTTCAAACGCCTTTTGCTTTTCAGGTTTGATATAGGCAACATCCGATTGCTTCAGGAGGTCCTTGTTATTGTTGATCGCGTCGGGAAATGTTGCACCGCCACCCATTGCAGCACCAAATGCCTGTCCGAATGCACCCACCGAAGAAGCTGTAAAGGAATTTTCATAAACATTCATGCTCTTGCTGTTATTTGGTGCGCCGCCCAGGATGGTGATAGGTCCGACATTCAAATGGATATACTGGTCAACCGGTGTCGGGTTGCGGAATCCTGTCTGGTAGGATGCACGGAAGCTATGCGCTTTTGCGGCGGTATACACTGCAGAGAAGCGTGGTGTAAAGCTGCCGTCAAAATTCTCATTCTTGTCATAACGCAGTGATGCAGTGAGTTTAAGACGATCTTCCAGCAGTTTTTTACCGGCCTGGACAAATGCACCATACTCCTTAATGGTAACAGCTTTATCCTTGTCGTCGAACAGGCTGCCATTGGTGAACATATCATAATAGCGGAAGCTTCCTCCTGCCATCAGTTCGAAATATTTCACGGAGCGACTGAAATCATACTGGCCTTCAGTATGATAAAACTTGCTGTTGCTGAACACACCTGCGCCGCTCAGGCCGTAGTTATGAATGGAAGCATCTTTCGCCTGCTCATAAGCTGCTGTTCCGGGAAGGAAGCGGCCCTGGTCTGCAAATGTCCTTGCAGCAGCGTGGCTCTGCCCTGCTACACCGGATACAGATCCTTCGTAAGCTGCTGCATAACGATTGAACCATGCAGCATCAGCCTGGTCAGGAGTCACGGCGTTTCCGTTCAGGTCCTTTACCCATGTACGGTTGATGAATTGGGCCAGTGAGCGAGTATTATAGGAATCGTGTGAATTTTCTGAAACTGCATAGCTACGGAGAAAGAAATTACTGCCGCGCAGTTCAAGACGATGGGTCTGCAAAACGAAATTGTTCAGGTCGAAGCGGCTGCTCCCGGTATAACTGGCAGTGCCTTTGCCGAAATTGTACTGGTAAATGGCTTCGAGGTTATTTGTAATCCGGTAATGTAATGCGCCATTAAGTTTCAGGCTGTATACATCATAATTCATCAGGTCTTTCTCTTCATAACCCGTACGTGAAACCAGGCCGATGCCAGGCAGGGTGCGGGATACTTCATCACCATAAATATTGAGTGCGTCACGACCCGGATTGGAAGGTCCGCGGTTAGCCGGCGGCGTCTGTGCGCTGATGTCTGTATAATCGTTGGCGTACCAGTCAAGCCCCGAGAGATATGCGGCGTTCACTTTAAATGCAAACCGGTTGTTGAACGCTTTTGCGTAACGGAGGGAAAGATCATATAACCCATGTGTACCTACCTCTTCTTCACCTATGTGATTGATCCCGGTCTTCGCCTGAACGGTAAGGCCCTGGTACTGGAACGGATCTTTTGTACGCAGCGACAATACGCCGTTAAATGCCATTGGTCCATACAATGCAGAAGCTGCACCGGGAATGAGTTCTGCACTTTCCATGTCAATATCGGAAGAGCCAAACTGGTTGCCTACTGCGAAATTGAGACCCGGGGTTTGGTTGTCCACTCCATCCAGCAATTGCAGGAACCTGCTGTTACCGGTGCTATTGAATCCCCTGGTGTTAACCTGTTTGTAGGTAAGACTGCTTGTAACCGCTTCCATGCCCTTCAGGCTCTGCAGGCCATCATAAAAGGTCAGGCTTGGGTTCTCCCTTACTGCACGGAGGTTCATTTTCTCGATGGTAACAGGAGAACGGAGCAGGTTCTCCGGCAAACGTGTTGCAGTTGTAACCACTTCATTCAGCATCCATGGACGTGGATGCAGCGTTATGCTCAGTGGCATCGCGGCATCGTCAACTGTAACTTCAAGCGGGCTGAAATTTACGGAGGAGATAACCAGGATAAACGGAGGCTTGATTTTCATTACAGGAAGACTAAACCTTCCTTCTGCATCCGAAACGGTGCCGGTAACTTTGTCTTTGATTACGATGCTTGCATTGGCGATCGGCGAATTGTTCGTGGCATTCTGTATTGTGCCCGAAACTTTTATGTCCTGCCCGTTTACTAAATGGCAGGCGAACAGGAAAAGAAACAATAATGTCCTTTGCATGAGAAATTCAGTTAGTTGGTTTAGTTTTTTATTTTTTCAGGTGGTCGTAACCCTGCGGTAGCCGTGTATACCCATGGTTTACGAGTCGCTCGGCAAGGGTTCCGAAGTAAGCCGGATCCGCAGGCAACGCAGTCGACAACCCATCCACATAGCGATTGTACAGGCAAAACAGGGCTGCGATCAACACCGTATCATGGATCTCGATGTCGCTGGCGCCGGCTTCTTTCGCATTGTTAATGGCTTCTTCCGTAACGGCCTTGCCACTGACACGAACCAAATCGGCAATGGTAAGCAGGCTTCTCATTTTTTCGCTGACAGGAGCGGCATCAATATTTTCCTTTACCTGCCTGGCGGTATCTGTCTCGCCCAGTAACAGGTCGGCAGCTGCGGTATGCGCTGCTGTACAGAAGCGGCACTGGTTTCCGTTTGAAACAACAGTCGCGATCAGTTCGCGTTCTCCTTCGGTAAGCGAGGAAGGCCCACGCAAAAGGAATTGCGTCAGTTCCCTGATGGGAAGGGCAGAATCTTTGCGGAACTCCAACAGGCCTGTAATACCAGGCAGGTGGCTTTCCAGTTCAATAAATGGCATAATGAAACAATTGGCTGTGAAAGAATCTGGTTATATCAGGCAGCCATTGTCGGGAGGAATGAATGCGGCAGGTAAAATTGCAGTCCTGCAGCTTTCTATTGTCCGGGGAAATTCCTTTGAAATAATTGAAGACATAGAACTGGTAGCGGTCAGTAACGACTGCTCACAGTAATCAGATCCCAATACCGGTTTCTTTACGCTCTTGTCAGATTTTTCGGTGGATCCCTGTATGCCATTGGTTTCCTGGCCATAGTTGTTGCTTGCCTTTTTCAGGCTGGTTTTCGCATCGTTTGGCAGGCACACCAGGTACAATGTATCCTGGCTGATCTTCCGCTTCACATAACTGTAATAAACGCCGGCGATTTCGATGGTTCCATCAACTCTTTCATATTCTTTCCAGTCGGTCTGGTAGGGAAGACGGAGCGGGACCTTCAATACCTTAAGGCGACTTTCATTATAGGCGCCCGCCTCGATACGTCGCTGGTGCCTGGCATCGGCCCTGCTGATGAAAAATTCAAATAGAAGGGCATACCCCGCAAAATTGAACAGGTGTACAAGCAGCAGCAGTATGGCAAGTGGCTTTCTCAGAAGGCATAATATTAAACTTCTAAATTGACAACACAAAATGTAAAAGGGAATCCCATTTCTTAAAAAGCTTCTGAAATGCCGGACAAATTTATCAACAGTTGTGGCGGCATGGGTTTGCGGTAGGTGTCTTTTGTATACACTGTTCACCGCCAAATTCATCATCATGGCAAAAGCAAATGGAAAGCCCAAAGCTACAAATGGCACGCCTGGTAAATTCAGCGGGAAAATAAGCCTTGACATCCGGGATTCTAAACCAGACTGGCCATCCTTCCTTGAGAAGAAAGCACCGGAGATATCTCCCAATGTTCTTGTGATCCTGAAAAGAAAATGGCAGCAGTGATGGCAAGAGACTAAATACGAAAGAAACAAGTTTAACCTCTAAGGTATTGTCATTGCAATTAGTCGTAGAAAGATTATTCCTAACCGGTATTCTAAGTATATCGGCTCATTTTGCAATTGGCCAGGACCTTGAACCAAGGTCATACGCGAACCTGCCCACAGGTACAAACGCTTTGGCACTTGTGTATGCCTATTCAAAGGGAAACATCCTTACCGATCCTTCAAAACCGATTGCCGGCGCAGAAATGAAGGCACATAACCTCGGATTTGGCTATGTCCGCACTTTTGGCCTGTTCCAGAAACTTGCCCGGGTACAGTTTACCATTCCCTATACCTTTCTCTCCGGAAAAGCAACAATCAACGGCCGGGATACTGCTGCCGCCCGCAATGGATTCGGCGATGCGCGGATCAGGGTTGGCATTAACCTGTTCGGTTCGCCAGCCCTGAGCCCGAAAGAATTCAGGAACTATAAACAAAAGACCATCTTCGGGATCAGCCTTGTTACTTCGGTTCCGCTCGGACTTTATTATAAAGACAAACTGATTAACCTGGGCAGCAACCGCTGGGCATTCAAGCCCGAGGTCGGAATATCAAGAAGATTCAGAAATTTCTATGCGGAAGCTTATGCCGGCATCTGGTTCTTCACCAAAAACAAATCATACCTCGTCAACAAGCTCCAGGAGCAGGAGCCGGTATTCAGCCTGCAGGGGCATTTCAATTACTATTTCAAAAACCAGATGTGGATTGGCGTTAACGGGAACTGGTTCGATGGCGGGGAAACAAGGGTAAATGAGGTTCCAACCGGGAATCTGCAGGACAACTGGAGGATTGGGGCGACCTGGTCAGTACCGGTCAACTGGCAGCATTCGTTTAAACTCCAGTTCCATATCGGTGCATTCACCAACACCGGCTATGACTATAACCTGGTCGCCCTCTCCTATCAGTACGTCTTTTTCTGAACTGAGCTACTTGCTTATTTCGCTGGCGTGATCACAATATTGCGATATTCAATTGGTCCGTGATCGCCCTGTAACATCAGGGGGCCTGGTTCGCCTTCCCTGCTGTCGAGCGCACCGCCAGTGATACCGGGAATCACCTGGTTGCAGATGATCTGCTTTCCGTTCGCGACAACTGACACAATCCGTCCAACGAGTGTGATATCATAAGACTGCCATTCATCCGCATTCTTTGCTGCCATTTCGGTTGGCAGCAGGAATCCGTATACTGCACCCATCAGGTCTTTCTGGGGCTCTTTTCCTTTGCTGTCTTCAATCTGTACCTCGTAACGGCCACGGAGGTATACGCCGCTGTTGCTACCCTTGGGACAACGGAATTCGATATGAAGCTTAAAATCATTGAACTTCCTTTCGGTAACCAGGTTAGCCCCGGATTGCGGGCTTTTCAGCACACCGTTTTCCACCACCCACTGGTTTTTGCCCAGGGCTTTCCAGCCGTCCATGTTCGACTGGTTAAGGAGTTTTACGGGTTTGTCCCAAACAGGAGCAGAAGCCCTCTTCAACAGTGGAGCACGCGTACCACTCCAGTTATATGTTTTACCATTCGCGTGGATCATGGTTCCCACAAGGCTGTCGCCCTGGTAAGTCGCTTCGAAAACCATATCGTTATCCTCTTCCTCCCACTGCGGCGGAATGGTAAAACTCAGCTTGTTATTCGAGAAATTGATCTTTGAAATGGGCCTTGCGCTGCCACCTGTGCCTACAAAATGACCCACCAGCCACTTGTTCCCTGAATGCACAACCTCGAGCCAGCTTGGCAATACCTTTCCATCCATGTTCACCGTCAGATCCCAGCGACCTTCTATGGGTGCGGCAAATCGTGGTGAGGCAGTTGCAGTTCCTGAGACAAGGCAGCAGGTCAGAAAAAAAGTACATAAGCTTACAATGATCTTCATACGCTAAATTTTGAGGGGCCTGAAAATACTAAATTTAACACAAAACCTTCCGCATGAAACCTGGGGAAGCCATATCATTCCTTGAACCGATGGTGATCTTCCGGAATTGTCCACAGCACTGGGCTGATCTGGGATCCGGGAGCGGACTGTTCAGCAGGGCCCTGGCAACATTGCTTCCCCAACAAAGCCGGGTTCTGTGTATAGATAAGGTTGTCCAAAAAAACCTGGCAGGAAGCGTTAACGGGGTAAGCGTGGAATTCGTTCAATCAGATTTCAGTGAATACGAATTCCATGACACTAAGCTCAATGGAATCCTGATGGCAAATTCCCTGCATTACATCGCGGACAAAGTAATTTTTCTGAAAAGAATTGTTCCCATTCTGAAACCAACCGGAAGTATCGTTATTATAGAATACGATACGAAAAATGCCAATCATTGGGTACCGTATCCCATCCGGTATTCGGAACTAACTGATCTGTTCCGGCGTATCGGGATGCCACAAGCCAATAAGTTCAATGAACGGAAATCGGCATTTGGTTCAATGATGTATGCTTGCCAGTTTACAGCCTGAAAAGAAGAATTGCCATTCATCTTTTTTAATTAAATCACACCTGAATTTTCGGTAGATTAGATAAGGACCAGAACCCGCGATTTTGAAAGCGTTCATTCTTATCCTAACCATCCTGTCATTCTCCTTACGAATGAAAGCGCAGGTTGCCAACTGTACGTTCAAACCTCCGCAGGTAACAATTAATTTCGGTTCGGGCTACGACGTCCAGGAATTCAATACCTCGATGCTTCTCAACTACAACAGGGTAAGAAGTTCGTGTCCGACCGATGGCCACTACACCTACACGTCATATACCAGCGACTGCTTCAGTGGGGACTGGTTTACACTGGAAGAAGACCATACAAAAGGCGATGAATCAGGCAACATGCTTCTGGTAAACTCGGCATACAGGACGGGCGTCTTTTTTAAAACAGTGATCAGGGGACTGAAAGCTAGCACCACTTACGAGTTCGGAATGTGGCTCATGAACCTTTGCCGGATCACGGAAAAATGTCCCTACCCATTATTACCAAGCATTACAATACTTCTGCAGACACCTGCAGGCTCAACACTCGCCACTTTTGAGACCGGTGATGTTGTGAGAGTAAAAGCTCCGCACTGGACCCAGCACCGTGCAATGTTTAAAACGCCGGCGTCGGAAACATCCGTTGTAATAACCATGATCAACGGTATGCACGGGGGTTGCGGCAACGATTTTGCACTGGATGATATCACCTTTCGTGAGTGCGTCAAAACAACTGCAAAAACAGCGACTGCCACCACCAAACCGAAGAACGTGCCGGCAAAAACCGCAACGACTTCAAACCTGCCGAAGACTGCAAAACCTGGATCAACCTCAAAACCGGTTACACCTTCAAAACCAGCAGCTAAAAAAGTCACCCCTGTACCCGACAAAAAGCCGCCCCAGTCATCCCCGACCGCGAAAACCGTAAAAGAACCGCCGAAAATCAGTCCGTTGCCACCAAAGGCAACCACATTGAAAATGCCACCACCGCCGAAAGCCCTGACCGCGCGCGAAAATGCGCTGGTTCAACAGGTAGAGATTGAGAGTGGCAATATCGCCATTAACCTCTACGACAATGCGGAAATAGATGGCGATACCGTCAGCATTTATCACAACAATGTATTATTGGTGTCACGGGCCCGGCTTTCCCAAAAGCCCATTACCCTGAGTATTCCCATAGACAGCACCCGCCCGCACCATGAACTCGTTATGGTTGCAGAGAACCTGGGTTCCATTCCACCCAATACCTCACTGATGGTTGTAACCGCCGGCACCAGGCGTTACGAGATCTTTATTTCGTCCAGTGAACAGAAGAATGCAAAAGTGGTTTTTAACCTGAAAGAATGATGCCTTATTCTGTATTTTTGGAAGTATCGTATGGAAACAATCAATGTCGCCGTAATAGATGATCACCAGGTGGTAATTAATGGATTGGCTGCAATGCTGGCCAGCCGGCATGATGTCAGGATCGTTTATACAACCACTGATGCAGAAGAACTGCAGAACTACCTTTCCCGGAACGAAACAGATGTTTTGCTTATGGATATCCAGATGCCTGGCATTGGAGGTATCGAACTTTGCAAGCTGGTATTAAAGAAAACGCCCGAGGTAAAGATCATTGCATTCAGCAGCTTCGATGATTCACATTTTGTAAAGCAGGTGATGCGAAATGGAGCTTCAGGTTACCTGTTAAAAAACACCGATTCCGAAACCCTTGTGGCAGCTATACAGGCTGTGGTGAATGGGGAGGAATACATCGATGAATCTATCCGGAAGATCCTCCTTCACGAAAGTCTCAAAGGGCAACGACGGTCCATTTTCGATATCCCGCTTACCAAACGCGAAAAAGAAATCCTGAAACATGTGGCAGAAGGACTAAGCAACCAGGAAATCGCGGACAAACTTTTCATCAGTATGCGAACAGTAGAAACACATCGCCTCAATCTTTCACAGAAACTTGCGGCAAAAAATACCGCAAGCCTGGTAAGGGAAGCCATAAAGAGGGGACTGATCGACTAATCTCATCACCTACGTAGAATTACTGACTTACGAAATTGCGGACTGCTGCTGAGAAATCCAGCCGGCCGGTTGTTTTCTTTTGTAGTATGAAAATGATCTGCACTTTCCTTGCCGGTGGTTTCCTGGCGATATCGGCAACCGCACAAACGCTCCAACAAAAAGATCTGCCGGCGATCACCCGGAGAATTACTGTGTTACCTGGGACAGTTGAAGCACTTCACAAGGCATTTGCCAGGCAGACACCATACGGGGAAAAATTCAGCGATGCCGAACTTAATCCTGTGTTTGAAGAAATAAAAAAACTGGTGGCGGCCATCCACGACCAGCAAATACTCCGGCAAATGAAAAGTGTCCCGCGTCCCGACATGCCTGACTCCGTTCACTATCAAGAGATCCGCTGGAAGTTGGCGCTTCGGCCGGCGATTGCCGAAACTTCACTTGCCGGCATCCCGGAAACTGATCATACATCCCGCAATTATCTCAGGCAAGCCATTGCCCTGCAGCAGGTCTTCGACTGGCAGAAGTATTATAAGGAAGATGAAGCCCTGGAAAAAAACTTCCGTGAGCAATGCAATGCAATTACCGGTTCTGACCTGGAAGCGGTACGCAAAAGACTCGGCCTCCAATGCAAATTGTACAGTCGCCAGGCTGAGCTATGGGGCGCACGGCTTGGCCGCTATTCACAGGGCATTTCGCAACTACAGCAAATCCTGCAGGAAACGGCTTATGGGAACAACTTAACGAACCGCCAGGCTGCAATCCGAATCCTCGCTGATGTACAGGCCCGGGCACTGGAATCAATAGAAAAACTTATCTGGAACGAAATGCAGATCCTTATGAAAGCTGAGCTGCTTTACCAGGATCTGCAGATCCTGTCAACCTACTGACTTCTACCAGACCGGTGGTATCAAACTCGAGATAGGCGCTTACCCCATTACCAGGCGATGCTTCCATCTCTATTCTTCCGTTCATGGCAACAACCCGCGATTGTACGCTTGTAATTCCCATGCCTTTCGTGTTGATCCCGGAAGCGAATCCGATGCCATTATCCTCGACCGTGAGTGACAAGGTGTTCTCGTTCACACTCATCTGTACAATTGCCTGTGTGGCTTTGGAATGTTTGATGATATTACCGAGAAGTTCCTGCACGATCCTGTAAACCGAAAGTTCAAATCCCGGCTTATATCTCCTGAGGTCACCCCATGAATCGTACTGAACAGAAAGCAGGTCACCGGAAATATTGTTGCAATACCAGCGTAGCGCTTCGTCCAGTCCATTGGCCAGGAGGATCTCGGGCATCAGGTTGTGTGAAGTCTTCCTGATCTCCTGTGTCGCCTCGTTCAGCAGGAACATCCCCTGCCGGTAACCATCGGTATCACTAATGGCTCCCTGTCCGGGCATACTGCTTAAATGCATTTTCGAAGCGGCAAGCATCCCGGCCACGCCATCATGCAATTCCTTTGCAATTCTTCCGCGCTCCTGCTCCTCTCCCTGCATCAATGCCTGAAGGAGGTGTAATTCCTTTTCATGCCTGATCCGGTTCAGCTCTTTGGCATGATTAAGCCTCCTGTACTTCGAACGAAGCAGCAACAACCCGACCACCAATAGGGCAACGGCAAGTGCACTTACAGCATAAATGACATAGTTCGTATTCATCGCCAACTGCAGGTCCTTGAGGGCCAACTGCAACTGGTTCTCCGACAATGCTTTTTCCTTTTGTGCCAGCTGGTATTTTTTATCCAGGTCAACTGAATGTTTCTTCACCTTTTCGTTATTGGCACTATCCCGATAAGTAATAAACTTTTTATAGGATTCAAGTGCCTTTCCTGGCTGACCGGTTTGAGAATATGCTTCGGACAATCCTTTATAAATATCATCCAGCTGGATCACCGCACCCTTTTCGCTGCCGAGTTGCAGCGCCATATTGTAATTGGCAATACTGGCTTTATAGTCTTTTGCCAGCAAATAACCATCTGCCAGACCCATTGTACCAATTAACTGGTATTGCACATTCTGGGTTTCGGTCGCATATTCGACTATCTTTTTTGCATGCATTAACACCTGTGGTGCCTTGCCCCATTTATAGTACAACTCACTTACAGCAGTATGCGCAACTGTGAGATAGTCTTTATTTGCAGTCCGATAGGCCATTGCCAAAGCTTCCTTGCCATAAGGTTCAGCATCAACAAACTTCTTTTGGGATGACAGGCAGTTTACAATTCCATGCAAGGCGTCCACCAGGTTCATCGTATCCTTTGTCTGCCGCGCCATGCTTTCAGCCTTCCGGAAATAGGTAAGGCCTGTGTCGTAATCATCCAGGTTAAAATACAATACGCCCAGTGAGTTGTAGGTGTAATTCAGTGTCTGGGTATGTTTCGAATTCTGCAAAAGGGCGATGACAGCGTTCAGGTGCTGCATTTTTTTGTCGGTATCGCCGAGGCGACCGGCTAGACTGGCGATATTCAGGTGACAATAACTTGTCATATCCAGTCGATCCGTACGTTTCAGGTATACCAGGGCGGAATCAAAATTCCTCATCGCTTCCTTATCATCCGCAGCTCTCGCATGAACATAGCCGATATTGTACCAACTCATCCCTATCCAGTATTGATAGTTGAGTTTCCTGCTCAGTCGCATCAGCTCTGCATACAGTTCCAGTCCTTTTTTCTTGTCAGTTCCTGAAACCTTATAGGCATGATCCGCGAGCTGGACCACTTTGACGGAATCGTCCTTGGCAGAAAGAATCCTTTGCGTTGCAGTATCCTGTGATAAGGCCTGGTTTGAACAGGCTACCAATACCACTAACAGCCAAAACTGTACTTTTTTCATGGAGTGAACAGGTTTAGGAATGCTGCAAAGATTACAACTTTATAAACTCTACGCGACGGTTTTTAGCTTTCCCCTCTTTTGTTTTATTGTCGGCAACGGGTTGGCCCTCGCCTTTCCCTTCGGTCTGCAGACGGGAACTGTCAATCCCGAAATCAGCAGCAAGACTGTTCTTTACTGCCATGGACCGGCGCTTTGACAGGTCAAGGTTTTTGATATCGTCCCCATCGCTGTCGGTATGCCCGACAATATTGACTTTAACCTGGGGATTCGCTTTCAATACAGCGGCAATCTCCTTGAGCACGCCCGCGCTTTCCGGCTTGATCCGGTCTGAATCCACATCGAACAGGATCCCGTTGGTAACTACACGACCTTCTGTAAGGAGCTTAGTCCGTAGATCAGGCGTTCCCTCTGCAAGCCTGATATTTGAAAAAAAGATCCCCAGCTGACTTTCCGTATACAGGGATGATTCGACACTAAAGCCAATATGGTTTACAGTCGCTTTTGAGGGAACTGCCAGCGGAATATCGAAGATCTTTTCGCCATTGATCCAGTAACGGGCCCGTTGGTTCTGGACCCAGACAGAAAGGTGAAGCACTTCGCTCTTCCCGGAAAGAGTTTTGATATCTTTTGGCTGATTGGAAAAGAAAGCCGTTCCCTTAGCATAGCTCCTCAAAGTGGCGGTCATCGGTTTCTCCGCACCACCAGGCTGCAAAACGAGTGCTACTTCATTGACAGCATCCTGGTTAACAACAAAGTTATTTACACCCGCATCTCCCGGCAACAATTGCAGCAGCTTGATCTCCACTTCCGGGTATACGTAACCGCCGTCATCACCAAACTGCAACAACAGATCCGCCTCCATAGTAAAATTTACAGGCATGGGTTTTAAAGCAGGAGACGAAAACCGGCTTCCCGGGAAAAGCCTGAACCACTGACCAGACGTACTTTCCACAGTTACCACCTCACCACGATTATTGGTGATCCATTTCATTGGCAGTTCACCTATCGCATCGCCTGCAAAGTCTTCTGCATACAGGATATTCTCTCCCGGCACAAAATCGTACCGTGAGTATGCGCTTAGTTGACTGTGAGCTATCAATGGCAGAAGTGCCACTGCCAGCATGATTATCTTTTTCATATCGAATTATTATTGATTGTTGTTACCAGTTTCTTTGCACCCTGAATGTGCCTTTGATATTTGCAATGCTTATTTGTGTTCCCGTGTTGGTTTCGATTTTACCAGCATGGTCAAGGGCGAACACCCCACTTACGTATTTTTTCCCACCCTGCTCCGTTTCTTCGATTTGGACAAAGCCTTCACTGTCGCGGGATTCGGAACCGTCATCATAAACGGACACATACATGTGCTTCAGGTCGGGTTCTGCATATTCGAAAGTGACATCCGTTGCATCATCACCCTGCATCGACCAATTATAGGTACCGTCGGTTTTCATCCCTGCAGTACGTGGCAACAGGAACACGATCTGTGGCAGGTCTGCGGTAGTCCGCAGACCGGCGATCGTAAACTGAGGTAAATCATCCATCGTGCTGGCCATAGCCGGGTAAGTATGCCAGGGCTGCCCGTTGATACTGATATTGATTCCATCCACTACCAGGTAAATGGTACTGATCAGCAAGACCTGTTTGTTGCCGACTTTAAGTTCAAGTGTAACGGTTGCTGCCTGATTGCTGCCGGAGACTGCAGATGGCGCGGTATAAGTAGCGTCCGCTCCTATCCCTTCGAGTTTGCCCGGTCCATTGAGTGTCCACCTGACTATATGTTCCGGACCTATCATTAACGGCTCACCCACTCCTGCATTAGGCAGTGACAGGGGAGCCAACCAGTCATCACCTACTATCGGATAGACATAGCGCAATGCATGCAATGTCAATGACTCCCCGAGGCCAAGTGTACGGGTCACCGGTGACAGCTCCATAGAAGCAATCAATGCCCAGTCGCTGAAATGATCAACTTCTGCAGAAACTGTCTTACTGTTCGTATCATTATCGACCCTTCCTATACATTTCCATTTACCATTTGCTTCCTGTGTCGCAATTTGAACTGCTTCGTAGTTGCTGAGCTTCGAATGGTGCGTTGAATATTTAAACCGGATGGTCACTGGCTTGTTGAATACTCGTCCATGCGGTGTAAGCCTGTAACCAGCCCCGATTCCAGTAATCGCCGTATTGTTCAGGGGCTGGATGCCTACTTCAGTGGTCGACGATAAAGCCCCGGCAGGAATGATAATTTCAACCATCCCGTCTTCGCTGGTTACAGTTCCTCCTTCCGGCCCGACAAGTTGCGAATACAGGTTACCAACAGGTGAACCCACGGGTCTTGGGGTAGACTGTCCGCCACCTGGATTTTCGGCATCATTGACCGGTTTACTGCAGGAGGCAATTATGAGCAGGGCAAGCAACCAGGTCTTATTAATAAATAATCTGAAATGCATAATGGAGCAGTTAAAGTGGAGCAAAACTACCAGCGGGCTGTTGTGCATTTCTACGTAGAGGTACTGAGTTTCACAATTACGTACGCACGACAAAGCTTCCATTTATGTATAACTAAAAGCCATTTAACTGTAACGACATCCGCCTGGTGTGATAGTAGCTTTGTGTTATCAAATTCATTAACCAGTCATTAAACTAAAAAAAATGGAAACTGTAAAAAATTGCGGATGCGCTACAGCAGTAAACCAGTCAGTTATTTGTAATTGCGGCGACGCTTGTCCTGGTCCCAGCTGCACCTGCGGCTGCAGCAATTGTTAAAACAACGAGCGGGGGAGAAACATTTTTCTCCCTCTTTCTTTTCATCAGTTTACAACCAAAACTTATTGCATGGCACTCTACACAGTTTCCAAAACAACCCTGCTGCCCTATACACAGGCACCGGCAGGACTCCGAATTATGGTGTGCACGGATATTGAACTGCTGGCTGCGATGGGCACAACAACTGAAGACGATATCAGAAACCGGCTAGCAAATGATCATGTTGCATACGTTGCATACATGAATGGCCAACCCGCAGCCTTTGGCTGGATGGCAAGAAGGACGGCCCGGATCGGTGAACTGAATCATGAACTTTTATTGCCGGCAGGCAACAGGTACCTCTGGAACTTCAGGACTATGAGCAGGTATCGCGGACTAGGGATTTACCCTGCCCTTCTTCAATTCATCATCCGGTCCGAACGAAAAAGGGCTGTAAGGTTTTGGGTCATTCATGCCCCTGAAAATAAGTCATCATTGAGTGGAATAATAAAAGCAGGATTCGAATACGTCGGCAGGCTGTATACCAATGCTAATGGCTTTGCCACAATAGAAAATACCAATACTGCAAATGACTATCGTCCACTGCTTGAATTGATGGACATCACGCTTTCTTCAGAAACAGTTGCCTCCTGCTGGAACTGCAGCAGCCCCTTTCTCAAAAAACGGGAAGCCGATTGTTGCTGCTCAAAGGAAGGCAACGAATGCATTGGACAGAATCTGGAACTAACAATTGCATAAATTCCTGGCGGGTAGTATTTTCCCTTCCCGATATGGAATCACTACTAAAAAAGTCCAGACTAAAGAGCTGTTTTATTCTTATATTGATTGTACTTCTCCTTGCCGCCTGCATGAACAGTGATCAGGTTTACCAGGAGGAAATTAACCTGTCAGGCAAAGGCTTAACGGAAATCCCGCCTGGGGTGTTCAAGAATAAAAAACTTAAGAGACTCGGACTTGGCGCCAAGGGTTTTATGGCATATAGCAATATCTCGGTAATGCCCGACTCCCCAAATTACATTACTGTCATTCCTGAAGAAATCGGCCAGCTTACAGAGCTGAAGGGCATAAACCTTTTATGCAACAAAGTCACCCTTCTTCCCGGTTCATTTGCAAAACTGAATAACCTCGAATTTCTCGACCTTTCGTTTAACGAACTTGATATCCACACTGAAAAACACAAGTTTTACGGGATGCAAAAATTGAAGTATCTAAGCATAATGGGTAACCGCTTCGATTCTTCAGACCTGGCAGACCTTAGAAAACACCTCAACCCACAGGTGAGAATAATTGCTACCTTAAAGGATCTCCAATCAAGGTAATCCCAACTGATGAATCAAATCTCTTCCGCGTTTGTTGACAGCAAAAAACACTATAAAATACTCGATGGGTTAAGAGGCGTCGCAGCCATTATGGTTGTAGTTTTCCATATACTTGAAACCTTTACCGGTGGAGACCACACCCGACAGATCATCAATCACGGCTACCTGGCCGTAGACTTTTTCTTCCTGCTTTCGGGATTTGTTATCGGTTATGCTTACGATGACCGGTGGGAGAAAATGACTTTGGGCGATTTCTTTAAACGTCGCCTGGTGCGGCTTCATCCCATGATCATCGCGGGAATGCTGATTGGTGCCATCACCTTCTATTACCAGGCCAGCCCGCTATGGCCAGGGATCGACAGTGTTCCCGTTGAAAAATTCCTGCTTGTATTGGTGGTGGGATTCACGTTACTTCCGGTTCCTCTATCCATGGATATAAGAGGATGGCAGGAAATGCATCCGCTTAACGGTCCCGCCTGGTCGCTATTCTTTGAATACATTGCCAATCTTTTGTATGCCCTGGTAGTGCGGCGGTTCTCCAAATGGCTTCTTTCCCTGCTCGTACTGGCAGCTGGCGCGGCGCTCATCCATCTTGGTGTAACTAGTCCACATGGCGATCTAATCGGCGGCTGGTCAATTGAACCTACCCAATTCCGGATCGGGCTCACCCGCCTGCTTTACCCGTTCTTTGCCGGACTTTTGCTAAGTCGCATTGTTACGCCTACCCGGGTGAAACACGGATTTCTGTGTTGCAGCCTGCTGTTGATTCTGGTTCTGTCGCTTCCCAGGATCGGGGGGAACGACCAGTTGTGGGTGAATGGACTTTACGATTCACTTTGCGTGGTAGTTGTGTTTCCGGTCATCGTTTACCTCGGTGCACGCAGCGATATACAGGACGGAATGCCGGCAGGCATCTGCAATTTTCTTGGTGGCATTTCCTATCCACTATACATCATCCACTATCCATTCATTTACCTGTTTATGGCCTGGGTCAGCAACAACCCGGGTCAATTCAATGGCAGCTCCGGCGTACCAGGCACATTGGTATTGGTTGCATTCAGCGTGCTGACTGTTACCATTACACTTGCCTGGGCCTGTCTGAAATGGTATGATGAACCAGTACGAAAATGGTTGTCCTCGCGATTTCTCTCTTTAAAAAAACAGGCAAGGCCCTACTAAGATTTAAGGGTCATTTAGCCCTTTCCAGTGCCAGGTTTCCCAACAAACCGGGGAGCAAGCCTGTTTCCGGCAAGTCTATTCCTTAACTGCTATACCACGCATCCTAGGGTCATCCTAGGGTCATCCTAGGGTTTTCTTTGGGTATTCCTTGGGTAAATTCCCAAAGATGATCGTAGGATTACCCCAAGTATCCTCAAGGATCTGAGGTAGATGATTGGTGGATGTTTCAGGGAAAAATGGAGCTCCTCCCATCACCGGACGGGAGGAGCTTGCAAATCCTAAACCCCAGGAATCGCTATGGCTGAATGTTATTTCTCAAGTAATGCGAGTCTCGCGAGGATCTCGAGCATTCCGGATTGACCCACGAGATCGGCAGTTTTGTTCTTTGCCCCAAGAAGGCCATTAGGATGCATTTCCTTAGTGAGGGCATTGTCAACACATACGCTAAAGGCCTGGATGTATTTGCGATCCTTATCAAATTTCAGCAAGTGCTGGTATGCACGCAGCAGTACAGCATTGAACCAGTAGGTATCACGGAACGCACCGCTACCCAGAAAGTATTTGCTTGAAGATTCTGCTATCACCTTTGCTTCAATGAGGTATTTTTTTTCACCCGTGAGTTCGTACAGGTATAAGTTCGACTGCATCATGGTACCGGTATTGTATGAATACCTTCTCTGGTCTATTTTTTTTCCGGGTACATGGATATTATCGTAATAAAGGCCGTCCTTGTCACGGAGGTATTTGTTTACCCACTTATACAACATCAGCGCAGTATCCAGGAGTTTCTTGTCCTTTGTCGCTTTGTACATCTGCAGCGCCAGGATGATACCCGGGCCATTGGAGCAGGTGTTCTTCGACGTTAGCTTACCTTCCTGCCAATATAGTCCGCCGCCTGTGGCAGTGTCGTATGCAGTCATCATATACCGGTAGATCTCGCGGCTCTTCTCCAGGTACGTTATGTTCTTCGTGCGGAAATAAGCGTCCATCAGGGCGATACCGATCCATTGGTTATCGTCGTAAAAACGATCGCCGCCACCTAACGGTACCGGGTATGATGCATAACCCGGTGCAGGTTTACGTGTATCATAATACTTCGCGATGATCGACATACTGCGGTCGATGCGTTTTTCTCCCGACAATACCTCCAGTTCATTATCCGCCTGGATCATTCCGCAGAGTGGCCAGAGATATGAGGCGGGATGTTCATTCCTTTCGGGTTCTGCGTGTTCCTTGTAATAACCGGATGATGCATCGTAAAAATTCCTTTCAATAGAAGCTTCAAGTTTGTCTGCTTCCTTACGGTACCTGTCCTGTGCGTTTACTGCCATACCCGCCAATAAGCTAAATACCAGCAATGCATGTCCTTTCTTCAGAGATGTATTCATGTTACTAACGATTAAAATAATTCCTTTTCCTGCAACAGGGCCGCTGCTTCAACCAGGGTGGCGCCACTCACCTGGATGGGCATTTCCGTTTCCGTGCCGGGTTTTCTTTTCCAGTAGCTTCCAAATAATATCGCCGGTTTGCTGGTGCCTTCATACCACAGCGTTTCAAAATTATGCTTCAGAAAAGCAATATACCGTGACCGATAAGTTTCAGGAAGATCAGGATGAATGATGAGTTGTGTGAAATAACGCACAAATACACCCTTGAATAGTCCACCGTCGCCACCACCTTCATCGCGCAATAACCTGTCTGTTGCATTGGTGAGGGTGTTATCAGACATAGTGTATGCAGCAACTTTCATGGCGTCATTCAGGTATACCGCATCCTTTGTTATGTTGTACAGCTCCAGGGCTGCACCGATGAAAGTACCATGGTTGTAAGTGAATTTCCATTCGTCTCTTTTGCCGTCACCTTTGTTGTTGATGCCATCATACACCTGGCCGGTGCCCGTCTCATACAGACTGTCTTTCATCCAGGCATAGATCTTCTTCGCCCATTGGAGGTCTTCTTCATTTTTGAATTGCTGGTACAGGCGTGATGCCAGGATACTGGCCGGTGCATTGGCAGGAACATTCTTGTAAGCCGGCATAGCTTTGCGCCAGCTGATACCGCCGCCCATATTGGTGTTCCAGCCGGTTTTGATATCGGCCCACACTTCATCAACTGCTGATTTGAATTTGGCATCACTTGTAGCATTATAAGCACGGAGCATGGCTAAAGCATTCCATTCCATGTCATCATAAAACTCGTTGAGAAAGGTATTGCCATTTTTCTCTTTAACCCCCGTGAACCAATCGTTCATGTAGATCCTGTACAATGGCTGCTGTGTGCGCGTATAGGCATCTACCACTACATCCAGCGCATGGGCCTGCGGCCAGTAGTGGAACTCGGGATTACCATTGTTATTGCGGTTGAAATATTTGCCCTGCGGGTTCCAGAAACTGGTGACCAGCGTGGTGCTGCTGCTGTCGGCCGCCTTAATCCAGTTAACGGGATATTTCTCCACGCCACCCTGGTTGCCAGCAAGGTCAAAGTCCTTGTATTTGTCGCAGCCCTGCAGCAACATGACGCTGCCGCAGGCTGCCAGTAAATATTGTTTGATTGTCATTGTAGTCACGGATTATTTGATTACCACCTGGTGTGTATATTCCTTGTCAGTAGCGAAGTCAACGATCACATCTATGTTGGCGCCGTCTGCCTCGGTCTTGAACTTATAGCAGTAGTTCCACTGGTCATTGTTCTGAATACGATGCAGGAAATAGAAGGAAGCGGGTGTGGCGTCAGTCGGACGCTGGTTATCGGCGTTTGAGCTTCCATACCACTCATAACTGTCGGTTGTACCGTCAGACACCTGCATACGGAATTTATAACGTTCATCACGACCCCAGCCTTCCTGCTTGAAATCAACCTTTACATTTTCAGCTTTGAAGGCACCGTGCCCGGCATAAGGCAGGTTGAATTTGGTTGTGTTGTCTGGAGCGAACCATAAAGACACTTCCTTTATTTGGGTGTATGTAGCAGCAGCGTTGTTAAAATCGAGCACAATACGGTACACTTTCGTATCGCCGGTAACTGTTGTGCTGCCGGATTCCTTCAGCGTTGTTCCTTCCACGTAAAATTTTGCTGCATCACCAGATTTACGATCAACAAACTGGTATGCGCCGCCTTTCAGGGAAGTATAAATTTCGAACACGCCATTTGAAACCTGTTTCAATTGCAGGGCATTGTTAACATCTGTTCCGGCTTCAGTGGCATCACCGGTCAGAAATACATCTGCCGGGATACTGGCAAAGCCAGCGGGTCGCTCAACTTCGATCAGCCTGCTTACAGATGACTGAACTGCATTTATACCTTTGGACGAAACGATGGTCCATTTCATTTTTCCGGTTTCAAGCGATGCTATGCCGGCGAGGTTGGCGATGCTGTTGAGCGTTTTATGCGATACAGTGGCTTTGTTGAACACGCCACCGTTATCGGAAAGCATCTTGTAAACAGGTTGCGAAAAATCACCCCCTTCCTTATCGAATACGATTTCATACATAACCAGTCCGCCATCTTCTGCGCGGGCCTGCTCCCATTCGAAGACAACGCTCGAAGAAGTAGTCGGCTGCAGCTTAACGAAGCGGTTTTCTTCCGGAGTAAAGAGAATGGCTACCTGTGATACTTTGGTATGGTCAAGGGATTTGTCCTTGCTGCAAGCGAACAGTGCGATTGAAGCGGTGAACAACAGGAAGATTTGTGTGAACAAACGGTTCATATGTAATGAGTTTTTAAGCATGATGATTAAGGTTACCAGCCGGAGTTCTGTGACAGGTTTGGATTGAGGTTGCGTTCGTCACGCGGAACGGGCCAGTGATAGTGTTTATTCGCGTCGAAGCTGCGTTCATTGGCACGGATATAACCGTTGTCGATGGTAGGCTCACCAAACTGTGCGCCGTGCGCCCATCCGTTCAATACATTTTCAGCAATGCCCCAGCGCAGGATGTCAAAATACCGGAGTCCTTCCATAGCAAGTTCTGCACGGCGCTCACGGCGGATCACATCGCGAAGTTGTTCCTGGCTGAGTGATGCATTGTAGGAAAGTGCACCCGGATCAGTAAACCCTGCCCTGCTCCGCAGTGCGCGGATCGTCCTGTTCCAGTCTTCTTCGGGAAGCTTGCCGGTTTCATTTTTTGCCTCGGCATGCATAAGAATAATGTCTCCATAGCGTATGAGCATTAGGTTTAGTCCAGAATTGAAATTTCCCACTGAATTCGGGTCATAGTATTTGCGGATATAGTAACCTGTTGGTGAGCTTACGCCGCCCGGGGCATACTCATCAAGTTTGGCTGCATCAGGGTCACTGCCGGGTTTGGTATAGATGGTCCTGGTGGTGCCGTCTGGCTTCTTCCATTGGTACCCGTTATAAACAATGGTACTGGTGAAGCGTGGGTCACGGTTTAGATACGGATTGTCCTCATTGTAACCTGAACCGTTTTCCCTGATGGTCTTTCCATTCAGCATCAGGTAATCATCTACGAGTTCCTGGGTTGGCGCGAGTGCATTTGTTCTTGCCCCCACTGCGAGCGGAGCCATGTCAAAGAAAAATCCGTGTGTTCTCACTTCCGGAACAAACTGCAGGTCGAGGATCACTTCGGCATTGAATTCATTCTGCGGAAGGAAAAGTCCCTCGTAATTGCTGAACAGGCCATATGAACCGTATGTCGTTCCGTTGATGAATGCGCCCGTTATCTCCAGAACTTCATTCCAGCGTCCTTCGTATAAGAGAGCCCTGGCCTTTAGAGCCATGGCAGCGCCTTTGGTGATACGCCCACGGTCATCAGCACTATACTGCGTATTTACAGGAAGCAGGGCCGCCGCATCATCGAGTTCGTGAAGCACGAAATCAACCACCTGCTGGCGGGGTGTGCGACTGATGCTTTTAGCTTCAGACACCGAAATATCCTGCTCTATCAATGGGACATCCCCATACAGCGTATATAACTGGAAATACTGGAATGCACGGATGAAACGCGCTTCAGCCTTGCGGTTGTTCTTCGCGGCTTCATCGTAACCGGGAACACGATCAACGTTCTCAAGGAAAATATTGCAGGTCTTGATACAGGCATAGTGACCATTCCATTGTTCCCTGAATCGTGCCAGAGATGCATCAGCCAGTCCGGCAGCTATCGAGGTTACACCCTGCTGGTCGCCGCGACCGCTGTAGGCATTGTCACTCAGGCCTTCATTGTAAAAGAAATAGTTGGTATTGAACATCTGCGAATAGGCAGTATTCAGAACGGTACCAGCCTTTTCAGGCGAGGTCCAGTAAGTGGCATCGGTGAACTTGTCCCGCGGAACGAGGTCAAGCTTCTTACACGAAACCGACAACACCATCAGCAGGAGGACACCGTATCGCAGTGAGATAATTTTATTGATCATGGCAGGCAATTATTTGAAGGTGATATCTAATCCGAATCCAAAATATACCGGTGTTGGGTATGCGCGTCCACTGTTGGCTCCGTTGTTCTTCATGCTGTTGTTGAATTCGGATAATTCCGGGTCAACGAACGATACACCCGAAACAGTGAGGAGGTTCTGTCCCACAAAGTAGATCCTTGCTTTCTGCAATGAGGCTTTGCTGATCCAGTGTTGCGGGAGTGAATACCCGAGCTGGATATTTTTCAGTCGCGCATAAGCAGCATTGAACAGGTAGAGATCCGACCCACGGCGGTAGTTATTAGTATTGGATGCACTTCCGGCAGGAGCAAGACGCGGATAACGGGCATCAGGGTTTACAGGCGTCCAGTAATCGAGCTGGTGCTGGTACATTACCTGGGAGTAGTTGAAGTGGAATGGTTCAACGAGCTCGCCACGCAGGAACATATCCCTTTTTCCTACTCCCTGGATGAAGAGAGAGAAATCGAGGTTCTTCCAGGTGAGGCCGTAGTTGAATCCGAAAGTATATCGCGGAAAGGGATGGCCGAGAACGAATTTATCCTGGTCATCAATGATGTTGTCCTTGTTGCGGTCTACGTAACGGATATCGCCCGGTGAAACCTGGATGCCTGTTGGCGTCGGTCCGTTCAGGATGTCATCGAGGTTTTGGAAATAACCATCGGTACGGTAACCGATATAAGCATTGTATGGCAGTCCTTCTCGGAGGATCACTTCCATTTCATCTGCACCGGTACGTTGCTCTTTACCTTCAAAATAGATCACTTCATTTTTAGTATCGGCTATGTTGAAGCCAACAGTATGGTTGAAGCGTTTGCCGGGAATGCGGTAGGATGCATTTACTTCCCATCCGGTGTTTCGTACTTTACCAGCGTTGAAATCTGCCACGGTACCTCCATATAGACCAGGCACTGCGGGACGGATCAGGATATCGCTGGTGAGCTTGTTGAAGTAATCAAAAGACACCAGCAGGTTATTCCTGAGAAAAGTCGCATCAACACCCGCGTTGAAGGTAGCCGCACGTTCCCACTGCAGGTCAGGATTGGCAAATGTGAAGCTTGTTCCCGACACCGGCTGGTTGTTGAAACCATACGCGTTATTGTAATTGGAATAAGTCGTCTGGTACTGGTAGTTGCCTACGTTCTGGTTACCCAGTATACCGTAGGATGCACGCAGTTTCAGGCTTCCAATCCTACTTAAATAATTCTCCATGAACGCTTCTTCCGTGAGGCGCCATCCTGCAGAAACAGAGGGAAAGAAACCCCAGCGCAGGTCTTTCGCGAACTTCGAAGAGCCGTCGAAGCGGAAGTTGAATTCGGCAAAATACTTATCGTTGAAGTTATAACCTGCACGACCGAACACAGAATTAAGACTGGTCTCGTTGGAACCATTCACGCTGTTGTAGGTTCCCGGGTCGATGATCGTTCCGGTGGTTGGAGTACCGAGGTCATTATCCACGTATTTCTTGCGCACTTCTGTAGTTGTGCTTGAAAATGATTCATTGGCAAAACCTACTAGCGCTGTAATGTTGTGGTTGCCTAAGGATTTTGCATAGTCGAGCATTACCTGTGTGTTCAGGAAGAGGTCCTTGTAATTACGATCATTGGCATTGCGATCGAGGCCGTATGATCCTTTCGGGAAATAATCCACCTGCCTGCGGTGCTCGAACATGTGATTATTGGCAATTGTGCCGCCGATAGAACCTTTCAGTTTGAGGCCCTTGATCAGCATCAGCTCACCGGTAACATTGGTGAATAAATTATCGTCATTATAGCGGCGTGAACCCCCTTTTTCAAGAATGCCGAGGGGATTATATTCAGCAAGTACGTCGTTGGTGAGATAACGGCCCTGCTCGTCTTTCAATTTGTAATATGTCGGTACGCGGCCCGCATCAACAATAAGGGTGGAAGTTGATGAAGAATGATCCTTGATCTGGTTGCGGGCATAGGCCATGGTACCGGTAAGTTTAAGCCTGCCTACCTCGGTTGTGAGATTAAGGCGGAGGTTATACCGGGTAAGTCCATACGAAGGACCTACCAGGTTACTGCCCTGGTTGACAAAAGCACCGGAAATAAGATAGGTAGTCTTATCGTTACCACCGGACACGCTGAGGTTATGTTGCTGTTGCATGGCAGGTTGAAGGATCTCATCGAGGAACCAGGGTTCACTGCCACTGTCCTTATAAGCCTGGATCTGGTCAGGAGTATAGATAGGCGGGAGACCTGCATTCACATTGCTCTGATTACGGAGGATGGCGTTCTCAAAACTCTCAACCGGCTTATACCAGATCTTCGGCTGCTGAATACCAGCCATGCCGTTGTACGTCACAATAGGCCGCGCATTCTTCTTACCTTTTTTGGTAGTGATAAGGATTACGCCATTTGCAGAACGTGAACCATAAATGGCAGCACTACCCGCATCTTTCAGCACGGAAATATTATCGATATCGGCGGGGTTGAGCAGGTTCATATCACCGCCTGCAATTCCGTCGATAACTACGAGCGGACCGTTATTACCCAGTGTACTTACGCCTCGGATGTTGATGTTGATTCCGGCGCCGGGTTCTGAATTCGTTTGCTGTATGATCAGGTTGGGAGACAGTCCCTGCAGGCTTTGGGTGAGGTTTACACTGGGACGACCTTCCAGCGAAGCGGACCTTACCTGGTCAACGGCTCCTGTAACACTTACGCGGCGCTGTGTACCATAACCTACCACGACAACTTCACCAAGGTTGTTATCACCTTGTGCAAGGTTAACGATCATGTTGCTGCTGGTAATGGCCACTTCCTGCGAGCGGTAGCCAACAAAACTGATGATTAAAGTGCCTTTAGCTTCAGGAACATGAAGGACGAACCGGCCATCGCTGTTCGTAGTGGTGATACTGTTGGTTCCTTTCAACAATACAGTAGCACCAGCAATAGGGTTCTTTTGTTCGTCAAGCACCTGGCCCTGGATCTCTACATCAGCGGCATGAAAAACAGCGGTAGAGATGTTTACCAGCCGGTCACCGGCATGCACTTTCAGGAGTACATTCTTTCCAGCCAGTTCGTAATCGATGCGGAGTGGTGTGAAGATTTGTTCGAGTGCATAGCTGAGATCTGCATTTCGCAGCTGAACGGAAATCTTTTTATCAGGGTCCAGCATATCGTTCGAATACACGAACAGGAGCCCGGTTTGTTTTTCGAGCTGGTTGATGACCCATTTCAGGTTTTTTGATCTGCATACCACACTCACTTTTTTCTCCTGCTCACTTTTCGGACCTGGTGATCCGGCAAGTGCATAGGCTGTACAACACAGCAGTGCCATAACCAGTGACAATAGTCGGTTTTTTGCATTCATTTGCAGCAAGCTTGTTAGTTGGTGAATAAATAGATGGAGTCTTCAGTTTCTTTAAAAGAGAAGGGTTTGGTTTTGCCCAGGTAGCGCAGGATCTCAGCCGCGGAACTGTTACTGAACTTACCTGTATATCGGAATTGCTTAGCCTTGTTGTCGCGGAAAACAATTTGTTTTCCATAGTATCGCGAAAGGGTGCGGGCGATGTCGGAAAGTGTTTCCGATTCGAAATTGAGCACACCATCGATCCATGCCCGGTCATTTGATGCATCGGTCTCAGATACCGTAAGGGCACCGTTGGCCGTGCGGTAACTTGCTTTTCTGCCCGGAGTTAGAAAAACAGAATCGGCGCCTGACCTGATGGATGGAACGAAGGCAACTTTTCCTGTTGCCACTGATGTTACGATCACCCCGTCGGCGGAGTATGCTTTGACATTAAATGACGTACCCAATACCCGGATTGCACCATCTTTCATGTTGATGATAAAAGGCTTTTCCGGGTTCTTTACAACTTCAAAAAAGGCCTCGCCATCGAGTTCAAGAGTACGGTTATCCTGCGTAAATAATTCCGGGTACTTGAGGCGACTGTCGGCTCCAAGCCATACTTTACTGCCGTCGGGCAGGACAATGGTTGAACGGACGCCATTCGCATTATGTGCAACACGGTAATTTATAGTAGCCGGTGAACTTTGGTAGATCCAGAAAGCCATTACCAGTACAAGTACAATTGCGGCAGCCGCGATGATTTTCTTGAAAATGGGAAGCCTTCTGACAGGGACTTTTGACTCCGTATTCGAATCTGACTCCCCGGCACCGATTTTCTCCCAGGTATGGGCAAGTGCCTGTTCAAGATCGGTAGGCCTTTGTTGTGAGGGTTGCCAGTATTGAACGAACTGATCGTAGAGATTACGAAGTTGCGGGTCCGATAACAGCTGCTCAAGGTGCATTTCCTCTTCGGGTGAGGCACTCCCCGAGAGCACTTTTGTAGCAAGCAGGAGAAATTTGTCCTTATCCATTTATTGGTGGCAATCGTGAAAAATGTGCGTACTGCCAATAGGGACACCGTTTTGGCGGAAACTACTTACAGGGATGAAAAAAATATTTCAGGAACAGAAGATCCAGGCTGAAACCGCCACTCCAAGAAGGGTTTTTGGCAGGTCGGATGATGTCTGTCGCTGCCCGGATTGCTCCTCGATCACCTTGCGGATCTTTTTGAGGGCGCGGTAAAGTTGGGTTTCCACTGTGCGTGGGGAGATCTGCAGGATCTCGGCCACTTCTTTGAATTTGAGGCCGTCTTCCTTCACCATTTTGAACACCTGCTTGCATTGGTCAGGCAGTTGTTCCACTGCCTTGTGCAGCAGGAACTGAAGTTCACGATATGCCAGTTCACTTTCAGGATCATAGTTGCAGGAGAGACTGGCAACATTGTCAGTGCTGACCGTCACATTCCACATCGAATTGTCACGGCGATAATTATAGCACTGGTTCTTCACAGCAACGAAAAGGAATACCCGAAGTTTTTCGATCTGTCCGATCTCCTGTCTTTTCTGCCAGAGCTTTACAAAGACATCGGAAACAATTTCTTCGGCAGCGGGGCGCACCTTGATAATATCGACAGCAAAGTTGACCAGGTTGAGATAAAAATGCCGAAAGAGGGCATTGAAGGCTTCTTCATTACCTAAGGCAACTTGTTGTTGCCAGTGCTGCAGCATTTCGTCTCGTTGGTCGGGCACAATCCTGTAAATATGGGGATTTTTTGGAAAATTTATTCATACTCCCGGAAAGTTGTCCCATTTACCAGCGGTTTGCTGGGGCATGGACAATGGCGGCCAGAGCTAAGCAAACAGGGGAAACAATTTCACACTATACAGGACCAACTTCGACAATTGTCTAACAGTCAGCGCTGTATAAAAGCGCTAGTACTTAAACAAATCGGCCGGGCATAAAAGTTACATGATTGAATATAAAAAAGATTTTATGGGAACTACTAAAAACCTTTCGGATCAGGCAGCGGTCGATAAAGTGAAAGAGCTGGCTGAAGAAGCGAAATTATGTATGTTATGCACCAGTCTCGGTCAAACGCCATTCAACACAAGACCGATGGCAACGCAGACGATTGAAGAGGATGGAACTTTTTGGTTTTTCAGCCCCGCCGACAGTAGCAAGAATGCCGAAATCGCGAGCGACAACCGGGTACAACTGATCTATTCGAACAGACCTGGCTCAGAATATCTTTCTGTTTATGGCCGGGCGGAAATAGTCAGGGACACGGCCAAAGCAAAGGAGCTCTGGAACGTATTCCTGACAACCTGGTTTCCCGGCGGCGCAGAAGATCCCAATGTTACATTAATAAAAGTGACTCCGGAAGAGGGCCACTACTGGGATACGAAAAACAATAAAATGGTGCAGTCAATTAAGATTGCGGTAGGTGCTATACGGGGTAAAATGACAGATGATGGTGTTGACGGGGACTTTAGAATAGCTTAACTGCAATCACATACCGCTGGCATTTATTATTTCGGTTGTACCTGCATTATCCACAGAGCGTAACTTCCCTCGATTGCCTGGCCAATATCACCATCAATACTGCTGGTGCTGCCGAGGAAAGTGATTTTTTTGCTGTCTTCAACGACCAGGGAATTTACTGCATCATCCTTACTTCCGCCAAGAACTATTTCCCATTGTTTTCTACCCGATTCATCAATCTCTTGAATCCAGCCATTAAATTGGGTGTCTTTACTTCTGATTGCTCCTCCTATAACATAACCACCAGGGGTTCGAACGATCGTATTAAAACCGCCTATACCTGAAATAATCTTTTGCCACTCCAATTCTCCATTTGCGTTAAGCTTAACCAACCAGGGATTATCAGTGCCATAAATTGATGCGCCTTCTCCTCTTCCGCTGATATTACCAGCCAGGATAACCCCATTGTCATCGGTTGCGATCAGTGATTGGAAAGAATCCCGACCTTCCCCATCAAAAATTTTTTCATAAACGAGATTACCCTGGTTGTCAACTTTGACTAACCTGGCTGCATCCAAAAGATTGTTTTCTTTTTCGGTTGAAAAAAAGTATCCATCCCTGCATTTGGTAATGGCTGTAGCATAGTCATAATCTGTGTTTCTAAATGACTTTTCCCAAAGCTGGTTTCCATTTTCATCGATCTTCAATAACCACGGATCCAGGTCGCGATCTGTGTTTTCGATATTACCCAATACCAGGAACCCTCCGTCATTTCCTTCTACAATTGCTACAGCGTGTTCAGTTTTCAGACCACCATATTTCTTTTCCCATAAAACATCACCTTCAGCGTTGATTTTGAACACCCACAGGTCCATATTTGACTTAAATTCATTTATCGGGCTGCTCGATCCTCCCACAACAATATATCCACCATCCCTAAGCGCTATCAGATCTTTTGCGGCTCTGTCACCATCGCCATCGTATTTTCTTTGCCAGGCCAGTTGTCCGGTTGATGTAAACTTATATATGAACGTTTTCGCTACATTAAGGCCGGGGTTAGACACAACCATAAATCCGCCGTCCGGGGACTTTATGATTTGTTGTCCCGGCTCATACTCATCACCTCCACTCAAAAATTTCCAGTTGATGATTTTACTGTTGTTGGGTACAGCGTCCTCTTTTTTACAACCTGCAAGGAGAAGTAAGCCAGCCAGTAAGGCAAGGCCCGATTTGAAAGTTTTCATTGGTAAGGTTTGAATTAGACTACGGTTCAAAGTGGAAATCTACTACAAAATGCCAACTAGTGGAAGAACCTTTCATGAACCTAAGAAGAAGCTTAGATAAACCTGTGAATGCACATCCCGGGACCGTAAAACACTGGAGAAAGAGTAGTAAAAGAGTAGTGCCTGCACTAGTGATTTAACGGAGAATCAGTAGTGAAATTTGCATGAACGACAAATTCCTTATATACATGAACGACAATATTCTGCTTGTCTTAAAACGAAAAAACCCCTGAGGTCGCAATTGCTCCTCAGGGGTTTTGAAGTAGCCCCGACAGGAATCGAACCTGTATCTAAAGTTTAGGAAACTTCTATTCTATCCATTGAACTACAGGGCCATGGAATCTGAATTCCGGGTTGCAAAAATAATGGATTATCACATTCCGTCCGCAGCTATTCCGTGGAAATCGCTAGCTTAACGCTCCAGATTATACTCATATGAAAAAAATCAGCATATTCCTGGCGGTTCTGGCCCTGATATCCCTCCAGTCCCAGGCCCAAAAAAAATCAGAGATGAACAAGACCTCAGCCAGCGAGCCGGCAACCACCATCCGGATCAACCACCTGGCGCTTTACGTGGCTGACTTAAATGCCAGCACATCCTTCTACCAGAACATCATTGGATTGAAAACCATTCCCGAGCCTTTCAAAGACGGGAAACATACCTGGTTCAGCATCGGCGACAAGGCGCACCTGCACCTGATAGCAGGGCGCGTGGATGAACCTGTACCCACTAAAAACACCCATCTCTGCTTCAGCACAAGCAAATTCGATGACCTGATAAGCAAGCTAAAAGACAAACAAATTGCCTTTGAAGACTGGGCAGGTACTTCCGGCGGAATCACCAAAAGGGTTGACGGCATTCGCCAGATCTGGTTCCGCGATCCGGATGGTTACTGGATTGAAGTAAATGATGACCACTGAACCTAATCCACCTATCTTTGCGGTCCATTTCAGAACTATGAAGTTTTACAATCTCATTATCAAATACAGGCTGCCACTGGGAATCGCTTTCCTGGCAATCGCCATCCTAACCAATATTTACGGTGGGTTTTGGCCTGCGTTCCTTCCCTACCTTATCGGCGTTATCCTGATCTTCGGTCATTTCTTCTTCGGTCCCATGCGCCTCATCCAGGAGTATATGGAATCCGGTGATATGGAAGGGGCTGAGAAAGTACTTAACCAGGTTAAGTATCCTAACCTCCTTTATAAGCCAATCAGGTCGGTGTATTATACGTTGAGGGGGAATATCGCCATGATGAAACAGGATTTCGACGGAGCGGAAAAGATGATGAAAAAAGGTCTCGACCTGGGCATGCCGATGAAAGAAGCTGAAGGCGCCAGCCTGCTGCAGATGGGAATGATCGCAATGCAAAAGAGCGACCTGAAAGGCGCAGAAAACTATATACGCTCGGCCCTCCGCAAAGGACTTCCCGATAAGGAAAATGAAGCAGCTGCCTACCTGCAGATGTGCAGCATCATGATGACGAAGCGCGAATTCCGGGCAGCAAAGGATTTTTTCCGCAAGGCTAAGGCCCTCAAACCAACCACTCCGCAGATCGTTGACCAGATCAAGCAGATTGAAAAATATATTGCGCGGATTCCAGGGTGATTCGCCTGGTCGAAATTGAAAATCAAAAAGTTAAAACCCGCGGAATAGTACACCCGCGGGTTTTCTATTTTGAATTTTGACTTTTCACTTTTCACTTTTTAATTAGTTTGCACCCTGAAAATCAATCACTAAACGACGAGATCCATGAGGCCGGCGAAACCTGTTTTACCTGTTGTTATCGGAATGCTGTTGCTGTCGGCATTTGCATCGGTTATCCTAGAAAGCTGCGCCAATATTATTCCACCATTGGGAGGCCCCAAGGATACGCTCGCACCGCGGGTGGTTAACATCAGTCCAAAGGACTCCACACTGAACTTCAAGGAAAAGCGGGTCGTTTTTACCTTCGATGAATATGTCGAACTGGATCAGATCCAGGAGAACCTGCTTGTGTCTCCCACTCCCAAGAGCACTCCCATTGTTGAATCCAGGCTCAAAACGGTAACGGTCCGTATCAAGGATACCCTTCAACCTAACACGACATATGTGTTTGAATTCGGCAAGGCGATCCGCGATGTGAATGAAAGCAATCCACTTAAAGACTTCCGATACATTTTTTCAACCGGGACATACCTCGATTCAATCGAATACCGCGGAAGGGTGCTGATCGCACAAACCGGAAAGGCAGACAGCACACTCATTGCCATGCTCTATTCCGATATGAGGGATTCGGCGGTGGTAAAAGATAAACCCCGATATTATACGAGGGTCGACACATCCGGCAGGTTCCGTTTCCGCAACATTGCTGCCGGTACTTACAGGCTGTATGCCGTAAAGGATGAAGGCGGGAGTAAGCGATACATGTCGCCCCAACAGCTATTTGCCTTTGCCTCTGATTCTGTCATAATCGGGACTGAGGAAACACGCCCAATCACCCTGTACGCGTACGCCGAGCCGGAGCCGCCAAAAAAGCCTAAGACAACAAAGGAAACGGCCCCTGCCGAAAGGAAAAGGAAGGACGATGAAACCGAGCAGGATCGTCGGCTTCGTTTTGGTTCGAACCTGGAAAATGGCCAGCAGGATATATTGATACCCCTGATCCTGAATTTCCCTTCGCCATTAAAAACCTTTGACTCTACCAAGCTCATCCTTACCGATGAGAAATTCGCGCGGCTGAAATACCAGCTGGAGCGCGACACTACCGACAAAATTCTTACACTCCGTTTCAACTGGCCACTCGACCGAGAGTTCAATCTTATCTCAGAAAAGAGCATGGCAACCGACAGCGCAGGCAAAAGCACGCTGAGAAACGATACTCTGAATTTCCATACAATGCGGGATGTTGACTATGGCAGTATCAGGTTCCGCTTCAACAATCTGGACACCATCAGCAGTCGAGTGCTGCAGCTGGTGCAGAATGATGAAGTGAAATTCAGTTACCCGATCACCGGTCGTGAGCTGAATATCCGCCGGTTCCGTCCGGCTGAGTTCGACCTGCGCATCCTGTATGATGATAACCGGAATGGCAAGTGGGATTATGGTAAATTCTTTGGCGAAAAGCGCCAGCCCGAACGCGTCCAGGCATTGGGAAAAAAGATCAATATCAAGGCGAACTGGGATAACGAAATAGAAATTAACCTCTGACAGCTGGTTTAAGCGGTTGCAACATAAGTGAATGCTTTTAACTTTGCCAAATGCAACTACCATCCGCCTTATTGGAACAGGCTGTCGCTGAATTCAGCAAACTACCGGGAATCGGCAAAAAAACGGCACTGCGTCTTGTTCTTCACCTGTTGAAACAGGACCCCGATAAGGTGAGAGCCTTCGCGGAATCGATGGTGCATATGCGGACCGACACACATTTTTGCCAGCGTTGTTTCAATATTTCCGATTCTCTTCTTTGCAGTATCTGCTCCAACCCTATGCGCAAACAGGAAATGATCTGCGTTGTCGAATCCATCCGCGATGTGATCGCCATTGAAAGCACTCAGCAGTATAATGGTACTTATCACGTACTCGGAGGTATTATTTCTCCCCTTGATGGTGTAGGTCCCGACCAGTTGTATATCGACCAGCTTATTGAACGTACACGAACCGGCGACATCAAAGAGATCATTTTTGCCCTTAATCCAACCATCCAGGGCGATACCACCATTTATTACATTCAGAAAAAGCTGCAACCGTCAGAGATCCGGTTCACGACAATCGCCAGGGGCATTTCTTTCGGCGGAGAACTGGAATATGCCGACGAGATGACACTGGCCCGCAGCCTGCAGCACCGCATGCCTGTTGATCAACTGAAGGTTTGATACTATTCGTTATATTTGCAAATGCACAGGCGGATTTGTTTATTGTTCGGCCTGTCACCAGCAGATTGCAGCCTGGTAAACAGAACTAATAAACGCCCGGGGAACTTCACTACAAGGCTTCCACGCGTTTACCGTTCAATTCCGACTGCCACCTGCTGAAATAAGTCTTATTCACTTATTCACTTTTTTATGACTGATATCCGCTCGCTTCTCGATCAACGAATTCTCATTATCGACGGCGCTATGGGCACCATGATCCAGCGTCATCATTTAAAGGAGGAAGATTACCGGGGAGAACGTTTCCGCGACTGGCCTTCCGATCTGAAGGGTAACAATGACCTGTTATGCCTTACTCAGCCTTCCATCATCGGAGGCATTCACCGCGAATACCTCGAAGCCGGTGCTGACATCATTGAGACAAATACTTTTAATTCGCAGCAGGTGAGCCTGGCTGACTACAATATGCAGCATCTCGCCTATGAGATCAATTATGAGGCGGCACTTATAGCGAAGAAGGCTGCTGATGAATTCACAAAAAAAACACCGGAAAAACCCCGCTTCGTTGCAGGAGCAATCGGTCCCCTCAATAAAACCCTGAGCCTTTCACCCGACGTTAATAACCCGGGATTCCGGGCACTGTCATGGGATGATGCGGTTGCCGCTTACCAGGAACAGGTGAGCGGACTGGTTGAAGGCGGTGTTGACCTGATCCTGGTAGAAACCATCTTCGACACGCTTAATGCAAAGGCCGCAATATTTGCGATCAAGAAATTCTTCGAAGAATCGGGCAAAAAAGAACTGCCCATCATGATCAGCGGAACGATCACCGATGCATCGGGAAGAACGCTGAGCGGGCAGACACTGGAAGCTTTTTATATTTCCGTAATGCACGCAAGACCATTGAGTGTGGGATTGAACTGCGCGCTCGGAGCCGCAGATATGCGCAGTCATATTGAAGAGCTTAGCCAGATAGCATCATGCTATACTTCCGCATACCCCAACGCGGGACTTCCCAACGCGATGGGTGAATATGATGAGCAACCGGAACAAACAGCTCACTTCCTCGAAGACTGGGCGAAAGAAGGTTTTGTCAATATCGTTGGCGGTTGCTGCGGAACTACACCTGACCATATCCGCCATATTGCGGAACATGTTAAACAATTTCAACCCAGGCGCCTGCCTGTAATGGAACCAATATCAGCATAATGAGCACCATCAGACCATATCTTCGACTATCCGGACTTGAGCCACTGATTGTTAGACCGGAAACCAATTTCCTGAACATAGGAGAAAGAACGAATGTTACCGGCTCGAAAAAATTTGCCCGTCTCGTCAAAGAGAACAAATATGAAGAAGCGCTTTCTGTTGCCCGCCAGCAGGTTGAAAGCGGTGCACAGGTAATTGATGTGAACATGGATGATGCCCTGCTCGACGGCGTGCAGGCAATGACAACCTTTCTCAATCTCGTGCAGAGTGAACCGGATATCGCGCGAATTCCCATTATGATCGACTCATCGAAGTTCGACATCATTGTTGCAGGATTGAAATGCGTGCAGGGCAAGTGCATTGTGAACTCGATCTCCATGAAGGAAGGCGAAGAGAAGTTCAAACGGGAAGCGAATATCTGCAAGCTGTTCGGTGCAGCTGTTGTAGTAATGGCTTTTGATGAAAAAGGACAGGCAGACACGCTTCAACGCCGGATCGACATCTGCACGCGTGCATATGAGATTCTGACTGAAGAGGTAGGTTTCGACCCGCAGGATATCATTTTCGACCCCAATATCTTCGCCATTGCGACCGGGCTTGAAGAACATAATAACTATGCTGTTGACTTCATTGAAGCAACCCGCATCATTAAATCGCGCATGCCACTTGCAAAAATCAGCGGTGGTGTCAGCAATCTTTCGTTCTCTTTCAGGGGCAATGACCATGTGCGCGAGGCCATGCACAGCGTATTTCTTTATTATGCCATCAAGGCCGGAATGGATATGGGGATTGTCAACGCCGGCCAGCTTGTTGTTTACGATGAAATTGAACCGGAACTCCGGAAGCTGTGCGAAGACGTAATCCTGAACAGAAACAATGAAAATAACGAGGCTACCGAAAAGCTGATCGCATTTGCCGAAACGGTCAAAGCGAAAGGCAAGGAAATCATAAAGGATGAATCGTGGCGGCATGAACCAGTTGAGGCAAGGCTTACGCATTCGCTCATCAACGGTATCACGGACCATATCGATGAAGACACTGAGGAAGCGAGGAAAAAATACCCTCGTCCGCTCGATGTAATTGAAGGTCCACTGATGGACGGAATGAATGTGGTAGGTGACCTGTTTGGTGCGGGTAAAATGTTCCTTCCACAAGTGGTGAAGAGCGCAAGGGTAATGAAAAAAAGTGTGGCCTGGCTAACACCGTTCATTGAAGAGGAAAAGAAAAATAATCCCGATGCACAACAGGGATCGGTTTCGAAAGTGTTGCTGGCAACAGTAAAAGGTGATGTTCATGATATCGGCAAGAATATCGTTGGCGTGGTGCTGGGATGTAACGGTTACGAGATCATTGACCTTGGCGTAATGGTGCCTGCGGACAAGATCCTTGATGTTGCACAGAAGGAGAATGTTGACATTGTAGGCCTGAGCGGACTCATTACACCGTCGCTCGACGAAATGGTTCACGTTGCCCACGAAATGAAGCGCCGCAACATGAAGCAGCCACTGTTAATCGGCGGAGCTACTACCAGCAGGATGCACACTGCGGTAAAGATTGCACCTCAATATGACAATGGTGTTGTTCACGTACTGGACGCATCACGCAGTGTAACTGTTGCAGGGTCGTTACTGGGTGAACAGAAATCGAAGTTCCTCGGCGATACTTCCACTGAATATTCGAAACTGAGGGATGACTTCAACAAGAAAAAAACGATCAAGCAATATCTTTCTATCCAGCAAGCGCGTGAGAACAGGGTGCAGATCAACTGGGACAACACCGTTCCTGCCGCACCAACTTTTACCGGAACGCGGGTATTCGAAAAGGCAGACCTGGCTGCTATCGCTAAATATATTGACTGGGGTCCGTTTTTTATTGCCTGGGAAATGGGTGGACGATTCCCTCAATTGCTGGAAGATGAAGTGATCGGGAAAGAAGCCACAAAATTGTATAATGATGCGAAGGAATTGCTGCAGCAGATCATCGACGAAAAGTGGCTGGAGGCACAGGGCGTAATCGGGTTCTGGGAAGCAAACAGCAACGGGGCCGATGACCTGAAAGTGAATACAGGATCCGGAGACCTCCGACTTTCTTTTTTACGGCAGCAGATCAAGAAAGCCCCAGGACAGCCCAACTTTTCGCTGGCAGATTTTGTGGCACCTGAAGCGACCGGGAAGAAAGACCACATCGGTGCTTTCAGTGTAACCATTAAAGGAATTGAGCCGCATATCAAACGATTTGAAGAGAAGCATGACGATTACAACAAGATCATGCTGCAGGCACTGGCAGACAGGTTAGCCGAGGCTTTTGCAGAATACCTTCATGAACAGGTAAGGAAGGACTACTGGGGATACGCAAAAGACGAAGTGCTGTCAAACGAGGCACTGATCAAGGAAGAATATAGTGGCATCAGGCCGGCGCCTGGTTACCCTGCCTGCCCTGACCACACCGAAAAATATAAGTTGTTCAACCTCCTGGGTGGTGAAGAAACTACGGGTATCCACCTTACCGAATCACTGGCTATGTACCCGGCGGCATCTGTCTGTGGCTGGTTTTTCGCCCATCCGCAGAGCCAGTACTTTGGCGTGGGTAAAATCAAGGAGGACCAGGTGGCAGATTATGCTGTCCGTAAGGAAATGCAGGAAGAAGAGATTGCGAGGTGGCTGAGGCCGAATATCGAAGAAAGTTAATAGTGAAAGACTCATTAAGCGCAAAGAAATCTTTGCGCTTTTTTGTCTCAACCAATTAAGCCCAGTTCGTAAAGCTCCAGCAAGCAGGTAGTGGCATTAAAACAAAAATGCACTACAATGCCGTACCAGATCGTTTTTTCGCGTTGCCGGAGATAACCCAGGAAGAGGGCGAAGGGCAGCAGCCAGAAGAACGAGATAATGCTCATGTGTATTATAGCAAACATCAGGGCTGTCATTACCACAGCCTGCCGGCTGTGCATGATTTTAAGAAGTCCTGCCTGAATTACACCCCTGTACGCCAGTTCCTCAGAAAATGCCGGGATAAATGCAATCAACATTATCATTGTAAATCTCGGGAAAGGCAGGTGCCGGAAAGAAGAGTAGTAGTATAGCTCGCGGTCGAACACGCTTCGATTGATCCACTTCACACCATAATTCACTACGATGGCACTGAAAATTGCCACAGCAACCAGTAAGGCAAGCTTCCACCAGGCAAACTTCTTCCACTCGAGTAATGGTTTCATCTGGTCGCGTATTACCCAGGCGAATATGATGGCACAAATGAAAAGGAAGGAGTCAACAACAACGAGACCAGTGAGCGTTTCGCCTGCTAATGGCCAGAAATTGAAGATCAGGCACACAAAGAGGTTGATGCTGAAAAACACCACTACCAGGGTACGGTACTTTTCATAGGCACCCTCCCACTCCTCGGCAGGTACTGTCGGACTGCCACACTGATGGCAAACCATATCTTCAGGTTCCATCCGGCTTCCACAGGCTGTGCAGGTTTCCGATATGGGTAAAGTTTCGCTCAAGTCTTGCTAATCGTCCTCAAGTTAACGGTTTAAGCAGTAATCTCAATCCGGTTACCATCAGGATCGAGTATAACAGATTCATAATATCCGTCGCCGGTTTGCCGCGGGCCGTCAACCAGGGGAAAGCCATCGGCTTTCAGGCGCGCAGTCAATGAATCAACTTCTTCTCTTGATTTCACTGAAATAGCAAAATGGATCAGTCCCGTGTACTGCTCTATAGTACTGTTCCGGTTGAGGGGGATGCCCTCCATCTGCATCAGTTCCAGGCGGGCGCCATCGCCGAACGAAAGGAAAAAGGAACGGAATCCTTTTTTTCTGTTATGATACAGGTCGTTGGAAACAGCATTGAAATATTTCTCATAGAAGGCTTTCATTTCTTCCAGCCTGTAAGTCCACAGGGCAATATGTTCGATCTTCATTCTTATATTATTTTTTCTCAAAGAACCACCATTTTTTTCTGCGAGGTTTTACCGCATAATTGGTCTTGATGTATTTGCTGATGTGTTCCATCGCTTCATCAATATTGTCTGTCAGCAATACGAGGTCGAGGTCATGTTCCCCGATTGTCTTTTGTTCAACCATGAGCCGCATATAATCGATGAGGGGCTGGTAATAGGCCTTACCGATCAGCACTATCGGGAACTGGGTGATGGTTCCGGTCTGCACGAGTGTCAGTGTTTCAAAAAATTCATCCATCGTACCCACTCCACCCGGTAAAATTATAAACGCATAGGAATATTTCACGAGCAAAACCTTCCTTACAAAAAAATGTTCGAACGTGATGGATCTGTGCAGGTAGGGGTTTGCCTTTTGTTCAAAGGGAAGCTGGATGTTACAGCCTACGGAATATCCGTTGTTTTCATACGCGCCCCTGTTTGCAGCTTCCATAATACCCGGCCCGCCTCCGGTCATGGTGGTGAAACCGAGTCCGGCGATGCGCTTTCCACACTCGCGGGCCAGTTCATAATAAGGATGTTCGTCTTTGAACCTTGCCGATCCGAAAACGGTTATACAGGGTCCGACGAAGTGCAGGCAGCGAAAACCTTTAACAAACTGTTTGAACACGCGGAATGCGAACACCAACTCATACGTGCGGGGTTTCGGACCTTCAAGATAAACGTGTTGTTTGGGAGGAATTATGGGTTGTTGCGAAGCCATTTCAATAAATTTGATCAAAACCGTAACAATATAATTAATGAAAAGGGTTATGCGCATTATATCTTATAACGTGAATGGCATCAGAGCAGCCATGAACAAAGGCCTGACAGACTGGTTGAAATCTGATCCGGGTGATATCATCTGCCTGCAGGAAACCAAAGCTCATAAGGACAGTGTAAACTTTAAGGCTATCCAGGACCTGGGATATACGGACTACTGGTATTCCGCCGAAAAGAAAGGATATAGTGGCGTGGCAATCTTCAGCAAGGTGAAACCGGATCGTGTGGAGTTTGGAAATGGTTTTATGCAGAGCGATGCGGAAGGAAGAGTGATCAGGGCTGATTACGGTGACATCACCCTGGTGAATGCATATTTTCCTTCGGGCACTTCGGGTGACGAAAGGCAAACATACAAGTACCAGTGGCTGGAAGAGTTTTTCGGTTATACAGAACAGTTGCGAAAGGAAAGGCCTAAACTGATCGTATGCGGCGATTACAATATTGCGCACCGGGAAATTGACATTCATGATCCGAAAGGGAACAAGAAATCTTCAGGATTTTTACCTGAGGAACGTGCCTGGCTGGATAAATTCTTTGATAATGGATGGGTGGACAGCTTCCGTGAATTTCATCCTGAGCCGCATCGTTACAGTTGGTGGAGCCAGCGTTTTCCGAGTGTGCGGTTGAATAACAAAGGATGGCGGATTGATTACATCAACGTAACGAAAGAACTGAAGTCGCAGCTGGTGGATGCAGAAATATATCCTGATGTAAAGCACAGTGACCACTGTCCTATTTACCTCAAACTAAAATATTAAAACGGTGAAGTTCATTTATAATGTGACGATAAAAGTGGACTGGTCCATTACCGAAGAATGGCTGCAATGGATGAAGGAAGTTCACATGCCGGAAATGATACAGACCGGGTGTTTCGAGAATTCGAGACTGTTGCGGCTGATGGAAGTGGATGAATCAGACGGGCCCACATATGCTGCACAGTTCACTGCACCCGGTAAGGAGGAATACAACAGGTATGTCACTGATTTTGCAGAGGCACTGCGAAAAAAAAGCTATGAAATATGGGGTGACAGGTTTATTGCTTTTCGTTCCGTAATGGAAGTTGTGCACTAATTGTGGATAACATAAATCCCGCTTACACAATATAGTAGAAATACCGAAGGCCAGCCTGTAATGCAGTGCAGGCTTGCGTTTCAGGGCAATCGCGTGAA
>NZ_JSVC01000019.1 GCF_000814475.1 Flavihumibacter solisilvae | reverse complement strand
CATTAATATTCTAACCCACCTTTAACAGATCAAACTGTCTTAATTGTTTCATCGATTCAACTTTTAGGCTTAACTAATGTGGAGTAAGCAAAAGTAGATTTATGGAGACGTACTTTTTGTTACCAGAAGTTAAAGGTCAAATGTTTTAATTGTAAAAAATGATGAAAGTCAGTCAGGTGGGTTAGAATATTAATGTGTTAATTTCCAACATTACTTCCTTTGGTCTTATCTCAATTCTACAACTTTTTCCAATTAATATACAAAAGACAAACTTCCTGTCCATGCGACCTTCGTCCTGTTGAAACGTAGAATATAATTTGTTTTAAAAAGAACGGACATGGAAACATTAACAAAGCAATCACCTATCAGAACCGTCAATCCATTCACTAACCAGGTAGTCAGTGAATTTGATGTGATGCGTAGAACCCAGGTTAACTCAATTGTTGAAAAGGCATATAAAGCTTTTGCACTTTGGAGGAAAACATCGTTTGAGCATAGAAGTTACTTATTACACAAGGTTGCTTCAATTATGCGTAAGAGGAAAATAGAACTTGGGAAACTGGCAACCCTTGAAATGGGTAAGTTACTTAAGGAAAGCGTCTATGAAGTAGAACTAAGTGCGGATATTTTTGATTATTATGCACGAAATGGAGCGGAATTCCTGGCAGATCAGCCTCTCAAAATTACTTCAGGCAGCGCCTTTCTAAGTTATGAACCTATTGGTGTATTACTCAGTATTCAACCCTGGAACTTTCCTTTCTACCAGGTGGCCCGGTCCGCAGCTCCAAATATTATGGCGGGCAACACTATTCTTTTAAAGCATGCCTCCAATGTACCTCAATGTGCTATGATTATGGAAGAGATTTTCCTGGAAGCAGGCGTGCCGGCAGGTGTTTATAATAACCTTTTAATTCCTGGATCATCAATCGAACCATTAATTAGGGATAAGAGAATCGCTGCAGTTGCTTTAACGGGAAGTGAACCTGCCGGCGCCAGTGTTGCAGCAGCAGCAGGTGCAAAAGTCAAAAAAACAACCCTGGAGCTCGGGGGTAGTGATCCTTTTATCGTTTTAGCGGATGCTGACATTGATAAGGCCGTACATACAGCTGTTTATGGACGGATGTGGAACGCCGGCCAGGTATGCGTATCACCAAAGCGGGTAATTGTTCCAGGTAGTATTTACTATGAATTTCTGGCGAAGACAAAGAATCTTTTCAGGATGCTGAAGACAGGGGACCCCATGGATTCGAATACGGATGTAGCTCCTTTAAGTAGTGAAAGGGCGGCAAAAGCTGTGATAAAACAAATACGCCGGGCTGTTGAACAAGGGGCAACTGTCTTAATGGGCGGTAATAGGGTTGACCACCCTGGGGCATTTGTGGAACCGACGCTTATCACTGGCGTAACCTCTGAAATGGATGCATATCGGGAAGAAATATTTGGGCCGGTTTTCGTTTTGTATACGTATCGCACAATAGATGAAGCAATAGAAATCGCCAACGCAACTGAATTCGGCCTTGGCGGTTCAGTCTTCGGAACAAATATTGAGAAAGCTATAGAAGTGGCAAGGAGAATTGAATCAGGAATGGTGTACATCAATCATGTGACTGGCATTGCGCCCGAGCTTCCATTCGGGGGAACAAAGCATTCCGGGTACGGACGTGAACAGTCGCCCGCAGGAATATATGAGTTTGTCAATCCAAAATTGATAAGGGTTACCACTCCTGAAAGCAATTATTGAATCAACTAATTATAGAGTAAAAGTAGTAATATGGCACACACATTTAAAAACAAAACAGTTCTTGTCACCGGGGCCGGTGGTGGTATTGGAAAGGCAATAGCCCTGGCTTTTGCAAAGGAAGGTGCAAACATTGTATTGATTGACATAAAGACAGAAATCCTGGGAGAAACCAGTGCCGAACTGAGCGCCATGGGAGTTGAGGTATTATCCATAGCAGCCAACGTGACCGAGTATGAATCAATGAAATCCGTAGTAGCAACCGCAATTAAAAAGTTCGGCAGCCTTGATGTCGCCGTTAACAATGCAGGTGTTGTAGGTATTGGCGGTATTGAGGAAATAGATACACATGAATGGGACAGGGTTTTAAGTATAAATGCAAAAGGAGTTTTCATTTGCACTAAAGTTGAACTCGAAGTGATGAAACCACGGAAAAATGGAGCCATCATTAATACTGCTTCAATTGCAGGAAAAATGGGAATGGCATATTTGTCGCACTACGTGGCTTCCAAGTTTGCAGTAATTGGGTTTACAAACAGTATTGCAAAAGAAGTAGCAAATACAGGCATTACCGTAAATGCAATTTGTCCTGGAATTATCGGCACTGGTATGTGGCGGGGTAATGGGGGAATAGCAGATCGATGGAAACAGCCTGGTGAGACCGAGGCTGAATCGTGGGAGAGGAATAAACGTACATTGATACCCCAGGGTGTGGATCAAAGCCCTGAAGATATAGCCCAGGCTGTTTTATTCATTGCCTCTTCTCCGCACATAACCGGACAGGCAATTGCGGTTGATGGAGGAATGACGATGTAGGGTGAGATTTCGGCGGTATGATCAATTTTAAATGCAACCTGACCCTCTGGACCACGGACAAACGAAGGTCTTGAAGGGCCAGGTTGCTTTCTTGTAAAAAATGCCTCCAATTTTATTGCCACCACTTCAGGGGCAAATCAATTTGATCTACTGAGCTTATGATCATGTCGGGTTTAAAGGCATATCGCCCCAGGTGTTCTTTTTGTGCGATCCCCGACAGTACTAAAATTGTTTTATAACCCATCTGAATGCCGCCCTGGATGTCGGTTTCCATAGTATCGCCGACAACCGTGGTCTCTGCAGTTTCCAATCCCAGGTATTTTCTTGCAGAGCGCATCATTACCGGGTTAGGCTTACCGATTACAAAGGCTTTTATGCCGGTTGCCTCTTCTATCATAGCAGTAGTGGCTGCTATCCCCAGGTTATTCCAGCCGGGTTTTTTCGGGGAAGGGTCCCTGTTGGTCGTGATAAATTTGGCGCCTGCCAGAATCATATCCACCGCCCTTTGAACCATGTCCAGGGTAAAATTTCGTCCTTCGCCCAGCACTACGAATTCCGGATCTGTATCGACAAGGGTCAGACCGTTTTCATGCAGGGAAGTCAATAGACCTCCTTCTCCCAATACATAAGCCGTGCCGTTGGTGCCCTGGTCGCCCAGGAACTTACCTGTGGCCATAGCACTGGTATAAATGTGATCTTCGGTAACGTCGATGCCAAAGTTTTTTAACTTACGAACTGCCTCCAGTCGTGTGCGTTGGCTGTTATTGGTCATGAAGGTAAATGGTATTTCATGCTTCAGTAGGTTGGCAATAAACCTGTCAGCACCTTCAATCAGCGTCTCACCGCTGTAAATAACTCCATCCATATCGATCAAAAGACCATGTTTCATAATGTATCATTTGGCACCATTCAAAGATAAACCTATTTCAACGTGACGGGCTTATTGCGGCTTCGTGTACTTGTTTTTATATTCAATCGGGGTTGTTCCGGTTATTCGCTTAAAGATTTCCCTGAACGCCTGTGGGTCGGAATATCCGACTTCGAGTAGTATTTCATCAATCGGTTTTCGACCGGCTTCCAGTTCTTTTTTACTTGCTTCAATCCTGACTTTTTGCAGGTATTCAATCACTGAACAGTGCGTAACCTTTTTAAACCTGCGTTCAAAACTTCTCCGGGTCAGGTGTAAACTTGTAGCAAGTTCATCAACGGTGATCTTGCGCGGGTAATTTTGTTCGATGTATTCCTGGGCCTTCAGCACTTCTGCATCATGGTGGTCCTTGAGACCGTTGAAAATGATGAAAGGTGTCTGCTGTACTTTGTCAAGGTTCACTACAAAATACTTGGCGATCTGGATGGCTGTTTCCCGGTTTACAAATTTCTCGACCAGGAACAGCAGGAGATTCCAGTATGCATTGCTTCCGCCGCTGGAATATAGACCGTTGTGCTCGACAATGATTTTTTCGTCTATCAGTTCCACGTCGGGGTAGAAATGGCGGAATTCATTCGCATACTGCCAGTGTGTTGTGCATTTCTTGTCCCGGAGCAAACCTGAAAATGCTAGCATAAATGCCCCGGTACATAATGATGCTATCTCTGCGTTTCGTTTATACTGACGGATGATCCAGTCTACATAAAACCTGTTGTTATGGGTTGCCGTCATCATATCGCCGTTTAATGCCGGGATAATAATCAGGTCTGTCTTTTTGACCTGGCTGGTGATCGCATCTGGTTTGATCATGAAGAGATTGTCAGACAGGTATGTTTCCGGGTTAGTGCCAATGATTTTTACCTCAAACATCTTCTTCTGCTTTGATGCTTTCAGGATTTCATTCGCCTTCAGAAATACCATCCTGGCATCTGCAATTGATGCGATGTTGGCATTCTTAAGTGCGAGGATGGAAATGTGTTTTGTGTCGGTTGACATGGTAGAAGGATTCAGGGCAAATGTATTCATAATTAGTGTCGCATTTGCCCTCCTTAGAATGTCGTATTTACACGGTATGAACTATGCGTATCCCATCTACATTTGTAGGGTAAAATTCAAAAACAACCTGTTATGCAAAGCGTTGAAATTTATTTGCACTTCAATGGAAACAGCGAAAAGGCAATGAACTTTTATAAGGAAGTATTTGGCGGTGAGTTCAATTCAGTCCGGCGTTACAAGGATATGCCCGGTAGTGAAAAGATGAGTCCTGAAAACAGGATGAAAATGATCCATATTTCCCTTCGGATCACTGATAGTTTCACCCTCATGGCATCAGACGTGATATCCGACAGCAGCGAAACTGTTGCGTTTGGCAATAACTATCATATCTGCCTGCAGGCTTCCGGGGAAAAGGAAGCGGATAAATTATTTTCGGAGTTGTCTGCAGATGGCGTTATAGAAATGCCCATGAACAAGACTTTTTGGGGCGACTATTTCGGGATGTGTATTGACCGCTTTGGCATTCAATGGATGATCAACTATCACAAGATTCAATAAGTAATACTGTAATTATATGCGTAGGGATAATATCGTTTTTGCGAGGATCTCGATCAGCGCTGCTATTGTGTCACTATTACTGATGACCTTGTTGCATGCACTTAAGACCGACCTGGAACCCGCCGGACACATGCTGAGTGAATATGCTATCGGGGAGTATGGCTGGGTTATGCAGCTTTCCTTTGATTTATGGGCCTTAAGTTGTTATGCATTGGGGGTGTCGATCAGGTCACAAGTGGTTACCCGGTCAGGTCGGGTTGGGGTGATGCTATTATATGTTGCCGGTTGTGCATTGATTTTAGGTGCTGTTTTCGTGATTGACTCACCATACGCAACCCCGGTAACGCCTACGGCGCATGGCAGCCTTCATGGCCTCTCAGCAATGATAGGCCTTCCCGGACAGGCGATCGCCGGATTGTTGATAAGCTACAGTCTCAGGTTAAATCCTGGCTGGAATAACGAATGGAAACTGGTTACCTGGTTTGCACATTTCACCTGGTTAAGCCTGGTAATGATGATTGCTTCCACATTTATCATGATGAGCTGGAACCAGGGTGGGTTTTCTGATGTAACCAGTATCGGTTGGTTTAACCGGTTGGCTGTATTGATCTACTGCGCCTGGCTTGTGCTAACGGCTTCAGCAGTTGTACGCATTTTCATGCGGAAAGAATCTTATTCACGCGTTAAAATCTAAAAGTTATGAATGTTACATTAATCGTAGCAGTAATAGTAGTTTCTGCTATTGCACTGCTATTTCTTATTGCGCTATTCACCAGGCGCAACTATTCGATTGAACGGTCAGTATTGATTTCCCGGCCGGTCGGAGAGGTGTTTCAATACCTGCGGTTACTAAAGAACCAGGATAACTACAACAAATGGGTGATGATCGATCCTGCCATGAAGAAGCATTTTACCGGTGTTGACGGGAGTGAAGGCTTTATCTATAGGTGGGACGGTTACAATAAGGCCGGCGCAGGAGAGCAAGAGATTAAAAGTATTGTAACCGATAGTTCTATTAAAACAGAAGTACGTTTCAGTCGTCCGTTTAAAGGCGTTGCAAAATCTTTACTGGAAACCGGGTCTTTTGATACGCCGCCGGATACATCCGGAACGACGATAGTAAAATGGACCTTTTCAAGTGAGTTGAAATATCCCGCGAACATTCTATTGCTATTAAAGCTGATAGAAAAAACCCTTAGCCGGGATCTTGAAGTGAGTCTCGCGAACCTAAAGTCGAACCTGGAAGTCTGAATTGTGTGCTCTAGCTGTTTATCCGTTGAAGCATTTAACTACTACTTGCATTGTTAACGTTCACGTCATATTAGTATGCGAAATTGTAAATAAAACAATGACCATCCTCAGTCAACAGGACCATATCCCGGCAGGTATGATCTCTAACAATACCCTCGCCATGCCTGACGGCACCTTGATCGGTATTTTACTCGGGCACTGTGTTTTTAACAAGGAAGGAAAAGTAAAGGCCAAATATTTCAATCATACACTTTATGCGCTTGATGGTCGCATTCTTGCAAAGGAAAAGAAAACACAGGCGGCAATACACCTCGAGGCAAAGTTCAGTGTGAGGAATGCCTGGGAGTTTATTCAGAATATTAAAGACCATTCCTGCCCGCTTATAGAACCCACCGAAACCTGGGCACCAGTTGCATTGAAAGAATTTTTCAATGAATAATGTTTCGTTAACGAGATCTTACTCTTTTCAACGTTGTAATGTAATTAGCAGGACGATTATACTTGTTCATTGCCTGGATAAACTGGTTAAAGTTGATCAATGATCTTTTCAACGGTACCTGGACAAGATCAATCGCCTGCAGGTCAACATGCTTACGCGAACTCATTGTCTCCAGAATCATTCCACTAAAGATTGCTGCAACCTCATGGAGACATTTCCGGTCAGACCAATTGGAATCATTATCAGGGTGATCCTTTAGCTTTATGTGAAAGGCTTCAACATTTTCACAACCGGGCATCTCGCCTGAATAATAAAACCGGAAGATCCTCGCCTGTGGATCCAGGCTCGCCTTTTCAAAATTATTTGACTGCCTGATAACATTAACCATCATTTCCTTAGCCAGCAAAAACGCCTCATCATACCATAAGATTGCGATTGCTTTGCTTACCAGCTTCCAATAGTACTGTTCAACTAATTTGTCCATCTCTTCTTCATGTAAATCTCCAAAACGCAACAACCTGATCTGGCCAATGGATTGCCATTCCATGGGTAGATGAATTGGGATTCCTAAATCAAAGTCGCCTTTGTCAAATGCGGGTATCACGACAAATCTTTCACCCGGTGACTCCTTCAATCCAGGATAGTGAATCAACATGTTTTCGCGGGTGCATGGAAGATAGATGGAAGCGTAATCCGGCTTTTTCATTTAATCAGTAAAAAACCGCAAAGTGTAATTATTTATTAGTGTTACATATTAACAAATTGTAAATAACTGAGGCCTGGCCTGCTCAGGAAGGATATGTTGTTTTCATAATTACATAATGCAGAGATAACATACCTAAGCTGTTAAACCGTCTAATTTGCATCAGACCAGAACAGCACCAAAACTTCCTTCATGCAACAAGATGGCTCTTCACTATCACTAACAGGCAATGATGAAGTAACAGATCTGCCTTCCCTGGCCGTTATGCCGGGAAAGGCAAAGCCAGTCGACAGGATCAGCTATTTATGTAAGCGCGCAACCCGTAAAAATGTGTTGTATATCGGAAGCAACAATAATCACAAGCTGCACAGCAAACTACAGGAACTTACTGACAAGCTTCATCGTATCGACAATCCTGACTCGCTTTTTCATACAACTGATATAATTCAGGAAGAGAAATTGAATTATGCTACCGAGGCCGGCAACTGGGATATTATTATAGTGGATGGCGTACTGGAACATTCTGAAAGCCCGTTACTGCTGCTCACTGCCATCAGGGAACGATTTGGCAGCCTTGCCTGCGAAATCATAATAACTGTCCCCAATGTGATGTCAATCAACGTCCCGTTCTCGCGCAATAATCAATCAACTTCCGGACAATTCTACTGGTTTAGTTCCTTTTCGCTTAACCGCATTCTTATAAAAGCAGGTTATACCCCGCTTTACCACGACTTTGTTACTCATAAGCCTATGTCATCAGGCCGGTTTAAAAAACTTGTGATGAAGTACCTGGTTCGGAAACCTGCCTTCCGTCAAACCCTTATCTATACTGCAAAATTTTAACCTCAATGAAAGTGCTTTTTGTCTGTAGCGGGAATAACAGGAAAGTGCCGGTGTTCATTGTCCAACAGGAAGATGAATTGAAAAAGAGAGGATATGAAGTGGATTATTTCCATGTTCGGGGAAAGGGCATTACCGGCTACCTGAAAAACCATTTTGAGTTGACACAAACTGTAAAGGACGGCGCCTATGCCCTGATCCATGGTCACTACGGTCTTTCCGGCCTGCTTGCCAGTTTTCAGCGTCGCCTACCTGTGGTAGTGTCCTATTACGGATCAGATCTCAACAATCCACGGGTTCGCATTTTTTCCCAGCTGGCGAATAAGTTGTCCACTGCTGCAATTGCCGTATCTCCCACACTGGTAAACCACCTGCCAAATAAGGATAAATGCCATCTCATCCCATGTGCCGTTGATTCCATGGTGTTTCAACCTGTACCTAAACAACAGGCAAGGGAGAAGCTGCAACATTCCGGGCGCTATTATTTTGAACAGGGAAAAAAATATGTCCTGTTTGCTTCACGGTTTGACCGCCCGGTAAAAAGTCCGGAGCTGGCTTTTGCAACCATGAAGCGCCTTGGCGATTCCTTTGAACTGATAGAGTTCAATAATTTTTCCAATGAGGATGTAGTGTTGTTTTTCAATGCTGCTGATGCCCTACTACTCTGCAGCAGAACTGAAGGCTCTCCGCAGGTTATTAAGGAGGCAATGGCCTGCAACCGGCCAATTGTTTCTACAGATGTCGGCGATGTGAGATCCGTAATAAGCAAAACAAAAGGTTGCTTCATTTCAAAGGCAACACCGGAACACCTCGCTGCTGCCCTGTCTGAGGCAGTCCGCTTTGAATCTACCAATGGTCGTGATGCTATTGTGATGGCTTACGAAACTAACGCAACCACTCAACGCATCATCCGCGTATATGAGAAAGCTATTCGTCAATTTGAAATCAAAAACCAATGATTGAAATATCCGGCAAGAAAATTCTTGTAACTGGTGGTGATGGATTCATCGGCTCCCACCTCGTAGAGCAGCTTGTTGATGCAGGTGCCATCGTTACTGCGCTCAGCCAGTATAATTCGTTTAACAACTGGGGATGGTTGGAGCACACCGCATGTCTTGAAAAAATCAACATCGTTTCCGGCGATATTCGTGACCCGCATTTTTGCAGGGTAATTACCAAGGACCAGGATATTATTTTTCATCTTGCTGCACTGATCGCTATTCCGTACTCCTATATAGCCCCGCAAAGCTATGTGGAAACCAACATAACCGGCACTTTGAATATTTGCCAGGCTGCCCTGGAAAACGGCTGTGACAGGATAATCCATACTTCAACCAGCGAAGTGTACGGCTCGGCGCAGTATGTGCCCATCGACGAAAAACATCCACTCCAACCACAGTCACCTTACAGTGCGAGCAAGATCGGTGCAGATGCCATCGCGATGAGTTATTACAATTCATTCGGCCTGCCACTCACCATCGTTCGGCCATTCAACACTTATGGTCCCCGGCAGAGTGCGCGTGCTGTTATTCCCACAATTATTACCCAGATAGCCAGCGGGAGAAAGCAGATCGACCTGGGTGATACCAGTCCCACACGCGATTTTACCTATGTTTCCGATACCTGCAATGGCTTCACCAGGATTGCACAGTCTTTGAATACTATTGGCAAAACCATCAACCTTGGTTCCAATTTCGAAATCTCCGTTCATGATGTTTTTCACCTGGTTGCAAAACTCATGCAGGCGGATGTTGAATTATTTACAGACCCGGTGAGAATAAGGCCTGTACGGTCCGAAGTAGTGCGATTGTGGAGCAATAACAGCCTGGTGAAATCCCTTACTGGTTTTGAACCCGTTGTTTCTTTTGAAGAGGGATTGCAACAAACCATCGACTGGTTCCTTCAACCTCATCAGTTAACCCGATATAAACCTGGAATATACAATGTCTAAGCGCGCTATCATCCTCGCAGGTGGCAAAGGCACAAGGCTGAAGCCTTATACTGTTGTATTGCCCAAACCGTTAATGCCTATCGGTGACTACCCGATCCTGGAAGTGATCATCCGCCAGCTGGTGATGCATGGCTTCGATCATATCACCCTTGCGCTCAATCATCAGGCAGATATTTTCCGGGCCTTTTTTGGTGACGGTTCGAAATGGGGCATACGCATCGATTATTCATTGGAACGTACCAATCTCGGAACGATTGCCCCGCTTCGACTGGTGAGCGACCTTCCTGAACATTTCCTGGTAATGAATGGCGACATCCTTTCTGACCTCGACTATGCCGCGTTTTACAGGGAACATGTTGAAGAAAATGCGCTATTTACCATCTCTTCCCATCTCCGCGAACACATCAATCTTTACGGTGTGCTTGATGTAAATGACCTGGGTCACCTGGTAGGCTTCCGTGAAAAACCTAAAACAACCTTTAACGTCAGTATGGGTATATACATGGTTAGCCGCGAGGTGCTTGGCTATGTGCCATTGGATGTGCCTTATGGGTTTGACAACCTCATGCTTAACCTGATCGAAAGACAAAAGAGAGTGCGCGTAAAAGCATTTGATGGGTACTGGCTTGATATTGGGAGACCTGATGACTACATGAAGGCTATCGACGAGTTCGAAGAGAAAAAGGAACTTTTCCTGCAAACAAACCCCATCCTTGAATAATACCATACTTGTAACCGGCTCCACCGGGTTTATCGGACGTCACCTTTGCCGTCAGTTGCTCGAGCGGGACTACGATTTCGTCGCGCCGCTTTCCCGAAAAGGGTCCATAAGCACCCGCGACTATTTTGCAGATGCGGAGTCCATCAATGTCAGTCATGTGATCCACCTGGCAGCATGCACTTTTGTTCCACACAGCTGGGAGCACCCGGCTGCTTTTATTGAGACCAATGTCCAGGGTACACTGGAAACGCTCGAATTTGCCCGCAGGAAAAATGCTTCGGTAACTTTCGTCAGCGCTTACCTGTACGGCAATACTAACGTCAATCCGATTAATGAATCGTTACTGCCGGATCCCAATAATCCTTATGCACTTTCGAAAAAACTTGCTGAAGACATTTGCCTATTCTACCAGCGTGAATACGGGATGCACATCACCATCATCCGACCATTCAATATATTTGGACCGGGACAAGCAGACCATTTTCTGATCCCGCTTCTTTTGAAACAAATCATGACAGGCAGTAACGTGCAGGTGCAGTCGCTGATACCCCGGCGCGATTATCTTTATATCGATGACCTCGTGGACCTGTTGATCAGAACAGTTCAACATCCTGTCGCGGGAATTTTCAATGCAGGTACTGGCAGGTCCTCGTCAGTAGGTGACCTGGTTCAGATGATTGCAAGGATATTAAATAAAGATGTCACGATTAATGACACAGGCCAACTTCGTCCAAACGAAATTCTTGACACCGTTGCAGACTGTGCAAAGGCAAGGGCAGTCTTTGGATGGGAACCAAAGGTTACCCTTGAAGAAGGCATTACCCGCATGTTATTCTAATTGCTTCTCGCCCGCCTGAACAGGATATTCCCAACAATCCGGCCCATATAGTGAATATCGGCAAGCACACCTTTTTTCCTGTAAGCGTCAAGGTATTTCTTTTCCGAGTCCATCAGGCCCTGGAGTGTATCGGGCAGGTCTGCATAAAATGGTGGCAGCAGCCCGGGTTTGTATTTAATTCTTTCGATTTGTAGCTCCGGTGAATACAGGTTGAATTTATGCCGGGTCAAAGGCCTTGGTCCAACCAGCTTCATATCACCTCTTAACAGGTTCACCACCATCGGCAGCTCGTCTATCCAATATTTCCTTAATAATTTACCCCAACGGGAAATCCTGAAATCGTTATTGAATTTGTCGCCGTTAGCCAGCCCGTTCCGTTGATAAACATACTCCTGCAGGTGCTCGGAAAATGCATGCATGGTCCTGAACTTGAACACGGTGATCATTTTACCTTCATGACCGATCCGCTTCATGGCAAATATCGGCCACATATTAGGTGCAGTTAAATCAGGAGACTTGATTTTGCGTGCAGTGAAATAACAGACATGATCCTTCTCCTGGAAATTGGAAATGGTAAAACCGTATTTGTACAATCGGCCAAGCACCTCTGGTCGGGTGAAATGTTTTTCCTGTCCTGCTGTATGTTTAATGTACAAGTCCCTCATTGCAGGTGACAGCTTGGGCACAACGCGGTGTAGAAGCAATTCCCGCATCCATCTTACCTGTCCGGTAAATCCCGCTTCCCCGGTCCTGATCTTCTTTGCATAATATTCACTGCTGTAAAAGATTCCGGAGAAAGTTGATCCTGTTTCAAGTTTCCTGTTCATATATAGTAATAATGCGTCCACATCATATTTCCGGTTAAGTGGAAACATGACATTGTGGTGCTCGCTTTCCTGGGTTTTTTCCAACCTGGGAAATGTTTCGCGTTTATACGCGACCGATGAATTTTCAGCTGTTGCGATCATAGAAGGGAAGTTCAGATGTGGTGGAGAAGAAATAACCTGATGAAAATAGTACCTGTATATTATTGAATTATTATGCAATTGATAACTTATTTGAACCAATGAATTTTATTAGTGCAGGTCAATATTTTTGGTTACTAAATCCTGCATATGCAATTAGCTAAATCACGGCATTGGTACTCTGTGAAGCAAATGATCCCCACAACAGCCTTTGATCCTCTACTCAAAACCTATTACAATATGCGAAGCATGCTGTATATGGGAAACAAAGTTTTCTGTCCGGTATGCGGATCTTATTTTGCGCGGTTTGTGGAAGGTCACAATTGTCCTAAATGTGGTTCGGCAAAACGTCACCGGCTCATGTATATGTATTTAAAATACAAGACCAACTTTTTCAACGACAGGCTCAAAGTGTTGCATTTCGCACCTGAGCATTGCTTTTATAAGCGATTCGCGGCATTACCCAACCTGGAATACTATTCCGCTGACCTCAATTCACCAAGGGCAATGATGAAGGTGGATATGACGAATATGGCCTTTCCCGACAATCATTTTGATGTGGTGATTTCTAGCCATGTATTGGAACATATACCCGATGATCATCTTGCGATGCGCGAACTCCTGCGTGTAATGAAGCCAGGCGGATGGGCTATCCACCAGGTGCCCATCGACTATTCAAGGGACGTTAGTTATGAAGATCCTTCCATCACAACGAATGAAGGCCGGTTGCTCCATTTCGGCCATATCGATCATAAGCGAATCTATGGCATTGACTATAAACAACGTCTCGAAAACGCAGGCTTCAGGGTGGTTGCGGATGACTATGCTGCTTCATTTAAAACGAAGCAGAACCTGCGCTATGTTGTAGATCCTACAGAACTGATCTATTGCTGCAGCAAGCCTTTAGTTCACAAGGCTGGTTATTAACACAACAACGATAGAGATCCCGGCCAGGATGGAAGGGAGCAGTTGCTGGCTGCGACTGCTGGCTGCGACCCTTGCCTTCACGGGCTCAACATATAGCACATCATTTGATCGCATGTAGAAGTAAGGAGATTGCATGATGTTTGCAGAATTCAGGTTGATCCGGTGCACGATCTTCTGGTTTCCTTCCTGCCGAATCAGCATTACATTGTCCCGCTTGCCATAAATGGTCAGGTCACCCGATGCGCCAAGGGCTTCCAATATACTGATCTGTTCACCTGGTACCGTGACTACTCCAGGTCTTGCCACTTCCCCGAGTACGGTTACCCGAAAATTCAGGTACCTGATCTTCACCATGGGCTCCGACAATTGGTCCCTTTTCGTAAGTTCCGAAGCAATGGATGTTTCCAGCTGCGACTTCAATAAACCTGCTGCCTGGATCTTTCCCAGGATGGGGAATTGGATGCAACCCTGCTGGTCTACTATATATCCAGCCGTTTGCTGCAAAGTAACTCCTGGGTTGGATGCAGGCGTTACGGGAAAATTAGGTGCATTGAATATTAGTGTGGCTTCAGGACTCAAAGAACTCACATTTATACTCAGCATGTCATTTACCTGGATCACAGGTTCCAGCCCGTTAATGGCCACGATGGAATCATTTACCAGGCTGTCATTGAAATAAGCAATTTTTTTTGACTGGATACAGGATGTCATGCCAGCCATTATACCCGCTGTCAGCAGTAAACACATTAACTTGTTGCGAAGAAAATACATTGTTGAACTTTTCTGTGGTTTACATTCTTATTGGTGATCAGGATTGACGTACGGACCCTTTTCCGAGGCTGGAATTGGTTACCCGCCATTTGGTTCGTTTCAATAACCGGATGATATCGGGTTGATCAATCCCTCTTCCCTGCAGGTCACTTACATCAACTTCTTTAGGTGCCTGCTTCCGGAAATCAATCAGCAGGTTGTTGCGACCAAAACCTTCCACTTTCATCCCCCGGATGGTGAGCCGCATTATATCTGCCTTGCTTGAAAAAACAGCGGGGTCTGTGTCCTTCAGGCGAACGGTTATATTTTGAAGGCTGTATTGTCCCCATTCTGACCCGGGTTCCACATCACTGCCTACATTAAATGCATACTTTCCGTTCGGGTAAATTGTTACATTCTCAACAATCATCCTGTTTGCCCCTAGATTGATGCCACCATAAACTGTGCAGTTCCGGATCACCATTTCCTGCACAACTCCGTGGGCATCGAGTGTTCCAATGTCGGCAGTAATATCGGCAACCCCGAAAGTGCCCTTATATTCACCCCCGTCAATCGTTAACCGGGATGGATAGCCCGCATGCCCATTGCCACCACATGAATTTTGTTCCCATAACCCGCCGGCAGTTCCACTGATCACATGCCTGCCGCCGGATAACCTGCAATTCGAAATAGCGACATCACTCATGTCAGCCACCTGGATGCAATGACTGTAGCCATTGTTTGATGAAACGGGAAGTTCGGCCTGCATTTCCTGTACAGTGCCTGAAGATGATTTGAACATTACGGCGGTCAAAGCAAAATTGGTATAGCGACCGCTTATCCTTGCTTTTGCATAATAGATCCTGAGACAGGTGATGAAGTTCATTGGTGCCGTTACGAATTCAATGTCCTTGTCTACGCTAAATTCCGGGATCAGGTTATTTATCCAAAGGCACGCCGAATTGAAGGAATAGTTGACAGGTTCTGCAACGCTTAGTAATCCTGTTTGCTTTTCGTATGACTTTACTATGAGCCGCTGGCCCTTGTTATAGTAGGCACGCCTTGTATTGGCCAATGGTTCTGCGCTGGTAAGGAACATTACATCTCCGGGCTTCAATGAAAGTCCGGAGGTAAGCCTCAGTTGTGTATCACCTGCTTTTATTTCGCGGATCCCGGACTGAACCATTTGGATCTTCCCGCTTACCTGGAACACGGCTTTCATGGCTTTGTTCCCTATAGCAGTACCGGTTCGCGATAAATCAAAACGACCTTTTCCTGTAAATGCAGGAATTCCTGTGATGTCAATGGTTTGCGTTGGGGAAAAAACATATGTTTTTCCCAGCAACCGCAGCGGAAGTTTCTTTTCTCTTGCAGCAGCCAGTGCTTTCAGGATCATGGCGGTTTCATCCGTTCCATTCCCCTTCACCCCGAATGACTCGAGTGTGATCTCATTGGAAGCGCGAAACCAACAGAGTACCAGCAGGAGGTGTAACCAGCTCATGGGTTTTTAATAATCCGCATAGTTACCGTATTTGCTGTTACGCATATATACCAGGGTTATTCATAACAAATACTTAATAGGTATAAAGGATCATCCACTTCATTATGCATGTTATTTGCATCGCTAACCCGGCGCCAGATAAATTTTTAGTCTTCATGAACAGTAGCTCCTTCAACTTTGATGAGGATCAGAATTACACCAAGAGCCTTATCCGTAAATATCTCAGGCATAAGCGCAGTTATTTATTGTCTTTCATTGCCTGCCTTGTCCTGGCTTATTTGTATATCCGTGTCGCGCAGCCTTTATACAGGATCCAGTCATCCATCCTGGTAAAAGGCGAAGAAGCGGGATCAACACTCAGCCTGAATATTTCGGAGCTGGATATGCTTACCGATATGCAAAGCATAGAAAATGAAATCCAGATCATCAGGTCCAATACGGTGTTAAGGAATGTGATTGATGTACTCAAACTGAATATTTCGTATTACCAGAAAGGGGAAAACGATTTCTTTTATTCCGCCATTCACAACGACCCACCGGTAAAACTTCTCCTCGTCGAAAGCTCTGAAGAGCTTGAAGCAACTCCCCTGGAGATCCGGCTGGAACAGCAGGGTGACTTTACCCTCCTCAATGACAACAGCCGGCATTCCTTCAATGAAATGATCCGGTACCAGGGCGCCAGGTTTTCTATTTCCAGGAGTCCATGTATGGATACAATTTGCATACGCGACCTGAAGATCAACGTACAGCATCCTGCGGTTACGGCAGAGCAGATCAATAAATCGCTCAACATCTCCGCGCCGTCAAAAAATGCCAGCCTGCTTTACCTGACGCTCCTTCATCCGTCGAAAGAGAAAGGTTCCTTGCTGCTCCAGACAATCGTTAATGAATATAACAAGACCAATATCCTCACCAAGAGAATCGAGACCGATACGCTCCAGGACATCATCCGGGCAAGGCTACAGCTGCTTTCTTCCCAGCTGAACGATTTCGAAGACCAGGAGCAGGACTTCAAGATCCGGCGGCAGATCACGAACCTGGGCGAAGATGCCAAGATCCTGCTCGAAAGATCTAAAGATGTTGAACAGAATATTTACACCGCAAACCTCCAATTGGAGATCCTGAAAAAACTGGAGCATCATATTGCGGTTGCGGAAAATACGGTTTCACCGCCAAACCTCGGTACTAATGACCCCGTCCTGATTGAAATGGTTGCCCGCTTCAATGAGCTGCAACTGAAGAAAGCTGAAATGGTCACTCTAACCGGCCAGAAGAATGTCACCCTGAAAAGCCTGGATGAAAAGATCCAGGTGGAGAAAGACGGCATCATGAAGAACCTGGCGATCCAACTGCGGTCCGTACAGGCTAATATTGCTTCTCTGCAAGTCATTAAAAAAACGGTTGATGAAAAGATCGGTTCCATCCCGATCCTCGAACGCCGGCTGCTGACCATCTTCCGGGAGAAATCAGTCCGGGAGAATATTTACATCTTCCTGTTGCAAAAAATGGAAGAAGCTTCCCTGAGTAATGTGGACGCTATATACCGGTTGCGGGTAATTGACCAGGCATATAGTTCTGTAGAACCGGTGCAACCCAACAAGATCATTGTACTGGCATCAACCTGTTTCCTGGCATTACTTATCCCGACAATCTTCATCAACCTTAAATCAACAGTCGACGATAAGGTCAATTCCAAGGCAGCGATAGCATCACGCATCAGCAGCCCCATTATCGGGGAGATCACGCGCATGAAGAAATTTCACTTTTCGGCTTTCCTTTCGCGGTCCCGGATAACCATTGAACAGTTCCGCCTGTTGCGGACAAGGGTCGAAAGAATAATGCCCGGACAATCCCGTGCGAAAAAGATCCTGGTTACTTCCAGCACAACAGGAGAGGGGAAGTCTTTTGTCAGCACAAACCTGGCTACAAGCTTTGCCGCAAATAAAAGAAAGACCCTGCTCATTGATCTCGACCTGCGAAACCCTGATATCGCCAGACACCTCGATGTACAACACAGCAACTTCCTGAACAGTTATCTGAAAGGAGAAATTACCAATCTGCAGGATATTATCGTACAACATAAAACCTGGGAAGACCTCTATATACTTCCCGGTACAAAACCCCTCGAGATGATTCCCGAGCTGCCTATGGCTAAGCTGGAAGAGATTTTCCGGTATTGCGACGACCATTTCGATTACATCATTATCAATACTCCTCCGTTTGTGATCATCTCTGATGCGCTGCAGTTGGAAAGGTTTTCGGATGCGACACTGTTTGTTGTCAGGCAGAATTATACAGAAGTGCGTTACCTGGAACTGCTCAATGCATCCCTTAAAAAGAAAGAGTTCCGCAACCTACAGGTGGTGGTGAACGATGTTCTTATTGATGAGTTGTATGGTGGCGAAATTTTCAAGGGCGAATATTTCAACTAACAGGTACCATGACAGCAAAGCCGGCATCATCAATGGAAAAACGCACCCTGAGTGGTGTGCGCTGGAGCCTGGCTGCAAAATTCTTCAGGCAGTTCATCCAGTTCTTCTTCCAGCTGGCGATTGCCCGGATCCTCAGCCCGGCCGAATTCGGCGTTTTCAGTATCCTGCTGGTGTTCATCAACCTTGCTGATGTTGTCCGCAGCCTGGGATTAGGTGCTGCACTGATCCAGAAGAAGGATATCAACGATGAGTTCCTGAGCACGGTTTTCTGGATCAACGTGGGTACGGCACTGATCATTTACCTGGTATTCTACCTGGCTTCACCTTTCATAGCGACGGTATTCAAGATGCCGCCTGTTACAGATGCTCTCCGCCTGTATTCACTCGTATTCATCATTGGATCGATGAATAGCGTGCAGGAAGCGTTGCTGCAAAAAAACCTTGAATTCAAGCGCTTGTTTATTCAGGATAGTATTGCAGTGACCGCAGGTGGAATTGCCGCGCTTTACTTTGCGCTGAAGGGAACGGGTGTTTATACTCTCGTTTATCAATACCTGATCATTAACACGATCAGTAGTATTATTCTCTGGAATACATCGAGTTGGAAACCTTCTTTCCGCTTCAGCCTGCAAGCATTCCATTCGCTGCGACGTTACAGTATGAACCTGCTGGGCAACGACCTCCTGAACTTTACGGCGCGGAATATCGATAATCTCCTTGTTGGAAAAGCGCTTGGCGCAACCGCTCTCGGTATTTATTCCAGGGCTTACTTCCTCATGCTTCAACCCCTTAACCTCACCCACCAGGTGTTGGCAAGGGTCATGTTCCCGGTGCTTTCTACCTATCAGGATGATCTTCCGAACATGAAAAGAGTATTTCTCCTGACCACCAGGTTATTCGCCTTTATTATTCTTCCCTTTTTTGTTTATGTGATCATCGCTGCTGACGAACTGATCTATATCCTGCTCGGCAGCAAATGGATGGAAGTAGCCTACCTCCTGCGGATCTTCTGCATCTACGGCGTAATTGACACGATCGGCCTGACTACTGTCTGGATCTATAAATCAACCGGCCAGACGAGCAAACTTTTCCGGTGGATGATCTACAACACTATTGTTATCATAACCGCCATCCTGGTGGGCATGAACTGGGGTATCGCTGGTGTTGCCTGGGCTTATTCGATCAGCTTCCTCGTTTTCCTTTGGATTCCAGGCTGGATGATCGCATTCCGGATCATTGATATCAAAGTATGGGAAATGTTCCGCAATATCGGCGGGTCTTTTATTGCTGCAGCTTTGGCGGGAGGAAACGCATGCCTGGTACACCAATCCGTGTACAAAGGCATTCATCCTGTTGCATCGGTAATGCTGGACTTTGTTGCCTGTATGGTTATGTATGGGCTCTTTTCCTGGTTGATCAACCGCTCGACCTTGTTGCTGGGTTACAGTAAACTATTCCCCATCCTATCGCGTCTCCGCAAGAAAAACAGGCCTGCGTATGAATGAAATGGAAAAGCCATACGGTTTCTGGAGCAGGAAGATCGTCCTGTACATCATTGCATTTTTAATCGTTACCATTTTTGTGAACTGGTACCTGTTCCACGAAAACTTTATCCCATGGCCTTTTATCGTTTGCGGATTCCTGGTTGCAGCTGGCTACTTTATGATGTTGAACAAGTTGCTGCACAAATGGCTCCAGCTTCCTGAAAAAGATTTTATCAAAAGGCTTTTCCTGTCCGCACTGGTGATCCGCGTTCTTGCGGTTGTCTTTTTCTACTTTTTTTTCATCGCAGCTACTGGTATTGCCTTTGAATACAATCCCGTCGATTCCCTGTTCTATCACCGAACAGCACAAAAGATCGCAGATCATTTCCAGCAGGGCGACTTCCAGGTCATGAGCTACACTGCAGGCATTACTTTTTCCGACCTTGGATTCAATATTTACCTCGGTGCGCTATATGCCTTATTCGGGCCTTCCCTGATTATCACGCGACTGATTGCTGCTGGTCTGAGTAGTTTAACGGTAGTACTGGTATACCGCATTGCAAAAAATATCGATGCCACACCCCTGGTCACCCGAACTGCTGGGATTTCTGCGATGCTGCTTCCCAATTTCCTGGTCTACCTTGGCTCGCAATTGAAAGAGACCCTGATGGTCTTCCTGATCACTGCTTTCGTTTACCTGACTATTACCATTATCCGAAACCAGAAGCGGTCCGCCATGAACATCGCACTGTTGTTGTCTGTTCTCTTTAGCCTCTTTATGATCAGGACCGTGCTGGCTTCCATTGCAGTATTCACACTTGCAGGGTATGGCGCGGTGAGCCATCCGTCCAAAAGAAGGATCATTAACATGGCTGTTACTGTATTGTTGCTGGCAGGGTTTGGCTATATTATCCTTCACAGCCAGATAGGTGTTGAAATCGCTGAATTCCTCAGTAAAGCGGGCACCAGCCAGTCCGACAATATGCGCTTCCGCGCTGAACGTGATTTCGGCAATAAATATGCGCTGATGGCCGGTATCCCGCTTTTTATTTCCATCATCCTTATGGCGCCATTTCCTTCATTCGTTTATGTACCCTTCCAGGAATTTATCTGGCTATTAGTGGGAGGAAATTTCATCCGGAATATTTATGCGTTTTTCCTGATCGTGGGAATAGTGTACAGCATCCGCCACAATTTCCGCAACGCATCCATCCTGCTGTTTTATGCCATTGGGTATTTACTTGTATTGGCAAGCTCGCCGTTTGCCATTTCTGAGCGGTTTCACCTGCCTGCAGTTCCCGGCTTGCTGATACTTGCTGCCATTGGCATTACCCATAGCACTACGCATCTCCGTAAATATTTCAGCCTTTACCTGTTTTTTATCTTCCTGGTGATCACCGGGTGGAATTATATCAAACTAAGCGGAAGACTATAAAGAAAAAATATGAATAAGTATCTCCTTCTCCCCGCAGTTATTATGTCCATCAGCTTTATGGCTGGCTGCGACAATCAACCTGAACTTCGGTCAGCTGCACAAGGTAAAAAAGAGCTTCCCCTTTCCGGTGATAACAGGAAACCCACAGTCCTGTCCGCAGAAGACTCTGCCAGGGTACTGACCTGGGAAGTAATGATCAGCAAACTGCCTGAGATCAGGGGATACACGAAAGGACTGGCAGGAGGAGAGACACTGAGCACCGCAACCAGTGAAGGCCGGATGTCCTATGCCCGCCAGGAATATGATGGCAGGGCGGGGAAAATAATTGTTGACTTTGCGGATTATGAACTTTGTCAGCCTGCACTGCAGGGACTTATGCAGATGTATGAACGCAACAGCCAGTCGGTAAAGCCGGAACTAAGGATCAAACGGACTGCTTTCCCGGAAAAGAACACAATACAATACACTGAGGAAGTGACGGAAACAGGCTACAGAACTGTTCGCCGGATCATCGCAAACAGGTTTGTTGTGAATATTATGGGAAATGATAAGACAAGTATGTCTTTGCTTGAGTCGGTAGCAGCCGGGGTGAATATCTACTGACTGCACTGCGCTGCTACCACCAGGTAGGGTTGCAGCATTGGATTAATGGTAAAGTAAATCTTCATCGCCGGGTTTAAGGTAATGGTTTCATCCAATGTGAAATCACATCCGGTCGGGGTAAATCCGGACCGGTGCAGCATATTGTAAAGCGTATCCTGGCTGAACCAGTAATAGTGACTGCTGATAGGCAATTGTTTGGCGGCCATGGCATTTGGAACGATCACCAGCAATTGTTGCAGACTGTCTTTATATTGCTTACGGATGGCGCGCAGGAAGGGTAGTGGATCTTCCATATATTCCAGGACCCCATTAAGGAACATGGCATCCCATTTGTGTTTTGAAATGTGCTTCCTGTTTTCATCCGTGAAAAGATAGTCAGTTTCAATTCGTCTCTGCATTTGCCCATCGATCTGCGCCAGCACTCCTTTTGTTCCCAGGTCAATTTCAAGGTACACACTACTGCAATCAGCCAGTTGCTGGTGCATCCGGAAATAACTGAACATGCTCCTGGCTTCTAACGGGATATGATCGACTGAGCTTACGTGAATGATCTTCTTTCCTTCGGAAAACCTGCAGAGGTAATCCTTTCTTAGTGTCATAAAGCGGAGTTTTCTGGTAACTGGATTACTGGAAACCAAAAAGGAACTTTCCATAGTATGCGCCCCACCCGTCGGTTCGCTGGATGCGCAGGGTCTGGTAGCGACCGGAAACCCTCGGATCGGCAACTTCAATCCGACCGTCGATGAAGTAATCGTACTCATCAAAGCTGGCACGCTGCAACAGGCGCTGATCGTCTTCCAGGTCCGGGTTAGCATCGAGAAGATCAAAACCGGCAATCTCACCTTTTTTAAATAGGAAGAACCTGCTGAGCTGGTTAGCCTTGATTCCTTTGATCAGTGTCCATTTTTTGGGTACCGGCATACCTGACTGGTCTTCACCAAGGGTATATAACTGGAGGTCGACCGCGCCCACTTTACTATTGTCATTGTGCGGGTTCACCATCCTGTCTGCGTCGTTAAAGAAGAAACGCACGCCCACCGAATCGCCCGGAATGGAAGGATAGTCCTGGCTTTCGGTTTTTTTGTTTACCAGTACAGGGGGCTTCTTCGGATCCAGTTGCAGTAACAGGTAGTCATTTACGTTAGTAAGCGGAATACTGTCGGAATATTCAATATTAGGTTGGTTCTTCTTGATGATGTGTGCCTGCAGGAATGCCAGTTTCCCCTCAGGACGTGGAATACCTCCTGCCTCATACAGGATGTTGGCATAACTGCCGTTAATCTGGTTGGCTTTTGCAAGCAATGATGTGCCGTTCAGTTCCACTGCCTGGTAAACGGAGGTGTCGGTTATAAAGAGATCCAGTGAAAAAAGCATGGACCGGTCTACCGGAACGATCTCGCCCCTGCGGCAGGAAAGACCAACCAGTATAATAGCACAACCTATAGCAACTATTGAAAATTTTCTGCTCATAAAAATTGATTAAAGGGGTAGGAAATATTCCTACCCCTGGTATCCATTCACTCTCGGGTTCTTAACATTATTGGGGATCGAAATTTACCCATGCACCGGTAGAACCTGCAATCCAGTTGTTCGGGATTGTCCACAGGCCATTTGAATCCCTGATAGGAGCACCGGGTCCGAGTGCACCGATATAAGGTACACCGCTCAGGAAGTTGGTAGCCAGGCCAGAGTAGTTAGGCTTCAGACCGCTTGCATTAGCAGGATCGAAAGGTCCGCCCACTTTGTACACCAGCGCGCTTGATTTGTACGTTGCATGTGTTGCAGGGTTTGCATTGTTCAACCAGCTGGTAGGATATGCACCTACTACAGCCAGGTTCGAAATTCCCCATGGACCAACGGTCGGCGAAGCAACGAATTTTGCAGAATCAACGAAAGCATGCACCGCGTTGTTCCTGAAGAACAGTGGGGTAGTAGCAACCAGCGTATTTTCGAACGCGATACCAGTGTTGTAACCAATAAAGATCGAGTTACGCACACGCAGGTCTGTACCTCTCCTGAAACGGGCAGCGTTAAGTGATCCTGTTATCGGAGCAACTGAATTACCTACAATGGTAAGGTTAGAAAGCTGCGGACGGGTTGTTGGCGTTGCACCAGCTGAAGGGTTTTCGTTATCGCACTCGATACCGTTTGCATCAGCAAAAGCATAAGCCGAATTACGTACAGAAACCGCAAACTGGAGGTTGCCAACAAAACCGAAATCAAAGTCAAACGCGTCATCGTTCTGTGAGTTGGCAATCAGATACCTTGGCTCTGAGTTACCGCCAAAGAATTCAAATGCATCATCAGCGCCATAAGATGCCATAATGTACTTAAGACCAGTTTTCTTGCCAACACCAGCGCAGGTAAGGCTGTTCAGCTCGTTGTTTGGCAGCACCACTGCACCTGCAAATTCGATACGGGCATAAGCCAGTACACCTGCAGAGTGGTCAGGGTTAGAACCGCCATATGTCACGTCAACACCGGCAGGAACGATAGCTGTTTCAATACCTTCAACTGTTTTGCTGGCAGGCTTATTGGTAGGAGCGTCACCCAGCAGAACCACACCACCCCAATCGCCCGGCTGACGGTTAGTACGACCTCCTGGAAGACCAGCCAGGTGAGAAGTGAAAATAACCGGGTTATTTTCTTTACCCTTTGCACTGATCTTTCCGGTTTTCGTGATGATAAGCGCTGATGCTTCAGCAGGTACTGATTTATACACGCCTTCGAGCTGTGTACCAGCCTGGATGCTCAGTGTACCACCGGTAACATACACTTTACCATCCAGCACATACAGGTGCTGAGGGGTAAGTGTCATGTTAGCATTAATGATCTGTGGAAGAACGATAGTGTCAACAAAACTTGTGGCTGCATTCAGCGAAAGATCTGTTCCAGGATTTGCCTGTTGGATATCTTTCTTACAGGCGGCGAATGCTAACGCAACCACAGAAGAAAAAACAATTGCCTTTTTCATTGAAAAAAATTGTGTAGTTAATAATTGAATATTGATGAAAGTGAATGAATCTTTTAAAGCTTAATACTTACAGAAAAACTTATACCGGTTCCCCTTTTTGCGGAATAGATAACGTAATCGTAATCCGGGTTATAATTGCCTTTTTTGGGATCCACGTTAGGCTTCGTGGTACCCGAAGCTGCGGTACTGTTATTGTAATGGATAAATGCCTGTCCCAGCAGGTCGGACACGTTCAGCTTGATCTCCATTTTTTTCTTCAGCAACTTTCCGTAGACCTGCATATCGATCTGGTCACGCGGGTTTTCATAAAAATCGGTATGTGCTTCCGGGCCGAGGAATACCAATCTTTTCCCTATTCGGTTATATACGATATTGAAGCCGAATTTCTCTCCCTGGTACAATAGCCCGGCATTAATGGAGTAGGGGGATAGTCCCTGCAATGGCCGCTTCCGCACATCTTCATTTGCCGTATCGATAGTATAGGTCGGATTGATCCGCGACAACACTTCTCCCAGCGCCTTACTGTCAACAGTTACTTCGCTTTCCATGAAGGAAGCGTTGCAGCTGATAAACAAATTCTTCAGGAACTTCGAAGCGGGGTAAATAAATGCAAGTGATTTCCGCAGGTCAAGCTCCGCCCCGATATTGGTGCTCGAAGCCTGGTTCAGGTTCACATATGCAAACTGTGAACTTGCTGTTGGCTGCACCAGGGTTTCAATCGGGTTGTTGAAGCGTTTGTAGAACAACGTGAGTGTAGCGATCTCGCTCGCGCTGGGATAGAATTCATACCTCAGGTCGGCGTTATATAAACTGGTGTAAGTAAGAAAAGGGTTCCCCATCACCGATCCTGGCAGGGCAAAATCATAATAGGTAACTGGTGACAATTCCCTGAAGTCGGGCCTTGCAGTCGTCATGGAAACCGCCAGCCTGAAATTGGAACGGTCGTTCAGGCTGTAAATGATATTTGCTGAAGGGAACAGCCCGGTGTGTTTTATTGCTGAAATTGTATCCTTTGTGATCTTGCCGGAAAGTGTATCCCTTTCCAAACCTGTATTTACTGTCATGGAGAAATCTTCCAGCCTCAATCCACCGGTAATGCGCCAGCGCTGGAATTTAAAATCGGACATCAGGTAGGCTGAATGGATGGTTTGTTCACCTTCGTAGGAATCATCATCCTTTTTTCCACGGGTTCCCAGCGGCAGGTATTGAATATAACCTTCTTTCAGGTAGCGCTCGGTAATGATCGCGTAATCCGGAAGTCCATACATTATGTCAGATTTGTCATGGTCACCCAGCAACGGGCGAAGAAAACTGAAAATGTAATCGGTATTGCGTGTACTCGTACTGGCCCCGGCCCGGAGTTGTTGTTTACTGTTGAATAAAGTAAAGGGAATTTGCAGGTCAACCCCGCCACCCCATCTTTCTTCGGTCAGCTTCGAAGCAAAGATGCCACCCAGCGACGGACGTACTTTATCTGTCAGTTCGATATTATACATGTCTGAACCCTGGATCAATGGTTTGTAGCTCATGGTCCTTGCTTCCGGCTGGTCGCGGTGAACCCTGGCCATGTCGAGGTACCATTTCAGTTTGAGTTCCCTTGCGCGTATCGCATGTTCGCCATCGATCCGGTTCTGCCAGACTTTTACGAGGTTGGAATAGATACCGTAGTTCTGAATGGGATCAAGGTCAACATTCCTTCCGGAAAATATATAGGTGTCATAATTCAGCTTCCGGGCATAGATGGTTTTGAATCCAATCTTATTGTTCTTATGCGTATAGGCAAGCGATAACAGGCCCGAAACACTCGTATTGAATGTGTACTTTTTACCTTGCGCCGAGTCAAGGAAATATGTCTGGCGCATGTAGTCTTCGATCAATTGTTCGTTCCTGTACGAAGCAGTTCCCAGTACGCCGAAGGATGAATTGTTTTTGAACTTTTTCCGGAGAGAAAAACCACCCTGGTAATCCTGTGTGGGCATTGCATCCCCCAGCAGGTAATACCCCCAGTAATTGGGGATCTTCGAATTCATGCGGTAAGACTGGCGCAGATCTTCGGGGTTTGCGGAAGTACGCAACCTGAAATAACTGATCGGATCCCATTCGCGTGTATACCAGCTTTTTTCCCTGTTGAGAAAACTGAAGTATTCTGCCTTTTTAAGTTTGGTCGTATAGAATGGTTGACCGGTACTGTTCGTGTTATAACCGAGTCCGGCCTGGAAAAAGATTTCGTTCCGGTCCGGGATCTGTTTGGTATTAACCTGCACAATGCCACCGGCAAAATCTGCCGGCAGGTCTGGAGAAGCAGTTTTGGATACGATGATATTATCGATGATCCCTGCAGGTAAAAGATCAAACGCGAAATTCTTTTTGTTTGGTTCAGTGCTGGGAAGCTGTGATCCGTTCACCAGTACAGTATTGTATCTTTCCGCCATCCCCCTCACGATAACAAATTTGTTGTCGATGATGGTCACCCCGTTCATCCGGCTCAGCGATTGGGCCACATTATTGTCCGGGGTTCTTTTGATCTGCTCTGCACTGATTACATCGGCTACTGAGATACTGTTCTTCTGGATCCTGTAAACGCTGGCTACTGTTTCTCTTTTTCCAACAGCTGCAGTTACAACAACTTCTGCATCACTGCGACCTGCAGCCGCTAAGAATATTTCCTTTTTGGTTACTTCTCCTTTAGTAATAACAACAGCACTTACTTCCTTTGATTCATGGCCTACATATGAAACAACCAGTGTATAGGTGCCTGGTGCAATATCAATGTCGAAGCTGCCGTTTACATCCGTTGTTGTAGAAAGGTTTTTTTCTTTGAGCAGAACAGTTGCGCCTACAAGCTGGTCGTTTCTCTCATTGCGCACGACACCGATGAGCCTGCCTTTTGAAATGAGCGCCTGGCCAAAAGCTGTTGAAAAGGTCGCCAGGGAAAGCATAAAAAAAACGAAAACCCCGGGTACACGACAAGCCTTGTGAAAAAAATTCATAATTTCACGATTAGTTAATATTTGAATATTTTTATTCAATGGGGGCGCTATTCTTAGCGCCTCCAACATTTTCAAAGGATCAGCGATTCTAAAATCCTGTCACAACAGGCGGTACTGCCAGGCGTTTTCTTTCATCCAGTGAATTATACATCAGCTTCCCGGCACGCTTAAACATTCCTGTCCCGCTTTCATTACCCGGTCTGATACTTCTTTGCATTTCTGTCACATCTATCTCCGCCGTTCCAAAGATTATTTTGTTTGCAGCTGCAACCAGCGGATCATGCTTACTCCCCAGGTCTGCCAGGGGTTGCAGTGATAATTCATCAGCTTCTATATCCGGTTTCAGTCCCTGCGCATAGTCACCTTTTCCCGCTGCATTGAACAATTTAAAAACCAGTGGTTGCATACTCCAGTTGATCTTCTTTGGATTGCGTTTGTCGCGGATATATGTGGCAGCCATATCCTTGCCTGCAGTAGGCTGACCGATATGGATCACATCGATGTACGGTCGTAAGTTATTGATCAGCATTTCTGCCGCCGATATAGTATAGCCTGAGGTCAGGAAAAATACCCGCCTGATTCCAAGCCGGTTATTTACCAGGCTGCTGAAATCCCTGCCAGCCTGCGAACTTGAAATGGCAATTGATTTCTCAAACGATTGGGTAACATTGGCGTAATTGGCATTGCCCTTATACAACCCGAACACATCATTCGCTTTTACCGGTGCAACCAGCGCTGCAAACTTTGTAGCAGTCGAAACACTTCCGCCCGTATTGTAACGGATATCAATGATCAGTTCCGTTACACCTTTTTCCTGGAATTGCCGGAAGGCCTGAAGCAAGTCGTTATCAAAAGCTTCCGTGAAATTGTTATAAAAGAGGTAGCCGGCTTTTATCCCATTGTGTTCAAATACCAGCGACCTGTACACCGGGCGGTCTTCAAAATATGCCCGGGGAACAGATTTTTTACCTGCCGTTACCCATTGCTGTGAACCGGTCATTTCCACCATTGACAACTCTACCGTTTCATTGCCACTGAGCCGGTCTGTAATGGCGCCAAGGGATCCCGCGTTGATGGCATAGCCATTAACCTTGTCAAAGTACATTCCCCGTTGAAGCCCGGCACGCTCTGCACTGCTCCCTTTGCCTGCTACCAGTATTACGCCCAGCATCGCTGATGAGGAAAAAGTAGGGTCGCTGACAATCGCATATTCAAATCCAAAGGATTGCTGGCTCGAACCGGGAATCGATACATCGGAATGATTTGTGATCCATGAGTATTTATCCTGGCCGTACAGCAGTGAATGAAAAAAGTCTTCGGGTTTGCCTTCCAGTGAGGTTACACTTTTCAGATCCGCGTTCCAATAGTAATAATGATACATCGAGTCCAATATCCACCTGTTAATCGCCTGGAGCGAATCAGCAGGTTTTGGAAAGGATGGGTCTTGTACATCTTCTTTACTGCAACCTCCCGCCAACACTATCACTAATATGAGCAGTAACCAATGAACTGACCCGCGGAATTGAAACATGGCGGATAGTTTTAGAGAATGCAATGTAGAGCAGTTTATGAACCAGCTGTATTAACATTACATTATGGAATTATGAATAAATAACATTTGTTGGTTACTGTTATAAAGCCACTGTATTTTAGGTCAATAATCATTTTTACTATGAGAATCCTGGTTGATATCGGCCACCCTGCGCATGTACATTATTTCAGGAATGCAATCCGGCAATTGCATAAGGAAGGACACCAGTTCCTGATCACTACCCGTGACAAGGAAGTAACGCTGGAGTTACTGGAAAACTATGGATTCAACTACGTGTGCACCGGCAAGAATCTTTCGGGCAGATTGAACAAGCTCTATTCCATGGTCCGCAATGACCTGGCCATTTATAGAGCAGCGCGGAAATTCCGGCCGGACCTTTTTCTCAGCTTTTATACGCCATTTGCCGCACAGGTTGGGAGGTTCATGAACAAGCCTGTGATCGGGTTTATGGACAGTGAGTTTGATCACATGCGGATCAAACTGACAAAACCGTTTACAGACTATACGTTTACACCAAACTGTTACCAGGACGATTTTGGGAAGAATCATTTCCGCTTCAATGGATATATGGAAACTTTTTACCTGCATCCAGCTTATTTTAAGCCCGATCCGGCTATCCTGGCCAGGTTGGGAGTAAAGGAAGGTGATCCTTTCTTCATCGTACGATTTGTTGCTTTTAATGCCGGCCATGATCGTGGTGAGCACGGTATGGACGATGATTCAAAAACTGCCATCATTGAGTACCTGCAAACAAAAGGGAAGGTGTTTATTTCTGCAGAAAAAGATCTGCCCGCAAAATTGAGCCACCTGAAGTTCTCCATATCACCAAAGGATTTTCACAGTGCGCTTTATTATTCCTCGATGTATATCGGTGAGGGAATTACCACTGCTTCTGAGTGTGCGCACCTTGGTACACCTGCAGTGCTGATCAATACCATCAGGGCAAGTTATATCCGCGAACAGGAGCAATTGGGACTTGTCCACCAATTTGAAAATTCAGCAACTGCTCTCCCTGTGATCCGCAAGCTTGTCGAAGAGCCAGGCCTCAAGGAGAATTACCGGGCTAAAAGTTTGCAGATGGTGCACGGACAAATGAATTGCACGGAGTTCCTGGTACAGCTGATTCACAAGTTCCCCAAAAGCATTCATGCCCTTCACAAAGACCAGCTGATTGGCAGTAGCACTGCTGGCTAAATGTGTTAAATTCACTCCGATTAAATTCCCGTTTCAACTTTTAAAATTCAGGAGTGAAAATTCAACCGCACCTAACCGTTCCCGTGATCATGTCGTTGCTGCTGACAGTTACAACCTGTTGGTCGCAAACCAAAGTATATGTGTCAATCAATGGTAACAACAGCAACAGAGGCACGGCTTCAGATCCCCTGCGGACAATTCAACAGGCGGTAAAGGTAGCTGCGGATCAACCTGGTGCCGTTGAAATAGAAGTAGGTGAGGGGAATTATCATGTGGACAGAACAATTGAAATTGCGCAAGGCAAATGGTCTTCGTTGAGTATCACTTCACAAACAGGGCAAAAAGTTTCGGTCTCCGGTGATGTGGCCATTCCTGTCGATGCGGTTAAAAAGGTAGGCGATGCCAATCTTCTTAACAGGTTGCTTCCCTGGATGCGCGATTCCGTTCGTTTAATCGATTTCAGGCAATTGGGAATTGATATCGACAACCTACATGTATCAGGTTTTGCCAGACCCAGCCTTCCTGCCTGGAACGAGCTGTTTATAGATGGTATGCCCTTGCAGTTATCGCGCTGGCCCAACGACTCCATGGCGCTGATCGGGAAAATAGCAGTGGCAGGAAATAAGGAGGATAAAGCTGCCGGTCGCTTGCCTATATTCCACTACTCCGGTTCCAGGCCGGATAAGTGGACTGCCGCCCGCAATCTTTGGATTGGTGGTTATTTCGGCTGGGGTTATGCCGATGACCTCATCCCCGTAAAAGCGCTTGATGTGGCAAATAAAACCATACAGGCAGCCACTTATTCCGCCTACGAGTTTATGACCGGCACAGATTTTCGCAGGTGGTATGCCGTTAACCTGGTCGAAGAGATAGATCGTCCAGGCGAATATGCCATCGATGCGGAAGAGGAGAAGATCTATTTCTATCCGCCGGTTGACAACTTTTCGGAAGTGCGGCTTTCGGTATTGTCACAACCTGTATTTTCTGTAATGGGATGCGCCAACGTAACACTGAAAAATCTCACGATTGAAAATACAAGAGGTATTGGCGTATATATGGAACGAACTGAAAATGTGGTGGTGGACAGTTGCACATTGCGAAATATCGGGAACGTTGCCCTGTGCATCGGGCGGGGTGTCGATAGTATCCCCGGCTTGGTCGGTGACTTCGCTAATCGGTTGTATGAAGACGTTACCATATACCGCCACGCAGGAAAAAACAATGGGATTAAAAACAGCTACATTTATAATACCGGGGCCGGCGGCGTAAGCCTGGGTGGTGGCAACCGCCTCACCCTGAAGCCTGCCAATAATTTTGTAGAAAACTGTATCATCCGGCGCTACAACCGGATCGAAAAATCGTACCGGCCGGCAGTGTGGATGGATGGTGTCGGATGCAGGATCACCCGCTGCGATATCAGCGATGCGCCAAGCATGGCCGTTCTTTTCCATGGCAACAACCATATCATTGAGTATTGCAGGATCACGAACGTCTGTTCCGAGGTAGACGACCAGGGAGCGATCTATTATGGTCGCGATCCTTCGGAACAGGGCCATATCATCCGTTATAACTATTTCAAGGATTTAAGTCCACGGCACCGGGTAACCGCGACCTACCACGATGATGGTGCCTGCGGCAGTGAAGTGTATGGCAACATCTATTACCGCGCGGGCTCTTTGCCCGTCCTGATCGGCGGCGGCAGTGATCATCACTACTACAACAATATTTTTATTGAATCTCCTGTAGCGATCCACCTCGACAATCGCCTGCAAAACTGGGCCGCTCAGATGTGCGCGCCAGATGGCATATTTGAAAAAAGGTTGAAAAGTGTGAATTACCAGCAGTCTCCTTACAGTAAAGCCTACCCGAAACTGGTAAATTATTTCAATGATAATCCTGCGTTACCAAAGCGAAACCGGATCCATGGCAACCTGTTTTACAGGATCAAAAAGGTGGTGAACGGTGAAACCAAATGGGGAATATTTACAAATAACTGGGTTGCCAAATACGACCTGGGGTTTGTAGATCCAGAAGATCCATTAAAAGGTTTCCGAGAAGACGCTCCGGTGTTCAAACGCATAAAAGGATTCCAGGATATTCCATTTGACAAAATAGGTTGTACGTTGAATGTTGAAGCATTCCAATTGCAGTAATTGGGGAAACCGAACTTCGCCTTACCGCATGGTTAATTATACCCTATCGTATATAATTTTCTTTTCATTGCGCAGTATCCTACGCAATTTAGTGTTCAGTCTATAGCCTTAGGTACGAATTAATAAAAAAGCGTACTATACTGCGCAATTTGCTGAAAAACAGATCAATTGTTGTAATTTACAACGAAAAGCGAAGTATAATGCGCAATGAAATGGTCCAAATAGGGGAGGTGATCCGGCAGCGGCGAGAGTTGTTGGGTTTATTGCAACCCCAGCTCGCGGATATCTCAGGCGTCAGCAGGAGAACTATTCAGCTGGTGGAAATGGGAAAGGCTAATCCAACTATCGAAGTGCTGGCAAAACTTGCAGATCCCCTGGGACTCACTTTGCAATTGGTCCTGAAAGAGCCGGTGCTCCATAATTCAAACACACCATAAGGCATGCAGACTAAAAAGAAAAGATCAGCCCTGGTGCGCTATAATGGAAAGCCTGCCGGCATTTTATCTAAAGAAGAAGGGCGTTACCGGTTCGCATATGATTCTACCTATCTAACAGGTACCGGCAACCGACCCGTTAGCATTACACTCCCCTTCCGGCATGAGCCTTATGAGAGTGATATACTTTTCCCTGTCTTTGTAAATATGCTTAGTGAAGGTGCCAACAAGCGAATGCAAAGCCGGATGCTGAAAATTGACGAGAACGATTACTTTGGCCTGCTGCTGGCCACAGCCCAAACAGATATAATTGGCCCTATCACCGTAGAAGAAATCAATGAACCAGCCTGAGATCCAATATTGCCCGTCAACCCTCAAGCCCGGGTTTGCCACATACAGCCCTCTAGCGCGACAGGCTTTGTTTGGCAGTCGTACAAAAAACATCAGCCATATCCTGCCTTTTGGCCCGCCAGGTAAAGATCCAGGCCTCACACGCACCTACAATGAAAAAAGAAAGACCATCAGCATCAGTGGCGTACAGGAAAAGTACAGCCTGCTGCAGGTGAAAAATAATCTTGAGTTGACTGCAGCAAACGGCACGCATATCCTGAAACCAATTCCAAATGAGCGCCTGGAAAGAATAGGGGATATGCCCGCCAATGAGCATGTTACCATGCAAATAGCACAGCAGGTTTTTGGAATAAAAACTGCGGCATGTGCGATGATCTTTTTTGATGACGGCTCTCCTGCATACATCACCCGGAGATTTGACTATAAGCAGGACGGCAGCAAATACCAGGTCGAGGATTTTGCTACGCTGATGGGAAAAAGCCCTGAACGGGAAGGCGATGACTTCAAGTACAATGCTTCCTACCTCGAAATTGCATTGCTGATCAATAGGTATGTGCCCGCTGCCATAGTGGAAATGATTCGTTTTTTCCAGCTGGTGGTTTTTAATTACCTGTTTGCAAACGGTGATGCCCACCTGAAAAACTTTTCCTTGATGGAAAGTGAGCAGGGAGACTACCTGTTGGCCCATGCCTATGATTTGCTTTGCACGGCACTCCATATTGATGATTCGCAACTCGCTTTATCTGGCGGATTGTATGAAGGAGATACGGAAGAACAGCCTTACCTGAAATTTGGTACCTACACCAGGCAATCTTTTATATTGTTTGCGGAGAAAATAGGGATACGTACTTCGTTGGCGGCAAAGATCCTGGACAGCTTTATGAATGCGGTTCACCCGGCAAAGGAGATGATCGGGAGAAGCTTTTTAAGTGAAGGGGCGAAGGAAAAATATATTGCAATCGTTGATGACCGCCAAAGACGGTTGATGTTAGATTAAAGTGTTTTTGTCAAGTCGGGGACTTAATGCTTTAATGATCTGTTAGTTTCTATATAAGCCTTACCCCAATTGCTTAGTGAATCAAAAACTGTTTGAAGCGACTGGCCTAAAGCTGTTAACTGATATTCAACCCGTGGCGGAACTTCCGGGTAAACGATCCTTGTAACAATTCCATCCTCTTCCATTTCGCGCAACTGGGCAGTAAGTGTTTTTTCGGATATATCTTCCAGTGAATTATTGATGAGGCAATACCTTACCGCGTCACCTGTCCGCAGTATCTCGTAGATCCTGAGTTTCCACTTTCCGCTGATCGTAGCCAACGCCAGTTCCACCGCGCATGCGTCTGGATTCGATACCCAATCAGACCGCTGAGTTTTGTTATATGCCACTGCTGATCATTTACTGCAAATGTAAAATTAAGAACCCGCTGTTCACATTCCTATCCCATGTTAACACTTTGCCATAATTCAGCACCAGGCAAAAATTTCTGGTTCACTAAACCCTTTCAAATCAACAATACGAACCTTCACTTCAGTCACTAACCTCCGCGTAAGTTATTGTTTGTGAGTAAAATGCACTGGTACTTTGCTCTCAAATCAGAAACAAAATGAACAACATTTCTTTATTCGATTCCTTTTACCTGGGAGCAATACAACTGGCAAATCGCGTGGTAATGGCCCCGATGACGAGGACCCGCACATCTCCTGGTGATGTGCCGAATACCATGATGGCTGAATATTACGGCCAACGTGCTGGTGCCGGGTTGATTATTGCGGAAGCTACTGATGTTGCTCCCCACAGTAAAGGTTACCTGTGGACGCCCGGCATTTATACTGATGCACAGGTTGATGGATGGAAACTGGTAACCAACGAAGTTCACCGCAATGGCGGTAAGATCTTTTTACAACTCTGGCATGTCGGGCGCATGTCCCATGTTTCCCTGATGCCTGGTGGGCAGGCACCATGGGGTGTTACCGTCGAACAGGCGATTGGATCTGACGTATTCGCGCATGATGCCAGTGGTAAGTTAACGTTTGTGCGTGCCAGTAAACCCAGGCAGATAAGAACGAATGAAATCAATGGATTAATTAATGATTTCCGGCAGGCATTTCGCAAAGCTGCAAAAGCAGGGTTTGATGGCATCGAGCTGCATGCTGCCAATGGTTACCTCTTCGAGCAGTTTATGAACGCGGCTTTGAACTCCCGCACCGACCAGTACGGTGGCCAGAGCCTGGAAAACAGGACCCGTTTCCTACTTGAAGTAGTGGATGCAGCTATAGAAGAACTGGGTGCCGGAAAAGTTGGCATCAGGTTGTCTCCGTTTGGTCATTACAACAGCATGCCCGATGATGTACTGTTTGAAGAAACCTTTTTCCATTTGTGTAATGAATTGAATCGCCGGGGTATCGCCTACATTCATTTGCTGTATCAACTATTACCTAAGGGAAATATGCAGGAGGTTACTAAATTCGAGGAGATGCATCTTCCGGATGAATTTGTTGCGACAGTGCGCGAAATTTTTAAAGGTGCTATTATCTGGTGTGGTGGCTTTACCAAAGAGTCCGCACAATCAGCATTGGCTAACGGAAATGTTGATCTCATTGCGTTCGGCCGGCCCTTTATTGGCAATCCCGACCTCGTAGCCCGCTTTCAAAACGACTGGCCCCTGGTAGTAGCGGACCGCTCGGCTTATTACACCAGGAATGGCCTGGTCGGCTATACGGACTTTCCGAATTACAGGTCTGCACTTGCAGTTTAAAGATTGTTTATAAGAAATTTAAAATGTAAGGCTGGTGGAAATAATAGTTAATGTTTTTCGGCTACAACAGATAGTCACCCATTTTTAATTGAGTTTCCCAAGCCATATAGAAAAGGACCAATATTTTCCCGGGAGACAATTTCGGTGGTAGGTCCTTGCAACGGTAGTCGATTCGAACGGTTCAAGATCGTTACTGGAAGCGGCAAGTTGCTAAACAGTGGAAAAGAGTTAGGAACGTAGAAAGGATTAATCCCCTTGCAGATTCTACATCTCTGGCGTATATTTTTATAACCCGCTCAGAGTGATGTGAAAAAAAATATTATCTCAACCTGTACCCATTTTCGAACAATTTGCGATTTATTACAAAAAGCAATCAGAAGTCGAATTTTACCATGAGTCAAAACGAAACCATCCTCTCCCTTTTGTTTCGCTATTACCAGCAGGAAGAACTGTCGGATGCTGAGCAGCAACTATTGGAGGATTGGATATGGGAATCGACGCAAAATCAACTCTTGTTTGATGATCTGAGTAATACGAAAGCCTTAGAAGCAACTTTAGCTGACTTTAAGACGGCGAATGCAGACAAAGCGGAAGAATATATCCGCCAAAGGTTTCAACTACTTTAATTCCTCCACTCTCTTGAAAAAGTCAGAAAGCTTAAGGTTAAAGTATTTACATAATTCGGAAAGGGTGCTAATGGAGGGATTGGCTCTGCCTGTTTCAATCCGGGCAATGTGAATATTCGTGTCAACAAATACTTCATCCTGCGTAAGGCCTTTCTCCTGCCTGATCTGTTTTAGCATCAAGGCAATTTTCTTCAGCAGTTTAGTGTCTTTAAGTTGGGCCATTGGTGGCCCAATTTGATAACAACTACTTATTTTGAAAATGACATATTCGTCAGTATTTGTTATCTTGCTTTTGAATTGCTTTTGCTGTTGAGGATGCCTGCGAATATTAAATATAATTCCCCCGAAGCACTCCTGCATGACTTCCGTTCCGGTGATGAAGCGGCACTGAAGACTATTTACGATCTCCACTACCATTCTTTATTTTCTTATGCATTTCGCATAACCAGGGAGGAAAACGTTACAGAAGATATCCTTGCAGAATCCTTTTTTAAACTCTGGCAAAAGCGCCAGAATATGGAAAGCATCAAAGGCATGATCGCTTACCTGTATGCCATCATCAGGAATCAATGCCTGGTTCATCTGCGTCAGATCGCAAAACGGGACAGTGTTTATTCGGAACTGCAATACCTGGATCAATCAGGCAATAAAGAAGATTCCGAAGAATTGCGGGCTTACCTCCTGCAACTGATTGACCTGGAAGTGAAACAAATGCCTGGCCAGATGCAGCAGGTGTTTCGGCTGGCCTATATCGAGGGCAGTCTTGCGCCAGCAATAGCCGAAAAACTGTCTCTTTCCGTGCACACCGTGCAAACGCACAAGAAACTCGCCATGAAACGCCTGCGCCAGGCCCTCGCCAAAAAAGGCTTCACCAAATGGTCTTATTTAATTTCCTTCTGTGTCGTGCTGTTCTCCTTCCGCTTGCATTAACTGTTTTTCTTGCGTATATTTCATTAGCCGGTCCGGACATAAAATATTTTTTTGTCCAGCATTACCCAACCAGGCAGTTTTTCCAATACTTACCATATAACTGTCCGGAAACACAAACCTTATTATGTCTGCAACAATACCCATCCTATCTATACTATACCGGTATTACCGGCAGGAGATACTGTCCGACAGAGAGATTGAAATTTTACAAGAGTGGCTGGAGGCTTCGGAAGCGAACCAGTTGTTGTTTGACGATCTGAGTAATACGGAAGCATGGGAAGCAAGTATCGCAGAGTTGAGGAAGCGGAACCCGGATCCGACCTGGGAAATCATTCGCCAAAGGATTAAAGCTGAAGAAGAACCGGTGGCTGCAAAGATTTCGTGGTGGCGGATGGCGGCCGCCGTAGGAGGTATTCTTGTTGTACTTGGAACAGGCTGGTATTTCTGGAAATCAACGCAACCATCCGGCAAGAATATAGTTGCTGTGGATTCATTACCAAAACCACTAGACCTGATGCCTGGCAACGATGTCATACAACTAACCTTAGGTAATGGTAAAATAGTATCTCTTGACAGCCAGCTGCAGCAGATCCGGCAATCCGGGCAATTGATAGCCGAACAGGAAAATGGAACACTGAAGTATATGGAAGTACCCGCAAAAAAAATTTCACAGATCAATCGGCTTACGACCCCGATAGGCAGGATGATTTCGGTTGTGCTGTCTGATGGCAGCAAAGTATGGCTTAATGCACTGACTAATCTTGAATACCCTGTGCAATTCAATGAAAAGGAGAGGACGGTTCGATTGAATGGGGAGGGCTACTTTGAAGTATCCAAAGATGCAAGGCCTTTTATAGTCGAAACAAAAAGAGGAAAGATCGAGGTGTTGGGAACGCATTTCAATATCAATGACTATGCGAATGAGCCGCAGATGCAAACCACTTTACTCGAAGGCAGTGTTCGTGTCAGCAACAGTGAGGAAACAAAGCAATTGAAACCGGGCCAGGCTGCGAAAATCAATACTTCCCGCGCGATTGCCATTGTTCCCTCAGATTCCGAAGTAGCCCTGGGCTGGAAAAACAATGTCTTCTGGTTCAAGCAGGCGGATTATGAAGAGATCTTCCGGCAGGTTGCACGCTGGTACCAGCTGGAAGTTGAATTTAAAGGGAATGTCAGTGAACGTTTCACGGGTATCCTGCCACGAAACCGGCCACTGTCGCAGTTGCTGGGCATTTTGGAAAGGGGAGGACAAACTCATTTTGAACTTATCGGGCGAAAACTCATCGTTTCTCCCTAACCATATAACCAATTACTAACTACTAAAAAAACATTTGTAAAGATCCAGGTGTGGCAACAGCGTACTCCTGGAAAAAAGAACCGACTCCTGTTTGCACCAGGAACCGGTTAACGGATTAACATCCAACTCTATCAACAAAGCTATTGTTAACCCTCAATCAAATGTATGCAATTAACTGCTATTGGGAAATCTGTGCCCGGTCGCCTCCGGGCACCCGTACCTCGAAAAATTCTGCTTATGTTCAAGTGTACGGTCTTTCTTCTGCTTGCAGGCTGTCTGCAATTGTCTGCCAACTCCTTTGGCCAGCAGATCACCTTATCAAAGAAACAGGCCAGCCTGGCGGAACTGTTTATGGACATCCACAAACAAACAGGATACTACTTCTACTACAACGATGCCATCCTGCAAAAGGCGAAACGAGTCGATATCGATGTCCGCCAGGCAACCCTGGTTGCTGTCCTGGATCATTGTTTCCGAAACCAACCTCTCCAATATGAAATTGACAAGGAAGTGATCATCGTTACGGACAAACGATCTTTTAAATTACCGACAGATACAACTTACCGGGTACAGGGGAAAATTCAGAATGAAATGGAAGATCCGTTGAGCAATGTTACTGTAAAAGCTCACCCTGGTGGAATGATGGTGATGACTGATGAACGCGGACTGTTCCTTTTGCCTCGCGTCGGCAGGCAAATCTTCCTGGAAATAAGTTGTGTGGGTTATGCCAGTCAGCATTTAGGCGTCACCGATGATAAGCCGATCCTTATCACCCTGCGAAAAGTAGACAACAAGCTGGATGAAGTGCATGTCATCGCTTATGGCACCGGTACCCGTCGTTACAATACCGGCAATGTCGGCCGGGTCAAAAGCGAGGAGATCAGCAACCAACCGGTCGCTAACCCCCTTGCTGCCATGCAGGGCAGGGTAGCGGGTGTGTCGATTCAACAGGTTACAGGCGTACCCGGTGGAGGCTTTAATATCCAGTTACGCGGGCAAAACAGTCTTCGGCGTGCCGGTAATGAATTGTTATACATTGTCGATGGGGTACCTTACCCTGGCTCTACCATAGCCAGTTCTTTTACCAGCCTGGTAGTTGCCGGAGGCAATCCCCTAAGTGCCTTGAATCCTGCCGACATTGAAAGCATTGAAGTGCTCAAGGACGCTGATGCGACAGCAATCTATGGTTCCAGGGGATCAAATGGGGTTGTGCTGATCACCACCAAAAAGGGTATGGCAGGGAAAACGAGAGTTGATTTCAATGGCTATACCGGCTGGGGTAAAGTAGCCGGTAAGATGGATCTCTTAGGTACCAAAGATTATCTCGCCATGCGGAGGGAGGCTTTCAGTAACGACGGCGCAAATCCGCAGTTCTACGACTACGATTTATTGAATTGGGATACGACCAGGTATACGGATTGGCAAAAAGAACTGGTAGGTGGTACTGCTAACATAACCAATCTCGAACTGGGGCTGTCGGGTGGAAACCAGCAAACGCAATTCCTGCTCAACGGTACCTACCGGCACGAAACAACCGTTTTCCCCGGCGACTTTCGGGACAACAAAGGAGCGGTTCACCTCAGTGTCAACCATCAGTCAACAAATAAACGTTTTCAGGCAGCCATTACCGGTAGTTATGTTTCGGATAACAATAACCTGATCTATACAGACCTGATGAATAAGAGTCTGAACCTGGCTCCGGTCGCACCATCTTTATATTCTGTTGACGGAAAATTGAATTGGGAGGGTTCTACCTGGATCAATCCGCTTAGTGAAACCAATAAGACCTACCTCGGAAGAACAGGCAACTTGTTGGGTAATGCCACTTTAGGTTATCGCCTCATTCCCGGGTTGCAGGTTAAAGCGAACCTGGGTTATTCAGAACTCCGTCTGAAAGAGACCAACCTGCAACCGTCTAAATCTGTTGATCCGGCGTATCCTTATGCAGGGTATGCTGCTTACTCAACTAGTGAACTCAAAACCTGGATCGTGGAGCCACAGGCTAATTTCCGTCGAAGTTTCAATCTGCTGGACCTGGAGTGGTTAGTTGGGCTGACTTTCCAGGAAACCCGGCGTGAACGTCTCTACATGGAAGGCAGTGGTTATACGAACGATGCAGTAATGGTCAATCCGGCAGCGGCTTCCAGTCTGGCCATCAGGGAAGTTCTGAATAGTCGTTACCGGTACCAGGCTGTTTTCAGCAGGCTGCAATTGCATTGGGCTAAAAAATACCTTTTGAACCTGACTGGCAGACGTGATGGTTCGAGTCGGTTCGGTGGGGGAAATCAATTTGGCAACTTCGGGGCAATTGGTGCAGGTTGGATCTTTAGCCAGGAACCCTGGATCTCCGGAAACAACAGACGGCTGAGCTTTGGCAAGATCAGGGCCAGTTATGGAATCACGGGCAGCGACCAGATCGGGGAATACGGATACCTGGGGTTATGGAATTTTGCTGCATATCAATATATGAGCACACCTAATCTGCAACCGTCCAACCTCGAGAATCCTGATTACCATTGGGAAACCAACAGGAAGTTGGAGTTGGGTATGGAACTTGGTTTTTTTCGGGATCGGTTGTACATGACCGCTAGTTATTATCGCAACAGATCGGGCAATCAGTTGGTTGGCTATCCGCTTCCTGTAATTACAGGATTCACTTCTGTTCAATACAACCTCGCTGCAACGGTTCAAAACAGCGGCTGGGAATTTGAATGGACCAGTATCAACATTAAAAGGCAGAAATTCAGCTGGACAACCAGCTGGAATCTTTCTTTTCCCCGGACAAAGCTTTTGGAGTTTCCCAATCTTGCCGGTACGTCCTACGCAAGGGATTATGAAGTCGGCCGGTCCATGCAGGTCAGACGAACATTACTGGATGCGGGAATAGACCCGGTTACCGGTATCTACCAGTTTAAGGATGCAAATAAAGACGGGGTAATTTCTTACCCTGCTGATTTACTTGTGTCCAGGCCCATGGGTGTTCGGACGCTTGCAGGCTTAAGCAATACCATAAGTTGGAAAGGTTTTGAGTTGGACTTTTTGTTCCAGGGTGCACAACAGGACGCTTATACGTACATGTTATATTTCGGCATGCCTGGCTCTGCATCTAATCAACCGGTATCCGTTATGAACCGTTGGCGTGGTCCCGACCGCCAGGGAGATGTGCAACGCTTCTCCCAGGATTGGAGTGGTGCCGGATATGAGAGTTTCAGTAACAAACAGGCTTATGGGGCCGATGCGATTGGCGATGCTTCTTACCTGCGCCTGAAGAACCTGTCTTTTGCATATGACTTTTCCGCAAGCTGGATAAAGAAAATGCACCTGCAGCAATTGCGGTTGTATTGCCTCGGACAAAACCTGCTGACCTGGACCAACTATACTGGCGTGGATCCTGAGTCATTAAGCTTTCGCAATATTCCGCCACTGAAAGTTTTCACCGTTGGCTGCAAAATCACCCTTTAATTGTATGTTATGAGCCTACGAAATATATTATCACCGGTTTTTTATATTCCTGGTTTACTGTTGATGTTTACCGGCTGTACAAAGTTTATTGAGCTGGATCCACCGCCTACGGCTTTGGTTAACGAAACGGTATTTCTAGATAGCAGTTCTGCGAATGCTGCTGTATTGGGCATGTATACCCGCATGATGCAAAGTAACTTCAGTGTATTCAATGGTGGATTGGCACTTTATGGCAGCCTGTTGTCTGACGAAATCAAAGCAACCGGCAACCAGACCAATACCAGGGAGTTTTATAATCATGCCGTATTGCCTGCCAATACGCAGGTCCGCAATATGTGGCTGGAACTTTACCAGCAGATTTACCAGGCAAATGCTATCCTGGAGGGATTGGAAAATGCTGTAACGCTTTCACCCGCACTGCAACAGCGCTTGAAAGGGGAGGCCTGCCTCATGCGATCATTGTGCTACTTCCAGTTGGTTCAACTCTTTGGGCCGGTGCCCTTGGTTAGGGTAACCGATTACCGACTCAACCGTTTGGCTGAACGTGCAGATACAGTACGAATCTATGATCAGATGGTTGAAGATGCCACCAGGGCTGCAACATACCTGCCGGATAATTTTGCTGTCTATCAGGGACAAAGGACTCGCCCCAACAAATATGCTGCTAAAGCCTTACTGGCGCAGTTGTATCTCTACGGAAAAGATTGGTCGGGTGCTTTTGCTGCGGCGTCTGAGGTTATTGATGCTTCTTCGCTGTTCAATCTTGCCGCTAATCCGGCGAATGCTTTTGCTCTCAATGGTCCCGAGGCCATCTGGCAGCTACAACCCGTACTTACGGGAAATAACACGGGTGTTGCGCTCGCCTTTGTGCAGTCTGCCAATGTTCCGGTGTATGGATCTTTGCAGCCCGGTTTATGGAATCTTTTTGAGGAGGACGACCTTCGCAGGGTGAACTGGACATATACCTACAGTTTCAACGGCAATACGTACCACATCCCCTATAAGTATAAGTTTCGACTTCAGTCTGCCGGGATCGAGTATTTATCCCTGTTCAGGCTCGCAGAAATATTCCTGATTCGCGCTGAGGCACTTGCCCACCTGGGTGACCTGGAAGGAAGTCATGGTGATTTATCGCATATACGCACCCGAGCTGGACTTTCCACTCCGGAAATCACCGACATTGATGCCATGCTGGCTGCGATTGCCCGTGAGCGTCAATTGGAACTATTCACCGAAAATGGATACCGGTGGATGGACCTCAAACGTACCGGCCAGGCGAATACTGTTCTCCAGGGGTTAAAGCCAGGAGCGTGGAAGACTACTGCAGTATTGCTTCCTATTCCCATAACAGAAATCAACAACAATCCTAAGTTGTACCAGAACGAAGGATACTGATTTAAAAATCTCCTTTATGCAATTTTTATATCGACCAGTGAAACGGTCACTGGTAGCAATTCTATTATGCATTACCCAGATTGTGCAGGCAAACCAGCCCGGCACATTCGTAGAAGGACAGCCATCTCCGCAATTTAGCTTACAGGATGTCCAGAACTTTTCATCGACAAGTTTTTCCCCAGCAGATGCAAAAGGAAAATGGCTGCTCCTGAATTTTTTCGCTATCGGATGCGCTTCGAGTTTTACGTCGCTGGCAAAAATTGACTCCCTGCAACGTTACTATGTTGCAGAAGTCCAGACATTCATGGTGGGTAAATGGGATAAGGAAGCAACGGGGAGAGACCGGGAACTCAGGGACCAATATGCCGAATACCAGGAACGGTATAGCCTGGCGATGCCCTTTGCGTATATGCCTGACAGTGCACTGAAAAAATTAGGCGTTTGGACTATGCCCTACACGGTACTGGTCGATCAGGCCGGAATAGTGCGGGCTATTTTTCACATCGGTATACCTTCTTTGGAGCAGGTACTGGCGTTAATCAGGGGACAAATTGTCAATCTGCCAGGGTCGTATGCAGACATCCAGCAGAAAAAGGTAACACATCCATTCACATTTGGTCGGCCATTGTTTGAGAAAGGCAATGGTGGTCCCCAAACCACTTACCTTTATCGGTCATTGCTGACTCCCGAACAGCCGTTTAACGCACCCAATCCTTTGTGCATCAACAGCGGTTATGGGAACCAGGTTCAATTTATCAATAAGTCCCTGGACCAATTGCTGATGTATGCGTATGCCGATACAATGTCATTATTGCCCAACTACTGGCAGAATATCTACGGAAAATATTATCCGATACCGATCTGGGAGGGATTTAAGCAGTTGCCGGATGTTACAAAAAAGTATTGCTACAGTCTGGTAGTCCCTCCTGATCGTGCGCATCCATTTGAACTTCAGGGTATTATGCAAGACGATCTGCGTGCAGGCTTTAATGCTGTTGCTATTGTCGAAACCAGGCGTATGCCGTGTTGGAAGCTTACTGTTCGTAAAGGAAAGCATGCTGATCTCCGCTCAAAAGGTGGTTTACCAAAGGATGGCGAATATGATATGGCCGCGATACACCTGAGAAATGTTCCTGTCAGTAAATTGATCAAGCATTTATGGGATCGTTATCGAACAGATGACCCTATAGTAGATGCAACTGGAATTGACTTTAATATTGATCTCGATATGGATGTACTATTTACAGAGCCTCTGGATTTCGCCCGCAAAGCACTTCATAAGCAGGGGCTGGAATTGGAGCAGGGCACTTGTTTCATGAAGGTAGTTGTAGTACGCCCTTCGAAGAAGCGGTATTAATCAGACAGAATGGGTAATGAAAGGGAGTAACTGATAAGCTTGTGTCCATATAAAACATACAGGTGACTATCTGCGTACAGGAAATCTATGGGTTTGTTCCCTTCTTCAAAAGGCAGGTAAAAACTAAACTGATAACTACCCCGGGTAGAATGGTACGCATCCACAGCCCAAAATGTCCGCACGCTATTGAATGGTTCGTTTTGTGCCGGCAGGGTGGAGTGAACCAGCAGGTAGTTTTCAGCCAGGCATACATGCTGGTTGATTGCCGAGGCAGGCCCGCTTACAGTAAGTTGCCCTTCCTGGTTGGTAGACATGACGGGCCGCGGTATGGAACCAGTTCCGTCAATGGTGGTAAATGTGCGAAATGGGCGTAGTAGTGAATCCAGTGCAACTACCTTATTCCAATAAGCATGTACATACCAGGTAATCTTTTTTTCTTTACTAAAGCTGAATGTGCCATTGGTGCTGAACAATCCTTCTCCCAGTGCCTGGGGAAAGTAACGGTACAATGGTTTGCCGGAGCGGAGGTCCAACATGACGAGTATACGCTGTTTCAGCGTCGTATCATATGTTTTGGTTAAAGCAATATTGCCGTGAACAATCTGGAAATCGGCGATGCCTGCCGGCAAATCCATTGTGATTGAATCAATAGGATTGCCTGGCTGTATAACGTAGATTATGTTTGTCAGTGTACTGGTCAACATAAAGCGGCTATCCTGAAAGATCACCTGGTTCGGAAATGGAAGTGTTTTTGTCAATGCCGGCGGAAACAACTTAATGACCTGTGTATCCCGGAGGGTCTTATTGACATTCAGTATGTAGCTAGGTGCAGTATGGTTAGCCAGGTATATGGCCTTTGAAGACTGGCCTGCAAAATAGAATGAATTATATGCGAGTGGAAGTTCCTTTTTAGTGCCCAGGATATGGGGAGGGAATATCCTCAGGAATTTCCGTTTCTCCCTGGATTGAACCAGGTAATTCGCTTGCAGTAATGCAATAATGCCTAACGAGAACAAGCAGGATAGTCCTAGTAATAGCCATCTTTTTCTCATGTTTGTGTTTTTCTCGTGTCAGGTTAAGTTTATGGTTTAGCAGGTAGAAAGCTGTCTCAATTGGAGACAGCTTTCGTTTTTAAGGCAGTTTAAGGTCTGCCATAATCTACAGGAGTCATACAAGCGCCATTGGTTCCCTGGTCACTGGAATAAACTGTATGTCCGCAATCATCCCCCTGAAATACTGTGCATTGGGTTTCCGGAATACACAGTGGAGACGAGTTGGCCTTATAAAGGGCGTACGTAGTGGGCTTGAACGCGAAAGCAGCCACCACTGACAGTGCCAGGCATGCTGGCAGGAAAAACCTTTTCATACTCAAGATTTATTGTTCAAGAATTTGCTTACTCTCTTCTACAGGTTTTCAGCTTTCCCTGGTTATTGCAATAAAGCGTTAGGTCGGGTGGTGTGGTTTGAAACAGACCTGGTATTTCCATGCTGCAGAAAGCCGAGCGCTGCGAGTAACACAAACAGGACATTGAACAGCAGGTGCTGACCCCAGGTCATCTTTTCCAGGATTCCTCCGCAGGAACAGGGCACGTAAGGGCTGAAATGCATAATGGCAGCGATGTAAAAAGTGAAACAGGTCATCAGGGTAAATGAGAAATAAAGGGCGTAATACTGGAAACGGGATATAAGGAGGCCGATAACCAATAGGTATTCCAGTGAGGGTATAAGGATTTGTGCAAATGATGCAAAGGGCATGAGTAGTGGCGACTGGTTTAATTCTCCCAGGAATTTATCTGGCTCCATCAATTTGGTCGTTGCTGCGTAAATCCACAGAAATATATATAACCCATAGATCAGTTGCAGTAAGAATTGTCTATTGATGAGGGACATAACCGGCTCTTTTTAATTTTGGAAAGGTAGGAGGACTGGTTGGCGATAAATGAAGGAAAACACAGCAAAAACTTTGAATTTGGCCAGTTTACCTGTTTGTGGCATTGACAACATCAGGTTGATTATGTATTTTTTGCTTTGCTATGTGTAAAGCAGAATTTCATATGGTACCCCGGGAGAGCCCGGGAATTGTTTCATTGGTTCAGAAAAAATGTAATGGGGTAGTACTTTCTGAGCTAATTGTGAGACGTGGGTTATCGGTTGAATTTAATTGTAATAACGATATTGGTGACTTTGAATGGGTCTTCGTACGCGAAGGAGTTCTGTTTGAAAAAGTCGAAGGGAAGGTCAGCCTGGTCATTCCTGCCAGGATGATGCATATTGACCGTAACTATACTTCAACCAGGTATTACCAGGTCCAGGGTCCAAGGACTACACACGTATGCTTCGTTCATGCTTCGAATGAATTTATGGGTAACTGGCTTGCCCGGTTGTCACTCCAGCGACTTGATCCGCTATTAAGGAATGAAAACATGGCCAGTTTTATCGGACGGGTTTTACCAATGGGGCTGACTCATTTCACTTCCTTGCTGCAAGTGTTTTCCCATCCGGGTGAACAGGAGGGAACTATGGAAAATTTGATCCATAAACTGGACTGGTTGCTTGCGGATTCGCTTCTCAATATGGTCTATCACAGGAGTCGCCATCCTTCTCCGCAACACTCAAATGATGAAGATAGGGTCTTACGGGCTGTCGAATGTACATTAGATGACCTCGATCAGCTATTTGAGCTGGAAACCTTAGCTAAAATGGCCGGACTGAATACCACGAGGTTGCAGACCTTGTTTAAAGTGCTGTTTGGTCAGACAGTCATGCAGTTTTACCGGAACGCCCGTTTGGAAAAAGCGCGTGACCTGGTTGGTGAAACCAGCCGGCCGTTGAACATTATCGCTCACACCCTGGGCTTTTCCAACGCAAATTATTTTTCCCAGGTATTCAAACAGAAATTTGGGCTTACACCTAAAGCTTACCGGAAGGAATATAAGGAAAAGTTGAAAACATTTTCCTGAAGGCGTGGGGAGTGATTCCATAGTATACACGAAATGCAGTGATGAAATTTTCATCACTGCTATATTCCAGATCTTTTCCTATTGCTGCAAGAGTTTGTGTCTGGTTGGCTATGACTTTAAGTGCAGTGTGCATTTTCAGGAAACGCAATACCTGGTGGGCTGTCTGCCCGAAAAGCACCTGGCAGATGAGTTGAAGACGGTAGGTCTTTAAGTTGGAGAGAGATGCCATTTGTGCAACAGTAAATTTTGCTTTTGCAGTGAACTGGAGTTTTTGCAGGCATTCGGTAAGCCGGAAAACCTCACTGAAATGGATGTTGTACGGATTGCCGGCGGGAGAAGGGTTCAGGCAGTTTTGCACCAGGAAAATACTATCGGCCTGGGCGTTTAAGTCCATTTGCCGGTTCTGAGCAGAATAGATCAAATGCCTTGCAATATGAAAATAGGCAGTGGGTGATAGGGCTGTTAATTGCCAATTTGCATGAAAGTCAGAACGGAATGCCGGTATATCGGGTACTTCCAGCCGCAGGAATTCGACGCCCCGGGAGCAGGTCATTAGGTGAACTGTGCTCTCTTTCTCCGGCTGTAAAAAGAGGCAACCCCCCTCGCTTACTTCTTTACCATCAACAAATACGTCACCATTCAGGGCCACGATCAGGATATAATGCCGGAGGTCGCTATAAAAATGTTCAAGGGGCTTCGTACTGCGAATCGACCAATAGCATTTGAGCTGTTGGTCAGCTATTGGTATGGTCCATTCCCTGACTGGAAAGATTTCCCGTGAAAAAACGTGGCCAGATTTCAAATAATCAAAGTTTATGCTATTTAATTTAATAATAATAACCTGTAATATGAAGGAAATTGGTCTTTAAGAGTCGGTACCCTGACAGGCACCAGTAGAATTTATGGCAAACGAAGTTACATTAGTGCAGTCAGTGAATCCTTTTGCTAAACATCCGCCGGTATTGACCTGGACGGATGGGGAAGGAGATGTGGCCTGGCAGGTCCGGCCCTTATGGATCATAAAGGATCTTATGTGTATGCACAAGTGGCTGAACAATGTCAATTGTCTCACCAACCAGGCCTTCAACCGAAATGAGGCATCGTTGATATCGCATTACAGGAACAGGTTATGGGCGACAGAGGAGCAATCATTTATTGTCCAGCGAAAGGAACAGTTGGTGGGTCAGCTGGATATTATCCCGGCTGCAGTCAGTTCCCTGGCAATGATGCATCCTGTCGCTGAAGATGAATTGGCGTTGTACTATGTCTTTCCAGGTGAGCACCTATCTGTTGAATACTGGCTCCAGACGATGGCATATTTCTGCAAGCTGGCACTCAAATTTTATCCGGTAACATCCTTATACCTGGAAATACCGGTCGACCAGCGCATCCTTCATTCAAAAGTTGGTTACGCAGGTTTCAGGCAGGTCAATGAATATTGGAACCAGGAACGGCAGGTGCATTTATACATGATTTCCGATAGTGAACATTGAATATTGACACCAGCATTGTTTCTATGCCGATGCCAGTAATTCCTCAATTTTATTGTACTGCTCAAAGCCTACATAATCTGCCATGAGTTCAGCAATGCTCTTTGTCGGTACCTGGAGGGGAGTTATCCTCAGACTTTTAGTTATTTCCGGCATAATTTAAAATTTGTGGTAAAAGTTAATATGCCGGCAGCAGCCATACTAATGGCAAACTTAGATAGGGTGTTTTTCACGTACCTCACAACGTTTATAACGGCTTCGAAGGAATGAAATCCTGAGGGCTGCATTTAAGAATCGACGCCAACTGGTTTATCCGATTCAGGTTATAATGTGTGGAGTACTTGATGCTTTCGGCCTTTCCGATGAATCCGACGGATACACCGAGTTCAAACGCAAGATCTGCCTGCGACAGGTTCAGTTCTGTGCGTCTTTCGCGCACCTTATTGATTACATATGTCTGGATCTTTGTTTTCACGCCTGCCTATGAGCAGGTAAAGATGAAAAGTTGCCATAATTATCACAATCGCCAATAGGTAAGTGTTTGGCCGCAAGCGACTTAGGCTGTATGCGAATGTTGAGAGCCTGGATCAGGGTTGAATATGCGCTGCAATATTTGCCTGCGATACTCAAATATTTTCTCAACCCTATTTTGCACCAGCCATTTACCAATATTACCAAGCACGCCAAAAGGCAATTCATATCTAACCTCATCTTTCACCAATACACCATTATCTTTTTTAATGAACTCGTGCCGGTGGATCCAGGTTTTATATGGCCCGCTCACCTGCCTGTCGGTAAACGAAAATGGTTTGTTCACTTCACAGATTTCAGTCTTCCAGCGCACAGGTATTCCAAACAATGGCCTTACCATGTAATTGATGATCATTCCCGTATAAATTTCTCCATCATCGAGTTTAGTCAGAATACGGAAATCGAGGTCCGGAGGTGTTATCAATGCGAGGTTTTTAGGTGTGGAGAAAAAGTTCCAGGCTTCTTCTATAGCTACCGATAACAGCTGCTCGGTATTGTATTGTAATACCCTCTTCATTCAGCAATAAGTTACGTCTTTGAAGGATACAATAAATGAAGTAAATTTTACAGGCCAATCTCAGCTCTTCTGCGCATCGATAACTTTTAAAGCAATAAGCTAATGTCAAAATTAGGACCAATCATCATTGTTGAAGATGATCCGGATGACCAGGAAATAATCAAAGAAATCTTTCAGAACCTTCAAATAAAAAACCAGGTTTTGCTTTTTGAGAACGGGGTGCCGGCCCTTGAATATTTAATTGCAACTTCCGAACAGATGTTTTTGATCTTATGTGATGTTAATATGCCGGGAATGAACGGACTTGAACTCAGGAGGCAGGTTGATAAGAACAGGGAGCTTAAGTTGAAGAGCATTCCTTTTGTGTTTCTTACGACTGCCGCTTCTGGAAAAATTGTAAAAGAAGCTTACGAGATGAGTGTGCAGGGCTTTTTTCAAAAGCCTTCGAGTTTCAAGGAATTTGAATCTCTTATCAAATCAATTTACGATTACTGGCAACAGTGCCGCCATCCGAATAACTGATCCCGGGAGAAAGATCAGACTTAATGATCTTATTCCATTTGATATATCCTGTAATCGCCACTACAAATAGAAAGATAGTAAGCAACGCATATAACGGAAGTCCTTTGTGGAATAACAGCGGTATGGCAAATGCATTGGAAATGTTGAGCAGGATCCAGTTTTCGATCTTGCGTTTAGCGAGCAGCCACATTCCGGCCCATGCCGTTGCACTGATCCAGGCATCCATGTACGGAACGGTCGAGTTGGTGTACTGTTTAAGCAGGTAGACTAAGAAGATAATTCCACCGAATGTTATTGCAGAAACAACAATCCAATCTCTTTTGCTGCACCGGGTAACGGCAACAAATGGTTTATTTTTCTTTGTTATCCAATACCACCAGCCATAGATACTCATGATGATATAATACCCATTGAGCAGGCATTCAGCATACAGTCCTGCTTCGAAAAGAATAATCACAGACAAAATTGTGGCTACCAGGCCCGTGGGATACAGCCATATTTTGTTCGCTTTTGCGAAAAGCACTTCAGCAACGCCAAACGATACCGCGAGCCATTGCAAAATATCGGTTTCCTTAATTTGCTGCCATAGTAAAACAGCCCACTGTTGTATCTCCATTATTATTTTTTTCCCTCCGCCGGCATTACCCGGATCAGGTGCATGAATTAAGCTTGTTGGGATCGCTTTCTTCATTGGGTATATTCTCAGCCTCCTTGGGCACCCCTAATGTGCGGGCAAAGATAGGGGGAAGCGTATGATTACGTGCACGAATAAAATTGGGCATAATTGCACAAATCAGCTATCTTTTGATATCTTGGCTGATTTCTTCAGAAAACAATCGCGGTTAAGGTCAAGTCCACACGAAACATAATTTATGAGCCGTATCAATAACGGAATGCCGGAGCCAAAGAGCGAACGTGACCAGGTAGCTTTACAGGAAGTGAAGGAAAGCACAGAGGCCCTCGAAAGGTCGTATGCCATTCTGAATACCATTCATGAGGCCTGCTATGAACTGGATAACAGTGGCACCGTTGTCTTTGTAAACCGGCAGGCACTGGAATGGTGGGAGCTGAAAGAGGAACAGGTTCTTGGCCATAATCTCTGGGAGATCTTCCCCGAGGCAAAAAGCACTCATTGTTATAAAGCGGTGCAGGTTGATGCGCTGGAAAATAAGAAATTCTCCCAGTCGGAATATATGTCACCGGTGATCGATAAGTGGATCGCCTTAAGTGTAACACCTACCGAAACGGGTTGTATCGTCATCTTCCGTGATATCGACAAACGAAAGAACGCCGAGCAGGAAGTCCTTCGCCTCAAGGACGAAGTGGCCCAAAACGCCACGGACAAATATCTTACCCTGTTCAACAACGTTCCGCAGGGCTTCTGCATCATCGAAATGATTTTTGATGAAACGGGAAAGGCTGCTGACTATCGATTCCTTGAAACAAACCCTGTATTCGAGCAGCAGACCGGCCTTAAGGATGCGCTGGGCAAAACCATGCGGCAGCTCCAACCTGCGCATGACCAGCACTGGTTCGACATCTATGGTGAAGTGGCAACGACCCGCAAACCGGTGCATTTTGAAAACGTTGCGACCCATCTTACCCCGGCCGGACTCGAAACCGGGGTATGGTACGACGTATTTGCATTTCCCTTTGGTGCTGCTGACCAGCCCAGGATTGCGGTGCTTTTCAACAATATCACCAGCCGCAAAAAATCGGAGCTGGAATCGCGTAAAAGCGAACAGCGTCTCGCGCAGGAGTTGAAGGACGCCACAAAACTGCAGCAGATCAGCAACCGGCTTATTGAAGAAGACGATATCCAGGCACTGTACAATGCCATTCTTAGTTCTGCCATGGAACTGATGAATGCTGATTTTGCCAGTATCCAGACCGTGGTAAAGGACCGGGATGAATTGCGGCTGCTTGCCTATAAAGGATTTCATCCTGAATCTGCCCGGCACTGGGAGATCGTGAAAGACGTGTCTTCAAGCTGCGGGATCGCCTTTGCCACAGGAACCAGGATAATCTTCAGTGATATTGACAACTGCCCGTTCAAGATCAATAAAGACGACTATGATCATTACCGTTTGTCGGGTATCGTTTCCATGCAATCCACCCCGCTTATCAGCCGGTCGGGAAAGAATGTCGGAATGATCTCAACTCACTGGAAGCGTGTACATGAGCCTTCAGAACACGAGTTGAAATTGTTTGATGTGGTGGCCAGGCAGGTCGCTGACCTTATCCAGCAGCGGCAGGCGGAGGAAGACCTGCGTAAAAGTGAGGCACAGCTGGCTGCGGCATTTGCCGTGATGCCGGTGGCAGTGGGATTCTTCGATATCAATGGCTTGTTACTGCTTTCAAACGAGGAAATGAAGCACTACCTTCCTTCCGGAATATTGCCTTCAATGGATGATGCAAATTCCAGTCGTTGGGAAGTATATGACGCCAATGGTGCGCGCGTTGAAAGGAGAAACTATCCGACGGTCCGGGCATTACGGGGTGAAACCGTGCTGCCTGGGATGGAAGTACTTTTCACAGGTAATGATGGTAATAAACGGTGGACCTGGGTGGCATCGGCGCCGTTCCGGGATAACAGTGGCAAAATCATCGGTGCGACATCTGTGGTGAGTGATATCCATGAGTTGAAACAGACTTCCGACGCTTTACGCGCCAGCAGGGAAGAGTTGAGGCAGTTCAATCTTTTACTGGAGAAGAAGGTGAACGAACGCACCGTGGAGTTGCAGTTGAGCCAGCATGAACTGGAAATGAGTAACCGCCACTTAAAACTTACCATCGACCAGCTCGAATCTTTCAATTATATCGCCAGTCACGACCTGAAGGAACCGCTCAGGAAGATCCGGACATTTGCCAGCATGCTCGACCAGCACCAGTTAAAAGATGCTACGCTGACAAAGTATCTTGGCCGGATCCAGGACGCTTCAGCCCGTATGAACCAGCTCATTGATGATTTACTCGCATACTCGCGCCTGAACAACATCTCAACGGAAGCCTTCGAGCAAACCGACATGAACAGGATCCTTGAAAACGTAAAGGCTGATTTTGAACTGGCGATCAACGAAAAGAATGCGGTTGTTGAACATGATACGCTGCCGGTGCTGAATGCAATTCCTTTCCAGATGAACCAGCTGTTTTCCAACCTGCTGAGTAACTCCCTGAAGTTTGCCAACGGCAAGCCTGAAATTAAAATAACCTGCAAAACTGTAACTGGCAGTGACCTGGAAAAAATTGCAGGTGCCGAGGCGGATAAACATTATTCCGAAATTTCATTTTCTGATAACGGCATCGGGTTCGAAAGCCAGTACAGCGAAAAGATCTTTCAGGTATTCCAGCGGTTGCATTCGCAGGCCAGTTATCCCGGTACCGGCATCGGCCTGAGCATTGCAGAAAAGGTCGTGGAAAACCATAAAGGTTTTATCCTCGCTTCCGGCGAGGTTGGAAAGGGTGCTGTGTTTACTGTTTATCTTCCGTTATAAACGCCCCGAAGTCCAATGAATTTCTACCTTTGAACAATGGCGAACGAAAATTCTGACCTGGCAATGTTCTTATCCAATAAAGGGTATGATGTCATTCCTTTTATCGTGAATGCTGCAGGCCTCCTGCTGGTTGATGTAAAAGTGAACGGCAACCATGGATTGTTTATTCTAGACACGGGAGCAGGCACTACAGTGATTGAGCAAAATCACGTTGAACGCCTCAGCCTGGTACTTCAACATGACAATGCCGAATTCAGCGGCGCAGGAGCAGGTGGTGGGGGCCTGCAGGTTATACCTTCCACTGGAAATACGGTCGAAATAGGGAATCACCTTCTCACGGATTTTACCCTTACTGTTATGTCTTTCGAACATGTAAACGATGCATTATCGCAGGCCGGTGCGAATGAGGTGATCTGCGGCGTTATAGGGGTGGATATCCTGAAACCGGGAAAGGCAATCATTGATTACAGCACCATGACCCTCTTTCTCTGGTCCGAAAAGTCTTCATGAGAGGGCTTCATGCTTCTACGAAAATAAATGGCGACCTGGGCGCCAACCTTACCCTTGACCGCCGGGGAACAATTTCTGGTTGAAGAAAAACGATCAGGATAATGATTGCGGGAACTGCTGCATAACCTACCGTGTCTCCCCACACGCTGATGAAATTGTCGATTTTCGCTTCCGTATGATTATCCCGCTGGTAAAGTACCGGCACAATGTCACCACGATTGAGTAAAATATCACTCGCGCCATTGAACCAGACCGAATCTTTCCCATCATAAAACCGGATAACGGGATAGATGCTCACGATCTGCCCCGACTGCGATTTGCCGACATAGTGCATTACTCCCTTAGTTCTTTTTGCATTGGCCAGCCAGGCCAGTTTTTGCAAAAGAAATGGCATAGTTGTAATGAGTAAGATTCCCAGGAAAAATGTGTTACGACTAACGGTCATAGGCCGTTAAAATAATACCCGGATCGTTCAGGTTTTGTTAATTTAGGTAAATGACTCAACCTGAAATTGGCGGTATTGCACCATTCTTCATAGTAAGGGATGTTCCGAAAGCTCTGGCATTTTACCGCGATAGGCTCGGTTTTGAAATTACATTCCAGGGTCCTGAAGAAGATGATATTTTCTTTGGGATTGTCCAGCGTGGCGCAGCTATGATCATGATGAAGGATATAGGTGTTGACCCTATCCCAAATTACACCCGCGATATCAAAAAGGGTTTTGCCCCCTGGGATGCCTACCTTTATGTTCCGGATCCCGATGCACTGGCGGCGGAATTTTCATCGCGCAATGTAGAATTTTTTAAACCCCTTATGGACAATGATGATAACCTGCGTGGCTTTGAAGTCCAGGATATCGATGGCTATGTGTTGTATTTTGGCCGCCCCAATTAGTCCCTCACTTTGAAAGCAGTTTAATAAAACTGTTTACAATGAAAAAGAACTTTTTCGCTATCGGTTTTGTGGTAATTGTTTATTTGTGCTCCTGCAGTAACAGCGAAACTGCGCAATCGCAAAACCTAGCCAGGAAAGAGCCGGAGGTTAAGAGCATTTTTATTAATGGCGACAGTCTCCACTATGTTGATATTGGTAAAGGTGAGCCGGTGGTTTTTGTACATGGAGCGGTTGGGGATTACCGGACTTTCGGGGCACAAATGGATGCGTTTGCAAAACGCCACCGGGTAATAGCGTATAGCCGCCGCTTCGCGTTTCCTAATCAACAAACAATTACTGATTCAACCAGGTTATCCGTTGTTTCAAATGCATCGGATCTTACTGAATTTATTAAGGCTTTGAAACTTAAGCCGGTAACCCTGTATGGACACTCTTATGGTGCTGATATCGCACTGGTAACCACTATCGGGCATCCGGAACTTGTGAGGCGCCTGGTACTGGGCGAGCCGTTTGTGCCATCCATGATGCAGCAGGTTCCCGGCGGTGATACCATACTCAATAACTTTTTTACAACGGCTTTCGGGCCGGTTATGGAGGCGTTTAAGAACAACGACAATGAAGGGGGAGTGGAAGCGCTTATAAATGGCGTGATGGGAGACAGTACCTATTTCGACAGGATGCCGCAAAAAGATCGTGAGATCATGTTGGCCAATTATCCTGAAGCAAAGGGCATTCTGAGTGGTAAAGATAATTTTCCATCGGTCGTCTGCGAGGATCTTAAAAAGATCAAGGCACCGGTATTGTTGGTAAGAGGCGAAAAATCACCTGCGATTTTTGCCATTATGATTGAAGGGATGAAGCGTTGCCTGAGCAATAGGGAAGTGGCCACACTTGCAAACACCACCCATGGACTGGAATATGAAAGTCCCGCTGAGTTCAATAACGCTGTACTTTCATTCATAAGTAAACATTAAATGGAAGGTGTTTGAGTAATACTTATTTTATGTTGACAAGAATCATCTTTTCCTTCGTACTAACGATCTCCTGCAGCCTGAATAACCTGGCTATGTCCCAGACAAAAAATGCTGACAGGTTGAAGGACACAGTTTTGGCAGATAGTGATAAGAATAGGTATGCAGTGAAGGTGATGAAAGATGGTAACTTGTGGATGACAGACAACCTGAAATTGAATACCGCGGGTTCCTATTGCTTTGGCGACTCAGTTGAAAATTGCAAGAAGTATGGTCGTTTATACACCTTTGAAGCAGCACAGAATGTATGCAGCAGGTTAGGGGAAGGGTGGCGCTTGCCTGCAAATGTTGACTGGCAGAAACTTACCTGGGCTTATGCAGGCGAGGCTATTGACACGGTTGCCGTTCGCAAAATGGCATTTCAATCTTTGAAGGAAAATGGTAGTGCTCATTTCAATGCCGTGTTGGGTGGTGGTCGTGATCTTGAGGGGAAATACGCACGCCTCGAAGCCCATGGGTTTTATTGGTCTTCAACATCGACTGACGACAGCAATGCCTGGTTCGCCAATTTCGCTAAAGGTTCGCAGGCCCTGTACGTTCAAAAGGATGGTGAAAAGGGAGATGCGTTTGCAGTCCGTTGTGTGAAAAACATGGGACAGTCAAAATGAATGTTAATACGATGCCCGACATACGTCATGAAGTCTTGATTGCGGCTACTGCCGAATCGGTTTTTGATGCAATTGCAAGGCAGGAGGGCCTGGCGGCTTGGTGGACGCCCCATACAATAGCAAAACCGGAACCTGGCAGTGTATCACGGTTTACTTTCGGATCCGGGTATTTCAAGGAAATGGAAGTCATTGAGCTGAAATCTGGGGAGCTGGTAAAGTGGCTATGCGTGGCGGGTGCCAGCGAATGGATTGGCACTACTATTTCCTTCAAACTTCAAGCCGGCAGTAGAGAATCTTTGTTGAACTCCAATCCGGAAGCACAAGACCAGATTCAGCAGGCAATTGAAACTGGAAACGTGACGCTGCTTTCGTTACAGCACGAAGGCTGGAAAGAGTATACACCAATGTTTGCTGAATGCAATTATACCTGGGCCCAGTTCCTGAGAAGCCTGAAATTATTCTGCGAAACTGGTAAAGGCCGGCCATGGCCGAATCAACACAATCTGCATTATTAAACGTCCCTCGAATTAGCAGGCCAATGCAGATTATTTTGTTTTAGAAAAACTGGAAACGCTATAGATTTGTCATTTAGCTTATGGAAAATCATATTTCAAAAGAAACGATATCCGATCTGGTTAAGTTAGGACTGTACCAGGTAGTTGGTGGCCTGGTAGGGATCCTTATTATGTTTTGGAACCTGAAAGTTGATTTGATATTTGGATTGTCTGGATTAGCATATTTATTGGTTTTTCTTTTTTACGGATATTCTATTTATTGCGGATCGCTTTGTCTAAAGGCTGACAGCAAAGCTTTGGAACGATCACTATGGAATCAGATATTCCAGCTATTTAATTTTGCCATATTTGGTTTTTCATTTCAGTATGTTTCAGGTGCAAGTCTGAATGTGGGCCTTGACTTGACTAATTCGGTTAAACTAAGCTTTAGTGCAGGTACATCACAGTTTGAATTTTTCCTGAGTGAAAGCGATGGCCGGTTGTTCCTCAACCTTAATTTGATAGCTTTTGCTTTGATTAAATGGATAGACAGGCTTATGAAGCAAGTAAAGGAAGAGAAGTTGATCAGGGAAATGGCCTCATTTAACGGTTCTTATGACACCGCTGAACTTTCGCAAAACGAAACCCCTTGATTTTTATAATAGATGCGTATTGCCATACGCACAATGTCGGCAGTTCTTCCCGCAACAGCTACCGCGTTGAATATGATAAAGTTCAGTATATACACGTCCACCGTTTTCGACATAGAAATGCAGGCCGGGAATCAGTAATTCTGCCTGGTCAACGAATGGATGCAGGCGGCTGTATTCGACCAACTGGTTGATCTCCGACAGGCATCGGCTGCACAGGCAACCATGACTCGTACGCTGCAGAAACTCCGTTGTCTGTCGGGTGATGGAGACTTGGTTGCACTGGCAATGTGCTATGTCACCAGCCCGGCATTCGAATGCTCCTTCACAACGTGAGCAGCATTTCTGTTCGTGTTTGGTCATTGCATAAAATTAAAGCAGGCCAGGGAATTCCTGGCCTGCAGTGATATTAAACTGGTATCAACTCCCTAAGCTCCCTTGCCGCCTGTACCATTTCCTTCAACGCAAATTCTGTTTCTTTCCACCCCCTGGTCTTGAGACCACAGTCTGGATTGATCCATAGCTGTTCGGCCGGGATCACAGCCCTCGCCTTTTCAATCAGTTCGATCATTTCAGTGCGTGAAGGGATCCGTGGCGAATGGATATCGTACACGCCCGGACCAATATCATTCGGGTAGTTGAAATCTGCAAACGCCTGCAACAGTTCCATCTGCGATCGGGAGGTTTCAATCGTAATCACATCTGCATCCATCGCCGCGATGCTTTCAATAATATCATTGAATTCCGAATAGCACATATGTGTATGGATCTGTGTATCGTCCTGAACGCCGCTGGCGGCTACCCGGAAAGCGCTCACCGCCCATTCGAGGTATTGCGGCCAGTTTTCCTTTCGTAATGGTAAGCCTTCACGGATCGCGGGTTCATCAATCTGGATGATCCTGATACCTGCCTTTTCCAGGTCGAGAACCTCATCGCGGATCGCAAGGGCGATCTGTGCGCAGGTCTGGCTTCTCGGCTGGTCGTTGCGGACAAAACTCCATTGAAGGATGGTAACAGGCCCGGTCAGCATTCCCTTCATCCATTTGCTGGTAAGGCTTTGCGCATAGCTGCTCCAGCCTACCGTCATGGGCTCGGGCCGGAATACATCTCCATAAATGATCGGCGGCTTTACGCAGCGACTGCCATAACTCTGCACCCAACCGTTTTCCGTGAACACGAAACCAGCGAGCTGTTCACCGAAGTATTCTACCATGTCGTTTCTTTCAAATTCGCCGTGCACCAGGACATCGAGTCCAATGTCTTCCTGCCACGACACCGCTTTTTTAGTTACTTCCTTCAGTAATTCATTGTATTGCTCATCGCTTAATTCTTTCTTTTTCCACTTTGCCCGCCAGCTGCGGATTTCGGTAGTTTGCGGGAAAGAACCGATCGTTGTGGTAGGGTAGGCGGGCAATTGCAGGTTTGCCTGCTGAAGTCCTTTCCGGATTTTAAATGAACTATTTCGTTGGGTATCCTTTTCTGTTAGTGCGTTTACCCGCGTCTGTACATCTGCGTTATGTATCAGTGTGGAAGTCTTTCTTTTCTCTATGCATTGTGTGTTCTCCAGAAGCTTTTCTTCCGCGACCGCGAAAGATTCAACTCCTGCCAGCTGTTTCAATGTAACAACTTCATCGAGCTTCTGCCTGGCAAATGCCAGCCATTGTTTGATTTCCGGGTTCATTGACGTTTCATTGTCAAGGTCACATGGACAATGCAACAGTGAACAGGAAGGCGCAATCCAGATCCTGTCTGTCCCCAGCTTTTCCATTGCAGTGTTGATCAACTGGAGCGATTGCTGGTAGTCGTTCTTCCAGATATTCCTTCCGTCCACCACGCCAAGTGATAAATGGGTTTTGGAGCGAACCAGTTCCGATTCCAGGATGTCACCCAGCTGCGATGGACAACGAACAAGATCGAGGTGGATGGTGTGAACAGGCAATTGCAGCACCATCTGCAGGTTGCCACCGTAACACTCGAAATAGTTTGCGAGGATGATCTGCAATTGCGGAAACTTCGATTTGATCGCCTGGTAGGTTGAGGTGAAAGCCTTTTGTTCTTGGGGTGACAGGTCCAGTGACAAGCAGGGTTCATCGAACTGGATGTAATATGCTTTATGATCATCCAGTTGCTTCAGAACTTCGAAGTAAACGGGCAGCAGGTTGTCGAGGAGCGAAAGCCGGTTGAACCCCTGTTCTTTTTCCTTGCCGAGCAACAGAAAGGAAACAGGTCCAAGCAGTACTGGTTTAACCTGGAACTTGTGCTGCTTTGCTTCCAGGAATTCCCTGACCACCTTGTTGTGGAAGCAGGTGAACTGCTGGTTCTTCCTGAACTCGGGTACGAGGTAATGATAATTGGTGTCAAACCATTTGGTCATTTCCATTGCCGTGATGTCGTGACCGTTTTGCTGGTAACCGCGCGCCATGGCGAAAAGAAGGTCGAGTTTCGCCACATTCGATTCAACCAAAGGATGGAAACGTTCAGGAATAGCACCTGTCATGAGGCAGGTGTCGAGCACCTGGTCGTAGTAAGAGAAGTCGTTGCAGGGGATCCAGTCGATGCCGGCGTCCTGCTGCAATTGCCAGTTCTGCAGGCGGATGGACTGTGCGGTTTGTTCCAGTTGGTGGGCAGCGATCTTTCCTGCCCAGTAGCCTTCACAGGCTTTTTTCAGCTCACGGTGGTTACCCATGCGCGGGTAGCCGAGGTTGTGTGTAAGCATACGCAAAAACTTTTAGGTTAAACATTAAATGAATAATGCCTTTACGTTGATGAGTATGCTTCCGGAATTTAAGTTAAGAGAGGGCACACCAAGGCTGGTGGTGCTCCTGACTGCTGCTTTAAACTGCGAAAGCATTCGTCCGTTAGACAGGCAAGTATCTGACTTCTTCCTTCCGGGCCATGGCCGGTCAGAAATTACAGTTGCGCAACAGTCCGTGATTTGCACACGGTTCCTTTTTAAACACCATCAGTGATGGTGCACCTGCTAACGATCAAAAAAGTAAAGAACGACAGGGCAAATATACATGCAGGGTTTCTACGGGGCGACATATTTCAATAAAAAATATTGAACCGCGCATAACCGCAATATTGCATGAATGAATGCTTTGTTTTATTTTTTCGTTCATGTTAAGCTTCAGCCGTAGATATTTTCTATTAGCCTTTATTCTCTTTATTATTGAAGTACTCATTGCACTGTTCGTTCGCGATAGGTTCTTCAGACCTTATTTTGGGGATTACCTTGTTGTTATTCTTATTTATTGTTCTCTAAGGGCAATCATTAAAGCCAATCCGATAAAACTGGCAATAGGCGTATTGCTTTTTGCATATACAGTTGAGCTGTTGCAATACTTTCGGATCCTGGATCGACTTGGCCTGTCTGGTAACGAGTTAGCCAGGACAGTCATTGGTCACGGCTTTGAATGGTGGGATCTATTAGCTTATACGCTCGGCATAATAACGGTTTTGACCTTTGAGCGATATATTGCTCAAGAAACAACTCTGAATAATAATAATGATGAAAAGCATTTTTAACCAACAGGACACTGACGAATTGATCAGCAGGATCAATAGTCTCAGTCCTGCAAGCAAAGCACAGTGGGGTAAGATGAATGTCGGGCAGATGATTGCGCACTGCAATGTTCCTTATGCCTACACTTTCGAACCGGAAAAATTCAGCAAGCCGAATTTCCTCAAGAAATTCCTGCTGCAGAAAATAGTTAAGAAGTATGTGCTGCGTCCTGAACCTTACAAAAGGAACAGCAGAACTGCCCCTGAGTTTATCATAACCGACGAAAGGAATTTCGAGGCGGAAAAGGAAAGGTTGATCCGCAATATTCAGAAAACCCGGCAGCTGGGTGAACAACATTTTGAAGGACTGGAAAACATTTCTTTTGGCAGGATGTCAGCAAGCGAATGGAATACCATGTTCTACAAACACCTGAACCATCATTTGTTGCAATTCGGGGTGTGAAAAACCTCCCAACTACAGGGGATAATAATCATATAAAATAACACTGTTATATATTGGCGGTATCACAGCCTGGATTTGCATAAACTTCGAATTCTTAATCTGTCTTGCTTGTTATTTTCAAAATTATTATGTCTTTTTACGCGATTTTTCAAATTCACCAAAACCTGAACCTAAACTAAACCTCTGCTCTCCCTATGAAGAAGTTGCTTCTGGCGCTTTCCGTAGCCCTCGTCTGCCTGTCGAATTTGTCCGCCCAGGAAAAAAATCCCCTCATCAACTCAGGCAAAATCATAGAAGACGGCATTAAACTGCACGATGAAGGCAAATACAAGGAAGCCATTGACCTGTATAGCAAAGTAAACCGCAGCGATACAAACTACGTTTACGCGCTGTATGAGCTTGCGCTGAGTTATTCGGCAGACAGCCAGTACCAGAAAGGTTTGCAGGTTGTTGAACGGGCCATGGCTGAAAAAACTGACCGGGAAAGACTGCCTGAACTGCTGACACAGTACGGAAACCTGGTGGATAATCTCGGTGACCCGCAACGGGCCCTGCATATTTATGATTCAGCCCTGCGGATCTATCCCGCCTATAACATGTTGTACCTGAACAAGGGCACCACGCTTATGCGATTGGAGAAGTTTAAGGAGGCGGAAACAGCATTCCAGCAATGCCTGTTGATTGATCCGTATACAGCCAGTGCACATTATAAGCTTGGTATTGTTTCTATACAGCAGGGTCTGCTGGTGCCTTCCATGCTTTCTTTTATGAGCTATCTTATTATTTCGCCAGAAGGACAATACAGCAATACCTCTATTACTATCCTGAACTCCATTGCCAAAAACACGGACGAAATAAATGGTTACGTTAGCAACCGAACTGTAGAACAGGCTGAAGAGTACAGCTTACCGGAGCAGATCTTACAATCAAAGATTGCACTTGATAAAAAATACAAGCCGATCATTAAACTGGATGATGCTATTTCCCGCCAGATCCAGGTAGTGCTTGAAAAATTGGATTTTGCGGAAGGAAGCAGTGATTTCTGGATGCAATTCTACATGCCTCTTTATAGTAAGTTATTCAGGTCGGGTAAATTTGAACACCTCGTTAACTATATGTTTTCCGGCGTTAACCTGCCGGAAATCAAAAGCTACAATAAGAAGAACAAAAAAGAAATTGATGCCCTTATAGAAGAAATTGTAGCGTACTTAAACAAAATCCGCAGCACTCGTGAGCTCATCTTTGCGAAGCGTGATGCCAGCGAGATCTATTATCATTATTCAGGAGGGAAGTTCACTGGAAAGGGAAAAACTACCAATAACAACGAAACGTTTGTCGGTGACTGGATCTTCTACTACCCGGGCGGCAACATAAAATCCAAAGGTCGCTTCGATTCAAAGGGGGAGCTGGATGGTCCCTGGGAATATTATTTCGCCAATGGTGACCTCAAAGTTCAGGTTTCGTATACAAATGGAAAGCAGAATGGTAACGAAGTATACTATTATCAAAACGGGCAGGTGTCTTCAAGAGCTGGCTATCAGAATGATAACCTGGAAGCAGAAGGCACCCGTTATTTCTATTCTGGCAGGACACACGTTATTGCCAACTATGGCGACGGCAAATTACAGGGTGAACGGAAGCGGTTTTTCAGTAACGGCGGCCTTATGTCAGTTGAGAGTTATGCAAACGACCGGTCAAACGGCAACTTCAAAACTTATTATAAAAGCGGCAGAAAGGAATCGGAAGGTACATACGTTGATGGCGAGTTGAGCGGTTTCTACAAAGCATGGCATGAGAACGGAACACTTGCAACAGATGGTCAGTATACCAAGGATAAGCCTACAGGCACCTGGAAAAGGTTTCATGACAATGGCAAACTCAATACATCCCAGTCTTATGTAGACGGAACAGCGGAAGGTCTGTATGAGGAATATTATGACAACGGCCAGCTCTTTTCGAAGTACAGCTATAAAAAAGGAAGTCCGGATGGTGAAGTGAAATATTTTGATGAAGACGGAAAGATGTTCTCTGTTTTCTTTTTTGAAAATGGCAAACTCAAGACTGCCAGGTATTATGATAAATCCGGGAAACTTATCAGCACCTCAGAAGCTAAAGGTAACAAGCTCAGTCTTACAAAATTTTATCCGCAGGGTATGCAACGTACTCAGGTTGAATATAACGGTATGGGCAACGCCGAAGGCATCCAAACGGATTATTTCCATTCAGGTAAAGTGAGCCAGACCAGCGAATACCACGAAGGATCACTCAATGGCACCAGTACCGGCTATTATGCTAACGGGAAAGTCAGCTCCATTGTGAATTACAAGGATGACAAAAAACATGGCTACTGTAAGAACTATTTTGAGCACGGAGGAATCCAGAGCGAAGGCTGGTACCAGGACAATGTCGCGGAAGGTCCATGGCTGTACTATGATGAGTTAGGAAATATTAGTGCAGTCAGCTATTTCTTTAATGATGAACTGGACGGGCATAAAGATGAATTTTATGTTAATGGGCAAATGGAGTATGATACAAAATACACGTCTGGCGTGATGGAAGAAATGACGCAGTATGATACGACCGGTAAGGTGATCCATCGGGTTGAAATGAAAAAGGGTAGTGGCAAATTCAGTGGTGTGCACCTGAACGGAAAGACCGCTTTTGAAGGAAATTATGTGCAGGGACAGTTTGAAGGTCTTTACCGCTTCTACTTTTTTGACGGGTCACCCTATGTAATACAATATTATAAAAAGGGTGAACTTGACAGCACCTACAAAAATTACTACTATGGTGGCCAGCCTGGTGTTGAAGGGCAATACCAGATGGGCAAAAAGTCTGGGCTATGGAAATATTATAACCGCCAGGGAAAACTGACTTATTCCGAAGAGTACATCGACGGTCAGCTTCATGGTTTCGCAACGTATTATTTTGATAATGGAAAGACCGACCTGGAAGTCCCTTACGAAAAAGGTCTGCGTCATGGATTTGCCAGGAAATTTGATCCTTCAGGCAATCTTGCTTATCAGCTCCGCTATAAAGATGACCTGCAGGTTGGTTATTCTTACCTGGATAAAACCGGCAACCTTGTGCCTGAAGTTCCCATTCTTGCCGGTAATGGGAAACTTAAGAGCTTTTACCAGAATGGTAGCCAGGCGGTTGAAAATGAATTCAGGGACGGAAAAATTCATGGCCTCAATAAGATCCTGTTCGCGAACGGAAAGACCTGGTACGAAAGAGTGGATGCTTATGGGATTACTGATGGTCCGATCAGGGAATACTACGAAAATGGCCAGTTGAAATCGGATCATTCATTTGTAAATGACGTTCGCCACGGGCCATATAAGGAATACACCGAAAAAGGATTATTGAGGGAGGAGGGTACATTCTATAATGGCAACTATCATGGACAGGTAAAGATCTATGACCTGAATGGGAAACTGAAAGAAACACACAATTACTATCACGGGAAACTATTGTCAGTTAAAAAATGAGTCAGTTAACAACTTACAGGCATTTTCTTGTTATTGTGGCATGCTTCATGCCGAATTTCCTACAGGCTCAATCTGTTCAGGAATTAGCGTTAAAATTTCCCGGCGAAGAAGCTGTAGTATTGGATCATTCTATTGCTTACCAACTATCAGTTAAGGACGGGCAGCCATATGTTGAAAGCACTGAGTCACAAAAGATCCTTTACCTTTCTGCAAATGCCGGTGCATACATGAGCAAGTACAGTTTTTACCAGAGTGGATTTCATGAGTTGAAAGGATATGAAGCATTCACCAAAACTGCAGATGGTAAAAAGTTTAAAGTGACAGATTTCAAAACTGCCAACAGTCTTTCCTCTGGTGTTTTTTATGACGATGTGAAGGAAACAAGTTTTGATTTTCCCGGAATTGCTTACGGATCTGTGGGCAATCTGAACCTGAGCAGGATCCATAAGGATCCGCACTTGTTGTCACCTCATTACTTTACACGGTTTATACCCCTGGTTAGCGGTGAGTTGACGATCAGCTTTCCTAAGGGGATGTCTGTAAAGTATATTATTAAGGGCAACGACCGTGACAAGGTTAAGTTTCAGCACGATAGCCGGCGTAATGAAACCGTGTACACTTTCCGGGTTAATGATTTAAAAGGTGAACGACCTTACGCGGATGCGCCGGACAATTCCTACTACGCCCTCCATGTGGTGTTTTATATTGAAAAGTATCAGGATGAAAAAGGTCAAACCATTAGCTACCTTGCCAACACGGACGACCTGTACAAGCTTAACCAGGGCTTTATAAAAGGCATCAATAAGGAGGTCAGCCCGGAGTTACGATCCATAGTTGATTCCCTGACAAAAAATGTAGTATCTCTTGAAGAGCGCGCAAAGCGGATCTATAAGTGGGTCCAGGACAATATCAAATATGTTGCTTTCGAAGACGGGATGGAAGGGTTTGTGCCGAGAGATGCTAACTTGGTATGTGCCAGGCGGTTTGGCGACTGTAAGGATATGAGCAGCATTCTGACGGTTATGCTTAACGCCGCGAAAGTCCCCGCCTACTTCACGTGGATCGGAACCCGAGACCTGCCATATCATTATACCGAAACGCCGCTGCCGATAGTAGACAATCATATGATCTGTACTGTCAGGCTGAACGACCGGTTCCTTTTCCTGGATGGTACAGATTCCCACTGTGCTTTTGGCGTGCCTTCCGCCTTTACCCAGGGAAAGGAAGCAATGGTGGCGATAAATGAGAATGAATACAAGATCCTTGCAGTTCCGGTTATCGAAAAAGAGAAAAACCTTATTGAAGATTCTACTTTTGTGGAACTTACTGAAACAGGGATCAAAGGAAATATTAAACTGAAGCTGAGCGGTTACTACTCCATGGACATGCACAGGCAGCTCGTTTCATATAGCGGAAAAGACCTGGAGAAATATTTTAAAAGCCGGTTCTATCGGGGTTCCAACAGGTTCAACCTGACGAATTTTGAGATCGGCGATCGGTCGGATTTTAATAATATTACGCTTACAGCACAGTTTGATCTGCAGGGTTATGCCAGGAAGATTGACGACGAATGGTTTCTGAACCTGAACCTGTTCAAGCATTATGAGCACGAGGAGATCGACTTTCCTAAGCGGCAAATGCCTGTTGCATATACATTTCTGAATAAGAGAAAGTATATAACTGTATTGAGAATTCCTGAGGGCTATAAAGTGAGTGCCATGCCTGGCGGGAAATCTTTCAGGAATGATATGTGGGGATTTGAGATCAGGTACGAACAAAAGAATAACCAGATTATACTCACGCAGGAGTTTGATAACAACCACCTCCTGATAACACCGGACAAATTCCAGCAGTGGAACAGAGTGCTTGAGAATCTTTTCCCAGCCTATAAAGAAACCATTTCCCTTTCAAAAAAGTAACCTGCCTTATATATGAAGAAACTTACGCTCAGTGCCCTTTCGCTGTTCATGCTTGCTACGGCTTATAGCCAGGCTATTCCTGCAATTGACAGGGAAACCTGGAAGGAAAAACCAACCCTTCACAAAATTGACAGCCGGTTCAGTGATGAATCTGCAGTGATCCTGTCTGATATCCGGAGAATCGAATTTATCGATGATGCCAAAGGCAGTGTGCAGGCATACAAAACGCTGCATAAAATTGTTCATATAAACGATGACAAGGGGATTGAAAGCTTTAATAAAATATACCTGCCGGTTTCAGACAATTCAGACCTGGTGGACATCAAGGCAAGAGCCATTTTGCCAGGCGGAAAGATAATTGAGCTTGATAAAAAGAACATCAAGGATCTGCAGGAAGACAATACTCTCTATAAGATCTTCGCAATGGATGGCCTGGTAAAAGGCTGCGAAATTGAGTACTACTATACTTTTCAGATGGGTGGTAGCTTTTTTGGTCGGGAGGTGATGCAGATGGGGATCCCGGTATTGCAGGCACAGTTAAGTGTTGTGTCACCGGAAAGATTGACATTTGATATGAAGACCTACAACAGTGATGTAAAATCCTCCGACACTGTTTTAAATGCCAAGAGATATTCGAATGTTGAAATGAAGGATCTGGCCGGTGTGGAAAATGAAAAATATTCCACCTATACAGCCAACCTGGCGCGGGTGGAATTCAAGCTGTCCTATAATGCAGCGAGAAGTGCTACGGAACGCCTTTTTACCTGGAATGAATTTGCTAAGAGAGTATATGAGAATTATACCACATTCACAGAGAAGGAGCTTAAAAAGACTGAGAAGCTGATTGCGGAAAACAAATGGAATACACTGGCCGGCGAAAGGGAAAAGATCATCGCTGTAGAGAATTATATCAAGAAAAATATTGGTACACGCGAGGACTTTACCGGGGAAGACGCGCGCAATATTGAATTGATACTTAAGAATAAGATCGCTGGCTTTGTCGGTGTCATGCGGCTGTACGGTGCCGTCTATAACAAACTGGGCATTGACATGCAGTTTGTACTGGCGGGGAACCGTTCGGAGTTTACTATCGATAAAGGTTTTGAAAACTGGAACAACTGCGATAATTACCTCATTTATTTCGTAGGACAGAAAAAGTTTCTCGCACCTACCAGGATAGAACTACGCTACCCATGGATCGATCCATATTGGGGAAATACCTATGCGCTGTTTTGCAAGGGTACAACCATCGGAAGTTTTACCACTGCGGTTGCAGAAATCAAGCCTGTGCCATTGGAAGATTATATGCACAATTCCAGCGATATTATTGCGAAGGCCGAGTTGAATGCAACAACAGATACACTTATTATTAATACAAGTCATTCTTACCGGGGCTATTCCGCAAGTGTTTACCGCGCAGTATTTAACTTCACTTCTGCTGAACAACAAAAACTTTACATGAAGGATTTTGTGAAGTTTGGGACCAATTCAGAGCATATAGTTTCGACGGGCCTGCAGAACCAGGATTTTGAAAGTTATTCCGACAACAAACCATTTGTGCTCAATGCGACTGTAAAAGCCAGCGAGTTAATTGAAAAGGCTGGCAGTAAACTGCTGGTAAAGATTGGTGACCTAATTGGACCCCAGGTAGAGATGTACCAGGAAAAGCCGAGACAGTTTTCCATGGATGTTGCATATCCCCATACCCTTGGTCGGAAGATTGAATTTGTTATTCCTGAAGGTTATGTTGTTAAGAACCTTAAGGAGCTTATTATCAATGATACCTACCAGGAGAACGGTCAAACCACCATGGGTTTCGTTTCGAATTATAAGCAGGAGGGAAACAGGATAATGATTGAAGTGATGGAAGAATACAAGAAGACGACTTATCCTTTAACACAGTACGATGCATTCAAGAAGATCATCAATGCTGCCGCTGATTTCAACAAAATCATCCTGGTGCTTGAGAAGAAGTCAACCTGAGCCCATGTAACCGTTAAATCTGTCGATTTTACCTTAATTCCTTGAACTTTGGCTATCACCTAAAAAATACTGGTATGAATACTAGAATTATCCCGATAGCCGTTCTTTTTATGGGTTTTACGCTAAGCTCTTTTGCCCAGACCTCTGATGCTGAAACTGAAGCAATTGTGAACTTGCTGGGAGTGCAGAAGAAAGAGGCGATAGCCAAACTGGTTCAGGTATCTGGAAAAGACTCTGTTGCGTTCTGGAAAATTTATGATGAGTATCAACAAAAGAACCTTGCAACTGCCAAGTCAAGAATCAAGTTATACGAACAAACGGCGCATGCTTATGGCAACATGACACCGGCAACTGCCGATTCTCTTGCAAATAAATATTTTGAAAACAGGGTTGGACAGGAAAAAAGCCTGGAAGAATATTATAAAAAGATCAAAGCGGCAACCAACGCTGTGGTTGCTTTTGAATTCTACCAGGCAGAAGTGTACTTACTGACCCAGATTCGGGCTTCCATTATGCAGCAGATCCCCACTTACGGTCAGGTCGAGGCTGCCAGGAAGAACCGGTGATGATATGAATGAAGGGAAATAAGAAATACCAGCTGATAACCTTTTTGATCGCGACGGTCTGGCTGGTTAACGGATTATTTTGCAAAGCTCTGAACCTCGTGCCAAGACACGAGGAAATTGTTGCAAGCATACTGGGCGACAACAATTCAAGATTTTGGACTGTACTGATAGGCATTGCAGAAATCCTGATGGCCGGCTGGATCATAAGCGGAATCTGGCCTCGGCTAAACACGGTATTGCAGGTCATTGTCATTGCAGCGATGAACATACTGGAATTTATACTTGTGCCGGACCTCCTGCTTTGGGGGCGAATCAATTCAGTCTTTGCTTTCCTTTTTGTTCTTTTAATCTGTTATAATGGGTTTTGCCTTGGAAAGAAATTAGCCTACCAGTCCTGATATGTTGTCATTCTTAAAGAACCATCCCTTCGCTGTTGAAGCATTTTTTGAAAGCTCCCTTGTTCTCACCTTTGCTGTTCCTAAGGAGCAATTGCAATACATGATTCCTGGATGCCTTGAGCTTGATACTTTCAATGACAAATGGGCCTTCATTGCCATTGCCATGGTGCAAACGAAAGGCCTGCGACCCAAAGGATTCCCGGCATTCATGGGTAATGATTTTTTTCTTATCGGTTACAGGGTGTTTGTCCGTTTCAGGAACGAGGAGGGCAGAAACCTGCGGGGATTGTACATCCTGAAATCCGAAACCAACAAAAAGAAAATGGAAGTTCTCGGGAATATCTTCACGCACTATGATTACTCAACCACTGACATATCTCAGAGCTGGCATGATGACCTGCTTCAAATTAGTTCCCTTAAATCCGGATTTGACCTGAAAGTTCGGATCCCTGGAGGAGACCATGTGCCATTGCCTGTTGGCTCGCCCTTTTCCGACTGGAAAGAAACAAGGAGGTTTGCAGGCCCGTTGCCATTTACATTCACTTATGATTCTTCTTCCGGAAAAGTGCTGGTGATCGAAGGCGTCCGCAAAGACTGGAAGCCCATGCCTGTTCAGGTGGTAGATCATCAGTTTTCTTTTATCAAACAACTCGGGATAGATAACATTCAGCTGGCCAACGCTTTTATTATCCGAAACATTCCCTATTACTGGAAAAAAGGCAAAATTGAACAATGGAGCAAAATAGACGACAATTCCAGGGTGTCCTGAATATCCTGAGCTTTAACAGGCATTATTATGTCTTTGGGTTTGCAGTACTGCTATCATTGTTTATCAGTCGGTTGTTTATAGAGTGGCCTGCTGATGTTTTATGGATAATCGCTTCGGCATTCATATATGGACTGCTAATACCTTTGTTTGTTTCTGCCTATGTGTATGATTTTTCCGGGTACTATAGGTTCGACTGGCTAAAACAGGTCTTCCAGGAATGGCCTGAGGCCGGACTGATTGTCAATATTAACGCTGGCTTTGATGAAACGAGTTTTATCCTGAAAGAAAAATTTCCGCTCTCAGAAATCCGGGTGTTTGATTTTTATAATTCGAAACGCCACACGGAACCTGCCATCAAAAGAGCCCGGAAAGTGAGCATGATTTACCCTAATACAAAGACGATAAGTTCTGACTCAATTCCGCTTCAGGACAAGACGGTCGATGTTGTGTTTCTATTATCAGCTGCACATGAGATCAGATCGCAGGAGGAGAAAGTAATGTTGCTGAAAGAATGCCATCGGTTATGCAAACCCGGTGGAAAAGTTGTAATGGTTGAACACCTGCGTGATTTTCCCAATTTCCTTGCATTCTCTGTCGGGTTTACACACTTTTTTTCCAGAACGACCTGGAGACATGCATTTGAAGCGGCCGGTTTCTCTACTTTTAATGAGACCAAGTTCACGCCGTTTATGTCAATTTTTAATTGTAGCCACTAGCCTTATGGAAATTCACCTCAGGATAATAGGAACTCTGCTGGTCATGCTGGCTTTGGTTCACCTGTATTTTCCCCGTTATTTTGACTGGAAACGCGATTTCAGTACGGTAAGCATTGTCAACCGGCAAATGTTTTATGTCCATTCCTTCTTTATAGCATTCGTTGTTTTACTTATGGGTATACTGTGCCTGACTTCCGCGCAGGAACTAGTGAATACAAGCCTGGGAAAAAAGATCTGCTTATGCCTGGGGGTTTTTTGGTTGGCAAGACTGGTAATCCAATTCTTTGGATACTCTTCACAACTGTGGAAAGGAAAAACTTTTGAGACAACCATTCATGTGGTGTTTTCAATTTTCTGGACATATATGAGTCTGACTTTCATTATCGCATATTTGTAATGATAAACCTTAACTGTAGAATAATGAGAACATCGCTTTTACTATTTTCAACTGTATGAAAAGTCTAACCAAACTCCTTGTTTTTGTTCTTGCGATTACCAGCCTTATTCCCCTTAAGATTGGCATGCTGACCTTGCATGACCATGCAAACGCAGTAGAATTCTTCGGTCTTCAATCGCTGTCGCCCGACATAGAGAAAATATTTCTGGTTCTCGGAGCGTTTATCCTTGCATCTATGGTCATGCCGGTGCTGGCCATAGTGTGGCTGATAAAAGGTAAGTCCGAGGGCTTTGTACTTTCCTACATAGTTGGTTTTATCGCATTTGCCAGAGGAGCGCTGACGCTTATCAATTTTGAAAGGCACGGCATCACGGGGGCAAGACTTTCGGTCACACCAATGATAGTAGGTTTTATAATCCTGATGATCACCTTCATTGCTGCTAAGCAGCGTGCCATTAAATCAAAAAATCCATGATAAAAATTTGTTGTACCCTCTTTGCGTTTCTTTCCCTATCCATTGTTACAATCGCACAATCAACCGATGCTGCCGCAGTTAAGAAAGCTTTTGACAACTATAAGTCTGCAATCCTGAATGACAAAGGAGAAGACGCAGTGACCTATGTTGACTCCCGGACTTTAAAATATTATGATCATATCCTTGAGGCTGCTAAACATGTGGACAGCAGCAAGCTCAACTCCCTGCCGCTGATCGATAAAATCACCATTCTGACTTTCCGGCACCGGGCTTCAAAAGAAGAGATAACGTCCATGGATGGGAAAGGATTGTTCATCTACGCTATTAAGAACGGAATGGTAGGCAAAAACAGCGTTGCCAATAATACCATTGGGGAAGTCACCATCGACAAGGATTTCGCAAAAGGGCAGTTGGTTGTCCGGGGTAATGCAGTTCCAATGTACTTTCATTTTTACAAGGAACAGGCAAACTGGAAATTAGACCTTACATCCCTGTTTCCCATTGCAAACATGACCTTCAAGAAAATGATCGAGGATAGTGGCGAAGAAGAAAATGAGTTCCTGCTTAACCTGCTTGAAATGATGACCGGCACAAAACCCGGCCCGGAAATCTGGGAAGCTATGAAATGAATTATTAAACCTTTTAGCAAATAAAGGCAGATATGAGACTTATCTTATTGCTTCTGGGTTTTATGTTTTTAGCATGCTCTAATGCGGAAGATAGTTCGATTTATGGGAGGTGGCTGCCTGCTAAAATTGTTGTTTTAGATGAAGCGCGACATGAACGGCAATTGGACTATGACAGGTCAAATATTGATTCATTGGTTTCGGAACGTGTTAAAGGACATCCGGACTCGATAGCTGAATTGATCGGAAGGGCAATCAGAAATCAAGGACTGGTAGCAATTACTTTCCATAAAGATTCAACATTTTCTATAGAGAACTACGACCATATTGTTGGTAATACAGTTTCCGGTAAGTGGAGTAGAAATAATTTAGATCAACTGGTGTTGGATTTTTCGGGAAGTGAGATTTTTTTTTATTACAAAGTTTCCCATTTAAGTGATGATAGCCTGGTTCTGAGACAATATGGCAAGTCATTTAAAGAAGATTATTGGAGTGTGGAGTATTTTCTAAAGGATTAATGATGTTCCAGACATTTCTTATAAAAACAAATGATTCAGATTCAATGCTGGTTTCGTTGGTCGGCGCATTGTTGTTTATAGTTTCTATTTGTTTATGGGCATTTAAAGTCGGTGATGCAATTTCATTATCCTGTACTCTCCTGGGGATTGTATTGGTAATAATTGGAATCGTTGGAGGAAATGGTCGAAGCCTTTATGAAGTTGACCAGCAGCGAATAATCAAAATTGAAATGGACAGGATTGTAGTTGGAACTGAAGCATTCGAATTCAATAAAATAGATTCCCTTGAGTTTCACTATCATTCTTTTCTTAATCAATCTTCACTTGGATATTTTACTGAGACGGCAGGTGCAATTGAACACGGTATCAATAACGTTGTCAATTTTAAGTTGGGCGATCGGAAAGTATCCGAACGTTTTTTTATTTCAAGTATCCAACATGCGGATAAGTTTTTCTCCACTTTAAAAGTGCTCAAAGAAAATGGTATACAATACAATCTTTCCTTCCGCAAATACAGGTGACCAACACTGCCACAGCTTCTTAGCATAAACCATCCCCCTCAGAAATAACTCAGCCACTTTTTGTTCGCCTGGTGCGCCCGCTTGTATTCACTGAAACGTAGGCATAGCGGGTATAACATCACCAGCACAACTATCCATATCAGGTAAACGATGGGCAGGGTAAAACCATATCCTTTCAGTTGCGGGTTGGCAGTTACCCAGTTCGTGAAGTTTACCATATCCGATGCAGGATGGCCCGTCATCATGGCTGCCAGCACCCCCATGCCATGGATGAGGGGAATATGCAACAGGTAAAAAAACATCGGCACGCGGCCAAATACAGCTGCTGCAGAACTGATCTTATTCAATGGTCGCTCGGCATATGCGAGGAAGAGCAGGGCAGGACCGATTGTCATGAGTATGAACAGCAGGGAAGGCGGGTATTTTGTTGTATTGACAAACGAGAAAACAGTGAAGAGGAAATTCTTTTGCTCCACCCAGGGTGATGGATTGCCATAAGTATTCGTCCATCGCAGAACGATAAACAGCAGTATTGCTCCTAAGCCTAAATTACGCAATGTTCTTTTGCGATCATTCGCAGCTATCTCCGAAGTAAAGAGATTGCCAAGACAAAATCCGAATGAAATGATGCCAATGTAAGGGATCACAGGATACCCGATCACAACATTGGAATTGCCGAAACGGAAGCCCGAAAAATTCGGCTCATGCAGCACGGACCAAAGGAATGCCGGGATATTATCACCCGCCACATGTATTCCATCAAGCATATTATGGCCAAACATCAGCGCCAGCGAAAGTAACAACAGTACCGGTCGGGGTAAATAAACCAGTAACCCAAGTGCCATCATGCTCAGGCCGAATGCCCAGATCACCTGCAAGATGAAAACCTGGTAATGCGGATTGAATGTCCACGCCAGCGTAATAATGAACAGTTCTACGATAACCAGCCAAAGCCCGCGTGTAAACAGGAAAGTGGAAAGTGCCTTACGTCCATTCTTAAGTCCATAGAGACAAGCCGAGATCCCCGCAAGCAACATGAAATTAGGTGCGCAGTAATGGGAGATCCATCGGGTGAAGAAAATAGGACCACTGGTATGTTGCAGATCCATCGGATCATAATAATATGAGTACGCATGAAAATAATCACGGACATGGTCAAGTGCCATAATGATCATGATGATTCCGCGTAAAAGATCAATTGATTCGATCCTCTTTATTTTCAGGGCAGTTATTGGTGCGCCGGTTTGAAGGGGACTAACGGTTGGTGTTTCCATTTGCATCCAAAGTTCGTACGTAAAATGATATTTTATCTTTTTCGTAATCCACTTATTGTCAATAACTTATTTAACAATGTAGAGAATGCAGGTTTTTTCCGCTGGGACCCCGGTGTCTGCCCACCTGCCGCAAAACTTCCCACGAAAATCGCGAAAGTGTGGAACTGGTGGGACAGTTATACCCGCGAAAACCAAGGACGCGATTTGCAGGACAGAATACGTGTTCCTGCGTTATCTAATCCTAAAAAGCACTTTCTTATGGCAAACATTACATGGACAGCTGACCCGGCGCACTCTGAAGTGGTGTTTAAAGTAAAACACCTGATGATCACTACCGTAACCGGGTATTTCCGCAAGTTTGAGATCGTTGTGGAAACCGAAACGGACGATTTTAAAACCTCAAAGAAAATTGAATTCATTGCAGATATAAGTTCAATTGATACACACAACGAACAACGTGATACTCACCTGAAATCGGCAGACTTCTTCAATGCGGAGGAACAAAGCCAGTTGCGTTTTGTAGGTAACAAGTATGAAACGGATGGCGATGAAGTCAGCCTGCACGGCGACCTGACCATCAGGGGCACAACTAAGCCCATCACCTTAAAAGTAGAATTCGGCGGTATCGTAGTTGATCCTTACGGACAAACAAAGGCAGGATTTACTATTGACGGGAAAGTCAGCCGCAAGGAATTCGGCCTCATGTGGAATGCGGTTACCGAAGCAGGTAGCGTGGTGGTAAGCGATGACGTGAAAATCCATGCGGAAATACAGCTGGTTAAACAAAATGTTCCGGTTGCTGCGAAACAATAGGTCTGAAGATTATTTTGAAGCCCGCTCCGCGTCCAGCTTTTGCTTCACGCTCCTTACATCCGCAAGAATTCCGTCGAGCGCAGCGCGATCAAAGTACCTGCCCCTGCTGTAAACGCCATATACCTGGCGTACTGCTTTTATATCTTTTAATGGATCCGCGTCGAGGATCACCAGGTCTGCGGTCTTACCCACTTCAAGCGAGCCAGTCTTGTCGGCCTTCCGGAGAAATAATGCGCCATTGATCGTAGCCGTGCGCAGGATCTCTGCCGGCTTCAGTCCTGCCTGTTGGAAGATCTGCAATTCATCCACCAATGATTCACCCGGATAAACAAATGTATTCAGTGCTGCTTCATCACTTCCTGCAATGATGCGGATGCCGGCTTGCTGGAAATGGGGCACCTGGCTCACCCCAAAACGATACCTTGTCTTACGGTCAGCTTTCTGTTCCGCCGTTTCGTTCGCCATCCGGCCGATCCGCCATTGGTATGCATCAGTGTATAATTTGGTCAGGTAGGTGGTCATCATGCTGTCCTGCAGGTGATTGTCTTCATCGAGGAATGAAAGCTGTCTTCCGCCGATCAGGGTGGGGGTGACCGTTAGTCCTTTCTTTGCCAGCCGTGCATAGTTTCTATCCGCGGTCTCCTGGTTAAAAGTGGCCTGGTATAACCTGTTCGCTTCCTGCCTGGTAATTTTTCCTGCCCTCAGTTGTTCCACAATTCCATTCTCATCGCAACCCAGGCGTAGCAGGTAGCTGGAATGCTCTACGCTGGAGAATCCTGCATCCAGCATTTCTTCAATTGTGAGTTCCAGCGGCACATGCCCCGATACGAGGTAGCCACGCTTATGCGCTTCCTTAATGCTGGCAAGAAAAAGCGGACCGGCAAGCGTGTTCTCCGTGATCTTGATGAAATCTACTTTCAGGCTGTCGAGTTTGTCGAGCATCCGGTTCATCTCGGTTTCGTTCTCAATTTCAAGATCGCCCTTCCAGATGGAATTTTTCCCTTCGAGCTTGAGCCCGGCAGTAAAGATGGTTGGTCCCACGAGCTTGCCTGCATTAATGCTGTCCCTCCAGTTCAACACCTGCAGACCCAGGTCGCTGGCACAATCACGGATTGTCGTGATTCCATACGTGAGGAAAAGTGGAAGCAGTGCTTCGTTGTCGCGCACGAGCGCCTGCCCCTCGAGGTGTACGTGGTTGTCCCACAATCCCGGGATCAGGTACCTGTCCTGCGCATCAACCTGGTTCTGCTTTGGTACTCCTTTGCTTAGCCGGGCATAATCACCGATAGCCGCAATGGTCTGTCCCTTGATCAATATGGCTTTCTCTTTCCGAATCTTACCCGCTACCACATCAATGATGCGCGCATTGTAAATGAGTTGAGTTGCCGGAACTTTGTCCTGGCAGAATACAAGGGCTGGTGACAACACAATACAGCACAACAGCATCAATGAAAACAATCGAACCATCACGGTAAATTTCGGGCGAAGATATTGAACCTGCAGACATCCCGTTATTCAATCACAACTGCAAGCACGCAGAACAGGTCAATGATCAGGAGGGCGGGCGACAATTCACGCCTCTTCCCCACTGCAAACTTGATGACCGTCCACCCCAGGAAACCCCAGATAATGCCCTGTGTAATAGAATAGCTGAAGGGGATGATCACCATGGCAAGGAAAGCAGGGAAGGCGTCGTCCAGCTGCATCCAGTTGATCTTTGTTACCGGGCGTAACATAAAGGTTCCGACAAGCACGAGGGCAGGAGCGGTCGCAATTGCGGGTACCATGGACAGTAACGGGGCCAGGAAAAGAAAGGGCAGGAAAAGAATGGCTGCCACCACGGCCGTTAGCCCGGTCCGGCCACCTTCCTCAATGCCGACGGCAGATTCAATATAAGCGGTACCCGGACTGGATCCCACCAGGCCGGCGAGTGTCGTGGATACAGCATCGGTAACGAGTGCGCGCTTGACGTTCCGTGGATCACCGTTCTCGTCAACCAGGTTGGCCGCTTCTGCAAGTCCAACCAGTGTCGACAGGCTATCGAAAAGGTCTGTAAATACGAATGCAAAGATGACCGGCAGTACAGCGAATTTCAGTGAACCCGCCAGGTCGAGTGTAAACAGCAGGCTGAAGTCGGGCATGGCCACAAGACCCTTGTAATTGACCAGTGTCGTTTCTCCCCAGCCACGTCCGAGTGTAGCCGCCAGCAGGGTGGTTGCTACGATCCCCAGCAGGATGGCGCCCTTGACCTTCCGGACGATCAGTACTGCTGTGAGGAACAACCCCGAAAGAAACACGAGTACGGGTGGCGTAAACTTACTGTGACCGATAATGGTAGCGGGATTGTGAACAATAAATCCTGCATTCGATAGTCCAATCAGTGTAATGAAAAGCCCGATACCCGCGGCAATGGCATAGCGCAAGGGTCGGGGAATCGCCTTTACAATGAATGTCCGGATATTGAATACCGATAGCAACAGGAAAAACACCCCCGACCAGAAAACCGCTCCCAGCGCAGTCTGCCACGGAACTCCCATGCCAAGCACCGCACTATAAGTGAAGAATGCATTCAATCCCATGCCCGGCGCAACAATGATCGGGTTATGCGCGTACAGTCCCATCATCACCGAGCTGAAAAAACAAACCAGCACGGTTGCGGTGAGAACTGCTGCGAATGGTAGCCCGGCATGGCTGAGAATACCCGGGTTAACCACAATGATGTAGGAAGTGGCGAGGAAGCTCGATACACCCGCAAGGATCTCCGTTTGTGCGGTGCTGTTGTTTTCCTTTAACCTGAAGTGTGAAAGCATGTATTTAAATGTAAATAAACCTGTCACATGCGTGAATCCTTTCCCAGCACGGTCCAGTCGTCGTTCCCGTGACCTTCAGCGATCAACTGGTCCATCTTTTTTGCGATGGCAGGAACGGCTATGAAACCTTTGCCGGCTTTAGACGCGGTATCCATGAACAACTGGGTGTCTTTCCTTGCCATGCTTAATTCCCATGACGGGTTATCATATTTGCCGCCTGCGACTTTTTTCAGTCGTGCCTGCAGGATCATCGCCGGGTTCCAGATGTCGAAGAGTTCACCGACATCTGAAGAAGGAATGTTCAGCGCACTTGCCAATGAAAGCGAATCGGCGATACCGGCTGTGAAGCTTACCAGGAATAAGTTGCCAACCAGTTTCATGCCTGCTGCTTTACCCGGCTGCTCGCCGTAGTTGATCAGCCTGCCCGTCATTGCCGAAAGTTGTGGTTCCAGTTTGCTGATGAGCTGCTGGTCGCCGGAAACAAGCATGAAGCCAGTACTCTCGAGTGCATTGACTGGCCCCATAAATACCGGGGCATGGAGGTATGTATAGCCACGCTCTTTCCAGAGATTCGTTCTTTCTATAGAGCCTTCAACCGATGTGGTGGTGTGATCGACAATGATCGCTCCCGGTTTAAACCCGCCTTGCGCCAGGTTCAGTACGTCGTTCACGGAAGCATCATCCTTCAGGGTTACATGAATAACATCCGCATTCCTTACGGCATCGGCCGCTTGCTCAAATGCTTTTGCGCCTTCGCCTGCAAGTGCGCCTGCCTTGCCCGGCGTCCGGTTCCAGACCTGCACTTCAACTCCTTTCTTCAGCATCGCCTTTACAAAGTTTGTCCCGAGCAATCCCATTCCTAAAAATGCAACCATGAGCTTATTGTTTGTATAAAGATAGGCTAAGTAGCTTTCAACTGGCGGGTGAAATGGCCCGCGCCGCTTCTGCTTTTACCCGATTTTCTTTACATTGCATAATTGAAAAAAGACGATACGCATATTGGTTAGGGACGATTCATATGCAGACGCAGCACTTGTCAGGCAGGTAACGGAAGGAAGTGAAGCTGCTTTCACTGAACTTTTTCACCGCTATAAATACAGGTTGTTCGGCTTCATGTATAAGCTCACTGAATCGGCAGAAATGGCCGAGGATGTGGTGCAGGAAGTGTTTGCGCTGATCTGGAAAAACAGGTCAAAGCTCGGGGAGATCGAAAACCTGGATGCTTATATTTTCCGGATGGCGCAGAACCAGGCCATCAATGCTTTCCGCAAGACTGCCAGGGAAACACTGGTACTTTCTGAATTGAAGCAGGCCTTACCCTCCCCGGTAAGTACCGAGCAGGCATTTGAGGCGCGCGACCTTGAAAAGACTATCCAGGCCCTGGTAAACCGGCTGCCGGCCCAGCAAAAGCTCGTATATACGCTGAGCCGTGAACAGGGCCTTAAGCACCACGAGATCGCCGTCCAGCTCAACATTTCCCCCGGAACTGTCAAGAACCATATGATCCAGGCATTGCGCACGTTGCGTCGCCATCTCGATGAATTCCCGCAACAGCCGAAACTGGTACTGTGGTTCATTGCCCTGGCGACATTGTTTAAAAGTCAATAAGTCTCGAAGAGAAAATATTTTCTCCCTTCGACTATGCCTCTTTTTTCTGCCGATTGTCTTTCCATATCAGACATTATAATTTTTTATGCCTGTGGAGAGAATTTACGCGCTTACTGACCGGTTTTTAAAAGGAGAAACGACTGAAGAGGAGAATGCGGAACTAGCCCGGCTGGTGGGCCAGGCGGATAATGATGAGCAGCTGGCGGACTTATTGTCCCATGCCTGGCAGCGTTATGAACCCTCTGATAATATCAGGCAACTTGCTGATTCCCACCTGAAAGATGTTCCCGCCAGGATCCTGGCTTCCGAAGAGGCTGTCAAACCTGCACCCGTAGTCAGCATGCGCAAAACCTGGTTGCGCATTGCGGCAGTTTTCCTGCTGGTGATCGCCGGCGCCATCACCTGGTACAGCATCCGTCAAGCGGACCGCAAACCAACTTCCCAACTGGCCTCAGTACAGGCAGACCTTCTTCCCGGTGGCAAAAAAGCCACACTCACCCTTGCCAACGGTTCCGTGATCGAACTCGACAGCAGTGCGAACGGAAACCTCGCATCGCAGGGTGATGTGAAGATTACTAAGCAGGGTGGTATCCTCACCTACACCTTCAGCGAAGGCAAAACACCGGTTACGAACGGTGCTGATGTCAATTTTAATACCGTCGCAACGCCGCGCGGCGGGGAATACAGCGTGATACTTCCCGACGGATCACGGGCCTGGTTGAATGCAGCGTCATCTATCAGGTTTCCGACCTCATTCCCTGGTAATGAACGAAGAGTGGAGATTACCGGTGAAGTATACCTCGAAGTTAAACCCACCAGGGAAAAGAAGCCTTTTATCGTCGATATCAAACAATCTTCAGGCAAACAGGGAGAAGTTGCCGTATTAGGCACGAAGTTCAATATTAATGCTTACCCGGATTTATCAACTATTAATACCACGCTGGTTGAAGGCAAGGTAATGGTCAGCGCCGGTAACCGGGAACCTGCATACCTGGCGCCGGGTCAGCAGGGACGGATCAGTAACGACAGAATTGCTGTTCATACCGTGGATACCGAACCGGTGATGGCCTGGCACAATGGCCAGTTCGCTTTTGTGAATGCCGACATCCATGAAGTGATGCAGCAACTTGAGCGCTGGTATGATATAGAAGTTTTTTATGCTGCGAAAGTCCCTGATGAACGATTTGAAGGCACCATTCCCCGCAGCAGCACCATCGACGAGATCTTCAGCATTCTTGAACTCAGCAAACTGCGCGTAAAACGCGAGGGCCGCAAGGTCACCGTATTACCATAAAAACCAAACCAAAACAAAACAACTGCAAATGAGAAAATTAAAACCTCCGGAAGCTTAGATACCATACGCCCATAAAAACGCCCATAAAAAAAACCGGCAGCGCTGCAACGCTTCCGGTATGGATCGGGCGAACATATCAGCCTAGACAACTGCATTTATTCATCCCAATTGGTATCAAAATTATGATTTTCCGAAATCAAATTATCCGGGTTATGAAGTGGACTGCTTTTCTATTACTGGCCGGCTTCTTACAGGTCTCCGCAAACGGTGCGGCACAGCAGGTGAGCCTGACCTACCGTCACGCACCGGTGAAAACCGTGCTGCGCGATATCAGCAGGCAGACCGGTTTCACTTTTTTCTACAATGCCAGTACCCTTGATGAAGCAAAAAAGATCGACCTCAACCTGGTCGACGCCCCACTGACCGCGGCCCTGGACTCTTTCCTGAACAAACTCTTCCTCGATTACAGTATCGTCAACAAGACCATTGTGGTAAAACCGTCGCCTAAAAAAATGGCAATTCCGGAGGCGCCGGACCCCGTGACGGTCTCCGGCAGGGTAGTAGACGAAATGGGCAAACCGCTCGAAGGCGCAAGTATCTCCGTAAAAGGATCTTCTATCGGTACATCGGCAAGCGCCACGGGTGACTTCACCCTGAAAGTGGAGCCCGGTTCCGTGCTGGTGATCAGTTTTATCGGCTTCGAACCGGAATTCTATACGGTAAATGGTCCGGGTGGCTTCATCATCCGGATGAAACGTGCACGCACGGGGGATACAATTGCCGCCGTAGTATTAACCGGGTACCAGAATATCCGTAAGGAAAGTTTTACCGGAACAGCAGTTACGGTAACTGGTGAGGAACTGAAGATGATCAATCCGCAGCACATCATGAAGAGCCTGCAGACCTTCGATCCTTCTTTCCGCATTATGGAAAATACCCTGCTGGGTTCCGATCCCAACCGCATGCCCAATATCACCGTGCGTGGCTCAACCGCCTTACCCGGTGGCAGCACGGATATCATCAGCCGGAACAACCTCGCGAACAATGTGAACATGCCCACCTTCATCCTTGATGGTTACGAAGTGAGCGTTCAGAAGATCTACGACCTGGATGTGAACCGGATCCAGACCATCACCCTGCTGAAGGATGCTGCCGCCACGGCCATTTATGGTTCCCGCGCTGCCAATGGCGTTGTGGTCATCAATACAAAGGCACCTAAGAGCGGGAAACTGCAGGTCAGTTATAATTATGAACTGAACGTGACTTCGCCGGACCTTACGCAATACGATGTGTTGAACGCAGAAGACAAGCTGGAGTATGAAAGGCTTGCAGGCGTATATGATGCGAACAAGAACCAGGCGATGAGCCAGGACCAGCTGGATCGTCTCTATTACCATCACAAAGCTGCCGTGGTTGGCGGAGTGAACACCTATTGGCTTTCGCAACCGCTTCGTACCGCTTTCGGGCATAAACATTCCCTGTATGTTGAGGGTGGTGACCAGTCGCTTCGCTATGGTCTCGAACTTCGCTACCAGACAATGCCCGGCGTGATGCAGGGTTCAGGTCGCGATCGTTACAGCACCGGGCTCAGCCTCGCTTATAACAAGGGATCCAAATTCCTGTTCCGCAACCAGCTTACCGTTACCATGATGAAGTCGAAGGAGTCGCCCTATGGCAGCTTCTCCGACTATACCAAAATGAACCCTTATTACCCGAAGTCTGATTCTACGGGAAGGACCATCCAGGTGATCGATACCTGGGTACAGCAGGAAAGCGCTGCGGGCGGAAGAAAATTCGTGCCCGTGCTTAACCCGATGTACAATGCCACCCTCGGCAGTTTTGATCGTTCGGAATACCTCGAAGTGATCGATGCTTTGACAATGGAATGGAATATCCTGCCCGGGCTTCGGTTCCGCGGGCTTGCGAGCATAAATAAGACCAAGACCACCGGCGATCAGTTTGTATCACCATTCGCTAATGCGTTTTATAATTATGGTCCCGACCGGATTGACGAACGCGGCTCATATACCTATGGAACAAATGATGAAACGAGCTTTGACGGAAACCTGACGCTCAATTACAACAGGCAGTTGGGCGAACATTTCATCAACGCCATGGCAGGTACGAATGTGCGCACTTATATGTCGCGGTTCCGTTCCATCGACGTAATTGGTTTCAATAACGATCGGTTTACAGACATCGGCTTTGCTGCGGGTTATGGAAAAGATGCCAAGCCTTACAGCCGGTTATTGCGCGACAGGCTTGCAGGTGCGTTTCTATCGGTGAACTATTCCTTCGCTAACAAATACCTGCTCGACGTGATCTACCGCCAGGATGGATCATCGAAATTCGGCAGCGAAAATAAGGTGGCACCGTTCTCCGCAATCGGGATTGGCTGGAACCTGCACCGCGAAGCTTTTATGGCGCACTCGCCCATCAGCAGACTGAAGCTGCGGGCCAGCACGGGACTTACCGGATCGGTTTCCTTCGATCCGTATATGTCACACCCGACGTATAACTATTATACCGGCAACTGGTATTCAACAGGCCTTGGTGCTGTCGTAAACAATTACGGTAACCCCAACCTGCAGTGGCAGAAAACCCGCAACTATGATCTCGGGGTTGAACTTGGATTGTTCGACGACAGGATCGTGATCCTGCCTCGTTATTACTACAAGCTTACGATGGGATTGCTGGCGGATGTTTCCCTGCCACCATCATCCGGGTTCTCATCTTACAAGGATAACGTCGGTGACATGCGCAATACCGGCCTTGAACTCGGCATCCAGGCAAATATCCTGAGGGGGAAAAACCATTCGCTGAGTGTCATGGCGAACATGGTTCACAATACCAACACCATTGTGAAGATCTCCAACTCATTAAAAGCGTATAACGATAAGGTTGACGATGTTCAGGACGATGAAGAATATAAGGGAGCACCGCTCCTGAGGTTCCAGGAAGGACAATCACTCAACGCGATCTATGCGGTCCGTTCGCTCGGGATCGACCCGGAAAACGGGCGGGAACTGTACGTGAAGAAAGATGGAACCCTTACCTACGACTGGAGTGCACGCGATATTGTGCCGGTTGGAAACTCGACACCAACAGCCGAAGGGTATTTCGGGTTCTACGGCGTATGGAAGCAGTTCAGCATCAACCTGAGTTTCTATACGCGCTTCGGTGGCGACCTCTATAACCAGACACTCGTAGACCGGGTGGAAAATGCAGATCCACGCTTCAATGTCGATTCGCGCGTGTTCGATGAAAAATGGAAGCAGCGTGGCGACCATACTTTCTATAAGAACATCGCTGACCTCGGTACTACAGATGTAAGTTCGCGTTTCGTACAGCAGGATAATGTGCTGGAGCTGCAATCTCTTTACCTCGGCTACGATATGAAAAAAATCCTTTCCCGCACCCCGGTGAAAAATCTCCGTTTGGCGGTAACGATGAACGAGATCTGGCGCTGGTCGTCGGTGAAACAGGAGCGGGGCATCGACTACCCGTTTGCGCGGAGTGTGACATTTTCTGTAATGGCAGGTTTCTGATCTAAAAAGCTAGCAAAACATGAAAAAACTAACAACAATACTGCTGATCGCCTTATCGCTTTCTTCCTGTAAAAAATGGCTCGACCTGCAGCCCGAGACAGAAGTGTCGCGGGACGAACTGTTCCAGACCGAGGCCGGCTTCCAGGAAGCATTGAACGGCGTATATACGAGATGTGTACAGGGCGATCTTTATGGTGATGAGCTGACATTCGGGTATCCCGAAGTGCTGGCACAAAACTACACCCTGGCTACTGGCATGGATCCCATGTATTACCTGCAGACAGGTCGCTACAACTATAAGGATATTGACTTCATTACCCGGAAAGATAAAACCTGGAAAGGCCTGTATAACGGCATCGTGAATGCGAACCTCATTCTGCAGGAGATTGATAAGAAGCCGGACCTCTTTACCGGTAACAACTTTGCCCTCATTAAGGGTGAGGCAATGGCGCTGCGGGCCTTCCTGCATTTCGACCTGTTCAGGTTGTTTGGTTCTTACCAGCAATCCACCCTCGCCGGCATTCCTTACGTAACCATTTATACGAATAAGGTAACTGCCATGTCTGGCGCTGATGAAGTGCTCACGAAGGTCATCGCCGACCTCGAAGGAGCCAAAGCCCTGCTCCGGACGTCCGATTCAATCCTGCGTCCCTCGTACCAGGTGAACTATCCAAATGCCACTGACTCCTCAACTGAAACGACCAGTCCTTCACTATTCCTGCAGAACAGGCGGCACCGCCTCAACTACTACGCAGTATGTGGTGAACTGGCGAGAGTGTACCTCTATCGCCAGGATAAAGTGAATGCCCTGGTCAATGCCGAAGAGGTGATCCAGTCGAACAAGTTCAAATGGACAAGCCAGGCTGATTTCATTCATGTGGATGTAAAGATGACAGACCGGATCCTGTATAAGGAGCTGGTATTTGGCTGGCCCATCAAAGAACGCGCAAATGATGTGATCAGGCGTTTCGGCCAGCAGACCGCAAGCTTCTGGATCGACCTTGATGCCGGGCAGACTTTGTACGAGTTCCGTGGCGTGGGTGCCGAGGATCTCAGGTACAAACAATGGTTCCAGCCCACCGGTGGCAACAGGCTTGAGCTGCTGAAGTATTACCGTAACCCTAACGGGAAAGAAGATGATGCGACTGCCGACCGCCATCCCTTAATGGCACCGGCAATCCGGCTCAGTGAAATGTACTATATCGCTGCTGAAGCAAGTTTTGAAGGCAATCCATCCAAAGCGCTGAACTATTTCAATGAAGTAAGACGGAACAGGGGAATAGGCACAACACTGGCTACCGATTCATACACTGAATTTATGGATGAGCTGGTGAAGGAAGCACGCAAAGAGTGGTATGGCGAAGGGCAGATCTTCCACATGTACAAAAGGCTGAACAGGTCGATACCCGCGCAGACGGGCGGATTGATACCTGCTTCATCGGCTATGTATATCCTTCCCCTGCCAAATGATGAGATAGAATTTGGCGGCAGGTAAACAATAACATTAATCGGTTAAAAAACTGATCATGAATAAAAACTTCATCATCCTGCTTTTGGTTTCATTTACCATGCTCACGGCATGCAGTAAATCCGAACTCGCACGGTATGACAGCAACGATAATATTTATCTCGACCTGAGCCGTGAAGAACGCGACAGCATCCTGTATTCATTTGCATACAACCCGGGCAAAGTGAAGGATACGGTATGGGTTCCTGTCCGCATTTCGGGGATACGTACCGACAGTAATGCGACTGCCGACCGTAAGTTCGTACTGAAAGCGGAAACGGATTCCTCCACCGCAAAACCTGACATCCATTACCAGCCACTGGATCCGGTGTATTACATCAAAAAAGGAACCGGCTTCACCTGGGTTCCGCTGGTGATCTTCAATACTGACCCATTGCTGGAGCAACAGAGTGTAACGCTCCGTTTCCGGTTGTTTCCCACAGAAGACTTCGGTGTGAATATTCCAAAACTCACTTTTGGTAAACTGGTATTCTCCAGTAAACTGGAAAGGCCGAACTGGTGGAACATGTGGTTCGGTGATTACTATTCACGGGCCAAGCATGAGTTCTTCATGATCGCGACCGGCCTTACGGAGCTTAGCAGGGAAGGACTTGATGCACCGAAGAACCTGTATTTCGTGAGCCTGGTGAATGCATTCATCAACGATCCGTTCAATTGGATCAGCAAGCACCCCGATGCAGGCTATATAATGGAATCCCTGCCGGATGGAAATTATAATTTTTATCACGGGGCAAAGCCAACCAAGAAGATCCTTTACCGGAAAAACGAGCAGGCAAACAAGTATTACTTTATTGATGAGCTCGGAACTGAAGTGAAGTAATTCAAAAACAAAAGACATGAAGCAATTAAGAACATTAATATACCTGGCTGCAGGAGTGCTGTTGTCACTACTGTGGGTGGCCTGTTACAAGGATAAAGGAAACTATTCCTACAACATGCCGGGAGAGCCGGGCATTACACAAATGGACAGCGTATACAGTGTATTTGTCGGTGACAGTCTCATTATTGAACCTACGATAAAAATGGATGGTAACCCGGCCCTCAGCTATGAATGGCGGATCGCTGTTCCTGATCCCACGATGACTGATGTGGTAGACTCAGGTAGCAGCATGCGCGTGATCTTCGGCCTTGGCGCACAGCGATACACCGCAAAGCTGACCATCCTCAATCAAAGCAACGGGATGAAATATTTCCGTGACTTCATCGTGGAAGGTAAAACTGCATTTTCATCAGGAACGACCGTGCTGACGCAGGAAGGCGACCAGGCACAGTTGTCATTCATTAAACCGGACGGTGCCGTACAGGCAAGATTGTTCGGCGCCGTGAATCCCGGTAAGCCACTGCCTCCAGGTCCTACCCAACTGGTAGCTGTACCCGAGGCGCGGATGCCTGGTACGGTCAAGACCTACTGGGTGTTCGGAAAGGATGGCTCCAATACGGGCATCCAGGTTGATGCCAACACGTTCAGGATGAAGCAGGATCTTGCCGCGTTGTATTTTGATGCGCCGGAAACGATCAGGCCTTCAAGGATGTTTGCATCCCCCATGGGCGTATTGACCGGTGTGGTGAACGGAAGACTGCAGAACGGAACCACCAGCACCTGGGACCAGGCACCAACCTATGGCATGTTCGGACTTGGAGCAGCGGGCGATTACGACCTTTCACCCGAACTGGTGTTCAACTACCTGGGTGTATTTGGTCCGGGTAACTATATCGGGTTCGACAAACTGAAAAAACAGTTTGTGCGCTTTAACCTGTATGGCGACGCCATCTTTTTCGGAACGGCATATGCCGTAACAGGCTCAGCTTTTGATCCTATGCACGTAGGAGCGGACCTCGAAAAAATGCTGCAGATCAACGGTGGATTATGTTACGCATATATAAGGGAAGGCGGAGTGCTGCAGGAGCTGAAATTCAACACGCAGTTCAACGGTCCGTTTGAATTCAATCCAATCCATAAGCGCGCGTTCAAACAGCCTGAACTTGCTAAAGCGAACAGCATCTGGGCTACGACTCCGAACGAGATCATCTACTTCACTTCAGGTAACAGCATCTATCGATATAATCCTGCCAACGAAGAATTCAGGGAATTGAATACCAGGATCGAAGGCGATGAGATCACGATGATGAAGATCTTACCTGACAATAACACACTCGTAGCAGGCACACAGGGAAGTATTTATTATCTCAATATTTCAACAGGAAGCTTTGGCGACCTGCTGAAGAAAATTGACGGGCTTCCCGGCAAAGTAATTGACATGGCTGAAAGAAATCAATAACCACAAAAGAAAACAACAATGAATATTAAACATATTAAGATTAAACTGGCAGCCATTTGCGTGGTTGTGATTTGCGCACTCGCGGCCTGGAAAACACCTGCTGCCGACAAGTTTGTAATTACCGCTGAGATAACTGCGTTCACAGGAGATAAGGTTTTCCTGACCTACGGAACTATAGGAAGCTCTAAGATCGACACGGCAATTGTAAAGGACGGCAAGTTCAGTTTTACCGGCAGTGTGGATGAACCCACACCGGCCATGATCTTTTCACCGGATTACAGGGTTCGCGTTGATCTCTTCATTGAGAATACAAAGATCCATGTTACCGGTACTTCCATGAAGCCTTATAGTTATGTGGTGACAGGAACGGGAGTGGTTGCAGAATTTGAGAAATTCAGCCAGCGGATCATGAAGAACCGCCAGGAAACCATTACGCTTTTTGAAGAAGCGGAAGGAGCGAAAATCGTCGGTGATACAGTTAAAGCTGCTGAACTGAAGGCGAAGGGCGACAAGCAGTACCGCGATGAATTTGCTATCCGGAAAGAGTATGCATTCGCCCATCCTGAGAGTTATGTTGCAGCGAAGGAACTGCTTGCACTAACCGACAATAACTCGCTTGCACAAAGTGTACAGGGCTATGCGAAAATGGCTGAGAAAGTAAAGCAGTCAGCAATTGGCAGGGAGCTTAAAGAGCGAATTGGCTTATTGAGCAAGGTGGAAACCGGTAAGCCTGCCCAACCTTTCACACAGAAGAACACTACTGGTACTGCTGTTCAATTGAGCGACTATCGTGGAAAATATGTGTTGCTTGAATTCTGGGCCAGCTGGTGCGGACCCTGTCGCGCCGAAAACCCCAACCTCGTGAAGATGTATAGTACTTATAAGGACAAGGGCTTTGAAATTCTGAGTGTGTCGCTGGACAGTGATCGCGAAAAGTGGTTGAAGGCGATTTCAGTGGACGGATTGCCCTGGATGCAGGTCTCTGACCTGAAGGGCTGGAACAATACCGTTGGCGTATTGTACGGCGTAAGGGCGGTTCCGGCAAGTTTCCTTGTGAACCCTGAAGGAGTGATTATTGCACAGGGCCTTAGGGGTGAAGCGCTTGAAAAGAAACTCGAAGAGTTGCTAAACAGGAAAGGATAGCCTAAAATAGCCGGGAGGTCGCTCGTGTGTGTTATTATCTAAAGGGAGCGGGAACATTGTTTCCCGGCTCCTTTTTTTATCTTTGGAAAAGTTGATAGGATGTTTTTAACCGTACTCAGTATACCGCCAAAAACTTCCTGTTATGAAACAACTAGCCTTCTTATTCCTTTCGCTTATTCTTGTTACGTCAGCCGGTGCACAGAAAAAAACGTATGATTCACTGGCGATCAGGATCCTCGACAGGATGTCATCAATTATTGGTGACATGACCTCCTGCAGTTTTACCGCCATTACCGAAAGCAACTACAATGACCCGGACCTGGGCATGCTTACGCGCATCGCGGAACATGATGTGATGTTTTCAGGCAACAATAAATTCCAGGTGATGACCCATGGCGAAAGAGGGCACCTCGGTGTGTGGTTCAATGCAGGGAGTATGGTGTATTATTCCTATACCAATAATCATTTCGGTTATCTCGACTCAATTGGTAAAACGAATATCGAAGCCATTGAAAACGCCAATAAAAAATTTGATATTGAGTTCCCCGCAGCAGATATATTTTATCCCACTTTTACGGATGACCTGATCGCAACTGCCGACCGGATCGAATACCTGGGTAAGTCCGTTATAGGTGGCAAAGAATGTTACCATATCGCGGCAAGGGGTAAGGATCTCGGCTTCCAGGTCTGGATCAATACCGATGCCACTTTGCTTCCTGTGCGGATGAATATCATCCAGTACGACAAGCAGTCGCAACAGTATAATGTTTTGTTCAAAGACTGGAAGATCAACCCCAACCTTCCCGATGCATTGTTTGCCTTTGACCCGCCTCCTGATGCCAGTAAGATGAAGATCCTGCCAAAGTAATCAACAACAAAAAAACCAATTGTCATGAAATCTTTATCATTTATCCTGACAACCAGCTTCATGATATTTGTCTGTACCGATGTACTGCCGCAGCGCATGGGCCATGGTGGCGGAGGGCGTGGTGGTGGCGGCGGTGGCGGAGCCAGGAGTGCTGGTCACAGTGGTGGGGGCACCAGGAACACGATCAATGGTGGCAGCCAGCATTCTGCACAGCGGCCAGCCCAGACATCCTCAAACCGCAGTTATGACCAGCGGCAGAAGCCCGACCGCGAAGTGGCAAACCGCGACGGGGACCGCAATACCAATACCAGCAACAGGAATAATAAATCCAATAACCGGACAAACGTTGATAAAAGCCGCGGTGATGTGAACGTCAATACCGGTGATGTCAATATCAATGTTGACCGCAGTCATAATGTAGTCAACAACCGCAATACCGTTGTACGCAGGAATAATGTCGCAGTTTATTCCCGTCCGCCCTATGTATATGGAGGCAGGAGATACTATTCCTTCCATCCTTATTACTATCACCCGTACCGACCATTTTACTGGGGACCGGCATGGCATCCCTGGGGATTTTTCGTTGCAGCGCTGGCAACTACGGCTATTATTGTTGCAGTAGCCGACGCCACCTATCATTACGACCAGGGCGTGTGGTATGCACCTTCAGGCAGCGGCTATACAGTCGTGCAGGCGCCGGTTGGAGGTACGGTCACAACCATCCCCTCAGGATCCGAGACGGTCACGGTCAACAATGTGACCAATTATTATTATGGCGGTGCCTATTATGAAAAAGACGGCAAGACCTATAAAGTTGTTCCGCCACCTGCAGGGGCTACTGTTGAGAACCTTCCTGAAGGTGGTGAAGAGGTGAAAATAGGTGACCAGACATATGTAAAGATCGGTGAGACTTATTACCAGCCGGTGCAGATCGATGGCAAATCCATGTATGAAGTTGCCCAGGTGGAAGAAGGAGATAAATAAATATTACAGCCGCTGGAAACTGCAGAATAAAAAATTCTGCGTGGTAATGTGATCAGGCCAATCACTTATATTAACGAGTATATAGATCCTTCATGGACGGAAGCTGGGAAGAACAGTGGGACGCCTTGACCTTTTAACGTATCAATAACAGGGTACCTTTAAGTGAAATAGCTTTTCCGTTGAACCGCTGGTAGTGAACCTGATAAGTGAATGTCGCGGACGGGAGTGCCTTGCCCGCAAATGATCCATCCCAGCTTTCAGTTACAGAAGTCGATCTGTACACTACCTGGCCCCAACGGTTAAAAATCTCGATCCGGTAATTCAACAGGTTCTGTGCCCTGACTCTGAAAACATCATTTATTCCGTCGCGGTTAGGGGTAAAGGCATTGGGGATCTTTATTTCAAATCGTTCGGTAACAGTAATCCTGAATGATTCCTGCATGATACAACCATCCTTGGCAGCCTGAAATTTATAGCTGTTAGTTGTGGCAGGTGAAACGGTAACTATGGGACAGTCTGTACAACTGAGGGCTACATCCGGACGCCAGGTCAATATACCGTTTGTTGCAGGTGATACAGTAACCTTATCGCCGCTAAGAACAATGGTATCATTTATCCGTTCCAAATAAAGGTCGGTTTTTGCAAGCTTAATGGTGTCTGAAGTCTTGCATCCATATTGATCCGTCACTTCAACCCAATAAGTACCGCTGTTTTTGGGTTGCAGGGTTGGGCCCGGGCTTCCGTCTTGCCAGATGTACCCGGTCATATTTGGTGGGGCATAAAGGGAGATACCCGCTTCACAGATAACCGTGTCCTTTCCCAGCTCAAGAGGGATGGGTGACCTGACGTTTACCCTTCTCTCATGAATAATTTTTTTCGGTCCGCAGATAGTAGAGCTGATGGTGGTGTCATACCGCACAAATGACGCTGTCGCGCTTGCACCTTCAAACAGTGATCCGTAACAAAGTGTGGTATCTGTCGTTACAAGTGAATCAGAAGTATTGATGACATGAATTTTGGTTGTCCGGATTAGGGTGTCTATTCCACAACCGTTTCTTGCTGTGTCGTAGAAGATGGTGTCATTGAAATATTGTTTTTCATCAACCCTTTCACCATTGCAGATTGTGGTGTCGCGGATCGTTTTGACAAGAGGTACCCCATACTCGACCATGTCGAAGGACCTCAGTGGTTCATCCCAATAAGGAAGTCCGTATGTATAGTATTTAATCGCACCCGCCAGGAAACCACCACGGATGTTGGGTGCCATTGTAGGAAAGATTGGCATTTCATTATACTTGTAGAAAAATACAGTGCCGTCACTTTTCAATCCAACCCCGGCGCCTTTCTGTTTTCGATCAATAGGAAGGTTTGGATATTGTTCAGCGAAGGACGCAAATATGGCATCATTACATGGTACGTACACTATGTCACCAGCCTCATCGTCGAGGGCACGGCCATATTGTTTCTTCCACAAGATATCGCCATTAGCATCATGCCTGAAAATGTGCACATCAAATCCACCAGCATTTGAATCATAATCGCCGTCATTTGAATTTGAAATGCCAATAGATGCAAATCCTCCGCCGTTCACGGGAATGAAACGCTGGATATTGTCTTCACCACTTCCGCCGAATACCTTACTCCAGGTTAAATTGCCGGCCTCATCCAGTTTCACCAGGAATGAATTTTTGCCTGAATATACCGAAGGAGCAAAACTGCCCGGGTCTGCCATTCCGGATATTACCATGGAACCATCTGGCAGTATTTCAAGATCCGTTGGAATTTCGTCAGCGGTACTGCCGAATGTTTTCTGCCACATTATATCCCCGTTGTACTGGTTGATCTTCAGCAACCAGATGTCTTTCCCGCCGTGGGCAGTTTTCACGTCACCGTCGCCGGATTGTGACTGCGCCAGTACAATCATGTTCCCGTCACGGGCTTTTTTTATGGCGACAGCATTTTCATGGTTTGATCCGCCGTAAAGCTTATGCCAGAAAAGGTTTCTTTGATAATCTATTTTAAAGATCAGCAGTTGGGTGTTTCCCGACGAGCTTGGAGGGGGATACCTGAACATATCCCATGTCCCTATATTATCTCCAACAATAATTAAATTATCATCGGCGTCAGTTTCAAGGTCGCGTGCATAATTGGAAGTCGATCCATGTAAAATCATCCAGTCATCATAGCCTCCCAATGTGGGTTCGAAGGCCACTATATAATCCAATTCGGAGATTTGCGTTTTCCCGTAATTCTCAGGGGGCAAGCCATAGATGTTTAATAGTTGTTGCCTGGATGCAAAGGGTGTGTTAAACAAGGCTATCATACTTCCCTTTGTAGTGTACTTTACCCGGGTAATTACATGATTAACACGCCCTGACCATTGAAAATATGAAATGCTTGTTTCTTTCATTGGCCATTGGCCATGCGGCGAAAGTAATTGACCAAATACACGGGGTGATAAATTACACAGAGTAAGTAGGAGTAGGGTAAGGTATTTCATAGAATCAGACCATAAACATAATATATTAGGTGAAAAGTGAAAAGTCAAAGGGTAGGATTTATTTAGGCCCGATTCGTCAGTTTTGATTGTTAACTTTCCATCTGGTGAGCTAGCTTGTTCGCCATTATTTTTCACTTTTCAAACCGGATAAAATGAAAGATGCTGCAGGGAAGCTGGCTCGTATAGTCGAAGCGCGAATGAAACTGAAGGCAAGGTTTGAAGAAAAAATGAAAAAGACGCCTTCTGTCGGAGACGACAGGCCAATGGGGTCCGGCAACAATAACCGCCATGGTATGCCTGTTCTGCCGGTTGGGCAAACAATAACAGAAAAATGGCCCGTACTCGATCTCGGCTTGCAACCGGATATTCCAACCCGTGAGTGGAGGTTGGTTGTAGATGGTGACGTAGAGCAGCCTATGGAGTTTTCATGGGAAGAATTTTTAGCATTACCCCAGACTGATGATATATCTGATTTTCATTGCGTCACTACATGGTCGAAGCTGAATATGCAATGGAGAGGCGTTCAGCTGCTGGACCTGGCTGCACTGGTAACGCCAAAGGATTCCGCAACGCACGTTATGTTCTATGGTTACGACGATTATACTACAAACATTTCACTGGAAGAAGCCCTGAAGCCTGACGTGTTGTTGGTTCACACGTTTGAAGGTAACCCATTGCCAAAAGAACATGGCGGCCCGGTGCGGGTCATCACTCCACAGTTATATGCGTGGAAAGGAGCGAAGTGGGTTAACAGGATCGAGTTTATGTCCCGCAACAGGCTGGGATTCTGGGAAGAAAGAGGCTATTCAGATACCGCTTACCCCTGGCGCAACGACAGATACAGTAAATAATATAGAGATGCAACAACTTTTCTTACTCTTGTCCTTTTTGTTTTTTCACGGGCAGGAACCAAAAGAACAGAAGATGGATATAATCCAGGCAGTTGAAAAAGGCAAAACTGAACAAGTAGAGAAGGAGCTTCAAAAGGGGGCTGATGTAAACACCGCAGATAAAAACGGGCGCTCCTTGCTATTGATCGCAACCAGGAATAACGACTTGAACATGGCGGAACTTTTGGTGAAACACGGCGCCAATGTAAACCAGCAGGACAATATTAAGGACTCGCCGTTTTTATTTGCAGGAGCATCAGGCTACCTGCAACTGGTAAAATTATTCCTTGGCAATGGCGCACGTTTTGATGTGTTTAACCGGTATAACGGAAGCGCACTGATCCCGGCTTGTGAGCGCGGACACGTGGAAACCGTCCGCTTGCTCGCCAATACAAAAGGTTTTCCGATCGATCACATCAACAGGCTTGGTTGGACTGGCTTACTTGAGGCGGTTATTTTAGGCGATGGAAGCGAGCCATATATTCAGATAGTTCAGATCCTGGTCGATGCAGGGACAAATGTGAAGATCGCGGACAAGGATGGCGTTACACCGCTGCAGCATGCCAGGTCAAGAGGGTTTACGCAAATTGCGGGTATACTTGAAAAGGCGGCTAAAAAATAAACGAAGATGAATCTACGGTGCTGGCTGGTAGCCCTAAGGCGGATTACGAAATTGCCCGGAAATCAGATCGCCAGGTTATCCTGTTGTAGCAATGAATAATGCGCAGACTTCAGACATGATTTTTACCCAGCCTGTTGTGTATGAATTCAGGGTTCGCAAAATGCCTGTGTTGCTTATCATTGGAACGAGGGATCGTACCGCCATTGGTAAAAACCTGGTAAAAGATACGACCATAAGGGATAAGATGGGGCAGTACCAGTTGTTGGGAAAAGAGACGCAAAAGAAGATTCCCGGATCGCAGTTGGTGGAACTTGACAATGTGGGACATCTTCCATAAAACCATGACTTTCCATGAAGTCAGCCAGTTTCCGGTTTCACGATTCGCTCAATGATTTCCTGCCATGGCGGCGGAAGTTCTCGGTGATCAGGTATGAGTTTTATATCGCTCCAACGGTTAAGGATGCAATCGAATCGATGGGCGTTCCGCACCCGGAAGTGGATGTGATACTCGTTAATAAGATTGCTGTTGATTTTGACTATCACCTGCATGAAGGGGATGCAATCGAAGTTTACCCGGTTTCCGTTAAGCATGGGACGCCGATAAAGTTTATATTGGATGTGCATTTAGGTTCCCTGGCCAGGATGCTTCGGTTACTCGGTTTCGATACCCTTTATCAAAATTATTATGAGGATAAAGTAATTGTGCAAATAGCGGTAACAGAAAACCGTATTATTCTTACCCGTGACGTTTTGTTATTGAAGCATAAAGTTATCAGGTCCGGTTATTGGCTGAGGTCCCAGCATACCTATGAACAAACAACTGAGGTGATTAAGTATTTCGGGTTAACGGGTAGGTTCAGGCCATTCAGCCGTTGTCTTGAATGCAATGGCCTGATCATGGAAACCACGAGGGAAGAGGTCGAAGGAAAAGTTCCGTTACAGGTGAGCCAGGACTTTGATGAATTCTTCACCTGTTCAGATTGCCTTCGGGTTTATTGGAAAGGATCCCACTATGACAAGATGAAACTGGTAATCGAACGGTTCCGGGATGTATAGTCGCAATCAGCCCTTTAAAATGCCGGATTTGGCCTCTGTCCGAATTCAATCTTCTTACCATCTTTGAACTGCCGATACAGTGGAGCAGCAACCACGATAAAAACGGGCGGAACCGAAAAGCCAGATGAGTAGGAATAAAATAAATCGTATGTCGAACAATACTGTTTCACTACACAGGGTCATTAAAACATCTCCGGAAAAACTGTACCGCGCATTTACTGATGCAACTGCGATGGCGGCCTGGTTACCTCCCTATGGATTTCTTTGCACCGTGCACGAAATGAAAGCGGAGACAGGCGGTTCTTACAGGATGTCATTCACAAATTTCTCAACAGGAAATAGTCATTCCTTCGGTGGAAAGTTCCTGGAACTTAAACCCAATGAGTTTTTGAAATACACGGATAAGTTTGACGATCCAAACCTGCCGGGAGAAATGCTCACCACTGTCTCCCTGCGGAAAACAATTGCAGGTACAGAAATAAAAATTACCCAGGAAGGAATTCCTGCTGTGATACCGGTTGAAATGTGTTACCTGGGCTGGCAGGAATCGTTGGAAAAGCTGGCTAAACTGGTTGAGCCCGAGATCCCGGATGCGCCCTGATCCTCAAGTTTATAGGGTGGTTTCTGTGACTCCGTAGGGACTCGAACCCTAGACCCGCTGATTAAGAGTCAGCTGCTCTACCAACTGAGCTACGGAGCCGGATTTATCTCTTCTAATTTAAATTAAAATCTGCACTTAAATTGTTGCAAGCCGAATTTGAAAAAGCAGTTGATGCTATCGTGAATGGTGATGCGGCCACACTGAAAGAGTTGCTGCATCACCATCCTGCATTGATAACAGCGCGATCTGACCGCGATCATCATGCGATGCTGCTGCACTATACTGCAGCCAACGGTGTTGAGGATTACCGGCAGCTCACGCCGCCAAATATTGTCGAGATAACCCGCATACTGCTCGATGCCGGTGCTGAAGTAGATGCGGTGGGAGAGATGTATGGCGGTTCCACGACACTTGGCCTTGCCGCTACAAGCTGTCACCCTGCCGATGCTGGAGTGCAGGAAGCCCTGGTTGACCTGCTGATGGATTATGGGGCAGACCCGGCTATTGCGGTGAGTCCGGGGTACGATGGGGATTTAATTACTGCCTGCCTGGCTAATGGCAGGGGCAAGGCCGCAATATGGTTGGCAAAAAAAGGCGTTCCTACAAATCTTGAAGGCACTGCCGGGATCGGCGATCTTGACGCACTAAAATCATGGTTACATGAAGATGGCTCACTGAAAGATGAAACGCTGCGCGAAAAACTGAATGCTGGTTTTAACTGGGCCTGCGAATTCGGACACCTGGATGTCGTCCGCTTTCTCGTTGAAAATGGATTCGACCTTTCCACCCTCACGAATGGCATGACAGGACTCCATTGGGCTGCGATCGGTGGACAGGCAGAAATGGTTCGGTTCCTGTTGGAAAAAGGCGCACCGCTTGAAATTGAAAACTGTTATGGCGGTACCGTTCTTGGACAGGCATTATGGTCGGCAAAAAATGAGCCCCTGCAGCAACATGACGAGATCATCAGGATCCTCAGGGCGGCAGGGGCGAAAGAAACAGGTATTTAAAAATTAACTCCGCTCTTCTTCTCCACCTTCCTTCCGCTTGAACATTTCAAATTGCTTACCAAAGCGGTAGCTGAAGGTCAGGCGGAAACTGCGCACATTCCAGCGGCGATAGCTATCCTGGTAAAAGTTTTCCGTGTCGGTAATGCTTCCCCAGCGACGACTATTGAATACATCGTTGATGTTGAAAGTGATGGTTCCTGCCTTGTCTTTGAAGAGATCTTTACGGATGGCGAAATCCATATTGTACTGTTCCTTCTGCTTGCCCTGCGGCATTACGCGGGGCGACTCATATTCGCCTGAAAGCTGGAAGGAGAAGTTGTTTGCGAATTTGCTGCGAACACCGGTAACCCGGTAATTGGCCATAAGCTTGGTGCTCCAGTTGAAACCCTGGTTGCTCAGGTCCATACCGTTGACTGTTGCTTTCACATCGCGGTACTGCGCATTGAAGTTGGGAGTGAAATCGAACGCAGTTCCGATCTTCTGCTGCCAGGTCACTTCAATACCCGTACGGTTGGTGCGGTCTGCATTGATGAACGTGGTCAGCAATGCATTCGGGTCGATGGCTGCGTTGTGAAGGTCCTCAAGCTGTTTTGAAGAAATGGTATCGCTGTACATCGTAATGTCGTCGGTGTTGTTCCGGAAATAAGTAGATACCAAAACATTACCGGTTGAGAATGTGCGATTATAATTCAGTTCAAACGAATTAGTGAATTCGGGCCGCAATGCAGGGTTACCAACGCGGATATTCATCGGGTCAGTAATGTCTACATATGGATTGATCTGCCAGAAATTGGGCCTGCGGATGCGGCGCGAAAAATTCATCTGCAGGTCATTGCCGTCACTCAACGGGTAAGTCAGGTAAAGGCTCGGGAAGAATGTGTTCCAGAGATCATTACCCTTCGACGGGTAATCGTAACCGAATTTCAGTGAGCTGTCGATCAGTTCTCCATTAAATGAACTTTGCTCCAGTCTCACACCTGCCTGGTACTTCAGTTTCCCCAACTCATTGGAATAATTACCATACACGGCATTTACCATTTCACGGAACCTGTAGTTATTGCTTAACGGTAGCTTGGTAGCGACGTTGTTGTCAACAGCATACACATCCAGTTTGTCATCTGACACATAATGGAAACTGCGCGCACCAAATTCAACCTTGCTCTTTTCTGAGATCGGGTTTACATAATCTGTCTGGAAGGTGTACTGCTTACCGCTTCCGGTGGAATAGTTATCGACGCGGCTCACAGGTCCGGAAGCGGTGCCATCAGGCTGGTAGCGCTGGTTGTAAATAAATGCATCGCCACCATTGTGTCCACCATTGAAATTGAAATCAACGGTCCATTCCTTACCTGCTTTATCAAATGTTTTGCGATAATTGATCTGTGTGCTTGACCGGTTAAATGCATCTTCCTCAAAGTTCCTGCGCAGTCCTGTATTGGTGAGCATGCCATTTTGGTCGAGGTATTGCTGGTACTGGTCTTCATCCAGGCCGAATCGTCCGTTCACAAATCCCTGGCTGATGGAGATGCTGTTGAAGTTATCAAAGAAATAGTCCAGCCCGAATCTTGCGGAGACAAAACGGCGCGTACGGTCTCCTTCACTTTGCTGCTTGAAATAATCTGTGATAACTCCGTTTGATTTGTTTTCGCGGTAAGCTTCGCTTTTTGCTACGCCACCACCACGGTTGTAGTTGCCGCTTGCAAAGAAATTCACTTTGTTCTTGCGGAAGTTAAGGCTCAGTCCACCATTTAAAATTTCAGGTGTGCCTATCCCCAGGTTGGCAACGCCATTGAAGCCTGCCTTCCTGTTCTTCTTCATGATGATATTGATAATACCTCCAGTGCTTCCGGCATCATATTTGGCAGAAGGGTTGGTGATCACTTCAACCTTTTCAATATCGTCAGCGGGAATCTGTTCAAGCGTAAGGATGGTAGGACGGCCATCTACAAAGATCTGTGGTGTTCCGTTGCGCAGTTGCACGCCACCGTTTACATCCACTGACAAAGAGGGAATATTTTTCATAACGTCCACAGCATTGCCACCCTTGGCAGTAACAGCAGCGTCTGCATTGAAGATCCTGCGGTCCACACCCAGGGTCATCGCAGGTTTTCTTGCGGTAACCATCACATTCGCGAGGTTGGCTGCTTCTGTACGGAGTGAAATAATTCCCGCGTTCATGGTTGAAGCGCCGGGTTGAGCAGACAGCGGTTGCTCAAAGGTTTCAAAACCAACTGCGGAAATAATAAGAATATAGTTAATGCCTTTTGTTGTAGAGAGTGAAAAAGCACCGGTCTTATCTGACATGCTTGTATTGGAAAGCGTATCTTTCTGCCCGTTCTCGGAGCGGATGGTCATCGCCGTTATAGTGGCGGCTTCAATTGCGTTGCCGGTCTTGGTGTCTTTCACCTTACCACTGATGCTGATCCTATCCGTTGCAGTTACCTGTGCCATAACTGTCGTCGCAGAAAATATTACGGCGAGTAACAGCAGTGTAGATTTAAATTTCATTCCTGCAAAGGACGTTAATAATAGTTTAACATCTCTGCATCAAATCTTAAAGAAAATCTAAATGGGGCCTAAACAAAGCGGTATCCTACACCGGATTCAGTAAGCAGGTGTTCTGGACGGTTGGGATCATCTTCAATCTTCTTGCGGATTTGTGCAATAAATACCCGTAAATATTGCGATTGGTGAATATACCCTGGTCCCCAGATAGATCGCAGTAAATATTGATGCGTAAGTACTTTGCCCTCATTTCGGGCAAATAGTGCAAGCAGGCTGTACTCCGTACCGGTTAAACGAACCAACTCATTATTCTTTTTTACTGTACGTTCCTGCAGGTTGATGTGCAGGTTGCCAAAATTGAGCATGGTATCGGGGTCTTCAGTGGCTACGGACCGCAGGGCCGAACGGATCCTCGCCAGCAGTTCGCCCGTGCGGAAGGGTTTGGACAGGTAATCATTCGCACCATTATCGAGTGCGCGGATAATATCTTCCTCGTTTTTCTGGACAGACAGGATGATGACCGGGTTCGTGTACCATTGCCGCAGGTCCTGCAGCACAGTATGCCCTTCCCTGTCAGGTAAACCGAGATCCAGGATGATCAGGTCAGGCGGATGATTTTCGGACATGATCATTCCCTCACGCGCATTCGCAGCTTCCCGAAATGTATAGTTGTTGCTTTGTAAAGTGATCTCCAGCAGTTTCCTGATCTGCGGTTCATCATCTATTACAAGTATTTCTGCCCTGTTCATGAATATGCTTTGATTCGCGATGTTTCTGCCGGGATCTGGACGCGGAACTGTGCTCCCGACGGTGCCACGTTGGTCAGTATCACAGACCCGGACAATGCCTCTGTGAACCCCTTCACAATAGAAAGTCCCAGCCCGGTGCCCGGCGCTTTGGTCCGTTCAAGCCGGTAAAATTTTTCGAAGGCATGGCCCACCTCAGATTCCGGGATTCCACTGCCCTGGTCTTCCACCACCATCTCGAGCAGGTTGCCATGATTCCTCGCGGAAATATCAATCCTGGTACCTGCCCTGGTATGGATCACAGCATTGTTCAATAAGTTCTGGAGGATCTGTTCAATCATCATTTTATCTGTCCTGAACAATGGGATCGCCGGGTCAATATTGATGTGAATGCGCTGCCGGTTCTTCCTGTCGTCCATTCTTTCCACCGTGTCGTATACAAGCTCACTGATATCGCACCAGTCCTTCCGCGGTTTGAGGATCCCGGTTTCCAACCTCGACATGTTCAACAGGTTTTCCACCTGCTGGTTCAGTCGCAGTGAAGCTTTCGAGATCTCTTCCACCAGCTGCGATTTATGTTCAGCAGTAAGGTTTGTGTTATTGGCCTGCAGGTTATCAGTTGCCCCGATGATCGTCGCGATAGGCGTACGTAGCTCGTGCGACAAAGAGTTGAGCAACGTGTTATATAATTTTATGGCATTTGCCTTCTCTTCTTTCTGCCTGGCGACTTTGTCGATCTCCCGGATCTTATAGGTAAGTACTGCATTTACCATCGAGATAATAAAATAAGTGGCAAGCAGGATGCCGTCATCCGTATTGCTCACGAGAAAGGTGAACCTCGGCGGAATAAAGAACATGTCCCAGATCAATGCACTCAATGCTGCGGCAAGCAACACAGGAAGGATATCCAGTGTAACGGCGACTAATGATACAGCAAGCAGCAATACAAGGGCAACCATCCGGTAATCTATATAGTCGGATAGCATAAAGCAGATTGCCGATACGCAGGTGATGGTTAACGCGCTGATCAGGAATTGTTTCGGCCTGCTTATCCTGTTAATGAGTAGTGTCCGCATTGAATTGGTAAAGCAAAAATAAACGGTATAAAGATTTTATAAAGATTTCTGCAAATCTGCCGGTCAATATGCGCCGATCGGTTTATCGGCTCTACATTTGGGCTCTGAAATGGATAATGCTACATGTCTTCCCATAATAAAGTAAGTGTTGCCGGTCTCCTGATCGCGCTTGGAATTATTTTCGGTGATATTGGAACTTCCCCCCTTTACGTACTGAACGCCATCACCAGCGGCAAAGTGATAACAGAACAGCTGGTAGTAGGTTCATTGTCCTGTATCATCTGGACGCTCACGCTGCAGACTACAGTAAAATATGTGATCCTGACCCTGCAGGCCGATAACAAAGGGGAAGGTGGCGTGTTTTCGCTTTTCGCCCTGGTTCGCAGGAGAAGGAAGTGGCTGGTGATCCCCGCTATGGTCGGTGGTGCCGCGCTGCTTGCCGACGGAATGATCACACCACCTATTTCGGTGACCTCTGCCGTAGAAGGCCTGAAGCAGATCCCCGCAATTTCTCATATCAGCCAGACCACGATCATTTATATAGTTATCGGCATCCTGTCGCTGCTTTTTTTCATCCAGCAGTTTGGTACTGCTTTCATCGGCCGTTCGTTCGGGCCGGTCATGACTGTCTGGTTCATTATGCTTGCGGTACTTGGGGTCGTGCATATTTCCGACGACTGGAGCGTATTCAAAGCCTTCAACCCGTATTATGCCATCAACCTGCTGGTCACTTACCCGCATGGATTTTATATACTGGGAGGCGTGTTCCTGTGTACAACGGGAGCTGAGGCATTATACTCCGATCTCGGCCACTGCGGCAAATGGAATATCCGGTACTCCTGGATCTTCGTAAAAACCTGCCTGATCCTGAATTACCTCGGGCAGGGAGCCTGGTTGCTGAGTCATTACCATGGTCAGCCAATCTCCTCCGAAATGATTGAGTCGGGATTCAATCCTTTCTATGGCGTAATGCCGGATTGGTTCATGTATTTCGGGATCGCCATCGCCACTGCCGCAGCCATCATTGCAAGCCAGGCTTTGATCTCGGGCTCGTTCACACTGATCAGCGAATCGATGCGGCTTAATCTCTGGCCAAAGCTTAAGATCAATTACCCGACAGAAGCACGTGGACAACTCTTTATCCCGGCCATTAACATCATGTTATACATCGGCTGTGTGGGTATAACCCTGTATTTCAAGAAAGCGGCAAATATGGAAGCGGCATATGGACTGGCCATTACGTTGTGTATGATCGCCACGTCAATGCTGTTTGCGAATTTCCTGGTCCTGCGACGGACAAGGCCCGTACTCATCTATTTGTACCTCATTGTTTATTTCACCATAGAGTTCAGCTTCCTGTATGCTAACATGCAAAAATTCACGCATGGCGGTTATGTGACTTTATTCGTGGGTGGTGCACTGTTCCTGGTCATGTATAACTGGTTCAAGGCCCGCAAGATCAAGAACAGGTACGTGGAGTTCGTACGGCTCGATCACTATATTCCGCAGATCCAGGAACTGAGCAACGACAGGTCGGTGCCGAAATACGCCACACACCTGGTGTACCTGACAAGTGCCGATAACCCCAAGGAAATTGAACACAAGATTATTTACTCCATCCTGAACAGGAAGCCTAAACGGGCAGATATTTACTGGCTGATTCACGTGGATACGCTTGATGACCCATATACCTCAGAATACCAGGTTTCACACATTATCCCCAATGATATTATCCGGGTCGATTTCCGGCTGGGTTTCAGGGTTCAACCGCGGATCAACCTGCTGTTCAGGAAAGTAGTGGAAGACCTGGTTCAGAATAAGGAGGTGAACGTAACAAGCCGGTACGACAGTCTTGGTAAAAACAATGTGGCCGGCGACTTCGAATTTATCGTTATGGAAAAATACCTCAGCCAGGATAATGAACTGCCGTTGCGCGAAAGGATCATTATGAAGGTCCATTTCTGGCTGAAAGAAATCAGCCTGTCAGAAGAGAAAGGTTTCGGGCTTGATGCCAGTAATGTTACGGTGGAAAAATTCCCGCTGATTGTTGCGCCTGTAAGGAATATAAGACTGCGGAGGATCGAAGAAGACTAAAAAAACGATGGCCTTATTCGGCCATCGCTGTTAACGGGTATTTTAAGTTTTCGTGTTTTTTCAGGTCAACTTTGATACTGCCTACTGAAATGGGACTTTCGATCCGAACCGGGATCCGGTTTTCATCGTCCGTTACCCAAACAGTCATCTGCTCACCGCCTTTAAAGACGTTACCTTTCAGCAGCAGCGGCTTCAGCTTGATTGCGCGGAACTTGCCATATTTGGTTTTGACAGTTTCCTTGCCCTCGTATTTGATGTAGATGTTATACACTTCATCATCAAGGAACATACTGAACGGGATCTTGTCACCAGGCTTATAAAGGTCGTAGTTGATGTTACGCGCAAAATACATGGAGCTCACCACGTCCTGCACCTGGGTGGGAATATCATAGTTCCCCTTCTTGGTATGGGCCTTGCGTGATTGATGATCAAAGATCACTTCTTCCTGTTTCTTGTAACCACCTTCATGAATGTTGCGGATAAACTTGACCGGCTTCATCGTGGTCGCGTGAAAAAAAGTTTCGTAACGGTCGCGAACCTTAAAGATCCAGTCGTACCGCGCGTTGGTTTTTCCTTCTCCAACCACATGGAACACATCCTGGTCGTTGTACATAGTCCGCGAAGTAGTAAAGCTCGCAGAACCGGCATTCACATACAGGCCGATCACATTATAAAACACGGTATAATCGATCCGCTCACCGGCCTGGAATGGCAGGTCGTGCGACGTATTATATACCTGCGACATTGCAGGTATAAAAGAAATTGCTGTAAGCAGGGCAATCAAGAGTTTTTTCATAATGGGTTCATTTCAACTTTAGTGCACTGATAAGTACAAAAATGCCACCATATTTTCCCCCAAAAAAGCCATTTACACGAATTATAATTTATTATTGTTAATATTCGTTAAAAGCCACTGTTTAATATGAGAGCAATAGCCATGATTTCGCTGCTTTTCCTTTTTGTTAACAATGTTGGAATGGCCCAGACAAACCGTCAGGTAAAGGTTGGCATAGCCGGACTGACCCACAGTCACGTGCACTGGATCCTCGGTAATCCGGGCAGTGAGATAGCCATTGTGGGTATAGCGGAGCCAAACCGCGAACTGGCTGGGCGATATGCTGCCCGTTATGGCTTTTCCATGGACATTGTCTATAACACCGTCGAAGAAATGATTGCCCGCACGAAGCCGGAAGCGGTTACTGCATTCGGATCAATTTACGACCACCTTGCAGTAGTGGAAGCCTGTGCGCCAAAGGGTGTGCATGTGATGGTGGAGAAGCCGCTAGCAGTAAGCCTTGACCATGCGAAAAAAATGAAGACACTGGCCGAAAAACATAAGATCCACCTGATAACAAATTATGAGACCACCTGGTATCCTTCTAATCATCATGCGTTTGAGATGGTTGGAAAAAATGAGATCGGCGAGTTAAGGAAAATTGTGGTGCATGACGGTCATGAAGGACCGAAAGAAATTGGTGTAAATAAAGAGTTCCTCGATTGGCTTACTGACCCGGTGAAAAACGGGGGCGGAGCCATCATGGATTTTGGCTGCTATGGTGCCAACCTGATCACCTGGCTGAACAAAGGACAACGCCCATTGTCCGTTACTGCCGTAACCCAGCAGATCAAGCCGCATGTTTATCCAAAGGTGGATGACGAGGCGACTATTATTGTCGAGTATCCAGGAATGCAGGGCGTGATCCAGGCATCATGGAACTGGCCCTATAGTCGCAAGGATATGGAAGTGTATGGTGTCGGCGGTTATATTTTCAGCGACAACCGGGTTGATATGCGCATGCGCCTTGGTAAGGATACGGTATCACTCGCCTACAAAGCAGCCGATACACTTAAATACCGCGACCCCTTTACATTGCTCGCTGACCTGGTGCGCGGTGCCACTAAGCTTCCGCCTAACGATCTTTCTTCACTGGAGAATAACATGATCGTAATGGAGATCCTGGATGCCGGCGTTCGCAGTGCAAAAACAGGTAAACGGGTCTACCTTAATAAAAAATAGTTAAACATTGTTTCCGAAGATCAGGCTGTTGGCGGTATTGATCTCATCCTGGTTGATCGTGTGGCCCATATTCTCATAAACCTTTTCCGTAACATCCGCTTTCATCTCTTTAAGAATATTGGCAGTAGCATATACGCGCTCGACCGGAACATGGGGATCAGGATTGCTGGTGCCGATGAACACTTTTGTTCCATTGAAGTCGCCTGTATAGTTGTCGCGGTAAATTTTGTCGCCGATCAATCCACCGGTAAATGCTGCAACCCCGCCATACTGCGCAGCATTCCTTGTCACATATTCAAGCGTGAGACAGGCGCCCTGTGAAAAGCCGGCAAAATAGATCTGTTCTTTCGGGATTCCTGCATTGGTGGCCACTTTAACGGCTTCACCCACAATATCAAGTGCAGAACTTAACCACGGTTCGTTTTCATTTGGCTTCGCCATAAAGGAATATGGATACCAGGTATTATTGGTTGCCTGCGGAGCAAGCAATGCGTATTCTTCAACATCGAGATAACCACTAAGCGAAATAATGTCTTCCGCACTGCCGCCGCGTCCGTGGAGTAATATCAATACTTTCTTAGCGTCTTCCAGTTTCTTTCCTGCTGTGAATAAATTAAACTTGTGCATGATTTAAAATAAAAAGGGGTTTAAGCAAAATTATCTGCGTTGAAGTACAGGCGCGGGAGTGTCTTTTCAATTTGTTTGCGGTCTTTTTCAAACCATTCGGGAAGCATGAGTGATTCGCCAAGCTGGTTGAGATCTTCATCGATCGTAAAGCCGGGGACTGCAGTCGCTACTTCGAACAGTACACCACCGGGCTCACGGAAATAGATGGACGAAAAATAATTCCGGTCAAGGACAGGAGTGGGGTTTAGCATTCTCTGGAGGATACGTTTCCGCACTTCGAGCTGCGATTGGTTGTCAGGTGTGCTGAAGGCAATGTGATGGACTGTTCCACTGCCTGCGAGTCCCTTCAATGCATCAGGTGAACAAAGCAGGTCAATATAGTTGCCAGGCGAATCATTTGCTGCAAAGCGAAACCTGTTCCCCTTTTCTGCGATAAGTTTATGATCCAGCTGCTCTGTCAGCAATCCTGCCGTCCGCTCATAACCTTCTTCCCAGATCTCTGCACTGTAAAAACCCTTTATGGCATTTTCGGCAGAAATATTTTTTGTAGCGTAACCAATCCTGTTGTCAGTATCATTGAATACCAGTTCAAGTCCGAGCCCATCCATGTCCTCAAAATATACCACCATTTCGGAGCCGAACCTTTCTGCCGGCTGCTTAAACGGGATATTGTATTTCTTCAGTCGCTCCAGCCAGAAGTCCAGGGAAGAGGTAGCCACGGAGAAAGTTGAAGTGTTGAGCATGCCCTTCCCGTGCCGGCCATTTACAAGGCCGGCGTAAGGAAAGAAGGTCATGATACTGCCGGGGTTGCCTTTCTCATCCCCGTAATACAGGTGATATACTTCCGGGGCATCGAAATTCACAGTTTTCTTTACCAGCCTGGTGCCAAGGATTCCTGCATAAAAATCGATATTCTTCTGTGCGTCGGATGCTATGGCGGTGATATGATGGATCCCGGTGATTAATTTGTCCATTGTGCTGGGATTTAGTTGACGAGTTGTGGCAAAGATTTTTCAATTTCCTTTCTCAGGCGTTCATGTTGTACCGGCAGCTTCAGGTCCTTACCCAATTCACTTAACGGTTCATCTACTGTAAAGCCCGGGTTATCTGTCGCAATCTCAAACAGCACACCACCAGGTTCACGGAAATAGAGGGAAAAGAAATAATCCCGGTCAACCTTTGGTGTGATCATTAACCCGCGTGCCAGGATCTTCTCCCGGTAGTTCATCAGGATCTTATCATCCGCAACCCGGAAGGCAATGTGGTGGTTCGTACCGGCAGCGTTGTATCCTGCCTTGCCATCCGGAACTTCAAGCAGGTCAACGATAGAAGCTGCGCCCACTGCATCTGTAATAAAACGGTAGCGGTTTCCTTCCTGCTGCAGGAGCCTGTATCCAAATACTTCGGTAAGAATTGATGCGGTTGCCTTGATGTCTTTCAGGGTAAGTGTGACACTGTGAAAGCCTTTGGTAGCGAGATCCGATTTAACCTCGGCAGACTCCCAGGCCTTGCGGTCGTCTTCCCGCTGCGGTACAATGAGGCTTAACTGTAAACCATCAGGATCTGTGAAGGGCAGGTAGATCTCGCCCATCCGTTCACCCGGTTCCCCCTGGGTGATATTAAATTTCCGGAACCTTTCCTGCCAGGCTTCAATGCTTCCTGACGGTGCTGAATAGCCGATCTCCGTTGCCATTCCTGTTCCGTTACGGCCTTTGCCAATTCCTTCCCAGGGGAAGAAAGTGAGGATGGTACCCGGACTGCCGTTCTCGTTCCCGAAATAGAAATGGTATGTGCCCGGATCATCAAAGTTCACGGTCTTCTTGACCATTCTGAGTCCCATTACTTTTGTATAAAAATCATAATTGCGTTGGGCGTTGTCGGCAATCGCCGTTATATGGTGTAAGCCCAGTATATTGTCTTTCATATCCTGTTTTTGCTTGTGTTTAAATTGTTTTCAGGTACGATTGGATCTCCGATTCGAGGAGACCACTTCCGCCACCGTAATGTCTCATGACCCGAAGGTTGGGCTGGAGCGTATGAAGTTCTTCCGTCAGTTCTTTTTCTTCAACGCTACTGAGTCCCGCGCAGATCAAAAGAAGATCATATCGTGCTTCTTTTGCGGTATCGATGGCTTCTTCTGTTGTTGTGACAGTAACACCTGACCAGTTTTCATGTGTATTGATTAGCCTGTCTATTACTGTCATGATATCCTTATTCTTTCCTGCCGCCAGGATCTTCAGCTGCTCCATAGTTACATATTTTGTTGATCGACTTTCATCGGGATGTCCATGATGAGAATGGTAGAATTGTCTTCCAAGGCTTCAATATTAACGGGGCCACATTCCGGGATGCCCATGCCATCCCTGCTGTCAAGCTTTTGCCCTTCGATATTGAATGAGCCGTTGATGACAAAGAAATAAAGGCCATTATTGGTAATGCGTGCATTGTAGCGGGCCGTTTTTGAACGCTCAAAAGTGCCCATGCTGAACCAGGCATCCTGGTTGATCTGGCAGCCTTCCTCTTCAGGATACGGAGATACGATCTGCTGCAGCTGGTTAACCTGGTGAACCCGATCAAGCGTGATCTGCTCATATCTTGGTTTCACATTCAGCTGTTTGGGAAAAATCCAGATCTGCAGGAACTTTACCGGTTGTTCCGGATCCGCGTTTACTTCGCTGTGAAATACCCCGGTGCCCGTCGTCATGACCTGGATGTCGCCTTTCCGGATTATGCCGGTATTGCCCAGGTTATCGCGGTGTTCAAGCGCACCTTCCAACGGGATGCTGATGATTTCCATATTGTCGTGCGGATGGGAGCCAAATCCTTTTCCCCCAGCCACTGTATCATCGTTAAGTACCCGGAGCGCGCCGAACTGGATGCGTTCGGGATGATAGTATCTGCTGAAGCTGAAAGTCTGGTAGCTCGACAGCCACTCGTTTTCCGCATGTCCCCTGCTACCTGCCTTATGGATGATGAAGTCTTTCATTATCTGTTCCTTTCTTTTGTAATGCAAATGTCCGTACGAATGTGCTCTTCCTCCATTAATCTATATTAAGAAATCAGGGTATGTATCAGGCAACGGTAACCCTGATGGCCTTCAACCCGGATATTCCCTGTAATTCTTCAAGATCCAGCTGTTCCACCTCGTGGCAAAGCAGCTTTTTCTCCTGCAGGTACTGGATGAACCCGATATAATCATCTATATCGCGCCGGTTGAAATAGATGATGGCAATTTTTTCCGGTTGCGTAAGCCTTTCACCATTTCCAAGCACATGAACTTTGTCGATCCGTTTCTTCACCATTTCATAACGGATGTTATATGCACCTTCCACGTCAAATTTCCTTTCGTCGGTACGGAAGCTGATGTCGATGGGGTGATTATGTACAAAGATCAGCTGCGTGGTTGCCAGTGGATGCGGCAGTTGCGCCTTCAAATCACGCGTCATCTTTACGATCGATACCATCGAGTTCAGTTGCCAGATCCGCAGGTTCTTGAGGTGGAACCGGTTAAATGCCTTCGAGGGTGTGATTTCCTGCCCGATGTAAATATTGTACTCAATTCCGTCAGTCCGGAATTTCTCAAAATAGAATGGATAGGCCTTCTGCATTTTCTCATTCTCTGATTCGATGTACTTGTTGATCGCATCGTTCAGCAGTTTCATGGACTGCTCGAAATTATATTTGTTTGCGAAAGTGGAATCGTGCATGTCATCGGATAATGCCATGAATTCGTCTATGGCCGGAACATGGGTTTCGTCTTCATTCTTCAGGTGCTGCAACAGCGGACGTACTTCAGTGCTGAGAAAATTGCTGATCCTGCTTTCGTCGTTGATGGTAAGCATTTCACCGGATGTGGCATCAAGCATGTGCCGGCATTTAAACAGGATCTCATCCAGCAAAGCTGTATCGTGCCCGGTATTAAGTGACTCGAGTAGCGCGTCCAGGGCAGACAACTGGCTGTGGAAATCGGCTTTAATTGCCATATTCCTTTCCATGGTAGAATTCCGTACGTCGATGGCGCCATACAACGGGTACACATTGCGGAATGCGATCGGTTCAATGTCTGCATCATCGTTACCTTGTTTATGAAGCAGGTATTTCCACGCCGCTTCATTGAATTTCCATTGTACTGCTGGTAGTAATGAGGTGAACTTATTCCGGATGGTCGCTACTACTTCCCATTCAAGCTGGTCCAGGTAAAACCTGTAGAGCTGTCCCAATATCGGCAACACCGGTTCTATAAGGGGAAGGATGGAGGGGGTAAACTTCACCGGGTGATGGGTAAAGACCTCGGTTATCCCTACCAGAATATTGTTGTGCGTGATAGGGATGAGTGCCAGTGAGCAGATGCCATCATCTTTCAATGGTTCAAGGAACCGATATTTCGAAACATCTTCTTCACGGATATCTGTAAAGATCAGCGGAATGGGATTGTTGAGATAGTCTTGCATCCTGTGCCAGTGTGTGGCCAGCAGGCTCATGCGCGCCTGGCCACTACCAAGTACTGGTTTCCCGTTCAGCTGCATTACCGGTACCATGCCAAAATCAATTTCTTTATCCTGCAGCAACATTTTCAATGATTGGGATACAATCCTGTATACTTCATCTTCATTGCCAGGCACACATATGGTAATAGTATTCCGGATATTGTTAATGGCCTGGTTGCTGGTAATATCTTCAATGGAAATGATCCCGATTCCCCGGAATGCAAACTGGTGCATCGGCACAAACCTCTCGAAGATCTCATACCCGCCGCCTTCGTTGAGCAAGGCCTGGACCCTGCGCAGGTCGAGCGACGGCAATTGCTGCTTGGGCCTGACGGAAATAAACCGCGTATCGATCCGGGCCATAAAATGCGACGGCAGTTGTTGGGCATCACGTGTGTTATTCAGGGCCTGTTCCTTGGTAAATGGTTTGAAGTGGTATAACTTTTCCAGTATCAGCAGGTAGATGGTGCGCATGCGTTCTTCCCTGAGTGCTTCATCCTTTTTATCAAACATGTCGCTGAAATAACGATTACTTAATGCATCACTGAAGAATTGATAGAGTTTGTCTGTGCCGTAAAAGAAAGTGGGGTTGAGCGGCAGGCATAATCCCCACGAAAGTTTTTTCTCACTTTCAAGTGTCGGGGTTACGCAGGCGTACACAAATTCAAACAGTTCCTGGTATTGTGCTGCCGCTTCGAGCGGGATGTCCTGGTCATAAACCTTGCAGGCGGAAAAGGCACGGAGTGCGCGTTGATAAAGTTCCCGTTTTATTGACCCTTCCTGCATTTCACACTGGCCCAGGTAGTCTATAAAGGGTTTGAAGCTGATCATGGTGTCGAGGTCAAATTGAAACTGCATGCGTTCCGACATATCAACGATACCTGTTTGCATGGCCCATGATTTATACTCAAATTTAGCCCGGAAAACACAATATTTGTAAAACAGCAAACGCCTCGTATGCTCGAAACGCTTTTATTGGTCATAACTCTGATCGTCGTGATGTCACTGCTGGTGATGCTGGGTGAAAAATTGCACGTTTCATACCCGATTTTCCTGGTGGTTGCAGGGATCGTCCTCAGTTTTATCCCGGGCCTTCCGGTAATCCATATCGATCCGGAGCTGATCTTCCTGATCTTTCTGCCGCCCCTTCTTTATGAAGCGGCCTGGTTCACGTCCTGGAAAGATTTCTGGAAATGGAGACGGGTGATCACTACGCTTGCCTTTGGTCTTGTCATTCTTACCTCCACTGTTGTTGCCTGGTCGGCTTACCTGATCATTCCTGGTTTCACCCTCGCGCTTGGTTTCCTGCTTGGCGGTATTGTTTCTCCCCCCGATGCGGTGGCTGCCACGTCGGTGCTTAAACGCATTCACATCCAGAAGCGGATCGTCGCCATCCTGGAAGGGGAGAGCCTGGTGAATGATGCAACGAGCCTGATCATTTTTCGATTTGCACTTGCTGCGGTAATGTCCGGGTCCTTTGTGTTCAGGGAGGCTGCCTGGAATTTTGTGGTGGTGGCGGTTATGGGGGTCGTTGTTGGAATTGTAATCGGTATTCTCGTATATGCTTTCTACAAATGGCTGCCGACCTCTCCGAGTATTGATACGGCCATTTCGTTTGTGGCACCCTACCTCATGTATATCATAGCGGAAACATTTCATTTTTCCGGGGTGATGGCAGTAGTCAGCGGAGGCCTGTTTGTTTCCTATCGCAGTCACCTGATCCTTTCGCATGCCAGCAGGATGCAGGGGATCGCCATGTGGTCGAGCGTGACTTTTGTTTTGAACGGGCTGGTGTTTATCCTGATAGGACTTGAGTTACGGGTTGTTTTACGTGGACTGGAAAATTATTCCATTGGCGAGGCTATACTGTACGGACTGATCATTTCCGTGATCCTGATCATCGTCAGGATCCTGACTGCTTTGGGCACTTCATTGTTTACCATGTTTATCAGCCGGTATATCCGCACCAATGATCCCCGGCCGGGCTGGAAGGGTCCGTTGATCATAGGCTGGGCAGGGATGCGTGGCGTGGTATCACTCGCGGCCGCTTTATCACTGCCACTGATGCTTCCAAGCGGTGACGCGTTTCCGCACCGGAACCTCATTTTGTTTATTACGTTTATCGTAATATTGGTTACGCTGGTATTCCAGGGATTAACACTCCCTTATGTGATCAGTTGGCTGCATACGAAGGATCCTGATCGCCCGAGGCCGGAACACGAACAGGAAGCCGATATTCACCTGCGTATGCTCAATGCCTCCCTGAAACTTCTCGATGAAAAATATTCAATGGTAACTTCAGCGAATAACCTTGTTGCCGATCTGCGTGAAGAACTTGAGAAGGAATTGAGAAACACTTCCGGCACATTGGAGGCCAACGGTAAGAATATTCTGGCAGGGGATCTCTCAATCGAATACAGCCGTATTTTTAAGGAGCTGAATACATTGAAACGGGAAGTGCTGCTCCAGTTGAGGAACGATGAGGGTTATGATGACCATGTGATCCGTAAAATGGAAGCACGGCTCGACATTGAAGAGTTAAGGCACAAACAGCTGACAGGTAGCGATTAAATGAGGATATTACTTTCATTTGCAACTGCTTTACTGGCGCTTCCTGTATGCGCACAGGATTCCACCCGCGTGCGGTCCCTAGATGAAATTGTGATCACTGCCACCAGGGTTCCCAGGCAACTGCTCCGGTCGCCCGTAACAGTTGAAAAAGCCGGGGAGAAATATTTCAATGCCAGTTCCGCACCTTCTTTTTTCGATGCACTGCAAAACCTGAAAGGCGTACAGATGATCACCCCCAGCCTTGGCTTCCGGGTAATCAATACCCGCGGTTTCACCAATACCACCAATGTGCGGTTCTCCCAACTGGTAGATGGAATGGATATCCAGTCACCTCATATCGGGGCGCCTGTCGGCAATGCGCTTGGACCAACCGATCTCGACATCAACTCTGTGGAGATTATTCCAGGCTGTGCTTCAGCGTTATACGGCATGAACACGATCAACGGGCTGGCAGATTTTATCACGAAAGATCCGTTTGATTCGCCTGGATGGAGCGTGATGCAAAAAACCGGTGTCAACAGGATCGCTTCAGCAGGTAATAGTGCTGCCTTGTTTTCGGAAACCAGTGCCCGGTTTGCTAAAGTCGTCAGTAATAAGTTTGCATTCAAATTCAATGCGGCCTTCAGTGCAGGCAGCGACTGGATTGCCGATGACAGGACAGACCTCAATCCCAATGCCAATGCGACAACCGGGCTTACCGGGCCAGACAACCCGGCAAAAGATCCTGTTAATGGATACGGCAATGAATCGTCAAACCGTCGCACCCTGAACCTGGGCGGAAAGAATTACGTGGTGGCTCGGACCGGCTATTTTGAAAAGGAAGTTGCTGATTATTCCCTTCGCAATATGAAAGCTGACGCAGGTCTTTATTTCCGGCCTTCGTTGTCATCCAGCCTGAGCTATACTTACCGGGTTGCTGATATCAATACGGTTTACCAGCGGTCAAATCGCTTCCGGCTGGAAAACTACCTGATGCAACAGCACGGGTTGAATTATTCCTCCCGCGTTTTGAAAGCGAAAGTGTATCTCAATACGGAAAATACCGGCGATTCATATAACCTAAGGTCCATGGCTGAAAATATGGATCGCGTTTCGAAATCTGACGAAAGCTGGTTCAACACCTATAGCACACAATTCAATAACTCCATTGCCACTGGTACAGATGTGGTATCTGCTCACAGCAATGCCCGAAGTTTTGCGGATAGCGAAAGGCCGGTTCCGGGAACGCCAGGTTTCAATGCTGCAATGGAAAAGCTGGCGAATATCAACAACTGGGATAGCGGTGCTGCCTTGATGGTGAAGGCCAGGCTGCTGCATGGTGAAGTGCACACAGATCTTTCTGAAGTTTGGCGTGCATTGAAACAAAAAGGCTTTACAGTCCTGGCTGGAATGGACAGCCGTTATTACTTTATCGAACCAGATGGTAACTATTTCATTAACCCGGTTGCGGGAAAGGGCGATAAAGACCTTAAATACCTGCGATGGGGTGGTTTCCTTTCTGCAGAAAAGAAATTGTTCAAAGATAAACTCACCGCAGGCGCAGTATTAAGATTTGATAAAAACGACTATTTCGATCCAACCATCAACTACCGTTTCAGCATTGTGTATTCTCCTGTCCCGGCACATAATTTCAGGCTTGCGTACCAGGACGGATACCGTTACCCCAGCATCTTTGAAGCTTTTTCCAATGTGAATAGCGGCGGGGGGAAAAGAGTGGGGGGACTGCCGGTTATGTCGTCCGGCATTTTTGAAAATTCCTGGCTGAAGTCATCGATCGATGCATTCCAGGCCGCCGTAAACAAGGAAGTCAATACTTCAGGTTCCTCCGTTAATGATGCTATAGTGAACAACAGCAGCATGCTTAAAAAGAATTATTACACTTACCTAGATCCGGAGCATATCAGGTCACTCGAGTTCGGATATAAAGCGGTCTTTTTTGACGGACGTTTATTTGCGGATGGTGAAGTTTATTTCAATCATTACAATTCCTTCATAGCACAGGTGGAAGTGAGTGTGCCTTCAACTTCAAACCCCGATTCCATTGCTTTTGCTTTATATGACCGGAGAAAGCAGGGACGATACCGGATGTGGACGAACTCTGCTACTACCGTCAACAACTGGGGTTTTGGATTTCGGTTGCGTTACCTGCCTGGAAAAAATTTCCTGGTCGATGCAAACACTTCCCACGCAATACTGAACAAGACAGAAGCGAATGATGGACTGGAAGACGGATTCAATACACCGCCATGGATGTTCAACCTGACCCTGGCAAATGAATCGATCTGGAAAAATCTTGGTGCAGGAATCAGCTGGCGATGGCAGGACCGTTATTACTGGCAGTCGTTCCTTGTAAATGGAACAGTGCCCGCATTTCATGCGCTTGATGCCCAGGTGAATTATTCCCTGCCAAAGATTGGTTGCAAGATCAGGGTCGGTGCAACGAACCTGTTGAATCAATACAATGTTTCTTTCCTTGGCGGACCCAATGTCGGTGGGTTATACTATTTGACCCTGTATTTCCAGGGCAGATAACAACCTGTTTTATTCAAGCTGTAACAGCTGCCTGATTCCATCAATTACATTCCCGGGAAATAATCCCAGCCAGCAGATCGCCAGCATCAGCACGGTCAGCGAGGTATAAGTGGCATAATAAAAGAAAGGATGAAGCACTTTTGTTGCTGCTGTTTCCTCTTCAGGCTTCTCAAACAGGATCCCGATCACCCGGAGATAGTAGTAGAGACCGATAACACTTGTGGCAACCAGCACAAGCACCGGGATCCACCTGCTGTCTTCAACTCCACTGGCGAGGACCATAAATTTCGCCGGGAAGCCAGCTGTTAACGGGATGCCGGCAAGTGAAAGCATCGCAACAGAAAGAACCACGGCAAGTATGGGTTGTTTCCAGAACAGGCCCTGGTAGAAGGAGACCGATTCTGCATCCTGTTTTGTACCCGACATTATGGTGATGATGCCGAAAGCACAGAGCAGCGTTACGGAATACGACAGCAGGTAAAACAGCGCTGCAGTTTCGCCATTGTCATTGCCGGGAAGGAAGGCAACCAGCAGGTAGCCGAAATGTGCGATTGAAGAATACGCAAGCAGCCTCTTGATGTTCTGTTGCCGCAATGCCAGCAAATTGCCCACGATCATGGAGGCAATAGCAATGAAAGAAAAGATTCCCTGCAGTAATTGTTCATTTTGCAGTCCGAGCGACTGGCCGAAACGCAGCAACACCGAAAATACCCCGATCTTGGAAGCGGTTGCAATAAAAGCGGTTACTGGTGGCGGGGCACCCTGGTACACATCTGCTGCCCACAAATGAAACGGGACGAAGGCTAGTTTAAAGCCCACTGCGACCAGCAAAATGCCAATGCCGAGGATCATCAGCACCGAAAATCCTGATGACTGTACATGCCTCCCGATAACGGCAAAATCCATGCTGCCGGTCTCGAGGTAAACAAGTGCCATTCCAAATAACAGGAATGCCGAGGTAAGTGCAGCCAGCATCAGGTATTTCAATCCCGCTTCAACTGCGTTATTCCGGTTTCGTAGGTAGCCGATCAGTCCATACAGGCTGATGCTTAAGATTTCAAGTCCGATGAACAGCGAAATAAAATGTTTGCTGACCGTTAGCACGGCCGCCCCGAGTGTGGCAAGGAACAGCAGGATATAATATTCTTTCGGGTTCTCTTCGCGTTCTTCGAAATAGATATAGGAGAACAGCCCAACCGCCAGTACAACAAAAACAATTAGGCCTGTAGTGAATGCTGCAAATCCATCGATCACCAGCAGGGGAGGAATTTCACGTGGCAGGGTGTCGCGAACCAGCCACATGCATATCACGGTCAGGCACATCATCATGAAGCCGGAAATCTGGATGACGGTATGGCTCAGCCGGAAAGCGATCAGCAGGATCACCACCAGCGAAGATGCTGCCAGCACCATGAAGGGTAGCAGCGCCTGTAGTTCCAGCTCATTCATAAGTATGGTTTAGGTTCCTGATTACATTTGTTATCATGTCGAACACCGGTTGGGGAAAGAGGCCCAGCAACACGATACTGACACTCAGGGCGCCGAGTACGACGAGCTCTCTTGCATCAAGATCGAAGGTTATATTCTCTACTGATGGTGGACCAAGAAATACTTTCTGCACCATCCTGAGTGAATAGAGTGCGGCAAATACAAGTCCTGTTGAGGCGATAACAGTCAGCGGTACGCTTGCCTGGAATGCGCCCATCAGGATAAAGAATTCCGCAATGAAATTCCCGAGCATGGGTAGTCCGAGTGAAGCCATTGTGAACAACATGGCAATACCACCCATTCGCGGCATGGTGGTCCACATGCCACCCATCCTGCCAAGCTCCCTGGTGTGCAGCCTTTCCTTGAGCATTCCGGCAATCGCAAACAAAGCTCCTGTACTGATGCCGTGGGTCAGCAACTGCATAACCACGCCCTGCATGGCCATTTCACTGAACGAAAAAGCTCCCAGCATAACAAAACCCATATGGCTGACCGAAGTATAGGCAATGAGTCGTTTCAGGTCTGTTTGTCCATAGGCAAGAAAAGCTCCGTATATGATGCCGATTACCCCGGCGAGCATGGCCCACCACGATACAGAAGCAGCAGCTTCGGGAAACATGGTTATCACGAAACGGATGATGCCATAGGCACCGGTTTTCAGCAGTAGTCCGGCAAGGATAAGGCTGCCTGCTGTCGGCGCTTCACCATGCGCATCCGGCAGCCAGTTATGGAATGGCACTACCGGCAGCTTGATCGCAAATGCCAGCAGGTAGCCACCCATGATCAGTTTCGCTGTTCCGGGCGATAATGTCGTATTGAGGAGATCGGCATAGTCAAATGAATAACGACCGGCCTGGCCTGCATGAATAATGACCATTGCCAGGATCGAAAGCAACATGAGTAAGCCGCCTGCCTGGGTGAAGAGGAAGAATTTGATGGCTGCATAACGTCGCCGGGTATCACCCCAGATATAGATCAGGAAGAACATTGGGATGAGCATCACTTCCCAGAAAAAGTAAAACAGGAAGAGGTCAATTGCCAGGAACACACCGGTGATACCTGCAAGCGTCCACAAAAGATTGAAATAAAAAAAGCCGGCACGTTGCCTGATCTCCTTCCACGAACATAACACTGCGAGTGCCCCGAGGAAAAAAGTCAGGAGTAACATCGCCAGGCTAAGTCCGTCAAGTGCGAGATGGAAGCTGATACCGAAAGCCGGGATCCAGTCTGCCCGGTATTCCATTAGCCATTGTCCACCCCCAGCAAATGAAGGCCTGAATCGGGCAAATAGCTGAATTGTCAGCAACAGGCAAGCGATTACCGCGGTAAGTGCTATTCCCGCCGCCAGCCGATTATCGCGCTTCGACAGCAGCCAGCTGAGGATGCCGGCACCCAGTTGTAATATGATCAGCCATATCAGAATCATAATAAAAGCTGTAAGGTGATTATAAATAGTGCGCCGGCCAGCACACCCACGACATACCATCGCAGTGAGCCATTCTGTGAAAGGGACAAAAACCTGTTCAATTGAATGTTCAGTGATGCTATGCCGTCATAGATCCTGTCAAAGAAATCTGTGCGGTTGATCCGGGTAATAAAGAGGAATGGCTGCACAAAAACAGCACGGTAGAAATGATCAAACCCCCAGCCACTCTTAAACAGGTTGTGCACGCCCGCGACAGAAGGTGATTGCAGCCAGGATGTCGCCAGGTATGTTTTCCGGTAGTAAAGCATATACCCCAGGGCAATCCCGGCAAAGGTTGTCAGCGCCGCAATCAGCTGGAATAACGATTCCGCCGGGAGGTCCGGTTTTAGTGCAACTTCCGGCAGTTGCTGATGAAGCAGATCGGAGAATAAGGTAAGGTGGATCATGTTATGTGGCCATTCAACAAACCCCGCAGTCACTGATAATATGGCCAGAATGATCAACGGAATTATCATTGCCTTGCCCGGATGATGCCCTATCGCCGTTTTTGCTTCTCCCCAGAAAACAACGATCATCAATCTCGTTGTATAGAACGCAGTAAGGAAGGCTCCCAGCAGGGCTGTCATCCACAGCCAGGCGTTCCCTTTTTCAGAACTGAACGCATACCAAAGAATGGGATCCTTGCTGAAGAATCCCGCCGTGACCAATGGCAATGCTGCCAGGGCGGCCGCTCCTGCAAGGAAGGTGACGAATACTACCGGCATCGATTTCTTCAATCCACCCATCCGGAAAATATTATGTTCATGATGCAGGCTCTCAATGATCACACCTGCAGCAAGAAAGAGTAGGGCCTTAAAGAATGCATGTGTGAAGAAATGAAATATGGCTGCAGTCCAGGCACCCACACCCAGCGCCAGGAACATATACCCGATCTGGCTGATGGTCGAGTATGCGAGGATCCTCTTGATATCGCTTTGTACCATTGCGCTGCACCCTGCAAGCAGCAGTGTTACCGCGCCCACAACCGCAACTATTGACATTGCCAGTGGAGATAAGGCAAATACTGCATTCATCCTTGCTACCAGGTATACGCCTGCTGTTACCATCGTGGCTGCATGTATCAACGCACTCACGGGCGACGGACCAGCCATGGCATCAGGAAGCCAGGTTTGCAGGGGGACCTGTGCAGATTTTCCCATGCCGCCTGCCAGCAATAACAAAGCTATCAGCGTGATCTCGCTGCTGCCCGTACTGAAATTTTGGGGTGCTAGTAACAGGATCTCCTGGATGTTCAATGTCCGCAGGTTATGGAAGATCAAAAACAGCCCGATGAGCATGGCAGTATCGCCAATACGCGTGATCAGGAAGGCCTTATTTGCTGCGTGATTATTCGTGGGTTCCTTGAACCAGAACCCGATGAGCAGGTAGCTGCAGAGTCCGACACCTTCCCAGCCCAGGTATAACAGCACCAGGTTGTCTGCCAGTACCAGTAACAGCATGGAGCATACAAATAAATTCATGCTGGCAAAGAAGCGCGCATAGTCCTCATCGTGGCGCATGAACTCAGCTGAATAGATATGAATGAGGGCGCCCACAAAAGTGATGATGAAAATAAAAACAACCGAAAGCGCATCTGCGCGCAGGCCGATATTTACAATGAAATCACTCAAGGTGAACCAATGCCAGACTGACGTGCTGATAAAACCTTCTGTTGGCGGCGAGCTAATAAAACCGGCAGCAATTACCAGGCTGATGATGGCGGAGATGCAAATGGTTCCCGCGCCTGTTAAAGCGACCAGGTTCTTCGACATCTTTCTCCCCGCGATCGATAAGACGAGAAAGCCCAGCAGGGGAAAGGCAGGTATATAGGCTAAAAGGTTATTCATCCTTTAATGCATTCAGTTTTTCAATGTCAAGTGTTTTGTACTGGTGATAGATCTGTAACACTAGCGCAAGTCCGACAGATACTTCTGCCGCAGCCATGGCCAGGATGAACAGGAACATGACCTGGCCGTCTGCCTGCTGCCATTTCGCGGAAGCCGCAACAAATGCGAGCCCTGCCGCGTTCAGCATGATTTCTACGGAAATCAGCATGAACAGGATATTCTTCCTGGTCAGCACGCCAATGAATCCCAGCACGAAAAGGATGGCGGCAACGATCAGTACGGCACTAACCTGTATGGACATCATGGTAATCCGCTTTTAATTGTTGTTCGGTTTCAGCCTCATCTTCCAGGAACCGGTGAAATGTTTTCTTGCGATGCTTGCCGATATGTGCCGCGCCGACTATTCCCGCGATCATCAGGAAACCGACAAGTTCCAGCGCAATGATGTATTCGCCGTATAATGACAAGGCCACTTTTTTTGGATCCACCACTGTCACCTGCATTGAACCGGGTTGCCCTTTTGTAAGCAGTATGATCATTTCGGCAAGCAACACGGCGGCGAGTAGGGAAGGACCAACCCAGACCCTTGGCTTCAGCCAGTTTCTTTCCTGTTCGGCCGTTTCTTTTCCCAGGTTAAGCATCATCGTTACGAAGATGAAAAGCACTATTATAGCACCCGCATAAACGATCACTTCCAGTACCGCCATGAATGGTGCGCCAAGTGAAAGAAAGATCATGGCGACCGACATGAATGATACTACCAGGTATAACAGGGCATGCACCGGGTTGAGGCGCGTGATCACCATAACGGTTGACAGGATGGCGACCAGCGATGATATGCAGAATAATACTTCCATCAGGGTAAAAGGCTGTAGATGTCAACAGGTGGTTCTTCATTTTCGCCTTCCCCTTTCTTTTTCACGCCTGCATCCATTCCGGCGACTTTGTAAAAATTGTAGCCGGGGTATTTTCCCTGGCTGTCGATCAGCAGGTCTTCTTTTTCAAATACCAGGTTCTGCCTGTTGTATTCCGCCATTTCAAAATCGGGAATGAGTTGAATGGCATAAGTCGGACAGGCTTCTTCACAATAGCCGCAAAAAATGCAGCGCGAAAAGTTGATGCGGAAGAATTCGGGGTAACGACGGCCGTCTTTGTCTTCCGTTGCCTGCAGTGCGATGCAATCAACCGGGCAGGCTGCTGCACACAGGTAGCAACCGACACATCTCTCTCCGCCATCGGGGTCTTTCGTCAGCACAATTCTTCCCCGCCAGCGTGGACGCAGCGTGTTCTTTTCTTCCGGGTATTGAACAGTGGCCTTCTTCTTGAATAGGTGCACAAAAACCAGCCACATCGTTCTCAGGTTACTTAACATGGTAGTTGTTTTATGTTGATTTCAGCCACAGGGCAATGGCTCCGGTTATCATAAGGTTGGCCAGCACAACAGGCAACAGTACTTTCCACCCATATTCAATCAGCTGGTCATATCTCGGTCGCGGTAATGATGCACGTAACAGGATAAACAGTCCAAGGAACAGGATCGTCTTCAATGCGAACCAGGCAAGCGGTGGAAGAAATGCAGGCCCGTGCCATCCGCCGAAAAAGAGGGTCACGGTCATGGCAGAGATCAATGTAATGCCGAGGTATTCGCCAATAAAGAACATCCCGAATTTCATTCCCGAATATTCCGCATGGAAGCCTGCGATCAGTTCACTTTCTGCTTCCGGGATGTCGAAGGGCAGGCGATGCGTTTCGGCAACGCCGGCAATGAAGAAGATGATAAATCCGAGTGGCTGCGTAAAACAGAACCAGACATTCTTTTGGGCGTCTACAATGTCACCCATATTGAATGACCCGGTGATCATTACTACGCCCATCAGCGACAGCCCCATGAATACTTCGTATGCGATCATCTGCGAGGCGCCGCGCATGGCGCCGAGCAATGCATATTTATTGTTGGAAGCCCATCCGCCCAACACAATGCTGTATACGCCGAGCGATGACATGGCAAGAAAGAACAGCAGGCCAACATTCAGGTCGGCAACCACGATTCCCGGGGCAAAAGGGATGATGACGAAACTTAACAGCACGCTTCCGGCAACGATAGCGGGGGCAGTGATGAATACCCATTTATCGGCAAACGGCGGAATCCAGTCCTCTTTGAAAAACAGTTTCAGCGTGTCTGCAAGCACAATAAAAATTCCCAGCGGGCCTGCCCGGTTCGGTCCAAGCCTGTCCTGCCAGAGTGCGAGCAATCTTCTTTCCACCCAGATGAGTCCTGCTGCAATATTCAGCAGCACGAAGAGCACGCCAAGAACGATCCATATATGTTGCATTACGGTCATGCCATAATTTTTATCCATGTACCCCATGCCAATGAAGGAATTGATTGAAAGCCCGCCGGCGCCAAAACAACACCCTGTACCAGGTCACTCCTGACGGCAACCGGCAGACTAAATCTTTCTTTGTCGGTTTCAATGGTAAGCATATGTCCTTCTGAGACGCCCAATTGTGCAGCGTCTTGTTGCGAAATGCTGATGCATGGTTGCGGTGTAAGAAAGTCAAGCGCCGCCGACCACCTGCTCATTTCCGCTGAGCCGAATACATGGTATTGCGGCAGCAGCAGCCATTTGCCCGTTCTGCCGGCAAAAGCCTCTGGCGTGTCATTGAACCACCAGGATGCAACCTTGTCATTGCGATCAAATAACCTGATTCCCGGATCTCCGCCACGCAGCGGCCCACCGATCTCCTGCTGGTATTTGTTGAGGGCCTGTACAGAGTTCCAGCCAGGCCGCCAGTAAAATGGAATGAGCGGGGCAGGAGGCAGGCCCTGGTAACCTTCCATCGTGAATGTAAACGGGCTGTCGCCATCATCCAGGGGTTTGGGTTCACTTACCCCGATATTGGCAAGCATCGCAGTACGTCCGCTATAACGGTGCGGTTCGCGCGGAAGCAGCTGGCCGTAGATCCGGAAATCCGCTGGTGCAGCCGAAGCTGAAATGCCGGTGAATTGCGGATAACTTGACTCTATCTGCTTAAGTATTTCATCGGGGTGATGTTCCTGTCCGTTTGCGGATCCTGCCATTAAGCTTTTCATCTTCCACAGCCATTTCCAGCTTTCTTTGATGCAGGGATTCGCAGGCATGAATACCTGGTAATAATGCTGAGCCCGGCCTTCGTAATTGATGGAAGTGCCATCGGATTCTGCAAATGTTGCAGCAGGAACGAGCACATGTGCTTTACCGGTAGTTAAGGTGTTCAGCGAATCTATTGCAATTATACTTTTGCAGGTGTCGAGGAACTGGTCAACGTCTGTCGTGGAATTATACCGGTACAAATCATTTTCCAGGATAATAACAGTGGTATTGTTTTCTTTACGGATGCGCTGTAAGGCCTTATCGAATGATGGCGCTTTCATCATTGCAGCTCCCATACTGTTACTTTCGGGAAGTACGAATGCAAGTCCCGCTGTTTTGCCTTTTTCCTGTACCGCTCTCGCGATATTGTATGCTGCCCTGACCAGTGTTTCACTCCCCGGGCCGGATCCGCTTATCACCACAACATGCTTTGCATTTTCCAGCGCGCCTGCTACTCTTTCTGCTAGTTGCAGGTCAGCTTCAGGCATGCCTTCAGGCAACGGAAGTTCCGGGCGCAATTTGGAAGCAATGGCAAAGGCCAGCCTGGCTATATTGTCCGGAACACTATGGTAGGTATGTGTGCTCCACTCATCGACCGGTGATTCAGTGATAGCCAGGTTGGCGAAGTAGCCTCGGTCTTCCTGCACCCGCTCGCGGACTGCGGCATCATTCCACGCCGGAGTCGAAATTTGTGTCATGGCTTCACGTGCCGCCGTTTTCATTACACTTTGCCTTACCGACAGGGCCATTACAGGTGCTGTATTCCAGATGTCTTCACCCAGCACAATTACGGCATCGGCATTTTCGATTTCTTTTAAGGAGGGAGTATGAATGCCGCCGTTCTCCAGGATGTCAACGATCTTTCTTTCGATAAATGTGGCATCTTCTGAAATGCCGGAATAATAATTTTCTTTTCCCACAAGGTGCATCAGCGAATAATTGCTTTCAACCGATGCCCGCGGTGACCCGATCCCGATGAGGTTACGGTTATTGATGACCTGCTGCAGGTGTGTCAGCAGCGTAGTTTCATCAACAGCTTCCACAGTAAGATTCCGGATTATCGGTTGGCGGATGCGGTTTACATTGTTCACGTGCTCATAGCCAAACCGTCCCCGGTCGCAGATGAAATACCCATTTACTTCGCTGTGATAACGATTCAAAACATTCCGCAGCTGGCCATACCGCTCGCCTGCCAGGATATTACAGCCAACGCTGCATTGCTGGCAAACAGAGGGCGCACTTGTAAGGTCCCATTTGCGGGTATAATGTTGTTTAAGTGTTTTGTCGGTGAATACGCCGGTGGGACAAACTTCAGCGAGGTTTCCGCTGAACGGGCTCTCCAGGATTCCATCTTTTTCCCTGCCGAAATAAACGTGGTTATGCGCACCAAAGACATTGAGGTCGTGACCACCTGCATAGTCGCGGTAGTAGCGTACGCAACGGTAACATTGGATACAACGGTTCATCTCATGATGTACAAGCGGTCCCAGGTATTGGTTAACGTACGTACGTTTTTTGTATTTGAACCGGCGATAATCGTGACCCGTCATTACCGTCATGTCCTGCAGGTGGCAGCTGCCACCTTCGTCACAAACCGGGCAGTCGTGCGGGTGATTGGTCATCAGCCATTCGATGACCTGTTCGCGGAATGCTTTTGCGCCTTTATCCTGCACAGAAATCCGGATGCCGTCCTTTATAGCTTCCATGCAGCTCATGACCAGCCGGCCGGAATTATCCTGTTCATCCTTGAATACCTTGACGGCACATTGCCTGCACGCACCAACACTTCCCAAAGCAGGATGCCAGCAGAAATAGGGTAGGTCAATGCCCACACCCAGGCAGGCTTCAAGCAGGTTGCTGCCCGCTTTTACCTGGTAAGGAATGTTATCGATGATTATGGTAGGCATGCCGCTTTTTTTCAATGATGGTTATGGTGATACGGACATTTTTTTTCTTTCACGTGCCTGTCGAAATCGTCACGGAAATATTTCAGCGCACTCTGCAATGGTTCCATAGCGCCCGGTGCCAATGCACAGAAAGTATTACCGGGTCCGAGCCATTGTGTATGCTGCTGCAACAGGTCAATATCTTCTTCAGTGCCCGTGCCTTTTTCAAGTGATAGCAACAGCTTTTCCACCCAGGGCAGCCCTTCACGGCAGGGCGTGCACCAGCCGCAACTTTCCTGTGCAAAAAAGTGCTGCAGGTTATGGACAAAACCAACCGGGCAGGTAGCATCATCCATTACGATCATGGTGCCTGTTCCAAGCCTGCTGCCTGCCGCGGCAACCGATTTGAAGTCCATTTTCAGGTCCAGGTGCTGTACAGTCAGGAAGTCTGTTGATGCGCCCCCCGGCAGTACACCTTTCAGCTGGTAACCATTCTTCATTCCCCCTGCATATTCTTCAATCAGTTCGCGCATGGTCACGCCCATTGGTAATTCCCACGCACCCGGCTTATTCACCTTGCCACTCACCCCGTAGAGCTTTGTGCCGCCATCCTCACTGTAACTGAGTGACTTGAACCACTCTGCGCCGTTGTTGATGATATGGGGAATGCAGCAAAGGGTCTCTACATTGTTGACGATGGTTGGTTTCCCAAACAAGCCGCTTACCTGCGGAAATGGCGGCTTCGCCCTTGGCATGGCACGCTTGCCTTCCAATGCATTCAGCAGGGCAGTTTCCTCCCCGCACATATACCTTCCCGCACCAGTATGCAAATACATCTCGAGACGGTAACCGGTGCCGAGGATGTTTTCACCGAGATAGCCTGCATGGTATGCTTCATGGATCGATTCCTCCAGGCATTTTGCAGCAGCTTTATAAGCCCAACGCAAAAAGATGTAGGAGATGTTTGCCTGGATGGCGTATGCAGCGATGATCATGCCTTCGATCAGCTGGTGGGGATTTCCTTCAAGCAGCAAACGATCTTTGAATGTGCCGGGTTCCATTTCGTCGGCATTTGCGATGAGGTATTTTGTGGGGCCGCCTTTTTCATCCATCGGCACAAAACTCCACTTCATCCCGGTGTTGAAACCCGCACCCCCGCGACCTTTCAGGTTGCTGTCCTGCACGGCCTGCTGCACATCTTTGGGACTCATGCCGGCCATGATCTTGCGCAATGCAGAGTATCCGCCTGTCATTTCGTAGTCTTTCAGGTTGAGTGGCGGACGGCCAGGGTGTATATTTTTGGTTAGCGGACGTTCCATACTATTTGTATTTCATAAGGATCGTATCGAGTTGTTCAGGTTTGAGGTCAGTATATAGGTCATGGTTGATCATCATTGCCGGGGCACGGTCACAACATCCCAGGCAGGCATTGGGTAGAAGAGTGAAAAGACCATCTTCGGTGGTCTGACCGAAGGCCACGCCAAGCTTGTCTTTCAGCGACGCATAAATTTCTTCGTAGTGCATCACGTAACAGGAAATGCTGTCGCACAACAGGATCACGTTGCTGCCAACCGGCCTGCGGAAGATCAGGTTGTAGAATGTGGCAACGCTGTCCACTTCAGCCGGACTGATCTCAAGGTATTCCGCGAGGTCAGACACACTTTCATCGCTTACCCATCCGCGTTGCTGCTGTACAATCTTGAGCGCATCAATCAGCGCCGCCTTCTTGTGCGGCACCCTCGACGCTTCATGATCGATCGCTTTTATTTCTTCTTCTGTCAGCACGCTTCTTTTTTTAATTTTTAATTACCTGTCTATATCCGCCAGTACGAAGTCAACACTTCCAAGTATCGACAGTAGGTCACTCACTGTATATCCTTTACTGATATAGGGAACCATTTGCATGTGCGGAAAAGACGGGGTCCTGATCCGGGTACGATATGACGATGTGTTGCCGTCGCTGGTGAGATAGTAACTGTTTGCACCTTTTGTTGCTTCAATACAGCTCATTGCTTCACCCGGCGGCATTACGGGGCCCCAGCTCACATTCAGGAAATGCGTGATCAGGGTTTCGATGTCCTGCATGGTATACTTTTTCAGTGGTGGGGTCGTAAGCGGATGGTCTGCCTTATAACTTCCTTCAGGCATATTGTTGAGGCATTGTTCTATAATGCGAAGACTTTGCCTCATTTCTTCCACCCGTACATAAGAGCGGTCATAACAGTCGCCATGGATGGCCGTGGGAATGTCGAATTCGAACATTTCATATCCTGAGTAGGGACGCTTCTTGCGGAAATCCCAGTCAAATCCGCATGCACGGAGCCCTGCGCCGGTAACGCCCCATTCAATCGCTTCATCAAGTGTGTAAATGCCGATGCCCCTCGTGCGTGCCCTGAAGATGCTGTTACGCATCACCATGTTGTTATACTCTTTGAGCTGCTTAGGGAAATGCTCCACAAAATTTCTTACGAGCACGTCCCAGCCATTCGGCAGGTCCTGTGCAACGCCGCCAATGCGGAACCAGTTCGGGTGCATGCGTCCACCACACACAGCTTCTATGACGTCGAAGATCTTTTCGCGGTCGGTGAACATGTAAAATACCGGCGAGAGCTGACCAACATCCTGGGCGAAAGTGCCAAACCATACGAGGTGACTGGCGATCCGGAAAAATTCACATAACATCACGCGGATTACTTTCACCCTGTCCGGCACTTCAATTCCTGCGAGTTTTTCAACGGCAAGGAGATAGGCAAGGTTATTCATTACTCCACCCAGGTAATCGACGCGGTCGGTATAGGGGATGTAGGTATGCCAGCTCTGGCGTTCGCCCATTTTCTCGGCACCGCGGTGATGGAAACCAATTTCAGGTACAGCATCAACAATATCTTCACCATCGAGCTGCAGGATGATCCTGAGCACACCGTGGGTGCCCGGGTGTTGCGGGCCAATATTGAGGAACATGAAATCTGCATCGTCACTTTTTCTTTGCATTCCCCATTCTTCCGGCTTGAACCGGAGTGCTTCCTGTTCGCGGTCCTGCTTCTCATCAGTCAGCCGGAACGGTCCCATTTCGGTTGCGCGTGCAGGATGTTCCTTGCGGAGTGGATGGCCGGACCATGTCAGTGGCATCAGCAGTCGCTGCAGGTGCGGGTGACCGTTAAAGCGGATCCCGAACATGTCATACACTTCACGTTCATACCAGTTTGCATTCCGGAATATTCCGGTGATACTTGGTAAAGAAGGATAATCTCCATCGAGTGGTACTTTCAGCCGGATGAAATCATTGCGCTCATAGGAGAAGAGATGATATACAACGGTAAAGGAAGACCTCGGCACGCCATTGTGGATCTGCCTGTTGCGTTCATCCAGTGCCGTTAGGTCGTACAGCATGCGATATGCGAGGCCGGTTGAGGTCTTCAGGTGGCTGATCACCGGTATTACCTGTTCAGCGGGAAGCCAGAATGTAGCTATCCCGTCAACAGTGTTCTGCTGGTGAAACCCGGCTGCACCAAATGTTTGCTGCAGCTGCTGTAATATGGTATCCGCAGGCCGCATGGTATAAAAATTAATTACACTTCGTCAATACCCCTGAAGTGTACCATGTTCTTTCTTTCTTCGCGCTTGCGATCTTTCATGCTTTCGGGTTCGGGCCGTATAACGCCCTGTTCACCGATCACCCAGCTCAATGGCCGTCTTTCCTTTCCGACCGATTCGGCGAGTAATACCAATCCCTGCATGAATGCGTCTGGTCGTGGCGGGCATCCCGGAACGTAAACGTCAACCGGGAGAAATTTGTCAACGCCCTGCACCACACTATATATATCGTACATGCCGCCGCTGTTTGCACAGCTTCCCATGGAGATGACCCATCGTGGTTCCATCATCTGTTCATGGAGGCGTTTGATGATGGGGACCATTTTTATGAACACAGTACCGGCGATCACCATCACATCTGCTTCGCGGGGCGTGCCGCGAATTACTTCCGCACCGAAGCGGGCAACATCGTATTTGCTGGTAATGCTCGTGGCCATTTCCACGAAGCAGCAGCTGAGACCGAAATGAAATGGCCACATGGAATTCTTCCTTCCCCACGCCACGAGGTCCTGCACGGTGGTAAGCATAATGCTTTTGCTGACGGCTTCTTCCATACTGCCGTTACCGCTTACCCTGCCTGCAGGATCACCTGCTTTACTGGCCCACCATTTCATTGCTGTGATTTTTTATGGTGATCACGTACCACTTTCATTAATTTATTCGGATTGATGCCGATGTTCAATGCGCCGGTGCCCCACTCATAGATCAGGACGACAACAAGCTGCAGAACGAAAATGGAAGCGCCGATATATCCTGGCCACCCGAGTTCCCAGAAACCAAGGGCCCACAACATCAGGAACACTGCTTCCACATCAAAGATCACAAAGAGCATCGCAACGAGGTAGAACTGCGCGGAAAAGCGAAGCCTTGCTGAACCGGTTTGTTCAATGCCGCCTTCATATGGCTTTGCAGTAGCCCTTTCGCTATGCCGCTGCCCCAGTAAATAGGAGAGTGTAAGAATTGCGGAAAGCAAAATCAGCACGATGCCTGCATATAACAGCATCGGCCATAACGGGATACTATACGCTTGATGTTCCGGCATTTAAATAGCTTCATAGATGGATGAATGCACCCTTTTCAGCTACAGATATAATGTTCCAGGTTCTCAATAATAAAATCCTTTTGATTGATGATGTACTTCACTAAATCACCAATCGATACTAGTCCGATCAATTGATTATTTTCCAGCACAGGCAGGTGGCGGATGAACTTTTCAGTCATCAGCTTCATGCATTCTTCGATCTTGGTGTCAGGCGTTACGAAAATCGGATCATCAGTCATAATGTCCCGTACAAATGTTTCCTTCGAGGATCGTCCTTTGAGAATGACTTTGCGTGCATAGTCGCGTTCAGTGAATATTCCGTCCAACTTCCCGTCATCTTCTACGATGACCAATGATCCCAGGTTTTTTGATTCAAGTAATTCGAGGGCTTCATACACTGAGCTATCCGGACTCACTGTATAAACCAGGTTTCCTTTTAATTGCAGGATATTTCTGACGGTATCCATGGCAAAGAATTTGAGAGAGCTAATCGTTCCTTTAAATTAAATTCTTTTTTACAAATCATCAAATGAAAAATTTTGACGCAAGAATTTTTCCTGATTCTTTTTCCGTATTAACGAGATCGTGCAGGGTAACTTTGTCGAGCATCTGGTCGAGCGTGTACTGGATCAGCTGCCAGAGTGAGCGGGCGGAGCAGTCGACAGAGTGGGTGCACAGGTTCATATTGCCCGCATGAAAGCCGCAGAATTCCTTGTCGAACATCGTTCCCCCAAGCGCTTTCAGGACCTGGTTGATGACGATGGTTTCAGCGGGTCTCGCCAATACATAACCGCCTTTATTACCCGGGGTACTGTTGATGAATCCCTCAATGCGCATCAGGCGGGTAAGTTTCGCTACATAAGTCTGGCTTAGCCCCTCAGCCTCACTGAGTTGTGGGATACTCATGCCTGTTGCGGACTTGCAGCCCGCAATCCGGATCAGGATCCGCAAACCGTATTCTTCCTGTGCTGAAATTTTCATGTGATGCTTATTACAACATTCCTAGTTCCAGTTGCGCCGCTTCTGACATCATGCTCTTATTCCAGGGTGGATTCCAGGTTACCGCCACATGTACGTCGTTTACCCCCGGGATGTTGCGCACTTTCTGGTCTACTTCCACGGGTAACGACTGGGCTGCCGGGCAACCGGGTGCCGTGAGCGTCATCACGATCTGGACATTCCCTATCGGCAAAATTTCGACTTCATAGATCAGCCCCAGTTCGTATATGCTTACCGGTATCTCCGGATCGTATATCGTTTGCAGGCAATCAATAACCTGTTGTTTTAAGTCTGTTGTTTCCATGCTACGTAGCGGCTGATTGGTGTTTTAATTTGAATGCCAGCGCATAATGCTTCATCTGCCTCACCATGGCCAGCAACCCGTTCGACCGGGTCTGCGCCAAATGGCTGGTCATTCCTATACTGTCTATAAAGCCGAGTGGTGCATTGATGATCTCATCGGGACTGTGGCCGGACAAAACCCTGATCAGCATACTGATGAGCCCCTTCACGATCACAGCGTCACTGTCGGCTTTGAATGTTACCTGCCCGTCGTGGTAAAAGGCCACGAGCCACACTGTCGACTGGCAGCCTCTCACCCGGTTTTCGTCCTGCTTGTATTCCTCGTCCAGCGTGGGCAGCTTTTTGCCGAGATCTATGATGTACTCATATTTCTCATCCCACGAATCAAAGAGGCCGAATTCCTCGATGATCTCCTGTTCTGTTTCCACTATCGGTTTTACTGTTTTCATTTCCGGGTTATTGTCAGGATAATAACTTGATCGCGCGTTGCACCCCGGTGATCATTTCATCTATCTCTTCTTTCGTGTTGTACATCGCGAAGGATGCCCTGATCGTACCAGGAATGCAGAAGATGTCCATCAGCGGCTGCGCGCAATGATGGCCTGTCCTCACCGCTACACCGCGATTGTCGAGCAGGATGCCGACATCCTGGGGATGAACCTTGTCTATCACAAATGAAATAACGCTGATCTTTTCCTTCGCCGTTCCGATGATCCGTACCCCGGGGATCTGTTCCAGTTTTTCCGTGGCATAGGCAAGCAGTTCATTTTCATGCCTGCGGATATTTTCCTTGCCCGTGTGGCGGATAAACTCAAGCGCTGCTTTCAGTGCGACAGTATCCGCAATATTAGGCGTTCCCGCCTCGTACTTGTATGGTAGTTCATTGTACGTAGTACCCTCAAAACTCACTTCTTTGATCATTTCCCCGCCACCGAGGAAGACGGGCATCTCTTCAAGTAAATGCTTCTTCCCGTATAACACCCCGGCGCCGGTCGGACCATAAATCTTGTGCCCTGAGAATACGAAAAAGTCAACGTTCAGCTCCTGCACGTCGATATCGAGGTGAACGGTTGACTGCGCACCATCGAGCAGGACAAGTGCTCCTGCCTCATGTGCCAGGGTAATGATTTCACGGGCAGGGTTAACTGTTCCCAGCGCATTTGAAACATGCACTACAGCAACCAGTTTTGTTTTCCCGGTCAGCATTTTCCTGAATGCATCCATGTCGAGCTCACCCTTGCCGGTAACAGGTATTACCCGGAGCAGGGCGCCTTTCTCCTCGCAGAGCAGCTGCCACGGCACTATATTGGAATGGTGCTCCATGGCGGAGATAATGATCTCATCGCCTGCAGAAATATTCTGGCGACCCCAGGTATAGGCAACCAGGTTGATACCCTCAGTAGCCCCGCGGGTGAAAATGATCTCTTCACGATGTGCCGCATTGATAAACCTCTTCACTTCATCACGTGTATCCTCGAAAGCGGCAGTGGCTTCTTCCGCGAGGGAATGTATTCCCCTGTGGATGTTGGCATTCTGGTAAGAGTAGTAATGCACCAGCGCATCGATAACCTGCCGCGGCTTCTGCGAGGTCGCGGCATTGTCGAAGTATACCAATGGCTTGCCTTTCACTTCCCGGCTGAGGATGGGAAACTGGCTCCTGATATGGTCAATATCAAACCTGCTTTGAATTGTTTGTGCGTCAATCATGCTACAATAATTCTAGTCGTTCAGAAATGAGTCTGTCTACATAGGTTCGAATGTGTTCTGGTCGGATCTGCTCCAGGACGTCGAGTGCAAATCCATGCAGGAGCAATGACCTGGCTATGGATTCAGGAACACCCCTGGACCTGAGATAAAACAGTCCTTCTTCATCAAGCTTTCCAACTGTACAGCCATGTGAACACTTTACATCATCTGCAAATATTTCAAGCTGCGGCTTTGTGTTTATTGTTGCATCGGGCGATAACAGGATGTTCTTGTTCGACTGGTAAGCATTTGTCTTCTGGGCCTGCTGCCGGACAAAAATCTTTCCATTGAACACGCCGGTTGAATTTTCTTTCATCACCCCTTTGTACAGTTCATTACTGTAGCAGTTCGGCGCCACATTGTCTACAATGGTATGATTGTCGACATGCGCATCACCTTCCGGAAAATAAAAGCCGTACATATGCGCTTCGGAATGCTGCTCTTCCATCACAATGTTCAGGTTATTGCGCACCATCTTTCCACCGAGCGTAACCGTTACTGCATGCACATGACTTTTGCCCGACTGGCGGATATGCGTGGTACTCACCTGTCCCGTCCTGCTTTCGTCGTTCTGGATTTTATAGTATTCCAGCATCGCATCCCTCTCCATCACTACTTCCATTACCTGGTTGGAAAAACTTTCTTCCTTTCCGAAGCTTGCATAGGTTTCAACAATGCTTACCTGTGCATTCTCCGTTACATGTATAAGGCTCCTCGGCTGCGATAACATATTCCTGCCCCGGGCGTCAGTGATATTGTAGATGTATACAGGATGTTCGGTAATGCTTCCTTTTTTCACTTTCAGGAATGCACCACCATGGGCAAAGGCTGTATTCAATGCGTTAATACCATCTTTCAGGTATGTAGCGCTGTGCCCTAATTGTGCTTTGATCCAGGCAGCGTGTTCGCCTGCCGCAGCCTTCTCGAGGTTCTGCACCTGCAACTCAGGTGATCGTACCACCGAAAGTTCCGGTGAATAAATTCCGTTTACAAAAAACAGCTCGTTGGCTTCCCCGTATCCTGGCAGCCGAATGCCATCCAGGTCAGCAGGGGAGATGCCGGATTCCACGGTTTCCCCGGGAATCTCGTATTCTTTATTGAACAGTGAACTGATACGGGTGTACTTCCATTCTTCATGTCGCGAAGTAGGAACGCCCATTTTGGAGAATGCGTCAAACGCATTCCGCCGGATGGCAGACAGCCCATTCCCGTTTGCATTGCCCAGCTGCTCAAATCTTTTTTTAAAATAGGTCAGCGTGTCCATGCCGGTTCGTTTATTGTTGGGTTCTCATTCTTGATAAAATCATATCCTTTCTCTTCGAGCTCGAGGGCCAGTTCTTTGGAGCCGGATTTAACAATACGTCCATTGTACAGTACGTGTACAAAATCAGGTACGATATAATCCAGCAGGCGCTGGTAGTGAGTCACCACCAGTATGGCATTGTCGCTGCTTTTCAATTTGTTTACGCCATTGGCAACTATGCGGATCGCATCGATATCGAGACCGGAATCGGTTTCATCAAGGATGGCAAGCTTCGGTTGCAGCATTGCCATCTGGAAGATCTCATTGCGCTTTTTTTCACCACCGGAAAACCCTTCATTGAGTGAACGGCTCAGTAATGTTTTATCCATGTTCATCAGCGCCATCTTTTCATTCATGAGCTTAAGGAAGGCGACGGCATCCAGTGGTTCCTGGCCTTTGTACTTTCGGACTTCGTTTACCGCAGTCTTGATGAAATTGATGGTGCTTAGTCCGGGGATCTCAACGGGGTACTGGAAAGCGAGGAACAGTCCTTCGCCTGCCCGTTCTTCTGGCTTCAGTTCAAGCAGGTCTCTACCCAGGAACTCAACTGATCCTTTAGTGACTTCATAATCTTCCCTTCCCGCCAGCACTGAAGCCAGCGTGCTCTTTCCGGAACCGTTTGGTCCCATGATGGCGTGTACTTCACCAGGCCTGATGTCAAGGTCAATGCCGTTAAGGATCTGTTTTCCTTCAATGCCTGCATGTAAGTTTTTAATCTTTATCATGATATTTCAAAGTCAAATTCAAATTTCAAAATTGGTTGAACTGCGCTTGTGGTTAGCCTACGCTGCCTTCGAGACTGATGGCCAGCAGTTTTTGCGCTTCCACTGCGAATTCCATTGGCAGCTGGTTCATCACTTCCTTTGCGAACCCGTTAATGATCAGGGCCACTGCGGTTTCAGTGTCGATGCCCCGCTGGTTGCAATAGAAGATCTGGTCTTCGCCTATCTTGGAGGTAGTGGCTTCATGTTCCACAACAGCAGTGTTGTTCTTTACTTCGATATATGGGAAGGTATGCGCACCACATTTATCTCCCAACAACAGTGAGTCGCATTGCGAGAAGTTACGTGCGTCTGCAGCGTTCTTGCCAATGTGAACCAGTCCGCGGTAGCTGTTATTGCTGACTCCGGCAGAAATTCCTTTTGATACGATCCTGCTCCGGGTGTTTTTTCCCAGGTGCATCATTTTGGTTCCCGTGTCCGCCTGCTGGTGGTTATTGGTAACGGCTACTGAATAGAATTCACCGGTACTGTGATCACCTTTCAGGATAACGCTTGGGTATTTCCAGGTGATTGCCGATCCTGTTTCAACCTGTGTCCACGAGATCTTGGAATGGTTTCCCTTACAAATGCCGCGCTTGGTAACGAAGTTGTAAATGCCGCCGTTACCCTGCTTGTCACCGGGATACCAGTTCTGTACGGTGGAGTATTTTATTTCGGCGTGATCCATTGTGATGAGTTCCACAACTGCAGCGTGCAGCTGGTTTTCATCACGCATCGGTGCGGTACAACCTTCGAGGTAGCTGACATAACTGCCCTCTTCCGCTACTATCAGGGTGCGTTCAAACTGCCCGGTGTTTTCTGCGTTGATCCGGAAATAGGTCGACAGTTCCATCGGACACCGCACACCTTTTGGGATATAACAGAAAGATCCGTCACTGAAAACGGCAGAGTTCAGAGCCGCGAAATAATTGTCGGTAATCGGCACAACAGAGCCGATGTATTTCCTGACCAGTTCAGGATGTTCGCGGATCGCTTCGCTCATGGAACAGAAAATAATTCCCAGTTCGGCAAGTTGTGCTTTAAATGTTGTTCCAATGGATACACTGTCTATCACTGCGTCTACGGCAACACCGCTGAGTCTCTTCTGTTCTTCCAGGGAGATACCCAGTTTTTCGAAAGTGCGGCGCAGTTCGGGATCGATCTCGTCGAGGCTTTTCGGCGTCACTTTTTGTTTCGGTGCGGAATAATAGATGATGTCCTGGAAATCGATGGGCGGATATTTGATATTTGCCCAGTGCGGAATGGTCATATTGCACCAGTGCCTGTATGCTTTCAGCCGCCATTCCAGCATCCATTCCGGCTCATTCTTTTTGGCGGAGATAAAACGGACGGTGTCCTCACTAAGTCCCCTGGGAGCTTCATCAGCTTCAATATTGGTCACAAACCCATATTTATAATCGCTGAGGACGTGTTGTTCGATCGTGCTTAATTCATTACTCATGGTATGGTATTGATAAAATGATAAAGCCCGTTGCGGCTACAAAAATACCTTTATCTATACAAAAAAGTATAAATAAAGGTTCGATGAAGCTTTACGGGCAAAATTCCGTGACGGGCAAAAGCCGGTCAGGCAGTAGCCGCCAGTGCTGTTTTCCGGCCCGATTTGCGGGCAAGTGAAAGGCAGAAAAGAAAGCCGATAAATGCCAGCAGGGCACCGACATACTGTGGTGAGGTGAATCCCAGTCCGGCTGCGATCGGTATTCCGCCAAGGTAGGCACCCAGGGCATTACCCATGTTTGCCGATGCCTGCAGTGAGGCCGACGCCAGCATTTCTGATCCTTTGGCTGCGTTAATAATGAGCATCTGCATGGGTGCGATTACTGCAAAGGCAATTGCGCCGGTGACAAATGTCATGATCACCGCGGGAACCTGGAAACGGGAAACAGTAGCTACGACGAGTAGTGAAACGATCATGAGCAGGAGAAGGGAACCTGTTGTCTTCAGGGGTGAAAACCGATCTGCAAGCCTGCCGCCAAAATAATTTCCTGCCGCCATACCGACCCCGGCCACGATCATGATATAGGTGATCGCATTGCTGCCGAAACCGGCAACTTCAGTCATGAGGGGGGCGATATAAGAGATCCAGGCAAAGAGCCCGCCCGTACCGATCGAGGCAATTCCAATTATGAGCCAGAGCTCAGGTTTCCTGAAAATGCGCAGGCTGTCGCGGAAGCTGGTGCCTCCTTCCGCCTTCAGGTCAGGCATCCAGCGCCTGATGCTTATGGCAGCGATGGCTGCAATGGCGGCAATAATGACAAAGGAAAGGCGCCAGCTGAGGTTGTGGCCGATATAGGTACCCATGGGCACCCCGATGATGTTTGCCAGGGTCAGGCCTGCGAACATCAGGGATACCGACCTGGCTTCACGGCCCGGTTCGGCCAGCCTGCTTGCAACAACGGCGCCCATTCCGAAGAAGGCGCCGTGAGGGAGGCCGGAAAACAGCCTCGCGATCATTAATGTCCCGTAATTGGGAGCGATCGCAAACAAACCATTAAATACAGCGAACATCGCCATGAGCGTAATCAGGACTTTCCGTGGCGGGTAATTACCGGCAAGTGCCACCATCAGCGGCGCGCCGATCACCACACCGAGGGCGTATACCGCGATGAGGTGGCCTGCGGCCGGAATAGTGACACCAAGGTCGGAAGCAACATCCGGAAGAACGCCCATCATCATGAATTCCGTCATCCCGATGCTGAATCCGCCGATTGTCAGTGTCAACAGGCTGGGCTTAAGCCCTGCGAGCATTTTTTTTTTCTTCGCTGGTTTCTGCAGACTGTCTGTTGTGTCATTTGCCGTTTTGCTCATCTGTTCTTTAGTATTGGTTTTTGGTGACCAGGCCACATAGGCCTTACGTTTTGAAATGTGTGGATATATGGGATTATGCATAATTGTTTTTTAATTATAGAATCCGGACGTGCTTTCCGGCATCAAGAACCTCTTTGACGATACCGAGGTCCGCGCCCTTGGGGGCTTCTACCAGTACCAGGTCAATGGATTCGTCGTGAATGAGATCGCGCAGGTCGCCGACTATTTCCGCCATGGGGTAATGGGTCTTAGCCAGGCTTTCCGATAGATCACCCTGGATAAATACCTTTTTCAGGCGATAGCCATTTACTGCGTTTGAAACAGGGAGTTCAAGTGGGTGACCGGTGGCATTTGCTGCAACGAGTCCGATATTTTTAGTTGTTGTTGTCATCTTTTAAAGTGTTTGGTTAATCAATCAGGATTCAGCACAAAATTACCACATTCTGTTTAATCGATTAAACACATGTCCTGATTTTAACACTTGAAACAGCTTCAAATAAGCCCAATCTGGCCCTGACGATTGTCCGTTTCTGAATTTTTACTTTTTATTTTTTGAAATCTCCTATAAATTTGTTTAAACGATTAAATAATTGTTAACGATTTCTTGCCATGGCTGATCACGGTAAAAAAGTCTGTCTGAAAGACATTGCGGAGAAAGTGGGCGTATCAACTGCCCTCGTGTCTTACGTCCTTAACAATAAGAAGGAAGGGCGTATCAGCAAGGACGTGGCAGAAAAGATCCGGGAAGCCGCCAGGCTCATGAACTACCGGCCCAACCAGATCGCCAAAAGCCTGAAAACAAACCGTACGGATACCATTGGTATGATCGTCGCGGATATTTCTAATCCTTACTTTTCTTCACTGGCACGTATCATCGAGGATGAAGCGGATAAAAGAAACTACACCGTGATCATCGGCAGCTCCGATGAAAACCCGGAAAAGTTTGCGAAACTCATCGAAACTTTTACTGGCAGAAATGTGGATGGACTCCTTATCGCGGCCACAGCGGGTACAGAAGATCAGCTCCGCCAGCTGCAGGAACAAAAAGTACCGTTCGTACTCGTGGACCGGTATTTTCCGGGCCTCACTTCCAATTATGTCGGTCTTGATAATTACAATGCTTCCTGGAAGGCCGTACAGCACCTCGCGGAAAAAGGCCGCCAGCGCATCGGTCTGATCACTTACGAAAGCCAGCTTTTTCACATCAATGAAAGAAAGCGCGGATTCCTGGAAGCCTGCAAGTACTTTGGCATTTCTGCACGCAGGCATATGATCAGGCAGGTGGGCATTAAGAGTTACAGCGCGGAGATTATTGCTGCCACAAAGGAATTGTTATCTGCCGACCCTGCGCCGGATGCCTTGTTGTTTGCCTCCAACAGGATTGCCGAACACGCGGTTAAATACATCAACACTTTATCCCTGAAAGTGCCGGATCAACTGGCACTCGTAAGTTTCGATGAAACGGAATGTCTTGACCTGTTTTATGCCCCGCTGACCTACCTGCGCCAGCCATTGAAGGAAATGGGAAAAGAGGCCACCCGTATTCTTCTGGATGGCCTTGATTCCAGTGTTCGCGTTACACAGGTGAATATGGAAGCGGAACTGGTAGTGCGGCAATCTACCGGTACTACCTGATTTTTCTTTTCTTTACACCCTCATTGGTGATCACAACCGGTTTGATCAAACCGTTCTCATCAAATTCCATTTTATCAATACAGGTCATCCTCGAGTTGCCATCTTTCTCTGTAAGCGGTCTCCGGTGATACACAATGTACCAGCTGTCTTTGTCAGGATGGATTACGGAATGATGTCCCGCCCCCGTTGCAATTGCAGGATTCTGCTGAAGGATCGTCCCGATCCGCTTAAACGGCCCGAGCGGAGAATCTGCTATCGCATAGGCAACACTGTAATCAGGGCCTGTCCATCCACCCTCTGACCACATGAAGTAATATTTTCCGTTGTGCCTGAACATGAACGGACCTTCCACATATTTTTCAGGTGTTATTTCCTTGAAAGTGCTGCCATCTTCAAATGGCGTAAACCCGGTAAAATCATTGTTGAGTTTTGCAATATTGCAATGCCGCCAACCTCCGTAGATCAGGTAGTACTGTCCATCATCATCCCGGTATACGAACTGGTCAATGGGTTGCGCGCCGTTATGAAACTTACCGACCAGCGGTTTGCCCAGGTAATCCTTATACGGACCCTCCGGCTTATCGGCTACTGCCAGCCCGATGCCACCTGATTCTGCATCACTCTGGATATCATTGGCGCCAAAGAATAGGAAATACTTATCATCCTTTTTGATAATGGACGGAGCCCACATAGCCCGTTTGGCCCATTTCACCGCACTGGTGTCAAGGATCCTTTCATGTTTTTTCCAGTTCACCAGATCAGGGGAGGAGAATGCATCAAGAAATACCTGCTTGTTGTAAGGTGCAGAAAAAGTGGGGTAGACCCAGTAAGTTTTTCCGAAGATGATTGCTTCCGGATCGGCATACCAGCCGGGGAATATCGGGTTCCCGGACGAGGTGCCTTTTTCTGTTTTCTGTGCGAAGCTTTGTTCCAGGAGTACAAATGAGATAATCAGGGCAAGTGTTCTTTTCATTGATCTATATGAGTTTTACTGTTCCGTCGTTGTACCCGATCAGGGCATTGTCTGCAAGATTAAGGAAGAGACCATTATCAACCACTCCCGGCGTATTGTTCAGCATAATATGAAGTGCCGCAGCATCATTGATTTCGCCGAAAGGACAATCAATAATGTAGTGCCCGTTATCGGTCAGCAGCGGGTTTCCGTCTTTGATCCGCAGTGTGGGATCAATCCCGAACTCTGATTTTATATGAAGACTTACCTGCCTGTACCCGTAGGGAATCACCTCTACCGGCAGCGGATATGCGCCCAGTTTTTTTACCAGTTTGGTTTCATCTGCGATGATGATCATTTTCCTGGAAGAAAACGCTACCATCTTTTCACGGAGCAGCGCGCCACCACCTCCCTTGATCAGTTGCATCTGGTGGTCCACTTCATCAGCCCCATCAATCGTAAGGTCTATTTCGTCTGTGTCTGCGAGTGATATAACGGGTACCTTCAGCTGCCTGAGCAGTCGGTCTGTTTCCAGTGAGGTGGGTACCGCCCTGCAGGCCAGCCCGCTTTTGACGAGATCGCCCAATGCAGCGATGAACCAGAACGCAGTGGAGCCTGTGCCCACGCCAATGGTCATCCCATCCTTTACATACCCGGCTGCTTCCCGACCGAGGGTTTCCTTTATTTGTTGTGCTGATAACAAGGAGATAAAGTTAATGTATCCTGGCCCTTTCTTTATCTCTTCCTTTCAGGCCTACTCCGGTATTTGCTTTTACGCCGTAAAAGAGCGTCTTCCAAACCAGGTTGAAATAGGATTTTGTAGTTACGCGCTTGTACGACGCAGTGTAGGTGTCTTTGTGCCTGTCGCCTGGTTTGTTGTCCTTGTTTAACACGAACTTGTTGGCGAACAATGTCAGTAAGCCTCTCTTCTTATAGTCTTCACCGTCATCGCTTTTCATCACTTCTACTTTCAACCCTTCGTAGTTCATGGTGGTAGTCCCGGTTGCACTGGTATTATCACCTTTAATCTCAAAATCCAGCCGTGTTACTTTCCCCTCTTTCAGCTTCATGCTGCCAAGGGGCAATGCTGCCTGGTTTAGCTGTTCCACCTCAAACGGATCGAAGCGGGCCCTGACCGAAAACTGGCCATTGCGTGATACGGGAAAGTCGAACCTGACATGCATGGGCGAGCGGGACATAAACCTTGCCCGGAATTCCGCTTTCACTGCGAAAGTGCCTGCTGACGAAAACCGGAGAGGACCAACACTTCCGTTCACCTGGTCAAAACTGATATTTCCGATATCGTTTCCCTGCTCATTCTTTTCCTGGTAAGTGACGCTGCCCTGTTCAATCTCCACCCGGGGAATCCTTACTCCATATGGTAGTTTTGCAAGAAGCTGGATGGGATATTTTCCCACCTTGCTCTCTGTGGGTGGCTGTTGGCTTTTATCATTGAAAACCTGCAGGACAGGCTTTTTCAATATCACCGATCCTGCTACGATTGCGCTGTCTTCCAGTAAAGCCATGTAATCAAAATCATGAATGGTAAGATCAGACACTTTTAACCTGAACACATCTCTTTGTTTGCCTGTCTCCGCTGCAAGCGCTTCAAGGCTTTTGCCGGATACCGGCAGGAAACGCAATTGGTGTATGGTAGTGATCCTTTTTTCACCGGCAGCCAGGACCAGCTTTTCTGCCGACAGCCTGTACATATTTTTCGCTACCGGCAGCGAAATGCTATCCATTGAAACCATGATCTGCTTTGCGAAAAATATCCTGGTGCTGTCATGCAATGCCGTGCTGTCAATTGCGATTGAATAGAGGTCGATATGTAATTTCTTTAGTTTCTGTTCCTGTTTTTTCAGGTTAACATAGCGGAAATCAATATCGTTGATGTGAACGGTATCGATCCTTACTTCACGGAGGGAGCGCCTTACAGATTTCAATACTTCATGCCTGGGCTCAGAGGCGACGGCTACACTGTCTTTTCCGCGGCCGAGCCGGCGGATTACCAGCTTCCCGCCGGAGACCGTGATCGTTTTTAACCGTGCCGAATTTTCATTCAGGAAAGAAAGAATGTCAACATTCTTGATGATGAGATTATCGAGGGAGAAATCATATACAACGGCAGGGGATACACGATTTTCGATAAGTTGCCCGAGTAACACGCTATCTGTCTGCAACCTGATATCCTTTAATACCGCCGATGTGTTGTCTGCATCAATATTAATTTCACCGATGCTCAGCTGGTAGAGGCCGTTGCTTTTTTCCGCAACAAGTTGCACGAGCCGTTCTTTCAGCTGCCGCGCCAGGTCGGGAGATTCGACATATTTCCTTGCAACAAAATAAACAGCAGTGCCAACTGCTGCCAATACAAGAATTATTATCACCAGTCTTTTCATCAGCCTGGTTCAAAAAATAATCATACCTAACATCCTGTTTGTCCCAGTAACCAGTACAACAGTATAAAAACTACTATCGTTCCCAGGCAACCGCCGCCCCATTTATAGGCGCCGTATCCGGCAAGTAAAGTGCGCAGCCAATCTTTCATATGATTTTTTTGCCTCCAGATAAAATTTCTGTGCCGGTAGATTCGCCATCCATTGGTTGCTCATATCCGCAGTTGCACCGTAACCTGTCACTGATTCACCTGTTTACCTATCACCCGATCGTAATTTAATTGTTGAGTCTATTCCACACCCACTGCATAAATTTCCTCAAATTTTGGGACCTACGGCCGGATTTCAGCGGCAGGAAAAACTGGCACAGTTTTGACACTATATCAGGTACAATCACTATTTATGGGGTGGTTTAATAATAAACTGACTTTAGGTTAGTTTGTTCAGACCTGAGATAACACCCATACTACCTGATCAGGGTAATGCCTGCGAAGGAAAAAATAGTGAACAGGTAAAGCGCTTGCTCATCCAAGTGCTTTACCCTTTTTTATGACCTTCTGTTAAATTTCAACCAGCTATTGGTAAATCAGTTGTCTCATTCTTTCCACATGTAACTTAATTTTAGAGTATTGAAACCGGCAATTCCTGCTTTTTTTGGCAGTTTACCGGAACCGGGGAAATACGGGTCCAAAAAAAAACAGGAAAAAAAGGTTTTATAAGTATATATGTATATACATTTGATGGATCATTTTCTTCTGTCTGAATGAGAATAAAACAACTGATTGCCATTGCCGGAATTGCAAGCCTAGTAATTGGCTTTGCCGCCTGCCTGAACCAGAACCCGGGAGATGAAACTGCCCTGCCTGAAAAGGTCAGCTATAATTTTCACATCCGACCGGTTTTGTCCGACAAATGCTTTAAATGCCACGGTCCGGATGTAAGTAAGCAGGAAGCTGGCCTGCGGCTGGACTATCCACAATTTGCCTACGCCCCGCTCAAAGAAACAAAAGGTGCTTACGCCATAGTGCCGGGCAAACCTGATTCTTCCGAATTGATCAGGCGGATCAGTTCGCAGGATCCAACTTACCAGATGCCTACGCCGGAATCACACCTTGGCGCCCTTACACCTTATGAAGTGGAACTGTTCACCCGGTGGATAGAGCAGGGAGCGGTATATGAACCTCACTGGGCATTTACCACCCCTAAAAAAGCCCCGCTGCCAAAAGTTAAGGACAAGGAATGGGCATCCAACGAAATCGACCAGTTCATCCTGGAGAAATTGCAGGAGAAAGGCCTTAAGCCAAACGCCCTCGCCGATAAGGAAAGGTTGCTTAAAAGGCTGTCGCTCGACCTGACGGGTCTGCCGCCTTCGCTGGAGCAGATGGACAAATACCTTGCTGATGAATCAGCAAACGCCTACGAAAAGATGACTGACGAATTGCTGGCCGCACCCCAGTTCGGTGAAAAGATGGCGGTGCACTGGCTGGATGTGGCGCGGTACTCGGATAGTTATGGGTACCAGGATGATAATGTCCGCACCCAGTGGGCCTGGCGCGACTGGGTAATCCATGCTTTCAATAAAAATATCCCCTATAATGAATTTGTCACCCTGCAGGTAGCAGGTGATATGTTGCCCGAAGCATCGAAAGAACAGATCCTGGCAACCGGCTTTTTCAGGAACCATAAATACACTGAGGAAGGCGGCGTGATACCCGAAGAATACCGGATCGAATATATCATTGATAAGACCAAAACATTCAGTAAGGGGATCCTGGGACTAACCGCTGAGTGTGCACAGTGCCACGATCATAAGTATGATCCGATTTCACAGAAGGATTATTTCCAATTGTTCGCCTTCTTCAATAATACCTATGAACTGGGTTTTGAGGGCGATATCCTGCAATCAAGGCCTGCCAAAAAACCTGTCCTTTCGATTACTGAAGATGAGATCAAAAACATCCTTCCCTATATCAATAAAAAGGATACCGGCTCACTGATGGTATCTGTAATGGGTGAGATGGACACGGTACGTAAAACTTATGTGCTCAACAGGGGCGTGTATGACCAGCCCGGTGCACTCGTTAGACCGGCAGCACTTCAGTCGGTAATGGAATATGACACCGTTAAGTTGCCACGGAACAGGCTCGGTCTCGCGAAGTGGACGGTAAGTGAAAAGAACCCGCTCACCGCCCGGGTGTTTGTGAACCAGATGTGGCAGGAGTTCTTCGGTCGCGGACTCGTTAAATCTTCAGGCGATTTTGGCATGCAGGGAGATCTTCCTTCACATCCCCAACTGCTCGACTGGCTGGCGGTCGACTTCATGGAAAACGGCTGGAACATCAAACGCCTGGTGAAACAGATTGTAATGTCATCTGCGTACCGTCAATCTGCCCAGGTGTCAAAGAAAAGCCTGGAAAAAGATCCTGAAAATATTTACCTCTCGCACGCGCCACGCCAGAGACTGAAAGCAGAATGGGTGAGGGACCTCGTATTATCCAGCAGCGGACTGCTGGTACCTGAGATCGGCGGACCAAGTGTGAAGCCTTACCAGCCGAAGGGGCTTTGGGAAAGTGCCACTTCAGGCCGCGGAGCACTGGCAACTTACCAGCAGGATACGGGTAAAGCCCTGTACCGGCGCGGTATGTATACTTTCATCAAGCTGACGGTTCCACCACCTTCCATGATCATCTTCGATGCGAGCAACCGCGACCAGTGCGAAGTAAAACGACTTCAGACGAACACGCCATTGCAGGCACTTGCTATGATGAATGATCCACTGGTGCTGGAAGCTTCAAGGGTACTTGCCGAGCGCCTGCTTGAGACCGGAGCTAATGCGGAAACAAACGTGGAAACCGCTTTCAGGAAGATCGTCTGCCGGAAACCTTCAGCTAAGGAACTGGAATTATTGAATCAATACTACAACAGCCAGTTACAGGCTTTCAAAGCCAAACAACTCAACGCGGAAAAAACAATCAGGGTAGGAGAATTTGCTCATGACGAAAAGCTCGATAAAGACGGGCTCGCTGCGATGATGAAAGTGATCAACCTGATGTACAATATGGAAGAAACCATCGTAAAATCCTGACAATGGAAAAAGAAGTACTGCAGCACCACCTGAATATGAACAGGCGCAGGTTCCTGTCTAAACTTAGCCTGGGTGTCGGAAGCGTTGCCCTCGGATCCCTCCTGATTCCCGACCTGTTCGGTTCCAAGGATCACCAGGAGGAATTGCTTCAGCGACTGCCCCAGTTTGCACCAAAAGCAAAACGCATCATTTATCTTTTCCAGAACGGTGCACCTTCGCAGCTGGAACTGTTTGACTACAAGCCATTGCTGCGCGAACAGTTTGGAAAGGACCTTCCCGCTTCCATCAGGATGGGGCAGAGGCTGACGGGTATGACTGCCGGCCAGACGAAATTCCCACTTGCCGGTTCTTTCTATGATTTCGCCCAGTACGGTGAATCACGGGCATGGATAAGTGATTTGCTGCCACACACGGCTGCAATAGCAGATGAACTGTGCATCATCAAAAGCATGTACACCGAGGCGATCAACCATGACCCCGCACTCACGTTCTTCCAGACAGGTGCGCAGGTCGGTAACCGGCCGAGCATGGGTGCATGGCTGAGTTATGGACTGGGAAGTGAGAATGCCAACCTACCCGCATTCTGCGTGCTGCTGTCTAAAGGAAAAGGAAACGGCCAGGGTGTTTACTCTAAACTGTGGACCAACGGTTTCCTCGATTCCATCCACCAGGGAGTACAGTTCAGCAGCAGCGAGAACCCCGTTTTATATCTCAACAACCACGAATCCATTGATAAGGCTGATCGCCGCAAAATGCTTGACGAGCTCGCGGCCCTGAACGATGAAAATTACAAGACGTTCGGCGACCCGGAAATCAGTGCGAAAGTGCAGCAGTACGAGATGGCTTACCGCATGCAAACAGCAGTTCCGGAGGTTACGGACCTTAGCAAAGAACCCGAATCAGTGATCAAGCTGTACGGTGCCGACTGCCTGGTTCCCGGAACCTATGCAGCAAACTGCCTGCTGGCAAGAAAGCTTTCAGAAAACGGCGTACGCTTTGTTCAGCTTTATCACCAGGGGTGGGATAGTCATGGTAACCTGCCAGGTGAAATGCGTGGCCAATGCCAGGATACCGACCAGGCATCTGCAGCCCTGGTTACAGACCTGAAACAACGCGGACTGCTTGATGAAACCCTGGTGATCTGGGGTGGTGAATTCGGCAGGACCAACTACTGCCAGGGTGCTTTGACAAAAGAAAATTATGGCCGTGATCATCACCCACGTTGCTTTTCAATCTGGATGGCAGGTGGTGGTATCAAACCGGGAGTTTACGGAGAAACAGATGAATACGGATACAATATCATCAACAACCCCGTTCACGTACATGATTTTCATGCAACGGTGTTACACCTGATGGGCATGGACCACGAACAACTCACTTTCAAGCACCTCGGCCGCAGGTATCGTCTTACCGACGTCGCAGGAAAAGTAGTAAACGATATTATTAAAGCATAACACCATATTGGTATGAACCGCAGAGGATTTATCAGGAACAGTTCACTTGTAATGGCCGGCACTTTTGTTGACCCGTCAGCTTTTTTTTCCGGGAAGGAGACCATCGGTCATGGCAAAAAGAAATACCGCATCGATACAGCCTGGAGTAAGGCCGACGCAGGTAGAAACCCGGTAAATGATTGTCATGAAATGGTGCAGGACAGCAAGGGACGCATCCTTTTGCTGACCAATGAAACAAAGAACAACGTTCTTATATACAGCAAAAAGGGTAAGCTGCTTTCCACATGGGGCAACAGTTATCCTGGTGCACATGGTCTCACCATCTTCAATGAAAATGGTACGGATGTCCTGTTCATCTGTGACAATAACCGTCACCAGGTGATCAAAACAACTATTGATGGCCGTGAGTTGATGGTACTTGACTACCCGAAAGAAAGCGGGCTATATACAAAGGCTGAAGAATACGTTCCGACTGAAACTGCCATTGCACCTAACGGTGATATCTATGTGGCGGATGGTTATGGCAAGGACTATATCCTGCGCTATGATGCATCAGGCAGGTATCTCGGCCATTTCGGCGGGAAGGGCAGCGAACCTTCCAACCTGCTTAATGCACACGGCATTGCCCTTGATGCGCGTGATAAGAACAATCCCACCCTCATTGCTACTTCGCGGATGGAAAACGCTTTCAAGCGTTACGACTTAATGGGTAAATACCTGGGCACTATCGCAATGCCCGGTGCATGGGTGTGCAGGCCGGTAATTCATGGCGACAACCTTTATGCAGCTGTGCTGCAGTCCAACGACCGCCAATGGAAACAGTCAGGATTCATTACCATCCTGGACAAATCAGATAAAGTGATTTCAAATCCCGGTGGCACTGAGCCCGCTTATACTGGCGGCACATTGCAGAATATGGGCCAGTCTTCAGCTATATTTTCGTATCCGCACGACGTATGTGTCGATGATGATGAGAACCTATATGTTGCCCAATGGAATTCAGGAAAAGTTTACCCGTACAAATTATCCCTGGTGTAATGACCATCCGTAAGAACACTGTATTTAATATCATTTTTGCCGGTAACTGCCTGCTGCTCTTTTTGCTTGCCGCAGAAAAGTATATCGTTGTCCCGGCCTGGCTCCAGGTTATCGGAAGGATGCATCCGCTCATTCTGCATTTCCCGGTAGTACTCCTATTGCTTAACATTGCCTGGGAGTCTGGAATTTTCCGGCGCCATGCAGATAAAGACTGGTATGATTCCATCGGCGATGGATTGCTGCTGGCAACCGCAGTAACGTCCACTATCACCGCAATTATGGGATTACTGCTTTCCCGGGAAGAAGGGTATGAAGGCAATACGGTAATGCTGCATAAATGGGGCGGTATACTGTTGCCTGTTATTTGCATGTTCTGGTATGGGTTACGGGATTCTTTGAGAAAGAAAAGATTACTTTATTTCAGTACTTCCGCGGCAACCCTTGTGCTGCTGATTTTTACCGGGCACCAGGGAGCTACCATAACGCATGGTGACCAGTTCCTCACTGCGCCGGTCAGCAAGGATGAGCAGCAACAGGTGATTGCATTTGAAGACGCGCTCGTTTTCGAACACCTGGTGAAACCCGTGCTCGAGGCGAAATGTATTAATTGCCACAATTCACAGAAAGCCAAAGGAGACCTGATAATGGAGTCCCCGGCAGGACTGCTTAAAGGCGGCCGAAACGGGATCCTGTGGGATACGACAGCCAAGGATTACGGTCTGATGCTGCGTCGCGTACACCTGCCCGTTGAAGATCGGAAGCACATGCCGCCAAAAGGCAAACCGCAACTGACTGAAGAAGAGATTGCGATCCTTTATCATTGGGTCCGCTCAGGTAGCAGCACGACCAAACGATTGACTGAGCTTGATCCGGCAGACAGTCTCCGGATCCTTGCTGAAATGAAATTTTCAACACCATCTGAACCGGTGTTTGAATTTGATCCGGCGGATGAAGGAACCGTTGCTTCCCTTAACAATCACTACCGGGTAATATCGCCGCTTGCCGCTGGTTCGCCTGCACTCGAGGTTAATTTTTTCGGTGCTGCAAATTTTACCCCGAAGCAACTCAGTGAGATCCTGCCGGTGAAAGAACAGGTGATCAGTATGAACCTGAACAAGATGCCGGTGAATAATAAAGACCTTGAGGTACTTGCCCAGTTTCCCAACCTGCAGCAGTTGATTCTTTCATTCACGCAGATCTCAGATTCCGGCCTGGCATTCTTAAAGCCACTGACCAGGCTGCGCCAGCTGTCACTCTCGGGAACGCAGGTTACAGCAAAAGGAGTGGAGAAGCTTTCCGCATTGCCTGCTTTACAGCAATTATATTGCTGGAATACAGGAATAACGTTGGCGGATATCAAAAGCCTTCAACACAGGAACAAAGCCTGGAAGATCGAGTCAGGTTTCGACGGTGATACTATACAAATCCAGTTGAATGCGCCTATCGTGGAAAACGCGGCGCAGGTAATCAAACAAGGCACGCCTTTACTGCTGAAACATTATGTCAGGGGCGCTGAGATCCGTTATACCCTGGATGGAAGTGAGCCCGACAGTATCCATTCCCTCAAATATGACAGCGGTGCGGAAATCAGCAGTACCGCAGTAGTTAAATCAAAGGCGTATAAAAAGGGTTGGATCACCAGCCCGGTTACGACGCGGGCGTTCTACCTCGAGGGAAAAAGACCGGATTCTTTCCGCCTGGCATCAGCACCGGATCCTGCCTACAAAGGAAATGGCGCAGCCACCCTGTTCGATTTCGATAAGGGCGACCTGAATTTTAAAACGCCAAAGTGGATCGGTTATCATGGCAGGAACCTGGAAGTGAGCATGGATTTTAACAACCCTATCGAACTGTCATCTATCTGGCTTACGGGCCTGGTGGATATCGGTTCCCATATTATGCCCCCGGGGGAAATCCAGGTCTGGGGCGGAACCGGCAGCAAGATGACACTGCTTGGTAAACTTATTCCCAAACAGCCTTCAAAAGATACATCGGCATACCAAACTTCCTATGCCATTCCGATCAAACCTGTAATGGTGAAAAACATGAAGGTGGTAGTGCGGCCACTCGCGGCCTTGCCCAAATGGCACCAGAAGAAAGGGGACAAGACATGGATCTTCTTTGATGAAATGTTTATATATTGATCTTTTGAAAGCCCCATGAAAAAGATCTCATTCTCCGCCGCAGTTATTTCGATATTACTAACCGCAGCTTGTGAGAATGGGCACCATGCAGCCACCTCTGATCACTCCCGGGGCTGGGAGGTCTATGGTGGTTCAAATGAAGGAACCCGGTTTTCAGCTTTCAACCAGGTCGACACGTCAAACGTCGCCCAGCTTGAAGTTGCCTGGGAATACCATACCGGCGATGCCGACATTGAAAATTTCTCCCAGATCCAGTGTAATCCTATCATCGTGGATGCCGTTATGTACGGCACTTCCCCGCAACAGAAAGTGTTTGCTATCGATGCTTCCACCGGGAAGGAATTTTGGACATTTGATCCGCTTTCAGCTCTTGAGAGCGATGAAGGCAGGTTTGTGATGAATAATACGCGCGGACTTTCCTACTGGACGGACGGTAAGGCAAAGCGCATCTTTTTTACCGCAGGTCCTTTCCTGCATTCAATTGATGCAACCACAGGCAGGCTTGACAGCGCATTCGGTCGCTTTGGAAAAGTGGACCTGCATGAAGGACTGGGTCGTGATGTCAGCGGCATGTTCATTACCAATACCTCACCAGGGGTTGTGTACAAAGACCTGCTTATCCTGGGATCCAGGGTCGACGAAGGACCGGTTGCAGCGCCGGGACATATCCGGGCATATAATGTGCGTTCAGGAAAACAGGAATGGATCTTTCATACCATCCCGCAGCCTGGTGAAGATGGTTTTGAAAGCTGGGAAGACCCCAATGCCTGGAAATATATTGGTGGTGCAAACTGCTGGAGTGGATTTACCCTCGACGAAAAAAGGGGGATAGTCTTTGCCCCGACCGGCTCGGCATCCTACGACTTTTATGGTGGCATGCGCAAAGGTGCAAACCTGTTTGCCGATTGTGTGCTTGCTCTCGATGCCGCCACCGGCAAGAGACGCTGGCATTTTCAACAGATCCATCACGACCTTTGGGATCGTGATCTTCCCACCCCGCCAGCCCTGGTTACGGTAAAGCACAATGGTAAAGATGTAGATGCAGTTGCGCAACCTACTAAAACCGGTTATATATTCCTGTTAGACCGGGAAACAGGCGAACCACTGTTTCCGGTAAACGAACTACCGGTGCCTGTTGAAACGGACCTTGCCGGTGAGAAGGTATATCCCACACAACCTGTTCCTGTTCTGCCGAAACCTTTTGTAAGGCAATCAATTACTGAAAACGATATAAATGACCTGGTTTCGCCGGAAGAGCAGCGCGAGCTGAAACAGAAACTCGCCACGCTGAACCATAGTCACATGTTCCAGGCTCCTTCAAAAAAAGGAACGGTAATCTTTCCCGGCTATGATGGGGGAGCGGAGTGGGGCGGGCCGGCCTTTGATCCATCCACCGGCATCATTTATGTCAATGCCAATGAAATGCCCTGGATCCTCCAGATGCTGGATGCAAAAAACGAGCAGCCGAAATCAGAGAACTGGTTACAGGCCGGCAAAAGATTGTATGGCATGCATTGCCAGTCGTGCCATGGCGTTGACACAAAAGGCGGGGGGCATTATCCTTCACTCCTGAATATGGAAAAACGGTACAGTCAACCGCAGTTCGATTCCCTGCTTTTGTCGGGCAGGCGGATGATGCCCTCATTCCAACACCTGCAGGAAGAAGAAAGAAAAGCGATCGCTTCATATATCCTTTCCCTGAAGGCGGACCAGGAAAAACGGTTTACCGTGCCGCCCTCGACCCCGGACACTTTCCGCCAGCTCCCTTACATGGGTGCGGGATATACCAAGTTCAGGACAAAAGACGGGCAACCGGCGATTCGACCACCATGGGGCACCCTGACTGCGATAGACCTCAACTCCGGCCAACATGTCTGGCAGATCCCTCTCGGGGAGATCCCGGAACTGAAGGCAAAGGGGCACCATACCGGGACTGAAAACTATGGTGGGCCGGTGGTGACCTCAGGTGGACTGGTATTCATTGCAGCTACAAGTGACCGGAAAATGCGCGCTTTCAATAAAAGAACCGGTCAGTTGCTTTGGGAATTTACGTTGCCGGCCAGCGGTTTTGCTACCCCCTCAGTATATGAAGTAAGCGGCAGGCAGTATATAGTTATCGCCTGTGGCGGCGGAAAATTAAGGACAAAGTCTGGTGACAGCTACGTGGCATTCGCCCTGCCTTCGACAGGGGAGCCCGGGAAAAAATAAACCGGGAATTGTTAATTCCCGGTTCAGTGGCTGGTAAGCAAGAAAGCAGTAAGATCTGGTCAGTTAAAGGAGAAAATAAATCCTTCAGGTAAATTAGACTGCGGCAGATCTCGATATGCTGCTTACAATTAAAAAATAATTAAAAAAACATCAGGCTGCATCCCCGGATGTCTGAATTGTCTATCCTCCCAAGCACCTCAAACCCACCATCCCCCCTGATTTTTCCCAGGTCATCGGTCGCAATAAAACTGCAGGAATCGATATTGGCCAGGTCAACCACATTGATCACCCCGCTCTTCACCCGTCGGGTCTCACCCGTCGGGTGCCACCCGTCGGGTGAATGTAAGTCAATGATTTTCAACGGGTCATCTTCTTCGCGTAGGGAGATTTTCATCCAGGGCGGGCAGAAAAACACCCCATTATCCTGGGAATAGGCCTGGGACAGCAATTCGGTCATCCCGTATTCGGAATGGATCGGGGCACCTCCAAATGCCTCCGAAAGCAGGGCATGCAGTTCGGGTCGGGTCATTTCTTTCCGCCTGCCCTTCATTCCCCCGGTTTCCATTATGGTTGTCGATTTCAGGTTCATGGGAAACTGTTCGGCAAAGTCCAGCAAGGCGAAGGTGACACCCAAAAGCAGCACTTTTTGTCCCCTTTCCTCCAACGATGAAAGCGCCTCAAACAGTTTTGCAAATTCATAAAGGTAAAAACCACTGTCGGGGTGACCCGAAAGCCGGATCAGTTCATCCGTCATAACGACAAGTGAAGAATGCTTGCGTTCCAGGTAGGCAGGCAATAGCCCGATAATACACCAGTCTGCAGGATCACCATAAAAATGCCGGAAACCACGGGTGAAGCTTTCGCGATAGACATCCAATGAACGAACCAGGTGCCGGCTTGTGGTCATGCCAGTGGTGCCGCTGCTTTCAAACCAGGTTTCGGGCTCGTAATGACCACTTCGGATATCGTGGGTTTTAAAAAAACGGATAGGAAGAAAAGGGATCTCAGCTACTTCGCTAACAGCATCGGGATAACGCCCGATGCAATCCGCAAACCTGCGATACACCTCATTGTTCTCATACTGGTAACGGTAAACTTCGAGGACCAGGGCATCGTCCATTACGCCGTTCCCCTGGAAAATTTTATGAATCAATTCGCTCCGCATGTTAGGTAAATCACCGGGTAGTTGATAAATTCGTTCACAAGATAGATCGTATATGATTAGGATTTTGGTACCCGCGCTGCTTATTCTGACTGTTTGTTACGCCTGTAGCAAAGATAAATACAAGACCAAACCTTCTCTGGAAGTTCTAGACGAGAGCAGTATAGTACCGAGGGATGGACAAATATATGTTCGTTTAAAGTTTACCGATAAGGAAGGTGATATTGCCCGCGATTCCATCTGGTACCTTCCTGAATTACTCAATGTTCGCAGGCCCGTTGGTCCGCGTGAATATATTCCGGTTAAAGACCCCCTCCCTGATTTTCCCGACAAATCATCCGGCGAAATCGAACTTCGCCTCGACCATTTCCTGTACTATAAAGAGATTGCCGACAATACACCGGGGCACGACAAGAATGACACCATCCGCATTCGTTTCGTATTGCAGGACCGCGCAGGCAACACCAGCGATACCGCCATCTCCGGCCAGATCGTGCTGCTCGATCAGTAGGTTTCCCCCTATCTTTGACCATAGTAAAATTCAAACCGCATATGGCCAAGGGAAAATCAACGAAAAAGGCAGCTGGGATCCTTACCGACAAGTCACACGAGTTTCTACGTAATTACCTGAATACACCGTCACCGGTAGGTTTCGAAAGTGCAGGCCAGAAAGTCTGGTTGCAATATTTAAAGCCATACGTTGACACTCACTTTGTGGATCCCTACGGAACAGTGGTAGGAGTGATAAACCCCGACGCACCTTTTAAAGTGGTTATTGAAGCGCATGCAGATGAGATCAGCTGGTTCGTAAATTATATAACTGCCGAAGGACTTATTTACCTGAAGAGAAACGGGGGTGTAGACCACCAGATCGCGCCTGCACAGCGGGTATTCATCCACGGTAAAAAAGGACCGGTAAAAGCGGTCTTCGGCTGGCCTGCCATTCACACGAGGCTTGCTAACCCCGACCAGAAAGAGCCGGCACCAAAGGTTGACAACCTGTTCCTCGACTGTGGTGCGCGGAATAAAAAAGAAGTGGAGGACCTCGGTGTCCACATCGGTGCTGTAGTGACCTACCAGGACGGATTCGACGAACTCGCCAACAACAACTATATCGCCCGCGCTTTCGATAACCGCATTGGCGGATTCATGATCGCGGAAGTTGCCCGGTTACTGAATGAAAACAAGAAAAAACTTCCATTCGGCCTGTATGTAGTAAACGCAGTGCAGGAAGAGATCGGCCTTCGCGGAGCAGAAATGATCGCCAGGCGGATCAAACCAAATATTGCGATCATCACAGACGTTACCCATGATACGTCAACGCCAATGGTGAGCAAGATCATTGAAGGTGATGTTGCTACAGGAAAGGGACCGTCACTGGCCTACGGACCTGCAGTACACGTGAAACTATTACACCTCGTGGAAGAGGTAGCAGCGAAGAACCAGATCCCGGTACAGATGCGTACTGTAAGCCGCAGTACCGGAACGGATACGGATTCCTTTGCCTATGCGAATGATGGTTGTCCTTCCGTACTGATCTCCATTCCGCTGCGTTATATGCATACCACAGTGGAAATGCTGCACAAAGATGACATCGAGAACACCATCAGGCTGATGTATGAAACCTTGCTGGTACTGACTCCGAAAACAAATCTTCAATACCTGTAATGCATTCATTTCTTTTGTATATCGATCCCGGAAGTGGGAGCTACCTGGTGCAGATGCTGATCGCAGCTGCACTGGGTGGACTCTTCTACTTTAAGCAAATAGGGGCGCGAATCCGGTCCATCTTTGGGCGTAAGCAGAAAGAAAGTGGAAAACAGGCTGATCCCAATGACAAATAGAGAGCGGCATCCTGCTTCCTTTAAAGATCCGGCCGGGTATATTTTTATGGAAAACGGCCGGTTGCTTCGCCAAGTTAACCTGGAATATTCAGGCCAGTATACGCAATTGCGTGATTCCGGCCTGTTAACGGCATTATGGGAAAAGAAATGGTTATTGCACCACCAGGAACTGCCTGGTCATACCGGTGAAGATGGCAATGCCTGGCTCGTACTGGCCCCAAGACAGATCCCGTTCAACAGTTATCCTTATGAATGGTCTTTTGACATGCTGAAAGATGCCGCGTTATTAACGCTGGCGATCAACCGAAAAGCTGTAGACTACGGAATGATCCTCAAGGATGCGAGTGCATACAATATCCTTTTTGATGGCAGCCAGCCTGTCTTTATTGACACACTTTCATTTGAAAGTTATGATGCTGCTAGGCCTTGGATCGCTTATCGGCAGTTTTGTCAGCATTTTCTATTTCCACTTTTGATCAATCATTATAAAGGCATCGAAGCGCAACAATGGCTGCAGCTTCATCATGATGGGCTACCAGTTCAGCTGACGGCTGAACTCCTTCCTTTCAGGACAAAGTTCAGTCTGGGACCGGCATTACATGTTCATCTGCAGAATCGCATTGCCATGCGCCATCAGGGTGAAGAGCGACAAGTGCTATTTTCGAAAACGAAAATGGTACAGATCCTGCAACACCTCGAATCGGTTATTCGTTCTTTGCGTTATCGAAAAAGAAATTCAACATGGAATCAATACTACCAGCAATCGATTTTAAGTCGTGAATACCTCCGGGAAAAGGAAACTGCTTTTCGTAAGTTGTTGAATGGGCTGGAAACTGGTACTGCTATCGACCTAGGGGCGAATACCGGTAATTTTACTCTTATACTTTCTGAAGCTGGCTTCAAAGTGATAGCGGTTGATGCCGACCCTCAGGCTGTAAATGAGTTGTATCTCGCAGCATCGGCACGAAATGATACAAAAATAAATCCGATGGTGACAAACCTGGTTAATCCTAGTCCGGGCACTGGCTGGGACAACCAGGAGCATCAATCGTTTCTCAAAAGGGGGAAAGCTGACATTGTGGTGGCTCTCGCACTTATTCATCATTTATATTTTACCAATAATATTCCACTGGAATCCGTCGCCAGGCAGCTGGCGAAGCTTTCAAAAAAATATTGCATTGTGGAAATGATTCCTGCACATGATGAAAAGGTCTTGCAGATCAGCAGGGAAAAGAAGGCGCTGCTTGCCGGATATACATTTGAAGCTTTTGAACATCACCTGACCAGGTATTTCTCAATCGTTCAAAGAGTTCCCCTGTTGCATTCAGATCGCGTGTTGTATTTGATAAAAAAAAATGAAGAAAGCACCTGGCCGAAAAATTAAACAATGAAGCAAGACAGGTTAAGTCTGATATCTTTTTTTATTTATTCACTGGTCTTTGTATTTATAGTATGGATCGGTAAACCTGCCTATTATTCGAAAGAAGATGCCTTTATCCTTTATCTGTTGGGGGGCGGTTTTGGAAGTCCTACCAGTGTGTTGCTTCATTACAACCATATAATGAGCCCATTGATCAACGTGGTGCTGAAAACATTTTTTGATGTATTTGAAGGAGTGAACTGGTATACTTTTGCGTTATTTCTAATGCACTACATTGCAGGTGCAGCTATATTGTCCGTGCTGCTTGAAAGAACGCGGAGAAGGGAAGTAATGTGGGTGTTTTTCGCAATTCAGGTTATATTCCAGGGGTGGTTAATGGTGCATATTGGTTTCACTTCTGTAGCAATAATACTCACCATTGCCGGCATCGCCTTGTTGGTAGGTGGGCGGAACCGGGTGTACGCTTTTATATTCCTGGTCGCCGCTTCATTATTTCGTTTGCATGTCATGATTCCCCTATTTGGTATCGCGCTGCCTTACTTATTCTTCAAAGACAAAATATTCAACAGAGGAAATTTGGCCTTCCTGTTTCTGTTAATTGTATCAATTTTTGCTATGGGCCTCGTGCAGAAATGGTGGTACAGTTCGAATATCCCAGGATGGTCAGACGAAGAGAGTTACCGTCAACTCATTTATGGGTTGTACAACAAATCCGGAACGACATCTTTCAGGAGAGGTGATTTTCAGAATGAACTGGACCTGGTGAGAATGGGGCTGCCCGCTGATAGTGCATATATATCAAGGGTTAAACTTCTAGAGCTAAATCGAGCTATTGAACAAGAGGTGCAGAACAGACGAAAAGGGTGGTCGGAGTGGTTCTGGATAAACAACCGACTGTATTTTGTTACCGCATTGATGCTGGTTTTATTGTTTTGTCTGAAAAATGGCAACAGGTTATTAGTCGTGATGATCAGCGCTTTATTAATGGTTTTTGGTTGTTGGCTCCTTGCTGTGCACGCAAAACTTCCGGAGTATCTTCCTGTTGCGTGCCTCTTCGTTTTTACCCTGTTAACCATTATCCACCTTGAGTTGCGAATTGATTTCTGGTTTGTCAACTATGTGATCATAATTGCAACTTCAATATTGATGCTTTGGGGAGCGGTACGATTATATAAGCTAGGGATCCGAAACAATATTCGGGCAGAAGAATTTTGCAGGAATTATAGTATTTATAAGAAATACCCGGAACATCTATTTATCAACACAATGGGGACATTCCGGTTAGAGTCAGTCCCCGTATGGTCTGATCCTCGTGAGTATCCGCTGCCAAACTACCTGGATAGCGACCATTTTCTTATGAACCTTCACTGGCGAATTCTCCAGCGCTTCGGGTTGAACTCCTTTAGCGATGTCCCTGGTTCGGATAAAGTATTGTTCTGGGGCCGTCCGAAGGAAGCACTGTCAGAGTATTTCTCAAAAGTGAATGGTGGTAAAAAGACCGGACCTTTAAACAGCAAGGATTCAACGATAAATATTTTTTCCATACATTTTGTAAACAAAGCAGAACATTGAAGCAAATAGTATCGCATTTCCAAAAAGCTCCCTATTTTCTTCTACTGATACCGGTTTACTATCTCCTGTACCTGGTGGAAGACTACCACCCACTCTTCACTTACAGGCACCTATTGGAGCTGGCATCGCTTTTTTTTGTTTTCACCGGGATTCTTTGCTTTGCTTTTTGCACCTGGTTCAGGCCAAAAGGGAGAGACTATTCCGTCGCATTTGCGGTTGTGTTCATAATATACTTGTATTTTGACCCCATCAGGGATTCGGTGAAGTCCATTTTTCCCAGCCTGGCGAAGTATAGTGTTTTGTTGCCTGTTCTGCTGGTTTTGTTGTTTGCATTATTCAGGCAATGCAGCCGAATGCAGGGAAAGTCTCCCCGCCTTTATCTGTACTTCAATACCCTGATGGCTATCCTGACCTTATTGACCGTGTTCCAGGTTGGCAATGCGAATCTTCAAAAACAGAAGGTATTGCTTCCTGCCTGGCTGGATGCCGGTGACAGTATGAAGATGCGACCTGATATTTACTACATTGTTTTTGATGGTTATAGTGCATCCCGGACGTTGAAGGAACATTGGGGATATGACAATTCGGGAATAGACACGTTTCTAAGGGCCAAAGGTTATTATAACGCAAACCTTTCAACAAGCAATTATAATTTTACCCCGTTGTCAATAGGCAGTATTCTGAATCTTGATTACTATAAGAAGATTGAGACCGACACGATTAATTTCAGAATGTTCTGGACAGCTGCGCGGGATATCCGACACACGGTGCTTCCTTCATTTCTCGCAAAGCATGGATACCGTATTGTCAATCATTCCATTTTTGAGCTGGAAGGTGAGAACAAACCGCCGATGGATTTTTCCTATCTAAACGACCGCCGAAAACTCATCTTTGCAAAAACGCTTTCCTACTGCATGATTGATGACCTCGGATGGAATTTTAATTTGCCTGACTGGCTCGTGAAGATTCACAGGAAGACAAATAAAGAACTGCTTGACATTATGGAAACCGATCTTGAAAAGTTGGTGAAAAACTATTCGTCTGTCAAAGCGACATCTGCACGTAGGTTCAGTGAACCAGTTTTTGTATACGGCCACTTTGTTCTGCCTCACGACCCATACTATTTTGATAGTTTAAGTAATGTATTTCCCAAAAAGGAGTGGATGGTTTTTGATGGCCGGGAAAAAGCAACCCGTTACCTTCAACAAGTTAAACACACCAATACCTGGATCCGTGATCTCAGCACTACACTTGTGCATGACGCGAAGCGGCCAAGGGTAATAATTTTTCAGAGTGACCATGGTTACCGGTCGTTTATTGAAAAGAAAGATTCCTGCCTGGAATTCAACAACCTGACTGCAGTTTATTTCCCCGACGGGGATTATAAATACCTGTACGATTCAATAAGTGCTGTTAATACTTTCCGGGTTGTGCTGAAAAAGTATTTCAAGGAAGAGATTCCATTGTTGAAAGATTCTGCAGTGTATCTTCGCCACTAGTTTAATTGCGTAATATGAGAAGAAATGACTGGACAAGGGAAGAGATAACTGAAATCTATAATACTCCCCTGCTTGAACTGATTTACCGTGCAGCTACTGTACACCGTGAACACCAGGATACCGCAGAAGTACAGGTTTGTACACTGCTCAGCATCAAGACCGGCGGTTGCCCGGAAGATTGCGCTTATTGTCCGCAGGCCGCCAGGTACAATACCGGCGTTGATGTTCACGCCCTCATGAAAACGGAGGAAGTGCTTACCTATGCCCAAAAAGCAAAGGATGCCGGCTCTACCCGTTTCTGTATGGGCGCTGCCTGGCGTGAAGTTCGCGACAACCGCGATTTCGACAGGGTAATAGAAATGGTGAAAGGAGTGAATGAACTGGGCATGGAAGTTTGCTGCACCATGGGAATGCTTACCGAAGGCCAGGCCCAGAGACTGCAGGAAGCTGGTCTTTACGCGTATAACCATAACCTCGATACCTCCGAAGAACATTACAGTGATATCATCACTACCCGCACTTACAATGATCGCCTCTCCACACTCAACAATGTGAGGAAAGCAGGGATCAGCGTTTGCAGTGGCGGAATTATCGGGCTGGGTGAAACGCATCAAGACCGGATTGGTATGCTGCATACCCTTTCAACTTTACCCCAGCACCCTGAATCAGTTCCCATCAATGCTCTTGTACCAGTAGCCGGAACGCCGCTGGAGCACAACAAGAAGATTGATATCTGGGATATGGTGCGGATGATCGCTACAGCAAGGATCCTGATGCCTGGTTCCATGGTGAGATTAAGCGCGGGCAGGAATGATATGACAGTTGCTGAGCAGGCCCTTTGTTTCATGGCAGGCGCCAACTCTATTTTTGCGGGTGAAAAATTGCTGACCACACCCAACCCTTCTTTTGACGATGACAATATGATGTTCCAGCTTCTCGGCCTCAAGCCGCGCGAAGCTTTCAAGGAAACGTGCAGCTGAAGCCAAACTGGTTGATGGCTTTGCTGTTCGAATAATAATTCCTGGCATAACGGATCTGCAACCGGGGCAGGATCACACCTGTCCCGAATGCAAATCCTGTTAACCCGTTGGTCGTATTGGGGATGCCGAGTTCCTTTCTCTTCAGGTGATTATAACCTGCATTGATCTCAATTATATCCGCGATAAAGAACTGTGTGGCAAAAACAAAATGCTGCATGATATGATCGAAGGTGCCGGTACTGTCTGCTTCATACAATACCAGTTTATGCAGTTCACGCACCGTAACGGAAAACTGGATAGGTGCCCTGGCGAGTCTTTTTGTTATTCCGGCCTGCAGGTCGAACGGAAGGTTGTCGGAGCCCTGGCCCGTATAACTCTTCAACTGCGTTCCCATGTTCTTCATTAAGATCCCGACCTGTAGTCGCTTACTGCTGTCGTAGTAGTTTGCGCCAATGTCCATCGCTATTGCACCCGACCTGTACATGCCATAATCTGACTGGATATATTTCAATGCGGCGCCATAATAAATTCTTTCTCCATATCGGCGCGATGCATTGGCCTGGATCACAAAATCCCTCGGTTTGAAACTTCCTTCAATATTTCCGGCAGCATCCGTCTGCGTGAGCTCTCCATAACTGAAATAGCGGATATTTCCGGCAAACGTGGTGGCAAGCGACTTACTGTGGAAGGCTCCCGCCAGGTGCAGGTTTTTTACCCCGTCAAACATGGGAGTGAATACAGCTCCCAGCTGTCCATGCATTTCTTCCCTGAGTAGTGATGGTTGCTGGTACGACATCGTCACTTCCCTGCTGATCACGGTAATGTTTTCATCTCCAAGGGAAGAGGCCAGCGGGTTCGCCGGGAAACGCAGGAAATTATAAACGGCATTTCCTCCTGCTGATTGAGCCTGTATATCGCAACTGCAGGTCAGCAGTACGATCGTGAATACAGGAATGATCAGCAAAACGAAATGCCGCATGCTTATTCAACTTTTATTAGTTCAGTGCAATATCCAGCACCTGCTGCATTGTTTTTACATAATGAAAATTGAGGCCTTTGATAAATCCTTCATCAATCTCTGCAACATCTTTTTCATTCTGCCAGCAAAGGATTACTTCTTTCAGTCCCGCACGTTTTGCAGCAAGCACTTTTTCCTTGATGCCCCCAACCGGCAGTACCTGTCCACGCAGCGTTATCTCACCCGTCATCGCCACGTAAGGCTTGATCTTCCTGCCGGTGAACGCCGAGGTCAGTGCGGTCATCATTGTAATGCCCGCACTTGGTCCATCTTTCGGAACTGCGCCTTCGGGCACGTGGATATGAATATTCTTCTTCTGGAAGATTTCGGGATCTATACCGAGCTTGCGGGCATTTGCCTGGATGTAGGTAAGTGCTGTGCTCGCACTTTCTTTCATCACGTTACCAAGATTGCCGGTAAGGCGCAGTTCACCCTTGCCTTCACTGAGCGTCGTTTCAATAAACAGGATATCACCGCCTACGTATGTCCATGCAAGTCCAACCGCCACACCGGGCATAGCCGCAGACTTATAGATCTCGTTACTGTACCTCGGCTTGCCAAGGATCTGCTCCACATCGGCCACGTTCAGTGTTGGCTTTACTTTGCCATTCATGGCGAATTCCTTGGCCTGTGAACGCATGATCGATGCCAGTTGCCTGTCGAGTTCGCGGACCCCGCTTTCACGCGTGTAGTCTTCCACAACTTTTTCCAGCACCTTATCACTGATCCTGAAATTCACTTTAGCAAGTCCGTGGGCTTCCTTCTGTTTTGGTACGAGGTGCCGCTTTGCAATTTCAACCTTCTCTTCAATGGCATAACCGCTGAGGTCAATGATCTCGAGCCTGTCGCGCAAAGCAGGTTGAATGTTGTTGATATTATTTGCTGTTGCTATGAACAGGACCTTGCTGAGATCGTACTCCAGCTCAAGGTAGTTGTCGTAAAAGGAATTATTCTGTTCAGGATCCAGTACTTCAAGCAGGGCAGAAGAGGGGTCACCCCGGTGATCTGCGCCAACCTTGTCAATCTCATCCAGGATCAGTACCGGGTTGGATGATTTTACCTTACGGATCGATTGCAGGATTCTTCCTGGCATAGCCCCGATATAAGTTTTACGGTGACCGCGGATCTCGCTTTCATCATGCAGTCCACCCAGGCTCAGTCTCACGTATTTCCTGCCAATAGCACTGGCGATGCTTCTGCCGAGTGAGGTCTTACCAATACCCGGAGGACCAACAAAGCAAAGGATCGGGCTTTTCATATCGCCCTTCAGTTTCAGCACGGCGATATATTCAATGATCCGCTCTTTGATCTTATCCATGCCATAGTGGTCATGATCCAGCACTTCCTTTGCATGGGCGAGGTCATAGGAATCATCTGTATATTGTTCCCATGGCAGGTCGAGCATCAGGTCGAGATGGTTGTATACAACCGAATAATCCGGGGTGGAAGGATGCATCCTTTCCAGTTTCTCGATGCCCTTTTTGAACACTTCTTTTGCTGCCGCGGACCATTTCTTTTGTTCTGCCTTTTTCTTCAGCTCCTTCAGCTCAAGCTCGTTGGTGTCGCCGCCCAGTTCTTCCTTGATGCTTTTCATCTGTTGCTGCAGGAAGTACTCACGTTGCTGCTTGTCGAGTTCTGTTTTCGTCTTGTTGGTCAGTTTGTTCTTCAGTTCTGCAAACTGCAGCTCACGCTGAAGCAGCTGCAACAGGAGGTCGGCCCTTTCCCTGATATCATTGGATTGAAGCAACAGCTGTTTTTCACCAAGCTCCGTATTCAGATTGCTTGATACGAAATGTATCAGGAATGCCGGGTGCTCTATATTCTTTAGTATAATGGCTGCTTCAGAAGGAATATTTGGTGAAAGCTGGATGATCTGTGTGGCCAGGTCCTTGATATTAGCCACGTATGCTGCAAAATTTTCATCCTCGGGGGCAGCCTGCTCCTCAATAAGTTCTACCCGCGCCCGGAAGAACGGATCTTCGGCGGTGAATTCTGTGAGCCTGAACCTGCGCTTTCCCTGGATAATAACCGTAGTGCCGCCATCAGGCATCTTGATCAGTTTCACGATCTTGGCAATGGTTCCAATGCTTTCCAAATCAGCAGTTCCAGGATCTTCGATATTGCTGTCTTTCTGGGCAAGTACACCTACAAGTTTGTCGGCTTTATATGCTTCATTTACCGCCTTGATGCTTTTGTCGCGCCCTACCGTTATCGGCAGAACGACCCCGGGAAAAAGGACTGTATTCCTAAGGGGCAAAACCGGTATATCAGAAGGGATCTCTATCTCCGAGCTGTCATCTGCTTCATGTTCATTCAGGGGAATAATAGGAATAAAATCCATCTCGTCTTCAGGCTTCAGGAAAAAATTCGATTCATTCATGTTCGTCTGTTGATATGACAAAATAACACTTCCAAGCTACTATTTATTCTGCAGGAAGTGGAAGGGTGTATAGTCAAGTTTGGTGCCATGCCCCTGTTTTGACATGAATTGGCGGAAATCCACATTTAAAAATGACAGATCATTATATTTGCGCCCCGCCCCGGCGGAATTCTCTCAAAAAGATGTTAACGTCAAGCCACAGTTTATGTCAACATTAATGGACCGCCTGAATGAGACAGTCGCCTTTATCAGGTCTCGTTATAACAGTAAACCAATAGTGGGAATTGTTTTGGGCAGTGGCCTGGGCAACCTGGTTGCTGAAATGAAGGTGGAAGCTGAGATCCCTTATAGTGAAGTGCCTCATTTCCCGGTATCAACGGTACAGGGGCATTCGGGGAAACTCATCTTCGGGGAGCTTTCCGGCAGGAAAGTGCTTGCAATGGCTGGACGGTTCCATTATTATGAAGGTTATTCTGCCAGTGACGTGGCATTCCCTGTGCGGGTGATGAAGATGCTGGGAGTGGAGACCCTGCTCCTCAGCAATGCAGCCGGCGGAATGAACGCTGCCTTTTCCGTAGGTGACCTCATGATCATCGAAGATCATATCAGCCTGTTTGCGGTAAACCCGCTTATCGGGAAGAATGAAGACGAACTCGGAACAAGGTTCCCCGATATGAGTGAACCTTACAGCCGCGAGCTCGTTAAGAAAGCCGTGAAAATAGCAGCTGACAAAAATATCAAAGTGCATCGTGGGGTCTATGTCGGTGTCACTGGCCCGACTTTTGAAACCCGTGCCGAATATAAAATGCTGCACAAACTGGGTGCAGATGCAGTGGGTATGAGTACCGTTCAGGAAGTGATCACCGCCCGGCATATGAACATGAATGTATTTGCCATCAGCGTGATCACCGACCTCGGGATCAGGGAGGAAGACAATATCATCACGCACGAAGAAGTACTGGAGGCGGCAAGGGAAGCCGAACCAAAACTAACGGCCATCTTCAGTCAACTGGTCCAAGCTATCTGATTTGAAAAATATCGCATATATATTCTCGTTATTCCTGCTGCTGGGAACAGTGAACCTCTATGCACAGAATCCTCTCGACAGGATTCCTGGTGTAAGGGGAATGCGTTCGGGCACAGGTACGGGGCAGGACAGCCTTAAGCGGCGCGACAATACCGAAGACTCCATTACTATCCGTTTCCGGTATCTCGATACCTCGAGGCTGATGATGCTTGATTCATCCGTTACTGATTTCAGGGTAAGGTTTCCGTTGCCGATGGACTATACCTTTTTGGGCAACCTGGGACTGGCGGCAAAGCCTTATGCATTTTCACCCCGCATGGTGAGTGGCTGGGATCCAGGCTTTCATGCATTCGATATTTATAAACTGCGGCTCGACCGGATCAAGTTCTACCAGACCACCAGGCCTTTTTCCCAACTGGGATACCTGCTGGGTAGCAAATCTGAACAGATCATCCACCTTCTGCATACGCAGAATATCCAGCCAAACTGGAACTTCGCGTTCCAATATGACCTGATCAACGCCCCGGGTTTTTTCAAGAACCAGAATACCAATCACAACCGTTACCTCTTTAATTCTCTTTACCAGTCAAAGAACCGTCGGTACAGCCTCTATTTCATCTTCATGGGCAATTCCATGCAGGCCAATGAAAATGGAGGAATAAAAGACGACTATGATTACCTCAATGATGTGGTTTCATTCTCGGAGCGTACGACCATTCCTGTGCAGCTGGGAGATTATGTGCCGCCGGGACAGGGCTTCCTTAACAGTACCCTTAATACCGGTAACCGGCAGCGGTCAAGCACCGTTTTCATTCGCCAGCAATATGATTTGGGAAGAAGGGATTCATTGGTTACCGATTCAACTGTTGTGCAGCTGTTCTATCCCAAGTTCAGGATGGAATACAATTTCCAGTACAGTGGCCACCGCTTCAGGTACTATGATTCACAGCCCGATAGCGTGTACTACCGGAAGAACTATGATTTCCTGTTGACACCCGCCAATGGTTTCAATATTGAAGAGAAGTGGTCGGAAATGGTTAACGATTTTTCACTGTACAGTTTTCCCGACGACCAGAATCCGCAGCAGTTCCTGAAAGCCGGCATCTCGCTGCAGAACCTTACCGGTAGATTCGAAGAGGGCAGGAGGAAATATTATAACGTTTTTGTCCATGGTGAATACCGGAACAAGACAAAGAACAAGAAATGGGATATGGAAGCCGCGGGTAAGTTTTACCTGACGGGGTTTAATAACGGTGACTTTGATGTGTACGGCAGCCTGAAAAGATATCTCAGCAAAACATTGGGGTTTGCCCAGCTTGGCCTGCAGAATGTGAACAGGACTCCGTCCTTTATTTATGAAACATCCAGCAGTTTCAGCCTGGGCGAGCAGCCTTCTTTCAGCAAGGAAAATATCACCCGTTTATTTGCCAGCCTGGAGAATGACCAGCGGCGCTGGAAACTCGGTGCCAGTTATTACCTGGTGAGCAACTACACCTATTTCCACGACTACTACAAAGCCGACCAGGCAACCGCCCTTTTCAACGTGGTTAACCTCTCTGCTGAAAAAACATTCCGTGTCGGCCGCCGCTGGCACTGGCTGGTGAATGTCCAGTTTAACCAACGTGTGGGGAATGGCCCTGTTAATATGCCACTCTTCTTTACGCACCAGCGTTTCGGATATGAAGGCAACCTGGGTTTCAAGAACCTGGTGTTCTCTACCGGGCTGGAGGGCAGATATCATACCTCTTACAAAGCAGACAACTATTCTCCCCTGCAGAGCCAGTTCTTTTACCAGGATACGCAGACCATCAGCCTGAAGCTTCCGGATATTGCTGCTTATGTCCATTTCCGGATCAGGAGCTTTACCACCTATTTCCGGTTGGAGAACCTGAATACGATGCGCCTGAAAGATGGTTCCTTTGGCTTTACCAACAACAACCTTGCTGCTCCGTACTATCCCTACCCGGGCGCCCAGTTACGTTTGGGTATCTTCTGGGGATTTGTTAACTGATTCTTTTTCAGGATTTTAACAGGTTGCTATTGCATGTTACCGGCAGGTTTTCTATTTTTGCGACGTTGAAAAAGTTTCTCGCCATATCTTTTGCCTTTATGTACCTGCTGATTTCCAGCGGGCTGTTGGTTGAGGTCCATCACTGTATGGGTCGCATCGCAGATGCAGGGCTTACCATATTCACGTCGCATGCCGACAATGATAAGTGTGGTAAGTGTGGTATGGATAAAGGGAAAGAATCCCAACACTGCTGTAAAGACGAATACAAGCAGGTTAAGATCGCATCTGACCAGAAGTTCAGTTCGATACAATATCTCATTGAAGCGCCTGTTACTTTATTGGCTGGCTTCACACTCCCGGCCAGGTACGAAACCATTACCAGCCAGGAAAGCGTTACTGCCTATTGTGCAAACGCTCCGCCCCCCAAACTTTCCTCGGCCCAGAGCCTGCTCTGTGTTTTCAGGATTTGAGATTAAAAATTAAAATTGAAAAGTAAAAAGTAAACATACTTTTTACTGCGACCCGCTGCGCGCTATCCAAAATCGAAATGCGCCCTTTTGAATTTTAATTTTTAATTTTTTATTTTTCATCAATATGAAAACGCTATCTATTATTTTATTCGTACTTGTTTCCACTTTCTCATTTGCTCAGTCAAAATCTGCTAAGAAAGAAACCATCAAAGTATGGGGAAACTGCGGCATGTGTAAGAAGACAATCGAAACCGCCGCAAAATCTGCAGGTGCCTCACAGGCCAGCTGGGATTCAGAAACAAAAGAATTACAGGTAAGCTTCGCTTCATCAAAAACCAGCAGTGATAAGATCCAGCAGGCGATTGCAGCAAGCGGATACGACACCGAAAAATTCACAGCCGATAATAAAGCATACGACAACCTTCATGAATGTTGCCAGTATGAGCGCAAGGCCGCTTCATCAGATCTTACTAAAGCTTCAAAGAACGATTGTTGTTCTGAAGGCAGCTGCAAAGACAACTGTTGCAAAGACGGAAAATGTCTGGACGGAAAATGCAAAGACGGGGCAGCCTGCGAAAAAAATGCAGGTGAGTGCTGCCAGGACAAATCCGCCGGCTCCGGTAAAGCATGTTGCAAAAAGCAATAAAAAACAACAATCATGAAACGAGTAATATTATTGATGGGCATTGTATTGTCCACAATGGTTGCCACTGCCCAGTTCAGCAGTGCCAGCCTGCAGGCCAGCGGGCTGACCTGTGCGCTTTGTACAAAAGCGATCAACAAATCCCTGGAGCAACTTCCCTTTGTTGAATCTGTAAATGCTGATATCAAAACTTCATCCTTCCGCATTACTTTTAAAAAGGACGCCGATGTAAATATCGATGCCCTGCGGAAAGGAGTGGAAGACGCCGGCTTCTCTGTGGCAAAGCTTCAGCTGACCGGTAATTTCAATAATGTCAGCATTGAAAATGATGCCCACCAGGTAATCAACGGAAAGGCATTTCACTTTCTTTCCGTGAAGCCGCGTGTGCTCGACGGTGAACAGCAGCTGACATTGGTAGATAAGAATTTTGTCCAGGCGAAAGACTTTAAAAAATACAGCGCTTCCAGCAAAATGAGCTGTGTTCAGACCGGCAAGGCAGGTGACTGTTGCCGGAAAGATGGCCTTTCAGCAGAAACCCGTATTTACCACGTAACTATTTGATCATTCCCGACCCATCCCGCCAGGGATGGGTTTTTTTCAACACTTATATGAGAACTTTCTTATTCATTTTAGGCGCCATGCTTGTGGCCGCTTCCGGCTACGCGCAACCGAAAATAGGGCAGAAGGCACCTGAGATCTCAATGACAGACATCACCGGCAAAACCCGCACTTTGTCTTCACTAAAAGGAAAGGTGGTTCTGGTCGATTTCTGGGCAAGCTGGTGCATGCCCTGCCGTAAAGGCATCCGGGAAGTCACCCCCATTTATAACCGGTTTGCGAAAAAGGGGTTTGAGATCTTCGCTATCAGCCTGGATACAGATAAGTCCGCCTGGAAACATGCGATAGAAAAGGATAAGATGACCTGGTGGCAGATGTTGGAACCAGGTGGCTGGGACGGCGCAACTGCCCTCGCCTGGAAGATTGACCAGTTACCCACTTCATTCCTGGTCGACAGGCATGGAGTAATCATTTCTATTGATCCCAGTCCAACTGAGTTGCAGCGCTACCTGCAACAGGCTTTAAACTAATCAAGATGAAAAACAAACTATTACTGGCCGGGTGCATGTTGTTCGCAACATTCGTCCGGGGCCAGGAGCTATACGTATTCTCCGAACCCGCCAGCAATGTACCGGCAAAATCGCTGAGTGCAAAGATCACGGCAAGACTGGCCGACAATGCCAGCCAGCAGAAACTGAACCAGCGTTATATGCCTGAGTTAACAGCCGGGCTGAGCAAGCAACTGATGTTCCGGGCAAGTACCACATTCTCTGATTTTTATTCTTCCGGCATGAAGTGGGAGTCCGTAAAAGGATATCTCAAATGGCGGTTCCTGTCCAGTGATGGCATTCACTCCCATTTCAGGATGGCGGCTTTTGTTGATGGTTCCTATTCCAAAAATGACCTGGTATATGACGAAATGAACCTGGATGGCGATAACAGCGGGATCCAGGGCGGAATCATCGGCACCCAGCTGATCAATAAACTGGCCATTTCCGGAACGGCCGGGGTTATGCGCATCTGGGATGAGAAATTCAAAACTTCGCACGGCGACATGCACGACCAGACTGGATTTAATTACAGTCTTTCTGCGGGTTACCTGTTATTTCCCCGCAGCTATGACAACTACGACCAGGTTAACCTGAACCTTTATGTGGAGATGCTTGGAATGAAAGGATTCGAGAATGGCATGTATTACGTGGACATAGCACCGGCACTGCAGCTGATCTTCGCCAGCAATACCAAGGTGAACCTGGGCGCGAGGTTTGAAGCCACCGGGGATATGAACCGCCTGGCCCGGAACAATTACTTTATCAGCGTAGAACGATCTTTCCTGAATGTGTTTGGCAAACGGCGATAACAGACTAAATTGCCGACTTTCCCGTTATAGGGAAAGTCCAATTATCCCCTGTTATGAAAAATTGCCTCGCCCTGATGTCGGCATTTCTTCTTACGACGACCCTGTTGGCCCAGAAAGTGGACCTTGACAGGTATTCTTTTTCGGTTTCATACCGCAGTCTGCCTTCCGTGGAAATTGATACTTCCTTCCATACATTCCAGTTCGACTGGGATGCAGGTCCGCTCATGAAATTAAGCACTATGAAGGATCGCCCGGAAGAAGCCCTCGAGATCGAAGGCTGGCGAAGGCTGACCACCGGTGCCCATATAACCGTGCAGTTGCGGATGGAAGACATCATCATCATGAAATCGGATGTGAGCCAGCGTGAGGAGACACTGAAAGACAAGAACGGCAATGTAACCGGCAAGCGCAACTGGTATGCGCCATTGCTGACCTATACGTACGCAGCGCGGGTACTCGTAAAGGACCATAAGGGTGTACAGTTGCAGCAATACCAGGCGGTGTCGCGGGAAACCCAGCATACCTATAAGGGCACGGAATATCCCAGCAGGTCGGCAGCAGCCAATATCCTGCTCAATATGATGACCGTTACCACCACGCTGAGCCGCGATGTGCTGTATGACAATATCCAGCGGCTGACGAATTCCCTCAGCCGGCAGTATGGTTACGGAGAGTTGAATGTCACCGACCAGGTGTGGATCCTCGACAGCAGGAAACACCCTGAATATGAAAAATTCCGGGCCAACTGGGCAATCATCAAGAACGCACTTTTTCGCCTTAACCCGAATGAACCAGTCGATGATGTTAAGGAGGAAGTAAAACCAGCAGTAGCCTATTTTGAAAAGGTCAGGAAGCGATACAACAGCAGCAGCAAGTCGGACCGCAAACTGAGATATGCATCGCATTACCTGCTGGCGAAAATGTATTACTATCTCGACGAACCGGATCTTGCGGTGAAAGAAGCAACTGACCTGGTCCTGAATGACTATGATTCCAAAGATGGAAGATACCTTGAATCAGCAGCCTTCAATCTGAAACAACTGCTGAACATGAACAAGCGGAAGACAAGGCATTTCCCGCTGGATATTACCAGCTTCCAGGGACCTCGCGCCGATTTATTATATTCGGTGCAGTAAACCTGCTTATGCATTATTTCGCCGGACTGGATATCGGTACCACACATACGAAAATTGTTATCTGCGACCAGGCACTGACAGTTTATTTCCAGTCGAAGCGCCCCTATGTAAAAGGGGCGGGGGCGACGCTTGATTCACTTGAAATACTTGACAATGTAAATCTCCTGCTTCAGGAAGTATTTTCCACTTTCCTTAAGGCTGACGATAATCTTACCGTAAGTTTCAGTTCTGCCATGCACAGCCTGGTGCTGGTTGATGGCAACGCCATTCCCCTGACACCACTCTTTACCTGGGCTGATGCTTCCGCCCAGCCTGTTATGGCAAGGTTGAGACAGGATCCCATGGCTGTAAAGTTATTCAGCGAAACCGGTACCCCGCTGCACCCCATGTCTCCTTTCTGCAAACTGGCCTGGATCAAAGAGTCAGAGCCTTCAATGCTTGCAACAGCGGCGAAATGCGTAGGTATCAAGGAGTTTGTATGGTTTCGGCTCACCGGCCAGTGGCAGGTCGACCACAGTATTGCCGCAGCAACGGGCCTGTTTTCACAACGCACTGTCAGCTGGCACCCGGACGCGCTGAGGATTGCAGGTGTAGCACCCCGCCAGCTTTCAACACCTGTGGCAGTGACCCATAACATTACCGGTTCTTATACAGTCGACTCAAAAATCCACGCGGTTAATTGGGTCATCGGGGGAAGTGATGGCGGACTAGCACAAATCGGTAGCGGAGCCACTGACAGCGACACGGCAGCACTTACCATCGGCACCAGCGGGGCAATCCGGGTGATGTTACCCCGGTTATGGACAGACGAAAACATGGAGCTCTTTACCTATATGATCGATGCGGATCATTTTGTTTGTGGAGCTGCAATCAACAATGGCGGAATCATTACAAGGTGGTGGCAGGAGGAAGTGATGCAGGCAAAAGGAAACAGTGCTGAGATAATGGAAGCTTTTGCTGCCGATGCGGCTTCTGTTGAGCCGGGATGTGATGGACTGACCTGTGTGCCCTGGTTCGCAGGCGAACGCTCGCCGGTCTGGGATGCGACCGCAACCGGCACTTTCGGCGGAGTTAAGATCAGTCATACCCACGCAACTTTTAAAAGGGCACTCGTGGAAGGAATCTGTTTCAGCTTCCGGCAACTGCTTGAAAAACTCGAAGCAGCGCATGGACCGATCCGGCAGATCATGGCAAGCGGCGGCTTTACCGAAAGCAAATGGTGGGTGCAGCTGATGGCCGATATCCTTCAACGCCCGCTGGTTCTGCCGGGCGATGAAAGGGACGCTTCTGCGATGGGGGCAATAGCTATTGCGTTAAAATCGGCAGGCATCATCAGTAACTGGGACCTGTTGAATACTCCCGCAACGCAGGTATATAACCCTGCTGCCCACACGAAAATGACTTACGATAAAAACTACCAATACTTTCTTCACTTATGTCGATCGTCATCATCATTGCCGCCATCCTGATCCTGCTTTTCCTTACGATAAAAAAGGTGAGCCCTTTTCTTGCGTTGCTGGTTGTTTCCCTGCTGGTGGGACTGGCATATGGACTTCCATTCGGTAAGCTCATGCAGACCATCCAGGCCGGGGTCGGCAATATCCTCGGTAGTATGGCGCTTATTCTTTGTCTCGGTGCCATGCAGGGCCGGATGCTCGAAAAAAGCGGTGCCGCTGTGGTCATCAGCAGGTACCTGATGAAAAAGTTTGGCGTCCGCCACCTGCAATGGGCTGTGCTCCTGATGGGCTTCCTGGTTGGCATTCCACTGTTTTACAATGCCGGCTTCGTAATACTCGTACCGTTCGTGTTTACCATCGCGGCAAGTGCAAATGTGCCTCTACTATATGTAGCTATTCCAATGGCCGCTTCGCTTTCGGTTACCCACGGTTTCCTGCCGCCGCACCCCGGACCTGTTGGACTGGCCTCGCTGTTCAATGCTTCGCTGGGAAAAACGATTCTTTATGGATTGATCGTTGCCGTACCAGTAGTATGCATTGCGGGCATACTTTTCGGTAGGCGCTTTATCAGGACTGGAAACAAGGTAAACTTTACTACTGTTGCCCCGGAAGAGGAAAACCTGCCTTCTGCTTCAACCAGTATTTTAGTTGCCTTACTGCCCGTTTTACTTATAGCCCTGCCCGCGGCTCTCGTGCCCGTTTTGCCGGACAGTTCTGTTATACTAAAAGTTTTGCTTGCTCTCGGTGAACCGGTTTTCGCGATGCTGCTTGCAGCACTTTCCGCCGGCTATTTCCTGGGACTGAGAAAGGGAATGACGGTTACAGAAATAATGGGTCACTATGGATCCGCAATTGAAAGCATTGCGCTTATCATGATGGTTATTGCTGCCGGTGGTGCATTCAAGGAAGTACTCACGGTTACGGGTGTGGCAAAAGAAGTGGCCGCTTTCGTTACGGGTTACCAGTTTCCGCCACTGGTCGCGGGATGGCTGGTTGCGGCAGCCATCAGGATCATTATTGGTTCCGCTACTGTCGCCGGCCTCACTGCTGCCGGCGTGCTGGCGCCACTTGTAGTGGCGACCGGCGTTTCGCCCGAATGGATGGTGCTGTCAGTAGGTGCGGGAAGCGTATTCTGCTCGCATGTAAATGATACCGGTTTCTGGATGTTCAAAGAATACTTTGGCCTTACTGTAAAGGAGACAGTCTTAAGCTGGACCATCATGGAATCGATCGTGTCGGTAAGCGGACTGATCCTCGTACTGCTGCTGTCACAGGTTCTTTAGCCTGTCGTAGTCTTTTCTTTTTTCTTCAAGTCCGAAATGATCCTTTTAGCATGCACGCGTGAGTTTTCGATGAATAGCGTGTGCGTGTCCATGCCGCCACAGATCACCCCGGCGAGATACAGGTTTGGGATATTGGTCTGGTGTGTACTTTCCTGGAACTCCGGTCTCAGGCTCTCGTCCTTGGCGAGCCTGATCCCGCACTTCCGCAGGAATTCAATATTCGGCTGGTAGCCGGTCATGGCAATGACCCAGTCGTTTCCAATCGTCACTATTCCATCAGGAGTCTGGATATCAACCTCCCCCTCACGGACAGCCGCAACCGAACTGTTGAAAAAAGCCTTGATCGATCCTTCCTTGATCCGGTTCAGGATATCCGGTCGAACCCAGTATTTAACGCGTTCCCCTACATCGGGCTGGCGAACCACCAGCGTCACTTCCGCACCTTTCCGCCAGGTTTCGAGGGCTGCGTCCACAGCAGAATTCTGGGCGCCGATCACCACGACCCGCTGCAGCGCATAAAAATGCGGGTCTTTATAGTAATGCGTCACTTTCGGTAGCGTTTCTCCCGGGATATTCAACAGGTAGGGAAGGTCATAAAATCCTGTTGCGATGATTACATACTTCGCCGTGTACTCATCTTTTGTCGTGCTGATCCGGAACATTCCACCCTCGTTGCGAAGGGATTCCACTTCTTCAAAAAGGTGGATCTTCAGTTCACTGCTGACAGTAACGCGACGGTAATACTCCAGCGCCTCCGTACGTGTCGGTTTCGGGTTATTCGTTACAAAAGGCACGTTCCCGATCTCCAGCCTGTCGGAGGTGGAGAAAAAAGTCATATTCTGCGGGTAGTGGTAAAGCGAGTTTACGAGACATCCTTTTTCCAGGATCAGGTAGTCGAGTTTTGCCTTTTTTGCTTCCAGCGCACACGCCAGTCCGATTGGTCCGCCCCCGATTATTACCAGTTGGTAATTGTTTTTGTTGCTTGCCATATGCTGATTCATAAACTACCTGCAATATGGCAAAAATCATGCATGCTGCATCACCAGGGGATGACTTTACCCGATCCCGAGATTTTAACTATAAGTTTTGGGCCGCCCTTATATTTCACCGTTCCGCTGCCGGAAATTTCACTGTCGAGGTAATCGTTCACCCAAAGGGAAATATCTCCCGACCCGCTGGTGCGCGTTTCCGCTGAATCTGACTGCACTCCTGAAACGTCAATATTCCCGCTGCCGCTGATCTTCAGCCTGGAACTTCCCGTGCTTCCGCCCGCGATGCGCATTTCGCCGGAACCGCTGATCCGGCAATCGAGACTTTCCGATACTACCGAATTGATCGTAATATTTCCCGACCCGCTCGATTCCATCGACAAGTGTGGAGTTGTGAGCTCATGTTGAACAAATACATTCCCCGAACCACTCAATGAAATGCCCGACAGCGAAGGAGAATGCACATATACTTCCACCGGCTCGTATGAACGGATCACGGTATTATCGCGGAGTTTGATCTTCACCGCATTGCCGGATACATAAGTCTCGATCACATCCAGGATATTGCGCTGTGCCCTGAGTTCAACGGAAAACTGCGGACCGGGGATATGATATAAAGTTCCCTGCAAGGAATATTGTACTGCGTCAAAAGCAGACTGTTCACGCGTTTCACTGACAACAGGACCTTCGCCATTGACCTTCCTGCATGATGCTGCCAAAACTGTTACCGATACAAGAAATATTAATAAGAGCCTTGATTGAGATTGTTTCATCGTTGTGCTATTAGAGTTCGATTTTGTAATTAAGGATTGGAATGAGCCCCGCCTGGTAAATATTCACCACTTCGCCTTTCAGCGGGTCATATTGCCTGTTGTACAGGTTGCTCCTGTTGGTCAGGTTCTGGATGTCGAGCGACAAAGTGCTGGTATGCCTGGCCCTGTTCCACTTCATGCTCAGCCTGAGGTCAGTCCTGAAGTAAGCCTGCTGCTGGATACTGAACGCATCTTTTTCAATGTATTTCGTGTAGCCCTCCCTGGTGGATGCTTCCACATCGATCGGGGTATCACGGAACCCGCCGGTATACACCATCTTGAGATTCACCCCGAAGCTTCTTTTCTGGGAAACATGGACAAATTCCTTACCCGCAGTAAACGTGCCGGCATAGCCTGCATTATACCGGGTATTGCGTTCAATGCCGTCAGCAGCAGTATATTTTGCCTGGTACAGTGAATTCGAAAAGAGGAAATAGAAATAGTTTCTCAGCTGTCTTTCAATGGAGATTTCAATGCCGTAGTTGCGCCCTTTCCCGTTGTTTGAAAGCGGTTCTGTAACAAAGCCCTGTTCAATGTTCACGGTCGAGAAGGTACTGGTATCGTAAATACTTACGGGAACATCAAAGAGGTGCTGGTAGTAAACCTCTGTTTTCAGGCGAAGGCTTTTGTTCAGCAACCTGTTGTATGAAAGCACAAAGTGATTTGACTTTGTGAGGCAGAGTGATTTGTTTGGCGAATACCAGTTACCTGCAGCATCCTGGGCTTTCGCGAAATATACGCCCATGGCCTGCACCTGGCTATGGAGGCCATAACCAAAGGCAACAGACTGCCTGTTATCAAAGTCGTATTTAACCGATGCTCTAGGTTCAAGAGAGTTGCTGTTATTGAGCAGCAGCTGCAGGTATTGCATGCCCGCGGTGAAAGAGAGTTTCTCCGTGGCTTTGTATTGCCACTGGGCAAAAGCCTGGATGGTGCTGGTATTATCGTTCGTATTGATCCTTTCTTCCACCGGGGCATTGGGATTTTCCCTCGACCGCTGGAAGTAATCGAAATTGATTGAATTTACAATGAAGCCGGTCCTGATGGAATGACGCCTGTTGAACTGGTGATTCACCGTTCCATTCAGGATCCATTTTTTTGTGGCGTAGTTTTCCTTTTGCGAGTTGATCACACTATCGGGCTTTGCCACAAACTGTTCATCATAACCAAAGTCCTGGTACGAATAGGCAATCGATGAACGGAGGGATGTTTTTCTTCCAAGTTGGATAGTGTGGGTGAGGCCGGATACCCCGGTATTTGCTTTATATGTTCCCCCGTAACGATCTGCTTCCGATTCCCATTTTTCCGGGTCGGTTTCCGTATCGAATTCCTGTGCACTGATGCCGCCAAAACCAAACAGGGAAAAAGTGCCGGCTTTCTTTGTGGGCAGGTGAATATGGTAGGAGAGATCCTGGAAGTCAGTTGTTCCATCGCCGATATTCACGCCCATTTTATCCAGCAGTGTCAGGGTGGAATACCGGTAATTTACCAGGTACGATCCATTGTAATTTTTTGAGAAGGGACCTTCTGCCGCGAGGTTCAGTCCGAGGAACCCGGCCTGGAAAGTGTATTCGCGTTTTTCATTGTTGCCTTTCCTCAGGTGAAGATCGAATACTCCGCCCACCGCATTTCCATATTCAGCCGCGAAAGCTCCTGTTACAAAATCTGCGTTGGACAACAATTGCGCACTGAGAATGGAGATGCCGCCACCTGCACTGCCCGCACCTGCAAAATGGTTCGGGTTGGGAATATCGACCCCTTCCATACGCCAGAGCAAGGCAGTAGGGGCGTTTCCCCTGATTACAATATTGTTGTTGCCGTCGTCGGCGCCAACCACGCCCGCAAAACTTGTCGACATGCGAAGCGGATCATTCACTGCCGCCGCATAGCGCTGGGTTTCTTCCACTGAAAATGCCCTTGAACTAACGACACTCAGCTCATTGATGGGTTTGCTGCGAATGGCCTTTGCCTTCACCACCACTTCCTTTTCCTCCTTAACGTCGAGTTCCATGGCTATGGGGAGAACCAGTTCCTTCCCCGAAATCAATGTGACGTTATCCAGCTGAACCAGCTTATATCCGCCATAACTGATCCGCAACTGGTGGGTACCGATAGGGATCCGGGTAAACCGGTAAAATCCCTGGGCATCGGTGACAACCGTTTGCCCGGTGGAAAGTAATTCGACGGTTGCACCTGCGAGCGGACTCTGGATCAACTGGTCGAAAACCTGTCCCCTTAAAGTTTGTGTGGGTTGCGCCCCCAACTGCAGCCACAGCCCGGACAAAAGCATCATCATGATAAGGTTTAGCTTCCTGCTCCTGTTCATAATACTTCATTTTCGAAGTACGACAACGAACCATCTTCTTACCCCTACGGCACTTTGCAATATTTTAATATTTACACTTTTAACGAATCCGTATATAAATCCCAGTGTATTTTGTTGTATGCGTATGCACTTTATATTTTCAACTGTTGCATTGTGCTTCGCGGGTGTCGTTTTTTCACAGCCACTTCCGGATAAGATCGATCGTTATTTGTCGGCAGGTAAAAAGGGTGTGCATTTCAACGGCACAGTGCTTGTTGCCGATCGCGGGCAGGTTATCTTTCACCGGGGCTATGGCGTGAAGGATGCACGGGCGGGCACGCTGAATGATACGAATACGATCTATCGTATCGGCTCGACTTCCAAATCGTTTACCGCCGCGGTGGTACTGCAACTGGCGTCTGCCAACCGCATGGCATTAACGGATCCTGTTGCAACATTTTTACCCACGTACCCGGACGGTGACCGATTCACAGTGCAAGATCTTCTCACGCATCATTCCGGTGTGAAGGAATATCTCGAGGTTCCCTTTATCGCGCAACTGCCGGATTCATCGGCGCCGATTACCCTGGATAGTCTGATAGCGTGCTTCAGTACTTATCCGCGTGCTGCGCTGCGGCCGGCTCAGTTTGCGTATTCCAATTCCAATTACATTTTGCTGGCGGCTATTGTGGAGAAAGTGACAGGCAGGAAGTTCGAACACGTGGCGCGTGATGCCATTTTTGATGCGCTGCAAATGCAGCACTCGGGTTTTGATTTTATGCATGTGGTGGATACGAACAAGTCAACCGGCTATTCGGATGTGCGGTTGAAAACAGCCATCGTTGATTTTGATTCGACGTATGCGCCGGGATGCGGGTCGATGTATACGACAACTGGTGACCTGTACAGGTGGTACAAGGGCCTCTATAGCGGATCGGTGTTCAGTGACAGTGCGCGCGCCGCCGCGTTTACTGCTCGCAGCGGCGACTATGGATATGGGTGGTTCAATGAGTTGAAAAAGGGCCGGGTGTGTATTTCACATGCGGGCGGTGTACCGGGTTTCCGTGCGAATATCCAATTCTATCCCGACACTGACGTGTGCTTGATCATGTTGAGTAATGATGAGCAGCGTGACATTTTTACGGATAGTGATAAGATTGGTGAGATGGTAATGAGGGGGCGGTGATCGGATCGACAGACAGTCGATTTCATCACAATGGGTTCACAATGGGTTCACGATTCGTATACTGTTTGTTCATTGTTTCATTGGAGAAGCATGACCAATCCATGAGGGAATAGTGAAGGCATTGTGAAGGCATTGTGAAGGATCGGGGCATAAAACGGCGATTGGTTACATTCTGAATAGTCTTAATTCATGTCATTCAGGCCTCCCAGGATATGTCATTCATGCCATTTTCTCCGAACGAGCTATGGGTTTTCTCCGGGAATCCTCCCTGTGCGGTAGCACTTTTTCAGCACTTCTGTAGCACTTTTGTTACGCTTTTCTTTTGCTGTCCCGGCATTCTCTCGGCTCTCTCCCGGCACTATCCCTGCACTTTCGCTGGTTGCGCGCGCTGCCTGCATCTACTCACGCCTCTCCGGTTCCGCATCTGTGTCCATTTTGACGACGGGCGAATTTTTGTGAAATACGGTGGCGGGTTCATAGTTTATTGTTGATATCTGGCTGGGGCCAGGCGCCTTTGCCATGTATAGCCGAAAATTCGGCATATCGTCGTACTGTCGCCCCTGACCTACTCTCCCTGGTTCTCAGGCCTGCCATGAGGCTTAAAAGGGCATTTAGCCGAGGGTGGGAGGCGGACTGCAAGAGGGACGATTGCCACGGTATGTAGCGGGGACCGCTGAATGTTGCTGGTCGTGTCTATAAAGGGTGGCAGTTAAGGTATTTTTCTATGGAGGTTGTATAAGGTTCTGTATATCCTCTCTATATCCGTTGACCGGTGTTTGTAGTACCGGGCCAGCAGTTTTAATGTTTGCCGATAGCTTCTTCTTTGCTTCTTCTTAGCTTCTTCTTAGCTTCTTCCTATGGTTAAGGAACCTCGACAGGCGGCGAATTTCGGTCACTCATACCTACTGTATATGCTACTCATACAGTTTTCTGGCTTTGAACTATGCTCATTCTCCCTTGTCCCTCCCTGTTTTTCCGCTTCCGCGAAAGCTCGTTGCCGCCTGGTTGTTACCCTTTTCTATAGTTGAGACGGCCTATACCCGGCTTTGAGCCGGCCTTTTAGTTGATTGAATGTTGGAGTTTCTTAAGCAGGGCGAAAGATGTTGGCTATGTGTGGATGATTTTGAATCCCAGGAATGCAACTCTGCTGAAAAATGTGTCGTTCGTGCACACATATATGTGTCTTTCATGCATTTTTGCAGCTTCCTGCTAGCTTCATAGATGCTTGATTGTAGAAAGAGAAAGTTTAGGTTCAAATGGCAACCTGAAATATGGTGTAGGTTGGAAGGAATACTGAATCCAGAGATAAAATATGAACTAATATGAAAGTTATTTTTTTGTATTCTTTGTTGATCGTATGTGCCCTGAACTGTGCTAATATAGAAAAGGAGAAAAAAGAGGTTTACTCAGAAGAAAATGATAACCGACAGACTACTAAACTGGAGAGTGGAAAATATGGTGATGTATCTATTGCAGTAAGTGGAGATACTGTAACGGGAGTGTACGAGTATTATGATAAATGGAATGAGAGTGCCAAGCAATTCACAGATGTTAATGTGTTTTATTTTTTTGGCAGATTAAGTAATGGAAAGATTGCCATTAAGTCTGGTTGGCCAGGTGAAGAACTTATATCGGGTTTAATAACTTATGATGGTGGAATTAGATTAGCCTTAAAAGATCAGCCAAATGGGTATGCCGCGGTTGATTTTGAAGGTGAGGGGTATAAATTTGAAAAAACTGCAAATAGGAAATGGCAAAGGATCGGTATTATTAGAGCAGATAAAGCCCATTTACATCAGGCACCTTCTCTTGAAAAGACCAAAATATATGTTGTGGCTAATGATGTTGTAAAAATTATAGAAAAAGTACAGGGTTGGTCACGAGTGGAATATAGTCCTCTTACTAATTCTAGTAAGATTTTTACGGGATGGATCCAGGATTCTGATTTGTACAGCATTGATCCGGATAAATGGTGATTATTTGGTAATACTTTAAAGTTCCTGTCGTTCGTGCATACATGACCGTGTTGTTCGTGCGCAGTTCTCCCTGCTTTCTCGTGCTTCGGCTGTGCTTTTCCCGTGCTTTTCCTGTTCCCGACCTGTGCTTTTCTGGTTCTTTTCTCCTCTGTAAATTGTCTTAGTCGGCTCTTTCACGGCTTTTAGGAGGCTGCATCAGAATATATGCACCCCGGCAGTCCAACCAATCCAACCCGTCAGATTCGTGCCCATATCATACGTTTTGTATGAGCTTGCCGGAACGGGGTATTTGTAATTGGGGAAACTCCTGTCCTGGTCGGAATAGAACACCGTGAATGCTGGCCCGGCAAACACAGAAACGTATTTCCCAAACTTCACCTGCAGGTTCACCGAAGCCCTGTTCAATAGGTTTACATAGTCCCATGAACCCATATATAGGTATTGTGATCCAAGTTCGATATTCATTCCCAGCGTCCGGTTGAAGCCGATGTCGGTTCCAATGCCATAGCCAAACGCAAAAAGCCGGTTGGTAGTGCCGGTCTTAACGCCACCCATCAGGATGCTGTACAACTTATGGTTACCTGTTTTAAATGCAGCATTGAAGGGCAATACTTCATTGCCATAAAAGGCAAGCTTATGATAGCCTTTCAACACAATATTGATGAGGCCGATACTGTAGCCATTGGAAGTATCGGCAATGTTGATCAGCCCGATCTGCAGTCCACGTAACCGCTTCGCATAATTGAACACGCCCGACACCTGCACACCACTCGCGGTTTGTCCGGCAAAATTAAACACACCGCCAACCTGTACGCCGCTCATTTTTTTGCCGGTGTGGTTATACACGCCACCTACCTGAACACCGCGGTAATTGTTTTTCACGAAATTGTTAATGCCGCCTACCTGTACACCTCCTGCAGAATCAAGCACGGTATTGTTTAATCCACCGACCTGCACACCCTTCATGCTGCCACCCACGATATTGAAGAGGCCGCCCACCTGCAGGTACTGCACATCTTTCTTGTCGATATTGAACAGTCCACCAAGCTCAAACCCGTTAACCCCACCGGAATACCCGCCGAATACGTTGAACGAAAAATTGTTGATCACCTGCGCATTCAGTTTGCCGTTCGTCGACAGTCCGGGAGTAAGCGAAACCTGCACCGGCCGCACAGTAAAGAACTTGTCCAGGTTTATACTTTGCAAACGAAGTCTCGATGACAACAGGAACTTTCCCATTGCCGTGCGCTGAACCCGGATGCTGTCCATTTTTTTGTAGAGATACAACATGGTGGTGCTATCGGGTTGGGGTACCGCGACATAAATCGAATCCGGCGCGGGCAGACCGGCCGGACCGACAATCACATTGGCCCCGGGAATCGCAGCAGGAGAGAGGGTAATGGTTAACTGCTGGTTGTAACCTGCCTGGATCTGCACCGTTGTGTCCTGGTAGTATTCCTTACTCACAGTCAGCGCAGCAGTTCTGAAACGTGATTTCAGTTTCAGCCTGAAATATCCCTGCTCATTGGTCATGGTTGCACTGAGCCGTTGCTTTTCATAAACAGTAGCATCACGGATATGCTCCCCGGTCTGGTCATCACGTACATAGCCTTTCACCACATAATAATTTTCGTCACTCTGGCTCTGTTCCGTCACGATCGTGACCTGGAGCGGGGCGCGGCGGATAATGATGTAATTGCCGCTTTCCTGGTATTCATAACCGGTTGGGAAAATAATGCCGAGGGCAGACCTTACAGTGATGTTCCGTCCATTCACCGTTACCAGGCTGTCACGTCGCACAATATTGCTGTTGTAACTGAAGAAGAAATTTCCCTGGTTGCTGATGATCTCCAGCACGTCTTCAAGCCGCTGGCGGTTGACCTGCAGGTTAATTCTCCTGTCAAGCAGTTGCTGTGCCCGCAACTCAATGGTAAAGGTTAGCAGGCTGATAAGAATGAATACCGGGATAAATAATTTCCTGTGCTGTTGTCTCATCGTCGGAACTATTGGAGAATGATGGTGCCGTTTTCCCTGCTTATGGTAAGGTCGAGGGTCTGGCTTACTATGTATAAGATTCTGTCCAGAGGCTCTTCATTGAACGTCGTGTTCAAACGCAGGTCCCTTATGGCCGGGTCTTTGATCACGATCTTTGCCTGGTAGGCTTCATTCAATACTTCCACCAGTTTCCAAAGCGGGGTATTGTTACAGGTAAATGTTTTGGTCCTGTAATAATCGTGCAGCCTGTCTGTCACCTGCTCTTTCTTCAACGGTGCTGCAGGCGAGGCCAGCGTGGCCTTTTCACCGGGACGGAGTTCAATTTCTTCATTTTTATGTGAAACCTTTACGATGCCGGATTCTACCAGCACCTCGGTTGAACCTTCTCTTTCCCTGATATTGAATGAGGTGCCTACTACTGTTACAGTAAGGTCACTTGTTTCTATTACAAATGGTTTGGTCTTGTCTGGCTGAACCTTAAAGAAACCTTCTCCTTTGAGTTTAACGTTCCGTGATTTTCCCGTGAAGCCGGATGAATAACTGATCGAGGAATTTTTGTTCAGTACAATTTCAGATCCATCGGGTAGTGTCGCCGTTTTGGTTTCATTTGCAGCCGCTAATTGTACTTTATCTCCAGCCCTGAACTGCCGGTAACCCATATACGCCAGGGCAATTGTACAAACCGCGATCAGCAAGGTTGCAGCAATCCGCAATGCACTGAAATCAAAACCTTGTTCCTTGTCAACACGCGCCCTGAATCTTTGCCAGGCAGCGTCTTCATCTACTGTACTGGTTGCGGCAAATTGTTTGCTCTTATCCCAGATCAGTTTGAAATGATCATAATAGGCCCGGTTAGATGGAGATTCCGTAATCCATTTTTCAACTGCGGCATTTTCCTCCGGGCTTGTTTCGCCCAGCAGGTGTTTTACCAGCAGTTCATCATTTACATATGGTGGGAATTGTTGCAATTAGTCAAAGATTAAGCAGTGTTAACAGTAATAATGGCAGGTATTCGACTAGTTTTTCCCGTAACACCCTCAACGCCTTTCCCATCTGGTTCTCTACGGTTTTTATGGATAGTCCCAGGCTGTCGGCGATCTCCTGGTAACGCAGTTCCTGGAACCGGCTCATCTGGAAGATCGTCCGGCATTGTTCGGGCAGCTCATTGATGGCTGCATTTAACCTGGACTCGAGTTCGTTTAACTGGATTTTCCCGGATGCCGGATTGTTGTCAGAAGCTGGTCGCGTGGAAGCATAGGCCACATAGGCGGCCTTAACTTTCCGGTGCTTCAGGTGATTCAGGCACTCATTATAAACAGCGCGATACAGGTAGGCAGTCGCTGAATTCCGGATATCCAGCTTTTCACGCTTTTCCCAGAGTTTGCAGAACACATTCTGGACCATCTCTTCCGCCGTCGATTCATCCTTCACCATAGTGAATGCATAGGCATGCAGGTTCTTAAAATGTGTTTTAAAAACCGCTTCAAACTCAAGTGGACCATGGTCAGTGCTCAGAATAAGGTTCCCTGCTGAAGGAATGGCCATGCTTATGGATTGGTATCTGCTTTCAAATATAACCGCTTCTGTCAAAATCCCTTTTCAGAATACGACAACCGGCAGATCATTTACCCCTATGGTGACCGGATTTTTTTTTCAGCGGCAGCTTTCCAGCAGCATTTTCATGTATGCCAGCCCTTTTGTCCGGGCGAATTCGATATTTTTTTCCGGGATCTCGTCTGCATTCCCTTTGTAATATTCCAGTGCTTTTTCAATACTGTCTTCCCGAAGCAGGTGGAATACGGGAAATGGCGAACGGTTGGTATAATTGGCGGGATCATCGGTGGGTGCCCCTTCAAAGCGGTAATCGGGGTGGAAACTTGCCAGCTGGTAAACGCCTTCGTAACCTGCCCCCGTCATGGCATCCTCGGCCAGGAATAACACATCAAGGTATTCCCTGAAGTCTTCGAGCGCTTCGGGCACAATCACCAGTGTTGTTTCGATTCCCGGATTTTCATCCATGTAAGTGCATTCTTCCAGTATGGTATGAAGTATTGCCTCTGTCTCCTGGCTGGCAGGCACTGTATAGCGGATGCTGTTGCGCTGGAATTCCCTTGCGGCAAACGGGCAGAAATTACATCCGATCACTACTTCACTGATCCATTTCCGGGTCTGCGCCACTGCCTGCTCATTGATAGTCATGCTGCAATTTAGTGAGCGGCGAAGACAGGTTTTGGATTATTTTTGCCGACTATGGCAACTACAATTATTACAGTGAACACGAATGGTTCATTAAAGATCGAAGGAGATTTTGAGATCAGGGATAAAGAAGGCAATGTTTATGACCTCGGCGGAAGAGAGATCATCAGCATCTGCAGGTGCGGGATGTCACAGAACAAGCCCTTCTGCGATGGTTCACATAAAGGTCATTTCGAACATGAAGCGAAGGCCTTCGCGCTTCCCCCAAAGAAAACGGTTTAAGCTACAGTTTTTTCACATTCCTTTCCGGCTCCACGGACCTGATGCCCTTGATCGCAAGATCGCGGAGGGACCTGGAGCCGGATTGTCCTGAAATTACCCCGGTCCGCTTCAGGATCCGCTCAATAGTGCAGCCCATATTCCGAAGGGCTTCCGCAATACGGTCAATTTCCTGCTTGTTTTCTACTACTGCTATGAATTTCATGGTCTCCATTCCTGCATAAAAGTAGAAAAAATAATCTGTCATTTCCTGCAGTAGGCCAGTCCTGCACCGGTATCCGTTGCCGGTAGATCCAGTCGCCTCGCCTGCTGGATCAGCTGCATCCAGGTGCTGGCAGCACTGGCTCTGGGATCACTTTCTGTGAGTAAAGCCGCAAGGCCTGCAACTATCGGCGCGGCCATCGAGGTTCCGGATTCCCTCCTGTATCCCTTGTTCTTCCAGGTGCTCCAGATATTGACACCGGGGGCGGCAATGTCTACCTGTCCGCCATCGGGATTCAATCCGCCGCAGGAAAAATCTGCAATGGCCAGTTGCTGGTCCAAAGCGCCTACTGCCATAATTGACGGACAATTGGCTGGATGTCCCACAGGAGCGATCAGCCCGTTACTCCTTTCACTTTCATTCCCTGCCGCCGCTATGATCAGGCAGTTGCTGGCGAGTGCTTCTTTTGCCACGGATTCATATACTGCTGAATAGGCTTCTCCTGGTTCGGCTTCACCACCAAGCGACATGGAAATGATCCGGCACTTATTCTCAAGTGCCCAATCGATCCCCGCAAGTATGGAACCATCTGTTCCGACCCCCTGGTTGGATAATACTTTGGCGATATACAGTTGTACACCGGGCGCTGTTCCATACCGGAATTTTTTCGCAACATGCTGAAACCCGGCAACGAGTCCGGCACAATGCGTTCCATGGCCATTCAGGTCCATCACCTGTTGCCCGCTGATAAATGTCCGCTTTCTTTTGATGCGCGACTGCAGGTCGGGGTGCGCGGTGTCAATACCGGTATCAAGTACTGCAACGGGAATTCCTTTCCCGGTGAATCGGCTCGACAATACATTTATGGCATGCATGCCCCAGCTCGCTGCTTTGTTGTCGGCAAATCCTATTTGTTGTTTCTTTTTTCCTCTTGCCTGGATGGCATATACATAGCGTTCCGGTTCGCTGTTTAAAAATGTGCGGGCAATGGATTTGTCCGATCGCCTGTTATCGATTTCTTCCACCTTCCCTTCGTTAAGTACCGCCACCCTGATTTTGTCGAAGACAATTCCATCCGCTTCACTAAGCGCTTCTTCAAGGATGTCCGGTGATGCGGACTTTGCATAATCAAGTGAACTGGCAAGTCGGAGGGATGCCCTTTTCGCCTGGTTAGTTACTGTTACAGGTTTTACTGAATTGTTGAGCAGTACGAGAGAGCGACCGGTGAATTTTGGTTTTTCATTTTCCAGCCTGATGGTCCGGGCAGGAATGTCGAGCAGTTTAGAAGGCATCGGGATCAGTTTCGGGTTTCGTGCAAGAACCCTGCCGAACCGACTGCATATGCTGGAATAGTTGTTGTATGAATCAGCCAGTGAACAATTATTCCATCACCTGATAATTTATCTCACGTGCAAAAAGGACAATCAACAAGACCGTTGGTGGAATCGGCCGCGCTCATTCCCTCGAGCTTCAAAGCAAAAAAAGCAGCTAAGCATGGTAGTGATGCGCCCCTGGGAAGGGCAGGAGAGCCGGCTGAAGTGGCGCCTTCATACCTGTTCCTGGCATGTGATGACAGCAGCTACATGACCGGGCAGGTTTTACATCCCAACGGTGGTGAGATCATTAACGGTTAACGGGGTAATTCGTCACAGCTCACTGGTACACCCTCACATAATCCACTTCCATGTGTTGTGGAAAGACACTGTCGTCCAGTCCTTTCTGGCCGCCCCAGGTGCCACCAACTGCGATATTGAGCAGCAGGTGGAAGCGCTGGTCGAACGGCCACACTTTTGGACCGGTCTTTTCATTTTTGAATGAAAAAACAGTTTTGCCGTCGAGCAGGAAATCAATTTTGTCCTTCGTCCAGTTTATTCCATAAACATGGAAGTTTTCGTGCGTATCCGGAACATACATTCCCTTTGTTTTCTGTGTTCCGATCATATGATTGTATGACTCGGTATGGATACTGGTAAACACTGAATCCGGCATGTGACCCACATGTTCCATAATATCGATCTCGCCGCTGTTCGGCCAGTCGCCATATTTCCAGTCTGTCGGCAGCATCCAGATGGCAGGCCATAACCCGAGGCCCTTTGGCAATTTTGCCCGGATTTCGATCCGCCCGTATTTCCAGTCACCTTTATTCTTTGTGATCAGCCTGGCCGAACTGTATTTGCCGTCAGCCGTTCTGCGTGCAGTGATGAACAGTGAGCCATTCCGGATAACCGCATTATTTGTGTCGGCATCCGTATAGTTTTGTTTTTCCTGGTTTCCCCAGCCGTGATCACCGACATCATAGCCCCATTTTTTACTGTCGGGGACACCGGGTTTGTCGAATTCGTCGGCCCACACCAGTTTTTGCTGGCCGTTTACGCTGAGTGCAGTTGCACAAAAAAACAGGGATACAAATAATGAGCGCATGTGTTTTAGTTTTCAGGCAAGTTGGAACTTAAAAATAATGGTTCTTTGTGGTACATTACGATCATTATGCTTAACCGAAGAGAATTTTTAAGACATGGATCGATGGCGGCAGGGGCAGTGCTGCTGGGCAATTCGCTTGCTGCAGCTCCACATAAACCGCTGCTTTCTTTTTCTACGCTTGGCTGCCCGGCCTGGACATTACCCCAGGCAATCCAGTTTGCATCCGCCAATGGTTATAATGGGCTTGAATTCCGCGGTATTCATGGTGAAATGGATCTTACAAAAAGCCAAGAGTTCGGATCGAAGGGGAGTGTGGAAAACGTGAAAAGATCGATGGCGGCTGCGGGGCTGCAGATCGTTTCACTGGGCTCCTCTGCAGAGTTACATCATACGGACAATGCCCGTAACCAGTCCGCCATGGATGAGGCCAAACGGTATATCGAACTGGCCGACGGGCTTGATTGTCGCTACATCAGGGTGTTCCCCAATGCGCTGCCTGCAAACCAGGATAAGAAAGCCACGCTCGACCTGATAGCCGGGCGACTCAACGATCTTTCAGCTTTCGCCGCTAACTCGGGTGTTACTGTATTGATGGAAACACATGGTGATGTGGTGCATGCAGAAGATATCGCTTACATCATGCAGCATGCAGGAAAAAATGCCGGATTGATCTGGGACATCTACAATATGTGGAGCATTACCAAAGAGCCGCCGGCAAAAGTGTATGAGCAAATAAAATCGCATATCCGGCACATTCATGTAAAGGACGGAAAACGCGTGGATGGAAAGATCAGGTACGTATTGATGGGCAAGGGAGAAGCACCGGTAAAGGAAGCCGTTAAGGCATTGCAGCAGGGTGGTTACAAAGGTTTTTACAGTTTTGAATGGGAGAAACGCTGGCACCCGGAAATCGAAGAACCGGAGGTTGCGCTGCCTGCTTTCCCGGGAGAGTTTAAACGATATTTTTCGTAAATTTAATCAGACGACTCACCTTTAAATCTCCCTGTATGCCGAAGTATATTATAGAGCGGGAAGTGCCGGGAATTGGCAATTTTACCAGCGCACAATTAAAGGACCTTGCGGCAAGCTCATGTGGCGTGTTGCACCGGATGGGACCACAGATCCAATGGAACCAGAGTTTTGTAACTGGTGACAAATTGTATTGTGTGTATATCGCTCCCGATATTGAAACGGTGCGCCAGCATGCTACTATCGGCGGTTTCCCTGCCAACAAAATAAGTGAGGTGGTTGAGATGATTGATCCCACCACCGCGGAATAGATCAGGAATTGAAAAAGGCCCCCGAAAGAGGGCCTTTTGATTTATTTTACTTTTTGATTGTTACGCCTTAACAGCTTTCGCTACGAGGTCGGCAGCTTCACTGAGCTTGATGGCGCTCTGTACTTTCAGGCCGCTTTCATCAAGCAATTGCTTTCCTTCCTCTGCATTTGTTCCCTGCAGACGAACAATGATTGGGATCTTGATGTCACCGATTGAATTGTAAGCATCGATAATGCCTTGCGCAACCCGGTCACCACGAACGATACCACCGAAGATATTGATCAGGATAGCTTTTACTTTGGGATCCTGCAGGATGATGCGGAAACCGGCTTCAACGGTTTTTGCACTTGCAGAACCACCCACGTCAAGGAAGTTTGCAGGTGAACCGCCACTGAGTTGGATCATATCCATAGTAGCCATTGCCAGGCCTGCACCATTTACCATACAACCTACGTTGCCATCAAGTTTAACAAAGTTCAGGTTGAACTTTCCCGCTTCAACTTCAGTCGGATCTTCTTCTGCCAGGTCCCTCATGGTAGCAACATCCGGGTGACGGGTAAGTGAGCTGTCATCCACGTTCATTTTGCAATCCACGGCAATGATCTTGTCGTCGGAAGTTTTGAAAAGCGGGTTGATCTCCAGCATGCCGCAGTCCAGTCCAGAGTAAGCATTATAAAGGCTGGTAACGAACTTTACACAGTTCTTGTTTGCTTCGCCCGACAGTCCGAGGTTGAAAGCGATCTTCCTCGCCTGGAATGGCTGGAGCGGACCACCTGGATGTACCCACTCTTTGAAGATCTTCTCGGGAGTGTTATGTGCCACCTCTTCAATGTCCATACCACCTTCAGTGCTGTACATAATTACATTCTGACCCTTTGCACGATCAAGCAATATAGAGAGATAGAACTCCTTTACGGGGTTTGGTCCATCGTAATATACATCCTGAGCAACGAGTACTTTATTGACAACCTTGCCAGCCTCACCGGTCTGGATGGTAACCAGTGTACCGCCAAGCAGGTTCTGAGCGATATCTTTCACTTCAGTCGCATTCTTTCCTACTGCAACACCACGCTGTTCTTTTCCTACGATCTTTCCTTTACCACGACCACCCGCATGGATCTGGGCTTTCACAACCGCGAATTTGCTGCCGTACTGGGTATGGATCTGGCGATATGCTTCTTCTGCTTCTCCGGGTGTGCTGCAGGCTATGCCTTCCTGAACCGGAACACTGTAACGTTTCAATAATTCCTTTGCTTGGTATTCGTGCAAGTTCATATAGCAAAAATTTGCAGCGAAGATAGAGGAATTGCGCAAATGTGCCCTGCAGTTATATTTGCGGAATGGATGATTTCAATAATGATATTGTACAGTGTCTTAATGTGTTGGAAAATGACGGGCTCGTGATCATCCCGACAGAAGCCGGCTGGATGCTTGCAGCGGATGCCGCGTCCGAGATCGCTGCTGACCGTTTACTTGCCTCTGCACCTGGTTGCCAGCCGGTTGTACTGCTTGCTGATGAGCGGGACCTGTTAATTCATGTGAGCGCACTCGACCTGGCCGTTTTTGACTGGATGGCGGGGCAGAAGAAGCCTTTGGCTGTCCGCTTTCCCGGGGTACTGGCCATTGCCGGTCAACTGTTATCACCCGATGGATCGGCATATATTTCGCTTTCTGAAGACGTGTTCGGAATTCACCTGCTTAAACGGTTCCGCAAACCCATTGCCGTTGTTCCTGTTGATCCGGCAGAAACTACTGCATTAGCCGCATACCGTGCAGGGAATCATACCAGTCCGGTCCGGAACGGTTTCATATTTGAAAAATTCGTATAATCACGTCAACTCAGAGAGAATGCCCCGATTTCTTATTATACAGACTGCTTTCATTGGTGATGTAGTGCTCGCAACCGGGATCCTGGAAAAACTTCATCACTGGTTTCCTGAGGCCAAAATAGATTTCCTGCTTCGTAAGGGAAATGAAGGACTACTGAAAGACCATCCTTTTTTGAATGAGTTGCTGATCTGGGACAAGAAAGCTGGCAAATACCAGGAGCTGTTCCGCCTCAACCGCGTTATCCGTAATAACAAATACGATAAGGTAATCAATGTGCAACGCTTTGCGGCTACCGGCCTGCTGACAGCATTGTCAGGAGCAGTGGAGACCATCGGGTATGATAAGAACCCGCTAAGCAGGTTTTTCACGCGCCGTGTTCCGCATGTGCTGAGCAGCAAAGAGCACCCAAAGCATGAAATCGAAAGATGCAACGATCTTGTCAGGCATTTCACCGATGATAAACCTTTCCGGCCTAAATTATATCCCACGGCCGCGGATTATGAAAAAGCAGCAGCGTTCCGGCGTGATCCCTACATCGTGATCGCCCCCGCATCTGTATGGTTCACCAAACAATACCCGGCGGGAAAATGGATCGCATTTATCAACAGGTTACCGGCTTCCCTCAATATTTTCCTTATTGGCGCACCGGGCGACGAACCATTGGCACAGCAGATCATTTCAGGGTCAGGCCATGGTCAGGTGCAGTCACTCTGCGGCCAGCTGAGTTTCCTGCAATCAGCCGCCCTGATGCAATCAGCTGTCATGAATTACGTCAACGATTCAGCGCCCATGCATTTCGCCAGCGCAGTGAATGCGCCAACGGCTGCAGTTTATTGCTCCACAGTTCCTTCATTCGGGTTTGGCCCGCTGTCTGACGTGTCGTCAGTAATAGAAATTGAAACTGCGTTGTATTGCAGGCCATGTGGACTTCATGGGCGTCGCGAATGCCCTGAAGGGCATTTCCGCTGTGCACTCGATATCCGGGAGGACCAGTTACTGGCAGCCGGTGGCTTTTAATGCAGGGCAAACTCACCTATCTTTGCTGCCCCATGGACATCAATTGCACAGAAAAGGAATTGTTTCTGTTGAAGAAAATAGCACATGCAGCGTCCGATCTCCAGATGCCTTGTTATGTGATCGGCGGTTTCGTGCGTGACAAACTGCTTTCACGTGCAACCAAGGATGCTGACATCGTTTGCGTGGGTGACGGAATAACACTGGCCCATAGGGTGGCTGAGCGCTTCCAGCCAAAACCGTCGGTTGCCTTTTATAAAACCTTCGGTACCGCATCTATAAAGATCGACGAGTTTGAAATTGAATTCGTGGGAGCGAGGAAGGAAAGTTACCGTTACCATAGCAGGAATCCCGAGGTGGAGCCTGGTACACTTGAAGAGGACCAGCTGCGGCGCGACTTTACCATAAACGCCATGGCCATCAGCCTCAACGGTGACCAGTACGGGAAACTGATAGATCCCTTCGACGGGTTGGGCGACTTGCAACACGGGATCATCCGGACGCCACTTGAACCGGCACAAACTTTTTCCGATGATCCGCTTCGCATGCTTCGCGCCATCCGTTTTGCCGCCCAGCTTGGATTCACTATTGAAGAGAAGACCTGGGAAGGTATTTGCCTCAATGTGGAACGCATCAAGATCATTTCACAGGAACGGATAACCGAAGAGTTCAACAAGATCCTGTTAAGCAAAAAGCCGTCGGTTGGTCTCGACCTTCTCTACACCTCGGGCCTGATGCACATCATCTTTCCGCAAATGGTAGACCTGGCAGGCGCAGAATACATTGACGGGAAGGGGCACAAGGATAATTTTTACCACACACTCCAGGTGGTGGACAATATTTCCCAGCATACCAACGACCTGTGGTTGCGATGGGCAGCAGTTTTGCATGATATTGGCAAGCCTGCAACCAAAAAATTTGAGAAGGGTCATGGCTGGACCTTCCATGGTCATGAAGTGGTGGGAGGAAGGATGGTGCCGAGGATCTTTACCCGCCTGAAGCTTCCGCAGAACGAGAAAATGAAATATGTCCGCAAACTGGTGGAGCTTCACCTTCGCCCCATCAGCCTGACCAAAGAAAATATTACCGACAGTGCGATCAGGCGGTTACTTTTTGATGCGGGCGACGACATTGATGACCTCATGAGCCTCTGCTCGGCCGACATTACCTCAAAGAATAAATTCAAGGTAAAGCGGTACCTCGAGAACTTTAACCTGGTAAGGGAGCGGCTTCATGAAGTGGAGGAAAAGGACAGGATCCGGAACTGGCAGCCGCCGATCACGGGCGAAATGATAATGGAAGCCTTTAACCTGCCCCCGGGAAGACTGGTAGGTGAAATTAAAAATGCCATACGTGAAGCGATACTTGACGGGGAGATTGAGAATAATTATGACTCAGCTTATGGACTGATGATGAAAAAAGCGGCTGAATTTAACCTGCAGCCCGCGCAATAAAAGAATTTGTATTTTACGCACAAATCGCAGATATATTTATGGCTATTCTCAAGTTCAGGATCTATTTCGAAGAAGATGACAGTGTTTACAGGGACGTGGCAATCCGGCACAAACAGAATTTCCGGGATCTCCACCAGGCGATCCTGAAAGCCTATGAATTTGATTCGAAGCATGGAGCAACGTTCTACCGCAGCAATGACAGCTGGCAGCGGGGACGCGAGATTACCCTGGAAAAATATAACCGCTCTTACCCGGTGGAACCCCTGCTGATGTCCGATACCCCGATAAGTGCAGAGATCTTCGATCCCAACCAGAAATTCGTGTATGTATATGATTTCAACCGGGTGTGGACTTTCCTCGTTGAGCTGATCAATGTTTCAAAAGAGGAAAATCCGAAAATCGACTACCCGGCAACTGTCAGGGTGGAAGGAATCGCACCGTCACAATATGGAACCAAGGGGCTCGTAGGTGACAAGCTCGCCGAAATGGAAGAAAAGTATGACCTGCAATCAGGTGCAGAAGGTTTCGGAACGGAAGGTGAGGACGGGGAGTCTGATGGAGATTCCGATCTTGAAACGGATGAGTTCGGTGCCGGTGAAAGCGAAGAAGAAATCTGATTTTATCAACCAGCGCATCACCCTTGCATAAAACATGCATCATCATAGCCGGGCCAACCGCAGTTGGTAAAACCGCCCTCGCCATCCGGGTGGCAAAGGCCCTGGGAACAGAGATTATTTCCGCAGATTCCAGGCAATGTTATCAGGAACTTGATATTGGGGTTGCACGGCCCTCGCCGGTGGAACTGGGCCAGGTAAAACATCATTTCATCGCCTCGCATTCCATTGCCGAAGAAGTAAGCGCTGCTACCTTTGAAACCTATGCGCTTGAAACTGCAGCTTCCATATTCAAACACCACAACACTGTTGTAATGGTCGGCGGTACCGGCCTGTACATAAAAGCATTTACGGAGGGACTTGATGACTTGCCGGGAATTGATCCCGCCATCCGCTCATCTATAATCGCAGCTTATGACCAGCATGGTACCGAATGGCTGCGTGAACAGCTTCAGCAGCAGGACCCGCTTTTTTATGCAACAGGTGAAATGAAGAACCCGCAACGCATGATGCGCGCACTTGAAGTGATGCAGTCAACCGGCAGGAGTATCCGACATTTCCAGACAGGCCAAAAGCAGGAACGGCCTTTCCGCACAATTAAAATCGGGCTCGACCTGGAGCGGGCAGAATTGTACGACCGGATCAATCACCGCGTCGACCAGATGATGCACCAGGGCCTGCTGAAGGAAGTTGAGGGACTTACCTCATGGCAACACCTCAATGCCCTGCAGACTGTGGGCTATGCTGAACTCTTTGATTACCTGCAAGGCAAGACTTCACTCGAATCAGCAGTATCGCTGATCAAACAACATACCCGCCATTATGCAAAACGCCAGCTGACATGGTTCCGCCGCGATGCGGAGATGCATTGGTTTCATCCCGGGGATTTCGATAAAATCATGAACCTGCTGCCCGGATGACAAGTTCACAGAAAGTTAATCTGCCGATTCTGTATCACTGCGATCTTTGCAGCACATGCCTGTTGAACACCCGTTAAGTGCCCAGATGTTTGGTGATGACTTCCATTTTGGAGTTGCCATTTCGGCGGCACAGAACGAAGGTGCAATTCTCGAAGACGGCAGGAGTCATTCTGTCTGGGATGTTTTCAGCCGTAAAAAAACAGCCACCCGTAAAGGTGCCGGTCCTTATCCCGCCTGTGACTTCTACCACCGTTACAAGGAAGATCTCCTGCTTGTTAAGGCCCTTGGCTTTAACAGTTTCCGCTTTTCCATTTCCTGGTCAAGGATCCTTCCCGATGGTTCAGGCAAAGCCAATCCTGCAGGCATAGCTTATTACAATGACGTAATCAATGAATGCCTGCGATTGGGGCTCACACCCTTTGTTACAATCTATCACTGGGACCTGCCGCAGGTATTGCAGCAGGAGGGCGGTTGGGTGAGCCCGTTGATCAATCGCTGGTTCAGGCATTTTGCCAGGATCTGTGCAAAAGCATTCGGCGACCGGGTAAAGAACTGGCTTATCCTGAACGAGCCTGCAGCATTTACCACACTCGGTTACCTGGTGGGAAAACATGCCCCTGGAAAGAGAAGTCTTGATGCCTACCTGAAGTCCGTGCAGCATGCTGTACTTGCACAGTCAGAAGGTGCAGCAATGATCCGTGCACAGGTTCCCGGCGCCCGGATCGGAACAACATTCTCCTGCTCAGAGGTCATTCCGTTTTCGTCACGGGAGGAAGATCTTGCTGCAGCCAGTCGTGTTGACCTCCTGATGAACCGGATCTTCATCGAACCTTTGCTGGGTATGGGATTCCCGGAAGATGACAGGGGACTGATGGAAAAAATGAACCGCCGGAACCTGACCTGGAAGCATGCGGAAAAGATGCAGTTCGGGATGGATTTTATCGGGCTGCAGAACTATTTTCCTGTTGTCATAAAACACAACCCATTCATTCCACTCGTGCAGGCATCTCCCGTAAAAGCCAGCGACCGGAAGGTACCTCATACATCTCTTGGATGGGAGATAAATCCGGGGGCATTTAAGAATATTATCCGCCGCTTCAGTCAGTATGACGGTATAAAAGAATTAATGATCACGGAGAACGGCGCTGCATTCAAAGATTCGCTGAACAGGGGCAGGGTGCAGGACGATGCACGCATCGCGTATTATCGCGATCACCTTACTGCCTTATTGCAATTGAAACAGGAAGGAATGAATATTACAGGTTATTTCGCGTGGACGCTGATGGATAATTTTGAATGGGCTGAAGGTTATGAAGCCAGGTTCGGCCTTGTTCATGTTGATCATGCCACACAGGTACGCACGATCAAGGATTCAGGCTACTGGTGGCGCGCTTTCCTTGAGTACCAGGGAAAAGGGCAACATGCTGTCAGAATTTAATCCCTGCCGTTACGATCACATTTCCGCCAGAGCCTTTCGTTTCAGCATAGGTATTAGCCTTGTCAGGTAACCTGTACGGAAAATTAACGTCGTCGGTTAACCGATGTACATACGCCAGGTCAATAAAAAAGCCTTTATCACGATATCCTACACCACCGCTGATATACATGCGCTTTCCATCAAGATCCTTATCCTCGTAAGGGTTGCCATAATAGGCAAAACCTGCTCTTGCCATAGTTGTGTTGAACTTCAGCTCGCCCCCGATCTTTGCATTCAGGGCGCCTTTGTAGATCTGTTTGATCACGCCATTCACGGCGTCATAATATTCCTGGTTGTCAATAGTATTTTCCTCGCCGTTCTTGAACCTGTTGGAAGAATATGTTACATACTCAAGGTCGGCCGAAATAAATCCGCGTTGTTGCTTGATATCTTCAACACCATGGAACACATAAGAACCGCCCACCAGGAAACGCCATGGTGATGTCAGGTCATACTTGTACTCAGGAATATAACCGTCATTCAGTTCCCGGATAGTTACCGATGTGGGTTCGTTGTAATTATCCAGGTCTGTTTCCATCGTCGCATCATAGGAATCCTTCAGTCCATACAGGGTCGGTGTATGAATAGCCGCGCCCACGCGAATGAAATTAACCGGTTTGAAAATCGCACCCAATTTCAGGTTCACACCAACTCCTTTGCTTGTATATCTTTCCCGCAGGGTGGCGGAATTAAAATAGTTGTTGCTTTGGTTGGTTGCATCTGTTTCCGTATATACACTGTTCCGCTCATAATTGAGGATAGGAACACCAAGGCTTCCGCCGAAATAGAATTTGTCGTTGCTGTTTCCTGCGAAGCTGATCGCCACTTCTGTAATTCCACCACTGGTTTCAATAGTGTTCGACTGGTTCAGTAAAAAGGCGGTATCATGTTGCAGTGCGTATCTCATCGGTGTACCAACAACCTCGGTGCCGAAGCCTTCAGTAGTAAGCGTATCAACGAGGTAGGTATATAATGCCATTCTCGAAGGGAAGGAGATACTGCTGCTGTTCAATGCATCATCTATGGACAGGCCCGAACTTGCTACTTCTACCGCGTAAGCTTCAGAAAAAGAACTGAAATTATTGGTGCCACTATAAGCGATCTTATTGTTGAAATCGGCAGAACGGTTTACCGCAATACTGAAAGCGCTGCTTTTATTGGCTTTATACCTGTCGGAGATACCGAACACGAGACCTGATGTTCCGAGGATAAAGCTGCTGGATTTGGCATTTGTTTCCGCGCTGCCCCTGTATGTCGACTTATTATTGAAGAAATTGTAGCCGGGTGATAAAACGATCTCGCTGGTTTTGTACATCGCGATACCGGCCGGGTTAATAAAGTTGGCAGTGATGTCGCCGCCTAATGATGTCATTACTCCGCCAATTGCCTGGTTCCTGGCGGTTCCGCTGGGTGTGGACCACGACATCCTGAGTGCGTCTTCGGGCACCTGCGACCAGGCGCCAAGGGTAGCGAGACTTCCGAATAAAAAGAGAATGCTTTTCCGCATGTACGAATGATTGAAATAAGTATAGGTATAAAAAAAGAGGAAACAAATGCAGTAGTAGGCAGGTTGTTTCCTCCATTCATATGGGAACCGTCCGATTAGTTTCCTGTACGGGCAGGGCGACTCACACCACCTCCGCTGCTTCCGGAACTAGGCCTGGAACCACTACTACTACCGGTGTTTGATGATGGCGAGTAGCTACGGGAAGGTCGGTCATAAGATGAATTGTTGTTGTTATTGCTATTTCCACCGAATAAGGAGCGTCTGCTGGTACCGGAATTGTATTCACGGCTATTGGAATTGTTATACGAACCACCCCTGTAATAAGAGTAGGGTTTGTATGTACGATTATTGTTGGAACTGGTGTTCAGGTAGCTGCTCATGCCGAATGCGGATGCCGGGCGGCTGGGACGTGCAACCACGTTGCCATACCCATATCCAGGCTTGCCTATATAACCACCTGACGGGATAACATATACCGGGCGGCAGTATGGATTGTAGAAGCTGTTCCAGTACCACATGGAGTTATACGGACTATTCCATGGACTGTTCCATGTCATGTAGCTGTTCCACCTCCAGTTGTTGTACATCATCGGATCCATCATCGCAAAATCATCATAATACCCATACCCGTATGGTCTGCGGCCGCTGCTGATCATCATCCTCATGTACTGGTCATCGCGATAATTATAGCTATCATATTCGTTATTGCGGTTGTAGGACCTGCGCTTATTCGTTTCCACGTATTCACCGCGGTCTTCCGTGTCATTGTCACCCTTTGCAACAGCAGCAACAGGTTTACCTGGTGAGTAGTAAACGTCATCCGGAGTCTGGCCGGATTTATATACTGAAGAGCAGCTGCTCAATGCAACAACTGCAATTCCTGCTAGGAGTCCGGAAAATTTGGGGATCATGGCTCAGCTATTAATGGTTGAAAAAATTACTTTTGCGTTCCGCTGTACTAATTTACAAATATAAGACAGCGTTTCAAATTCAAATGTTGCAAGCACATTGTTAAAACTCAATAAGTTATAATGAGCAAAGAGATCACCAGCCGGCAGGAGGATTATGCGCAATGGTACAATGACCTGGTATTGAAAGGAGGATTGGCGGACTACTCGGCAGTTCGCGGATGTATGGTAATAAAACCATATGGATTTACGCTGTGGGAAAACATGCGTGACCAGCTCGACAGGATGTTCAAAGAAACAGGACACGTAAACGCCTATTTCCCGCTTTTCATCCCTAAAAGTTTCCTTTCAAAAGAAGCAGCACATGTGGAGGGCTTTGCCAAGGAGTGTGCCGTTGTGACACACTACCGGCTGAAAAATGACCCCAACGGCGGTGGGGTAGTGGTTGATCCTGAAGCAAAACTTGAGGAAGAACTGATTGTTCGTCCCACTTCCGAAACCATCATCTGGAATACTTACAAGGACTGGATCCAGAGTTACCGCGACCTACCCATCCTGGTTAACCAGTGGGCTAACGTGGTAAGATGGGAAATGCGGACCAGGCTTTTCCTGCGGACGGCTGAATTTCTCTGGCAGGAGGGGCATACCGCCCACGCGACCAGCCAGGAAGCTGTGGACGAGACCACGAAAATGCTGGAAGTGTATGCGAGCTTCGTGGAAGAATTCATGGCCCTTCCTGTCATCAAAGGGGTGAAAACGGAAAGTGAACGCTTCGCAGGTGCTGAAGAAACCTATTGCATCGAAGCCCTCATGCAGGATGGAAAAGCACTGCAGGCCGGAACCTCCCACTTCCTGGGTCAGAATTTTGCCAAAGCCTTCGATGTAAAATTCCTGAGTAAAGAAAACAAGCTGGAATACGTGTGGGCAACAAGCTGGGGCGTAAGTACCAGGCTTATTGGCGCACTCGTAATGGCACATAGCGATGACCAGGGCCTCGTACTGCCGCCCAAAATCGCACCGTTGCAGGTGGTTATCGTCCCGATTTTCAAAGGCGAAGAGCAGAAAGCGCAAATCAGTGAAAAGGTTGCGCCGATAATTGCTGCGCTCAAAGCAAAAGGGATCTCCGTAAAATTCGATGACAATGACAATTCAAGACCAGGCTGGAAATTTGCAGAGTATGAATTGAAAGGGGTTCCGGTCAGGATCGCCATCGGCGCGCGCGATATCGAAAATAACGTGGTGGAAATTGCCCGCAGGGATACCCGCGAGAAAACGAGCGTGAGTATGGAAGGGCTGACGGATTATGTGAGCTCGCTGCTAGATGAGATCCAGGAAAATATGTATAACAGGGCAAAGGAATATCGCGACAGTCATATCACGGAAGTAAACGAATGGGCCGAGTTCGAGCGGTTGCTGGACGAAAAAGGAGGCTTCCTGTCCGCACATTGGGATGGTACACCGGAAACTGAAGAAGCGATCAAGGAAAAGACCAAAGCCACCATCAGGTGTATCCCACTGAATAATGTACAGGAACCGGGTAAGTGTATCCTGACGGGTAACCCGAGCATCCAGCGCGTATTGTTTGCGAGAGCGTACTAAGGTTTAACTTTGTTGTGATGCCAGATACCACCATTGTCAGATACAGTCCCCCTGGTCCGGAATCATCACGGGAAGTGAGGATCCTGCTGTTCAACAATGCTGTACACTTATACGATGCGGGTTCGAATGCCTTCATAGCAGCTTACCCTTACAAGGAATTCAGTGTGCTTGAAAAAAATGCGGAGTCGGCACTTTTTTCGGTTGGCGATGGCAGTGAGATCGAAGTGCCTGCTGAACATTTTTCGCTGCCGGAACTGCTTAAGCTTTCCGGCTATGGAAAAAGCAGGTGGTCGGTAAGCCTCAGCCGGCTGAAAGTGCCACTGCTGCTGACTGGATTCCTGTTATTTGCCATCACCATGTATTACGTGGTGGTGAGTGGGATTTCGGGAATCGGCATCAGGCTCATCTCTCCAAAGAAAGAAGCGCAGCTCGGCCAGATGATTTTTGATGCGATGCTGAAGGATGCCACTATCGATACCGTGGCATCCGGCCTGCTGACTGATTTTGCCGCCCAGTTACGGATGAGCGAAAAGTATAACCTGAAGTTTACGGTAGTGGATGATAAGGATGTAAATGCCTTTGCAATTCCGGGCGGTCATATCGTCGTGTATAAAGGAATACTTCAGCAGATGACCAGGCCTGAAGAACTGGTAGCATTGATCGGGCATGAATCATCTCATATTAATGAACGCCACAGCCTGCGCAATATGTTGCAGGAGCTTACGGGGAATTTTGTGTTGAGCATGGTCTTCGGGGACCTGGGATCTATTGGTGGCGTTATCGCCGGAAGGGCAAATGCCTTACGCAGCCTTTCCTATTCCCGGTCGCTCGAAAAAGAAGCTGATGAACAGGGAATGCACCGGATGTTAAGCAACCGCATAGACCCGCAAGGCATGGTAATGCTGATGGACCGGCTGAAGGCAGCAGAAAAAGACGTGCATCTTCCCGGCTTTTTGAGCACGCACCCGCTCACCGAAGAGAGGCGCGTCCATGCCCTTAAATTTGTAGCGGAACATCCTGGTGAAGCCGATATGACCCCGAAACTGGAAAGCAACTGGGAGCAGTTGAAAAAAGCGATTGAAACTTCCCCCGCCCCTTAATTCCGATACGTACCTTTGCCAAAATTTTTTTGTGCAGCAGGCTCCAAACAATCCATTTGCGGAAGGACAGGTTTTATTGATTGACAAACCGTTGGACTGGACTTCATTCGACGCAGTCAGGAAGATCAGGAATATGGTGGGAATAAAAAAGGTGGGCCATGCCGGCACCCTGGATCCGCTCGCAACGGGGCTCCTGATCATCTGCACAGGAAAGTTTACTAAAAGGATCAATGAATATATGGCCCGGGAGAAGGAGTATACAGGCACCATTACAATCGGTGCGGTTACACCTACGTTTGACCTCGAAAGCGAGCCGGTGAATTCCATGGATTATTCCGGTATCGATAAGGCCATACTTGAAGCTGCAACGCAACAGTTCACCGGAACCATACTGCAGGTTCCTCCCATTCATTCCGCGATCAAGATCAATGGCAAACGGGTTTATGAACTTGCCCGGAAAGGGCAGGACGTACAACTGGAACCGCGGCAGGTTACCATCAGCACTTTTGAACTCACCGATATATCGCTGCCTGTTGTTTCCTTCCGTGTAGTTTGTTCAACCGGCACTTATATCCGTAGTCTTGCAAATGATTTCGGCGCCGCATTAGGTTGCGGTGGATACCTGAGCAGTCTCAGGCGTACACGCATCGGTGAATTCCTGGTTAGCGATGCCTTGACCATTGAAAAGGCTGAGAAAATGATTGGCGATACCAGGAAACAGTATCAGAACGGGTAATTGATCCCGAGCTGGAACTGGCCCTTCCCGATTTTCATATTGTCGCCATAGAACCACCCGTTGTTATTATAGGAGAAAAAAGGATCTTTCAGCTTGTACGCCCAGTCGAAGCGGATCAGGAAGTACGAGAAGTCAAAACGAAGACTGGTACCACCGGCAACGGCAAGATCCCGGTAGAAGGTATTGAATTTGAATACCGCATTATCAAGTTCCGGATCCCCCTGGTTATTCCTGTACCAGATATTCCCGATATCGGTAAACAATGCACTCTTTACATTGATGCCGAACAACACACCAATATTGAACCGGTATTCGGCATTTGCTTCAAACTGTACATCGGCAAAACGGTCTGCATTCGTGTTTTCGAAGATCTGCGAAGAACCTGGTCCCAGCTGCCTGACCTGCCACGCACGCATACTGCTGGGGCCACCGGCAAAATACGATTTGAAGAATGGCAAATTGGTCTCCTTCGAGACGACACCGAGTGTATCTACCTGCTGGCCATAGGGAACACCAACACCGGTAAAGATCCTGAACGCCCAGGAACTTCTCGGGTGCGTAACATAATAACGGAAATCCACATCCGCTTTTACATACCTTGATAGCCGACCCTGCAGGTCAAATGATTTCACAAGTCCGAATAGCGCACCGCTCTCTTCCGTCTGGATCTTTAAGGTAAAAAGTTTGTTCCCTTTTGTCCATGAATTCCGCAGGATGAGATACTGGCTGATGATGAGCCCGTCGTTAAATGAATTGCGCAGGTTCGGGATACTGTCGAACAGGTTTTCGAGGCTGTCAGTTGAGAATACCCGCACAAACTCAATATTCAGGGGGCTGTAAAACCAGTTGCGGTTCTTTTTATTTATCCAGTCGTAGCCGATGGAAGTATTGATCGACTGTACCGCATAAAAATCGCGTCGGTCTGTAAAAGAACCGTTCGCGTTAAGGATGGTTTTGGCAGAAACCAGGTTCTTCTCAGCCTTGATGCGGAAGGGCGCCACGAATTTCGGGATCGCGAAACTCTGGCTCAGGCTGGTCTGGAAGGTCTGGATGAACTGTCCCTGGTTACCCAGTTCTATACCGAACCTAAGATTTGTATTGGAGAGGATGGATTGTTTGTCCACATTCTTATTCCGGTAGCCGAAAGTGACACCGAGGCCAAAAAGGTTACTGGTAGTCACCACATCAGACGCGTTCCTGCTGGCTTCGAGATCAACATTGACGTTTTGCTTTTTTGCCGGGTACAGGTTTATTCTGGCGTCCACAACGGAAATGCTGTCAACCGGGAAGAGCTGCAAATCCAGTGTTTGCAGCGCGCTCATTTGCCCGAAGTTGTTTTTTGTCCGGATCTCGTCATTGAGTTTGTAAATCCTGCCCGGTATAAGAGTATTATTCCTTGTAAGGAAGCTGGATTTGAAGACCCTGCTGTTCCGGAGGATCGTAATGCCATTCCTTATAATCGTGTCCTTATACACCGGTATGGTATCCAGTACGAGTGAACGGTCGGGGTAAATCTGGACGTTGCGGATCCTGAACTGGTGCAGGTGGACCGGGTTTTCGGTTCCCCGTTGCCGGAAGCTGACATCGATCTGTGGATTTTCCCGCCTGAGCCGCACTTCTTCCAGCAGGCGGATCTGCTCAAAAGGGTCTAGTCCCGGGTCTATGAGTCCGGCCACCACCGTATCTACTTCCGCGTAAATATCTTCCCTGCTGATCTTGAGGTAGCCGTTGTTGCGGTAAATCAGGAGCAGCCTGTCAAGCTCCCGGGCAATTTTTTCCTTGGTAAAAGGCTCGCCTTTTTTGATCAGCGATTCCTGGATGTTTACCAGTGCAAGTGCCTGCAGGTTTGAGTCCCTGAAGACATAACTTACCGAATCAAACTTTAACTGTTTGCCGGTTTCGACATGGAAATTAACCGTGACCCGGTGTTGGTAAATGCCGGTTTTTTTCTTGCGGGATTGCTTGCGGTCCCGAACCACCCGCATGCTGCTGTCCCACGTAACCGCCCCATACATGAACCCGTTAGACCGAAGCAGGTCATTGAGATACTGCACAGACTTCACGGCAAAACTGGTGTCGAAAACATGGGGTTTATCCAGTACCCTTTTCAAAAACGCTTTCCGCGTCCAGGGCACACGGATGCTGTCGTCAAGCTGGTTTTCCATCCTGCTGAGAAGGTTTGCCTTGTCAGTCAGCGGCATTTTGGTAACCAGCCTGATGTCGGTTTTATAAACAAAAGGTTTATCAGGGTTGTAATTTTTTATAACCTTGCATCCGGAAGCCAGCAGCATCGGTAACCAAATGAGCATCCGGTAATAATAATTACGGATGTACGTGTTGGTTATACTTGCTCGCATAGGCTGCCCGGGAAAATATAAAATTGGTGATGGTTACAAAAAATCAGGTCAAATATATCCAAAGTTTGAGCCACAAAAAATTCAGGGATGAAGAAGATGTCTTTGTTGCTGAAGGACCAAAGATCGTTGGAGAATTGATCGGGATGAGTCATATCAGGGTTAAGCAGGTGTATGGGACTTCGGAGTGGTGGGCATTTGCAGACAAATGGAAGGATGAACCATGGTCCGTTACTATCGATGAAGCAGACCTTGAAAGGCTTTCATTCCAGAAGACACCAAACCAGGTTTTGGGAATATTTTATAAACCGCATGTTGTTACGAATACTGGCGGCTGGCAATTGCTGCTTGATGGGATCCAGGATCCGGGGAATCTCGGAACCATTATCCGGATCGCAGATTGGTATGGCATAACACAGGTTGTTTGCAGCGAGGATTGCGCAGATGCTTTCAATCCCAAGGTCATCCAGAGTACCATGGCAAGTATCGGCAGGGTAGAAGTGACGTATACTAACCTCCTGCAATATGTGAAGCAGCATGCGCACCGTACTTTTTATGCGGCCACGCTCGGGGGTCTGCCGATGCAGGAAGTTAAGCCGCATGGTCCGTCGGCATTGGTCATCGGAAATGAGTCCAAAGGTATCAGGGCTGACCTGATGGCTGCGTTAAAAAGTTTCGTCACCATCCCGCGTATTGGTGAAGCCGAATCCCTCAATGCCGCAGTAGCCACTGGCATTTTATTATCTCACCTCGCCAGGTAGTTCGTTCACTTATTGACTTATTCACTTATCGACCAACTTCCGGTCTTACTTAAATTGAATCGCTTTTACCGGCTGGATCCGCCGGATGATCAATGTGGGAATTAGTAACACGAGTATACAGATAAGGAAAGTGCCGGCATTTACAGCTAAAATATGCCAGGGGACTATCCTGACCTCTGCCTTCGAGATGTAATACATGTCCTCGGGAAGATTGATGAAACCATACCTGTCCTGGAAAAACATCAGCAGGAATGCAAGGATATTTCCCATGAGTATACCTGTCAGCGTGATCACTGCACCATGATAGAGAAAGATCTGTTGGATGGTTCCGTTAAATGCTCCCAGCGCTTTAAGAACACCGACCATCCTCGTTCTTTCCAGCACCAGGATAATGAGGCAGGTAATGAGATTCAGCACGGCAACAATGATCATGATGATCAGTACTATTAAGATTGTTTTGTCCTGCAATGCCAGCCAGTCAAAGATGTTGGGATAGATTTCCCGGATTGTGCGGCTGTTCCACAATGCGGGAAGGTGGTTGAAGATCGTTTCATTCAAAGTATCCATTTTCCTGTAATCTTTGAGGAAGATCTCATATCCGCCTATCTGGTCAGGGCTCCAGTTGTTCAGCCGCTGGATCAGCCTGATATCGCCTAGTGCAATAAGTTTATCGTAGTCTTCTATTCCCGTTTTATAAATTCCGGAAACATTCAGCTTTCGTACCCTTGGCGCTGAACCGTCATTCTGGATGAAGTAAATAAGAATGGGGTCATTTACTTTTAAGTTCAGCTGGCTTGCTGTGTAGGTTGACAATACAATATCGTTGCTGTAACCACTGTCAGGGAATTGCATCCAGCGTCCTTCTTTCAGGAAACTTTTCAGCCTGTCTGTATCATAGTCTTTTTCCACGCCCTTGAACAGGATTCCTTCAATGCTTTCAGCGGTTTTCAGGATCGCGTTTTTCGTTGCATAGGCCTGGATATGCTCTATGCCACTGACGGTATTTACAAGTTGCTGAACCGTGTCATTTTTTGCAATGGGAAACTCTTCGGCGATGATTACCTTTTCCGGTTCATAATGCTGGACGCGGATATGACCCCAGAAACTGAAAATTTTCTGGCTGATCGCATGCTGGAATCCGTTTGTGAATGCCAGTGCAATGATCATTGCCGTTACACTGATGGTAGTGGCGGCAATCGCGAGCCGGATGATAAATCGGGAAAAGGATTTCTGCGGGTTAAAGGCCACCCTGCGGGCAATGTATCCGGCGATCTTCAATCAAGATGATTTTAATGGGCAAATATAAACCAGAATCGTGGTTAAAACCGCCGGCAATTTGTAGCATTGTATTATGATAGGAAAGCATATACGCCTGATCCTGCTGCCGGCCCTCATTTTCCTGTTGCCCGTCACCATGGTGCTGGCCCAGGAAGCAGATGTCATTTACCTGAACAATATCCAGAACGTTAAACTGCATACTGTGGGCAACCCATTGGGTTATCCCGTGATCCGGCTTGGAAGTTCAGACCAGCTGGAGCTTCACTTCGATGACCGTGAAGCCGGCACAAAAGCGTACTCCTATACCTGGCAGCTCTGCAATGCCGACTGGAGCGTTGCCAATCTCAGCCCGATGGACTATATCCGCGGATTTACCCAGCAACGTATTATTACATACAGGAGTTCTTCTGTTGCACTGACCCGCTACACGCACTATACGCAGATACTGCCTGACCGCAGCAGCGGTCCTTCAAGATCCGGCAACTACCTGTTGAAGGTCTTCCTTAATGGTGATCCCAATCAACTGGCGTTCACGCGCAGGGTACTTGTTGTGGATGAAAAGGCATCTATTGGCGTACAGGTGCAGCAACCGTACAATAACCAGCTTTTCCAGACCCACCAGAAAATCGTCTTTACCGTGAATGCACAAAAGCTGAATCTGGTTAATGCTATGCAGCAGATCTCTGTTTTCATTTTGCAGAATAACCGCTGGGATAACAAAAAAACAGCACTCCGGCCAACATTCATCCGTCAGCAGATCCTGGAATATAATACCGAACAGGATGCAGTATTTCCGGCAGGGAAGGAGTGGCGGTGGCTGGATCTCCGCAGCTTCAGGTTGCAAAGCGACCGGGTTGACAGCGCATCTTACGGAAAGGATCACACTGATGTTTACGTAAAAACGGATGCGGACCGTGCCTCACAGCGATTTGTATTTTTTCGTGACGCCAACGGCATGTATTATAATGAAACGCTCGATGGAATGAATCCTTACTGGCAGGGCGATTACGCAACTGTATATTTCCGTTACCGGCCACCAGGCGGAATGCCTTTCCGCAAAGATCTTTACCTGTTCGGCGAACTCACTAATTACGGGAAGGATCCGCAGGCTAAAATGATCTTCAATAAGGAACTTAATGTATATGAAACTTCACTTTGGCTGAAACAGGGATATTACGATTACGGCTATGCGCTGTTGGAAGGAGAGGGGAATAAAGCATGGTTTTCAATGGATCTCACCGAAGGAAATTACTGGGAAACCGAAAACAGTTACACGGTGCTCGTCTATTACCGCTCAATCGGCGGCAGGGCTGATGAACTCGTAGCATACAGCAGGATCAATTCACTCGCAGGAAGGCCAAGATGAAAAATATCAGATTTATTTTTGCCGGGTTTTCTCCGCACCTTATCTTTGCGCCCGGCAGGTCTTACACGGCCAGCTCCTGCTGAACTCCCCCAGGGTCGGAAGACAGCAAGGGTAAGCGGTTGTAGCGGTGCGATGTAATCAGCCTGCCATTTTTTTCCCCCCTTTCTTCGTTTTTAATTTTCCCGTTTTCCTTTTTCATATCTTCGTCAGCGTCAAAATTTTTAACATGAAATTTTTTATTGATACCGCCAACCTGGCTCAGATCAAGGAAGCGAATGAACTGGGCATCCTGGACGGGGTTACAACCAATCCTTCCCTGATGGCAAAAGAAGGAATTCGTGGAGAAGAGAATATTGTAAATCATTATAAAGCCATTTGTGAAATGGTGGATGGCGACATCAGCGCCGAAGTGATTTCAACAGAATTTAACGGTATCGTGGAAGAAGGCAAGAAGCTTGCCGCCATTCACCCAAATATCGTTGTGAAAGTTCCGATGATCAAGGATGGGGTAAAAGCGATCAAGTGGTTCACCGATAACGGCATCCGTACGAACTGTACGCTTGTATTTTCTGCGGGACAGGCAATCCTGGCTGCAAAAGCCGGCGCAGCCTATGTTTCCCCTTTTATTGGCCGTGTTGATGACAGCGGCTGGGAAGGAACTGAACTCATCGGGCAAATTGCCAACATCTTCGGGATCCAGGGATATAAAACCGAGATCCTTGCGGCTTCCATCCGCAATCCCAACCACATTATCAAATGTGCTGAACTGGGAGCTGATGTATGTACCTGCCCCCTCGATTCGATCCTCGGTCTGCTGAAACACCCGCTGACAGATATCGGACTGGCGAAATTCCTCGAAGACGCAAAAAAACTCTGATAATTTAAAGGAAGGGAAGGGAGGCGCCCACTGAATGGTCAGCCCTTCTTTCTCTTCTTTTTCTTTCCACTCATTTCTTCAAGGATCTGCTCCTTCGTCTTTAACTGCTCATTGTCCGGAAGCGTTTTGATATAAACTGTAATGGATTTGCTGAGCGAAGGATTGCGGTTATACACTGCTGTTATATTCACCATCTTCCGGCCGCATGAAGAATCAATGATCAGGTTATTGCCTTCAAAGCGGCCGTAATCACAGGAGAGCCGGATATCCTGGGCAGTAAGCGGTATCCATCTGCCCGATGACTGCAGCCCATCTACATTTATGTAATTGTACACCCCTTTTTTCAGGCTGTCGGTATATAGGTGAAAGGCAATGCTGTCGATCTTTTGGGTATTGTTGTCCGCCTGGCCCGCATGCTTTTGTTGGGCAATACTGTGGTAGAAGTAAAACGATAGCAACAACATCAATATGCTTGAACGCAGGGGCATGAACGGATATTTTTTCTCAATATATTTCTATTGTTTCTAAGTGACCTGTTAATTCTGGTCAGTCAGGTGTGGATGCTCTTCTCAACCTGTCGTTGATGGCTTTTCCCAACCCCGAATCTGGGAATTTGTCGGCGATGATGAGGTCTATGTCCATCGTATCAGCCAGTCGCATGGCATGAAACAGTTTTCTCGCAGCCTCTTCAAGATTGCCATCCTCAGCCAGGATAAACTGGTGTGTGGCCGGAATTGCATTAAAAGTCCTGCTCAGTGAAATGGTAGCGATGCGCGTTCCAGGGTTCTGCGACCGGGCCCTGCTGACCAGGTCTGCAGCGTCGCCGAGTAAAAGGGGATGCCTCGTGGCATAGTGTCGCGCAAGCATCCCGGGTGCAACCGGGTTATCTACAAACCCACTTTCAGGCAAGTCAACTTTTCCTATTACCGCTTCGATCGCTTCAACAGGCATTCCGCCGAAACGCAATAACCTGGGCTTCTCTTCCAGGAATGAGATGATGGTGGATTCAAGTCCAACTTCACAGGTACCTCCGTCCAGGATATAGGATACCTTACCCGCCAGCTGTTCGGCCACATGCTGCGCAGTAGTCGGGCTCACGTACCCCGAAGGGTTTGCACTGGGAGCAGCGAGCGGGAAATCGAGCTGGCGCAGCAACTCAAGCGTGAGCGGGTGCTGGGGAATGCGGATCGCAACCGCAGGTGTGCCCGCGGTAACGATTCCGGGAATCAGCGGGGAGGTGGGAATGACATAGGTCAGCGGGCCCGGGCTGAACCTTTCCGCCAGTTGCTGTGCTGCTGCGGGTAACCGGAGCTGCAGTTTTTCCAGTTGCCCGATGTTTGCCACATGCAGGATCAGCGGGTTGAATTGTGGCCTGTTCTTTACAGAATAGATCCTTACCACTGCGGATTCATCCAGCGCATTTGCTGCGAGCCCATATACTGTTTCGGTTGGAATAGCTACCAGGTTACCTGCATTCAGGAGTTCAGCCGCCATTCGTATATCAGTACCGATAGTAGTCATCATGCTGCAAAAATAAGCTGCCGCAAACTTTTTTTGTTGTTTACCTGCTACACGTATATTTTTGCAACCAATATGAAACAAATCACGCAAAAACACCATCATCATCATTTGCTGCAATCGCGGTAAGCGGATGATGTTTTGCGTACATAAATAAAAACATTTGAGGGCTTACCACAGGTAAGCCCTTTTTCTTTTATAAGCCTGATATGGAACAGAAACTGAAGATCGCCATCCAGAAAAGCGGCCGTCTCTATGAAGATTCGGTGAAACTGCTGAAAGACTGTGGAATTGATGTTAAGAACGGCATCAATAAACTTAAAACGGAAGCGGAGAATTTTCCGCTCGAAATTTATTTCCTGCGCGACGATGATATCCCGCAGTATGTAGAGGACGCTGTAGCTGACATCGGCATAGTAGGAGAGAATGTGGTTTTTGAAAAGAATAAAAAGGTGTCCATCGTTGAGCAGCTCGGGTTCGGCAAATGCCGCCTGAGTATCGCTGTCGGAAGGAAAGACGACTATAACGGTGTCGGATATCTGAACGGCAGACGTATTGCGACCAGCTATCCTGTGCTGGTGCAGAAGTTCCTGGCTGAAAACGGTGTACAGGCAGAACTGCATGAGATCAGTGGATCAGTGGAGATTGCCCCCGGGATCGGGCTTGCCGATGCTATCGTTGACCTGGTAAGCAGTGGTTCCACCCTGTTCATGAATGGCCTGAAAGAAGTTGATACTGTTCTGCGGAGCCAGGCGGTGCTGATCCGCAACCAGGGGCTCGATGAAAATAAACTCCAGATCCTCGAAAGGCTTTTGTTCCGGATCCGCGCAGTAAAAAAGGCCAAGAACAATAAGTATGTATTGCTGAATGCGCCAAATGATAAACTGTCCGAGATCATCGCATTATTACCGGGAATGAAGAGCCCGACCGTTCTGCCGCTTGCTGAACCCGGGTGGAGCAGTGTTCACAGCGTTCTTAGCGAAAACCAGTTCTGGGATATCATTGAACAGCTCAAAGCCGCAGGTGCACAGGGCATCCTGGTTGTTCCCATCGAAAAAATGATCATCTGACATGAAAGTATTTAAATATCCCACGGAGCCGGAGTGGGAAAGTATTTTGCGCAGGCCTGTCCTGGATCACTCCAGTCTTAGGGGAACCGTACAGGAAATTATGGACCAGGTAAAGCAGCGGGGCGACGATGCGCTGCGGGACTATACCCTAAGATTTGACGGCATAACTGTCGATCATTTCGAAATCACCGGTGATGAAATAAATGCTGCTGTACAAAAAGTTTCTGCAGAGCTGAAAACAGCCATGCAACAGGCTGCGGCAAATATCCGCAGATTCCATGAAGCGCAGGTGCAACAACCGGAAGTCATAGAAACAATGCCGGGTATCCGTTGCTGGCGGTCTGCTGTGGGTATTGAAAAAGTCGGCCTCTATATACCTGGTGGCAGCGCGCCGCTTTTCTCAACAGTGCTGATGCTGGGAATTCCCGCCATGATCGCGGGTTGCAGGGAAATAATCCTCTGTTCGCCACCGGACAAACAGGGCAATCTTCACCCCGCAGTGATCTATGCAGCACAGCTTACGGGGATCAATCGGATCTTTAAAGTGGGCGGCGTGCAGGCTATTGCAGCAATGACCTATGGCACCGCTTCCATTCCTGCTGTCTTCAAGATCTTCGGTCCCGGTAACCAGTTTGTGACGGCTGCGAAACAACTGGCGCAGCAATCCGGTGTTGCGATCGATATGCCTGCCGGTCCAAGTGAAGTTGCCGTGTTCGCTGATGACACAGCCAACCCGGACTTTGTTGCTGCAGACCTTCTTAGCCAGGCCGAACATGGGATTGACAGCCAGGTGATCCTGGTTACAACAAGTGAACAACTGATCGGACGCGTTCAGGAGTCGATCAGCAACCAGCTGAATTCACTTCCACGCAAAGACATAGCTGCAGGTGCACTTGCAAACAGCAGTATCATTCTTGTCAGGCATGAAGCCGAGGCGATGGACCTGCTCAACAGGTATGCTGCAGAGCACCTCATACTCAGTTGCGAAAGGGCTGAAAGTCTTGCTGCTAAAGTGATCAATGCCGGGTCTGTTTTTATCGGGCACTATTCGCCTGAAAGTGCCGGTGATTATGCAAGTGGCACCAATCATACCCTGCCGACCAATGGATATGCAACGGCTTACAGTGGGGTTAGCCTTGACAGCTTCGTTAAAAAGATAACCTTTCAACAGCTCAGTGATGATGGATTGAAGAACATAGCCAAAACTGTAACAGTTATGGCCTATGAAGAAGGACTTGCGGCACACGCGAGAGCCGTGGAAGTAAGAATTAATAACTAAAAAAATTGTAGTCATGTTCAATCTTGATGAACTGATCCGTCCCAATATCAGGTCACTGGTTCCTTACTCTTCAGCACGTGATGAATTTAAAGGTGAGGCCAGGATCTTCCTCGATGCCAATGAAAACTCACTGGGATCGCCACTTCCCAAATGGTACAACCGCTATCCCGATCCGTTACAACTGGCGGTGAAAGAGAAATTGTCTTCCGTAAAGGGAATTCCTGCGCAGCAGATTTTCCTGGGGAATGGAAGTGATGAATGTATCGATATCCTGATCCGTGCATTTTGTGAGCCGGCCCTGGATAACATAGTTATTGTTCCCCCGACATATGGCATGTATGAAGTCAGTGCCGGTATCAATAACGTGAAGGTGAAGAAAGTACCGCTTACCCCGGCTTTTCAACTCGACCTTCCTGCACTCGAAGAAGCCATTGATGAACATACGAAAATGATCTTCCTGTGTTCTCCAAATAACCCGACCGGGAACTCCCTAGTCCGGGAAGACATTGAGATCCTGCTGAACAACTACTTCGGAATTGTTGTGGTTGATGAAGCCTACATTAATTTTTCCCGCCAGCGTTCCCTCACTTCAGAACTTCCTGAATATCCCAACCTGGTCATTCTCCAGACACTGTCCAAAGCCTGGGGCCTTGCGGCGCTCAGGATCGGGATGGCTTTTGCATCCGAAGCAATAGTTCAGGTCATGAACAGGATCAAGCCTCCATACAATATCAACCAGGCGTCCCAGGAGCTTGCACTGAAGGCTCTTGAGGAAGTAGGGCAGGTGAATGATATGATCCGGGTGATCGTCCGCGAACGGGAGAGACTGGAAACCGCGCTTGCTGCATTGCCGGTAGTTAAGCATGTATTTGAATCAGATGCTAATTTCCTGCTGGTGAGAGTTGACGATGCAAAAGGTATTTACCGAAGTTTACTGGATAAAGGCATTGTTGTCCGTGATCGGAGTAACGTGGTATTGTGCGACGACTGTCTTCGCATTACTGTTGGAACAGAAAAAGAAAATGATGAATTATTGAATGCATTAAAATAACCCCGATGGCTAAACGAGTTTTATTTATTGACCGCGATGGCACCCTGATCAATGAAGCACCGCCTACCTATCAATTGGATTCATTTGATAAACTGACCTTTTACCCCGGTATGTTTGAGTATATGGGCAGGATCGCACGTGAACTTGACTATGAGCTGGTGATGGTTACCAACCAGGATGGGCTTGGAACAGACAGTTTCCCTGAAAACACCTTCTGGCCGCTTCACAACCTGGTGATGAAGAGTCTCGAAGGTGAAGGCATTCACTTCAGCGATGTACTGATCGATCGCAGTTTTCCCCATGAAGAGCTTCCCACCCGGAAGCCCGGTACCGGAATGCTTACCAGGTACATTGGAAATCCGGATTACGATATGGAAAATTCATTTGTGATCGGCGACAGGATCACTGATGTACAGCTTGCAAAAAATCTCGGCTGCAGGGCCATCTGGCTGAACCTTGACCAGCAGCTCGGCGGTACAGAGATCAGTGATAAAGCAGACGCATTAAGGTCTTCCGTTGTTGCTTTGGAAACAACAGACTGGTCGCAGATCTATTCCTTCCTGAAGCTTGGACTTCGCCAGGTGACGCATGAGCGCAATACCAATGAGACAAAGATCCGGGTTGAATTGAATATGGATGGAAGTGGTAAGTCAGACATTTCCACAGGTCTGGGTTTTTTCGACCATATGCTCGACCAGATCGCAAGGCATGGCAAGATCGACATGACTGTGCATACCCGTGGAGACCTGCATATAGATGAACACCATACTATTGAAGATACAGGCCTTGCACTTGGCGAAGCTTTTGCAAAAGCACTTGCAGATAAACGTGGTATGGAAAGATACGGCTTTGCATTACCCATGGATGATGCAGAAGCAAAAGTGCTCATTGATTTTGGCGGTCGCAACTGGCTTGTATGGAACGCTAGCTTTCAGCGGGAAAAAATAGGCGAGATGCCCACAGAGATGTTCTTCCATTTTTTCAAATCATTCAGTGATGCGGCAAAATGCAACCTGAACATTGAATGCAGGGGAGACAACGAACATCACAAAATAGAAGCGATCTTCAAGGCATTTGCAAAAGCGATCCGCATGGCAGTAAAACGTGACCCCGTCAGCAATTACCTGCCGTCGACAAAAGGAGTGTTGTAATTTTTGGATCAGACTAATCCGATTCCGACCCGCTGGTTGGGGAAGCGGTTCTTTTCCAGTTCTTCCAGCATGAACAGGGCGAGATCTCCGGAATAGATCTTTGAACGGGCGTCCTCCGGGAAAAAATCAGCTTCGGTGATATATTTTCCCGTAGGATCACCTTCCTCGATCTTTGGTGCGCAAATGATCGTCCAGGTCAGTCCGGAGGTCTTGAGATACTGCCAGGCCTGCTGGTTTTCCAGGGCAAGATGCATGTCCTCTTCCGGAAAATCTTCCCGCTCAAGAAAAAGTCCTCCTTCAGGGGCATTGAGGATGGAATGGTCGCCGAGCGCGATTATCCGGGTTACCCCGGTCTTTTTCATCTGGGCAATGACATTTTTTATCCCGACCGTGAGGGTTTTGTCATTGTTATCGGAATTTCCTGAGTAGGCAGTTAAAACGCCATTGCAGCCGCTTATTACATCCCTTACTTCCGACTCATCAAAAACACCTCCCTTCACCAGTTCCAGCTTGGGATCCTTGTCCGGCAACTGGTGAACATTACGACCAAATGCCCTTACTTTCATTTCCCTGAGTAACGCCTGGCTTACCAGGTGTCTTCCCACCTTGCCGGTGGCTCCAAAAATGACTATTTCCATGAATAAGTTTTTTTGACATTCAATCAGGTCCCGAACTCAAAAAGCACATCCCGGTAATCTGCTTTTTTTTTGAACACCGCGTTGGCAAACGGGCATAAAGGGATGATATGCAGATGGTGCGTTCGGGCATATTCCACTGCCGTTTCCACCAGGTGGTAACCCACGTCTTCGCCTTTCAGCTCTTCGGAGACTTCAGTATGTTCAATGATCATTTTATCGAAAGAGGGCATGGTGTAAACCAATTCTGCAAGGATTGCACCATCCTGTCCCACGAAGAAAACCCCTTTGCTTTCATTGTGTGTATGTTGGATGAGCATAATTGAAATTTTCAGTAAGCTACCTAAAATAATTTTGTTCATTTCGATTTGCTGCTGCATATTTGTAATGCATGATTAAAAACATTCAAAATATTCAGTGGTGGTGGCATACAAACTCTTCAGGGGTGCTGTAATGTCATTACTTTGTTTATTTTAAACATATTAACAGGCCCCGATACTACATCGGGGCTTTTTTATTGCCGAAAAGAGAAAACTTAAATATGGCAGGCGAATCGAAAAAGATCAGGATTGAGACGGTCGTTAAGCAAATGCTGGCAGATGTATATACTCCCGTAGGTATTTACCTCCGGTTAAGGGACAGGTTCCGGGATACCATCCTGTTGGAAAGCACAGACCACCATGCGTCAGACAACAGCTATTCCTTTATCTGCATCAATGCAATTGCAGGAATGGAAATCAGCTCACTCGAAAGTATCGAATACAAATTCCCCGGGCAGCAACCGGAGAATGCAGGAATCAAAGATCCCGCTGAAGTGCCCGGTCAACTCTGGGGTTTTATGCAACGATTTGAGCTTATGCCTTCTTCGCATAAGGCAGCACGTTACGCTCAGGGCCTTTACGGTTATACCACATACGATGCCGTGCAGTTTTTCGATACTGTCACACTTCCTCAACACACAAATGGCACCCTGTCGACTGCCATTCCGCTGATGCGATACCGCTTATACCAGTATGTGATAGCGATCAATCATTTCAAGGATGAACTGTATCTCTGTGAAAACCGGATCAATGGGTTAGAATCTGAACTGGCTGTTGTGGAATCCCTGATCAGGAGCAAAGATGTTCCGGTATATCCTTTCTCCGTTAACGGCGTGGAAAAAGTAAACATGCCTGATGGTGATTACCTGGAAATGGTAAGAAAGGGGATCCGTAGCTGTCATCGTGGCGACGTTTTCCAGATCGTACTCAGCCGCAGGTTCCAGCAATCGTTCACAGGAGATGAGTTCAATGTGTACCGGGCACTGCGAAGTATCAATCCTTCACCATACCTGTTCTTCTTTGACTATGGTGACTATAAACTGATGGGATCATCCCCCGAGGCACAACTCATTATTTCCAACGGTAAGGCAGTGGTTCACCCCATTGCCGGAACTTACAGAAGAAGTGGTGATGAAGAAAAGGACCGGCAGGAAACTGAAAGATTATTAGCAGATGCGAAGGAAAATGCAGAACATGTGATGCTGGTAGATCTTGCCCGTAACGATCTGAGCCGACTCTGCGATGATGTGGTGGTGACCCATTACCGCCAGGTGCAATATTTCTCGCATGTCATTCACCTCGTAAGTGAAGTCACGGGCAGTGTACGCCCCGGTACCAATCCTTTTTTACTCATAGCCAAAACCTTTCCTGCGGGCACACTGAGTGGTGCTCCCAAGATCAGGGCTATGCAGCTGATCAATGAGTTTGAACCCACCGACCGTGGTTATTATGGCGGCGCCATAGGATTCATGGGGTTTGATGGCAGCTGCAATCATGCGATAATGATCAGGACATTTCTCAGCAGGAACAATACCCTTACCTACCAGGCCGGTGCAGGCGTGGTAGCTGCGAGCAACCCGGACAGCGAACTCGCAGAAGTAAACAATAAACTTGGTGCCCTTAAAAAAGCTCTCGAACTCGCCGGTACAATCGGTTAAATAACGCCTTATGAAGATCCTCGTTTTTGATAACTACGATTCATTTACCTACAACCTGGTGCACCTCGTTGAAAAGATCACTAAGGAAAAAGTTGAGGTATACCGGAATGACCAGATCTCACTCGATGAGGTGGACCGGTTCGACCGCATAATACTTTCTCCAGGTCCGGGTATTCCCGAGGAAGCGGGTTTGCTGCTTCCGCTAATCCGCCGCTACGCTTCCACCAAATCAATCCTTGGCGTTTGCCTGGGACACCAGGCGATCGGCGAAGCCTTCGGCGGGCAACTGCTGAACCTTGCAGATGTTTACCATGGTGTGGCAACACCCATTGAAGTGGGGCAGGAGCGCAAAAAAACTTCGAATGACCTGTTTGACGGTCTTCCGCAGACAATTGAAGTCGGGCGATACCACTCCTGGGTGGTGAACGCTGACAATTTACCTGAAGAACTTGAAGTGACAGCCGTGGACGCGAATGGCCAGATCATGGCTATGCGTCATAAAACATATGATGTACAGGGCGTTCAGTTCCATCCGGAAAGTGTCCTTACACCCGACGGCGAAAAAATATTGCGTAACTGGTTACAGCTTAAGTGAAGAACATGAAAAAAATCTTACAGTTTTTATTTGAACATAAATCGCTTAGCAGGCAGATGGCTAAAGATGCGCTGCTGGGAATTGGGCGGCAGCAGTTTAATGAACATGAGATCACGGCATTTATGACCGTATTCCTGATGCGCAGCGTGACCATTGAAGAGTTGCAGGGATTCCGCGATGCCCTGCTCGAACTTTGCGTACCGGTAAAACTCAATGGCGATAAAGTGCTGGATATTGTCGGAACCGGTGGTGATGGAAAGAACACATTCAATATTTCCACGCTGGCTTGTTTTATCGTGGCAGGGGCAGGACAGAAAGTGGCAAAGCATGGGAACTATGGTGCATCTTCCATAAGCGGTGCGTCAAACGTGATGGAGCAGCTGGGATACAGGTTCAAGAATGAAAATGATTCCCTTCGCAAAGAAATCGATAAAGCAAATATCTGCTTCTTACATGCCCCGCTTTTCCACCCTGCATTGAAAGCGGTTGGTCATATCCGTAAGAACCTGGGGATGCGTACTTTTTTTAATATGCTTGGCCCGATGGTGAACCCTGCTGATCCTGCTTACCAGCTCGTTGGAGTATACAACCTTGAAATGGCCCGGATCTATAATTACCTGCTGCAGCAGACAGGCGGCCAGTTCACTATTATTCACAGCCTGGATGGATATGATGAAATTTCACTGACATCCGATACCAAAGTGATCACGAATGACGGTGAACAGCTTTTCACTCCGCAGCAACTGGGCAAGAGAATGGTGCAACAGTCCGATATTTACGGTGGAAATACCGTCGAAGAAGCCGCAAAGCTCTTCAGGAGAATCCTGGAAGGCAACGGTACATGGGCGCAGAATGCAGTGGTGATAGCCAATGCGGCAATGGCCCTCTTCAGCACAAAACGATATGCTTCATATGAGGATGCTTACCTGGCAGCAGTGGACAGCCTGGAAAGCGGGAAAGCGAAACAAAGCCTCGATAATCTGATCGCATTACAATAAGAAACAGGGAAAATGAATATTCTCGATACCATCATTGCACGCAAAAGACTGGAAGTGGAGGAAAGGAAGTCCGCCTGCCCGATTAAAAAACTGGAGCAGTCGCCGGCCTTTGTCAGGAAGCCATTATCTCTTTCCGCTTTCCTCCTGGATGATCAGCTGACAGGGATTATAGCGGAATTTAAACGCAGATCTCCGTCAAAAGGAGTTATCAATGCCACAGCTGATGTAGTACAGGTGACATCAGCCTATGCGCAGAACGGCGCAGCTGCACTTTCCGTTTTAACAGATGAGCATTTTTTTGGCGGGAGCACCGCAGACCTTGAAGCTGCGCGGATCAACCAGGTACCGATCCTCAGGAAAGACTTTATCATCGATGAATACCAGCTGACGGAAGCACGTGCGATGGGAGCCGATGTGATTCTTCTCATTGCCGCCTGCCTGTCGCCCGAACGGACGCAACAGCTGGCTAAAGCGGCTAATGATCTGGGTTTGGAAGTGCTGCTCGAACTGCATGATGAGGATGAGCTGCAGCATGTAAGTGAATTTACACCCATTGTGGGGATCAATAACCGGAATTTAAAGACCTTTACCGTTGATACCGGCAGGAGCCTGGCACTCGCAGGCAAACTCCCGGCTTCAACGATAAAAGTTGCGGAAAGCGGGATTGACGACATTGAACAGATCAGGATCTTCAGGGATCATGGTTACAGGGGCTTCCTGGTGGGTGAGCATTTCATGCGTTCCCCGGATCCGGGAGAGGCTTTCCGCCAATTTGTTTCGTCAATGAAAAAGGCACTTGCCTGACTCCCGGTCAGCTGACAATGACCGGTACGTGACAGACCTACGATTGCGCCATCATCATTAACACTTAAAAGCCCGAGATCTTTATGAGAGTAAAAGTTTGCGGTATGACCCAGATGGACCAGGTGGAAAAACTGGAAGAACTGGGAGCCACTTTCGCAGGATTTATCTTCTACCCGAAAAGTCCACGCTATGTATTACGGTACCTGAATACATCGCAGCTGAAAAAGGAGAACAATATCAATAAGGTCGGTGTGTTCGTGAATGCAGGTGCAGATGAGGTTTTACAGATGGTGGATGAATGCAGGCTGCACATGGTTCAGCTGCACGGTGATGAAACTCCGAAATACTGCGAACGGATAGCAGATTATGTATCGGTGGTTAAAGCTTTTCGGTTAAGCGATAACGATAGTATTGAATGGATGGTGAAACCTTATATGGAAGTGTGTGATATGTTCCTGTTTGATACAATGGGAGTTGGTTATGGAGGTACAGGAAAGAAGTTTGACTGGCAGCTTCTGAAGGGCCAGAATATCGGCAAACCGTTTTTTCTGAGTGGCGGAATCGAACCCGGTGATGATACTGCCTTAAAGGAATTCGAAAAGCAGCCGGAGGCCAACGGGTTATTCGCGATCGACATAAACAGCAGGTTTGAATCCAGTCCGGGTGTAAAAGATCTTAAGCAGGTAAAACAATTCATCACCCGGCTTAACGGACAATAAATGGAAATAAAAATCAGGAACGCAGCGGAGCAGGATCTGCCCCAGTTACTCGGGATTTATAACGAGATCATTGCCAATACCACCGCGGTATACGACTATGATCCGCATACCCTTGAAATGCGCCGCAAATGGTTTGAAACAAAACAGGAACAGGGATTCCCGGTTTTTGTTGCCGAAGAGGCGGACAAGATTGTAGGGTTCAGTTCCATCGGGCCATTCAGGGCCTGGGCCGCTTACAAATACACAGTCGAGAATTCAGTGTATGTAGCTTCTGATCAGCGCGGAAAAGGAATTGGTAAACTGTTGATGCCACCCCTGATCCAGGCGGCACGGCATTTGAACCTTCATACGATCGTTGCAGGTATTGATGCCAGCAACGATGCAAGTATCAGGCTGCACCAATACTTCGGGTTCGAAGAAGTGGCTCATTTCCGGCAGGTAGGGTTTAAGTTCGACCGCTGGCTCGACCTTAAGTTTTTGCAGCTGATCATTCCCCAAACTGATAAATTGAAACAATAAATTATGCAAGGCAATTCAAGTTTCCGGCTACCGACGGCGCAGGGATATTATGGTGATTTCGGTGGCGCTTACATCCCCGAAATGCTGTATCCTAATGTGGAAGAATTACAATTGCGATACCTTGAGATCCTCGACGAACCGGGCTTTCAGCGAGCGTTCCGGGATCTTTTGCGTGATTATGTCGGTCGTCCGACGCCCTTATATTTTGCGAAAAGATTAAGCCAGCGATTCCAGACCAATATCTATCTCAAGCGCGAAGATCTGTGTCATACCGGCGCGCATAAGATCAACAATACCATCGGGCAGATCCTGCTTGCACAAAGGCTCGGTAAGCAACGCATCATTGCAGAGACCGGTGCCGGTCAGCATGGTGTTGCAACAGCAACGGTTTGTGCGCTGATGGGACTTTCCTGCATAGTATATATGGGAGAGAAGGATATTGAACGCCAGGCGCCCAATGTCGCCCGCATGCGGATGCTGGGTGCAAAAGTAATCCCGGCAACCAGCGGAAGCAAGACCCTGAAAGATGCTACCAATGAAGCCATCCGCGACTGGATCAATAACCCGACGGACACACATTATATCATCGGAAGCGTGGTTGGCCCTCATCCTTACCCCGACATGGTTGCCAGGCTGCAGAGTGTGATCAGCGAGGAAACCAGGTGGCAGCTGAAGGAGAAGACCGGAAGTGAATTGCCGACACATGTCGTGGCCTGTGTAGGTGGTGGCAGTAATGCCGCGGGGGCTTTCTACCATTTCCTCGATGAACCTGGTGTTGAATTGGTAGCTGTTGAGGCCGCCGGCCTTGGAATAAACAGTGGTATGACTGCTGCTACCACTGCGCTCGGTCGTCCGGGTATCCTGCATGGAAGTAAAAGCCTGCTGATGCAAACTGACGATGGCCAGGTTGTAGAGCCTCACAGTATTTCTGCAGGTCTCGACTATCCCGGTATTGGTCCTCTTCATGCAAATCTTTTTAAAAGCGGCCGTGGTAAATTCCTCAGCGCCACTGATGAAGAGGCGATCCGGTCTGCTTTTGAAGTAGCCAAACTCGAGGGAATCATTCCCGCACTGGAAACCGCACATGCCTTCGCCGCGATAGACCAGTTGTCACTTACGGAATCTGACCAGGTTGTGATCTGCCTCAGCGGAAGGGGCGACAAGGACCTTGCCACCTACATGAAGCAAATGGATATGACAGGTAGCTAATTAATTTATTTAGGAATTGAATTATGAGCAAACTAAAAGATCTCTTTGACCGTAAACAGAGCGGTGTCCTGAATGTGTATTGCACCGCAGGTTATCCGGGTGCAGAAAGTACCATGGAAGTAATGGAAGCATTACAGGAGAATGGTGCTGATATAATCGAACTTGGGATGCCTTACAGCGACCCCCTGGCTGATGGGCCGGTAATCCAGGCCAGCAGCAGTATTGCGCTATTGAACGGAATGAGCATAAGCAGGCTGTTTGAGCAACTGGCTGAGATGAAAGACCGGATATATATCCCTGTTATACTGATGGGATATATGAACCCGGTGCTACAATATGGTTTTGAAAGATTTTGCTCCGACGCAGCCCGGGCTGGGATCAGCGGGCTGATTTTGCCCGACCTTCCCGGTTATGAGTTTGAACATGAGTATGGCGCGGTGGTCAGTAAATACGGGCTTGACTTTATATTCCTCGTAACGCCGGAAACATCTGAAGAGCGCATTAGGAAGCTGGACCAGTTGAGCAGTGGATTCCTTTACGCTGTCTCTTCATCTTCCACGACGGGGAGTGACAAACAGATGGAAGATGTCAGCCGCTACCTGCAAAGACTGAAAGGTTATGGCCTGAAAAATCCCGTGCTGGTAGGTTTTGGGATTAAGGACCGGCAGTCATTCGAAACAGCGGGGAAATATGCGAATGGAGCTATCATTGGGTCTGCCTATATAAAAGCACTTGAAGGGGCGGATGATGTAAGGACAAGTACAAAGTCCTTCCTGGATTCCATCCTGGTGAAACAAACGGATTGATTTTTTATTTACATCTTCTCATTATGTCGATAGCTATTGTTCAATATAACGCAGGAAATGTTCAGAGTGTCCTGTATGCACTGGAAAGGATCGGGGCCACAGCGACAGTTACGGATGACCCCGGACTATTGCGATCCGCTGACAAAGTTATTTTCCCGGGCGTAGGTGAGGCCAGCAGTGCCATGCGCTACCTGAGGGAAAAAGGTCTCGACAAGGTAATCGTGGATCTGAAGCAGCCTGTATTGGGTATCTGCCTCGGTATGCAACTGATGTGTGCCAGTTCAGAAGAAAATAACACCGAATGCCTGGGGATTTTTAATGAAAAGGTCAGGCAATTCCGCCCCGGAACCGGGAAGGAGAAAGTGCCGCAAATTGGCTGGAATAATATTTCACAGCTAAAATCACCGTTATTTAACAATATATCCAACGACTCTTATTGTTATTTTGTACACGGATATTATGCGGCGCTGGGGGAACACACCATAGCGGTTACAGATTATGTTGAGGAGTACAGTTCGGCATTGCAGTCAGGGAATTTTTATGGTGTACAGTTTCACCCGGAAAAATCCGCAGCAACAGGAGAACAGATTCTTCGGAACTTTCTCGCACTCTGATCAATTCATGTTATGTATACTGTACTAAAAGACGACATTGATCAATTGCCTGAGCTGCTTGCAGGTGTGTGGCAGATGAGTATCGAATACCTCGAGCATCTGAACTCGCACCAGTCCACAGCCCCGGCGCCTGTAGTAAACTGGCCGGCACTTCCCGATGAGGGGATGGGAGCACACGCTACGCAGAATGTTTTTGATGAGATTTTCCTGCCTCATATCGTAGCATCATCCGGCCCGCGGTACTGGGGATTCGTGACCGGCGGTACTACGCCCGCCGCAATTGCCGCAGACTGGCTCGTAAGTGTGTTTGATCAGAACAGCCAGAGTGTCGGCGGTCCTGGCGATTGCTCTGCCCTGCTGGAGCTCCAGACAGTTAAAATGGTACTTGATCTGCTCCGCCTGCCCCACGATTTTAATGGTGGATTTGTAACCGGGGCAACAATGTCAAACTTTTCCGGTCTTGCAGTTGCCAGGCAATGGCACGGGAAGCAATTAGGCGTGGATGTAGCGCGCGAAGGTTTGCGCAGCAATATCAAAATTTATACGGCAATGGCTCACTCCAGCTCCCTTAAAGCACTTGCCATGCTTGGCATCGGGAGCAATAACACCATCGCCATTCCATGCCTGCCGGACAGGGAAGCAATGGATATTGACGCACTGCAACAAGTGCTGGATGAAAACGGCGAGGAACCATTTATATTACTTGCAAGTGCCGGAACCGTGAACAGCGTGGACTTTGATGACATCGCTAAACTTGCATTGCTGAAACGGAAATATAACTGCTGGCTGCATGTTGATGCCGCATTTGGCGCATTTGCAGCCTGTACCACCGGTCATGCACAGCTTGTGCACGGCTGGGAGCATGCAGACAGCATCACGGTCGACTTCCATAAATGGTTAAACGTTCCTTATGACAATGCAATCATCCTGACCCGCAAGGAACATGCAGAACTGCAGACACAAACTTTCCATAATTCATCCGCACCATACCTGGGCATCTTATCGGAAAATTTCAGTTTCCTGAATTTTGTGCCGGAAAATTCCCGGCGGTTCAGGGCGTTAACTGTGTGGTTCACACTAATGGCTTATGGTAAGGAAGGTTACCGGTGGCTGGTTGAGAATGATATCAGGCTGGCAAACCTGCTCGCAGAAGGACTGGTGGAATCGGGCTACTTTGAACTGGTAGCACCGGTGCGGCTGAATACCGTTTGCTTCAACATTCACCCTGATCATGCAGGGGAATTGAATATTACGGGCTTCCTGAGGGAACTACATAAAAAAGGCACTGTGTTTATGACACCTTCGACATATCTCGGAAGGGCCTGTATCCGTGCTGCTTTCGTGAATTACCGCACTTCTGAACTGGATGTGGAACAGGTATTGAATGATATGAAGGAAGTAGCGGAATCATTCCTGAAAGCAAAAACTAAAAACATCCGAAATTGAAAGAAGCTGAAACCCCGCCGGGTGAAACGGTCATGTTTCCCTCTCTCCAGGAGGTTTACCGGATCAGGCACGAAGTACTGTATCCTGACAGGGATATTTCTTTTGTTGAATTACCACAGGATGAGGATGCTATACACTGGGGCTGGTGCGTGAATGACAAACTGGTTAGCGTAATATCCCTTTTCGAAAAGGAAAATGAACTGCAGTTCAGGAAATTTGCGACACTGAAAGATGAACAGGGCAAAGGTTATGGTGGCCGGCTGCTTGAAAAAGTAATTGATTATGCCACCGAAAAGGGCCTGAAACGCATCTGGTGCAATGCCCGGGAGGAGGCAATCGAACTATACCGCCGCTATGGCCTGGAGCCGGAAGGCGAAACATGGCAGGATAACGGAATTACTTATACGAAAATGGCAAAAAAAATATAGGATGGTAATTATTCCCGCGATAGATATAATTGATGGAAAATGCGTGCGGCTCACGCAGGGGGACTATTCCCAAAAAACCATTTACAACGAAAACCCGCTCGAAGTCGCTAAACAATTTGAAGATGCGGGTCTCAGCAGGCTGCACCTCGTGGATCTTGACGGAGCTAAGGCAGGAGCCGTGAAGAACTGGAAGATACTGGAAAAGATAGCGGGAAAAACTTCACTTGTAATCGATTTTGGCGGTGGCATCAAGCAGGAAGCTGACCTGGATATTGTGCTGAACTCCGGCGCAGCAATGGCCACTATTGGGAGCCTGGCGGTAAAATCAGAAGCGGTTTTTGTATCGTGGCTGGAAAAATATGGTGCTGATAAATTTCTTCTTGGCGCAGATGTGAAAGATGAAAAGATTGCCATAAGCGGCTGGTTGGAAACGACAGACGTTTGGGTTTATGACTTCATCCGAAAATACCTGGAACATGGTGTGGAGCAAATATTTTGCACCGATGTAAGCAAAGATGGCAAGCTTGAAGGACCATCGCTTGACCTTTATAAAAATATACTGAAAGAATTTCCCGGCCTGCATTTCATAGCCAGCGGCGGAGTCAGCAATGTTGACGACCTTTATCGTCTTGCAGAAACCGGGTGTTCTGGTGTAATTGTAGGTAAAGCGATTTATGAAGGCCGTATTTCGCTTAAAGAATTAACCCTGTTGAAGACACAGATTTAAAATAATAATCTTGCTTACAAAGAGAATCATACCCTGCCTGGACATAAAGGATGGCCGGACAGTTAAAGGAACAAATTTTGTTGAACTGCGGGATGCAGGCGACCCGGTGGATCTGGGGCGGCATTACGCCGAACAGGGAGCGGACGAGCTGGTATTCCTCGATATTACTGCTACAGTGGAAAAACGCCGGACACTCAGTGAATTGGTGAACAGGATCAGTCAGCAGATCAATATCCCGTTTACGGTTGGCGGCGGTATCAGCAGCGTGGATGATGTTCGAGTATTGCTTCAGAATGGTGCGGATAAGATCTCGGTAAATACCGCAGCTTTCAAAAGGCCTGAATTGATATCGGAGCTCGAAAAGGAATTCGGGAGCCAGTGCGTTGTCCTGGCCATCGATACCCGGCTCGAAGACGATGGGCAATGGTACGTGTACCTTAACGGTGGCCGGACAAAAACGGACATGAAATGTATCGACTGGGCCCGTGAGGCAGTAAGCCGGGGCGCCGGCGAGATCCTTCTCACTTCCATGAATCACGATGGAACAAAACAGGGATTTGCCCTTGACATTACCAGTGAACTGGCCAATTCACTCCAGGTTCCGGTAATTGCCAGTGGCGGAGGCGGAACCATCAGTCATTTTGTAGACGTTTTTGAAACAGCTCACGCCGATGCCGCCCTCGCAGCCAGTATTTTTCATTTTAAGGAGATCTCGATTCCGGACCTGAAATCAGAATTATACCAAAAAGGCATCCAGGTAAGGAGAGCTGAACTTTAAATCACCCAGGCTTTTAATTTTGGACCATGAAAGTTGAATTTGGAAAATATGCGGACGGGCTGGTTCCAGCCATTGTACAGGATAATCAGACCCAGAAAGTACTGATGCTGGGTTTTATGAACGAGGAAGCCCTTCACCGGACAGAATCTACGGGTAAAGTAACTTTCTACAGCAGGTCAAAGCAGCGACTCTGGACGAAAGGGGAGGAAAGTGGTAATTTCCTGGAACTCAAGAGCATAGCTGTCGATTGTGACCACGATACGCTGCTTATCAAGGCCCACCCCCTCGGACCCACCTGCCATACCGGGGCCGATACCTGCTGGAGCGAACGGAATCATTCCGAAGATTTCCTGTTCTACCTGCAAGATATAATTGACCTCCGGAAACAGGCCAGTCCCACTCAGAGTTATGTCGCGAACCTCTTCTCCAAAGGCCTGAATAAGATTGCCCAGAAAGTTGGCGAGGAAGCTGTGGAAATGGTGATAGAAGCAAAAGATAATAACGATCAGCTTTTCCTCAATGAATCGGCTGACCTGCTATTCCACTATTTGCTTTTGCTTAACGCCAAAGGTTTTAGCTTGCAGGATGTGATTGAAATCCTGAAAGACAGGCATTCCAAATAAATTCGGCTCCGATATGAAAATACTATACATCCTTATTGCTTTTTTGCCTGTACTTGCATCTGCCCAGGAAAAAACATTCGAAATAAAGGGTACCATCACCGGTCTTGCCGATAAATCCCGCGTGGTGCTGGTAAATCCTGATGTACCTGGTGACACAATAGCTTCTGCAATTTCCCGGAACAATACCTTCCTCATGAAAGGCAGTTTACCGGAATGCAAACTGTATAACCTTGCCTTCCTGCCCGGGGAGAAAAAAAGCATGTTATTTCTCGATAATACGCAGATGACGCTGTCGGGTGATCTTGCTAACCTGCAAATGATTCAGCTTAACGGCTCGCCTTCCAACGATTCATTCAGGAAACTGCAACAGGTGTTTGAACCATATTTCCGCCGGTATGCAAAACTTAGCGAAACTGTCAACAGGCTTGGTATAAATGACAGCCTCATGGCTGAATATAAAACCCTGGTTGGACAGATTTCCGCAGCTGGTGAAAAATTTGCAGCCGACCACCGCGACCAGAATATCGCCCCGTTTATGTGGGCTACAATAGCCCAGGTAATCGAAAATTATGACGTCGTTGAAAAGAGCCTGAATGCAATGACGCCCGAAGTACAGAATAGCTTTTACGGCAAATTTGTTGCTGAAAGGGTTGCAGTAAGCAAGATTGGGAAAGTAGGTTTACCGGCAATGGATTTTGTGCAGGCAGATACGACCGGCAAACCTGTTACATTGTCTTCATTCCGGGGTAAGTACGTGCTTGTTGATTTTTGGGCAAGCTGGTGTGGTCCCTGCCGGAAAGAAAATCCGAACATCGTGGCAGCATTTGATAAATTCCGTTCCAAAAATTTTACCATCCTCGGTGTATCCCTCGACAATAATCGCGAAAAATGGCTCAGGGCAATTGCTGACGACCAGTTGACCTGGACCCATGTCAGTGACCTGAAATACTGGCAAAATGAAGTTGCCGTTATGTATCGCATCCAGTCTATTCCGCAGAACTTCCTGATTGATCCTGATGGTAAGATCATTGGAAAGAATTTAAGGGGAGAAGAATTGCAGCAAAAACTCTGTGAGTTATTTGGCTGCAAGGAATGACCCCCAAGTCAACATTCGCTTCTTTGCGTTAATTTGTTGACATGAAACTAATTCCTGCATTGATCGCCTGTGTAATTGTATGTAATGCTGCAATTGCGCAGGGCTTTTCCGATTCCGAACCCCGGGTAAAAACGGCCAATGGTATTGTAGAAGGTGTAAACAGTTCCGGTATAAGTATATTCAAAGGAATGCCTTATGCTGCTCCGCCAGTCGGTCCACTTCGCTGGCGCGAACCGCAGGCTGTAAAAAGCTGGACTGGAATCCGAAAAGCGGACAGGTTTGGATCCCGTGCCATGCAGACACAGGTATTCGGTGACATGGTGTTCCGTTCTGACTCAATAAGCGAAGATTGTCTCTACCTCAATGTCTGGACTCCGGCAAAATCTCCTTCAGACCGGCTTCCTGTGCTCGTGTATTTTTATGGTGGTGGTTTTGTGGCAGGAGATGGTTCCGAGCCGCGATACGACGGGGAAAACATGGCCCGGAAAGGTATTGTTTCAGTCACTGTCAATTACCGGTTAGGCATATTCGGTTTCTATGCGCACCCCGGATTAAGCAAAGAATCAACCCACCAGGGTTCAGGTAACTATGGCCTGATGGACCAGGCTGCTGCGTTACAATGGGTCAACAAAAACATAGCAGCCTTTGGTGGCGATCCTTCAAAGGTGACCATCGCAGGTGAATCTGCCGGCTCTATTTCGGTTAGTGCACAAATGGCCTCCCCGCTATCAAAGGGCTTATTCGCCCGGGCAATCGGGGAGAGCGGATCGGTCCTGGGAACACTGTCTGCTGTTCCGCTTTCAGTTGGGGAACAAAGGGGAGTGGAGTTTGCTAAAACAACTGGCGTGTCTGCCCTGGAAGACCTCAGGAAAATCCCGGCTGACAAATTGCTTGCCCTTGCTGCAACATTCAACCCTTTCCGGTTTCCTATAACGGTAGATGGACGTTTTTTTCCCAAAGACCCGTTTGAGATCTTTCGACAGGGAGAGCAGGCTAAAGTACCATTACTCGCGGGATGGAATTCGCAGGAAATGAGTTACCAGGCTTTAGTCGGAAATGAGAAGCCAACCGTCGAATCCTATAAGAAAGCAGTTCAAAAAGCATATGGTGAAAATGCAACAGAAGTTTTACAGGTGTACCAGGCTGCTTCCGACCAGCAGGTAGAACAGGTTGCCACGGATCTTGCCGGTGACAGGTTCATTGGTTTCAGTACCTGGAAATGGATCAGTATGCATCGTAAAGCCGGGTCGAAACAGGTATATCGGTACCTGTATGCCAGGCCCCGTCCTGCTCTGCGCAAGGGGAAGCCAGACGCGACTGATAAAGGAGCAGTTCACTCAGCTGAAATTGAATATGCAATGGGAAATCTTCCGCTAAACAATGTGTTCGACTGGCAGCCGGAGGATTATAAAGTTTCAGTGATCCTGCAGACCTATTTCGTCAATTTCATCAGTACGGGTGATCCAAACGGTTTCGGGCTACCCTTATGGCCCGATGTAGGTACTTCGGAAAATGTCAACTTAATGGTAATTGATTCCGATACTAAGCTCATACAGGATAAAAATGCAGCCCGCTATAACCTATTGGACAGGATGCTGAAAAAATAATACTATGGGTAACGGATATTTTGAAGACGAAACTTTTGAATCGATCAACTATAAAGAAAAGCGGATTCCGGCTGGTTCATATGAGTTGTGCAGGTTTGTAGACTGTGATTTTTCTGAAGCTGACCTGTCCGGACTACAGTTTACAGAATGTGAGTTCAGCGGTTGTAACATGAGCATGGTAAAACTTAACAACACCGCTTTTAATGATATTAAGTTTGTTGATTGCAAACTCCAGGGCGCTAATTTCGAACCATGCAACACGGTCCTGTTTTCCGTCAGTTTTGAAAAGTGTATCCTGAATTATTCTTCCTTTTACAAGCGAAGTTTAAAGAAGGCGCGGTTTTCAGTTTGCACCATTCATGAAGCAGATTTTACAGAAGCTGATCTTAGTGGTTCCGTTTTTGAGAGCTGTGACCTGCATAACACCCGATTTGAGAACACCTTACTGGAGAAAGCTGACTTGCGTACTTCCTTCAACTTTTCAATTGATCCGGAAAAAAATAAAATAAAGAAAGCTGTATTTTCTGTGCCTGGTGTTCTCGCTCTGTTGGAGAAGTTCGATATTGTAATCAAATAATAAAACCTGTACTGCTGTATGAGACAAATGCTTTTAATATTCGCTGCTGCACTGTTTTTCATCAATGCCCAGGCACAATCCACGAACCCCAAATATGATAAGCAACTTGCCGATTCATTGGGCGGCGATGATTACGGGATGAAATTATATGTGCTCGTCATCCTGAAAACCGGGACAAATACCAGCGCATCAAAACAACTTACTGACAGCCTGTTCAGGGGTCACCTCGAAAATATCAACAGGCTCGCTGCAGAAAATAAACTTGTAGTAGCCGGTCCGCTCAAAAAAAATGAAAAAGCATATCGCGGAATTTTTATTCTTGACGTCAGGTCAATCGCTGAAGCGAAAGAATTACTGAAGACCGATCCCGCTGTTGAACAGAAGCTGCTGGATGCCGAGCTGTTTGAATGGTATGGGTCTGCAGCTTTGCCGGTTTACCTGAAGCAGCACGAAAAAATTGAAAAGAAGTCGTTCTGAAACTATAATCTTTTAGTATGAATAGCCTGAATGATCATGAAACAACTGCCGACAGGGAGATTGTTTCTTCAAGGATTTTCAGAATCGGCCGTGACCTGCTGTTCACTGCCTGGTCCGATCCGCATTTGCTTGCGCGGTGGTGGGGCCCCAAAGGGTTTACCAACACATTTCATGAATTTGATTTCAGGCAGGGTGGGGACTGGAAGTTTATCATGCATGGCCCGGAAGGTGGAAATTATTCCAACCACAGCAGGTTTATTGAGATCATTGTTCCGGAGAGAATAGTCCTCGATCATATTTCCAATCCCCCGTTCCGCGTGATTGCCAGCTTTGATCACCACCATGAGGATACGCTGCTGACCTTCAGGATGATATTCAATACTGCCCAGGAAAGGGATAAGGTGAGCAAATATGCAGTTGACGCAAATGAACAGAACTTTGACCGGCTTGAAGCGCTGCTGAATGAAACCTATCCCGAAACCGGGACCAGGGGTTGATCTGTGGGTAATTTGGTAAATTCAGGTATGGATAATCAGTATAAAGTTCCTGCGCGTACGACCATCGGACACGTACACCTGAAAGTAGCCGACCTGCCCAGGTCGTTGAAATTTTATTGCGATGTACTTGGGTTTGAGCTCACTACTATGTATGGCGACCAGGCAGCATTTATTTCAGCCGGTGGGTATCACCATCACATCGGGCTGAATACCTGGTATAGCAAAGACGCAAAGCCCGCGCCGCTTCATAATGCCGGCCTCTTTCACGTAGCCATACTTTATCCCAACCGGCGGGATCTTGCCGTGGCGCTTAATCGCCTGAACCTTGCAGGAATTACGCTCACAGGTGCAGCTGATCATGGAGTTTCTGAAGCCCTTTACCTTAATGACCCGGATGATAACGGCGTAGAATTATATTGGGACCGGCCTAAGGATCAGTGGCCTAAAAAAGAAGATGGATCTTTGTACATGTATACGATGGCGCTGGATATTGATAACCTGCTTGGAGAACTGGATAAACCTTAAAAAGCGGAAACATGAAAAGGGTAATCATTTTTTGCATCTGCTGGATGTTACTCCAAAGTACACAATCAATAGCTTGTACAACATTTCTCATAAAAAGGAATGGTCAACTGGTTTTTGGCCGCAATTATGACTGGGTAACGGGATCGGGATTTGTTACAACTAACCTGAGCGGATTGTCGAAATCGTCCCTGCTGTCTACAGATAAATCACCCTTAAAATGGACTTCGAAATACGGGAGCATCACTTTCAACCAGTATGGAAAAGAATTTCCCACCGGTGGGATGAATGAAACAGGATTGGTTGTTGAACTGATGTGGGCCGACGGAACGCAATATCCTGAAGCAGACGAACGACCTGCGCTTGGTGTGTTGCAGTGGATCCAGTTCCAGCTGGACAACTATTCCACCGTGGCAGAAGTTCTGTCTTCAGACAGATTGATCCGGATTTCACAGGATAATCCTCCACTGCACTACCTGGTAGCCGACGCACAGGGAAATGCCGCAACTATTGAATTTTATGGTGGAAGGCTGACCGTTCACACCGGAAAAGATCTTCCTTTCCCTGTATTGACCAACAGTACCTATGAGCAATCTGCCAAATCAGTTACCACGGCAAATATTCAACAGGGAAATTCAAGCTTTGACTTCCAGGATAATTCTTTGCAGCGTTTTGCCAAAGCATGTTCAATGATCCGTGATTACAATGTCCGGAGAATAGATGTGGCTCCTGTAGACTATGCATTCAGTATACTGGAGAATGTTTCCCAGCAAGGGTTTACGAAGTGGAGTATCGTTTATGATATTGCCAACAGGCGGATCTCATTCAGAACTGATGGTTACCAGGAGATCAAGAATTTGCCTTTCGAGAGTTTTCGCTTTGATTGTAATTCCGGTTCAAAAGTGCTTGATATGAATCAGCATCTCCAGGGTAATGTGGCTTCGCGTTTTGTTCCTTTTACTGATTCATTCAATCGTAAAGTATTGGAAGTTTCTGTTGCGGAAAGTAAACCGCAGATCGAAATCAGCAGGAAATCGGTTGATGAACACCTTGCACTTCCGGCTGCATTTCATTGCAAATAATTACAACCAGCCGGAACGCCGGAATAAAAGGTAGATAAGCAGGCATGCTACAATAGTGCCGGTTACCACAACCGGGTATCCATATTGCCAGGTCAGCTCCGGCATGAATTTGAAGTTCATGCCATAAAAACCTGCTACCATCGTAGGAACAGCGATGATGGCGGCCCAGCCCGCAAACTTTTTGGAAATATCGTTCTGCGAAATAGAAATGAGGGAGAAGTTGGCTTCTAACGCAGTGTTGAGCAGTTCACGCGCATGGTCAACCATCTCATTGATCCGGAGGGCATGATCATAAATGTCCCGGAAATATGGTTGCGTATCAGCGGAAATAAATGAGTTGTCATATCGCATCAGCCGGTTGCAAATGTCGACAAGCGGGGAGACTGCTCTTTTCACTTCCAGCATCTGTCTTTTCAGCACATATATATCGTGTGTCGTTTCCCGGGATGGCTTATCTGCAAACACTTTATCCTCGATCGACAACAGTTCTTCTTCAAGTGCTTCCACTACCGGGAAATACTGGTCAACGATCGCATCCATGACTGCATAAAGCGCAAACCCCTGGCCTATGCGAAGTTGTGATGGCATGCTTTCACAGCGGCTGCGGACATCCGAATAGGAAATTGATGAGCCATGGCGTACTGTAAGTAAAAAATGGCTCCCGATAAAGAAATGCGTTTCGCCAAAATCGATCTTGTGCTGCAATTGATTGACCTGGGCTGTTCGGAGGACAATGAAAAGAGTTTCACCGTATCGTTCGATCTTTGGCCGTTGGTGGGCGTTGTGCGCATCTTCCACCGCAAGATCGTGGAGATCGAAGTGTCTCTGGAAAAGTTCAAGGGTTTTTTCGCCCGGTTCATGTAGTCCGACCCATACAAATTGCGTTTCAAAAATGGGATCATCCAGGTGATTAATATCGAAATCAGGTACCCTGATGCCATTGGAATAAGCAGCACAGTTAATTACCTCCTTCATAGCTGGAAGTTATTGGTACAAAGTTATAATCTACAAAGCCGTGGACTCAAATTTTATTGATTTTTCCGATAAATGAACGTAAATTATATAACAACACCAACGGAGGGAATTGCCATGTATAAAGTAACTCTTTTGTACAGCCAGCCTGCCGATGCAGCCGCGTTTGACAAGTATTTCCTCGAAACGCACTTACCCCTTGCCGAAAGGCTCGAGGGATACCTGAAAATGGAGCTGACCAACTTTGTAAGTAATCCATCAGGCGAAAAGCCTCCCTTTTACAGGATGTCTGAACTTTATTTCGTTGATCAGCACTCCCTGCAGCATTCATTGGATTCGCCGGAAGGAAAGGCTATGGTCACTGATTTTAGTAAGTTCGCACCCGGCGGCGTGCAGATGATTTTTGGCAGTGTCGAAGAATTGTCCGTGGAATTTGATACGGATAGAGTATTTTAAAACATGAAGTCACTGTTTTCCCTTCTTTTTCAGTCAATACTATTCGCTTCCGTTATTAATAGCTTTCCATGTTTTGCCCAGGACCGCGAGTTGTTGGTTCGTGATTCGGTTCGGATCCCGCTTCGTAATGGTAAATATGTTTCAGCCATTATTGTAACGGACCCGGCTATAAGGGAGCCACTTCCCGCAGTATTGTTTTATACCACCTACTACATGGGACCGGGTGATACCAATGTAGCCCGTCGTGCAGCATTGAAGGGATATGTTGGCGTGCTTGCTTATTGCAGGGGAATCCGCTCAGACCTGGCGGATTATATACCATTCGTAAATGACGGGAATGATGCTTACGACGTAATAGACTGGATCAGCAGGCAGAAATGGTGTAACGGGAAGATAGGAATGTATGGTGGCAGTTATACCGGCTACGTTCAATGGGCAGCAGCAAGCCGTTTTCATCCGGCCCTCAAAACGATTGTACCACAAGTGCCGGTAATGCCCGGTTTCGATTTTCCAATGGAAAACAACATTCCGCTTGGACATATTTTAAGCTGGTCCCACGACAACATTTACAAATTGCCGCGCCTGAACGGGGATCTTCTTTTTACATGGTTTGAAAAGGGAATTCCATACCGGCGGCTAGATAGTCTCGCCGGAAGAAAGAATCCTATTTTTCAACAATGGTTGCGTCATCCAGCATATGATCAATACTGGCAGTCATTCGCGCCTTCCCCGTCTCAATACGGACAAATCAATATCCCAGTCCTAACCACAACCGGGTATTATGATGGCTGCGCCATCAGTGCGCTGGAATACTATAAACGGCACAACCAGTTCAACAGCCATGCTGAACATTACCTTGTGATCGGTCCCTATGATCATTGGGGCGGTCAAAGACGGTTTGCGGATACGCTGATGGGTTATGCCGTTGACAGTGCCGCCCGCCTGAATATGGTAGATATAGCGTTTGATTGGCTCGATCATATCCTGAAGGGTGCGCCGCGACCATCCATCCTGAAAGACCGTATTAACTACGAGATCATGGGAGCGAACCAATGGGGACACGCACCCACACTGGAAGCGATGAGCAACGATACCCTGACTTATTATCTCGGAAGCTCGCAGGAAGGACGTTTTAACAGCCTCGAACAATCGAAGCCGTTACCTGCACTTACATTCGACCAGCAGGTTGATTTCCGCGACCGGGTGAATCATAATAATTATTTTACGCCACTCATCATCAACGAAACACTTGAACCAGGTGGCGGTCTCGTGTTTGTATCACCTGCCTTCCGGGAACCGGTATTGCTCAACGGTGCTTTTTCCGGCCGGTTGAAAGTAATGGTGAACAAAAAGGATATGGATATTTCCATCGCCTTCTACGAGCAGATGCCGGATGGCCGGTATTTCTATCTCACCCGTTACCTTGGGAGGGCGAGTTATGCGGGACAAAACAGCAGGAGACAATTGCTTGTTCCAGGTAAGGAAGTAAATATACCAATCAGCAATACGCGGATCACCAGCCGGAAATTCAGTAAGGGCAGCAGGCTTGTCATTGTGCTCAACGTGAACAAGCATCCATTTGAGGTGGTTAATTACGGTAGCGGAAAAGACGTAAATGATGAAAGTGTCCTCGATGCAGGTGTGCCAATGCAGATCCACTGGTCAAGTGAAAGCTTCATAAAGGTACCTGTGCAAACCGGGATTGTCCCGGGTGGAAACTAATCTAGGGAACGGTCAACAAATTGCAGGATATCAGACAATGTGTTTAACCGGAGAAGATTCGGGTGCTCAAGCTCATTGTCATACCGTTCATGTGCCCAGGTGGTATGATAGGGGATATGACCTGCAAATCCTTCCAGTTCCAGTACCGGCAAAATATCTGACTTTATAGAATTCCCCAGCATCAGGAAATTTGCCGGCTCACAATCCAGGTGGCGCAACAACTTCCTGTAATCGCCAGCCTGTTTGTCGCTCATTATTTCAATGTGATGGAAATAATTCTGCAGGTTGGATTTTTTCAGCTTCCTTTCCTGGTCGAGGAGGTCACCTTTGGTGGCGACTACCAGCCTGTATTGGCCTTGCAATGCTGAAAGTACTTCCTGCACACCGTCGAGCAACTCAATAGGTTTCTCCAGCAGTTCCTTGCCCAGTTGAATGGCTTCAGTTACAAGCCGGATCGATGCGGTGCCGTTGGACACCCGATTGATGGTCTCAATCATACATAACATGAATCCTTTTACACCATAACCATATAAATGAAGATTCTGCATTTCCGTTTTGAAGAGCTCCTGCGAAATGCTGTGATGTGGCAGGTAATCTTCGAGCAGCGCACAGAACTTCTCTTCTGTTTCATGGAAAAAAGGCTCATTTACCCATAGCGTGTCATCTGCGTCAAAAGCAATGACTTTTATTTTGTCCCTCATTGTTATTTTGTACTTTTTACAAAGCAAAAATCGCATTTCAGCATCTCCCTGAAAAGGACATTTGTCCCGGCACTTATAATCTATGCTAAGAACCAACCTGAATTTCCTGGCGTTAATCACTCAGCTTTATGATGAGCAGGATCGTAAAGAAGAAATTACCTTAAAGACATACACGAAGGGAAACCTGTTATTGAAGCAGGGGATGATATTGCCAAGAGTACTGTTTATTAAAACGGGTATAGTAAAATGTTTCCTCAGCGAAGAAAATGGAAAGGATTTCATAGTTGAATTCCTTGGTTCCGGAGAAGTAGCCGGTGAGCTTGAAGTGATCAGGGATATACCCTGCTTATGCAGTGTGGAAGCCGTTACAGATGTGGAAGTATATGCTTTAAGGGTTCCTTATTTCCGCTCATTACTCGACAATAATACCTCCTTCAGCAGATTGTTGATAAATGAACTTGCGGAACGTCTGGTAAATACAAGCACCCGATCCTCAGCGCAACAATTATTTACAATTGAGATTGGCCTGAGGAAAATACTTGGGTTGCAGTCCCGGCTCGGAATTGACCTGTCAAAGGATGATATGGCCGCCTACCTCGGTGTAACCCCGAGGAGCCTTAACCGCGCCCTGAAGAACCTGAGGAAAGATAATGGTTCCTAACCCTGGCCAAGGTCCGGAAAACTCAATTGTTTGACTTTCATTGCGTTAAGTTGCAGTTTATGAATCTAATTAATTTAGTATAATTATGTGCTTATAATACTAAATAAATTAGTAAAATTGCATTGTGAAACCGGGCTTATGCCAGATCTTAACGATGATATTATTGCAGCTTTAAAGGAACAGATCTTTTCAATGAATGGGTATAAGACCTTTCATGGAAAAGACTGCGGGGTGCTTCCAAAACCTTTCACAGACCCTTTATTAAGCAGGTCATTCCCGTTGGGTGTAATACATGAATTCGTTTGTGCAGGAAGTGAAGACTATGCTGCTACTACCGGATTTACTGCCGGAGTACTTGCATCGCTGATGCAGGGTGGCAGGTTTGCGGTCTGGATCAGTACAAACAGTCATCTTTTTCCCCCGGCTTTCACGACATATGGAGTTGCATCCGAAAGAATCATATTTATCCGGTTGAAAAAGGAGAATGATGTGTTATGGGCGATGGAAGAGGCATTAAAATGTGATGGACTTGCGGCTGTAATCGGGGACGTAAAGGAACTGAGTTTTACCGCTTCACGCCGGCTTCAGCTTGCAGTTGAAGATAGCCGGGTTACCGGTTTTGTAATCAGGCGGAATATCCGTAACCTGAATACAACGGCATGTGTGACCAGGTGGAAGATTACTCATTTACCAACAGATTCGGAAGATGGTTTGCCGGGAATCGGTTTTCCCCATTGGAATGTTCAGCTGTTGAAAATCCGGAATGGTAAGCCGCTTAACTGGCAATTGAAATTTGTTGATGGTGGTATTAAGGTTGTTCCCCAGTCTTCGCAAAATATACAGGAGGTTCATCGGAAAATTGGTTGATTATGGAGAAGCGATTTGTGGCGATATGGTTTCCGCACCTGGCAACTGACTGGGTTACGAGAAGCAGGCGGGAACTTGAAATAAAGCCATTTGTTTTAAGTGCTGCTTCGGGTGGACGAATGGTTATAACGGCCAGCAATCTCACTGCAGAAAGCAATGGCGTTTTTGCGGGAATGGTTGTAGCTGATGCAAAAGCGATAGTTCCGGATCTCGAAGTGCTGATTGATAAACCTGGTTTCACCGAAAAACTCTTAAAAAGGATTGCGATTTGGTGCATACGGTTTTCACCACTTGTAGCAGTTGATTTACCTGGTGGAATATTATTGGATGCAACTGGTTGCCCTCATCTCTGGAATAGCGACCAGGGGTATGTCGATGCAATTGCAGGCCGGCTTTCTGATTTCGGTTATGATGTTCGTATAGCCATGGCTGATACCATCGGGTGTGCCTGGGCAATGGCAAGATTTGGATCAGGATCCCGGGTCATTGAAAAGGGCAGGCAGCTTGATGCGCTTTTGCCTCTTCCTCCTGAAGCGCTGCGATTACCGGCAGAAGATACGCTTTTATTGCAGCAGCTTGGACTTCGCCAGGTCAGCCAGGTATTGGGGATTCCACGTGCCTCACTGCGACGGAGGTTTGGTCAGTTACTCCTCGACAGGCTCGACATGGCCTTAGGGAACCAGGAGGAAAATCTCATTCCGGTTGTGCCCGCAGAGCCATGGCAAGAACGCCTCTACAGCCTTGATCCTATTTCCACAATGGGAGGAATTGAAATCGCATTGGGCAGGCTCCTGGAAACCCTGTGCGAAAAATTACAACAGGAAGAAAAGGGCCTGCGTACAGCCAGGTTCAAAGGTTTCAGGGTTGACGGTAAAACAGTCCAGGTTGAAATTAGTACAACCCGACCCAGCACCAGTGTTTCTCATTTATTCAAATTGTTTGAATTGAAGCTGCAGGACTTCAATGCGGAATCAGGGGTAGAGGTATTTATTCTTGAAGCGCCTGTATTTGAGGATAATTCACCTGTCCAACAGGATTTGTGGCAGCTCGGTGGAAGCCAGGCTGGAATTCAATTGTCGGAATTGATAGACCGGCTGTCTGGGAAGTATGGTTCCGGGCATATAACCAGGTATCTGCCTGATGCACATTACTGGCCGGAAAGATCAATAAAATCAGCCGGTTCCCTATTAGAGCAACCACAGGTGGAATGGAGGACAGATCGTGCCCGGCCAGTTGAACTTCTACCCATTCCTGAAAAGATAGAAGTTACAGCACCCATTCCGGATTATCCTCCCATGTTATTTAGGCACAAAGGGAAATTACACACTATAAAAAAAGCAGACGGCCCTGAACGAATTGAGCAGGAATGGTGGATTGAAGAAGGTGAGCATAGGGACTACTATGCAGTAGAAGATGAAACGGGAAAACGTTACTGGCTGTTCAGGTCAGGTCATTATACAGGCGATAAATCACCACATTGGTTCCTGCACGGATTCTTTGCATAAACAAATGTGGTTATGGCATATACTGAATTACAGGTAACGACAAATTTTAGTTTTCTCCGCGGTGCTTCACACCCTGAAGAACTCGTTGAGCAGGCCGCCTCGATGGGTTACAGGGAAATTGCCATTACGGACCGGAATTCATTTGCAGGCATTGTCAGAGCGCATGCTGCTGCCAGGACAAATAACATCCGGATCATTCCTGCATGCCGGCTGGATCTGCTGGATGGACCATCCTTACTTGCTTACCCTGCAACACTTGCTGCATATTCCAGGTTGAGTTCAATAATAACAACAGGCAATTTGCGGGCTGAAAAAGGTCAGTGTCATTTATACAAGAGTGATCTGTTTGGAAATAGTGATGATATAAAGCTTGTTATAGTTCCTCCCGATAAACTGAACCACGGATTTGATTTCGATGCTGCTTTTAAAAATGATTTGGGAGAATATAAATCCGCCTTCGGCAAGGAACTTCATGTTGCGGCTTCCCGGCGATACAATGGAGACGACGGGAAACAGTTGTTTCGCCTCGCACAGTTGTCACGTGAATTTGAGTTGCCCTTAGTGGCAACCAATGATGTGCATTATCACATTCCTGGGCGAAGACAATTGCAGGATATCGTTACCTGTGTCCGTGAGAAATGTACCATATATACTGCAGGATACCGGCTTCATGCTAATGCAGAGCGGTACCTGAAACCAATAGGAGAAATGGAGCGTTTGTTCCGTCAATATCCGGAAGCATTGAATTGCACGCAGGAAATTATTTCAGCCTGCAGCTTTTCGTTAGACCAGCTTAAATATCATTACCCGAAAGAAATTACTACTGAAGGCCGCACGCCGCAGGAAGAACTGACTTTTCTTGCGTGGCGTGGCGCGCATGAACGTTACGGAAATACAATTCCACAAAAGATCTGCGATTCCATTGAATATGAGCTTGCATTCATGGAACAAATGAATTATGCAGAATATTTCCTGACTGTGTATGATATTGTCAGGTATGCAAGGGAGCAGAATATCCTGTGCCAGGGACGGGGGTCCGCGGCAAATTCAACTGTTTGTTACTGCCTGGGTATTACTTCTGTTGATCCGTCGAAGTTCGATCTCCTGTTTGAGCGCTTCATATCATCTGCGAGGAATGAACCGCCGGATATTGATGTTGATTTCGAACATGAAAGGCGTGAAGAAGTAATTCAGTATATATATCGTAAATATGGGCGTGAACGTGCTGCAATTGTGGCTACCGTGACCCAGCAACACCAGAAGGGTGCTATAAGGGATGTTGGCAAAGCGATGGGCCTGTCTGTTGATACCATCAATCGCTTGTCAGGTGCCATCTGGGAATTTACTGAGGAATGGTTTGAAGGAAAACGATTAACGGAGCAGGGCTTGAATCCTGATGACCGGCATCTTCGCAAAGTACTGCAGTTGACCGGGGAGTTTATGGGATTTCCAAGGCAACTGGGGCAACATACCGGCGGTTTTGTGATCACGGAAGGCAGGCTCTCTGATCTTTGCCCGATCCTGAATGCCCGGATGGAAAACCGTACCTGCATTGAATGGAATAAAGATGATATTGATGCTTTGGGCTTCCTGAAAATTGATGTGCTTGCACTGGGGATGCTCACCTGTATCCGTAAGGCTTTTGACCTGGCAAAAGCTCATTACGGTTTGGATCTTACCCTTGCCAATATACCGCAGGATGATCCTGAAGTATATGAGATGATCTGCAAGGCCGACACTATTGGGGTATTCCAGATTGAGAGCCGGGCACAACAAAGCATGCTTCCGAGGCTCAGGCCCCGCAATTTTTATGACCTTGTGATCGAGGTGGCAATCGTTCGGCCCGGACCGATCCAGGGCGATATGGTGCATCCTTATTTGCGTCGAAGGAATGGTGAAGAGCCTGTTGAATATCCTTCAAAGGAACTTGAAGAAATTCTCCGGCGGACATTGGGAGTTCCGCTTTTCCAGGAGCAGGCTATGAAAATCGCCATAGTTGCTGCAGGGTTTACACCTGCAGAAGCAGACCAGCTGCGCAGGAGCATGGCAACTTTTAAAGTGCAGGGCATGGTCAAAAAGTTCGAAGACAAACTGATCACCGGAATGTTGAAGAACGGGTATTCTGCCGAATATGCACAGCGTGTATTCAAACAGCTGGAAGGTTTCGGAAGTTATGGGTTCCCTGAAAGTCATGCAGCAAGTTTTGCATTACTCGTATATGTCTCCTCGTGGATCAAACATTACTACCCGGATGTTTTCGCTTGTGCTTTGCTGAACAGTATGCCGATGGGATTTTACCAGCCTTCCCAGATTGTAATTGATGCGGAGAAACATGGGGTAGAGGTAAGACCTGTTGATATTAATTATTCTGAGTGGGATAACCTGCTGGAAGAAAATACCGGTAAATATTGTGCCTTGCGATTGGGATTCAGGCAGGTTAAAGGACTTCGCCAGGAGGATATTATCTTTTTGCTGGCAGGGAGGGGAGAGGGATATGAAACTATTGACCAGTTAAAGACCCTTGGGCTTTCCTTGTCTGTTCTTGAGAAACTCGCCGGAGCAGATGCATTCCGGTCCGTGGGGTTGGACAGACGGCAGGCCTTATGGGAAGTTTCGGCAAAAGACCGGCCGGTTGGACTCTTTGAAGGGAGAAAATCAATGGATGACCAGGTGGAAAATATCCAGTTGCCACTTATGCAGGTCTCTGAGCATGTCGTGCAGGATTATATTACTACATCTCTTAGCCTTAAAGCCCACCCCGTTAGCTTTTTAAGGGATAAACTTAGCCGGTTGGGAGTGATGGCAGCTAAAGATCTTGGAGCTTCTGCAGATGGCGATTCTGTGAAAATTGCTGGATTGGTGTTGGTAAGGCAACGGCCAGGTACAGCCGGTGGTGTTTGTTTCATGACTATCGAAGATGAATCAGGTTTTGCAAACCTGGTCATTTTTCAAAATTTGTTTGAAACCTACCGAAAAGCGATTTTACAGTCCCGCCTGATTATGGTTGAGGGAAAGTTGCAACGGGTTGGAGAAGTTATTCATGTAATTGTAAGCAGTTGTCACGATTATACCAGGCTGCTTCGTGAGCTGACCCCGGCACTGAAGGATAATATACCAGTAAATACCCCGGCAAGGGGTGATGATAAATCAGCTCCTCCCGGTCAACGTAAAAAGACCTCAACCAGCCTTTCAATCCAGACCAGGATTTTTCCGGAAGCAAGGAATTTTAAATGAGTGCCACCGTAATTTTATGGACACATTACATCTTATGAGCATAAGACGAGCATATAATAAATGGGCTGAACAATACGATTCCAATATTAATAAGACCCGTGATCTTGAAGGCCAGGCACTACGCTTCGTTTTAAAAGATCTGCCTTTTGATGACTGCCTCGAAATAGGTTGCGGGACAGGCAAGAATACGCTATGGCTGCTTGAAAAAGCCCGTCATATAACCGCCGTGGATCAGTCGGAGGAGATGATGGCCAGGGCAAGGGAAAAAACCGGCACTGGCAGGGTAGACTATGTGCTTGCTGATATTTTGCAGCCCTGGTCCTTTCGGAGCCGTTTATATGACCTCGTCAGTTTTAGTCTCGTCCTGGAACATATTAACGACCTGGGACATGTCTTTTCAGAAGCAGCCGCCTCACTTAAGCCGGGAGGTTATATGTATATAGGTGAACTTCATCCGTTTAAACAATATGGAGGAACAAAGGCCAGATTTGAATCCGAAGAAGGGACCCAGGTGCTGGAATGTTACAATCACCATATCTCAGAATTTGTCCAGTCTGCCCGGCGAAACGGGATGGATTTGATTGACCTGAATGAATTCTTTGACGGTAATGACCAAACGCTTGTGCCGCGCATACTTACGCTTCTGGTGCGGAAAAAAATTTAAAAAAAATAATTGACCGGATTTCCTGGAAAGCTGTTGCTTACATGGAGTATTTCCGCAATGCGTAGGTGTTTTTCTACGATCATTTTGCAAGAATTTCCCCGTAATCTCACCCTCTTATCCAGACGATCGGCCATAACGGGGAAATGCGTTCCCTTTAACACATTTTAACAACCGGGATTCATTTTTGGTACTGTTTTGGATTGTTAAGCGAAAATTCAATTATTATGAAAAAGCCAATCATGAGCCTGCTGTTATTGGTGTCAACAGTTATGGCAATTTCTTGTAATAAGAATGACAGTGTCGTTGAGCCAACTGCAGCTCAGGAAGAGATCAGTGCACCAGGAGCTGTAGCTACAGAATCTAAGCAGCAATCGCTTTTCGCTAACAGTTCTTCTTCTACAGAAACAGGATATTTCAAAATCAACAAGCTTGAGAATGGTAATGCAGCCGTTGAAGTGATTCTTGATGAATCTCTCAGCGCAAGTGGATCCAAACTGAAAGTGCAGTTGGTTGCAATCGACGGTGACACCAATGAAGACGAAGTTTTCGCAGACCTTGGTGAAGTAAGTAGTGCTACCGGTGCAGGAAGCAAAAATGCCGTAACACTTGCTACAGCTGATACTCCGATTAAATATGATGATCTGATCACCATGCAGGGATTCCGTATCAGGGTTACTGATGGAAGCAAAGTTGTATCTGAAGCTGTGATGATGTAATAAGTGTCAGCCCGTTTTTAAAATCCATGCCCAATTTCCTAACATACTGCTTCTTCTTCAATTGCAGTTGTTATCCTATTACTTTTTGATACGACGGTTTTACGTTCGTTAATATTGAGTGACTGTTTGCGGTACTTTGACAGGTTTATCAGTAATACGCTTGTAAGTATTATTGCTAAGCCTGTCAACTGCAAAACAGTCATTTTTTCTCCAGCCAGCATCGTTCCCAGCAATACAGCTACTACCGGGTTTACATATGCATAAGTGCTGACCTGGGTCGCCGGTCTCACCTGCAGCAACCATACATAAGCGCTATAAGCGACCAGGGAACCCATTACTATCAGGTACAATACGGACAGCCAGGCGCCGGTTGATACAGCCTGCGCATTGAAGCCGGACCACTCATTGTTCAAAAGACTTCCCGGAATAAATGCAATTCCCGCTGCCATCATCTGCCAGGCAGTATTCACAGTTGCGGAACCTGTTGACTTATATTTCGAATATAGAGACCCGCCAGCCCAGCTCATGGAACCTATGATCAGCACTATCAATCCGAGCACCTGCCCGGAATTGCCTGAGTCTCCCAGCGCCTTTCCTGCCTGCTCACTGAATAACATGATAACCCCGGCAAAACCGACGATAAGTCCAAGTAATGTGGAACGGCTCGACAAATTTTCCTTCAGGTGGGGCCTGTCAAGCACAACAAACCATACAGGGGCAGATGAAACCAAAACGGCCACCAGTGAACTTGGCAAAGACTTTTCTGCCCAGATAACCGCACCGTTACCCACCAGCAGCAGCATAAGTCCGCTGATAACGGCAACCTTTACCTGTTTTGGTTCCCAAAGTTTTTCCCCTTTAATGATACACCATAACATAAGTATACCACCGGAGGCAATGAATCGCATTGCGCCCATCATCAGCGGCGGGATGTCATGAATAGCCTTCTGGATGAAGAAGTAAGTAGAGCCCCATACAATGTAAACGGTAGCGAAGGCCAGCATCACCATAATTGGCGATGCTGCTTTATTTGCAGTAGTTGTCATACGTGTTACTTTTTTGGAATGACCAGTTCTTGTTGTTCTTTCACGGTTTCGAGTACAATCGTAGTCTTCGTAGAGGCTATGTTAGGGATCTTTTGCAGGGAGTTTCGCATCAGGTCCATTAATGAGGCCGCATCCGCGGTGCGCACCTTGACGAGGAAACAATCTTCACCTGCTATATGATGTACCTCCTGGATTTCCGGGATCTGGGCCAGTAACTGCGCTGTGTTTGTGCAGCAGGAAAATCCTTCCGAGGACCGGATGAAAATAAAAGCCAGCAATTTTTGCTGTATGGCGGCAGGGTTTATGCTTGTTGTGTACCTGCGGATCACTTTCTTTTGCTCCAGTTTTTTTACCCGCTCCAGGACAGCTGAAGGAGCCATTTCAAGTTCTCTTGCAAGATCCGCATTTGATATCCGGGCATTGGTTTGCATCAGTTCCAGGATCTGTAAATCTGTATGGTCTAAACTGATATCCATGCCGTAATATTTTCTGAAAGTTAATGATATTTCCGAATAAAATTCGGAAAAAATGTTTGTTTACAAAATAATAACGGAAATAAATGGTCAAACACAGGTTGGATTGACAGGTCCGGCAGCGATTGTCCCTGACCGTGTGGGCCTGAAGTGGCGACTATTAACCTGTTGATTTCTTTTTGGTTAACTTTAAATAAGCCATTATCCGCTCAATTTGTATTCATGGAAAGCGGTTATAAAAAAGTCTCCTTCATCATTTGCCTTTGGGTTGCGATCAGCATTCATCCTGGTTGTGCAAAGGAATATAGTTATGAAAGAGGACCTGCTGCCGACACCACTCAGCCATTGCCGGAACCCGAGCCTGATACGGTAATTCAGCCGGTGGTCGGATTCCCTGCCTGTTCATTTTGTGATGTGTCAATTCCTGTCGGGGACGAAAAATGGCAATTCAAAAATGAAGGTGCATTCGTGTGCGGAAATGTTACCCGCGCAGTGATCGCCCCGGACCGTACGGCATTTACATTCTGGGGTACATCTGCATGTTCACCGGATTCAGGCCTGATCATTACAGTTATTATGGCCAGTGCCCTGGATAAGGATAAAACGGATCTGTATGCGCAGCAGGTTTCAGTTTTGTATTATGACAATATAACCCCCTCTGATGTATTTAAAGCTCCCTCGACTGGAACATTCGGTCTTCACATCGATCAATATACTCATGCAGATGCCTTTGCCTCCGGCACTTTCAGCGGCCCAGCGTTCACAATGGATGGTCGTCGCACTATGATTGAAGAAGGAAGATTCAGGATATTTTTTCGCTAAAAGGTAATTCCCGCACAGTTCATACTTCACCCAACTCAGTTCATACACTGCCTTATTGCAGCGCTTAATGGCTTCTGTTAGCTTCGCCTTCCAATAAACCTATCCTTTTATGTTCAAGAAAATCCTGAAATGGTTCGGAGCCATTGTATTGCTCCTGGTAGGCGGCGTGACCATCGCCACCGGTTTCAGACAACACCTCGAGTATGATGCTCCTTTTCCATTCGTAAAGGCATCAAAAGACAGCGCCGTTATTGAACGTGGCCGCAATATCGTTTTCGGTCCCGCACATTGCGTGGCATGCCACAGTACTGATGCAAACAAAGATTCCCTTTTACAGGCCGGCATTGACCCGGTACTGTCTGGCGGCTACCTCTTTGACCTGCCATTTGGCAAGTTGTACTCGAGGAACATCACCTCTGATACAGCGACAGGTATCGGAAAATATACTGATATGGAGATCGGCAGGATCATCAGGTATGGCGTTCATGCAAATGGTGAAGTTGTGCTTCCTTTCATGACCTACCAGCATATGACTGATGATGACCTTTCAGCAGTAATTTCCTACCTGCGTTCAACCAAACCGGTAAAAAAGGAAATTCCATTGCCTGAGTTTACCGTGATGGGAAAAGTGCTGAAGGCCTTCATTCTTAAGCCTCTTGGTCCGACTGAAAAAGTGGAGAAAACAATAACTCCGGACACTTCGGCTGCATATGGTCGTTACCTGGTTTCTAATGTTGCGAATTGTGGTGCATGTCATACCAAGAGGGATGGAGTTGGACAGTTTGTTGGTGAACCGCTTGCAGGTGGTAACCCGTTTATTGAGCCGGGAAAAGATACGCTTACGCCACCAAATCTTACTCCGCATGCGACCGGAAGACTTAATAGCTGGACAAAAGAAATTTTCATCGCCCGTTTCAGGATGGGAAAACTTATTGAACATTCACATATGCCCTGGTCTTCTTACAGCAGGATGTCAGACGATGACCTCACAGCAATCTGGAATTATCTCGGTTCTTTGAAGCCTGTTAAAACAGAAGAAGTCAAAAACTAATCCACAATAAATAAAAAGCGAATCATTTGATTCGCTTTTTATTTATTCAACCTGATGGATTCAAATCCTATTTTTTGCTCAGTTCCTGTATCATTGTTTCTACCTGCTTTTTAGCATTCCCATCAGGCGCCTGGTTTAAAGCTTTTTCGGCGTAGGGCAGGGCTTTTTTGTTTGAACCTGAAGCTGATAGGGCCCGCGCCATTCCGACATTTGTTATGAATGTATCCGGATGTTTCTCGTAATTTTTTTTGAATACATCAACAGCCTCACTGGTCCTGTTCTTTTGCATTAATTCACGTCCGTAATTGTGAACCTGTTCAACACTTCCCAGCGGGATCGCCTGTTGCATGACTTTCGCAGCCTCGCCGGTTTGACCGAGCTTTTCCAGTAATGCTGCTTTCGTGCTGAGTGTGATGAAATTAGATTCGCCAATAAACGTTCCGGTAACTGCCGTTTCAGCCCATTTAAGTCCTTCCTCCAGGTTCACATTATGTCGCAGGCAATATTGAGCTGCCTGTACCCACGATTGCCATCCGGGTATGAAGCTTTTTTCACCCCGCAGTTCCCGGCGAAAGGAAGCGAGTTGTAGATTAACCAGGTCTGTTTCTATCCTGAAAGGGATGCGCCACTTTTCCCACAGCAGGTTTATCACTGCGCTTTTCTCCGTTTGACCAGTAAATTCATATTTGAGGAATTCCGTTATGTCGTTTTGGGTCTGTTGCTTTACATCAACTCTTAATGCATCTTCCGATGGATCATAAAAGTAGCTTCCCCAGCTTGTATGATTTTTTGAAAATATCAGCGTGCATTTGTCTTCATACACCGCAATATGAAACCCATATTCACCAGCCTGAAGCGCTTTGCCTTCTATGGTTACATCTGTCGAAAAACTAATGACGGTATTTTCATTGGCTCCTGCCCGCCAGGGAGACGCTTTACTCGTGCCGAAGCCAGGATCATTGAATCCGTACGGTACGAGTTTACCCCAGATGGCATCTGTACGTCCTTTAACTGCTGGACGATCATAACGGATATGCACTTCCGTTAGACCGATTTGTTCGCCGACCCATGCCCTTTTGTTACCTCCATCGGGTACAGTTGTCAGCTGGGCCATGGAAAACTGGAAACCCAGGCAAAGAAAGACGGTAGCAGTAATAAACCTGTTGATCATACAATATGTATTAATTAAAAGGAAATCTACTACAAGAAATACGCAGGCCGACACATTTGTTACGGGTGCCACTTAGGATGGATGAATGGCTTTGCCCGGGAAAATTCAGCACTCAGATCGCCAACTGGCGTTTGTAGAGCTGAATGGTATTTTCATAACCCAGGTATAAGGCATCGCAAACAAGCGCATGACCGATTGAGACCTCGTCAATAAAAGGGATCTGCTGTGCAAAATATCGCAGGTTCTCCAGGTCGAGGTCGTGGCCTGCATTCAGTCCGAGTCCCAGTTCATGTGCCCGTTGTGCTGCCTGGACATAGGAAGCTATTGCTTCTTCGCGGCCGGAGGTATACCTGCGGGCATATCCTTCGGTGTATAATTCAATCCTGTCAGTCCCGGTTTCCGCCGCGCCTTCCACCATGCTGAGATCCGGATCTACGAAGATGGAAGTCCGGATCCCTGCTTTTTTGAAAACAGCAATCATTTCAACTAAATAATCCTTATTCCTGATGGTGTCCCAACCGTGATCGGACGTGATTTGTCCTTCAGCATCCGGAACCAATGTCACCTGGTGCGGTTTTACCTCGAGTACCAGGTCCACAAACTTTTGTTCGCGGCAGTTGCCTTCAATATTGAATTCTGTAGTGATTATCGGTTTAATGGCTCTGACATCAGCATAACGGATATGCCGTTCGTCAGGCCTCGGGTGTACAGTAACACCGTCGGCACCAAATCTTTGTGCATCTGCAGCAGCTTTTACTACGTCCGGATTATTTCCGCCGCGACTGTTCCTGATAGTCGCAAACTTGTTGATGTTGACAGAGAGTTTTGTCATGAAGCAAAGATAGGTTACCCGCTTACTTTTCCCACGATCAGTGTTATGGGAAACCCTATCCTTTTCAGTTCGCCTTCAGGCCACCTGTCCAGCAGGCTTTCATAAAAAGGTTGAACAGGGTCAATGTTACTTTCCCGCATGATATGCTGAACTGCTGACCAGCTTCGCAGGTAGCCCGCCATCTGGGCCGGTGTCCAGTCATAAAACATGTTGAAATTCCGGTCGGAAAGCCGCCGATAGGGGAAGGGAATTGAGGCATAACGGTCATCGACATATCTTCTTTCAGAATCCCAGAAAGGGCCTGTGCGGTTGATATAAAAATCAATCAACCTGTCGTTAAGCGTGGTGTCATGAATTACGGGAAGATGGTAAGTCCATACGGCAATAATTGCTCCAGGCCGGCTAACCCTCCTGACTTCTTCTGCAAAACTATCAAACGGGAACCAATGGTAGGCCTGTGCTACAGTAATGAGGTCTACGCTTGCTGGTGCAATGGGAGTGTTGTCGGCAGGGCAGGCATAATAGGTGATATTCGGCTGCTTTGCGGCCTTGCTTATTTGTTCACTGCTGAGATCCGTCGCTGTAACATTCCTGAAATGCCTGGCCAGTTCAATGGCTGCCTGCCCATTTCCCGTTCCGGCATCCCAGGCATGATCCCGGTCTGGCACGAACGAAAGCAGGAATTCGTACAATTCCGGCGGGTACCCGGGGCGAAACCGGGCGTATTCACCTGCCTGTCGGGAAAATAGGTCTTTGGCCATAAGCCAGAATTAAATGATGTGCTGTTGTTTATCAGCCTGTTTCAATGCAGATATTACAGATTTGGGATCTGTTGCATGAAAAATTGAACTGCCTGCTACCAGTACATGAGCCCCTGCTTCTGCAATTGCCCGGGCGTTCGTGAGATCTATACCGCCATCCACTTCAATTAAAACAGGCAGCGACAACTGATCGATCTTTTGCCGCAGTGTCCGGATCTTATCAAGCGTATGAGGAATAAATTGCTGGCCGCCAAAACCTGGATTCACACTCATGATCAGGACAAGGTCAATATCACGAAGCACATCCTGTAGCAACTGAACCGGTGTATGCGGGTTAATTGCCACTCCAGCCTTCATCCCCAGCTGTTTTATTTGCTGGATATTCCGGTGAAGATGCGGACAGGCTTCGAGGTGTACAGTAAGGTTATCGGCTCCTGCTTTTTTGAACGCTTCAGCATACATTCCGGGTTCTTCAATCATCAGGTGAACATCAAATACTTTCTTCGATGCCTTGCGGATTGACTGGATGACCGGCAAGCCGAAGCTGATGTTGGGAACAAATCGGCCATCCATTACATCCAGGTGAAACCAGTCAGCCTCACTTTCATTGATCATCCGGCATTCAGCTTCCAGGTTAAGGAAATTTGAAGCAAGGAGGGAGGGAGCGATGAGCATGTGGTTAGTTGTTTTGTTTTTTAATCCGTTCAGCGCCTTCAACCGCTTCTTTGAAATTCTTATCCAGTGAATAGGCACGCACATAATTCTGAAGTGCTTCCTTTTTCATTCCCAGTTCCTCGTAGCAGCGTCCCTGCCAGAAATAAGCGTCAGGATAAGTATTGGTGACAGTTGCGGCAAGTTTGAATTGCTGAAGCGCTTCATCCATATTCTTTTGTTCAAAATATATGATTCCTTTCTCAATATACGCTTCCTGGAATTTCCAGTCCATTTTGATACAGGTGTTGAATTGCTCCAATGCTTTCGGGTAGTTGCCTGTATTGGAGTAGTAAATTCCTTTAATAAAAACGGGGTCGATCATTTCGCCAGCTGAATCGCGGCTGATTACTGCGTTTGTGAGTTCCAGTGCACGTGCATCTTTTCTTTCAGCATAAATATTGGCAAGTGTCAGCGCGGTTATCTGTAATGGTTGTATCCGGTAGGATTGCTCAAGATCTTTAAGGGCAGCAAGAGTATCTTTTTTCTCAAGAAGTAGTAAAGCCTTTTCATACCAGGATTCGAAGTCGTCCGGATTTTCAGCCAGGATCTTGTTGTAGGATGCAAGGGCCTGGTCAAATTGACCACCATGCATCAACTGTTCCGCAAGCCTCCTTTTAAACGTAGTATTGTCCGGGTATTTCTCTGTCAAAGACTTTAATTGTGCGAGTGCATCAGCCTGCCTGCCCATCAATAATAATGTATTTACGTGGAGCGACGCCAGTTCTTCCGAAGGTTCGATCTGCCAGGCCTTTTCCAGGTCCTGTTCCGCAAGAGAGTATTCCCCGTTCTGGATCAGTAAAGCCGCCCGTTTGCCATATAAAACGGCATTCTTATCATCTGACCCGATACTGTCTGTCAGCCCGGCATAGGGTTGTTGTTCCAGGATACGGGCGTCAGAAACCTTTTCACCGGACGCGTCATCACTTCCGTTGCAAGCAGTCGCCAGTAGAAAAAAGAGTAAGAGAACAGGGCCTGTTAATGATTTCATTTGTCAAATCTATGGTTTTCGGTAAAAATGATATTATACCAATACATTTGCGCAGTAATAAGAACATTGTAATATATGTACTCAATTCAAACCTTATTGGGAATCGGCAGTTTCCTTTTGATGGGGACTATGGCTAACCAAAAGCAACCAGCGACTGTCATTCCTGGTTCCGGTCACTTCAGTAAAGCCAGTGCTGATACCGTTCAATACCCTGAAGAAACTTCGTTCCGCAACCTGCGCCAGCTCACATTCGGTGGCGATAATGCAGAAGCGTACTTCAGCTACGACAGCAAATACCTGGTGTTTCAAAAAACCAATCCCAAAGAGGGAATAAACTGTGACCAGATCTTTATAGGAAAGATTCCCGAAAACAAAGACCAGCAATTCAGTCCGAAAATGGTGAGCACCGGCAAGGGGAGAACTACCTGTCCCTACTTTCTGCCAGATGGGAAACACATCATATATGCTTCGACACACCTCTCAGGGAATGAATGTCCACCCGTACCGGACCGCAGTAAATACGGCAACCGGTACATATGGCCGTTATATCCGGCTTACGACATCTTCATGGCGGATACCAACGGGGTAATCGTAAAACAGTTGACCCGGTCGAAAGGCTATGATGCCGAAGCCACACTTTCTCCCGATGGCAAAAAAATGATTTATACAAGTGACAAGGATGGTGACCTGGAATTGTATATCATGGATTTGAAAACGGGAAAGGAAAAGCGGATAACCCATACTGTTGGATACGATGGGGGAGCCTGGTTTAGCCGGGACGGTAAAAGGATAATCTGGCGTGCCAGCCGGCCGACGACAGAAGAAGAAGTGAGGGAGTACAAAGACCTGCTTGCTGAGCACCTGGTTGCACCCACCCGCATGGAGGTGTTTACAGCCAATGCCGACGGGTCCGGAATTAAGCAGGTTACCAATCTCGGGCAGGCGAACTGGGCGCCTGTATTTATGCCTGACAACAAAAGCATCTTATTTGCATCCAACCACGAATACAAACGCGGTTTTCCATTTAATCTCTACCAAATGAACGATGATGGCAGCAATATGACCAAAATAAGCCGCGATAAAGGCTTTGACGCTTTTGCCATGTTCAGTTATGATGGAAAAAAGATTGTGTTCTGCAGTAATCGGAACAATGGTGGAACCCGCGATACAAATATCTTTGTGGGTGAATGGAAAGCTGAAGAATAACCGAAAACAACAAAACCAACAATATGTACACAGGCTTATTGCACTTACACAACTTCTTACGATGGGTGATTCTTATTTTGCTTGTAATCGCGCTTGTCCGCCATTACAGAGGCATGAATGCACGGGCGTCATATACTCCGGGAGACAGGAAAATTGACCTGTTCCTGATGATCGCGTCACATACTATGTTGCTGATCGGACTTTACCAGTGGTTTGCAGGACCCTTGGGACTAAAGAATATCCAGGCACTGGGCTTTGGCGAAGTGATGAAGAACGCCTCATTCCGGTTCTTTGCAGTTGAGCACTTTGTAGGAATGCTGATTGCCATTATCCTGATCACAATTGGCCGCGCTGCAGGCAAGCCCGCAACAGCGGGCGTAGCGCAACACAAGAAAGCATTTACGCTATTCCTTGTAGCGCTGATCCTGATCCTGATCAGTATTCCCTGGCCATTCCGTGAGGCAGTCGCCAGGCCGATCATTTAAGGAAATAAACTCATAATAAAGGGCACCCGCGAAGCATAATGCTTTCACCGGGTGCCCTTTTTATTTTCAATTTTTACTTTTTGATTTCCTTGATAAAAGATTTCATTTCATCCAGGGTACCCACGCTCACCCTGCAGTATTTGCCATCAGGCTGTTCGCTCGAGCGCAGGATAATGTTTTTTGCAAGCATGTCTTTGGCAAAATCCCCCGGGTAATCTTTCAGGTTAAAATAGATGAAATTTGTATAGGAGGGAACCGGGTTATATCCGAGTTCCTGTAGTGTTTTGATGGTATAATTTCTCGCCGCTTCATTCTTTTGTTTGCTCAGTTTGCTGTGGTTCGGATCCTTCAGGCTTGCCTGTGCAGCTGCGATAGACAATGCGCTGACGCAGAAATTACTGTTACCGAAATAATTAGCTGAAAGCGACTGGATGGTTTCAGGATGAGCAATTATAAAGCCTACCCTTAATCCTGCCATTGCATGGATCTTGGAAAAAGTCCGGATAACAACAATGTTCCTGTTCCCTTCTTTCACCAGGCTGATCATGGATTCATTATTCGGTGCATCAAGGAAGTCAATATAAGCTTCATCTACTGAGGTCATTGCCTTTTTACTTGCTTCCCGGCAGAATGATTTCAATGCGGCTGGTGATACTATTGTACCGGTAGGGTTTGCAGGGTTGCAAATATACACCTGCGATGTCTCGTTGTCTATAGCTTTAAGCATGAGATCGAGATCATGTACCTTTTCTTTATCCAGCGGAATTTCCTTGACAGTTGTTCCGATCTTTTTGGCGGTGTTTGGCAGGATGCCGAAAGTAGGGGTTGCCGTAACCAGGTTCCCTTTGCTGTAGTGTCTCGCCAGGAGATTAAGGGCTTCGCCCGAGCCGGGTGTGACCAGCAGGTGCTCAGGAGTAACGCCATAGTAATCGGCGAGTTCTTTTTTAAAAGTCTGCACTCCCGGGATATTATATTGATACCGATGTGCGGAACTGATCAGGTCGGCAATTGCCTGTTTCGCACCAGGTGCAATTCCATACGGATTTTCATTTGAACCGAGATTTATAAGCCCATGTTCACTTCCAAATTCCCTGGCCAGTTGATCTTCACCAGCCAAAGACCGGAGGGAGAATCCAACTCCCAAAGCTGCCAGGGCGCTTTGCTTCAGCCATTCGCGACGATGCAGTTGACTTGTCATATACAGTTGTTGGTTTGTGTTAAGTTACGAAATTGCCAGGCTTTCCGGCCCTGTCTCCAAGTTCAATTACTTCACAATCACGGATTTCCCTGCCATCGATCACAAACCGGATGATGGTGCGTTTAAGGTGCCAGCCCTGCCTGCCAGCCGCCCCCGGGTTTATGTGCAGGCATTGCAGCGAAGGATCATACTGTACTTTTAGAATATGGGAGTGGCCACATATAAACAACTGAGCTTTTTCTTCAGTTATTCTCTGTCGCACACCAGGGGCGTACCGCCCGGGATAACCACCAATATGTTTCATGTAAACCCGGACTTCTTCGCAGTTAAAGGAAATTTCTTCGGGATATATTGCCCTCACGTCGCGCCCGTCTACATTTCCATATACGCCTCTTAATGGAAGACCTGTGCGGCCTGTCAGTTCATTCGCAATCGAAATATTTCCGAAATCGCCCGCATGCCAGATCTCATCACAATTGTTGAAATGCGGGAATATTTTTTCATCAAGGTAGGCGTGAGTATCCGAAATCAGTCCGATACGCTTCATATGAATCCATTTTTTAAATGCGTTTCCCGTTAAGCTCCGGCAGCGCGGTATGCTAGGGGCCGTCAGTCCCGTCACCCGGTCAGCGGGTGTGAATCTGAATAATTTCAACGGAAACGTGGCAAAATAGTAATTTGCAAGGAAGCGCAACGATCAGCTCATGCCATTCAACAGAAATTTTACCTGGAGCATTGATAAAAGGACGTGGAAATATGTCTTCCTCCTTGTGACACTTGCCGAATCCGGAGACAGGCAGACTCCATAGCCCTTTTTGAATTTTAATTTTTCACATTTTAATTTTTCACAGTGCCCCACTACCAAAGTCTTGGATCCATTCCGCATAAGCGACACACGCAGTTCAGGAAACCTGATGGCGAGCTGTATTCCGAACAGCTTTTTTCCACTGAAGGTTTTTCAAATGATTACTCCCTGCTTTATCATTGTCACCCGCCCACACAGATTATCAGGGCAGAGCACCATGAAGATGTGATGCCACGCATCGCTGAAGAAAAGATGCTCCAGCACAGGAGCTTCGACGGTTTTCGTGTTCCTCCGGTAAAAGATTACCTGGAAAGCAGAAAACCCATCCTGGTTAACAATGATTGCCATATCGTGCTGGCGTCGCCCGAAGAGAGTATGACCGAATACTTTTTCAAGAATACCGATGCTGATGAAATGATCTTCATTCATGAGGGCAGCGGTATACTGCACACTATGTATGGTGACCTGGAATTCGCTTATGGCGATTACCTGGTAATCCCGCGCGGAACCATTTACCAGATCAGTTTCAACAGTTCAGCCAACAGGCTTTTCATTGTAGAGTCATTCAGTCCGATCCGTTATCCGAAAAAGTACCTGAGCAAATACGGACAACTGCTGGAGCATAGTCCTTATTGTGAAAGGGATATCCGCGGCCCGAAAAACCTGGTTACTATCGACAAAGCCGGGGATTTCCGGATCCGGGCCAAGAAGAAGGGAAGGATGTACGGGTTGCACTATGGACACCATCCTTTTGATGTTGTGGGGTGGGACGGGTACTGTTATCCTTACGCCTTCAGTATACACGATTTTGAACCAATAACCGGAAGGGTTCACCAGCCGCCACCGGTACACCAGACATTTGAAGCCAATAATTTCGTGGTTTGTTCATTTGTTCCCCGGCTTTACGATTATCATCCTGATGCCATCCCGGCCCCATATAACCACAGCAATATTGACAGTGATGAGGTCCTTTACTATGTTGATGGGGATTTCATGAGCCGGAAGAATGTTACCCGTGGTATGATCACCCTGCATCCCGCGGGTATCCCCCATGGTCCACACCCCGGCGCTGTGCAAAAGAGCATAGGCAAGAAGGAGACCGGCGAGCTGGCCGTGATGGTAGACACCTTCCACCCGCTGCAGCTCACCGTTGAGGCGCTGGAGATCGAGAACCAGGGATATACGATGAGCTGGGCGGAATGAGAAAAAGTGAATGGGTGAAAGCAGACTTCTCTTATTGCTCATTTTCCTTATATTAGTTCAATAAATCAATCTGCCATATGATCAAATTCAACGAATTACAACCGGGGGATTATGTGTATGCCCAATATGAAGGCGAATTATGGGAAGGCATTGTAAATGATCTGAATAATGAGGATAAGGAGGTCTGCGTGCAGACTGAAGTACAGGAGTTTTGGTTTCGGCCGGAGGACCTGCGGCCGATCCCGCTGAGTGAAAACGAGCTGTTTAAGTTCAACTTTGAGAAGGAGTCCAACGGTGACGGACGGATAAAATACAAAAAAGGCCCATTCCGGATCCAGTTACCGGCTGAAGGTGGATTTAGTGATTTCGAGATTTGGTACAGGGAAGACAGGCGGCATATCAAACAGCCGATCCATGTACACCAGCTACAGAATCATTATTACCAAATGACCAAGGTGGAGCTGGGGAGGAATTGAAAATAGACCTTCCCGGGCGGGAGCCGGTTCCCAGGAAACTAGCAGAAAAACCGGATTTTCAACGACATTTGTTGAAAATTGGCAATTTTTTTCTTATTTGAACTATTTAATACTATCTTTGCGCTCCCAAAATCTGTATGGCAAAACAAGCACTCATTAAACAGGATGGAATTATTGTAGAGGCACTTTCGAACGCGATGTTCAAAGTTAAACTCCAGAATGACCACGAAATACTGGCCACAATTTCAGGAAAAATGAGAATGCACTATATCAGGATCCTGCCTGGTGATAAGGTAGGGGTGGAGATGAGTCCGTATGATTTAACAAGGGGTAGGATTATTTTCAGATATAAATAAAATAGCATCATGAAAGTTCGTGCATCCATCAAGAAGCGGAGCGCTGATTGTAAGATCGTGAGAAGAAAGGGCAAATTGTACGTGATCAACAAAAAGAATCCGCGTTACAAGCAAAGGCAAGGTTAATCCTCAGGCCTGACCCTGAATTAGTCATTTGTAAAATCGAAAATAGAATCACATTATGGCTCGTATTGCCGGTGTAGACTTACCAAAAAACAAAAGAGGCGAAATAGGTCTGACCTATATCTTCGGTATTGGCCGTTCAACCGCCCAGTACATTCTGAGCAAATCAAACATCAGTTTTGAGAAGAAAGTTCATGAATGGAACGACGATGAACTGGCAGCTATCCGTAACACCATTAACGATGAGTTCAAGGTGGAAGGTCAGCTTCGTTCTGAGGTACAGATGAGCATCAAGCGTCTGCTTGATATCGCCTGCTACCGTGGTCTCCGTCACCGTAAAGGGTTGCCGCTTCGTGGTCAGCGTACCAAAACGAACAGCCGTACCCGTAAAGGTAAACGTAAGACAGTTGCTGGTAAGAAGAAGGCTCCTAAGAAGTAAGACATAGTGCCGCTGCCGGATCCTGCTTAGGAGGGGGAGGGAGTGGTGCGGCCTGTTACGGGTTGTAACAGGAACATTTTTAAAGATTACCTCAAAATTTGTAATGGCAAAACAACAACAAAGCGCTAAGGCCGGTGGAGCCAAAGCCGCTGCCAAGAAGAGAATCGTGAAGGTAGACGCATATGGTGATGCCCATATCTCTGCTACATTCAACAACATCATCATCAGCCTTACCAACAAGAACGGTCAGGTGATCTCCTGGTCATCTGCAGGTAAGATGGGATTTAAAGGATCGAAGAAAAACACTCCGTATGCAGCCCAGATGGCTTCTGCAGATGCAGCAAAAACTGCACTTGACGCAGGCCTGAAGCGTGTGGACGTTTACGTTAAAGGTCCTGGTTCAGGAAGGGAAAGCGCAATTCGCGGTCTCGCCCAGAACGGAATCGAAGTGGTGATGATCAAAGACGTTACACCATTGCCGCACAATGGTTGCCGTCCTCCGAAAAAACGCCGCGTTTAATCTTTTTTGATATACCAAAACCCAAGGCCAGCAAGGCTTTGGGTTTTGGATTTCTATTTTTAACATGGGTGTGCAATTGATTTTAAGATTTTTACTGATTGCCCACCGTAACTAAAAAATCAAGTTGATATGGCACGTTACACTGGTCCAAAGACCAAAATTTCTAGAATCTTCGGTGAGCCCATCCTGGGAAATGGTAAATGGCTGAACAAGAACAGCAACCCTCCCGGTCAGCATGGTGCTGCACGTAAGCGTAAGAGCCTGGGTGAGTACGCTCTCCAGCTGCGCGAAAAACAAAAAGCCAAGTACACATATGGCGTACTCGAGCGCCAGTTCCGCAGGACATTCGAAGAAGCTGCACGCCGCAAGGGTGTTACAGGTGAAAACCTGATCAAACTGCTGGAAGCACGTCTCGACAACACTGTATTCCGTATGGGGATCGCACCTTCACGTCCTGCTGCCCGCCAGCTGGTTAGCCATAAGCACATTATGGTAAACGGTGAAGTAGTGAACGTTCCTTCTTTCCAGCTTAAGCCAGGAGATATTGTTACCTTCAAACCTGCTTCAACTGAAAAGTCCGGTCTAACCAGCCAGGTGCGTGGTAAGAACATCAAGTACAATTGGGTTGACTTCAATGAAACAGAGATGACAGGTACTTTTATTGCTTATCCCGAGAGAGAAAGTGTTCCGGAGAACATTAAGGAACAACTGATCGTTGAACTTTACTCTAAGTAATAGGGGATAATCAATTAACCATCATCCAAAAAACGTAAATCGAACATACAAATGGCCATTTTAAACTTTCAGAAACCCGACAAAATCGTATTGCAGAAAGCAAATGATTTTGAAGCACAATTCGAATTCCGTCCTCTGGAGCCTGGTTACGGTGTGACCATCGGTAATGCCCTTCGCCGGGTGCTGCTGAGCTCACTGGAAGGATATGCTATCGTGGGTATCAGAATTGAAGGGGCTGAACATGAGTTTGCAACAATCAAGGGTGTTACAGAAGATCTTACTGATATCATCCTGAACCTGAAGCAGGTTCGTTTTAAAAAGGGAATCGAAGCCGAAGTTTCCAACGAGAAGATCGTTCTTCACATCAAAGGGAAGAGCGAGTTCACTGCCGGAATGATCCAGGAAGGTACATCCAGCTTCCAGGTCATGAACCCCGAGCAACTGATCTGCACAATGGATCCTTCTGCTAAGCTTGAAATTGAGCTGACAATTGGTAAGGGTCGTGGTTATGTTCCTGCAGAAGAAAATAAGGTAAAAGACGCTCCTCTGGGCTTTATTCCCATCGATTCTATTTACACTCCGATCAAGAATGTAAAATACAGCATTGAGAATACCCGTGTGGAACAGCGTACTGACTTTGAAAAGCTGATCATGGACGTTGCTACCGACGGAACTATTCATCCCGAAGAAGCTGTTAAGCAGGCTTCCCGCATCCTTATCCAGCACCTGATGATCATCACTGATGAGAACATCACTTTTGATAACAAGGAAGAGAAGAAAGAGGATCTCGTTGATGAGCAGACGCTTCAGCTGCGTAAAGTGCTGAAGACTCCGCTGGAAGATCTCGATCTTTCCGTTCGTGCCTTTAACTGCCTCAAAGCTGCTAAGATCAACAGTCTGAGCGAACTGGTGCAATATGAGCAGGAAGACCTGATGAAATTCCGCAACTTCGGTCAGAAATCACTGGCTGAAATCGAGCAGGTGCTTCATGAGCGTGGCCTCAGCTTCGGCATGGACCTCGCTAAGCTCGGAATCGATAAAGAAGACTAATTCACTTTTAATCGTAGGCTGCAATTCCTGACACGGTGCAGCCGGTAAAAAACAACAAGTCATGCGTCACGGAGACAAAATCAACAACCTGGGCCGTAAAAAAGCCCACCGCGAAGCGCTGCTGGCAAACCTGTCCATCAGCCTGATCGAGCACAAACGTATTGTAACTACCCTGGCTAAGGCCAAAGCACTGCGTGTGTTCCTCGAACCCCTTATCACAAAGGCTAAAGTTAATGATACCCACAACCGCCGGGTAGTATTCAGCTACCTTCAGAACAAAGAAGCTGTCGTTGAACTGTTTGGACCTGTTGCGGAAAAAATAGGCGGCCGTCCTGGTGGTTACACCCGTATCATTAAGCTCGGTACCCGTGTGGGTGATAACGCTGAACAGGCACTGATCGAACTGGTTGACTTCAACGAGGTTTACGGTAAGACAGCCGCTGCAAAAGCTGAACCTGCCAAGAGAACCCGTCGTGGTGGTAAGAAAGCTGCTTCTGCTGAAGCACCTGCAGCTGCACCCGCTGAGTCAACTGAAGAAAAATCAGCTGAATAAGGATGAATGATTGATTTCTTAATAAAAGCAGAATGGTTTTCCATTCTGCTTTTTTTTTCGTGATATTTGCAAAATTTTCCAACAGAAATGCCCAATACACCACAACAGCAAGCTATCCTCGTACTCGGGGATGGTTCAGTTCACTATGGTAAAGCCTTTGGAACAATCGGCACCACCACAGGTGAGCTCTGTTTCAATACAGGAATGACAGGTTACCAGGAAGTATTTACCGATCCCAGCTATTATGGTCAGGTAGTCATTATGAACAGTGTGCATATCGGTAACTATGGCGTAAAGGATGAAGATATAGAGTCATCTTCTGTAAAGGTTCGCGGTGTAATCGCCCGGAACCTGGAAGAACTGTTCAGCCGCAGGATGGCGAAAGGCTCCCTGGATGAATACCTGAAGCTTCATAATATCGTGGCAATTGAAGGAGTAGATACCCGTGCGCTCACTGCTAAGGTACGTACAGACGGGGCAATGAACTGTATCATTTCTTCGGAGATCTCGGATGTGGAAAAACTCAAGGCGATGCTGAAGGAAGTGCCTTCCATGGACGGACTGGAACTTGCGAGCAAGGTGAGTACTGATGAGCCGTATGAAATGGGTGACCCTTCAAGTGAAATCCGGATTGCGGTGATAGACTATGGAGTTAAGAAAAATATCCTGCAATGTATGGTCGACCGCGGAGCATATGTTCGTGTACACCCTGCCAAAGTCAGCATGGATGAACTCAAATCGTTCAAAGCCGATGGATATTTCATTTCCAACGGACCGGGCGATCCTGCCGCGATGGATTATGCTATCCGCACGATAAAGGAAGTTGTAGCAGAAAATAAACCGACATTCGGAATTTGTCTTGGACATCAGCTTCTGGCACTGGCGCATGATATCCCGACCTTTAAGATGCACCATGGGCACCGTGGACTGAATCATCCGGTAAAGAACCTTGTTACAGGCAAGTGCGAGATTACTACCCAGAATCATGGATTCGGTGTGGATCCGGAAGCAGTCAGGAAAGCCGACCATATCGAAATTACCCATGTGAATCTCAACGATAATTCCATTGAAGGTATCAGGATCAAGGGAAAACCAGCTTTTTCAGTACAATATCACCCGGAAAGCACTCCTGGTCCGCACGACAGCAGGTACCTGTTTGATGAATTTATAGACCTGATTAAATCAGAAAAGAGCTAATAAAAATCCGGCACCCGACAAGTGCCGGATTTTTTTAATTTACCGGATGAAACCGCCGATACTTGAAACGAGGTCATATCGCATGGAACCTTTTTCCGCTGCTGACCAGCACTTCGTATTCAAAGGGCTCAGCCATCCTGATGTGATCCGTTTTTATGGTGTCAGCTATGACAGTTTCGAAGCGGCAGCTGCACAGCTTGAGTTTTATAACGTACTGGAAATATGCGAAACCGGTTCCTGGTGGAAGATCATTGATGTATCCACAGGCAAGCCATGCGGTGCCTGCGGTTGCAATAATTTCATTCCGCACCATGAAAAAATTGAGATCGGATACTGGTTGCTCCCCGCATACCAGGGCAGGGGCATTATGCAGGAATGCCTGGAAACGATGCTTACGTACATTTCCGGGCGATGGAAGGTTCATCGCATAGAAGCCTGGGTTGAAACTGGAAACGAAGCCAGCAGGAAGCTATTGCAGAAATGTGGCTTCAGCGAAGAGGGACTTCTTCGTGATACAGAAGTGAAAAATGGTAAGCGCATCAGTCTGTATGTATATGCGAAGATTCTGGACTGAATAGCATATTTTTAGCGACATGAAAATTGCTATTATTAACGGTCCAAACCTGAACCTGCTCGGAAAACGCGAGCCTGGCGTTTATGGCTCCCAGGATTTCGACAGTTACTTCAGTTCCCTTAAAGAACTTTTCCCTCAGATCGAATTCAGTTATTATCAAAGTAACGTTGAAGGTGAACTCATCAATGAGTTACAGTCAGCAGGCTTTTCTGCCGATGGCATTGTGCTAAATCCAGGCGGCTACACCCATACTTCCGTTGCGATCGGAGATGCTATTGCTGCCATCAGCGCTCCGGTTATAGAAGTTCATATTAGTAATGTTCATGCCCGGGAGGAATTCCGGAAGCTTTCCCATGTTTCTGCCAAGGCAAAAGGAACTATCTGCGGACTGGGCCTGACAGGTTACGAACTGGCTGTCAGGTACATCGTTAAACTGGCTGCTGACTAACCAATCCGGCATATTTGTTGGGATAGACTTAAAGGTTCGGGATAACAATCTGCCCGCAAAATCCGTTATTACCATATTCAAACTCTTGATCATGCGCTGGTTATTCGTGTTATTACTTTTCGTCGGGAATGTGGCCTTCTGTCAATGGAAGGATTATATGATCGGGGTGAAAGGTGATACCCTTAACAGGGTGGATAAGTCCGGAAAAAGACAAGGTCCCTGGGTTCTGAAATACGACCAGGTGAGGGGAGAACCGGGATTCGAAGAAGAAGGGCAGTTTGTAGAAGACAGGAAAGAAGGAACCTGGAGGAAATACAGCCTGATGGGAGACCTTCTGGCAATTCAGCAGTATCGCTGGGGATTCCTTGACGGGCAAAGCCAGTATTTTAATGTGGCTGGTAATATTGTACGGGAAGAAAGCTGGAGAGCCTTCAATCCCGACAAATTATATGATACCGTCGATGTGGAAGATGTAATGAACCCGGGAAACTATTCGCAGGTGATCATCAAAAATGAAGGTTCTTCAATTAAGCATGGCACCTGGAAGTTTTACGATCCGGGTACCGGGTTTATCAACAAAACTGAATTTTATCTCCTGGGAAAGGTTGATAAAAGTAACGAACCCGCGACCCTGGCAACCGATACTTTATCCGTGGCCCGCAAAAAAACTGCAAAGCCCAAAGAAGTACTGGATTACGAAAAAAAGAATGCCGGCAAAAAGAAGATCCGGGTTCGTGATGGCCACGTTAACTATTAATTGGATAAGCCTTCATCCCAGGCTTTACGGATAAAAAACAGCTGGAAATCTATGGCGACTTTCCAATAGTACCAGTCGTGTCTGCCCTCCCGTTCAATGTAGTCGTGGGCAATTTGCTTTGTTTCCAATTGCTTGTGAATATTCCTGTTTACCGGCAGCAGGTAGTCCTGCAATCCACAATCGATAATCAGCCTGGTGTTTTTAAGTTTCTCCCAGTCAATACTGCAGCACGTGCTGTCCGCAATTTTTTGCCTTAATGCACTGCCTGTAGTAAACGGTCTCAGGTTTAAAACGCCACTCATGCTTCCGGCAACAGAAAAAAGGTCATTATGCCGGCTGGCAATAAGCATTGCCCCGAAACCACCCATACTTATCCCTGTGATTGCACGATAACGACGATCCAGGCTGACCGGGTAGTGTTGTTCAATGTAAGGCATCAGTTCCTGCACAAAATGCGATTCAAACCGGGAACTACTGTCCATGGGGTTATCGAAATAAACCGTTGCCCTTCCACCGTCAGGGCAAACGATCACACATTTATATTTGTCTGCAGCCTGCTGAAGGTATGGTACTTTGTTTATCCACAGGGAGTAATTTCCTCCAAGTCCGTGAAGTAAATAAAGTACCGGGTAAGCCTCTCCGCCTTTTCCGCCAGAAGGTTCTATCACCACCGCTTTAATGTTCCTTTTCATTACTTCACTGTAAATACTTACGGTGTCGACTGTTGCGGCATAAGACCTCTGCATACAGGAAATGGTGGCTAACAAAAACAACATCCTTATCATAGGCGAATCATTGTATATAAAAATAACCCCTTTACACGAGAAGCCCTTCATTGGTCACATCAGCAATATAAAATACCTTTTTGCCAGCCGGCATTTCCCAGGCGACATGCTGACCTTTTCTATATCCTATCAAGGCAATTCCCAGGGGAGCGAAGACGGACAGTTTTCCCTTACTTAAATTCGCCTGGGTAGGCAATACTAGCCTGAAGTGTATTCTCCGCCCGGTGTCTTCCTCAATCACTTCAATATTTGAGTTCAGCCTAATGACGTCGGCTGGGAATCTGTCTTCCTTCTCGATTATCTCGGCATTATTTAATTCGTCATATAACTGTTCTGCGTGTTTACTTTCACCCGACATGGGACTCATCCGGGAATAAATATATTTCAGCAACAGGTCATAGTCACTCTTCAGTAAAATCAGTTTATTTATTTGTGCATCCATGGCATTTAATTATAAATGTGATCAATAGCAGTTTTCTGGATTGTTTTCATTCCATAAATTTCTTCAAAGCTCTGTGTGTCTGATAAGCTTAGCCTGCGGAAAAAGCTGGAAACAGTTATGTCATTCAGGTTTCTGAATCCGCAAGCCTCCATTAATTCAATGGTAGCCCTTATTGTATTTTTATGAAAGTTTGCGACGCGGACTTTTTTGTCCGTTATATCAAGTCCTTTGTATAATTGCGATTCCTGCGTGGCAACGCCAACGGGGCACTTTCCACTGTCACATTTCAAGGCCTGGATGCAGCCGAGAGAGAACATCATTCCCCTGGCGCTGTACACAGCGCTTGCTCCAAGTGCAAGCACTTTCAGGATATCAAAACCCGAGATTATTTTACCTGCAGCAATCAGCTTTACCTTATCTTTTAAACCATAGACCTGCAAAGTTTTGGAAGCGAAAGCAAGTGCTTCATACAGCGGCATACCTACATGATCCGTAAACTCCAGTGGTGCAGCACCTGTTCCCCCTTCAGCTCCGTCAATCACGATGAAGTCGGGTATTATATCCGTTTTACGGATTTCGTAGCAGATCTCATGGAATTCCCTCCTGCTGCCGATGCAAAGCTTGAATCCTACTGGTTTACCGAGAGATAATTCCCTTAAGGAACCGAGGAAATGAAGCATGCCTGCGGCATTATTGAACGCTGTGTGTCCGGCCGGGGAATTGATGGTGGTATTAACCGGTACATTCCGGATTGTTGCTATCTCAACTGTGTTTTTCGCCGCAGGTAATATACCCCCATGCCCTGGTTTTGCTCCCTGTGACAGTTTGAGCTCTATCATCTTTACTTCCGGCCGGCAGGCATTTTCACTGAACAGGTCTGCATCGAAATTTCCTTTTGCATTACGGCAGCCGAAATACCCCGTACCGATCTGCCAGATCAGGTGTCCACCTTTAAGGTGGTAAGGACTAATTCCTCCTTCACCCGTATTGTGAGCAAATCCGCCCAGCCTGGCTCCTTCATTTAAAGCCTCTATCGCCGTTTTACTTAGTGCACCATAACTCATGGCACCGATGTTCAGTACACTGGCATTGTAAGGCTGGCTGCATTGGTGATTACCGATGGTTACCCTAAGGTCGCTTTCATCAACCCTCACCGGGTAGATCGAGTGTGCCACCCATTCGTACCCGGGTTCATTTGGGTTCACCTGCATACCAAAGGCTACAGTCTGGCGTACATCCTTAGCCCTCTGGTATACAATCGAACGCTGACGTCGGTTAAAGGGTTTTCCGTCCGATTCTGATTCAAAAAAATACTGCCGCACTTCAGGCCTGAATGCCTCAAGCACATATCGGAAATAACCGATAATCGGGTAGTTGCGAAGTAGTGCATGTTTTGTTTGCCTGACATTGGAAATAGCTAACAGCAACAGCGGTAATGTGATTAACAACAAAAGATACAGGCGTGTATCCTGGGTATATGCCCATTTAATAATGATCCCGTTCAGCAGTACTAAAATGAAAATAATACTACCGCTGACAGGAATCGCACTTTGATTCCGTGGCATGGCACAGGTTTATGTGATGAAAGAAAAAAGGAAAAGACAATACCCCGGGGGACTTAAATAATTGTCATGCCGGGGTTAAAGTACCAAAGGCCTTCAGATTGGAAAAGAAGGGCAACGCTGAATGTTTGCCGTGGTAAATAGGGGCGTATATGGTAAATAAAATTTCCAAGTGGTGCAAACATAGCGCTTATCCATGAAGATCCCGGCAATTCACACCAAACCATAAGTGACTTTACAGCTATTTTAACGGAATTATCAAAAAAAAAGGAATGACTTAGTCATTCCTTTTTTATCAGAGAAATAAAAAGTAATTAAAATGCTTTCTTCTCCTTGCTCTTCTCCTGGGCTTTTTGCATTGGTGTTATGCCAGTGCTTTGTCCGCGGGTGTTCTGCTTGTATTTGAACAACTGGAATTTGCTGGGTTCAGCAATTGTTCCCCAGGTATTGTTGGCTTCGTTAATGTCGGCTGTCTCCTTCATCGGGTCAAGCTTAATCGACTTAACTTCCTTGTTCTTCACATATACCTTGGTTACTTTACTTTCGTTTTTACGCCAGATCTGTGCAGGAATGCGATCAACTTCCTGAGACCCATCCGTAAATGTAAATTCTACAATGATAGGCATTACGAGGCCGCCTTTGTTAGAGAAAGCAATTTCGTAAACGTGTTTGTTCTCAAAATTCTTTTTCACTTCGTCATCAGCCTTCGTTACGTTTGAAGTTGCAGGAACTTCATAAGTAGTGGAGTCATAAGGCTCCAGACCACGCGCATATCTCCAGTAGAAATCACGCAGGGTAGTGTCCCTGTCAACTTCAAAAACAATGTTTTTGTCTTCGCGGTTGCGGATTTTTGAAAGATCTTCAAATGCATTTACCTGTGGCTTTGCGAGTTTGGTCTTCTTTGTACCGGATGCATTATTGTTTGAAGGCTCACTGAATTCGGGACGCAGGTAGCGAACAGTATCGATTGCGATGTCAGTAGCATCTGTGCTGTAGAACCATCCTCTCCAGAACCAGTCGAGGTCTTCGCCGCTCGCATCTTCCAGCGTACGGAAAAGATCAGCCGGTGTTGGATGTTTGAAAGCCCAACGACGTGCATACTCTTTGAAAGCATAATCGAACAGCTCGCGGCCCATAACTGTTTCACGCAGGATGTTCAGGCCTGTTGCGGGTTTTGAATATGCATTCGGCCCAAACTGGATGATGTTTTCGCTGTTTGTCATGATCGGCTCAAGCTGATCTTTAGGGAGCTTCATGTAATCCGTGATATAAGCAGCCGGACCACGACGGCTTGGAAATTTATTGTCCCACAGTTCTTCTGTAAGGTATTCCACGAATGTGTTAAGTCCCTCATCCATCCAGCTCCACTGGCGTTCGTCGCTGTTAATGATCATCGGGAAGAAGTTGTGTCCTACTTCATGAATGATCACACCAAGCATACCATATTTGGTTTGCTCGCTGTATGTGCCGTCTGGGGCAGTACGACCGTAGTTGAAGCAGATCATCGGATATTCCATACCGTTGGCAGCTTCCACGCTCTGGGCAACCGGGTAAGGGTAAGGAATGGAGAATTTACTGTAGCTCTTGATTGTGTGAGCCACGGCTTTAGATGAATAAGGGCGGTAAAGTCCATATGCTTCTTTGCCGTAAAAACTCATACACATGATCTTTTTTCCTTCAACAGTTGCCGGGATCGCGTCCCATACAAATTTGCGGGAAGAGGTCCAGGCAAAGTCACGAACGTTATCTGCTTTATAGATCCAGGTTTTCTTCGCCTTGCTCTTATTTTTTTCAGCTGCTTTAGCTTCTGCGAGGTTTACGATTTCCACTACATCCTTTGCAGTTTGTGCCTTCTGCCAGCGGGCAAGCTGTGCAGGAGTCAAAACCTGTTGGTAGTTCAGGCATTCTCCGGTAGAACCAATTACATGGTCTGCGGGTACTGTCATCTGAACCTTGAAGTTTCCGAAAGTAAGGGCAAACTCGCCTCTACCGGTAAACTGGTGGTTCTGCCAGCCCTGGAAGTCACTGTACACACAGAGACGGGGATACCATTGTGCCATAGTGAAAAGATGGTTACCGTCTTCGGCGAAGAATTCATAGCCGCCACGGCCGCCTTCTTTCATCCTGTCGGTAATCTTGTAGTTCCAGTCAATTTTCAGCACATATTTCTGACCAGGCTTCAGGGGAGCCGGCAGGTCAACACGCATCATTGTTTTGTTGACTGTATATTTCAACGGTTTACCGAGTGCATCGGTAAGTTTCACAATGTTTACACCATTATCATTTTTGGATTCTTCCATCCTGCTTACCGCCAGGTCAACAGTTTCTTTTCCGATTGTTGAGGCATCCTGGTAGTTCGCATTGTTTTCTGAACTGTGCTCATTCTCATCGAGCTGAAGCCAGAGATAAGTGAGCTGGTCAGGAGAGTTGTTGAAATAAGTCACTGTCTCACTTCCTGTGAGGCGCAGTTTCTCTTCATCGAGTTCACATTTAATGTCATAATCCGCACGCTGCTGCCAGTATTTTGGACCTGGCGCACCGCTCGCGGTACGGTATTCGTTTGGCGTAGGCAATACGGTGCCCAACTGCTCAAACTTGTTCCCGTGGTTTGAACCGGGATTGTTCTGTATGTTCTGGGCAAACGCCGGGGCGGCAATTAATCCAAGACATGCATAAAGGAGTCTTCTCATTTGTTATTGCTGTTTTGTATAGGTGTGTTTTTGTATTTCAGGAATCCTTTCAATAGCCATTTTCAATGAAAACAGTAATATCAGACCCGACAGTACGCCAATCCACAGACGCTGGACGGTCTTCAACTTTTCAACGAATATAAATGATAGCAGCAAAACTACCGTAACTACAAGTAATTGAGCAACTTCAATACCCAGGTTAAATGCAAGCAGGTGGCTGGTTATCCTGTCCGATCCTTCGAGGTCAAGCAACAGGTTGGCATATGCGAGACCGTGGATCATGCCGAAGAATAAAGCAAAAAAATAGATCAGAGGTAATTTATTATTAATTTGTTTTGGTTTAAAAAACAAATTATTGAGTGCGGTTCCGGCAATTGTAAGGGGAATAAGGAATTCAATCCAGGCAACCGGAACAGATACATATCCTAAAACACTTAATATGAGTGTGATACTGTGCCCGATGGTAAATGCGGTTACAAGCACTGCTACTTTTTTCCAGTCGGAAAATTTGTATCGAAGGCAAAGGGCTGTTACAAACAGAATGTGATCGAGCGCATCCCAGGTCAGAATATGTTCAACACCGAGCCCGAAGTAAAGGTTAAAATCTTGCATACTTAATCAAGCTTTCAAAATAATCCAGAGTTTTGTGCTGGAAAAATAAAAATGTTTAATGGCAGCAATATTGTTTAAGTGGTTAATGACCGGAATGGTTGCAATCATGCATCCTTTTTATGTCAGCGTGACGGATATCTCTCATAATGATAAGGATAAAACGTTGGAAATCAGCGTAAAACTATTTATTGATGATTTTGAGACCTCGCTGGGAAAGACCTACAACCAACCTGTTGATCTCGGGCAGCCAAAAGATGCAGCCAAAGTTAACCAACAGATCTTTGAATACCTGCAGCAGCATCTCCAGGTTTCCGTAAACGGAAAACCGGTCAGGCTTGAATTTGTTGGTTATGAAAGGGAACGTGAATCTGCATGGTGCTATGTGCAGGTAAATGAGGTAAACTCAGTCTCGGAGATCCAGGTCAGGAATACGCTTCTTTACGATTCGTTTGACAAACAGATAAATATAATGCATGTCAACACAAAAGGGGTAAGGAAAAGTACCCGGCTTAACTATCCTGATAATGTTGCAAAATTCGGGTTCTAGTATTTTGAGTTTTCAGTTTTGAATTTGGCTTAGTCTTCATCCATTCCTTCCCGGATGTCTTCTGAAATAGTCACGAGGATTTTATCGATCCTTAATGAATCCATGTCGATAATTTCAAATCGGAAGCCTTTCCATTCGAGGCTGTCACCGGTGTGAGGAATTCTTTCAAGTTTGTGAAGAATAAATCCTGCGAGGGTATTGAATTCCTGCTCGCCTTCATTCATCCAGTCTGTCATTTCAAAACGTGAAAGAAAGTCATAGAATGGGATCTGTGCATCCACCAGGTAACTTCCGTCATCTCTTTTAATGATCTCATAATCTTCAATATCAGACTGTGGCAGGTCTCCGACTATGGCTTCCAGGATGTCATTAAGCGTAATCATGCCCTGCACACTGCCATATTCATCCACAATGAAGCAGGAGTGGAGTTGTGTTTCCTTAAATCGTTCCAGAACCCGGTAAGCGGTATTGTTTTCGGGTACAAACATCGCCGGTTTCATGATGTGTTTGAATAAGGTAAGATCGTTCGTTATGTAAAGATCCTTTATGGATACAACCCCTTTAATGTTATCAATATCCCCGTCACAGATTGGGTAAATGGAATGCGGTTCCTTAATGATCTTTTCTTTTATCGACTGTTCATTATCGTTAACGTCAAACCATATGATGTCGCTGCGGTGTGTCATCAGCGAAGTAATACTCCGGTCACCCAGGTGAAAAACCCTTTCGATGATCTCCTGTTCCGCTTCATCGATGGTACCCTGTTCTGTTCCTTCGCTAATGATTGCCTTGATCTCTTCTTCTGTTACCTGCGTATCATTTCGCTGGACATTAAGGAGTCGGGTCAGCAGGTGCGTTGACTTACTCAGCAGCCAGATGAAAGGGTGGGTAATTTTGCTGATGAATCTCATCGGACCGGCCACCAGCTTCGCGATTTTTTCCGGGTTGGAAAGGCCGATTCTTTTCGGCAAAAGTTCACCGAGAACCATACTGAAAAATGTCAGGATGATCACCACGGTGGCGGTCGCGATTCCATTACTGTAGTCTGAAAGGACCGGTATCCGGCTGAAAAAGGATGCAACGTCACTGGTGATTTTATCACCGGAAAAAATACCGGTCAGGATGCCGATAAGGGTAATACCGATCTGGACTGTTGACAAAAAAGTGTCCGGATGGTTGGCGAGTTCAAGGGCTTCGCGGGCCCTTATATCACCTTTCACTGCTTGCGATTCGAGCCTTGCTTTACGTGCCGAGACCAGGGCGATCTCAGCCATTGAGAATATACCGTTCAATAAAATAAGACCAAATATGATTAGAATTTCCGTCATTATATTGGATTGATCAGCTGCGGGCAAAAGCCGGCAAGCCTATTTTTTTGTTGAAGATAATACTCATTCCGTATCCGATGGAGCTACCGACGATAGCCCCGCAACAAACATCAAGCGGATAATGCACACCCACATATACCTGGGCATAACTAACGGTTGCAGCAAACAGAATAAGTATATTGATCCAGGGACCGGTAAAGTTCCGCAGGGTAAGCACAACGAAGCTGGCAAAACCAAAGTGGTTGGTGGCGTGCGATGAAGTAAAGCTGCTGCTTCGCGGACAATATTTGATAAAGAAACGGATCTGGTCGGCAATCTCAGGATCCCTGCAGGGGCGGAGTCGCATAATGTTATTCTTTATGAGATTGCTGCTAACCTGGTCGGTAATTGCAATGGTAAGGACAGCAGCCAATATCCAAAGCCACCCTCTCTTTCCAAAATTGAGCGCAGCAAAGACAATGAAAAACAGGTATACCGGCATCCAGAAATAAGTCTCCCTTATATGTTGGAACAGTATATCCAGCACGGGATGGTGCCATTCATTATTAATGCGTACCATCAACGCCTTATCATATTCAATTAACCGGTCTATCAGATCCATGTAATTATCTAACTTATACAAAAATAAGCAGTTGTCCGCTCAAGTGTAAATATTCCCGATTTTTGCGGGGTATGAACAAAATTCCCCGGACCATCCGCTGGGTCCTTGCAGTTTTCCTTTTGCTGGTATTATTTATGTCTGCAGCCCGGGTTTTTTCCTGGTATGTGTTTCGTATACCAATGGCCGATACCGGTCCCACGTCTCGTACTTTCTGGCTTGGGCTCCGTTATGATGCCCGTGTGGCGGCAGCGATCTCGCTGGTTGTTTTGGCAGCGACCTCGTTTCTTCCCCTAGACCCTTTCCGGAATGAACGGTCCCGCCCCTGGTGGAAAGGTTTCTTTATTATAGTGACGCTGGCATTGGTGATGTTTTTTGTGACAGATTTCCTTCATTTCCGGTATCTGAACCAACGGCTTAACGCGAGTGCACTCAGTTTCCTCGAAGATGCCCGGATTTCCGCCGGCATGGTCTGGCAGACCTATCCGGTGTTTCGATTGACTATAACCGTTATCGGTGTTACCTGGATCATAGTTGCCCTGTTAATGTTTTTGTACCGGTACATCGCATTTCGCTGGGATCCGCCGGCTAAGTTTACCAGGATTGTTTCATTTATATTGGTGTTGGTGTTTTTCTGTATCTGCATATTCGGCAGGATCGGGCAATATCCGCTTCGCTGGAGTGATGCCTTCAACCTGGGCAATGATTTCAATGCCAACATTGCCCTTAATCCAATCCAGTCTTTTTTCAGCTCGTTTAAATTCAGGAGTTCCTCATATGATGTAAATAAGGTCCGCGAGGCATACCCCCGGATGGCTGAATACCTGGGGGTTACGCAACCCGATGCCAATGCACTTCGGTTCGAACGTAATGTAGTGCCCGATTCGATATATAACTGGAACGGTAACCAACAACCGAATGTGGTGCTGGTAATCTGTGAAAGCTTCAGCGGCTATAAAAGTTCAATGTGGGGAAGCCCGTTGAATACCACACCTTATTTCGCAGAACTTTGCAAAAACGGTTTATTCTTCGATAATTGTTTCACTCCGTTAATAGGAACGGCAAAAGGAGTGTGGGCAACAATAACCGGGATCCCGGATGTGGAACTGGTGAAAACGGCGAGCCGGAATCCCATGATGGTTGATCAGCACACAATCATCAATGATTTTAAGGGACATAAAAAGTTCTATTTCCTCGGGGGCAGTACAAGCTGGGCCAATATCCGTGGGATTCTCACCAATAATATTTCTGGGTTGAACCTCTACGAAGAAGGTAGTTACAATGTACCGAAAGTCGATGTCTGGGGTATCAGCGATATGAACCTGTTTCTTGAAGCTGATAAAGTGCTGAAGACGGAAGACCATCCCTTTTTTGCCATTATTCAGACAGCAGATAATCACCGGCCGTATACTATTCCCGAAGAAGACAGGAAGCAAATGGACATCGTCAACTTCCCCATTGATACCCTGCGTAAATATGGATTTGAATCCAACGAGGAATTGAACGCCTTCCGGTATACCGATTATTGCTTCCGGAGATTCATGGAAACGGCAAAAAAATCACCTTATTACAATAATACCATCTTCGCATTTATCGGGGATCATGGGATCGCAGGAAACGCAGGTCCGTTGTTCCCGAGGTCATGGACAGATAACCGCCTTTCATCCAACCATGTACCCATGTTGTTCTACGCCCCGGGGAAGTTACCGGCAAAACGCATTCACGACCTGGCTTCACAGGTTGATGTGCTTCCGACATTGGCAGGGATAGTGAATATCCCATACAGGAATAGTGGAATGGGGACCGACCTCATGGCCAGGAATGCACGTGACAGCGGAAAGGAAAACAAGGTTTTTATTATGGATTATAACAATAAAAATCTTGGACTGATCTCAGGAGAGTATTATTATAACCGCGCCATGCAGGGGCGTGCGACAAGCCTGGTATGGGCCGACTTCGCTGCGAAACCCGTGGAAGCAGCACCAGACACTGCTTCTTACGAATGGTGGTCCCAGGCCTTTTATCATACTGCCAGGTACATGCTCCTGAACAACAAAAAAGCCGGGAGCGAAGGAAATAAATGAGTTACACTTTTTTTGCAATTATGATCAGCCGGGGAGATTTTTTTACATCGTAATTGCCGAATTCATAATCTCCGAACACCTCCTGGATCTGCAGTTTGTGGAAAGAGAACATGTCGTTGAAATCGCCAAGTGAAAATTTGGCGACCTTTTCCGTGAACTCGAGCGGGGCTTCGAGACGATCATCTTCCACGATCACCCGCTTGTAAAAATGTGTCTCATCCAGCCAGCGCGTGATAAAAAAGTTCACGCCATCGAGTTCTTCCTCGTGTTTATGAATCAGGTGGTCCTCCGCATAGTGCACGTTGAGAAAGTCCATCACAAAAACGCCGCCTGGCAACAACGATTGGGCAATTGTACGAATGGCATTGTAATGCTCCCTTTCCGTGCGGAAGTATCCGAAGCTGGTAAAGAAGTTAAAGGCATACTGGAAATAATTTATCCGGAAGGGAAGCCGCATGTCGTGTACGAAAAAATGCAGATGCTTATTTTCTGTTAGAAGCGCGTCCCGGATGCTGTCTTCTGAAATATCGATTCCTGTCACATCAAAACCCATTGATGCCAGGCTGCGTGAGTGGCGCCCCCGGCCGCAGGCGACATCAAGCATGGTAGCGCCTGATCCGGGTTTTAAATGCCCTACCAGCCTGCTGATAAAACTGTCTGCCTCTGCTTCATCCCGCTTGAAATATAATTGCTGATAATAAGGAGAATTGAACCATTCCTGGAACCAGCTGCCGGTCGACATGCCTGAATTTTTGTCAAAAGTAAGTATCCACATCTGTTCAGCACTCCGGGGAAACGCTTATTTTTGATTAATTAAACCCCAGGAACTGTGGCATTGATAAAAAGTATCTCAGGAATTCGTGGAACCATAGGCGGGCATCCTACCGAAAATTTAACCCCTCTGGATATTGTAAGATTCTCCGCTGCCTACGGCAGCATGCTTACTGCATCTAATAAATCAGCCAAGGTTGTAATTGGCAGGGACGGACGGATATCAGGTGAAATGGTAAGCCAACTTGTTATTCAGACATTGGTTGGATTGGGCATCCAGGTTGTTGACCTCGGTTTGTCTACCACACCTACTGTGGAAATGGCAGTGAAGTGGGAAAACGCTGACGGCGGTATTATCCTCACAGCCAGCCATAACCCAAAAGAGTGGAATGCACTTAAATTACTGAACAAAGACGGCGAATTTATTTCAGCTGAAGCCGGCAGGGAAGTTCTTGAACTGGCTTCAAAAGATGCGTTCCAATTTATAGGTGTTGATAAGCTTGGAGCCGTTACTGTCAACGATACCTATCTCGACAAACATATTGAAACTGTTGTGAATTATCCGCTGGTTGATGTTGCAGCTATCCGCGGGAAACAATTCAAAGTGGTAGTGGATGCCATAAATTCAAGCGGCGCAATAGCTGTTCCCAGGTTGCTCCATGCCTTGGGTGTTGAGGACGTGATAATTTTAAATGAAGAAATCAACGGCCGCTTTGCACACAACCCGGAGCCGCTTCCGGAAAATCTTTCCGGCCTGAGTGCCGAGGTGAAAAAGTCCGGCGCCTCTCTTGGTATTGCGGTTGACCCTGACGTGGACAGGCTTTGTTTTGTATGTGAAGATGGCAGCATGTTTGGTGAGGAATTTACGCTTGTCGCCGTCGCAGATTATGTCCTGAGCCACCGCAAAGGGAATACTGTTTCCAATATGTCTTCAACCAAGGCATTGAAAGAAATTACACTTAAGCATGAAGGTGAATATTTCCCGTCTGCAGTTGGTGAAGTGAACGTTGTTAACCGGATGAAAGAAGTTAATGCTGTTATCGGTGGGGAAGGAAATGGCGGCATAATAGTTCCGGACCTCCATTATGGAAGGGACGCCCTGATCGGAATCGGCTTATTCCTGACGGCACTTGCACAACATAAGAACGGAATCAAATCCTTCAGGAGCAAATACCCCGACTATTTCATTTCCAAGAACAAGATCGAGCTGGAAAAACATATTGACGTAAAAGATATATTTGAAAAAATCCAGAAGAAATATAAGAAACAGCCTGTTAATACTGAAGACGGACTGAAGATCGAGTTTGATTCTGACTGGGTGCATTTGCGGACCTCCAATACAGAACCTATCATCCGGATCTACGCAGAGAGCAATTTTGAGACTACTGCCAACAATATCGCCCTCCGGCTGATGCAGGACATTAAAGAGTTCCTCTGATTTTCAAAATAATTCCAGAAATTTGCGGCTCCCCATCGGGGAGCTTTTTATTTTACCAAAATTCCTACCGTGCAGAGGATCTATTTCGACAACGCCGCTACCACTTCCCTGGATCCAGAGGTCCTGGAAGCCATGATGCCCTACCTGACTGAAAAGTTTGGCAATCCATCATCCATTTATTCATATGGCCGCGAAAGCCGGCTAGCTATCGAAAATGCACGGAAAACGGTAGCGAAAATCCTCAATGCTCACCCTGCGGAAATATTTTTCACATCCGGTGGTACTGAAAGCAGCAACACTGCAATTTCAGCTGCAGTCAGGGACCTGGGTTGCAGGCGCATTATTTCGTCGCCTATTGAGCACCATGCGACCTCACATACAGTAGAATATATGAATCGCCAGGGCAACGTAGCCCTGAGCTATGTAAGATTGACCCCTGACGGGCATATTGACCTGGCCGACCTGGAGAGGTTACTGGCGGAAAGCAGGGAAAAGTGCCTGGTTAGTCTCATGCATGCCAACAACGAGATCGGCAACTTGCTGGATATTCATGCTGCCGGTGAAATTTGTAAAAAATATAATGCCGTATTCCATTCGGATACAGTTCAGACTGTGGGTCACTATCCCTTTGACCTTCGTAACACACCGGTACATTTTATTACCGGGGCAGGCCATAAATTCAATGGTCCGAAAGGTGTTGGAATCCTGTACATCAACGAGAATGTTCAGATCAAACCAATGATCCACGGCGGGTCGCAGGAGCGTAACATGCGGGCAGGTACTGAAAACCTGTATGGTGTTGTTGGATTCGCAAAGGCGCTGGAACTGGCAACATCGCGCTTTGAAACAGATAAGGAATATATTACGGGCCTGAAATATTACATGGCTGAAAAACTGAAAGCAGAGATCCCCGGAATCTATTTCAACGGTGATACTTTCGGCAAAAGCCTTTATACTGTCCTGAATGTTTCATTTCCAAAAACTGAGAAGTCGGAAATGATATTGTTTAACCTCGATATCAATGGCATTTGTGCTTCTGGTGGAAGCGCCTGTACCAGCGGTGCAGATCTGGGATCTCATGTGATCCGTGCTATTAATAACAATCCAAACCTCGTTGCTGTCAGGTTCTCCTTCAGCAGGCAAAATTCCAAAGAGGAAGTTGACTATGTTGTGGAGAAGTTAAAGGGGATGTTGTAACAAACGGTTAACTGTTACCTTAACAAAACTTTGAATAGCCTGCATTTTACCTCGTGATTTTTGTCTGGTCACAGATTGGAACGGCTTAAAAATCCGTATCAGTCCAGTTATGAAAAAATCACTCATGGTATTAATCGCCCTTGTTGTTACAGGCGCCATATATGCGCAGTCGCCGGTGCATTTTGGAGTGCGGGCAGGTCTCAACTTTGCTTCTATTAAAGGTGATGCAGCTACACAATTAGATCAGGTTCTTGAATGGACCGACGGCATGCTTACAACAGGGGGACGAACAGGATTTCATGCCGGTGGTTTCATGCAGATCCCCCTTGGTTCCAGGGTAATGATCGAGCCTGGACTTTCTTATTCCACCAAAGGATATGGATTTAAAGGTAAAGTGAACCTCAAGGTTCTCGAGGTGATCGGTATTAACGCTACGACAGACCTGCGTACACAATATCTTGAGATGCCGGTGTTAGTAAAAGCAAGGATCGGCAAAGGTTTCGAAGTGTTTGCAGGTCCACAGGTTTCTTACCTGCTATCTTCTGATCTACGGGTAAAGGCGGGTGTGCTTGGTGTTAACCTCCTCAACAGGAAATGGAATGTTACTGATCAGTTCAACCGCTGGGACGCAGCCATTACAGGTGGTATCGGCTACCAGTTCAATAATGGACTTAATATCTATGCAGGTTACGACCATGGCTTAAGCCGCCTGAATGCAGGTCAGTCTGTAGACGCTTACAACAGGAATATCCGCGTGGGCATGGCAATGCGGTTTTAGTGGATCATATTCTTTATCTCCTGTAGCTTGAGCAGCGCTTCAACTGGCGTAAGCCTGTTAATATTGATCCCTTCGAGCACACTACGGATGTCTTCAAAAGTCTGGGAATGCACATCAAAGATCGACAGTTGCATTTTGGGTCCGCCGATCTCTTTTACTTTATCGTTCAGCGAAACTGTGGCAGCTTCTGTTCCATTGCTGTTAACAAGGTGCTTGGATTCAAGCTGCTGCAGGATTTCGTTGGCCCTGTTAATAAGCGCAGGCGGCATTCCGGCCATTCTGGCCACATGAATCCCGAAACTGTGGGTGCTTCCCCCTGGCGCAAGTTTCCGGAGAAATATGATCCGGTTTCCTGACTCCTTGTTGGTGATGTGATAGTTCTTTACCCTTTCCCATTTGTTCTCCAGCTCATTGAGCTCATGATAGTGCGTGGCAAAGAGGGTGAGGGGTTGCTGTGGCGCCTGGTGCAGGAATTCAACAATGCTCCACGCAATGGAAATGCCATCATATGTAGACGTGCCTCTACCGATTTCATCGAGTAAAATGAGGCTTCGTGAAGTAACGTTATTGATGATGCTTGCCGTTTCATTCATCTCAACCATGAAAGTGGATTCACCACCGCTCAGGTTATCTGACGCGCCCACACGCGTAAAGATCTTATCTGTAACAGGAATTAGTGCTTCGTCTGCCGGCACAAAACATCCCATGTGAGCCATTAAAGTAATTATAGCAACCTGACGGAGGAGTGCACTCTTACCACTCATATTCGGACCGGTCAGGATGATGATCTGCTGTTCCGATTTGTCGAGTATGATATCGTTCGATACATACTGTTCACCTGGCGATAGGAATTTTTCAATGACAGGATGCCGGCCTGCTTTTATATTAAGTGCCTGGTCTTCGTGTATATGTGGCCGTTTGTAGGTGTTGTGTAGCGACAGTTGAGCAAAACACAGCAGGCAATCCATAATCGCCAGCAGGTTGCCATTGGTCTGAATAGGTGAGAGGTAGTCCTGTAATTCATTCAGGAGCTCTTCAAACAATTGCAGCTCAATCTGCTGGATCCGGTCTTCTGCACCCGTAATCTTTTCTTCATATTCTTTCAGTTCGGGAGTAATATACCTTTCAGCATTTGCAAGTGTCTGTTTCCTGATCCAGCCGGAGGGGACTTTATTCTTATGGGTATTCGTAACCTCGAGGTAATAGCCAAATACATTGTTGAACCCGATACGAAGTGACTGGATCCCGGTATTTGCGGACTCCTGCTGCTGCAGCTTAACAAGATATTCCTTTCCCGAACTGGCTATATTCCGCAGGTCATCGAGTTCAGCATTAATTCCCGCGCAAATGAAGCTTCCTTTGTTTGTTGTTGGTGGAGCATTCTCAACGAGTTGACGGGTAATTTTTTCAGCAATATAACTGCAGGGATTCAGCGTATCAGTAAGCCGATTGAGGTAACTGTTTGTAGTGGCAGCACTGAGCTCCCTGATCTGAGCAACCTGGTTAAGGCCTTTTGCGAGTTGCAGGACTTCGCGGGGTCCGATCTTTTTCAGCGGGATCTTGCTTACAAGCCGTTCAATATCGCCACATTGACGGATATGGTGCGTCAACTGGTTACGCAACTCAACTTCTGCAATAAAGTATTCAACAAGGTCAAGCCGTTCATTGATACGAGCTGCATCCTTTAACGGAAATACGATCCAGCGCTTCAACAAACGTGCACCCATCGGGGATACGGTATGATCCATTACTTTGAGTAAGGTGTGACCGTCGCTGCTGGGGCCGCCAAGCAACTCCAGGTTTCGGACAGTAAACCTGTCCATCCATAAAAAATCATCCCGGTCTATCCGCTGCATTGATGTGATATGCTGCAGGTTGGGATGTTCCGTATCCTTCAGGTAATGCAGGATAGCCCCGGCAGCTACCAGTCCGTTAGTTAAAGTGTCAACCCCAAATCCTTTGAGTGAATGGGTCTGGAAATGTTTGAGCAGTGTATCCTTTGCATATGTTTCCTGGTAGATCCATTCATCCAGCGTATACACGTAACATTTTGTTCCGAAAAATTCCTTGAACTGTTTCTGCCGGTGACGCTGGAAGAGAATCTCGGCCGGCTGGAAGCTTTGCAGCAACTTGTCTGCATATTCCCTGTCGCCTTCGGCAATAAAAAATTCGCCGGTCGAAATATCCAGGAATGCAATACCGAACTGGTCATCGCTCAAAAAAAAGAGGCTGCCTAGAAAATTATTGGAATGATGCTCGAGCAGTTTATCATTGGTTGCAGTTCCGGGAGTTACCATTTCCGTAACCCCGCGCTTTACGATTCCCTTGGCTTGCTTTGGATCTTCGAGCTGGTCACAGATTGCTACCCTGTAGCCGGCCTTTACCAGTTTATGGAGGTAAGTATCGAGCGCATGATGAGGGAAGCCGGCAAGCTCCGATGAAGAAGCGGCGCCATTGTTCCTTTTGGTAAGGGTAATGCCCAGGACCTGGGAGGCAATAATGGCATCCTGGCCGAATGTTTCATAAAAATCACCCACGCGAAACAGGAGAACAGCATCAGGATATCGTTGTTTGATGGCCTTATGCTGCTGCATCAATGGTGTATCGGCACTGCTTTTTGACATAGCCAGCAAATATAGTAACCCTGCCTCGTCGGTAGCAAGGGTGGAAACACGGTGGGAGAAAAATGTGGACAGATTTCAAACTCCTATATTTGCGCATGCGAAAACTGAGCATGGAGGAACTTAACCGCAAATCAGTGGCTGAATTCCGGGAGGCAGAAAAGATACCTATCATTATTGTACTGGATAATATCAGGAGCATGCATAATGTGGGGAGTGTATTTCGCACGGCTGATGCCTTCCTCCTTGAGGCTGTTTATCTTTGCGGATATACTCCCCAGCCGCCGCACCGCGACATCCATAAAACGGCATTAGGCGCTACGGAAACGGTAACATGGAAGCACTATACCGGTACTGCCGAAGCCATTGAAGATCTGAAATCAGCTGGTTATAATATTTATGCGGTTGAACAGGTTACAGAAAGTTATAAATTGAATCACATTGAGGTTGAAGGAGATGAAAAAATAGCAGTAGTGTTCGGTAATGAAGTCAGCGGAGTCGATGCTGAGGTCATCCGCAGTTGTAACGGTTGCATTGAAATACCCCAGTTGGGAATGAAACACTCATTGAATATCTCGGTTGCTGCCGGGATTGTCTTGTGGGAATTGGTAAGAACCAGAATCTGAACTGTTCAATTATGACAACGATCAGGAATTACTTAAGTCTGATAAAATTTTCGCATACGATCTTTGCGATGCCATTTGCCCTTATCGGGTTCACTCTCGCAGTTGTGCCCCCCGTGACTTTGATAAACCTGGATGCTCCCATTACCTGGAGTTGGGATATCAGTAACCGGCTTCAATCACACGGGGTGACCTTCCTTCTGATCATTCTGTGTATGGTATTTGCCCGGAGCGCTGCAATGGCCTTTAACCGGTTTCTCGACAGGCATTTCGACGCACTGAACCCAAGAACGGCCATACGGGAGATCCCCGCCGGGATTATCAGTGCTGACCGCGCGTTGCTTTTTACAATTACCTGCAGTGTGTTATTTATTGCATGTGCCTGGTTTATAAACAGGCTTTGTTTTTACCTTTCACCGGTAGCATTGCTCGTGATACTGGGTTATAGTTTTACAAAAAGATTTACGGCCCTCTGCCACCTGGTTCTGGGTCTCGGGCTGTCGCTTGCACCGATCGGCGCTTACCTTGCAGTTACCGGAAAATTTGACTGGCTGCCGGTGTTCTTTTCTTTTGCCGTGATCTTCTGGGTTAGCGGCTTTGACATTATTTATGCGCTGCAGGATGAAGAATTCGACCGCAGGAATAATCTTCATTCAATTCCCGCTGCACTCGGTAAGCAAAGAGCACTGTGGGTATCCGAAATCCTTCATTTACTGAGTGCCACAAGTGTGATAATTGCCGGCGTTTCGGGACATTTCGGATGGTGGTACTGGATAGGGATCGTGGTATTCATCGGGATGCTGGTATATCAACATTCCCTTGTTAAACCGGATGACCTGTCAAAGGTTAATATCGCATTCATGACGGCAAACGGCATCGCAAGCGTGGTATTTGCTTTATTCGTTATTACAGATCTTCTCACCCGTTAAATTTTCTTTCAAAATGGCAAGGATCATGGCTATTGATTATGGTGGTAAACGAACAGGGCTTGCGGTGACAGATCCTCTCCAGATTATTGCGAATGGACTTGCGACTGTGCCTTCCCGTGAAATGATCCCTTTCCTGAAAAAGTATTTCGAAACGGAAAAGGTGGAGAAAATCATTATTGGTGAACCTAAAAACTGGGACGATTCCGATACCCACGCTACGCCATTGGTCGAAGCCTTTATCCGGGAATTACAAAAACATTTTCCGGCAATCCCCGTGGAAAGAGTCGATGAAAGGTTCACATCAAAAATGGCTAAGCAAAGCATGATAGACAGTGGTTTGAAAAAGAAAGACCGCCGCAATAAAGCCCTTGTAGATGAAATTGCGGCTACGATTATGCTGCAGGAGTACCTTTCAAAGTAAAAAAGTACCTTTGCGCATCGAATAATGAACACATGATTTTACCTATAGTTGCTTACGGGCATCCGATCCTGAGAACCATTGCGAAAGACATTGCCCCTGATTATCCCGAGTTGAATCAATTGATCGCTGATATGTGGGAAACCATGTATTACAGCAATGGGGTCGGACTAGCCGCTCCCCAGATCAACCGTGACATCCGCATTTTCGTGGTGGACAGCAAACAGATCTTCGAAAACATGGAACCGGGAGAAAAGAATGAATACCCTGGCGATGAAGGCATCCGGGAAGTTTTTATCAATGCCCATATCAAAACGCTGAACGGTGACGACTGGCCATACAATGAAGGCTGCCTGAGTATTCCTAAAATAAGGGAAGATGTTTACCGTCCGGAAGAAGTTACCCTTGAATATGTTGATGAAAATTTTGAGTCGAAGGTCGCCACCTTTACAGGTATTACTGCAAGGGTGATCCTTCACGAATATGATCATATTGAAGGGAAACTCTTTATCGATCATATTAAGCCACTTAAGAGGAAGCTGCTGAAAAGTAAACTCGACGATATTTCGAAAGGAAAGGTGAAGGTTGATTATCGTATGATGTTTGCCAAATAACCGGACAGGATGTGCCCGAAACCTATGAAACTATCAGCATTGCTACTGACCCTTTTGGGGATCATTCTTTTTTATTTTCCACTCACAGCCCAGGACAGCATCATCACGGTCGACAAGAAAGTCATCACCCTGAAAGAAGTGGTGGTGAGAAGCAATATGGACGTGCCTGCTTTCATCCGCAGGATCCAGCTTGATACCAGTTTTTACCGGGCGTTTAAAAACCTGCGTGAACTCAACTATACAGCCCTGAATGATATCCGGATGTATGGTAAAAAAGGGAATGAAAAGGCAACCCTCCAAAGCCGCACGCGCCAATATTTCAATAATGGCTGCAGGAAGATGGAAGTGGTAGAGGAGAAGGTAACAGGTGATATGCGCGATTCTAAAGGTGATTGGAATTATTACACGGTTGAAATGTACGCAGGTCTGTTCTTTACCAGGGATTCCGTCTGTAATGAAGATAATTCAGTAAGCGCCTCTGAACTAAACCTCAAAAACAAAAGAGGAATTGAAAAACATAAAGAGCAGCTGAAAATGCTCTTCTTCAATCCTGGCAGAAAGGTTCCAGGGATACCATTCATTGGGGACAAGATCAATATTTACGAGGAACCGATGGCTTCCCTTTATGATTTTGAACTGGATATTATGCCGTATCACGGTGAGAATTGTTATGTCTTCCGGATCAGCATGCGGAACGATCTGAAAGGCAGCGAAAAAAATGACATAGTTATTAATAGTATCACTACCTGGTTTGATCAGCAGCACATGAAAATAGTCGGCAGAACCTACGACCTTAGTTATGATGCCGGAGTTTATGATTTCAATGTGCAGATGGAAGTGGAAATGGGGCAGTTCCACGACCTTGTTGTCCCGACACTTTTGCGGTATACGGGCAATTGGAAGGTAGCGCTCAAAAAACGGGAAACTGGTGTGTTTACTGCAACGCTATTTGGTATCGGAAACTAAGTTTCCCCGGAACTTTACATAATGGCGCCATTTGTCGATCAATTGCTGCATGTCTGCAGCTATCTCGCTTTCAAACAATACCTGCTCACCTGTTGAGGGATGTTTAAACCCGATGTTTTTCGCGTGAAGTGCATGACGGGGACAAATTTCAAAGCAGTTGTCGATAAACTGCTTGTACTTGGTATAAACAGTCCCTTTCACGATACGGTCACCACCATAAAAATCATCGTTGAAAAGTGGATGTCCGATATGCTGCATATGCACACGGATCTGGTGCGTTCGACCGGTTTCCAGCCTGCATTCCACCATCGTAACATAGCCAAATCTTTCAAGCACCTTATAATGCGTGATGGCATCCTTGCCATAGTCTCCTTCCGGGTATGCGTCGAAAAGTTTGCGGAACCGTTTATGCCTTCCAATATGCGCAATTACGGTTCCTTCGTCTTCAGCGGGATCGCCCCAAACCAGGGCAATATACCGGCGAAATACCGTGTGATCAAAGAACTGTCTCGCCAGCGAAGTCACAGCATTATCAGTTTTTGCCAGTACCATTAAACCACTTGTGTTTTTATCTATCCGATGAACCATTCCAAAACGGGGAAGGGTTTCTTCCGTGATAGAGTCATTTTGCTGGCGCAGGTACCAGGCTACCCCATTGATCAGGGTTCCGCTGGGATTGCCGGAAGCGGGATGCACCACCAATCCGGCTGGCTTATTCAATATAATGATATCATTATCCTCATAATGAATATTCAACGGTACAGGTTCCGGTATAATATGTTCGCCTTTCTTTTCCTTATGGGAATAAACCACGATCTCGTCGCCCGCCTTGATCTTATAATTTGACTGGGTTGGACGGCCGTTTACAAGCACCCTTCCCGCGTCGATGGCTTTCTGGACCTTATTCCGGGTGGCATATTCAATCCTGCCCGTCAGGAATTTGTCAATTCGCATCGGCTCCTGGCCTGCATCGGTACGGATTGTATGCTGTTCGTAAAGCTCCTCCGTACCTTCATTCTGTTCATCCAGTTCATCTTCAATGAGTTCAACGGCCATGTTCGGACTATTTCCGCAAAAATAGGCATAGGAAGCCAGCCTTCCGTTAAATTTGCAGGATGGAGCAAGTATTGTTCAGGGACCTGGGAAAGATGGATTACCAGGGAGCATGGGACCTGCAGGAGCAGTTATTGCAGAGAAACCTGCAGATCAAATCAGCAAATAGCGAAGCCCGGTCAGAGACTACCCACCACCTTTTATTTGTAGAACATCCGCCGGTATATACACTTGGTAAAAGCGGGCACATGGAAAATGTTCTCATAAGTGAAGAAGACCGTGTGAGGAAAGGTATTGGTTTTTACAAAACGAACAGGGGAGGAGATATTACTTTCCATGGTCCCCAGCAACTAGTGGGTTATCCCATTCTTGATCTCGAAAAATTTTATACGGATATCGGAAGATACCTTCGCAACCTTGAGGAGGTAATAATCCGGTCTATAGCTTTTTTTGGTCTGAAGGGCGAACGTTCACCAGGCGAAACAGGCGTTTGGCTTGATGCTGCTGTTCCTGGCAGGGAAAGAAAGATCTGTGCTATGGGCGTGCGCTGCAGCAGATGGATAACTATGCACGGGTTTGCCTTAAACGTCAATACAGACCTGGCTTATTTTGATAATATCGTTCCCTGTGGCATCGCACAGAAATCCGTCACCTCACTGCAGAAGGAGATTGGCAGTACCGTTCCATTCGATGCGGTGAAAGATGAAGTCAGGAAGAATTTCGAAGCTGTTTTCGGGGTTGCCCTGGTTCAGGAGCCTGTCGCCGCCGGTTAAAAATCGCGAGCAATAAAGAACCTGTTTTTTTCTTTAAGTAAACCGTCTTCAAATAATTCAAAAAGGAACCAGCCTGCGTGTTGGAAATTCGCTTTGTCTAATAGAAGTACCTGGTCCCTGATATCCTTTATTTCAAACAGGAGTGACTTGTCTTCTTCATAAAATTTTACCCGGTAATTTCTTCTTCCTGCTTCCGGCAGCGCAATATGAAGTAACCCGGCTTTATCCATAAATACATATTTAGAAGGCCGGTAAACCTCCTTGGGAACAAATGCTTTCACCAGGAGCGTGTCGTTAGGAAGCACCTGCAACGTGTCCTTGGTTTTGAAATTGATCGAATCGCGAAATCTTCTGAAGGCGGATTCAGCGACTGTTCCGATAACCAGGTCTCCTTTTCGAAGTGTATAAATTTTTTCCGGTACCACTACTGGTAGCTTCACGGCTGGCCTTACCGCCTTGTCTTTTACAACATTATTTTCCACCGGGGGATCATCAACAGGCCTGGGCGGGAACCGGCTATTGGCTCGCTCATCTGGTTTCTTCACGACAGACTGAACCGCTGGTTTGGGTGGGGGCGGTGGTGGAATAAATTTTTTTGCCTTTTCTGATTTACTGAAAACATATTTGCCGCTGTCAAGCAGAATGTAGAGCCTGTAATATTGATTGGTGTCCCTGACTTTTGCATCGAGGAAACCGTTTTGCAAAACCGTTGGATCAGGAATAGTCATGATCGTTTTAAAAGCCCGCACGCTGTCAGCAGATCGTTGAATGCTTAACTGGCGGATACGGCTGCCATAAGGGTTGGACCAGCTGATCAGGACTTTATTACCGGTACGTATAACCGCAGAAAAATCCGGAAGCGTATCCTGTCCGGTTACGGTATGCTGAAAAAATATGCTGAGAAGGGCGAGAAGCCAATGCGGATTATAGCGTTTGAACCGTACCATTCCGGCAAATATAAGGAGCGGATTATGCTATTCATTAGAAAAAATCAGATCTCCCGCTTTTAAAGAACGGTTGCCCTGGAGGCCGCCGCTATGTATTACCAGGACTTTTGAACCAGGCTGAAAATAGCCAGTTTTCAGCAGTTGTTGTACGCCATACATGAGTTTTGCTGTGTATACGAAATCTGTCGGGATTTTATTGTCGGCGTAAAACCCATTCATAAAGTGTATCAGGTCTGATGAATATTTTGCATACCCTCCGAAGTGATAATCAAAAAAAATGGTGAATCTGCGGTTTAGATTACCAAGCCAGGCGCTGATGTCGCCGGTAAGTGTGTCATCTCCCTTCAGGCTGCTGATGCCAACAAGATGCTGCGATGGCATTGCGACAGATGCCAGTCCGGCTAAGGTCGTTCCTGTACCTGCAGCACAACAAATGTGCGAATAGGAATCAGCACCCGGGACCAGGCTCAGGATCTCTGAAGCACCCAGGATCCCCTGTGCGCCCTGGCCGCCTTCCGGCACAATTGTCCATTCATGCCCATATTCGGCGGTAATTTCAGCATGCATGACAGGATCCTTGTATTTTTCCCTGGAAACAAAAACGAGGTTCATTCCAAAAGACCTTGCATCCTTCAATGTTCCGGAAATTTGCCGGGCTTCTTCGCCCCGGATGATTCCGATGCTCTGCAGGCCGGCTGCTGAAGCGGCAAATGCGGTGGCAATGATATGATTTGAGTAAGGGCCGCCAAAGGTCAGGATCCCCTTTTGTCCCGATTCCAGTGCATTTTTCAGGTATTTCTGCAGCTTGAACCATTTGTTCCCCGAAACAACGGAGTGGATTTTGTCGAGCCGCAACACGTTTACCGCAACCGATTGATCGCTAAGAGAATGTACTGTGTCCAGGGTCACCAAACCAGGGTTAACAGCTAAATTCATATTGAATATTTATATTCGCCTCTCAAAACAAAAATAGCAGAATGCAACCAACACTAGTGATTTTGGCGGCGGGCATGGCATCCCGTTATGGAAGTCTGAAGCAGATACAGTCATTTGGTCCAAGTGGTGAAACCATCATGGAATATTCAATTTTCGATGCAATGCGTGCTGGATTTGGTAAAGTGGTATTTATAATCAGGAAGGAATTTGAAAATGAATTTCGGGAGATCTTCGGCAAAAAACTCGAGGGTAAGATCAAGGTTGAATATGTATTCCAGGACCTCCGTTCATTCTTGAACGGTGTTGAAATTCCTGCAGACCGTACCAAGCCCTGGGGGACAGCACATGCTGTGCTGTGTGCTAAAAATGCAGTTAATGAACCTTTTGCGGTGATCAACGCAGATGATTTTTATGGACGGGATGCATTTGAGAAAGCGTACACATTTTTAACCGCCCAGGTAAGTGAAAAAAAACATGCTATAATCGGATATGACCTGTTAAAGACATTATCAGAGCACGGCACAGTGAATCGGGGCGTTTGCGAAGTTGATGCGAATGGCAACCTGGTATCAATAGCAGAGCGACTTAATATATCCCTGCAGGACGGTCAAATCGTTTGTGATGATAACCAGACACCACGAACCCTACCCCTGGATTCCAGTGTTTCCATGAATTTCTGGTGTTTCCATCCGTCGATTTTTTCCATCAGCCAGAAGATGTTTGACGAGTTTGTAAGAGACCATGCACAGAATCCGAAAGCGGAGTTTTTTATTCCAATAGTGGCAGACGATTTTACCAAGTCAGGGAAAGGAGTGATTCCTGTAATACCAACCACGAGCCAGTGGTTTGGGGTTACCTATAAGGAAGATGCACCAAGTGTGCAGGCGAGCCTTGACGCATTGGTTGAAGCTGGTGAATATCCACAGAATTTGTGGAAGGCCGAAAATGTAAACAGCTGATAATAATTCCCAACAATAGAAAAGGCCAATTGAACAGTTTCAATTGGCCTTTTCTTATTTCGAGTGATGCTGATCAATAACTCATCACATTGAAGATGCAGTCTTCAATGCGTTTGATCTGCTGTACCCGGTCAATTCCTTTGACAGATGAATGGGTTGGCATTTTTATCGTGAATGTTGTGGTGTCATGTCTTATAGAATCAAGTGCCTTGAAAATATTCTTGCTCTGGCTGCTGAATACCACCCCTTCCGCAGTTAATTGTTTACCGCTCAGTACCCCGATTACTTCCCCAGACTGGTTGAAAATGGGACCGCCGGAGTTTCCCGGGTTGGCTGAAATTGCGATCTGGTAGGTAACGGTATCACCATTGAACCCGGTTTTCGCACTGAGATAGCCTTCGTTGTACACAATTTCAGTACGGGGGTACCCCAATGTAAATATCTGTTCACCCAAATCTGCTTTCGCCTTCCGGATGCCATAGGGCAGCTTCTGGACCGGTTCAAACCTGCTGTCCGTAATTTTCAGGACAGCGATGTCCGTATTATCGTTTACATGGATCGTTTTGGCTTTGAAATAGTCACCTTTTGAATTAACGATATAAACTGAATCGGCTTTGGCAACAACGTGAGCTGATGTTACCAGGTAACCTTTCCCATCAATCAGGAAGCCTGTACCACCAAATTTACCAGGCGTTGCCGGCCTTGGTGAAGTGTTTTTAAAGGTATTAATTTCATTCTGGGTCTGCTTTTGGGAGATTTTTACAGCGTTAAGTTCTTTTTTAAGCTGTGCAATTTCCACAGGACTGCTTTTCGGGGTGAAATAGCTGACCAGTCCGCTGATTGCCAGGGCTGTCAGTCCCGCAATGGACGCTGCCATTGCCAGCACCCTTTTGTACTTTTGCAACACCCTGACCTTCGGCTGCTCAGTTCGGATTTCGCCATTCGCCAGCAATTTTTCATGTGTTTCACCAAGCACGGTTTTAAATGCCTTTCTGTCCCCGAAATCATTGAGTTGGCGGAGGAACATGGAATGCTCCACGACAAGCTGGTCTATGGCGGGATCTGCCCGTCGTAAAGATTCAAAATATGACATTTCCTGCGGGTCCATTTCCCCCCTGACATACCTTTCGACCATTTCCATCAAATTCATGTCGTCTGTCATGCTACCTGGTTTTTATATTGAGCGAAAAACAGTTTTTTAAGCCTTGCAAGACACTTATACTTCTGGTTTTTAGCATTGTCTGCATTTGTATACCCGAAACTTGCTGCGATGTCGGCCATATTCCTTTTTTGCAGGTAATAGGCTTCCAGCAAGCTCTTGCAGGGTTCGCCGATACTCAGCAGCGCCTTTTCCATGACACTGAATTCAAGGTTACGGGCTTCATGTTTTTCCATGTCTTCTTCTACCTGAACAACCTCTGCGATACCGTCTATTTCAGTGGAATACCGCTGTAATTGCTGTAATCGCTTAAGCCACAGTCGCCTGCAAACTGAATATATATAGGTTTTCAGTTGGCAGTTTAGTTCAAAATTGCCCGACCTCGCCTTTTCATACAGCACAAGCATGGCTTCCTGGAAGATGTCCCTTGCGTCCTCTGCAGAGCCATTATTGTTCACTATAAGCGCCTGGACCATATTATAATGTTGTTTATAAATGGTTTCGGATGCCTTTCTGTCGTTCCCGGCCAGCCCTTTTAATAGTTCTTTTTCTGTTTGGTCTGCGCTCACGCTGCTTTATTTAATACCCAAAATAACAAATAGTAACCCTTAAGTGAGCCTGAAAAAAAAAACTGGTTTTTCGGGTTACCTTTTTCCAAATCGGGTATAAACTCCAAATCAATCATTCAAACACAAAAAAAGATCAAATGAAAAAGCTCCTGTTCGTTCTGGTTATTGGCGCTGCATTCGCGGCTTGTAACAATGCTGCTGACTCTAAAGAAGCTGCTGCTGATTCAACTGTAGCTGCAGTTGATTCTGCTGTAACTGCAACTGTTGATAGCGCTAAAGCTGCTATCGATTCTACTGCTGCTGCTGCTGTTGATAGCGCAAAAGCTGCTGTTGATTCTGTGAAAAAATAAGTTTTTCATATCCCCGACACTTATATGTTATCGTATAAGTGTTTGAATGATAGCCGATACTGTAAAGTATCGGCTATTTTATTTAGTACATACCTGCTAACATCCTTCCCTAACGCCCTTAGCCCAATTGGCGGCCCCCTTACTACCACATCAACTCGAAAAGCCGCCCGGTATTTTAATCATATTTTAATGCGTGTGGATTTCTGCAGCTATATGGTACATCCACGAACTTCTAAATGTTTTTATACGATTTCCAAAAAAATAGGGGTTAATAGTTAGAATATACCGGAATTTATTTCGTTCTTGTCCTTGTAAAACAATCCAGATCCTCTGACTTAAAACAAATTCTTATGAAAACTTTCTACTCAAATCCAGTTCCAGTAAGGATTTCCCCGGAAAGAATGATGGTGTAACATTCATTATGAAAATGAAATAATCACTTTTAATTCTATTCCGATGAAAAAACTATTACTGGTAACCTTCGTGGTTGCCTTTGGGTCTTTCGGCATAAAAGCCCAGGTTATTCAGGCAATGAACAAAGCTGCCTTTGGTGTTGACGGTGAGGTCATTTCCGCTAAATTGAATGGCGCATCCCAGGCCACGGCTAATTCCCATGACTGGTTCTCAAACTCTGCCACCAATTTTCCCTATACTCCGCCAATTTGGATAATTGACACTTCAGGTGCGAAATCAATTACGGACCGGTATGTAACTGATATAAACAGTCGCCGGCTTCCTTTTTTCAGGACGATGTCATATCCTCAATTTACGCGGCTGAACGGAAATACGTTGATAGATGCTATTTATATCCGGGACTACCATGGCATTGATTCCACCACATTTGCCATGTCCAACAAAAATGGCGACAATCCATCTTTATGGACAGGCGCAACAGAAACAAACATCCCGGACAAAAACGATATTCTGGACACTTACGTGCACGTCCGCCGGGCTCAAAAAACTGCAGTTCTGCTGGATTCCCTCTGGTTTATCGGGGGAATCGCTTTGGATGCAACAAACGGTAACAGGTATTTTGATTTTGAGTTGTACCAGACAGATATCTTCTACAGCAGGCAGACCCGGAAATTTACTGGTACCGGTCCTGAAGACGGGCACACTGCATGGAAATTCGATCCGGTTTCCGGTGCAGTAACAACGCCGGGTGACGTGATTTTTACGGCAGAGTTTGGCGGCAGCGGGTTGCAGAACCTCGTTGCAAGAATCTGGGTACATCGTGATGCGATGAATCTAAACTCGCCCAATTTCGCGTGGGGCGGACTTTTCGATGGAGCCGGCGGAAATTATGGCTATGCCAGCATATTACCGCGCCAGGGTGGAAACTTCTATAGCGGATTACAGAATAGTGCTTCAACCTGGGCCGGCCCGTTCAAGTTAGTCAAGGCTGACAATAGTGTGCAGGACAACTTCAGTCCAAACCAATTCCTTGAATTTGCAGTGAATATGACTTACCTGGGATTGGATCCAATGTCACTCCTGGGTGGCAATGCGTGTGGACTTCCGTTCAGCCGGATCCTGATCAAAACCAGGTCATCTTCCTCTTTCTCAGCGGAGTTGAAGGATTTCGTTGGGCCATTCGATTTCTTCACCTTTAACCCTGTTTCAGCTGACGCCGATATTCCTTTTATCTGTGGGGAAAGCGTCAGTACGATTACCGTAACAAACGCGATGCCGACCTCAGTTTACACCTGGTCAACCGCGGACGGGAATATCATCAGCGGAACAACCGGCCCGGAGATTACCGTCGATGCACCCGGTACCTATATTGTAAAGCAGCAGTTAATGGCCGGTTGTGGTGAGTATGCGCTAGATACTGTCGTAATCGATTTTTCAAACTCCTGTAATATACTTCCCGCAAACCGTCTTAAACTGACGGGGAAACTGGCAGGGCAGGAGGTTAATCTGGACTTTGAGGCATCCTCAAACGAGAATGTCAGCTATTATATAGTGGAAAGAAGCACAGATGGCAAGAATTTCCAGCATTTAAAAACTATAACCAATAATAACAGCAGAACCGGTACGGTATCTTACCCGATCAATGACAATGTCAGCACCGTGCCGGGTGAGCAGGTATACTACCGGGTAAAACTGATAAGGATCGATAATTCGGTTCGTTATTCACCGGAAGTCGCACTGAAACGGGTGATTCTGAATGAAGACCAGATACAGGTTCTTCCGAACCCGGTAACCGATAGAATGCAGCTGGTTGTCAATAGCAAAAAAAATCAATTGGCCGTCATTAAAATTTTTAATGCAGTTGGTGCGTTAATGGATGTCAGGAAGGTTTCGCTTTATCCGGGAAACAATCTGATCAGTTATGAAGGGTTGAATAAGTGGGCATCCGGAACATACCCTATCACGCTTGAAACGGGTGATCGGAGAATGACCGGAAAAATGATCATGGCACGAAAAAGATAAAGCAACCATTACGGAAAGCCCAAACTGTCTATGAAATTCACAAACCCTAAACCAAAACTGCTGGCCATCCTTTTGTGCGGCTTGATTTTTCAGTCTGCAAGTGCACAACAGATACACTCTTCAAATGGAATGGTCAATTCCGGCGGAGGATCATTTTCCAATGACCGGATAAGCGTTGACTGGAGCATTGGCGAATTGCTCCGCATTGATACCCGCATTTCCGAAAACAAACACCTTGTCGTAACACAGGGATTCCTGCAGCCCGATATCGGGCGGCAGGTCGTGTTTGTTACTGATCCCAATTTTGCAAAAGGCGAGATCAGGATTCTCCCAAACCCCGTTAAATCGATCCTTAAGGTTCAGTTTACCCTTAACCAGGCTGGAAGAATGAATTGTATGCTTTTCAGCGACAAAGGGGAGCGGCTGTACCAGACTTCGTTCAATTATTACGGTTACGGACATACGCAGGATATCAATATGACAAAACTCACTAATGGCAGTTATTTCCTGTATGTAGAGCTCGAACCGGTTGAGGGTCCTGTTATCCGTAAAGGTTCATTCAAAGTTTTAAAGATCGATTAACCAATACAAAATCCATTTCCAATGATAAAACAAGTTATGCCATTTGTGGTAGGCCTGTTTTTATGCACTTCCCTCAAAGCGCAGGTGCCGAAACAGATCCATTACCAGGGAATTGCCCGCAACGCTTATGGGACAGCCTTATCAAATCAGAACATCACCCTACGTCTTACAGTAAGAGATAAAGATGCCAACGGTGAAGAATTGTACAGTGAAAGGAGAACTGTTAAGACCAATCAATTCGGATTATTCTCTACTGCCATGGGCAGTGATGGTGCAACAGATACCCGCGGAACACTTGAAGCAACTACCTGGAGTGGACAAAACAAAAAATTCCTGCAGGTTGAAATGGATTTAGGTGATGGACGGGGCTTTATCTCATTGGGAGCTTCACAGCTGACCAGTGTGCCTTTTGCATTACGCGCAGAAACTGCGTCACCCATCGGTAATGCCGGGGGAGACCTTACAGGTACATTTCCAAACCCCGTGGTGAAAGATGGAGCCATAGGTTCCAAAAAACTTGAAAATGGAGCGGTAACCGCACAGAAATTGGGTAGTGCCTCAGTCACTACAGAAAAAGTTGCAGATGGTGCCATTACTGCCAGCAAATTAGCACCGGGTGTGATTCCTGAAATACCTGCGAATTTGCCTCCTGGTGGTGCCGCTGGTGGAGACCTGAATGGAAATTATCCTAACCCTTCAATTGCAAATAATGCAGTAACCGGGAACAAAATAGCTGATGATGCGATCTCCACATCGAAGATCCAGGATGGTTCTATTACCGCTGCTAAACTTGCGCCGGGTGTTATTCCTCCATCGTCCGGCGGTAATGCCGGCGGCGATTTGAATGGTACTTACCCTAACCCGACTATCGCCAATAATGCGGTAACCACAAACAAGATCGCCAATAACACCATCACAGCCAATAAACTGGCTCCGGGTATCATTCCTACCACTTTACCACCCTCTGGTAATGCCGGCGGAGATCTTACCGGAACGTTTCCGAACCCGACCATTGCCAACAATGCGGTGAATGCGAACAAGCTCGCAAGCAATGCGGTGACTTCAGCAAAAATATCCAACAATGCAGTTACCACTGCTAAGGTTGCAGACGGTGCCATCACGGCTGCGAAACTTGCACCTGGTGTTATTCCTACATCAATTCCGGTAAGCGGAAATGCAGGTGGTGACCTTACCGGCACATATCCCAACCCGACCATTGGAGCAAATGCAGTGACTACTGCGAAAGTGCTTGACGCTAATATCACTACTGCAAAACTTGCTGACGGTGCGGTTACTAACGCCAAGCTTGCCAATACTTCTGTAGACAATAATAAACTTGCCAACAATGCGGTAACCGCGGCTAAGGTTGCTGACGATGCGATCACCACAACAAAAGTTCAGGATGGTGCCATCACAGCTGCGAAACTGGCTCCTGGTGTAATTCCTACTTCTATTCCGGTGAGCGGGAATGCAGGTGGTGACCTTACCGGTACTTATCCTAACCCGACCATTGGAGCAAATGCAGTGACTACTGCGAAAGTGCTTGACGCAAA